>NZ_KE383915.1:123434-302618 GCF_000422765.1 Neptunomonas japonica DSM 18939 | reverse complement strand
GTGTGGGGTCTCCCCATGTGAGAGTAGGTCATCGCCAAGCTTTTAATAGAGAACCCTGATCACTTCGTGATCAGGGTTTTTTTATGCCTGGAGTTGGGGAATAGGGAGATGGGCTTGGCTTAGTGCCTGCAAAGAGGGTGTGTAAATTCAAACTAATTTTAGGAAGGGATTAGGAAATTATATTGTTATAAATCAATTCAATGAACATCTCATTGTGTAATTATTATCTTAGCAACTGTCTTTGGATAGTTAGATTTTAAAGGATTAGGTCGTTGTTCTAAACGGACTTATATCGTGAAAATCGGGGTAAATGCAATGAACCCTCAAGATGCCTTCTTACATATCAATGGACCTGTGATCTTCTTTACTTGGAAGCCTAGTGAAAATTGGTCTGTCACTTATGTCTCAGAAAATATTCAGCAGCTAGGTTATTGCACAAATGACTTTACTGCTGGAGCAATTAATTATTCGGACTTAATTCACCCAGACGATTTTCCTAAGATAAGCGAAGAGGTTGATCTTCATTGTCAGCTTGGTACTCAAAGCTTTGAGCAAGAATATAGAATTAAAAATAAATCGGGTGAATATAGGTGGGTTATTGATAGAACCTTGATTCCCATGTCTTGTGGAGGTATTTCACAACACGCTTATGGTTATGTTATTGATATTACCGAACGCAAAGTATCTGATATGCAGCGTAATGAAGCTAAAGATATTTATAGCCAGCTTTTTCAGCGTAGCAAGGCAATACAGCTTCTTATCGATCCAGAAAGTAGGGCTATTATAGATGCAAATGTTGCTGCACAAACTTATTATGGTTACAGCATTGAAGAGCTGAAAAGCTTAAGCATTTCTGATTTGAACATCTTGCCTGCAGAACAAATACAGGTTGAAATAGAGAGAGCAAAGCAGGAAGAGAGAAACTTTTTTAATTTTCAGCATAAGCTTAAAAATGGTGATATACGTGACGTAGCAGTTGTATCTGGCCCTTTTAATTCCAATGGTAAAGAGATCTTATACTCCATCATTAACGACGTGACAGCGCAAAAGAGTGCTAAGCGTGAGCTTGAAAGAAGTGAGGCAATGCTTCGTTCGTTTATTTCCACTACCCCCGATGGTTTTATCACATTAGATCAATCGTTAAATATTACTCATTGTAATGTCGCTTTTTGCCAGATGCTTTCATCTGCTAGCAAAGAGTTGTTGGGACGCTCTATTTATTCTCTTTTATCTTCACCCGATGCGAGTTTGATTAATACACTTTTAAAAACGTTGCAGGATTATAAAAATTGGAGCTTGGAAACTGCACTTAAAAAAGAAAACGGTGAGCTAATCTATGCTCAGCTTTCAGGTGGGCCTATTGAAAATGGCTCAGGTGTATTTGCTTTTATAACAGATATATCAATTCAAAAACGCTCGCAAATGGAGTTGAAAAAACTATCTTTGGCTGTTGAGCACGCAGGTAGCTCTATTATGATTACCAATAAGCAAGGAGTTATTGAATATGTAAACCCTAGCTTTTGCAATATTACTGGTTATCTCTCCTGTGAACTAGTAGGGCAAACTCCTTCCATTGTAAGTACAGGGCATACATCAGAACAAACTCATAGAGATTTATGGCAAACAATTCTATCGGGCAGGGACTGGCGAGGGGAAACCTATAATAGAACCAAAAGTGGTGCTTTTTATTGGTCCTTTATGTCGATATCACCCATTAGCGATGAAGATGGTGAGATAACGCACTTTGTGAGTGTTAGTGAAGATATAACTGAGCAAAAGAAAGTGCAGAATCAACTCGAAAAGCTGGCGTTATATGACCCTTTGACTGGGTTGGCAAATCGCCGATTATTTAATGATCGACTAAATCAGGCAGCAGCTGTTTGCTTACGCTCTTCTACATCTGAGTTAGCTTTAATTATGCTCGATTTAGATAAGTTTAAGCTGATTAACGATACGCTTGGGCATGATGCGGGTGATGAGCTATTGAAAGTGATTGCTGAGCGGTTACTTTTATGTGTACGTAAGTCAGATACGGTTGCCCGTATTGGTGGGGATGAGTTTACACTTTTATTGCAAAACGTTAACGGACGTGATGATGCAAAAAAAATTGCCGATAATATTTTGGATGCTGTAAGTAAGCCGCTATTAATAGCTAACCAGAAACTTAAGGTGACTTGTAGTTTAGGGGTTAGTCTATTTCCTCAGGATGGTGGTGATTCTGAAGATGTTATTAAAAATGCAGATCTTGCTTTATATCAAGCTAAAAAAGAAGGAAGAAATAGGTATATGTTTTTCCTTGATGCATTTAGAGATGAAGCACTTGCCCAAGTTGCATTGCAAGCGGAGTAATGGCTATGTGCTCCTTAAAAATGGAACTTTTCTAACTCAATAGATTCTCTTTACTTTACAATACGTAGTATTTTTCGCACATGCGTAATATATTTTATGATCAATGCTGTGATTGCTTTCCTGCCGTCATGGCAATTTGGTAAAGTAGTCGCCCAGAATTATTCACGTGTTGATTAATTACCCAGCAGTTGAGGTTAACGGCAAGCGCTGTTGGGGTTAGTTATGTGCCGGTTTTTGTAGGTTAGGATTGCTGAATGGCAGATGTTTGTTTTCAGATGAAAGGTACCGCTGTGACAGCGGTTGTTATGGATCTTTATGATTATTCTTGTGCTGCTTTTTTTCAGCAACTAAAGGAAAAAATTGATTCAGCGCCGCAGTTTTTTAATGCATCTCCTCTAGTACTTAATTTGTCTCAATATAATGGTGTTTTACAGCCAGACCAGCTTATTCAAGTAGTTGCATCGTGCCGTGAGCTAGGTTTGCAGCCAATGGCATGTAAAGCAGTTGCTGATGATTTGCTCAGTACGGTTCGACAGCTTGGGATGGCATCATTACCTGCATCGAATACGAGAGCGACTGAAATACAAGCTGAACCGGTTTCGCATATACAGCAGGCCGAATTTCGACCGAGTATGGTTATTACTAAACCCGTTCGCTCAGGCCAGCAGATTTATGCAGAAGGTTCAGACTTGATTTTGATGGCCGCTGTTAGTGAAGGGGCCGAAGTATTGGCGGATGGTCATATACATGTTTATGGTCCGTTACGTGGTAGAGCTTTAGCGGGTGTTAAAGGTGACACTGATGCACGTATTTTCTGTCGCCAAATGGAAGCTGAATTAGTCTCTATTGCTGGCTATTTTATATTAAATGATACGTTGCGAGAGCAGTGCTGGAAGCAGCCAGCGCATGCGTTTTTAGAGGGTGAATCCATTCAGGTTGCAGCTATTTAAATGCTGCAGTATGGGTTGACTAAATCGGGTTATGAGGAATAAAAGTGTCTAAAATTATAGTAGTGACCTCCGGTAAAGGTGGTGTAGGTAAAACAACGACGAGTGCTGCAATCGCAACAGGCTTGGCACTGCGTGGCTTTAAAACAGTTGTGATAGATTTTGATGTGGGCTTACGTAACCTTGACTTGATCATGGGTTGTGAGCGACGTGTCGTATATGATTTTGTTAACGTTATTAATAAGGAAGCGAGCTTAAATCAGGCGCTGATTAAAGATAAGCGTACACCCGGTTTATTTATTTTACCGGCGTCACAAACTCGCGACAAAGATGCTTTGTCGATGGAGGGTGTACAGACGGTACTGAATGACTTAGCGAAAGACTTTGAATATATCATATGTGACTCGCCTGCAGGTATCGAGCAGGGCGCCCAGATGGCCCTGTATTTTGCAGATGAGGCGATTGTGGTGACTAATCCAGAAGTTTCTTCTGTGCGTGACTCAGATCGTATTTTGGGAATTCTACAGAGCAAATCATTAAAGTCTGAGCAAGGTGGTTCGGTTAAGGAGCATTTGCTACTGACTCGTTATAACCCAGAGCGTGTAGCTGCAGCAGAGATGTTGAGTGTTGCCGATGTTGAAGATATTTTGGCTGTTCCTTTGTTGGGAGTAATTCCAGAATCTGAGGCTGTACTTAAAGCATCAAACCAAGGCGCTCCGGTGATCTTAGATCAAGACTCTGAAGCGGGTCAGGCATATCTTGATGCTGTCTCGAGACTGTTAGGCGAAGAAGCAGAACACCGTTTTCTTGAAGTTCAGAAAGTTGGTTTTTTGAAGCGCTTGTTAGGAGGTAAGAAGTGAGTATTTTTAACTACTTTTTGAAGAAAGAGAAAAAGGCATCAGCATCAGTAGCTAAAGAACGCTTACAGATTATTGTTGCTCATGAGCGTAATAAGCGTCAGCAACCGGATTATCTGCCGTTAATGCAGCAAGAAATTATCGACGTGATTCGTAAGTACGTGAATATTGAAAATGACCAAGTGTCGGTGCAGCTAGATAACAATGACGACTGCTCAGTACTGGAGCTTAATATCACATTGCCGGAATAACCGTTGTGTGAATAACGCATGGCAAATAAGTATGAATAAATGGCTTGGCAGTTTTACAGTAATGTTTTTAATACTGTAAATAAGTCGTTTTTAGACGGGAGAGGAGAGTGACTCAGTTTCGACCTTGTATCGATTTGCATCAAGGCCAAGTGAAGCAAATTGTTGGTGGTAGTCTTAATGATGACGGCGCAACAACAAATTTTGTGAGCGCCTATGATGCGGCTTATTATGCACGCTTGTACCATGAGTATAACCTTACGGGGGGGCATGTTATCGCGCTTGGTTCTGGGAATAAGGAACAGGCATTATTGGCCTTGAATACCTGGCCTGACGGGTTGCAGTTTGGTGGAGGAGTTAATCATGAAAATGCTTCTGATTTTCTTCAAGCAGGCGCTTCTCATGTGATTGTTACCTCTTATCTTTTTGAAAATGGCCGCTTCTCATGGGAACGCCTTGAGAAGATTAAAGCTGAAGTAGGTTCGCAGCGGTTGGTTTTGGATCTTAGCTGTCGCCGCACAGATTCTGGTTGGAATATAGCAACGAATCGTTGGCAAACCGTGACTGAAACCCGTATTGATCTAGAGACATTGCGTGAGCTTGAAAAGCATTGCGCTGAGTTTTTAATTCATGCAGCTGATGTCGAAGGCTTGCAAGCAGGTATTGATAAGAACTTGGTTAAGTTGCTGGGTGAGATAGTTACTATACCTGTTACTTATGCAGGCGGTGCACGCTCGCTTGACGACCTACAGCAGGTCAGTCTTTTGTCAAATGATAAAGTTGATTTAACCATCGGTAGTGCGTTGGATGTTTTTGGTGGCTCTGGTGTGACGCTTGATGCGTGTATTGATTGGAATAAAAAAGCTACATCGTAAAGCAATAAGGTTAGCTTTAGACTAGTTGGTTTTTCTGCAAAACACGGTAGATCTTTCGACTGGTCTTGGCTAGTTTTTCAATGTCCCCCAAACCTGGTTTTTCTCCTTGCTGCAGCCGCTGCTCCCAATCACCTATTTCTATATCAAGAAAATCTATCAGCTTTTTTGAGCAACCATTGCAGATGCCAGAACAGAGGTCACTGACAGGAAGCTCAAAAGGAATTGCAAAGCGTACTTCCTCAATCAGTTGTTCCATGGCTGTTGTGGCGTTGGGTTTCATTGATACCTCCTGTTTGGTTAACGCCTAAGTTAGGTCTTATTTTAAAGTGTTTAAGCTAGTTAGCATTGATATATAACAGTTTTGGAAATGAGTCTGCTCATGTATTCCTATTTAGAATTCAAACTATAAAAAATATGAATTTGTATAATTCGTAGGGCTCGATTAGGATGGCGATATATTAAAGATTGCATGCTAATAAGTGGCGTGCAAACAGGGTTCTAACTAGTTTGCGTAGCTACTTAGAAGCGTTTTTAGCCAGATACAGGAGAGGGTTCTGATGGCGAGTAAGACATTATATGACAAATTATGGGATCAGCACCTTGTTCGTCAAAATGAAGATGGTAGTGCATTAATCTATATTGATCGGCAAATTCTTCACGAAGTTACGTCGCCACAAGCCTTTGAAGGGTTACGTCTTGCTGGTCGAAAATTATGGCGTATTGATGCCAATTTGGCGACACCGGATCACAATGTACCAACAACAGAGCGTGCGGGTGGTGTCGGCTTAATCGTAGACCCTGTATCGCGCATTCAGGTACAAACCTTGGACGATAACTGTGATGATTTCGGCGTTGTTGAGTTCAAAATGAATGATACACGCCAAGGTATTGTTCATGTTGTGGGCCCAGAGCAGGGAATGACTCTTCCTGGGTCGACTGTTGTTTGTGGTGACTCTCATACTTCTACGCACGGTGCGTTTGGTGCGTTAGCGCATGGTATCGGAACTTCTGAAGTTGAGCATGTGATGGCAACTCAGTGTTTGATTGCTAAGAAAATGAAAAACATGTTGGTGCGTGTCGATGGCCTGCTAGGTGTTGGCGTTACCGCAAAAGATGTTGTATTGCATATTATTGGCGTAATTGGTACAGCCGGTGGTAATGGCTGTGCTATTGAGTTTGGTGGCGAAGCAATTCGTAGCATCTCAATGGAAGGTCGGATGACGATTTGTAATATGGCGATTGAAGCCGGTGCTAGAGTAGGCCTTGTTGCTGTTGATCAGACAACCATTGACTACTTTAAAGGGCGCCCGTTCTCACCAACAGAAGCTCAGTGGGATGCGGCAGCGACTGCATGGAAAGGTCTAGTGTCAGATGATGATGCTGAGTTTGATACGGTTGTTGTTATTAAGGCTGAAGATATTATTCCTCAGGTTACGTGGGGAACATCTCCTGAAATGGTGGTAGATGTAACGGCTACAGTGCCTAACCCTGAGAAAGAATCAGACCCAACAAAAGCTGATGGTATTCGTCGTGCCTTGCAGTATATGGGGTTGAATGCTGATCAGAAGATTACAGACATTCAGTTGGATCGTGTATTTATTGGTTCTTGTACTAACTCGCGTATCGAGGATTTGCGAGCAGCGGCTGATGTGGTTAAGGGGCGTCAAGTTGCTTCGACAATTAAGCAGGCATTAGTCGTTCCAGGATCTGGATTAGTTAAAGCACAAGCAGAAAAAGAAGGACTAGATAAAATATTTGTTGAAGCGGGCCTTGAGTGGCGTGAACCAGGTTGCTCTATGTGTCTGGCAATGAACCCTGATAAGTTGGGGAGTGGTGAGCATTGCGCTTCTACCAGCAACCGTAATTTTGAAGGTCGTCAAGGTTTTGGTGGACGTACACATCTTGTGAGCCCTGCAATGGCCGCAGCGGCAGCTGTTACCGGACACTTTGTTGATGTTCGTGAATTGATGAGCAGCTAAGCCCGCCGTGGCTTATTGAGAAGGAAGAATATAATGAAAAATTTTACTAAAGTAACCGGTATTGCTGCACCGTTAGATCGTGCCAATGTTGATACTGATATGATCATTCCTAAGCAATTCTTGAAGTCTATTAAACGCTCAGGCTTTGGTCCTAACTTGTTTGATGAATTGCGCTATTTAGATGAAGGTCAGCCTGATCAGGATTGTGCGGGTCGCCCATTAAATACTGAATTTGTCTTAAATCAAGATCGCTATCAAGGTGCTGCCGTATTGTTAGCACGCAAGAATTTTGGTTGTGGTTCAAGTCGAGAGCATGCGCCATGGGCATTGGATGATTTTGGTATTCGTTGCGTGATAGCGCCTAGCTTTGCTGATATTTTCTATAACAATTGTTTTAAAAATGGTTTGTTGCCCATCATTCTTAATGATGAACAGGTTGATCAATTATTTTGTGAAGTTGAAGCTGTTGAAGGATACCAGTTAACAATTGATCTTGAGAAGCAAGTTGTTGTTACGCCAAGTGGAGCTGAAATGGAATTTGAAGTAGATTCTTTTCGTAAGCATTGCTTGTTAAATGGCTTAGATGATATTGGTTTGACGCTTCAAAATTCAGCAGATATAAAAGATTATGAAACACGCCGTCGCCAAGAAGCTCCATGGTTGTTTGACGCCATCAAGTAATAGAAGTAGATAAGTTAAGGGTTTTGAAATGAGTAAAAATGTTCTGATTTTGCCAGGTGATGGCATTGGTCCCGAAATTGTAGAGCAGGCTAAGCGTGTTTTGACGCTAGTGAATGATCAGTACTCACTAGGGCTTGAATTTACAGAGGCGCTAGTCGGTGGTGCGGCCATTGATGCCGATGGTGTACCGTTACCTGAAGCAACGCTAGAAGCTGCTAAAAAAGCAGATGCTATTCTTCTTGGTGCTGTTGGCGGGCCTAAATGGGATACTATTCCTGATTTCCAGATTCGCCCAGAGAAGGGCTTGTTGGGTATTCGTTCCAGCTTGGGTTTGTTCGGTAATCTACGCCCAGCTATTCTTTATCCTCAACTAGCGCATGCCTCTTCATTGAAGCCTGAAATTGTTTCAGGTTTAGATATTTTAATTGTTCGCGAGCTGACAGGTGGCATCTATTTTGGCCAGCCTCGTGGTGTTCGTGTTAAAGAGGGTGGCGTTCGCGAAGGTTATAATACTTATGTGTATGATGAAAATGAGATCCGTCGTATTGGTCGGGTAGCATTTGAAGCGGCACGCCAGCGCGATAAAAAACTGTGCTCAGTTGATAAAGCTAACGTACTAGAAGTAACAGTACTGTGGCGTGAAATTATGGAAGAACTCGCTAAGGAATACCCAGACGTAGAGTTAAGTCATATGTACGTTGATAATGCCGCAATGCAGCTGGTTCGTGCGCCAAAACAGTTTGATGTTATGGTTACTGGTAATATGTTTGGTGATATATTATCAGATGCCGCAGCAATGCTGACGGGGTCAATCGGCATGCTTCCTTCAGCATCTTTGGATGTTAACGGTAAAGGGATGTATGAGCCATGTCATGGTTCTGCACCAGATATAGCAGGTCAGGGCAAGGCAAACCCATTGGCAACCATTCTTTCAGTCGCTATGATGTTACGTTACTCTCTAGATGAAGGTGATACAGCAGATAAAATTGAAGCTGCTGTGAGCCAGGTTCTGGATCAGAATTTACGTACCGTTGATATTATGTCTGATGGAATGACAGCGGTTACTACCGCTCAGATGGGCGATGCTGTCGTTGCTGCACTTAAAGGCTAATTTTAATCAAGCTTTAATTAGAGCATAATGTGTAATTGGTCGGCTTTTTCGGAGGTCGGCTTTTGTTTTTATGTACTTTGTAATTTATTTAATTGGGGATACCAATGAAACGTGTAGGTTTTGTCGGTTGGCGCGGAATGGTGGGTTCCGTGCTGATGCAACGCATGATGGAAGAGCGCGACTTCGATTTTATCGATGAGCCTGTCTTTTTTACTACTTCACAGGTTGGCGGAGCTGGCCCGGATATTGGAAAGTCGATTCCGGCACTTAAAGATGCCACCAATATTGAAGAATTAAAATCGATGGACGCTATTATTTCCTGTCAGGGCGGTGACTATACGAAAGAGGTATTCTCTAAACTACGTGAGTCTGGTTGGCAAGGTTACTGGATCGATGCGGCTTCTTCATTGCGTATGGCTGATGACAGTATCATTGTATTGGATCCAGTAAATCGTCAGGTGATCGACAAAGGCCTGGCAGCAGGCGTTAAGAACTTTATCGGTGGTAACTGTACTGTTTCTCTAATGCTAATGGGTTTGGGAGGGCTGTTTAAGTCTGGCCAGATTGAATGGTTAACATCGATGACCTATCAAGCCGCTTCCGGTGGTGGGGCGCGTCACATGCGTGAATTGATCAGCCAGATGGGTGTTATTCATAATTCTGTTGCAGATCAAGTAGACGTTAATGGCGCCATTTTAGATATTGATAAGCGTGTTGCGGAAACCATTCGCGGTTCAAGCATGCCAGTAGACAACTTTGGTGTGCCATTAGCTGGCAGCCTTATTCCTTGGATCGATGTCGCATTGGAGAATGGACAAAGCAAAGAAGAATGGAAAGGCTTTGTTGAAACTAACAAAATTCTTGGCCGTTCTGAGAGCCCTGTTCCAATTGATGGAACGTGTGTGCGTATCGGTGCTATGCGTTGCCATAGCCAAGCATTCACTATAAAGCTCAAGCAAAATCTTCCGATTGACGAAATTGAAGCAATGATCGGTGAAGCAAATGATTGGGTTAAGGTTGTTCCTAATTCACGTGATCTTACGGCAGCAGAGTTAACGCCTTCAAAAGTTACTGGCACATTGAGTGTTCCTGTAGGCCGTTTGCGTAAGATGAATATGGGTGGTCAATACCTAAATGCTTTCAGTGTTGGTGATCAGTTGTTATGGGGTGCGGCTGAGCCGTTGCGTCGTATGCTACGAATCTTGCTTGAACAAGCCTGATAAAATTCACATTTAGTTTTCAATAGCCCGACATTGTTCGGGCTGTTTTGTTTTGAGGGTGTAATGGATAGAGTGTTTGATGTTGTTGTTGTGGGCGCCACCGGATTGGTTGGTGAAAGTATTTTAAGTGCTCTTGAAGAAAGAGCTTTTCCAGTAGGGGATGTATACCTGCTGGCAAGTGAGCGCAGTACAGGTACAAAAATTACTTTTAAAGGCCAGACGTTGACAGTACAAAGTGTTGTTGACTTTGACTTCAGTCAAGCACAAGTCGCTTTCTTCTCTGCCACTGAGGAAGTTGCAATTCAGTATGCACCAATCGCAGCAGACGCTGGATGTGTAGTTATCGATATGAGTGCAGCGTTTTGTAATGACCCTGATGTGCCTTTGGTGATCCCAGAAGTTAATGCATATAGAGTTGCAGACTTCTCTATTAGAAATATGATCAGTATTCCTGATGCTCCTCTCACGCAGTTGTTGTTGGCGTTAGCGCCAATCCATCGCTCTGTTGGCATTGAAAGCATTAATGTATCAACGTATCAGGCTGTATCAGGCGTTGGCAGAAAAGGTGTCGGAGAGCTTGCTAAGCAGACAACACAACTGCTCAATGCAAAAGAAATCGAGTCTCACGTCTTTAGTAAGCAAATTGCTTTCAATGTTGTTCCTCATGCCGGTAACTTTCTTGAAAATGGCTATACTCAGGAAGAGATGAACTTGGTGTTAGGTGCGCAGAAAATTTTGGATGATGCTTCTGTGCGTGTTAATCCTACCTGTGTTCGTGTGCCGGTATTTTTTGGCCACAGTGAGTCAGTCTCCATCGAGACCCAAGCATATATTAGTGCTGATGAAGTGACGGAAATATTGCAGGCTGTTGAAGGTGTTGAGGTCATTGGTAAAAATCCTGAAATGGATTTTACAACCCCAGTTACAGATGCTGCCGGCAGTGATGTTGTATATGTAAGTCGTGTTCGTGAAGATTTACATGGTCATCAAGGTATAAGTTTATGGATAACGGCCGATAACGTAAAAAAAGGTTCTGCTTTGAACGCAGTGCAGGTGGCTGAGTTAGTTATAAATGACTACCTGTAAAGTGCTAGATCTGCCGCTTGATTGATAAATATGGGTGTAATTAGTCAAATTACACTCTTATTTGCTCAGTTTCTTGACCGATTGGCACTTATTAACAATACTTTGATCACATATCGGATCGGCAACTTGCTGATTATGCAAGAAATAATCAGTAAGTAACTTAAGGAAAATAAAATGCTGCGCAAACTTGCTTTAAGTCTGGCTGTTGCAGGTGCTCTTGTATCAACACAGGCGAACGCGTTAGGGCTTGGTGATATTAAGATTAAATCGGCTTTAAATGAGCCTCTGAACGCAGAAATTCAGCTGCACCAGATACGGGATTTAAACCCCTTACAGATTCGGCCTCGAATGGCAGACCAAGACGAGTTTGCACTGGCAGGCTTAAGCCAGCAAAGAGCGCTGTCTGATATCCGTTTTCAAGTAAAAGTTAGCCCCAACGGTAGCGGTGTTATTTTACTGACGTCCAGAGAGCCCGTGAAAGAACCTTTTATAAATTTCTTAGTAGAGGTTAATTGGCCAAGTGGTCGACTGGTTCGCGAGTACACGCTGTTACTTGATCCCCCTGTTTTTGACCCGTCGCCTACGCAAAAATTTGTTGAACCTGCAGTCTCTTCGTCAGTAGACACTCGGTCAAACATTCAAGCACAAGCGCCTGTACCGAGACGTGCTAAGAAAAACCCTTCTAACATTCGTACGCGGATGGATAAAAAGACACAAGCGTATGTCGATGTAAAAGATACCTTGTGGGGGTTAGCTCTGGATAACCGAATTGCGCCTGATATATCGTCTTATCAGATGATGGTCGCAATGCATAAGAAAAACCCGCTGGCTTTTCCTGATGGAAATATTAACAATCTGAAAGCGGGTGTTGTTCTTAATCTTCCAACTGAAGCTGAAGCGCGGGCTATAAGCTCTAAGCAAGCTGCTGCAGAAGTTCATAGGCAAACAGCGTTATGGAAGCAGGGCAAAGCTCCTGCGCCTGATAAAGCACCTATTGACGGATCAAAAAAAAGTTTAAAGAGTGAAGCCGCGGATTCTCAAGAGCCTGATGAGGCAAATAGTGGGCAATTAAAAGTTGTCACGCCTGCAGAAGCAGTGGGTAAAGATGAAGCGGCTGTAGATGACCAAAGTGTTCAAACTAAAGATCTTGAAAAACAGCAGCTTATTGAAAAGAATGAATCATTAGAAAACCAGTTAGCCGTTTCGATGGAATCTCTAGATCGTCTGGAAAGAGATAACGTAGATCTTAATGATAAATTAGATGCTATTCAGGAGCAGCTAGATTCATTACAACGCCTTATTGAGCTTAAAGATCAGCAGTTGGCTGCGTTACAAACGGAAGTGAACAAGCCTTCAGCGCCTGTTATCGCACCACCCCCGCCACCTGAAAAAAGCTTAATAGATAAAATTCTCCAAGCGCCCGAATATTTGGCAGGTATTGGCGGTGGGCTTATCGCAGTGTTGGTAGGCTTGTGGTTAATGCTACGTCGCAAGAAAAAAGCTGGAGAAGCCATTGAGGAAGAAGAGTTTTTTAATGCGGTAGATATTGAAGATGATAGCGCAATTGATGAGGAAGCTTCGCTTGTTGAGCTAGAAGAGGTTTCTGATGACCTTGCTGAGGCTGCTGCAGAAGAAGCATCAGAAGAGAGAAGCGAAAACGTTGCTTCTAGCGAGTTTGATCTTGACGACCTTGATGATCTGAATTTAGATATGGACTTAGATCTGGATGATTCATTTGAAGATGATCTGGATGTTATGGCTGTTGATGATGCTGTGGCAGATTCTGAGCAACAAGTACCTGACACAGAAGTGGCAGATAGTCTTGGTGATGACGACCTGTTGGGGTCGATTCTAGATGATGAGTCTGATGATGAGTTTGATTTGGGCTTAGATGAGCTGGCTGATATGGATAACTCAGCTGAATTAGATTTGGCTGAGTCTGCGCCTGAGTCTTCAGATTTAGAAGATGAGTTTGAGTTAGGAGACCTTCCTGGTAGTGGATTAGCCGCCGATACGGCATTAGACGAGTTACTGGCGGATGATGATGAGTTAGATGCTCTAGAGCAGTCTCGTCAAAGCAATGTGCGTTCTGGCATGGATGCGGTCGAACCTATTTCTGACACTGCTGACGAAGAGGGTTCCTTAGAGTCGTTGGCATCCTTGGGTCTTGATCAGTTAGATGATGAGCCTGTCACTGCTGATGATGAAATTGTTAGCAATGATGAAGAGCTCGAGTTTAATTTGAGTGAAGCAGAACCTGAGCCTGCTGAATCAGGTTCAGCGATGAAAGATTTGGAAGACGAGCTTGATGAACTCGATTTTGAATTAGATGACCTTGATATGGTTGATTCTGCACCTGAAGCAGAGGTTGAGCCTAGTTCTAATGAGAGCGATCTGGATTTTGAAACGGATTTGATAGCAGATCTCGATTCACTTCTAGAAAATGAAGAAGCACAAGTGCCTGAACGTGAAGGTCTTGGTGATAGCGAGCTGAGCGCCTCACTTGCTTCCTTGGATGAAGACGCTCTAGGAAGTAACAGTGATTTAGATGACTTTGGTGATCTAGACGATGTTTTGGGTCTTGATGATGACGACTCAACTGCTGAAGAAGTTACTCTTCCTGAGCAAAGTGGGGACATCTCGGATGCTGCTGACCTTCACCCAGAAGTGGCTGAGCTGTTAGATGATCCTGAAGAGCTTGATCTTGGTGTGCCTGAGCAAGAAGCACCAATGGATGTGGCTGGTTTTGATCTAGATGACCTGAGCCTTGATGAACCCGGTGATGAATTGCCGGGTACGCCTACAGATGAAGAAGTCACTCGCGAGCTAACATCTAATATTGAGCATGATTTAGATGCCGAGCTTGATGATGAATTAGAAGCGCTGCTCAACAGCACCGATAACGATATAGCATTAGAGGAGTCTTCTTCAGAAGAGGAGCATTCTCTTGATGCTTTGGGTTTCTTGGATGGGGCTGATGAAGTTGAAACTAAGCTTGACCTTGCTCGAGCTTATATCGATATGGATGATGTTGAAGGTGCTAGAGATATTCTTGAAGAGATCGCCCAAGAAGGTAATGACTCACAAAAAGATGAAGCGACAGAGTTGTTAGGAGGTCTTGTTTGACGCAAGAAATAACTCAGCTGGACAGTGAGAAAGGGGCGGCTTCGGTCGCCCCTTCTTATCGTTATGCGCTTTGTGTTGAGTATGCTGGGGCTGCTTATAACGGTTGGCAGATTCAGAAGAATGATGAAGTCCCTACTGTTCAAGGGCATATGCATAAAGCACTCTCAGTTGTTGCGAATGAGCCGATAACTGTTGTATGTGCGGGTAGAACCGATACTGGAGTGAATGGCACTTATCAAATAATTCACTTCGATACTCATGCAAAACGCGAAAACCGTGCATGGGTGCTAGGAGGCAATAGTAATTTGCCTGATGATATTGCGATACGTTGGGCTACTCCTGTAGATGATACATTTCATGCGCGTTTCAGTGCCCAAGAGCGTCGTTATCGTTATTTGATATATAGCACTAGAATTAAACCGGCATTACTTTCTAAGGGCGTTACTTGGACTTATAAGCCTCTGGATATTGAGCGGATGCGTGAGGCGGGTGCTCACTTGGTAGGAGTGCATGACTTCTCTTCATATCGCGCGGTAGCGTGTCAGGCTAAAAGCCCTGTACGAGACGTCAAAGCATTAAATATTTATCGCTCGGGTGAGTTGATTGTGATTGATGTGCAAGCTAATGCTTTTCTACACCATATGATTAGAAATATCGCCGGCGTGCTAATGAGTATCGGTGCAGGTGAAGCTGAACCAATCTGGGCTAAGCAAGTATTAGAAGCTAGAAACCGCTGTGCTGGAGGGATAACTGCACCACCTTCAGGTTTATATTTTGTCGATGTGAAGTATCCGCAGAGTTACGCGTTGCCAAAATCTGAACTAGGCCCTTATTTCCTTAATATTACTGGCTAACGTTGAGACGTTACTTCTGTTAGAATTCCCTCTTTGCCTAATCATATATCGACTTAATCATGGCAGTACGCGTAAAAATTTGCGGTATCACTCGTGTAGAAGATGCGCTTACAGCTATAGCTGCTGGGGCGCACTCTCTTGGCTTTGTATTTTATAAGCCAAGTCCTCGATACGTTGAGCCCTCTATCGTTGCGGATATCATCTCAGTACTTCCGCCTTTTATCACGACGACTGCATTGTTCGTAGATGAATCCCCCGATGCTGTTAAAGAGATATTGGCGCTGACAAAGGTTGATCTTCTGCAATTTCACGGTAAAGAATCCCCCGAATATTGTATGCAGTTTGATCGCCCCTATATTAAAGCGTTACGAATGAAGCCGGGTCTTGATTTAGAGCGAGAAGCTAGTAGTTACTCTTCGTCACGTGCTGTGTTGTTAGATGCATATAAAGCAGGGGTGCCGGGTGGGACTGGCGAATCCTTCGAGTGGGATCGAATACCGCAGTCTATGCGCTCTAGTATTATTCTGGCTGGTGGCTTGTCTACACAGAATGTTGCGCAGGCAATTGAACAAGTAAAACCCTTCGCTGTTGATGTTAGCGGCGGGGTAGAAGAATCTGCGGGTCTTAAAGACGCGAATAAAATTAATTGTTTTTTTAAAGAGGTGGCACGTGCCAACAACAACTGATCTGGCTGCTCTCATGCAGCTGCCTGATGAGCGAGGGCACTTTGGTCCTTACGGCGGTCGTTTTGTATCTGAAACGCTAATGGGAGCTCTGAAGGACCTTGAAAAGGTTTATGAGCGACTTTCAGCTGATGCGGACTTCCAAAAAGAATTTGATCATGATTTAGCACATTATGTTGGCCGTCCATCGCCGTTGTATTTTGCTGAGCGCTTAACTAAAGAAGTTGGCGGTGCAAAAATTTACTTGAAGCGTGAAGATTTAAACCACACTGGCGCCCATAAAATTAATAATACCATTGGTCAAGCGTTACTAGCTAAGTTTATGGGTAAACCTCGCATTATTGCAGAAACAGGTGCTGGGCAGCATGGTGTTGCTTCTGCCACGGTTGCCGCGCGCTTAGGGCTTGAGTGTAAAGTTTATATGGGCGTTGATGATGTTCATCGCCAATCATTGAACGTATATCGCATGAAATTGCTAGGTGCTGAAGTAGTTGCTGTTAAGTCAGGGACTCGCACACTTAAAGATGCAATGAATGAAGCAATGCGTGATTGGGTGACTAATGTGGATGATACTTTCTACATTATAGGCACGGCAGCAGGCCCGCACCCTTACCCTAAACTTGTGCGTGACTTTCAGTGTGTTATTGGTCGTGAAGCACGCCAGCAATGTCTTGAGCATGAAGGGCGTCTGCCGGATGCTTTGGTTGCTTGTGTTGGAGGTGGCTCTAACGCGATTGGTTTGTTTTATCCGTTTATCGAAGATGCAGATGTGCGCATGATTGGCGTTGAAGCTGGCGGCTACGGTGTTGAAACTGGGCAGCATGCAGCTCCTTTATGTGCAGGGCGTCCGGGAGTCTTGCATGGAAACAGAAGTTATTTGATGTCTGATGATGCAGGGCAGATTCTAGGTACGCACTCTGTATCGGCGGGCTTAGATTATCCAGGCGTAGGTCCGGAGCATGCATGGTTAAAAGATTCCGGTCGTGCTGAATATGCAGCTATCACTGATGAAGAAGCGTTAGATGCATTTCGTATGCTGACAAAAGTGGAAGGTATTATGCCTGCCCTAGAATCTAGTCATGCTGTTGCTCACGCCATTAAAGTTGCCAAAGAGATGGATAAAGACCAGATTGTTGTGGTCAACCTGTCTGGTCGTGGTGATAAAGATATTCATACCGTCGCCGGTATTGATGGTATTGAAATTTAGTAGTTAAGGAGATTTTGAGAATGGGTCGTATTAATCAATGTTTCGAATCTCTTAAAGCGGATGGCCGAAAGGCGCTTATTCCGTATGTGACTGCGGGTGATCCTCAGCCGTCAGTTACTGTGCCACTATTGCACGCTATGGTTGATGCTGGTGCTGATATTATCGAGCTAGGCGTGCCATTTTCGGATCCAATGGCTGATGGGCCGGTGATTCAGTTGGCATGTGAGCGAGCACTGCGTCACGGTACGCGTCTTCTGGATATCTTGGAGATGGTCAAAGAGTTCCGTGTAGTGGATAAGCAAACACCTGTTGTTTTGATGGGCTACCTTAACCCAATAGAAACACTTGGGTATGAGAGCTTTGCTAAGCAAGCTAGTGTCGCTGGCGTTGATGGCGTGTTGACGGTAGACCTTCCGCCGGATGAGTCTGTTGAGTTTGCTGCTATCATGAAAAAATATGCTTTGGATGTGATCTATCTGTTAGCGCCAACAACAGAAGAAAGTCGCATTCAGCAAGTTTGCGAGTTTGGTTCAGGTTATGTTTACTACGTCTCTGTTAAAGGTGTAACAGGTTCGGCAGCATTAGATGTTGATGAAGTTGCTGAAAAGCTTGAGGTTATACGTCGTCATACAGATATGCCGGTGGGTGTTGGCTTTGGTATTCGCGATGGAGAAACAGCCGCGGCTGTTTCTAAAGTAGCAGATGGCGTAATTGTAGGAAGTGTCTTGGTTAATGCGATTGCTGAAAAAGTATCTCAACCAGAACAGATTTCTATTGATGTCGCTGCTATCATTGCACAAATGCGCAGTGCTATGGACGCCTGAGAATAACGAATTATCATACTGGATTTAGATAAGAATGAGTAACTGGTTAGACAAAATTGTCCCCTCGCTCGTACGTTCTGAAAATAAAAGAGCGAGCGTTCCTGAAGGTCTCTGGAAAAAATGCCCTAAATGTGAGGCAGTACTGTATCTTCCAGAATTAGAAAAAAACCTTAACGTTTGCACAAAGTGTGATCATCATATGCGCTTAGCTGCACGCCAGCGTTTGGAATCTTTTTTAGATAAAGATTCCTTTACGGAACTGGCCGCTGAAGTGGAGCCAGTGGATCGCCTGAAATTCCGTGATACGAAAAAATATAAAGACCGCTTATCAGCAGCACAGAAAGCTACTGGCGAAAAAGATGCTCTGGTTGCCATGCGTGGCACTTTATTAAATATGCCTGTTGCGGCGGTGGCTTTTGATTTTCGTTTTATGGGCGGCTCAATGGGTGCTGTCGTTGGCGAGCGCTTTGTTCGTGCTGTCAACGTTTCATTAGAAGGGAACATTCCTCTGATCTGCTTTTCAGCATCAGGTGGTGCGCGCATGCAGGAAGCTTTGATCTCGTTGATGCAGATGGCAAAAACCAGTGCAGCGCTTGAAAAAATGCGTCAAGCTGGGATTCCTTATATCTCTGTGTTGACTGATCCTGTTTATGGTGGTGTATCAGCGAGTTTAGCCATGCTAGGTGACCTTAACATTGCTGAGCCAAAAGCATTAGTTGGGTTTGCCGGTCCCCGTGTTATTGAGCAAACAGTACGTGAAAAGTTACCGGAAGGCTTTCAGCGGGCTGAGTTCTTATTAGAACATGGTCAGGTTGATATGATCGTTTCGCGTTTAGAAATGCGTGAGCGTTTGCATTCAGTACTTTCAATGTTTATGCACCGCTTTGCAGAGCCTATTGTTGAAGAGGAGCTGGCTGCTGATGCCGTTGATCCTTCAGAAGAGCAAGTAGAGCTCTCTGATGAGCAGCAAGCTGAAAAAAGCTCAGACTCGTAAACTAGATGGTTTGAGGCCGGTTATTACCGGCCTTTCTTTTGGTAAACTGTATTAATGAATAGATCAGAATTTACGCTTGAACAATGGCTTGGTTGGATGGAGCAAAGTCATCCGGTTGCCATTGACCTTGGTCTTAAGCGGGTACAAACTGTATTCAACAGCTTGTCATTAGATTTTACCAATGTGCATGTTATTACGGTGGCTGGCACGAATGGTAAAGGCTCTACCGTTGCCATTTTAGATGCTATCTATCGCCGCTCAGGTTATAGAACAGTCTGTTACACCTCCCCCCACTTACAAGTTTACAATGAGCGTGTTCGTCTTAATGGTGTGTTAGTTGATGACGCCTCCTTGGTTGCTGCTTTTAATGCAGTTGACCAAGCGCGAGAAGATACATCGTTAACTTATTTTGAAATGGGAACGCTTGCTGCGCTATGGCTTGTCGCTGATCAGCAGCCTGATGTAGCGCTCTTAGAAGTGGGTCTTGGTGGGCGTTTAGATGCGATTAATGTAGTTGATGCTGATGTGGCAGTGGTTACCACGATTGATATTGACCATGTTGACTGGCTTGGTGATGATCGGGAAAAAATTGGCTGGGAGAAGGCCGGTATTTTCAGGGAAGGTAAGCCGGCAGTATGCGGTGAACTAAACCCTCCTGTTTCCATTGAAAACTATTCACGAGAGCTTGGTAGTCACTTACGACAAGTCAATAAGTCTTTTGAGTATCGATTACAAAATGATACCCACTGGATCTGGCAGGGGCGTGATTTTAATGACGCCTCCGTAGTTTTAGCTGGTCTTCCATTGCCTCGTTTACCCTTGCAGAATGCAGCGACTGCGCTTCAGACAATTTTGCTATCCGATTTAGTATGTTCTCCTGCCAATATTGCACAGGGCCTGCGTGATGCTCAGGTGTCGGGACGTATGGAAATTGTCGAATATCAAGGGCACCATTTTATTCTTGATGTAGCACATAACCCACAGTCAGCTATTTATCTGGCCCAGCAGTTAAAGAAAACTGAGCCTAATGGAGTGCAGTTGATTCTTGGTATGTTGGCAGATAAAGATTGCTCAGCTGTTATAGAGGCATTATCGTCGGCAGTTGCGTGTTGGCATCTTGCAACATTAGATGTACCTAGGGGGCAGACTGCTGAACAATTGAGTTCGTATGTATTTGAATCAGGTATCGATAATCCGAATCTTGTATGTCATGACACGGTAGCCGATGCTATTAACTCCCTTGTTACGACGGATACTGCTGTAACCGGCACGATAGTAGTAGCAGGTTCCTTCTTTACAGTGGGTGGTGCTTACCCTGTTCTTAACAGAGAGCTGCTTTAATGGAAGATAGTGTAAAAAGGCGGCTATTAGGCCTGTCCGTAATTGTTATCTCTGCTGTTGTTCTGTTTCCTTTGTTTATGACAGGGGACGGTTATCGTGAGAGGCATCTGGAAAGTCGTATACCACAGGCGCCGGCAATGCCTGATGTCGTAAGCTTTGAGCCGCAAACAAAACTACTTCCAGATACGTCCGAGTACGCGCCTGTTCAAAAAGTGCCTGAAGAAGTTATTGTAATGGTTGAAAAAAAACCTGAGAAAAAAGCAGTCATTCAAGAAAAAAGGCCCGTTGTAAGTACCAGTAAAGACAAACCCCAGTTAGATGAGCAAAACGTACCGGTTGCATGGACATTACAACTCGCCAGCTTTAAAGATGAGTCTAATGCTCGGGCGCTGCGCAAGCAGTTAGTTGAAGCGGGGCATAAAGTGTATACACGCAAAAATGCGAACCTTTTTAAAGTCTATGTAGGGCCAGATATGAAGCGCCAACGTCTTGAGAAATTAAAAGAGGCGCTACAAAGTGATTTTGGTTTGGATGGAATAATTTTCAGATTCACTACTCAGTGATTGGGTTCATCTTAACGCTCTGTTAGAATGCGCGCAAATTGGATAGGTGGTAGAAAAAATGAACTGGGCCGACTGGACAATTCTTGGGATTGTTGGGATATCAGGACTTTTTAGTATCAAGCGTGGTTTTGTAAAAGAAGCGCTATCGTTATTGACGTGGGTTACTGCTTTCGTAATAGCACGGCTTTTTACAGATGCTTTGGCAACTGTGCTGTCTGACTATATTCAGACCCCTTCATTTCGTATCGCGTCAGCGTTTGGCATACTGTTTATATTAACGCTTATCGTTGGCGCATTGGTAAGTAACCTCGTTAGCTTGTTAGTCGAGGCAACTGGGTTAAGCGGTACTGATAGAATTCTAGGTATGGGCTTTGGCTTAGCGCGTGGCGCCTTGGTCGTAGTCGTGCTGGTGGCTTTGCTGGGAGGAACTCCCGCAGTGCTTGATGCTTGGTGGAAGGAATCTGAATTGATTCCTCATTTTGTTTTAATGGAAACATGGTCCAGAGAAGTTGCATCTGAAGTAGGGCAATTGATTTGGAACGCGGGACGTTAAGTAAGACAGTGGTCTGATTTCGGACCAGACAGCTTTTTCTGATTCCTCTTGAGGTAGTTTAAATGTGCGGTATTGTTGGGCTAGTAGCCAAATCCCTTGTTAATCAGACAATCTTTGATGCGCTGACTGTGCTTCAACACCGCGGACAGGATGCCGCTGGCATGGTGACCTGTGAGGGTAATCGGTTTTTCCTACGTAAAGATAACGGCTTGGTTAATGAGGTGTTTCGTACACGTCATATGAAGCGTTTAATGGGTAATGTGGGTATCGGGCATGTTCGCTATCCAACTGCTGGTAGCTCTAGTGCTGCTGAGGCACAGCCATTTTATGTGAATTCTCCTTACGGTATTGCATTAGCACATAATGGCAATTTAACTAACGCTGAAGAGCTTGTTGAGCAAATGTTCCGTGAAGATTTGCGTCATATCAACACTACTTCTGATTCAGAAGTGTTGCTGAATGTTTTTGCACATGAATTGCAGCATCAGAGAAAGTTAAAACCGGAACCTGAAGATATCTTCGAAGCCGTATCCAAGGTCCATAAACGTGTTAAAGGTGGTTATGCGGTTGTTGCCGTTATTACTGGCTACGGTGTCGTTGCTTTTCGTGACCCTAATGGTATTCGTCCCCTTATTTATGGAACGCGTTCAACGCCGGAAGGCGAAGAGTGCATGGTGGCTTCTGAAAGCGTTGCATTGGATATTGCTGGCTTTACACGTGTTCGTGATATTGAACCTGGTGAGGCGATCTTCATAGATATGGATGGCAACGTTTTCACTAAGCAGTGCGCAGAAGACACTAAGATAACTCCCTGCTTATTTGAATTTGTATACCTAGCACGTCCAGACTCTATTATTGATAATGTTAATGTTCATCAAGCGCGTATGCGCATGGGTATTAAGCTGGCTGAAAAAGTAAAAGGTTTACGTCCTGATCACGATATCGATGTGATTATGCCAATACCTGATACGAGCCGCACGTCTGCACTTGAGATGGCTAAGCATTTAAATGTTACTTTTCGCGAAGGCTTTATCAAGAACCGTTATATCGGTCGTACCTTTATAATGCCAGGGCAAACACAGCGTCAAAACTCGGTTCGTCGTAAGCTGAACCCTATTGAGCTTGAGTTCAAAGATAAGGTTGTCATGTTAGTAGACGACTCTATTGTGCGTGGTACTACGTCTAAACAGATTGTACAGATGGCAAGAGATGTCGGTGCGCGTAAAGTATACTTTGCATCAGCAGCGCCACCTGTACGTTTTCCAAATGTTTATGGCATTGATATGCCTTCTCCTGAAGAATTTATCGCACATAACCGCTCTGTTGATGAGATCGGTGAAGCCATTGGTGCAGATTGGATGATCTTTCAGGAACTAGATGATCTTAAAGACTCAGTATCAGAAGGTAATGCTGATACTATCTGTGATTTCGATTCATCAGTATTTGATGGTTATTATGTGACAGGTGATATTGATACTGCTTACTTGGACCGCTTGGATCAGAAGCGCAAAGATGCTGCCAAAATAGTACCTGAGACAATTGATCATGAAGATGAAGCACCGGCTGATCTTCACACTGAAATATCATAAGAGCGAACTCGATAATGGCTAAACCAGGTTTTGAGCGCGAAGAGCGTATTCAGTTTACGCAAACTGATGCAGGTCTTTCAACGCTAGCTATTAGAGCTGGACAAACACGGACATCTGAGGGAGAGCATAGCGATGCTATCTTCCCAACGTCTAGTTTTGTTTATTCGAGTGCGCGCGAGGCTGCTGCTCGTTTTAGTGGTGATGAAGAAGGTAATATATACTCACGTTTTACGAATCCAACCGTGAATGCTTTTGAAAAGCGCATGGCGGCTTTGGAAGGCGCAGAGCGTGCAGTAGCTACCTCATCAGGCATGGCTGCTATTTTGAGTATTGGCTTGTCGCTTTTGCAGCAAGGCGATCATGTCGTTTGTTCGCAGAGTGTTTTTGGTTCGACGATTTCGTTGTTCGAAAAGTATCTAATTCGTGCTGGTATCACAACTAGCTTTGTTGATCCTAAAGACTTAAACGCATGGGAATCTGCAATACAACCCAATACGCGTTTGCTGTTTTTAGAAACACCTTCAAACCCGCTTGGTGAGTTAACAGACATCAGAGCAGTAGCTGATATAGCACATAAGAATGATGCAATGCTCGCTGTTGATAATTGTTTTTTAACACCGGTTTTCCAACAGCCATTAACGTTAGGTGCTGATCTTGTTATTCACTCGGCAACTAAGTATTTAGATGGCCAAGGGCGATGTGTAGGTGGTGTTGTAGTTGGCTCGGATGCGCTGATGGAAGAGATCTTTGGTTTTATCCGCACGGGCGGGGCATGTATGAGCCCGTTTAATGCATGGGTATTCCATAAAGGTTTGGAAACCTTAAAAATTCGCTTAGAAGCTCATGCAAAAAATGCGCTTGAACTTGCAACCTGGTTACAGCAGCAGCGGGGTATAGAGCGAGTTTATTACACCGGGCTCGAGAGTCATGCTCAGCATACGTTGGCAATTAAACAGCAGACGGGCTTTGGTGGTGTTCTATCATTCGAAGTGGCTGGTGGGCAAGAGGCTGCATGGCGTTTCATTGATTCAACCACGATGGTGTCAATTACAGGTAATTTGGGCGATGTAAAATCAACCATCACACATCCTGCAACAACGACTCATGGACGAATGACCGATGAAGCTAAGGCTGACGCTGGTATCAAGACGAATTTGATTCGTTTATCAGTAGGTCTTGAAGATATAGAAGACATTCGGGCTGATATGCAGCTCGGTTTAGATGCACTTTAATTATTGAGCTTTAGCGTTGTAGATTGCTTCAATGCGATGTAAAGAGCCGACTGGTTTTGTCCAGCTGCTTTTTAAATTGAAGTGATCTACTGTAAAGCTAAGAGCCTCAAACACTCGGCGGCCTTCAAGTAGGTTCAAGACTAGATGCTCATCATTTTTTTGGGTATAAGCCAGAGTAATGTGAGGTTTAAAAGGTCTGCCTTTAAACCCCATATCTATTTCGTGTAACGCATCAGTGATTTTTTGATGAAGCTGCACTACTGGATCTTCAGGGTTAACTCCTAACCAAATATCTTTGCTACGAAAACTACCAAACCGATCACAATGTAATGTGAAGGGTGTAAAGGTTATTTTTTCTAGCTGTTGGTCTAGAGCGGGAAGTTTTCTCTTTTTTACGTTACCTATGAACGCCAAGGTAATATGCAGCCTTTCTGGTGGCGTCCATTGAATGCCGTGAAAGTTACAATACAGCTGCGCGATTTGCTGTTGCACCGTGTCGGGTATGTCTATAGCAATAAAGAGGCGCATCCGAGATTCCTAAACTACGATAGTGAATAAAGCATAAACATGAACGCTGATAAAGTGAATACACAGGCCGGTAAGATAATACTTGCTCCAATGGAGGGGGTTGTAGATGCCACTATGCGCCACCTAATTACAAAATTGGGGGGGGTTGATCTGTGTGTTACAGAGTTTATACGTATTACTGGCTATGTTTTGCCTGAAAAAGAGTTTTTGAAATCAGCCCCTGAGCTAGCTCGTCAAGGAAAGACACCCGCAGGTATTCCGGTTGTCGTACAGTTGTTAGGGAGTGAGCCTGAGTTGTTGGCCATGAATGCGATAAGTGCTGCGAAAATGGGGGCACCAGCTATTGATCTGAATTTTGGTTGCCCTTCAAAAACAGTTAATAAGCACCGTGGTGGTGCTGTGTTACTTGATGAGCCAGCATTGATTCATCAGATAGTAAAAGCGGTCCGCCAAGCGGTGCCAGATAATATTCCTGTTACCGCTAAAATGCGACTTGGGAATTTAGATAAATCGTTGGCCATTGATAACGCTGTTGCTATCCAAGAGGCCGGTGCTGATAGTTTGGCAGTTCATGCACGCACGAAAGTTGAGGGGTACAAACCACCGGCTCATTGGGAATGGATAGGGCGGATAAAAGAGAGTGTAGATTTACATGTCGTTGCCAATGGTGAGGTTTGGAACTGTGAAGACTATCAACGCTGTAAAGACCTTAGTGGGTGTGATGATGTGATGATTGGACGCGGTCTTATTGCCCGACCAGAATTAGGTTTAATGATTAAGAGTTATCAGCTTGGCCAAAGTGGTGACGGTGCAGCATGGTCACAGGTTGTTTTACTGTTGTTGGAATACTTTTCTTTTGTTGAGCAAAAACTACCACCAAAATATGTTCATGGGCGTATAAAGCAATGGCTACATATGATGCGGCCTCAGCGCGAAGAAGCTGAAAAGCTCTTCTTTAGCGTGAAAACGATCAATGACCTTAGTGATTTGCGTGCTTGCTTGGAGCGGGAGCTTTAGCGCGAGTTGATCTTTACTGGTTGGCGCTTAGGCCCCCAGTTTCCAGGTGTGTTTTCAAAATAGCCTGGGATTAAGGCATTACACTGTCCGCATCTAGCATCATGGATATCCCAGCTGCCTAGCTGGTACCCGTCGCGTTCAATAAGCAATGCTTTACAGTGATGACAAAAGGTCGAGCTTGCTTGTGGGTGATGTGCATTTCCAATGTAGACATAACGCACCCCATTTTTGAGTGCGATATCGCGTGCTCTTAGTAATGTTGTTAGCGGCGTTTTTGGAATATTTTGCATTTTCCAGTCTGGATGAAATGCTGAAAAATGTAGTGGAACATCTTGCCCTAAGTTCTTGCTTATCCAGCTAGAGAGCGCTTCAATCTCTGCATCTGAATCATTTCTTTCTGGTATTAAGAGTGTGGTAATTTCAAACCAAACAGCGGTTTCGTGTTTAAGGTAGATCAATGTGTCTAATACAGTGGCTAGTTTTCCACCGCAAATATGTCGGTAGAAATGATCAGTAAATGCTTTTAAATCAATATTTACCGCATCAAAAGATGAAAAGAAACGGGAGCGAGCTGCATCGCTTATGTATCCTGCCGTTACCGCAATACTTTTTATACCAGCCGCTTTGCATGCGATGGCAACATCTTCTGCGTACTCAAAAAATATAACAGGATCATTGTAAGTAAACGCGATGGCGCGACAGGCGTATTGTTTGGCTGTTGTAGAGATTTGTTCAGGCGTCGCGGTATTACACAGGTGATCCATATCTCTTGCTTTGCTGATATCCCAGTTTTGGCAAAATTTGCATGTAAGGTTGCATCCCGCCGTACCAAAAGATAGGACAGGTGTGCCCGGAAAGTAATGGTTTAAAGGTTTTTTTTCGATAGGGTCTATACAGAAGCCGCTGGACCGACCGTAGGTGTATAACTGCATTTGTCCGTTGGTATTTCCTCGGACATAACAAACTCCTCTTTGCCCTTCTTTTAATGAGCAATAGTGGGGGCATAAGTCGCACTGGATACGGTTGTCACCCAGCGGATGCCAGAAAAGAATCTCTCTTTGATCTGGATTCATAAGCGCTGCAGGTTTAGTATTTAAGAGTACTTATAAGAGTACCCATTAATGCCAATATAAAACATATTGGCAGGGGAGGGTAGCGTATGAGCATTCGACCTGCCGCTGTCGCCGGATTGTTTTATCCCGAAGATAAAGCTGATTTATACGGTGTGCTTGCCGACTTATTACCTGAAAAGGTGCCTGAAAATGCACCCAATAAACTGCTTAAAAAGCCAAGGGCGCTGATAGTTCCGCATGCAGGCTACATTTATTCAGGCGCTGTTGCTGGTCTTGGGTATGGCTTACTTAGAGGCTGCACTGGTTTCAATGGTATCTATCTGTTTGGTCCAAATCACCGTGAGCCTTTGCAAGGCTGCGCTGCTCCTACAAGCGATTTTTTCTCTACGCCATTGGGCGATATTCAGATCGACCGTAAGGCTATTAATGCACTGCTCAAGAATGATCTGGTGATTGAGGCCGATAAGGTCCATGCACAGGAGCACTGTTTAGAGGTTCAATTGCCTTTTCTTCAGTACCTGCAAATTAACGTGCCCATCGTTCCTCTTGTCGTTGGTGAGTGTGCTGCTGTTGATGTTGCGCAGATCATTGAACCTTTATTGTTGGATTCTAATAAACTGGTCATTGTCAGTACTGATTTGAGCCATTTTCACAGTTACGAAAATGCAAAAAAAACAGATGCGCATACTGATCTAAAAATCATGAGTGCTGATCATGACCTCAAACCAACAGAGGCATGTGGCTGCCATGCTCTAAATGGCTTATTGCTGGCTATTAAGCATCAGAATCTAACAATCAAAAAATTGGCGCAGTGTAATA
Source organism: Neptunomonas japonica DSM 18939 (assembly GCF_000422765.1). Classification (GTDB taxonomy): domain Bacteria; phylum Pseudomonadota; class Gammaproteobacteria; order Pseudomonadales; family Balneatricaceae; genus Neptunomonas; species Neptunomonas japonica. The sequence continues at coordinate 274,862 of NZ_KE383915.1, read as the reverse complement.
GTGGTGATACAGCTGGAGCTAAAGAACGTGTAGTTGGGTATGCTTGTTATGGTGTGTTTTAGCGTGCAGCCGAAAAAGCAAAAGAAGTTGTTGAGTTGTGCTAGGGCATCAATTAAGCAAGGGTTGCAGGGGAGCTGGCAGCGAGAACCCGCTAGCTTGGATAAAAACGGGCTAGGTGCTAGTTTTGTTACACTGACTTTGCAGGGGAGTTTGCGGGGGTGTATTGGTTCACTTGAAGTAAGGCAGCCGTTAATAATAGATGTCTGGCAAAATGCATTTAATGCAGCGTTTAGAGATTCGCGATTTCCTCCTTTAGATCAAGAAGAACTGGATGATGTTCAAATAGCTATTTCGATCCTAACGCCTGCATTATTGTTAACGGTTGATAACGAGCAAGACTTGTTGAATAAAATCCGGCCAGGAGTTGACGGTTTAATACTAGAAGAGGGGAATCATCGAGCGACGTTTTTACCTTCGGTTTGGAATACATTGCCAAAAGAGCAAGACTTTTTATTGCACTTAAAGCGTAAAGCAGGCTTTGCAGATGACTATTGGAGTAGCTCAATAAAGTTTGCTACTTATCAAACGATTAGTTTTACGGAATGACTTTCAAGTGCATATACTATGAAGGGTGTGTTAATTGTGTGCTTGTTTCTATAAAGTTAATGCTAATAGTTAGCTGTTTAAATTTAATGTCCTCTCAATAAGAATACTTCTCATGCTATCCATTTTTAAATTTCGTCCGCTTATCGATCTATCCAGTGCTGACTGGATATACGATACCTTTGAGTGGGCGATACAAAGTTTTGACAATGAAGAGTTTTTTAAGCGTAGTCGGTTAGTGCAGCCAACCAATGAGTTTTTTCCAGGCAATGTTGATAGTGTTCATGCTAAAGCAGAAAATATATTTAAACATACACTGATGTATGCGGGGCTAGCGCATTGGCCTTTTCAGCTGCAATCACCTGAATTGTTTGAAAGTTTACCTGCCCACCAGATCGAACTAGCTAAAGTAGAGCGTAACTCAACGGTGAGTATGTCGCCTGTTGTGTATCAGCACCCTTTAGCGCTTAGCTATAATCCCCAGCAAACGTTGAAGCCAGAAGATCTGTCATCCAGTTTTGCTCATGTGATTGCACAACATGTGTTGCTTCAATCTCATCAGCTTCCGCCAGGTGGTGTAGATTACCTCACCGAGGGCAGCGAGGTATTAGCGGTTTTTATGGGATTTGGTGTCATGTTTGCCAATTCCGCTTATACATTTCGCGGCGGTTGTGGCAGTTGCTATAACGCTCAAGCAAATCGTGTGGCGAGCTTGTCTGAAAATGAAATTGTATTTGCGTTAGCGCTGTATTGTCGCTTAAAAGGTATAGAGGATTCACATGCTGTTTCTTGCCTAAAGAAGCATTTGAAAAGTAATTATAAGCAGGCATGTAAGCAGCTTGATAAGCGGCCAGATAGGTTGGCAAGGCTGATGGAATACAAAAGAGAAATTTGATGTCCACGTTAAAATATTTAACTGCTTATGCACCCGAGTTGCAGCAACAAGTGCAACAAATGATAGATAAGCGTCAGTTGGCTGATTTTTTACTGAAAAAATACCCTAAAGTGCATGACGTCAGTAATGATAAATATCTGCGTGAGTATGTCATGGCGTTAAAAAACCGTTATATAAAAAAGTCTGCGCCACTGAGTAAGGTTGCATATGACAGTAAAATTCATGTGGTTAATAATGCGCTGGGGCTTCATAGCTATGTATCTAGAGTGCAAGGCACTAAGTTAAAGAGTAAAAATGAGATTCGCATCAGTGCAATATTCAAAAAAGCCCCTGAAGTGTTTTTGAATATGATTGTGGTGCATGAATTAGCCCATTTGAAAGAGAAAGAACATAACAAGGCGTTTTATCAATTATGCCAATATATGCTTCCAGATTATCATCAGCTAGAGTTCGAGATGCGTTTATATCTGACATACCTAGAGCTAGATGGCGCGCTTTATACGTAAAGTCATGTAGAATGCGCGTCCGTTAAGTAATAATCAGAGAGCGCTATGGATTACGAGTTTAGCATTGATGAATTGGGGCGTCCTCGGGCCAAGTTTTCGATGGGAGCTGAGGCGGTAGGTCGTTGGTTTTCTGAAGAGTTATCTGATGATTTACAGCAAATTAATCAATTAATTGAGCTTGTTGAAACACTGGAGCGTGACGAGATAAGTAATTATCAGCAATCGGGGAAAGAGTTTCAATTACGGTTAAATCGTAATGAAATTGAAGTGGTTGCTTTGGTGTTGGGGCTTGATATTGATGAAGAGCTACCTGAAGACACTAACTTGTATGACGTGGAGTCTTATGCCGGTTGTGGCTTGCCTGACTTTAAGCAGGCGTTATTATCGTGGCAGTCATTTGTTAGCTCATAGCATTGATAGAAGAGAATTATCATATTCGTGCCGTTAGCTTTACAATAGCCTCCATACATATATTTATTTATACAGTTGCAGTGACATCATGAATCGAAAGAAAAAGATTAATAGTATTCTTATTAAGAGAATGAAAAAAGCCAATAGTAAGATCAACCCTAGTAACAAGCCGCGTTATATCTCAAAAGAAGAGCGCGCTAAAGCTGAAAGCTCTGAGTCGCAAAGCTCAGAGGTGTGAGTTCACAAACCTAAGACCCGAATAACTACTAGGTATAGAGTTTTAATTAGTACCTATAAAGAGGTCGCTAAATAACACCAGAGATATTATTTTGCTGTGTTGCTTCGATAGGGTTGTAGCACAGTACTGTGCTCAAGTATCACTTTTATGCTTAAGTATTCCGTTTTTACAGTGCTGTTAGTGTCGACAGCAAGTTATTGACCTTATCATAGGTCTCTTGATACTCCATTTCGCTTATTGAATCGGCAACGATTCCTCCTCCTGCCCAACAATGTATCTTGTTGTTTTCAACTAACAGGGTGCGAATAGTAATGCTGGTGTCTATCTGGCCAGAGACGCCTATATAGCCAATGCTTCCGCAATAAATACTGCGGCGGTGGGGCTCCAGTTCTTCGATGATTTCCATTGCTCTTATTTTCGGAGCACCTGTGATTGACCCGCCTGGAAAGCACTCTTTGAGTAAGCTAATAGGTGAGGCGTAAGGCTCAAGAGTGCCGGTGACCGTACTGACTAAATGGTGTACATTTTTATAACTTTCTATAGAAAAAAGTGAAGGGACTTTAACGCTGTGGTGTTGGCATACCTTGCTGAGGTCGTTGCGTAGCAAGTCTACAATCATGACATTCTCAGCTCGGTCTTTACTTGAACTCTTTAATTCATTAGCTAGTTGCTGGTCAGCTTTAGCGTTGTGCCCTCTTGGGCGCGTGCCTTTTATCGGTTGGGTAATAACGTGACCTTGCGTATCCGTTGATAAGAATCGCTCTGGTGATAATGACAAAACAGCGCCATGCTCAGTGTCAAAGTAGGCTGCATAGTGAGTCGGTGCTGCGTTGCGAAGGTGCTTGTAAGCTTCCCACGGATCTCCCTTACAGTTAGCGCTGAACCGCTGTGCTAAATTGACTTGGTAGCAGTCGCCGGCGTGTATGTAATCGTCAATAGTCGAGAGCTGGCTATGGTAAGCCTGTTCATTAAGATTGCTGCAAAAATCACTGGTTAGCTGAAAACAGTGCTGTGACGGCACGACGGGTGCTGAAGCTTTTAGTACAATTTCTTTTAGCGTTGACTCATTAGTAAGGTGGGAGCCATGAAGATTCGCTGATTTTTTCTCATGATCAATCACGATAGCCCAGCCGTATAGCCCGACTAGCATCTCAGGTAACGAGGTATCATTGACTGCTTGCTGTGGCAGGGCTTCTATTGCTCGCCCCAAATCATAACAAAAATGCCCTACTAAGCCGCCGTTAAAAGGAATGTCTTCGGGGAGTTGAGCCTGCTCTATGTAGGAGTATTGATAGAGTTTTTCGAGTGCATCGAATGGGTCTGTATCAGGCGATATGCTAATAGGTAAATTAACACCTGAAAGTGTACCTTCTCGGTAGCTTAGCTGGCACAGTGGGGCGGCAACTAAAATATCAAAACGTCCCCGTTCACTGCTGGGTTTTCCGCTATCAAGCAATATGGCGTTGCCTAAGCTTCTGATGCGTTCAAAGTAGTCGCTAGTGCTGACCTGATACGGAAGTGTAATGCGTTTAAGCAATCGATCAAACCTTGTAGTTAGAGAGCTATTAAATGAAGGCTGCTAAATAGCTGTTATGCAAAAGTAGAACATTTTACGCATCCTACTTATGGATAGCGAGGGTTACTCTTTTCCAATCTTTATCTGTAGGGTGAATAACGTATACTGGATTGTAGACAATTTATGAGGAGATAAAGTCATTTATGCGAAGCGGCCAAAATATCAGTCAAAAAGAGCTGCACTTACCCGATCAGGTTATTACCTATCGGATCGTTAAAAACCCCAATGTTAATAATGGCAAAAAACTGGTGCTACTTCATGGGGCTGGTGTGGCAGGTGAAGATACTTGGGTGTTAATCGCTTCAATGCTGACGCAGTGGGAGGAGGTGTTGATACCTGATCAGAGGGGGATGGGTGATACGCATTATCCAGACCGGTATGATTATCCTTTTAGTGCGCAAATGCTAGTGGCAGATCTGAATGCAGTAGTTGACCACCTAGGCTGGTGGATGTTTGATCTAGGCGGTTATTCTCTGGGTGGAATGGTAAGTATGCTATTTAAACAGCAGCATCCAGATAGAGTCTGTAAACAGTTTCTACTTGAGTCTGCTTTGTTGGATAGACCGTGTTGGGACTCTACGGTGCAGCTACGCCAGCGTTATAGTGAGGCTGCAGAGCATTTGCGCAGCGACAATCGTGATACAGGTATTCGTAACTTTATGGATACTATCTCTCCTAATCGTAGAACGTCCGTACAGATTGACGACCTAACAGCCTCTCGTCTAGGGCGGCGCCCACTAGGTTTTGCATATGCTTTGGATTGTGTGACGGACGCCATTAATAATATAGACAGAGAGGGCTTAGTCGCTGCCCAAGGTGATGTTACGAGCCTTATTGGTGGCTTAAGTGTGGACTTAATGCATCAATACCATCGAGATATGGCGGAAGGTTTGCCGAATTGGCATTATTTTATGGTGCCGGGTACGGATCATTCCCTGCCATTTCAGAAGCCTCGTCAGATCGCCAAGTTAATGAACGAAGAAACCTTACGTTATAGAAATTTGTAAGTAGGGGTAAACTCTTAAACTTTTGTATTGTGTTGACAACTTTATCCTTTTTTACGGTTGACGTGCTCAAAAACGCACGGTACTGTTAGTTTAATTAAAGATTGTCGACAATCCCAAAAACAGATTGTTAATGGCAGATATAAAAATAATGAATGAAGCTCCGGTAGAAAGTCGAACGCTAGCTGATAAAGTTTGTGAGCAAATAATTAATGCCATTGTGGTGGGTGATATTCCTCCTGGGCAGAAGATCAGTGAGCCTGAGTTAGCACGTATCTACGGCATTAGCCGAGGACCATTACGTGAAGCAATGCGACGACTTGAAGCGCTACGCTTGATCGAGCGAAAGCCTCATATTGGTGCCAGAGTCGTAAAGCTTAACGAAAAAGAACTGATCGAAATCTACCGGGTACGCGAAGCATTAGAAGGCATGGCCTGTCGTATGGCGGCAGAGTTTATGTCAGATGACGAGATATCCAGTCTACGAATTTTGTTAGATGAGCATGATCGTTCTATAACACAGCTGGATGGCCAGTCTTACTTTCAGAAAGAAGGTGACTTGGATTTTCATTACCGAATAGTGCAGGGCAGTAAAAACGAAACATTGTTAGAACTGCTCGGCAGTGACTTGTACCACCTGGTACGTATGTACCGCTATCAATTCAGTGTATCGAGTTCTCGTCCTAAGCGTGCACTCAAGGAGCATCGTCAGATTGTCGATGCTATTGAGGCGAGGGACCCTGAGTTAGCAGAGATTCTAATGCGTCGGCATATTAGTGCAGCACGCAAGAACATTGAAGAGAAGCTGAACATAGCAACTGACCTCAAAGGGGAAAAACATGGCTAAACTAACTGCAGGCGGTCGATTCCGCAAAGCGCTACTAGAAGCAAAACCACTACAGATCGTAGGTACAACTAACGCTTATCATGCCATGATGGCTGAGCGCGTTGGCCATAAAGCTATCTACCTTTCTGGTGGTGGTGTTGCTAATACGTCTTATGGTTTGCCTGATCTGGGTATGACTTCTATGAACGATGTTTTGGAAGATGTTCGTCGTATCAGTAGCGCTGTAGAAACTCCTTTGTTGGTTGATATCGATACAGGTTGGGGTGGTGCGTTTAATATTTCTCGTACTATCAAAGAGATGACTAAAGCGGGAGCTGCCGCCGTTCATATCGAAGATCAAATTGCTCAAAAGCGCTGTGGACACCGTCCAAACAAAGAGATCGTTTCTTCTCAGGAAATGGTTGATCGTGTTAAAGCCGCTGTTGATGCTAAAACAGATGATGACTTCTTCATTATTGCGCGTACTGATGCTTTCCAAATGGAAGGTTTAAACTCTGCTGTAGATCGTGCTCAAGCCTGCCTTGAAGCCGGTGCAGATGGTATCTTTGCAGAAGCTGTTCACACACTAGAAGATTACAAAGCGTTTGCAGATGGCATCAACGGTGCTCACTTGCTAGCAAATATTACAGAGTTTGGTGCTACGCCGCTGTTTAATACAGAGGAACTTGTAGCAAATGGCGCTTCTATGGTGCTGTATCCACTATCGGCTTTTCGTGCTGCAAACAAAGCTGCATTGAATGTATACGAAGCGCTATTGCGCGATGGAGATCAAAAAGCAGTTGTTGATACCATGCAAACACGTATGGAACTGTATGATTTCCTTAACTACCATGATTTTGAGCAGAAGCTAGATGCGCTTTTTGCTGAAGGTAAAAATAAGTAATTAACAACGAAGACTTGTTGAGCGTTTTTACCGCAAGATTTAAATCCAATAATTAGAAAAACTGGTACGGGAGGATAGCCTCCCAAAGACAGAAGGAGAAACCGTATGGCAGAAGCGAAAAAACTAAGTGGTGCCGGTCTGCGTGGCCAATCTGCTGGTGAAACTGCACTCTGTACTGTGGGTCAAACCGGTGCAGGGCTGACTTACCGTGGTTATGACATTAAAGAATTGGCTGATAAAGCACAGTTTGAAGAAGTCGCATATTTGTTATTGTACGGGGTTTTGCCAACACAGGCAGAACTTGATGCATACAAAGCTCGCCTAAAAGGCATGCGCACATTGCCTGCTGCGCTGAAAACTGTTTTGGAACAGATTCCTGCTGATGCGCACCCAATGGATGTCATGCGTACTGGTTGCTCTATGCTGGGTAATCTTGAAACTGAACAGAGTTTTGCTGATCAGCTTGATCACATTGATCGTATGCTGGCTGTATTTCCAGGCTTAATCAATTACTGGTATAACTTCAGCCATAACGGCAAGCGTATTGACGAAAATACCGATGCTGACTCTATTGCTGAGCAGTTCTTGTGGACGCTTCATGATAAAAAACCAGAGCCTTTGCATGTAAATGTAATGCACGCATCTCTGATTTTGTATGCTGAGCATGAGTTTAATGCATCGACGTTTACTGCACGAGTGTGTGCTTCTACGTTGTCGGATATTCATAGCTGTGTAACAGCCGCGATCGGTTCTCTACGTGGGCCGCTTCACGGTGGTGCTAACGAAGCCGCTATGGATATGATCGAGAACTGGAAAACTCCTGATGAAGCGGAAGCAGAAATCATGGGTATGCTCGAGCGTAAAGACAAAATTATGGGCTTTGGGCACGCTATCTACAGTGAGTCTGACCCGCGTAATGCCATTATTAAAGAATGGTCTAAGAAATTGTCTGAGCAAGTAGGCGACTCTAGCTTATATGCTGTTTCTGAACGTGTTGAAGCAATTATGTGGCGTGAGAAAAAGCTTTTCTGTAATGCTGATTTCTTTCATGCCTCTGCTTACAACTTCATGGGTATTCCTACCAAGCTATTTACGCCGATTTTTGTTTGTTCGCGTGCAGCGGGTTGGACAGCTCATGTAATGGAGCAGCGTGCAAATAACCGTATTATTCGTCCAAGTGCTGACTATACAGGTCCTGAATCTGCGCAGTGGGTAGCTATTGAAAACCGTGGTTGATTGATCGAGTAAGGGCTGATTATTCAGCCCTTACAGTTTTGATGCGCTAACAGATATCTGCTTGGCCATAACTAATTCTGCTTTAGAAAAGGTGGAGTAGGCTTCGATTCATTCATACGCCTGCCTCGTCTCTCTGAACCATACTCAATGGAGTTCAGACGCAATGAATACTGAATACCGTAAATCCTTACCAGGCACTGATCTAGATTACTTCGATACGCGTGAAGCCATCGAAGCGATTCAGCCCGGTTCTTATGCAAAACTACCTTATACCTCTCGCGTGTTAGCTGAACAGCTTGTGCGTCGTTGTGAGCCTGAAACGCTGACTGACTCATTGAAGCAGCTTATTGAATTTAAGCGCGAGCTCGACTTTCCTTGGTACCCAGCACGTGTTGTTTGTCACGATATTCTTGGACAAACGGCCCTGGTAGACCTCGCAGGTTTGCGTGATGCGATTGCTGATCAAGGTGGAGATCCTTCTAAAGTTAATCCTGTTGTGCCTACTCAGCTGATTGTTGACCATTCTTTGGCTGTTGAAGCACCAGGTTTTGACCCTGACGCATTTGATAAGAACCGTGCCATTGAAGATCGTCGAAACGATGACCGTTTTCACTTTATCGAGTGGTGTAAGACCGCATTTGATAATGTCGATGTGATTCCTGCTGGTAACGGCATTATGCACCAGATTAACTTGGAAAAAATGTCTCCAGTTATCCAAGCACGTGATGGTGTTGCTTATCCAGATACCTGTGTCGGTACTGACTCTCACACGCCGCATGTTGATGCGCTAGGTGTTGTCGCGATTGGTGTCGGTGGTCTTGAAGCCGAAACAGTTATGCTGGGTCTGCCATCTATGATGCGCCTTCCCGATATTATTGGTGTGAAGTTGATTGGTAAGCGTCAGCCAGGTATTACTGCGACTGATATCGTACTGGCAATCACTGAGTTCTTGCGTAATCAGAAAGTTGTTTCTTCTTATCTCGAATTTTTCGGTGAAGGTGCTAAAAACCTTACGATCGGTGACCGTGCAACTATCTCCAACATGACGCCTGAGTTTGGTGCATCGGCAGGTATGTTCTACATCGATGAGCAGACCATTGATTATCTGAAGTTGACGGGGCGTGAGCCTGAGCAGGTTGCTCTTGTTGAGCAGTATGCCAAGTTAACAGGTCTATGGGCTGATGACCTAGAAAACGTTGAATATGAACGTGTTCTTGAGTTTGATCTATCCACTGTTGTGCGCAACATGGCTGGCCCGTCTAACCCGCATCGCCGTCTACCAACGTCTGCGCTAAACGAGCGTGGCATTGCTGGCGACGACATGTTAGCTGCAGCTAAGGCTGAAGAGTCTGAAGGTTTGATGCCTGATGGTGCGGTAATTATCGCAGCGATTACCTCGTGTACTAACACCTCTAATCCACGTAACGTTGTGGCTGCTGGTTTAGTGGCTAAGAAGGCCAATGAGCTAGGTCTTGTCCGTAAGCCTTGGGTTAAGTCGTCATTTGCACCAGGTTCTAAAGTAGCCAAGTTGTATCTGGAAGAAGCAGGCTTGCTGTCTGAAATGGAGCAGTTAGGTTTCGGTATCGTTGGTTATGCTTGTACGACGTGTAATGGCATGAGTGGCGCGTTAGATCCTGTGATTCAGAAAGAGATCATCGATCGTGATCTTTACTCTACAGCTGTGCTTTCTGGTAACCGTAACTTCGACGGTCGTATCCACCCGCATGCTAAGCAAGCATTCCTTGCATCACCACCGTTGGTTGTGGCTTATGCAATTGCTGGTACGATGCGCTTTGATATCGAAAAAGATGTGCTGGGCAATGATAAAGACGGTAACCCAATAACGCTGAAAGATATTTGGCCTAGCGATGAAGAGATCGATGCGATCGTTGCTAAGGCGGTTAAGCCTGAGCAGTTCAGCCAAGTTTACATCCCAATGTTTGATCTGGGAGCGGTAGAGAAATCTGAAAGCCCTCTTTACGACTGGCGACCACAGACTACCTACATCCGTCGTCCACCGTATTGGGAAGGTGCTTTAGCAGGTGAGCGTACGATGAAAGGTATGCGTCCACTGGCGGTGCTTGGTGATAACATCACAACCGACCACTTGTCTCCATCAAACGCAATTCAGGCGTCTAGTGCGGCCGGTGAATATTGCGCCAAAATGGGCTTGCCAGAAGAAGATTATAACTCTTACGCAACGCACCGTGGTGATCACCTAACGGCACAGCGTGCAACATTTGCTAACCCTAAATTGCTCAACGAAATGTGCCTTGATGATAAAGGTGAAGTTAAGCAGGGATCATTGGCGCGTATTGAACCAGAAGGCCAAGAAAGCCGCATGTGGGAAGCAATTGAGACCTACATGGAGCGTAAGCAGCCGTTAATTATTGTTGCGGGTGCTGACTATGGTCAGGGCTCATCACGTGACTGGGCTGCGAAAGGTGTACGTCTAGCCGGTGTTGAAGCAATTATGGCAGAAGGCTTTGAGCGTATTCACCGTACAAACCTTGTTGGTATGGGTGTATTGCCACTGCAGTTTAAAGATGGCGAAACACGTAAAACTTACGCGATTGATGGCACAGAGACATTTGATGTAGAGGGTGATATTTCTCCGCGCTCTGATCTTACTGTCATTATTAATCGTGCCAATGGCGAAACCGTTAAAGTGCCTATGACTTGTCGTTTGGATACCGCTGCTGAAGTGAATGTCTACAACGCGGGTGGTGTATTGCAACGTTTTGCTCAGGACTTCCTAGAAGCTAATGCTTAATTAGGCATTGTACACGACCGGTAAGTGTTGTTATTGCTTCATGCGGTTCGCGGCTATTGCTGCAACTGCATGAAGGACAACGCAAACCGGTCGTATTAACAAACCAGTTTCTAAATAGACCGGAGAAAGTTTTTAATCACCTCTGCTGGATCGGTTGGCTGCATAGCCGTTAGATCCTAGCTGACGTTATTAAAATTTTTCTGAACCGTAGTGCTGAGTGATTATCAGCACCCGATAAGATAGGATAATTATATTATGTCGCAAGTACCACAGATTAAAATTCCTGCTACTTACATCCGCGGTGGAACCAGTAAAGGTGTGTTTTTTCGTCGCCAAGACCTTCCTGAAAGTGCTCAAGTAGCCGGTGCTGCTCGCGACAATATTCTGATGCGTGTTATTGGCAGCCCAGACCCATACGGTAAACAAACCGATGGCATGGGCGGTGCGACCTCAAGCACAAGTAAAACCGTTATTTTGGACAAAAGTAGCCAGCCCGACCACGATGTCGATTATCTATTTGGCCAAGTTGCAATCGATCGAGCTTTTGTGGACTGGAGTGGTAACTGCGGTAACCTAACAGCCGCCGTTGGTGCTTTTGCTATCAGTGGTGGTTTAGTTGATGCTGGCCGTGTTCCTTATAATGGCGTGTGTGTCGTGCGAATCTGGCAGGCCAATATTAAGAAAACAATTATTGCTCATGTGCCTATCACTAATGGAGAAGTCCAGGAGACAGGTGATTTTGAGCTGGATGGTGTGACTTTTCCAGCAGCAGAAGTTCAAGTTGAGTTTATGGACCCCGCCGATGGTGATGGCGCTATGTTTCCTACCGGTAACCTAGTTGATGATCTGGATGTTCCTGGCGTTGGCACGTTTAAAGCGACAATGATTAATGCCGGTATCCCTACTATTTTCCTGAACGCTGAAGAAATTGGCTATAACGGAACTGAGCTTCAAGAAGCGATTAATGGTGACTCTGTTGCGTTAGAGCGTTTTGAAACTATCCGAGCATACGGTGCTGTGCGTATGGGCCTCATTAAAGATATTTCAGAAGCGGTTGCTCGCCAACACACACCGAAAGTTGCTTTTTGCGCACCGGCTCAAAACTATGTTTCTTCTAGTGGTAAGCAAGTAACTACTGATGATATTGATGTAGCTGTTCGTGCGCTTTCTATGGGTAAGTTACACCATGCGATGATGGGAACTGCCGCTGTTGCTATAGGTACCGCTGCCGCTATTCCTGGAACCTTAGTTAATATGGCGGCGGGTGGTGGTGAGCGTAATGCGGTTACCTTTGGTCACCCATCGGGCACCCTAAAAGTGGGTGCTGAAGCGGCACAAGTTGATGGTGAGTGGACGGCGACTAAAGCCATTATGAGTCGTAGTGCGCGTGTATTAATGGAAGGTTGGGTGCGTATTCCAGGAGATTCATTCTAAGCATTGTGTGTAACATAAAGATTGATACTTCGTTAATGTGAATGCTTTGCTGGGGCGTGTTAACGAGTGTGACACTGTATGTATTGATTTACCGTTTGAAGTAGGGATGTGGTAGATCCGACTGCCTATCAGGAAGGGTTTGCTTCTGCTTCTTTGGCCCCGTATGGTTTCATACGGGGCTTTTTTTATGGATCAGGATTTTGCTTTACTTGTAGAGGAGGGGCCAGGCAGCAGCTTAGTGATAGTTTGTCTATCGACAGGCTGCTCTCCAATAAGCATTAAACTCTCTTCAGCAAAGCCGATACCGGCCTCAGTATAGAAGTTGAATACATTATTAATGCCCGCCTTGATGAGTTGTTCGCGTTCATCTTGGTAGCGTGCTATGGCTGCAATTTGTCCCTGGTAATGGGCGTTTCGCAGTTGGATAGTGATGTTACGGTCATCTTCAATAGAAGGGAGTGCTAATAATATTAATTTAATAGCTGAGGTGTCAAAACTTTCCCATAGATCTGCATCTTCACCGTCGCCAAAGAAAACATTCATTCCGCGTAGTTGATATTCCTTGACGCGATTACGGTCGGCATCCATACCAACTACACGTTGATCCACCATGTTCTGCAATGCTTTAAATGCACTTTTACCTACACGCCCTAAACCGATCACTAGAATTTCTGCGTTAGGAGGTTGGATGAAAAGGTCCTCCTGTAAACGTGTTTTGCTTTCAAAGCGTTTAATTGTTTCTTTGTACAATCGATAAATCTGATGAGCATGGCGATAAAACAGACTGGTAAGGATGAATGATAGAGAGACGGCTAGCGCAAGAATAACCAGCCACTCTTTATTTAACCATCCTGAATCAACACTGAGAGCCGCTACTATGAGACCAAATTCACTAAAGTTGCTCAATGCCAATGCGGATAAGAAGGAAGTGCGGCCGCGCAGTTGTAAGCGAGAGAAGATAAAGAAAAACATAAGAAACTTTATCAGGATTAAACTCGAAATGAGTGTCGCCATTCCCAGCATTGACCAATTTGGTAGTGCCGTGAAGCCAATCGAAAGAAAGAAGCCAATCAAAAAGAGATCTTTGAAGCTTAATAGTGATTTTGTAAGCTCGCTGGCTTTAGAGTGGTTGCTTAATAAAACACCGAATAATAGGGCACCTAAATCACCCTTAACGCCGACTAGTGTGAACAGCTCATAGCCGCCCAGCGCGAGAAAGAAGCCCGTCAGAGGAAGCATTTCTCCATGGCCTGCTCTGTTGAGTAATGCATCCAAGAAAGGGCGGATGAATACTAAGCCAAACAAACCGAAAGCCCAAACTGAAGGGGTTTTTCCGGTAGCGAAAACCAAGAATATTACGGCAGCAATATCTTGCATAACGAGCACGCCTATAGCGATTTGGCCGTGCCGGGTTTTCATCTCTCCACTTTCTTCTAAAAGCTTAATAATGCAGACAGTACTACTGAAGCTTAAAGCAAAGCCGAGTATTGCAGCGGTTTGTAAATCCATATCTGAAAAATATGGAAAGGATATAATAGCTAGTAGCAGGGATGATGAGCCAAATAGCAACGTCCAAATGCCCATGTGAGAGAGTGTGCTGGCCCATATTTCTCGTTTTAATAGGTCAGAAACATGCAGTTTAAGGCCTATAGTAAATAGCATGAGTGTAATGCCTAGGTCGGCGAGGGTCTTAAGCGAGTCAGTGGGCTCGACGCCTATAAAATGCAGCACGAAGCCGGCAAATAGGAAGCCAATAAGAGGGGGGAGAGAGATTAGTTTGACCGTTAAACCGCAAACAAAAGCAAACAAAATCCAGATAAAGTCCATAGTTCCCTACATTTTTTGATCAATGGGTTTGTGGAGCGCCGCACTATGATAAGATATTCCTTTTTAAATCATAGTCGTATCCGCCATATTATTATTGCATTTTTTCACTAGTTTTTGGCATATCCAGTGTTTTGAGGAACAAGCATGTTTAAGAAGCTGAGATCTATATTTTCATCCAGCGAAGAGGTACAAAAAGAGGTAGCTGAAACCGTTGAGAGTCAACAGGATTCCGTTGCCAGTGATGACTTAGAAGTGGCATCAGATGTTGCTGCACAAGAGGCAGTAGAAAAAGATGCTCTAGTGGATGAGCAAAAAGACCCCCAGCAGGCTGATGAACAAGTCGTTGCGCCAGTCGTTGAAGATAGCAGCGTGGCTGTAGAACCAGAACCAGAACCAGAACCAGAACCAGAACCAGAACCAGAACCAGAACCAGAACCAGAGCCCGCTAAAAAGGGTATGTTTGCTCGGATGAAGGCGGGGTTAAGCCGCACAAAAGCAAACCTTTCAGTAAAACTAGGCAATTTGTTTCTTGGTAAGAAAGAGATTGATGATGAGCTACTAGAAGATATTGAAACGCTGCTTTTAACGGCGGATGTTGGTGTTGAAGCGACCACTGAAATTATAGGCCGTTTAACGGAGCGTGTCGCACGTAACCAGCTAGCGGATGCTCAAGCGTTGCATGAATCTTTGAAGCAAGAGCTAGCGGGTTTGTTGGGGCAGGTTGAGCAGCCGTTAGTAGTGGATACCGAGAGTAAGCCTTATGTGATCCTGATGGTAGGCGTTAATGGTGTAGGTAAAACAACCACTATAGGAAAACTGACTAAGCGTTTTCAAGCACAAGGGAAGTCTGTCATGTTGGCGGCGGGTGATACGTTCCGTGCAGCTGCTGTTGAGCAGTTACAGGTGTGGGGTGATCGGAACAATGTTCCCGTTGTTGCACAGCATACCGGTGCAGATTCGGCTTCAGTTCTATTTGATGCTTTAGAGTCTGCTCAAACAAAGAATGTTGACGTATTGATTGCTGATACAGCGGGCCGTTTACAAAATAAAGACCATCTTATGCAAGAGCTTGAGAAGGTTGTGCGTGTTATGCGTAAAAAAGATGCAACGGCCCCGCATGAGGTTATGTTAGTGCTAGATGCAGGGACTGGGCAAAATGCGATGAGCCAGGCTCGCATATTCAAAGATGCCGTGGGTGTTACGGGTATAACGCTGACTAAATTGGATGGGACGGCAAAAGGTGGAATCATTTTTGCTATTGCCAAGCAGTTGGAGTTGCCTATTCGCTTTATCGGTGTCGGCGAGCAGATAGACGATTTACGTCCTTTTGTAGCTGAAGAGTTTGTTGCTGCACTATTTGAAGAATAAGCAGAGGCTTTTTGCTTAGTGTCGCTCATTATTAAACTATGACTAACGGTATTGGTATTTATATAGATGTACTGTATATTTATCCATGTTTTTAACTGGATGAGAAAATAGCTTTGATAGGGCGACTCAAGGGTGAAATAATCGAAAAGCAACCACCACAACTGCTCATTGATGTGCAGGGTGTTGGTTACGAAGTAGAAGCTTCCATGAACACTTTTTTCCGTTTGCCAGAAATGGGGCAGCAGGTTGTGCTTTATACGCACTTTGTTGTGCGAGAAGATGCCCAGCTGCTTTATGGCTTTATTGATAAACAAGAGCGTAGTTTGTTTCGCTCTTTAATCAAGGCGAATGGTGTTGGGCCAAAAATGGCGATCTCTATTCTTTCTGGAATGACTACGCAAGAGTTTATAGGTTGCCTGCAGCGTGAAGACGCCGCTGCGTTAACACGTATACCTGGCGTAGGTAAGAAAACTGCAGAACGCCTTATTGTAGAGTTAAAAGATAAACTTAAAAACCTTCAACAAGCTGAGCCTGCTGACTTTCAACTTACGGGTAATGATTTGCCTGATACTGCGCAGCATATGGCAGGTTACAGAGAAGAAGCTGAAAGTGCTTTAGTTTCTCTTGGGTATAAGCCTGTGCAAGCAACGAAAGCGGTCGCGCAAGCTGAGCAAAAATTGGGGGCAGATGTTAGCAGTGAAGAACTTATTCGTTTGGCGCTTAAGTCGATGATATCAGGCTAATATTCTTAGTTTTATTAAATGAATAGTTAGTTGATACGTACTGTTCTTTATTTGTCCTACCTATGAGGCGTTTGTCGTGATCGAAGCAGATCGTTTTATCTCTTCTGTAAGTGCTCCGGTCGAAGAGCAGCATGATCGAGCAATCCGTCCTAAAACGCTGGTTGACTACACTGGGCAGCCCGTTGTAAAAGAGCAGATGGAGATCTTTATCCACGCCGCTAGGCAGCGTGAAGAGGCTCTGGACCATACCTTGATATTTGGCCCGCCAGGACTTGGTAAGACAACACTAGCGAATATCATTGCACATGAAATGGGCGGAGACATTAAAACGACGTCTGGTCCTATTATTGAGAAAGCTGGTGATTTGGCTGCTTTACTTACAAACCTTGAAGCAGGCGATATTCTTTTTATAGATGAAATTCATCGTCTCAGCTCAAATGTTGAAGAAATTCTCTACCCCGCAATGGAGGATTACCAGTTAGATATCATGATTGGTGAAGGGCCATCTGCTCGCTCGATTAAGCTGGATTTACCTCCGTTTACGTTGGTTGGAGCTACTACTCGCGCAGGTTCTTTAACCTCTCCACTACGTGATCGCTTTGGTATTGTGCAACGTTTAGAGTTTTATAATATTGAAGACTTAACGCAAATTATTCTTCGTTCTGCGCAATTGTCCGGATCAAAAATTGATGAGCAAGGCGCTAAAGAAGTTGCCAAGCGTAGTAGAGGAACCCCACGTATCGCTAACCGTTTGCTTCGTCGTGCCCGTGATTATGCTGAAGTGAAAGGTGATGGTGTTATTACACAGGATGTGGCAAATCTTGCACTAAACATGCTGAGTGTTGATGAGCGAGGCTTTGATCATATGGACCGGCGCTTATTGTTGGTGATGATTGAAAAATTTTCTGGTGGCCCTGTTGGCATTGATAGTCTGGCTGCTGCGATTAGTGAGGAGCGGGATACGATCGAAGATGTTCTAGAGCCGTACCTTATTCAGCAAGGCTACATCATGAGAACATCAAGAGGACGAGTGGTCACTGATCACGCCTATTTACACTTTGGTATTGATAAGCCTGACGAAGATCAATAACCCTTACAAAAATAGTGTGTTTTACTCTCTCTATAACTAGATAAGTGTGTCGACAGTGTTTATTGCTGTGATAACACTAACAAAGAGAGTAATCGTTATGCCGTCCCCATTAAGCTCATTTCAAGTCGATGCGATTAAATCTGAACTGCTAACGCTATTGGAGCACTTGCGTGAAGATGTTGGTCATGAACTGCAGGATCAGCAAGGAGAAAGAGTGCATGAGGCTATGAAAGAAGCACATGATAGGGGAGACGAGGCCTCAGCAGAGTTAGAAGCTACTATTAATATAACCAATATGTCTCGCCACCTTGGAGAAATTCAAGAGTGTCAGGATGCGCTGCAGCGTTTAGCGAGTGGTAGTTATGGGTTATGCCTGGTTTGTGGCGAAGAGATAGAATTAAACCGTTTAAAAGCGAATCCTGTATCGGCTAGGTGCTTATCTTGTCAGTCAAAAGAAGAGCAAGATCATTACGAAGGGCATTCTGCCTCTATGTAAGCGCGAATTGCTTTGTGTGAATCAACAGCTTAATTAAAGAAATACCACCATCATTTTGAATGCCCTTCTTGTATAAATCTGCGTGCCTGCTATTGTTGCGTTTTTGCGATAAATATCAATGCTGCTGCATTAATATGCATCTGTTGGATTGTTAGGGTGAACTTTTCAAACGTGCTGCTATCACAGCATGGACAAGTTTCCATCAGGCTTTGTTTTGAACAATTAATTATCATTTATTATTCCTATTAACCTCTAAGGGTTAATAGGCTTGTCTCGGAGAATATGTAGTGGGCGAACAGTTGTCGATCTGGAGTCTTGTTGTCAATGCTAGCACAGTAGTGCAGGTAGTTATGGCTATTCTAGTACTTGCCTCTTTTATATCCTGGGTGATGATTTTTCAGCGTTTTGCTGTCATTCGTAAAACAACTTCAGCGCTACGTAGTTTTGAAGATCGCTTTTGGTCTGGAATAGATTTAGGGCAACTCTACCGAGAGATAACGGACTCAACCGCTAAGATCAGTGGTGCTGAAACTATTTTTTGTGCAGGCATTAAAGAGTACACAAGAATGACACAGCAAAAGAATTACGACCCTGATGCTGTGATGGACGGTGTTCAACGCAGTATGCGTGTTGCGTTAGCGCGAGAAGAGGAAAAGTTAGATCAGAACTTACCCTTTTTGGCGACTGTCGGCTCAACTAGCCCATATATCGGTCTGTTTGGTACGGTTTGGGGCATCATGAATTCATTTCGTGGCCTTGCAAATGTGCATCAAGCAACACTCGCCTCGGTAGCTCCAGGTATATCAGAAGCGCTTGTCGCAACAGCGATTGGTTTATTTGCCGCGATACCCGCTGTTATTGCTTATAACCGCTTCTCGGCTAAATCAGAATGGTTGATGAATAACTACGAAAACTTTGCAGATGAGTTTTCTAGTATTTTACACCGTCGTATTCATTCGCCTATTTAATGGTTAAGTCCGATGATTAGACGGAAAAAGAACAAGCGAAAGCTCAATGCCGACATCAATGTAGTGCCTTACATTGATGTCATGATGGTGCTATTAGTGATTTTTATGGTGACAGCGCCTATGTTAACGCAAGGTGTCAGTGTTGAACTCCCTCAAGCAACGGCCGAGCCTGTTGATGCTCAGGACCAGGAGCCTGTCATTGTTACTGTTGATAAAGATGGCCTTTATTATATTAATATTGGCGGGTCTGAAACCGAAGCAATTAGTAGCGAAGAAGTGTCGTCACGTGTTCAAAAAATCATGAGTGTTAACCCAAAACAGCTACTGCTGGTTCGGGGAGACAAAAACGTCTACTACGACAAGGTCGTGACCTTGATGTCCCTGATGCAGCAATCAGGTGCGAGTAGTGTTGGCTTGGTGACTGAGTAGATTATCGCGTGGGTATAGCCAGTTATATTATTCCAATACTATTTGCGCTGATTCTACATGGTGGGTTGCTGCTGCTGTTGATCCCTCATTGGTTCCAGCAAGAGGACCCTTACCATCGAACGCCTCGCCATATTCAGGCACAAATGATTGACTTAAAAGCGTTAAGTAATCAGGAAAATTTACAAAAGAAGTTTCAAGAAGATCAGCTAAAAAAAGCTGAACAAGAAAAAAAACGTGAAAAAATTGAGCAAGAGCGACAAGAAGAGCTCAAACAGCAGCAGCGTGAATTAGAGCAGAAAAGACAACAAAAGCTTGAGCAGCAGGCTGAAAAGCTGCAGAAAGAGAAAAAGCAAAAGGCAGTCGCTGAGCAGCAGCGTAAAGAAACACAAGCCAAGAAGTTAGCCAAGCTTAAAGAGCAGAAGGCCAATGAACTTGCGCGTAAAATTGCTGCTGAGAAAGAACAGAAAAAAGAGCTGAAAAAGAAAGAAGATAAGAAAAAATTAGAAGCTAAGAAACGCGCTGATGCAAAGAAAAAACTGGATGCCGAGAAAAAGCGAAAAGCAGCAGAGGCCAAGAAAAAAGCCAGTGCTGAGAAAAAGCGAAAAGTAGATAAGTTAAAGCGAGAAGACGCTAAGCGCAAAGCCCAAGAAGAGAAAAAACAACAAGAAGCAGAGCGCTTGGCAGCTGAAAACACGGCTAAGCGTAAAGCGGCTGCTGCAGAGCGAGCCAATAAAATGCGAGCTGAGATTAGTGGGTATATTCAAGCACTGATAGAGCGAAACTGGAGATATCCGAGTAATACTCGCAATGGTATGAAGGCGAAAGTGCTAATACGCTTGTTTCCCTCAGGTGAGGTAGATAGTGTGGAAGTACTTCAAAGCAGCGGTGATGCAGCTTTTGATAAGTCGGCTGAAAAAGCGGTATTAAGAGTCGGTAATTTTCCTCGTGTTAGAGAAGTCGACCCGCTCTTTTTTGATAGAGAATTACGTCGAGTTATTATTGAATTTCGACCAGAAGGATTAAGGTGGTAAACATGGTTAAACAAGTACTGTTAGGTGTTGTATTACTGCTATCGTCATTAGTTGTTCGTGCAGAATTACTCATTCAAGTGACGCAAGGTGTTGATGCACCAACACCTGTTGCCGTTGTTCCTTTTGGTTGGGATGGTGAGCTATTAGGTGATGATATTGCGCAAATCGTATCTGATGATTTAGGTCGAAGTGGTTTCTTCAAGATGATGAAGCGCGAAAACATGCTGAGTACGCCACGTAGTAAGGAGCAAATTTTCTTTCGTGATTGGCGTGTTTCAGGAAGCGACTACCTTGTTGTTGGTAGCCTTTCACCTGCAGCTGATGGCCAAATCACAGCAACGGTTGAGCTTTACGATGTGCTTAAAGAGCAGCAGGTGTGGTCCGAAACCGTTAACGGTAATTCTGCTAACCTTCGAGATGTAGCTCACTATATTTCCGATCAGATTTTCCAGCAATTAACGGGTATTAAGGGGGCATTTTCAACACGTGTTGTATATGTAACCGCAGAAATGTTGGGTAAGAATAAGTATCGCTACCGTTTACAGATGGCGGACTCTGATGGTGCCCGGCCACGCACTATACTTGAATCTAAAGAACCTATTCTGTCGCCTACTTGGTCTAAAGATGGCAGCAAGTTAGCGTATGTGTCGTTTGAAAGTACGCGTCCTTCTATCTATGTACAGCATTTAGCTACGGGGCAGCGTCAGAGAATTCAGTCATTCAAAGGCTTGAATGGAGCACCTGCTTGGTCGCCTAATGGCGATAAGCTTGCGTTAGTACTCTCTAAAGACGGTAATCCTGAGGTTTATGTGCTGACATTAGCAACAGGGCAACTGGATCGTATTACACGCCATTATGGTATTGATACGGAACCGACTTGGGCACCTGATGGTGAGTCCTTATTGTTTACTTCTGACCGTGGTGGAATGCCTCAAATATATTCGCTGCATTTGCCTACAAGAGATTTAAAGCGCTTAACATTTGAGGGTAGATATAATAGCCGTGGTCGCCTAACACAGGATGGTCGCTTTTTAACCATGGTGCATCAGGATTCATCAGGTTTTCATATTGCAGTTCAAGACTTAAAAACAGGTCGATTAGATATTTTAACCAGCACAGGGTTGGACGAATCTCCTACGATTGCACCTAACGGAAGCATTATTCTTTATGCAACGAAAAAAGGTGGACGTGGAGTGTTAGCAGGCGTTTCACTAGATGGACGTGTGCGTTTTACTATGCCTAATACGCGTGGTGATGTGAGAGAGCCTGCTTGGTCTCCTTATTTGCAATAATTATTTGTTACCCATAAATTAGTAGTGATTAAACTACGGGTCTTGGTGCAGATCAGGGCCATTAAACTTTTTCAGGAGTTACTATGCGCGTTTCCAATGCTGCAAAAGCAATATCTTTAGCTTTATCTGTTGCCTGGGTTGTGGGTTGTAGTTCGCCAAGTACCCTAACTGATGGTAGCGGCTCATCTTCAACGGATAATGGTTCTGCGACTACTTATGGATCTGGATCAGGTTCCGGCGTAAATGGTTCAGGAGTGGGTGGCTCTGTCGATGTAGCCAACCTACAAACTGTTTTCTATTTTGACTTTGATGCTTCATCAGTACGTAGTGATAGTATTGCTGATTTAGAAGCACATGCTCAGTATTTAGCGACGCATCCGACAGCTTCTGTACGTTTAGAAGGCCATGCAGATGAGCGAGGAACACGTGAATATAATATGGCGCTCGCGGAACGTCGTGCTAAATCTGTTGAGCGTTTTTTAGCGATTAATGGAGTGAATGGCGTGCAGGTTGAATCTATCAGCTATGGTGAAGAGAAGCCGGCTGTTATGGGTTCTGCCGAAGGCTCGTTGTCACAGAATCGTCGTGTTGAACTGAAATACGAAGCGCGCTAATGAAATTGATATTCCCAAAAAGAATATCTGTTGGTTTGTTAGCCACTGTGCTTACGGTGGCTACGCAGGCTGCACAGGTAGTCCCTGTTATTGAAATCAATCAGGGTAGTGGATCTTCTAGTAATTATGCTTTGTCACAGAATAGCCAGCTGATTATTACTATTCAGCAGTTACAAGATGAAGTACGTGAATTACGAGGTAAGCTAGAGTCTCAAGAATATCGTTTCAAGCGTCTGGAAACATCTCAAAAAGAACGTTATAGAGATCTTGATCGCAGGTTAAGCCTTGTTCTACAAAGTCAGATGCAAGACGAAGATGCTTCTGGCATGGCTACTGGTGGTGTGCAAGAGGATGGCAGCTCTGAAAAGATGCCTCCAGCACCCATTAAGGCAACAGGCGATGTGGGTAAACCTGCTGTTAAAGATCAATCCAAGCAGTTAGAGCAAACTTCCAACCTGAATGATCAAGGTGACTATCAGGCGGCTTTTAAGCTGGTTCGGGAACGCAACTTTAATGGTGCTGCAGAAAGCTTCTCTCGTTTTTTGACTGATTACCTTGATAGCCCGCGCGTACCTAATGCTCACTATTGGTTGGGTGAGATCTATCTAGCTCAAGGTAAGCACCTTCTCTCTGAAGAGGCTTTTTTGCGTGTAGCAGATCAATATAGTCAGTCTCGTAAAGCGCCTGATGCTTTATATAAATTAGGTATTCTTTATAAACAGCAGGGTGATCTTAAAAAATCCATGACGTTTATGTCGCGAGTAGTCACAGAGTATCCTGACACTTCAGCTGCACAGTTGGCTGAAAGTGCGTTAAACCAATAAAAGTAGGAATAGAATTGTTATGAGTAAGCCTGCACCTAAGGCTGTTGTGCTGTTATCCGGAGGCCTTGACTCGGCCACGGCATTAGCCATGGCAAAGAGCCAAGGTTTCCAATGTTATGTTTTGAGCTTTGACTATGGGCAGCGTTCGCTAACCGAGTTAAATGCGGCTCGTCGTATTGTTGAGCAGCTAGAAATTACTGAGCATCGTATTATTCGTCTTCACCTAGAAGACTTTGGTGGTTCGGCGCTAACTGACCATAATATCGATGTGCCTGATCATGAAACTGGCGGGATTCCTATTACTTATGTGCCTGCACGTAATACGGTTTTCTTGTCGCTGGCGCTAGGCTGGGCTGAAGTATTAGAAGCCGATGCTATTTTCATTGGTGTTAATGCTGTTGACTACTCCGGCTATCCAGATTGTCGCCCTGAGTTTATTGATGCGTTTGAAAAAATGGCTAACTTGGCAACTAAAACCGGTGTTTCAGGCCAAGGCATAACAATTAATACGCCGCTAATGAATATGTCTAAGTCGGATATTATCGAAGAAGGCTTGGCGTTAGGAATTAACTACGCAGATACCATTTCTTGTTATCAAGCTGATGATAATGGGTTTGCCTGCGGTGTTTGTGATAGTTGCCGCTTACGTGCTAAGGGCTTTGAAGACGCAGGTATTATCGATCCTACACGTTACATTAGTGCCTGATTTTGACATTCTCTCACTTGATTGAGAGTCTTCTTGTGTCCACTGTGGCGTGAAAATAATTGCGTCATAGTGTAATCTATCCCTCCCATTTATTTTTTACTGGCGATATCTGACTATGTTGAGTAAGAAGGACATTTCGGATCGTATTCTGGTTCAGGAACACTTTGCGCAGGAACATCTGCCTAGTGAGATGGAACTGGCTGAAATCGACCGCTACAAATCACGTATTAAAACACTGCTTAAAGAGAAAAATGCCTGTTTGGTAGCTCATTACTATACCGATGCTATCGTTCAGGAAATCACTGAAGAAACCGGTGGTTGTATCTCTGATTCACTTGAAATGGCACGTTTTGGTACGCAGCGCCCTGAACAAACATTAGTGGTAGCTGGTGTTCGTTTTATGGGTGAGACAGCCAAAATTCTTAATCCAGAAAAACGTGTTTTGATGCCAACGCTGGAAGCGACTTGTTCATTGGATATTGGTTGCCCAATTGAAGAGTTCTCGGCATTTTGTGATCAGCACCCGGACCACGAAGTAGTTGTGTATGCCAATACCTCTGCAGCGGTAAAAGCGCGTGCTGACTGGGTGGTGACTTCTAGTATTGCTGTTAATGTTGCTGAGCATCTGGAAGAGCAGGGTAAAAAAATTATCTGGGCGCCTGATAAGCATCTTGGTGAATATGTGCAAAAGCAAACCGGCATTGAGATGTTGATGTGGGATGGCTCATGTATTGTCCATGAAGAGTTTAAAGCTAAGGGTATTCTTGAGCTGAAAAGCGTTTATCCAGAAGCGGCAGTGCTCGTGCACCCGGAATCACCTGATGCTGTTGTGGAAATCGCTGATGTAGTCGGCTCTACAACACAGTTAATTAAGGCGGCATCTGAGCTACCTAATGAAACGTTTATTGTGGCAACTGATCGCGGTATTTTTTATAAAATGCGTCAAGCAGCCCCCGGTAAAACTTTCTTAGAAGCGCCTACCGGCGGAAGTGGTGCAATGTGTCGTAGTTGTGCTCATTGCCCTTGGATGGCTATGAATGGGCTCGAAAATATTATCTCCGCACTTGAAACAGGTGAAGGAGAAGTATTAGTAGATGAGTCATTGATTGAGGATGCTCGTCGCCCTTTGCAGCGCATGTTAGATTTTTCTAATAGTCTGAATAAGTAAAAATCTTAAATATATCACTCACTCAGCGTGATGCTGAGCGGGTGATTATTATCACTTCATGTTTTTGTGTAACATCTCCGCTATTTTTATCACCTAGTATATTCCTCTTAATGTGACACGTTATGTCGCATAATACCTCTATCAGCTTTTCTGAAATTTCTGTTTTTTCAAGGAATGGAGCTCTGTAAATATGCCCACTATATCTTGGTTATCACTGTCATGGTGTGCGCTACCTGTGTTGATGGTTTGCGGTATTTATCTGTATTGGCAGGGTAAGCCCTCTGAAATATTATTATCCAGTGCAAGAATGGCATTGCAGTTGATAGGTGTGGGCTACATTTTAGTCGCACTATTTGGTAATCCATCAATTTGGCTTACCTTAGTGGTATTAGTCGTTATGATTTGTGCTGCCTCTTGGATTGCGGTTCGTCCGGTTAGGCACCATAAAGGCTTTTTAAAACCTGCTTTTATTGCTTTGGGACTGGCGGTTGCTTTGCATTTGTTAATAACATTGAAGCTAGTGTTAGATGTTGATGTTTGGTATGAACCTCGTGTCATGATACCGCTAGCGGGTATGTACTTTGCCAATACCATGAATGCAATCAGCTTGGCAGCAGAGCGCTATCATGCAGAGCTGCACGAAGGAAAAGACGAAAAGCAGGCAAGGTTAAGTGCCTTTCATGCGGCGATGATCCCACAAATTAATGGTTTGCTTGCGGTAGGCTTAGTCGCATTACCGGGTATGATGACAGGGCAGATTTTATCGGGAGTATCACCCCTTATAGCAGTGCGTTATCAGATTATGATTATGACTATGATTTTGGGAGCCAGTGGTATGGGGGCGGCAATGATGCTGTGGCTATTAGGTCGTCGTTATCGTAGCGCTCCTGTTGTTACAGTAGAGGCTGAAAAGTAAGCTGTTGATTGAGGAAGAATAGTTGTGTGATCAAGAGTACACAACGAAGAAATGACAGCTAGCATCAGAGCATAAATGCCAGTTGCTGCTGTCATTTTATAGGTTTTTTATTACGAAATAGTACCTTCAATAGGTGAAGAGGCGCTGGCATATGCTTTACGAGGCATTCGCCCAGCCAAGTAACCTTCACGGCCACACTCAACCGCTTTACGCATAGCCTGGGCCATTAATACGGGCTGTTGGGCATGTGCTACTGCGCTGTTCATCAATACTCCTGCGCACCCAAGCTCCATGGCGAGCGTTGCATCAGAAGGTGTTCCTACACCGGCATCTACAATAATTGGCACCTGAGCATTTTCAAGAATCAGCTTTATATTGTGAGGGTTGCTAATACCAAGTCCTGAGCCAATTGGCGCACCTAGTGGCATAACAGCAACGCAGCCCATATCTTCTAATCGCTTCGCTATTAGCGGGTCATCACTTGTATAAACCATGACCTTGAAGCCATCATTTATTAATATTTCAGCGGCTTTGAGTGTTTCTGTTACGTTGGGGTATAAGGTTTTTTCATCACCGAGCACTTCGAGTTTCACAAGATCGTGCCCACCGAGCAGTTCTCTTGCTAAACGGCAGGTGCGTACAGCTTCTTCCGCTGTATAGCAAAAGGCAGTGTTTGGCAGTATGCAATATTTTTCTGGTGAGATGACATCTAATAAATTGGGCTCATTCGGATTCTGTCCAATATTGGTTCGACGCACAGCGAGAGTAACTATTTCGGCACCACTCGTTTCAATTGCTTGGCGTGTTTCTTCCATATCTTTGTACTTGCCAGTACCAATCATAAGCCGTGATGTGAAGGTGCGGTCCGCAATAATAAGTGGGTCATTTAAAGTGAAGTCAGGTGTCATACAGGTTTCCTATAAGTCGGTAAGCTAATGAATTCAAGATGTTTTTTTGCTAGCCTCCACCGATGGCCCGTACAATTTCTACTCGATCGCCTTCACGAATGCGAGTGGTTTGATGCAAACTTTGAGGGATGATTTCTCGATTAACTTCAACAGCAACTCGCTTCTCACCTAGGTGAAGTGATTCTAGTAATTGTTTCAAATTATCTGTGCTGTAGAGCTGCATTGTTTCGCCGTTAACCGTAAGCCGAATCATTTTATTTTCCTTCTAATTCACACCAGAACAATAGATATGTTCAGTTATTTTTATGCTGCAATAGTCGGAAAAGTGCCGTTAATCTAGAAGGGCCAAAGTGTTTTGAATCGTGAGTCCAGAGCCTTGCCTCTGTGCCTGAATGAAGGTCGAAAGTGTGTATTTAATACGCTGGTATCATTATTGTGAAAGATCTGGTTCTAACTCACTTTCATGCTTGGACAGTAATTTAAACGTCATTGGTAGGCCGAGCGGGGTGCTTTTTTATAGGTGTTAAACCTTAAGTGTAAGTACGTTGACGCGCTTCAGTCTTTATAAAAACGACAGAAGTTAGGAGCAGAGCTCCTGCCTCAGTATAAAAATAACAGTATTTCAGAGGAAGTGAGTATGACTTACAACGCTAACGAATTTGATGCAAAAGAAGTGGTTGGTAACGACCGTAAACATATCTGGCATCATCTAACGCAACATAAACCATTCGAAGAAGCTGATCCGATGGTTATTGTTAAAGGCGAAGGCATGCGTGTTTGGGATGCGAAAGGTAATGAATATCTGGATGCAGTATCTGGCGCAGTATGGACAGTCAATGTTGGCTACGGTCGTACAGAAATCGCTGATGCAGTGCGTGACCAGCTGGTTACCCTTAACTATTTCGCTCAAACTGCGGGTAACGTACCTGCTGCACAGTTTGCAGAAAAACTAATTGCTAAAATGCCAGGCATGAGCCGTGTTTATTATTCAAACTCAGGTTCAGAAGCAAATGAAAAAGCATTTAAAATTGTTCGCCAGCTAGCAGCTAAGAAAAATGGCGGACAAAAGCATAAAATCTTATTCCGTGAGCGTGACTATCACGGCACGACTATTACAGCGCTAAGTGCGACTGGTCAGTACGAGCGTAAAAACCAGTACGGTCCGTTTACACCTGGTTTCGTAGAAGTACCGCATTGTTGTGAATATCGTGCTCAAGAAGAGTCAGATAAAGAAAATTACGGCGTTTGGGCTGCTAATGAGATTGAAAAAGTTATTCTCGCAGAAGGTCCTGAAACTGTTGGAGCATTGTGCTTAGAGCCAATCACAGCAGGTGGTGGTGTTATTGAGCCGCCTCATGGTTACTGGGAGCGTGTTCAAGAAATTTGTAAACAATACGATATCCTGCTTCATATCGATGAAGTTGTATGTGGCTTAGGCCGTACGGGAACATGGTTTGGTTACCAGCATTACGGTATTAAGCCAGATATGGTAACGATGGCTAAAGGTGTTGCGTCTGGTTATGCAGCAATTTCATGCACCGTTATGACTGAAGATCTATTTGATCAGTTTAAAGATCCTGAAGATCCACGTATGGACTACTTCCGTGATATTTCTACGTTTGGTGGTTGTACTGCAGGTCCTGCAGCGGCATTGGTTAACATGCAAATCATCGAAGATGAGAATCTGCTTGATAATGTAAATCAGCAGGGCGAGTACTTGAAAGGCCGTTTGAATCAGCTAATGGAAAAATACGACGTCATCGGTGATGTACGTGGTAAAGGCTTGTTTGCTGGTTTTGAGATGGTTAAAGATCGTGTGACTAAAGAGCCTGTTGATGAAAGTGTTGCGATGGCTATTGGTGCGCACTGCATGAAAAATGGTGTCATTATTGGTCGAACTAACCGTTCATTCAAAGAGTACAACAATACTATTTGCTTGAGCCCCGCGTTAATTGCTACACAAGCTGATATCGATAAAATCGTTGATGCTATTGATAATGCATTGGCTGAAATAGCTCCTAATGCATAAGACACGACTATCTAAGTCTTAGTCTACGTTAAATAGACAACTATCCATTCTTGGATAGTTGTCTTTACGACAAAAACTGCTTTGCTTCGTTGAAACTTACCAAAAATTTATATTTCTCTATCCTTGATACAAGTCTGCTGAGTAATCGACTGCCATACACTATACTGCGTGTCATGGTGCTTTATTTTATGCATCGCTTATAGGTTTGCCGCTTTGAGGCCATCTGTTCATGCTAGTTTGATGGTTGGAGATTAGTGTGCAAAAATTAAAACAAGAATTTATTGTAAAAGGCTAAATGAATGTTTCATCTCTTTCACTTAACTCCTGGTAAGGGCGGTAGTCTTCAGCAGCAGTTGAGAGAGCAGATCGCAGCGGCTATATTGAATGGCAATATTCCTGTTGACTCTCCATTACCTTCTAGTAGAAAACTGGCTCAACAGCTTCATGTCGCACGTAATACGGTCGTTTTGACTTATGAGCATTTGTTAGATGATGGATATTTGATTGCAAGAGAGAGAAGTGGATATTACGTTAACCCTGATATCTTGCAGGGGCAGGTGAAAACGCCTCCGCCGAGTGATTCGCAAGATGATGAATCTGCGGGTACTTATTGCCCGTACTGGGAAGGGCGTTTTAAATTAAAACCATCGCAACAAACGAATGTCATCAAGCCGCGTGACTGGCAAAAATACAATTACCCATTTATTTATGGGCAATTTGATTCATCGCTATTTCCGACAGTGAATTGGCGTGAGTGTTGTAGAGATGCTGTCAGTGGTCCCTCGATTAGTGAGTGGGCGGCGGATCGCTTTGATAATGACGATCCTTTATTAGTAGAGCAAATCCGCACGCGTTTATTGCCGAGGCGTGGAGTGTGGGCTTCTGCTGATCAGATTTTGGTTACCGTTGGCGCGCAGCAATCACTGTATATGCTGGCAAAGCTTCTCCTTGATAAGACTAGCGTGATGGGGTTAGAGAATCCGGGTTATGTTGATATTCGCAATATAGCCAAGCTCAACCCTTCTCAAGTGCGTACTATTCCAGTCGATAAGGATGGAATGATTGTTGATGACCGACTCAAAGGCTGTGATCTTGTGTATACCACACCCAGTCATCAGTGTCCGACAACCGTAACTATGCCAATCGAGCGTAGGTACGAGCTGCTACGTCGCGCAAATGAAGATGATTTCATCATCATCGAAGATGACTATGAAAGTGAAACTAACTTTAAAACCAACCCAATACCGGCTTTAAAAAGCTTGGATAAGAACGACCGAGTGCTTTACATCGGTAGCTTATCAAAGACATTAGCACCGGGGTTGCGGGTGGGTTATTTGGTGGGGCCTGCTGAGCTTATTCACGAAGCTAGAGCTTTGCGCCGTTTAATGGTGCGACATCCAGCAGCTAATAATCAGCGCTCAGTTGCTCTGTTTTTAGAGCGTGGTTATCACGACTCTTTGATTATGAATATTATGCGCAATTATCAAACACGCTGGAGAGCAATGGATGAGGCCCTAACGGCTCACTTACCAGAGTCGCATGATCAACCCACATTTGGGGGATCTTGTTACTGGGTTAAAGGCCCGGAAGGTTTGGATGCTTCTGTTTTGCAAGAGCGTGCAAAAGATGAAAGTATTTTGATCGAGGCAGGTGCAATTCATTTTCTTGATGATGCTCCTCCTGCGAACTACTTCAGGTTAGGATATTCCTCTATTTCTACTGACCGGATTGAACCAGGAATTAAGAAACTGGCTGAATTGATTCACTCTATGGTTTGATTCCGTGTTGATGGGTCACCAAAAAAAACCACTTTAATAAGTGGTTTTTTTATTTTTGCGTTTCCGTAAGTTATTGTATTTAAATAACTTATAAATATGTGCATGGTTTTACTTTCTCTGGCTCAACCCATTCTTTAAATCTGGTTCTACTGACTTTAGGGCCAGACTCCTAATCTTCTAACCATGCAATTTGTGTTGGTGATGATGTTTTTGTAACAGACCAACCCAGAAAAAAACTCTACTACCTTGAATGATAATAATAGTAAACGGGAGTGGTATTATGTTGATAGGCGTTCCTAAAGAGATCAAAAATCATGAGTACCGTATTGGTATGGTTCCCGCTAGTGTTGAGGAGCTAACCAGTCGTGGTCATCAAGTAATGGTCGAAGCCAATGGCGGTGTTGGTATTGGTTTTACCGATGCAGATTATCTTGCAGCAGGGGCTACGATTATTGAAACAGCAAAAGAGATTTTTGCTGCTGCAGATATGATCGTTAAAGTAAAAGAGCCTCAGGCTGTCGAGCGTAAAATGCTTCGTCCAGGCCAGTTACTATTTACCTATCTTCATCTTGCTCCTGATCCTGATCAAACAGATGACCTTCAAGCTAGTGGTGCAACATGTATCGCTTATGAAACAGTCACATCGGATAGAGGCGGGTTGCCTTTATTAGCGCCAATGTCTGAAGTCGCGGGGCGTATGTCTATTCAAGCGGGCGCGGCTTGCTTGGAAAAATCCAAAGAAGGTTGCGGTATGCTTCTTGGTGGCGTGCCAGGTGTTGAGCCTGCGAAAGTTACCATTATAGGTGGCGGAGTCGTTGGCTCTAACGCAGCTCGTATGGCTATCGGCATGGGTGCCCAAGTGGTTATCTTAGATCGTTCTGTTGATGTCTTGCGCCGCTTGGTATCTGAATTTGGCACGGCTATTCAAACTGTGTATTCAAGTAAAGCAACGCTGGAAGAGCACGTACTCTCAGCCGATCTAGTGATTGGTGGTGTGCTAATTCCTGGCGCTGCAGCGCCAAAACTGGTGACTGCTGATATGGTTTCTCGCATGAAGCCTGGTTCAGCCGTCGTTGATGTTGCAATTGATCAGGGAGGTTGCTTTGCAACGTCTCATGCAACAACACACCAGGACCCTACTTATATTGTGGATGGTGTTGTTCATTATTGTGTTGCCAATATGCCGGGAGCGGTTGCTCGTACCTCAACATTGGCTCTAAACAATGCAACGCTACCATTTATCGTTTCACTAGCTGATCTTGGCTGGCAGGAAGCAATTCGCCGTGACAAGCATCTAGCGAATGGTCTGAATGTCCATAACGGGCAAATTACTAGCAAAGAAGTAGCTGATGCACTAGGACGTGAATACATCTCTTACTGTGCTTGATTATTTAACTTTTTCACCGACAGCAGAAATTGTTGTCAATATTAATAATAAGGAATTATGACTATGGCTCGTATGACTCCTAGTGAAGCAATGGTGGAAACACTTGTTGCAAATGGTGTAACTGATTGTTTCGGTATCATGGGTTCAGCTTTTATGGACGCAATGGATATCTTCACTCCTGCAGGTATTCGTTTGATTCCTGTAGTGCATGAGCAGGGCGGTGGTCACATGGCTGACGGTTACTCTCGTGTATCAGGTCGTCACGGTGTGTGTATTGCTCAGAATGGTCCGGGTATCACAAACTTTGTTACAGCAATTGCTGCGGCATACTGGGCTCACTCTCCTGTTGTATGTATCACACCAGAAACAGGTACTAACACTCAGTGGTTGGGTGGATTCCAGGAAGCTCAACAGCTACCGTTCTTCGAAACTATTACTAAGTTCCAGGTAACAGTAACTAACAACGCACGTATGGCTGAATACACTGCGCGTTGTTTTGACCGCGCTATGCTAGAAAACGGCCCTACTCAGTTGAACATTCCACGTGACTTGTTCTACGGAGATATTGACTGTGAGATACCTCAGCCTATCCGTATAGAGCGTGCTGCTGGTGGTGAAGAGTCACTTAAAGCAGCTGCTGAATTACTAGCTAATGCTGAATTCCCAGTAATGATCTCTGGTGGTGGTGTGGTTATCGGTGATGCTTTCAACGAAGCTATCGCTATCTCTGAGCAGCTTGGTCTGCCAGTTGTAAACAGCTACCTACACAATGACTCTTTCCCTGCATCTCACCCTAACTGGTGTGGTCCTCTGGGTTACCAGGGTTCTAAAGCAGCGATGAAGCTGATTGCTAAAGCGGATGTTGTACTAGCGCTTGGTACTCGTCTAGGTCCATTCGGTACCTTGCCACAGCACGGTCTAGATTACTGGCCGAAGAACGCTAAAATTATCCAGATTGATTGCAACCCTAAAATGCTAGGTTTGGTTAAGAAAGTTGATGTAGCAATTTGTGGTGATGCTAAAGCAGCCGCTAAATCTATCATGGCTCTTATGGAAGGCAAGCCTGCAAAGTGTCTTGATAACCGTGCTGCTCGTGAAGCTGAAGTTGCAGCTGAGAAAGCATCTTGGGAGAAGGAGCTGGACGAGTGGATCCACGAGCGCGACGATTACTCTATGGAGATGATCGCAGAGCAAAATGGTGAAGAAGGTCAATACCTACACCCACGCCAGGTCCTACGTGAGCTTGAAAAAGCGATGCCTGCTGACGTAATGGTATCAACTGATATCGGTAACATTAACTCTGTTTCTAACAGCTACTTGCGTTTTGAACGTCCACGTTCTTTCTTCGCGGCAATGGCTTTCGGTAACTGTGGTTATGCATTGCCTACAATGATCGGTGCTAAAGTTGCGGCTCCTGATCGTCCAGGTATCTCTTACGCTGGTGACGGCGCATGGGGTATGTCTATGATGGAAATCATGACATGCGTACGTGAAGATATTCCTGTTACTGCAATCGTTTTCCATAACCGCCAATGGGGTGCAGAGAAGAAGAACCAGGTAGATTTCTACAACCGCCGCTTCGTTGCTGGTGAGCTAGAAAACCCAAGCTTTGCAGATATTGCACGCTCTATGGGCGCTCAAGGTGTTGTAGTTGATAAGCTAGAAGACGTTGGTGCTGCTTTGAAAGCTGCTCTTAACGACCAGATGGAAAATCGCAAGACCACTGTTATCGAGATCATGTGTACTCGTGAGCTAGGCGATCCGTTCCGTCGTGATGCACTTTCTAAACCAGTTCGTCACTTGGATAAGTACAAAGACTTCCAGTAAGCCTTTGTAGACTGGCTAAGATGTACCTTACCGAAGGCTAGCCGGCCTTCGGTTCTTTTAAACTTTACTTATGCCTGTCAGCTGTTTCGTTATCGTTAGACATTTTTATATTGATTCTTTTTAGGCTCCTGCGAATAACTCATTTTTAATAGTGAGTTGCTCAGAGGCTCCCTCTGAGCAATCCTTGAGGATAAGTAGATATGAAGGCCCTGAATAATATTTTTAAACGTGCAAGTGAAGACCCTAAAAGGGTAGTACTTGCAGAAGGGGAAGATCCTCGCATTATTGAAGCGGCAGTGATAGCAACTCAAAAAGGCATCGCCGACATCACTCTATTAGGAAATTCGGCCTCAATTAATAGTAAAGCGGCTGAATTAGGTTTTGATCTTAACTCGATAGCTCTGATTGATCCAGCGAGGTCTGATGCAACAGGGAGGTATGCTCAAGCGTTGTTCGAGTTGCGCCAAGCTAAAGGCATGACAATTGAGCAGGCTTCTATCAGTATGAAAGACCCTCTGCATTATGCACAGATGATGGTGCGTTTAGGTGATGCTGATGGCTCAGTAGCCGGTGCTGTTTATACGACGGGTGATACCGTTCGCTCTGCGATTCAGATTATCGGTATGGCGCCTTCTAGCACGATGATATCGAGCTTTTTCCTTATGATGCTATGCGAGCCTTTTCACGAGCTCAAAGGCGGAGTGTTGTTTGCCGATTGTGGTCTGGTTATTGATCCAGACGCTTCACAGCTCGCACAGATTGCCATGTCTGCGTCTAATAGCGCTAGGACCTTGTTGGAAGAGGAGCCACGTGTTGCCATGTTGTCTTTCTCTACCAGTGGTAGTGCTAAACATGCTGCTGTAGATAAAGTGGTAGAAGCGACGCGTTTAGTACAAGAGAAAATGCCAGATTTGGCCATTGATGGCGATGTGCAGTTAGATGCTGCGATTGTGGCAGAAATATCTGATCGAAAAGTAACAGATTCTGCCACGCATGGACGTGCCAATGTACTAATTTTTCCCAACCTTGAGGCGGGAAATATTGGCTATAAGCTTGCAGAGAGAATTGGTAAAGCCGATGCAATTGGTCCTATTTTGCAAGGTTTAAACAAACCCGCCAATGATCTTTCAAGAGGCTGTAGTGCGAAAGATGTGGTCAATGTTATTGCGATTACTGTTGTGCAAGCGCACGCGTAAGAAATTTTATATAACTGTTTTTAAAGAATTATTTGTTTGACTTGCGTTTATGGCGCATTAGTTTTTATGCTCGTCCCTATCAGCTTGCTGCTGAGTTGGCCGTTTCATGATATTCATGAAGCGGCTTTTTTTTGCTGATGTCTGAAGGGAATACGAGCTACGCCTTTTTTGACTAAATTTGTATTTGATTATGACTGGTTCCACATTTCAAAAAGCTCTGGCACTAAGGAGTTTTCTGAAAGCAGTCTTAAATGAGGGTACTCAAAGATGAAGGCATATTTCGACAGCGTGCTTTTATTGAATAAGCTTCAGAAAGCGGAGCCAATGCTCTGACAATCATAATAAGATCTTTTCAGGAGGATGGTATGGCACTACAACGATACGGTTTTATTGTTAAAAGTAATGACCTAGAAATGTTTAAGCATCATGCGCGTTTGAATAGTGAAAACTTTAGCATGATGGTGTCGGGTGTTTCTGATGTTGCTCAGGCAGAAATGGTAGCACAAGAGATGATCACTAAAGATGTGCAGCTTATTGAGCTTTGTGGGGCTTTTTCAGCAGAAGATGCACAACAAATACGCGATGCAATTAATGACCATATTCCAGTAGGGTATGTTCAATATACAGATGATGAGCGAGCCCGCCTTAAAAGTGAGCTGAGCTAATAGGTGTCGCTATGAAAATCATCATTGCTGATGCATCTCCATTATACCGCCTAGGCGTTCAAGTTGCGCTTGATCACGCTGGCATAATGGCTAGGACATCTTGTGTTGATAGTTTTTGTGAATTGACTCGCTTGTTATCTAAGCGGCAGGAAGCCGTCATCGTAATTCTTGATGCACGCCTTAGTGGGCTAGAGGAGTTAGAGCATGTAAAGCGTGTTCTACGCCGCCCTGATACTAAAATTCTTATGCTCACTGATAATAAAGATATTACTTGGATGCGCCGAGTATTATTTTGTGGCGTTAACGGTGTTATTGCTAAAACCGCTTCACTTGATGAGTTAGGTAAGGCGATCAAAACGGTGCTCGATGGTTGCATCTGGCGCTATGATGATGAAGTCTCAAATGACTTAATGGATAGCCAAAAAACACGTTTAGGGCATGCGCTTTGTCGATTATCTGGCCAAGAGAATCATGTTTTGAAGTGGGTTCGCTGCGGCTTAAGGAATAAACAAATAGCGCATCAAATGTCATTGACTGAGCACACTATTAAAACTCATATGTCGAACATTCTACGTAAGCTTGAAATTGAAAACCGCACACAACTCGTAGTTGCGATGCAAACTATTAAAGTAGATCAGTGGCCTAACATGCGTTCCTGATTGAGTGATTTTTGGAGGTAAGCTATGTCTTCTGTATTTAATGTATTTGATATCGAGTCACAAAGTAGCACTGATTATGCATCTTCTAGTGCTGTAATGTTGTCTACTATAGCTCGCCAAAAACCACGGGTGCAATGTATCACAAACACTGTCGCCATGGATTTTACCTCTGATATTTTGCTTTCCGTAGGGGCGAGACCTTCATTAACAATGGGGGTTGAAGAGATCCAGGAGTTTGTTGCCAGTTCTGATAGCCTAAGCATCAATATAGGAACCTTGGATGGCGCACGTAAAGCTGCCATACCTTTGGCAATTGAAACCGCTCTTGATTATCACCGTCCCTGGGTGCTTGATCCTGTATCGGTACATGCGTCACAAAAACGTTGTGATTATGCCCGTGAGCTACTTGTGTTTAAGCCAACTGTTATTCGTGGTAACAGCGCTGAAATTAAAGCGCTTGTTGGTAAAGATACGGCTGAAGCTGCTTGGCTATTAGCTGCACAAACAGGCTCGGTTGTAGTTCAGACGGGTGAGGCTGATATTATCACTGATGGTAAAAAAGCCCTTATGATCGCTAATGGCGACTTAATGCAAACCCGGGTGTCGGCAATGGGGTGCGCAGCAACGGCTTTCATTGCGACGTTTTTGGCTGTCAATCGCCGTGCATTTGATGCAAGTGTTCAGGCAATGCTAACGCTGTCTGTCGCAGGAGAAATCGCTGCACAACAGTCACAGGGGCCTGGTAGCTTGCATATGCATTTGTTAGATACCTTATATGGGCTTGATGACGCAATACTGACTAAGAATGCTCATATCTTGATGTGCAAAGAGATCGCAGCCTAACACTCGGGTTTACGCTATTAATAATGAGTGATAAAACTAGGCTAGCGCATTGTATGTGCTAGCCCAGTTGAGTTTTCTAATGGCGGGTTAGTTCTTCTTCTGAGTCCATCCAAAAATCATTTTCATTATCCACATGACTAAACTCTTCCTGTAGCAATAAACTATCAGGGCAGTGGGGGTCTCTCCAACGTAAAAGTTCTTCAACTTGGACATTAATACTCGTTCGGATGTTTATTTGTTGCGTATGCTCTTTGTTGATCATAGCTACGTCCTCACCTTATTAAACGAACAGTTTTAAAACAGGCAGTTTTTAGTTCTGCCAACCTTAAAATCACCTTTAACCTATAGCTTGTTTGGTTCGTATTCGTCAACTAAACTTAAAGATTAATTTAAATTTTAATGAGGATTATAGAAATTTAATTATTTATAAGGTGAGGTTTTGAAGAGGTTTTAGAGCTTTCTTTTATAAATAATACCAAGGTAGTAATAGTATTATCAACGTTCCTTTCTTTGATTTTTCTTTTTTATTAAAGGCTTATCTTTTATATTCTTTCCAGTTATAAGCTTTGTTTTTAATGTTTGTTTACGCATGGGGTGCTGTTCTGTTTATACTAATATTTCAAATTTAGAAAGTGGTTTTTGATAAGGAAATGATGAAATCATAATTGGTTTATCGCAGATGTTCCCCCTTATGTGATGAAGCCCTGATACGAAAGTGTCAGGGCTTTTTTTTATTGGAAATGTGGGAGTTAAAACACTTACTTTCGTGGCTAGCCTACCTTTTAGATAAAGGAACAATCATTACTGGTGTGCGTGTATGGCTTAGTACGTTTTTTGCCACGCTACCTAAAAAGGTGTGGAGCAAGCCTTTATCATGGGTTCCCATAACGATCAGATCAATATCTAAGTCTTTAGCCATCTTTAATATCGTTTCTTCAGGGTAGGCTTCTATAACATTGATGGACTTAATCTGCTTTTGAACATCTGCATCATCTTTATGAAGGTTATCCCAGAAGTTTGCTTGGCGCTCGTCCAGTTTTTTTCTGGCGTTCTGAACACGTTCTTGTAAAAGTTCATGTCGGCTGGATGAATCCATTACATAAGTTTGCAGTGTTATTTTGGCTTCGCTCGATAGTTTTTCAACAATATGCAATATATGAATTTCAGCACCCGTTTTTTTAGCAATGTAGGTAGCGTGCTCAAATGCTGCCGTGGAGCCTGCGGAAAGGTCAGTGCTATAAAGGATTTTTCGGATTTCAGGTAGCATTATGATATCCCTCTAATAAATGAAAGCCCTCTCATGTGAGAGGGCGGATATATCAGTAACCGAACATTCTGGGCAAGAAGAGTGATATGTCTGGTACAAAAGCGATCAGTATCACAGCCATGGCTGAGACCAGCGCAAAGGGAAGCGCTTTGGCAGTGACTTCTTCAAGTGAAATATTTGAAATACCCGAGGCAACAAATAAATTCTCTCCTAAGGGGGGAGTAGAGAAGCCGATAGATAAGCTACATACCATCACAATACCGAAATGTACCGGATCGATCCCTAGGTTATAGGTAACAGGTAGCAGTACAGGCGTGAGAATCATAATGGCTGCCAATGTTTCCATAAACATGCCAACAAACAATAAAAACGCAATGATCAGTATCCAGATTAAGTAAAGGTTATCTGTCACACTCAGCATTGACTCAGCAACCATTGCTGGAATTTGATTCTCAACCAGTAAGCGTCCAAAAACTGTCGCTGTAAACAGGATCAAGAGAACACGACCTGACAACCATGTGGTGGTTTCTAGGCAACGAGCTAAGTCTTTCCATTTCAACTCTTTATGTATGAAGAAACCTACAAAGAGAGTGTAAAAAATAGCGACAATTGCTGATTCAGTCGGTGTGAAGAAGCCTGAGTAGATGCCTCCTAAAATAACCAGTGGAGCCATTACAGACCAAAATCCAGTGCGGAAGGCGCCAGTTATCTGAGAAAGAGACCAGCCTTCATCTGTACCTTTATAACCTAATTTTTTACAACGGAAATAGTTGAGTGTCATTAATGCGCCGGCCAGTACCATGCCTGGAATAAAGCCAGCTACAAACAATTTAGTAATGGAAACGCTTTGAAACTCACCATGTACTGCAATAGCTTCAGCCGGTACCTGCATACCAATGGCTGAAATACCAAAGATGACCATAGGGATAGAAGGTGGAATTACGATGCCTAAACCGCCTGATGATGCGGTAACAGCAGATGCATAGCCTTTATCATAGCCACGCTTTACCATGGCAGGAATCATCAACATGCCTACAGCAGCGGTAGTAGCAGGCCCTGAACCAGAAATGGCACCGAAGAACATACAAGCAAGCACTGCAGCAGCAGACATACCGCCAGTAACTGGGCCTGCGAAACTTTCTGCTAGATGGACTAGCCTTTTGGATATCCCTGCGGCCTCCATGAGCGCACCTGCCAATATAAAAGCAGGAAGAGCCATCAACGGGAAAGACCCTACTGATGTAAAAGCAATTTGGACAAATTTTATTGGGTTCTGGTCAAGATAAAGGAACGATGCTAATGCTGCCACACCCAGTGAGACAGTCACAGGTGCTCCTAAGATCAGCAAGCCCAGAAACGACCCGAACAAGATAAGGACAATTGATGTTTCGGTCATGAGCCGACTCCCGAATTAATCGAATTATTTATTGTTGTTTTCGTCGATGTGATGAGCGTCATCGATTAGCTCATCCAGCTCCTGGGATTCTGGATCCCGAATATCAACACCTTTCACTAACTTAAAGTAGTTCACCTGAATAATGCGAAAAGTCATCAAAGCGAAAGCGATAGGAAGAACCATATAGATGTATTTCATTGGAATGCCGAGTGTCTGAGACTTCCAGAACAAGTTCATTTTGTTGAATACAAAATCATATGACAGATATACGAAGTAACAGTTAAAGCCAATCCAGATTAGATCAGAAATAACTTCTAAAACAGGTGGTACCTTTGCAGGCATTAATTTGTATTGAAAAGTAACTCGGTTGTGTGCGGCCAATTTGGCGGCATAGCTAGCACCGAAGAATACAAACCAGACAAACATGTAAACGGATAGCTCTTCACTCCATGAGAATGAGTAGCCAAAAAGCTGGCGGGATACAATCTGTGCAAACAGTAATGTTACAAATAATACCAACAGCGTACGACAGATGTAACTTTCAATATTATCAAGAAAATGAACAATTTTACTGCCCATAATATGACCTCCGGTATAAAGTACATGCACCAAACGCGGTGCATGTACTTATTGTGATAAAGAAATCTTACAACTTAATTAGATTTCATCACGTCCCAAAGAGCGTAGTAGAGCATTAACTTTGTCTTTGCCACCTACACTTTCATAGTACTTAGGCCATACAGCCATCTGAGCTTTTTTAGCCCACTCCGCTTCATCAGCTAGAGTATCGATTTGCATTTGGTACTTGTTAACAAGCTCATCTTTGATTGTCGCTTCCTGATCTTTCAGCCACTGCAAGCTATAAGCTGTTGCTGCAAGACCTGACTCATTGATTGCTTTCTGAGTGTCTGCATTCTGATCTTGGTATAGAGATTCAGAAATAATCAGTGGCTCAAGCAAGAACAAGTAATGTAAATCAGTGATGTACTTCTGAACTTCACCAAACTTCATTGCATAGATTGTAGTGTATGGCGTGTCTTGCCCATCAACTACTCCCTGCTGTAGTGCAGTGAAAGTTTCTGACCAAGCCATAGGTGTTGGGTTATTACCCCAAGACTTATAAGTATCAATCATGATTTCGTTTTTAGGAACACGGACAATAACGCCGTCTAAATCAGCCAGTTTTTGAATTGGCTTTTTAGAGTTACTAAGAACGCGGAAACCAGAGTAAGTCCAACCTACAATGCGAACACCAGAATCACGAATTGTATTTTGGATCAATTCTTTTGCGATAGGGCCTTCGACAGTTTGCTGCGCTTGTTCAAGGTTTTCGAAAATGTAAGGAAGCGAAAGAACACCCAAGGTAGGAGAGAAAGGTGCGAGGTTGTTACTTGCTAAAATGGAAAAGTCTAGTGTGCCAAGTGCAGCATCATTGACTGTGTCCTGCTCAGAACCTAACTGACCGTTCAGGAATAATTTTGCTGTGTGCTTGCCACCAGTTTTTTCTTGTAAAGTTTCAATGAACTTTAAACCAAGGGCTTCCTGAGCACTTCCGCCACCGTCACCTACTGCAATGTTCCAGCTAGCGGCGATTGAGCTAGCAGAAAACACCATACCAGCTGTCAGGGAAAGTACTTTAACGATCTTATTCTTATGTTTCATAAGTATCTCCTGGATTTTTATGTTCTCCCAGCTTGCAAGATAAGCTGGGAGTTTTGGTCGCCTGAAAAACTCAAGCTAACGTCTTAGCCTTAATAGTAGTGGCCTTCTATGGACCCTTTATTAATACTAATCAGTCATTATCACGCTTTAAAAGCATTTTTTTGAACCTGGTGACTCATCTAATAAGTTCCATAATCCTAAAGTGACAATAACCCAATAGTTAACTTATACGGTGATTTTTTTTAGGGCCAGCTCATCCTACATAGTAGAACCAGTCTTGATGTTCAGTAATTATGGGGGCTGTGGCGAGGAGCTAAGTTTGTAGTTTTATTCAATAATCTAAATATTTGACAAAATTTCGCACATAATCTAATACCTTCGATTGAAGTTTGCCTTTCTTGCAGTCTTGTACCTTATGGGTTTTGATTGTTAACGTTGCGCGATACTTCATAACAAGGTTATTTGTTACTATTCATCTTAGCTACGTCACTCAATAGGTAATGCATGAACCAGCAACACCAGCCAAGTAAAGATACTGCTGAAAGTGAAAACCTGCGTATTGGAAGTCAGATACGTGATTTACGCAAAGCGAAGGGCATCACTCTGATTGCTATGGCAGAAAAGATTAAACGCTCAGTTGGCTATGTCAGTCAGGTTGAGCGGGGTGTTTCTTCTTTGCCTATTCCTGTGCTGCAAGCAATTAGTGAAGTTTTAGGCGTGCAGATCAGCTGGTTTTTTCATACCGACCAGCATCCACCACTTGATGAGCGCAACCATATTGTTCGTCATGATGCCCGACGTAGCCTTAATTTCTCGGGAACAGGTATACGTGAGGAGTTGCTCTCTCCTCGGTTGAGCGGCCAGTTGCAGATGATCTTAACAAGTTTTTCTCCTGGTGCTGGTAGTCGAGAGTCAAGAGAGCGAAAGGGTGAAGAAGCAGGTTTTATACAGTCAGGATCACTTGAGCTGGGTATTGGTAACAAAGTTTTTCAGTTAAAGGCAGGTGATAGCTTTTCTTTAACAGGGGATGAGCCGCATTGGGTGTTGAACTCCTCTTCGGATGAAGATGCTGTGGTTATTTGGACCCTCGCAGGTGCCAGCTATTAAGTGTGAACTGCTTATCGTTTATATAAGTTAGGCCATTAGTTCTATATCAGTTTGTTAATTTAGGAGCGTTTTTAGATGTCTGCACAGGTGTTGGATGGAAAAGTTTTAGCTAAAAACCGCGAGCAGCAGTTAAAAGTAGCGGTGGATCAGTTAATTGCTCAAAGGGGCTATAAACCCGCATTAGCGACAATTCTTGTGGGTGATGATCCTTCTTCAGCAACTTATGTACAAATGAAGATCAATGCTTGCGAGCGAGTGGGGTTGGGTTCGAAAAGTATTATCTTACCAACGAAGACCACGACTGAAGAGTTACTAGCAGAGATTGCGCGCTTAAATAATGACCCTGAGGTCAATGGTATTTTACTTCAGCATCCTGTGCCTGTTCAGATCGATGAGCGTGTTTGTTTTGATGCTATTTCACTTGAAAAAGATGTTGATGGCGTCACCACGCAAGGGTTTGGTCGTATGGCGATGGGGGAGAAAGCTTTTGGATCGGCCACTCCAGCAGGAATCATGACCTTGTTAACGCATTATGATGTGCAGATGGAAGGTAAGCATGCTGTAGTGGTTGGACGAAGCCCTATTTTAGGCAAGCCGATGGCGGCGATGCTGTTAAATGCAAATGCTACGGTTACTGTATGCCATTCCCGCACAGTTGATTTGGAACAGCAAGTGCAACAAGCTGATATTGTTATCGGCGCTGTAGGACAGCCTGAGCTTATAAAAGCTCAATGGATAAAAGATGGTGCTGTGGTTATTGATGCGGGTTACCATGCCGGTGGTATCGGAGATATTGAAAAGCAAGGTTTAGAAACACGGGTTTCAGCCATTACGCCGGTGCCGGGAGGCGTTGGTCCTATGACTATTAATGCACTCATCAGTCAGACGCTTGAAGCCGCTCAATTGACCTATCTGTAATATTTATAATCCAAGAGCTAAGGTAAACTCCAGCGTAATTAATTATTTGATGCTGGAGTTCATCCTCATGTTAGCTCGAATACCGCTCATTCTTGCCGGTTTTTTAATCCTACTAACAACCCATGCCCATGCAATAGAGGCAAGATTACCTGCTATGAATGCGCTGGCTGATCAAACCTCGGTTTCTGGTTTGTCTTCGGGCGCTTATATGGCGGCACAGTTTCATATTGCATATTCAGAAAAACTTGTTGGAGCAGGCTTCGTAGCTGGAGGGCCGTGGAACTGTGCGTCGACTTTTTCTTTTATGTCGCCACTGAGTAATGCTCTTACTACCTGCATGGATCCTTGTAAGTACACCTGGTTTATTTGTCCCTCGGCGTTTTTTCCTGACGGGGATGAACTGGCTAACTTAGCAAAAGAGTCAGGTGCAGCAGAATTAATAGATGCTCCAGCTAACCTTATGGACGACAAGGTCTATATCTTTTCTGGCCAAAGTGATAAAACCGTTGTCACAAAAGTAGTGGATTCTACATCTGATTTTTATCGATCAATTGGGCTTAGTAATAATCAAATTATTTATAATAAATCTGTTGATGCGGGCCATGCTTTTATTACAAACGATGCAGAAGACTCAGCTTGTAATGTCACTCAGACTCCCTATATAAATAATTGCAATATTCCCCAAGCTCAAAAAATTCTTGAGCATATTTATGGGGAGCTCAATGAGCCTGTAGCGATTACTGAAGGAGATTTACTACGATTTAACCAGAGAGCATTTATTGAATCTGATATAACGAGTATGGATGATGATGCTTACGTGTATATTCCACAGTCATGCAAAACGCAGCAATGTCGTGTACACGTGGCATTACATGGGTGTCGACAGGGAGTATCGGCTATAAATACCACGTATATTGAGCAAACCGGATATATGGAAGTGGCGGATAGTAATAATATAATTGTCTTGTACCCGCAGGTGAAAGCGTCACATGTTAATCCGGTTAACCCACGTGGTTGTTGGGATTTCTGGGGGTATACCAGTAACAATTTACCGCCATTTGATTATGCGTATAAAACAGCACCGCAAATGCAGGCGATTAATCAGATGATAGAGCGTTTGATAAGCCCGGTTGAAGATATAAAGTGAGTTATTAAGTTTGAGGTTACATCAGCCTGCAAGTAGCGGGCTGATATAGGTGCAGCACCTAACCCAGTTTTTGCTCTCATCGTATAATGATGTGAATGTGCTTGTAGGTGGCTCATTTTGATTTGAACTGCTGGCTTAAATAGAGCCTCTTTATAAAGGAGTGGATATTGGAAAGGGTAATTATTCCTAATGCAGATACCGTTGTTGTATTGGATTTTGAGACCACAGGGTTATCGCCTGATATGGGAGATAGAGCCATTGAAATTGGTGCTGTACGTATTGAGCAAGGTGAGGTAACAGGGCGTTTTCAGGCATTAATGAACCCC
Source organism: Neptunomonas japonica DSM 18939 (assembly GCF_000422765.1). Taxonomy (GTDB): domain Bacteria; phylum Pseudomonadota; class Gammaproteobacteria; order Pseudomonadales; family Balneatricaceae; genus Neptunomonas; species Neptunomonas japonica. The sequence continues at coordinate 229,869 of NZ_KE383915.1, read as the reverse complement.
GGAGTGCGAGTCAGTAGTTTTATTGAAGACTATACAGGTATCACAAATAGCATGTTAAAAGATGCTCCTTCATGTGGCGAAGTGATGCATCAGTTTGCTGACTTTATCAATGGTTATAATTTGGTTGCTCATAATGCATCATTTGATAAACGTTTTTTAGATGCAGAGCTGGGTATGATTTCAAGGGGGTATACTGGGCAGTTTGTGTGTTCGATGCTGGTGGCACGTAGGTTGTACCAAAATGCGCCTGATCATAAGTTAGGTACATTAATTAAGCATGCCAATATCCCCAGTGAAGGTACTTTTCATAGAGCATTATATGACTCAGAAATGACAACTAAACTGTGGCTTTCTATGCTCGGTGTTATGCATGAGCAATATGCAATATCAGAAGCGCCTTTCAAATTGCTACAAACACTTGCTAAAACACCGAAACATTCAATTCAACGACTGCTTGAGCGTGCTTAGTAAAACGGCAAACAGACAGAGCGCAGACAAAAAAGCCCCTCAAAGAGGGGCACAAGACCTGTAACCTAGAGTTGGTTAAGCGCCGATGACTCCTCCATCTTCGCGCTGTACTACCATAATTGTTGAACGAGGCTTACTGTTGCCTCCAGCTGGGAAGTGGGAGGGAGCGTTCTTTTCACCAGGATGCTGTACTCCAACAAACATGCTGCGCTGATCTGGCGAGAATGTTAAGCCGGTAATCTCACAAGCGATAGGGCCTGTCGCAAAGCGGCGTACTTCACCGGTGTCAGGGTCAGCACATAGCATTTGGTTATTACCCATACCTGCATAATCACCTTCGTTTGAGTACTTCCCATCAGTAAGAACCCATAAGCGACCCGCTTTATCAAAGCCTAAGCCGTCAGGGCTGTTAAACATGTTTTCATCTGTGATGTTAGCACTGCCTGCGTATAGGTCACTGTGTACTGTTGGGTTACCTGCCACTAAAAACAGATCCCAGTTGAATGTGTTGCTTGTGTGGTCTGCATTTTCAGGCTTCCAGCGAACAATTTGCCCGTATTTGTTTTCAGCACGTGGATTGGGTCCGGTAACCGGTTGGTTGTCTTTTTTACCACGGTTTTTGTTGTTGGTTAGGGTGCAACATACCGTCTGGTTGTTCGGGTGTACGGCAACCCATTCTGGGCGGTCCATTGTTGTTGCGCCAACGATGGTTGCAGCTTCACGTGCATAGATTTGAACGGTAGCTTGATCAGAAAAGCCATTTTCGGATGTGAGGCCATTTTTTCCGTGTGTAAGTTCTAGCCACTCGCCATTACCTTTCAATTCACCATCTTGTGCATCAAAGCGAGCAACAAAAAGAGTACCTTCTTCTAATAGGTCACGGTTAGCGGCTTTGTTGTCTGGGTTGTAACGGTTTTTAGAAACAAATTTATACAGATGCTCACCGCGCTCATCGTCACCAAGATAGACAACAACGTGACCATTATCCGCCAGAGTCACAGCAGCATTTTCATGCTTGAAACGGCCTAAGGCAGTACGTTTTTTTGGTGTGGAAGTAGGGTCCATAGGATCAATTTCTACTACCCAGCCATGGCGGTGCGGCTCGTTAGGCTCTTGAGACATGTCAAAACGTTGATCAAACTTGTACCACTGGTACTTATTCTTATCGGCTTTTAGACCGTAACGTTTTTGATGCTTGTCCATCTCAGTACCAGGTGCTGCAAAGTAGCCGTTAAAGTTTTCTTCACACGTTAGGTATGTGCCCCAAGGTGTTTCACCGTTAGCGCAGTTGTTAAATGTGCCTAATACTTTTTTACCACTAGGGTCTGCATTGGTCTGTAGCAGAGGGTGTCCAGCAGCCACACCTGTAACTTCCATCTCTGTATTTGCGGTAATTCGGCGGTTATAGGCTGAATCTGTTAAATAATGCCAATGACCGTCGGCTTTACGCTCAATTTCAAAGACAGATACGCCGTGTGCTGCCTGGGCCTTTTTTACGTCATCGGCAGTAAGCTCTTTTCCCTGATGAGCAAATAACAGTAGGTAATTAGTGTATTCGTTATTAACAGCTAATAGTGCGCGGTTGGCAGAAAGAGGAAAAAAGCTCATACCATCGGTGTTGTCACCAAATTGCCCTGCTTGTGCAGTGCTGGCTTGTGTACCGGATTCATCAAAAGCCGGTGCGCCTTTTAAAATAGGGTCGCCCCAAGATATAAGCGGTTTAGCAATGTAGCCCTTAGGAACAATAAACTCATCTGATGTGCTGATAGGTAACGCAGTAAAGCCTAATAACAGGCTTGCTGGCTGAGTGGCGGCTGCAATCGCTTGTGCTAATGGGTTGGCGGCAAGAAAAAGCCCCATTGCCGCGGCACCTCCTTGCATGAAACGGCGGCGGCTTAATCCGCTATCCACTATTTTTGAAAAATCAGAATCACCATCGTTAAGGCTGTCATTGTCATCTTGAAGTTTGAATTTGTTCATTACATATATCCAGTTACTTTTTAAGGTAATGCCAAAATGGCGTAGGTGAAAGCTAATGGACGGAAGGCTAAACGTCATTTGTTAACAAAAGATGACAGTCAGATACAAGATTGCAGTATCGGTATGATTATTCTGCTATTTCGCTAAGGAAATAGTTTTTTTCGACTACACTGTATCCTATGTGTTTTTAGTCGCGGTTGTGGACATAATTTGACGAAATTGATGTTCGTTACTACTTTATTACTACTTTTTAACAGGGCTTTTGTTACTTCTGTTGTCTATTTTTTTAGTCCAGTAGAGCCTTGTTTATATTTTAATTCTGAGAAAAAGCGCTCATGCCGGTGTTTAATTAAAGGGAGGTTAATGAGTGAGTTACCACAATAAAAGCCGGCAAGAAATGCTTGATGTGCAATACGCGACCCGTTTGCGGCTGTGCAAGGTTCAGGCGCTTCTAGGTATGTTTTTTTTGCTGGTTTTTAGCTGGATAAGCTATCTAAATCAATCGATTGTATTGGCAGGAATACTTTTTGTTTGCGCTCTGATTTGTACGGTTGTTGTCTATCTGTTGTATCGTACTAATAGAATTGAAATAGCGGTTAATCTGTCAAATATTAACCTATTCCTACTTCCTCTAACTCTCCTCGTAACGGGTGGGCACGAAAATACCGGTATACTATGGATCTACCCAACCCTGGCCGTCGGTCTTTTTGTAAACCGCTTGTGGCCTGCGGTTACTCTCTACGGTAGTTTTATATTTATTAGTAGTTTGTTGCTATTTACTCCGATGTCCGAATTATTAATGGCCAGCTATTCTTTTAGCGAGTCAATTCGGTTTGAAGTGACTCTCTTTCTGTTGAGTCTTATTTGTTTGTCTGTGCTGCACTCCAAAGAGCGTGCGGATGAGATGATCATTCAATTGCACGATGAAGATATTCGTAAATTAGCGTATTACGATGCGTTGACGGGTTTGCCTAATCGAAGAAACTTTAAGTCGAACCTTACGCGTTTACTACGTCGTGCAGGCAAAGAAGATAAGCGTGTTGGTCTGTTGTACATTGATCTTGATAATTTCAAACAAGTGAATGATAACTACGGCCATGAGGTTGGCGATATATTATTGCGTAGCTTTAGCGATTTGCTAAAAGAAACGGTACGTCCAACCGATATGATTATGGATGATAAATTTGATGAGCTTGCGCGTTTAGGCGGTGATGAGTTTGTCGTGATTTTAAACGACCTTAGTAGCCCTATAAGTAGTGCCGTTGTTGCCGAGCGCATACTTAAGCTGTTCGAAAATGGCTTTGAAACAGTTGAAAACACTCATTCAGTTTTTGCCAGTATTGGGATAGCCACTTTCCCTGATGATGCAGCGACGCCAGATGAACTACTACACCATGCTGATTTGGCGATGTATGAAGCAAAACGCAATGGTCGGAATCGTTTTGAGTATTATACAAAAGATATTGCAGAATTATTGCGTGAACGAAACTACATAGAAGAGCAATTAAAGATAGCGCTTGAGCAAAACCAGCTTTCACTAGTATATATGCCGGTATTTAGCTGCCGGACACTGGAAATTGTGGGAATAGAGGCTCTTTTGCGATGTCAGAATTTAGCAGAAGAAGGTATTACTCCTGAGCAGTTTATTTCGGTTGCTGAAAAAACGAATTTAATAAAAGAGCTAGATTTGTGGGTCATTGATAATAGCTTAGCTAACCTAGCTGAGTTGCAACACAAACAAGGTTTTACGGGCAAAGTCTGCATCAATATATCTGGAGCTGAGCTTCAAAATGAGTCGTTTTCACGTGCAGTTAAAGGATTATTAGAGAAGCACCGAGTGGTCCCTTCAACAGTCGAGTTAGAAATTTCCGAAACAGCTCTTTTATTGAGTGATGAAAAAATTGCATTAGCGTTTGAGAAAATAAAAGCACTAGGTGTGTCCATTACCCTAGATGATTTCGGTACAGGGAGTACGGCGTTTGGCCAACTCAATCACTACCCACTTGATTGCTTAAAAATTGATAGCTCTTTTGTGAAAGAGCTTTTTTCAGAGCATGCTGATAAAACTAAGATGGTAAAAATTGTTAATAATCTTGGAAAACTTTACGACCTTAGAATCGCCGCAAAAGGTGTAGAAAACCAGATGCAGTTAGAATACTTACAAGAAATTGATTGTGATTGGGTGCAAGGCTACCTGCTTTCATATCCTTTGAAAAAGCCTGACTTAATAAGTTTTATCAGCCAAAATAACGCTGTTGATTTATCGGTTAACTGTGTTCAAACACTGCCTTAGTTGGGTTTGAAACTACTTGTATTGAGCTGCGTAAAAACTGGGTGCAAGGCCGAGTTCTTTACGAAACATGTAAGTGAAAGCCGAAACCGATTCGTAACCCAAGTGATCAGAAATAGCACTGATTTCATGTTGCTCACTTAACATACTTATCGCAATTTGCAGTTTTAAGCGTTGTTTCCACTCACGGTACGATAAACCTGTTTCTTTAATGAAAAGCCGCGTGAGCGTTCGTGAGGATGCACCGATCTGCTTTCCCCAATCCTCTAGTGTGTTGTTATTACAAGGCTCATCTTGTAGGCGCATTGTTATTTGGATTAAGCGTGGATCCTTGGGGTAGGGGAGTTGCAAGGCGATATTATCAGCCTCGATGAGATAGTCTCTGATAAGCCGTAATAAGCGCCCATCTTTTCCTGACCAGTCATAAGTTTGTGAAAGTGTACTTGCTTCACTTATGAGTGCTTTTAGCAGATGTGAAATATTAAGCACCGTACAGTGTTGCGGTAATTGTAAGATTTCATCGACACTAATATAAAAGCTGGCCAATGTGACATCGTTCACTGTGATGATTTCATGGTCAGTTAGCGGAGGTACCCAAACGGCTTGTTCGGGAGGCACGATAAAGCGCCCTGATGAAGTAATAACTGACAAGATACCTTGAGTTGCATAGATTAGTTGTCCCCACTCATGCTGGTGTTTTTTAACCGCTCTCTTACCTAAGAGGCTACGGTTTAAAACAGTAATAGGGCGCTGTAATGCTTGCTGGCCCAATGCCGAGGGAGGAATGGTTTTTAACATGTCATATTCTATTAATAAATTGTCAGTTTGTAGATAATAAGACTCTCAATAAGTATCTACAATAGGTTTTTTGATCAACAGATGGAATCATGATGTTAGCGTATGAAATGATATTAGCCTTTCTATTACTGGGCGGATTTGTTGGTGTTATGGCTGGCTTATTAGGCATTGGCGGTGGTGGAATTATGGTGCCAGTACTAACGTCACTTTTTATCTATCATGGCGTTAGTAACGATATGGTAGTTCACTTGGCCCTAGGTACATCGATGGCGTCTATGGTGGTGACAGCTTTATCGAGTTTACGATCACATCATGCCAAACGAGGTGTGTTGTGGAGTGTGGTTAAAGCTATGCTGCCTGGTGTACTGCTTGGTGCATTTGCAGCAGCGTTTGTAGCATCCTTACTTAGTACCGCATTTCTTGCAGTGTTTTTTGCTGCGTTTATGTTGTTTGTTTCGATCCAGATGTTTTCAAATAAAAAGCCAAAATCTGATAAAGGGTTACCTAGTAATGCTCGTTTATTTTTTGTTGGCGGGGGCATAGGGAGTATATCGTCATTGGTTTCTATTGGTGGCGGCTCACTAATGGTGCCTTATTTTGTGTGGCGCAATGTCGATATCAAGCAGGCGATAGGTTCATCTTCGGCCGTTGGTTTTTTCATTTCGATGGCAGGTACCATCGGCTATTTGATCAGCGGTTGGGAAAGCACTCATGAAGAAGCTTTTGTTGTTGGCTATATCTATTGGCCTGCCGTCCTGCTTATTTCAGCTGTCAGCTTTTTTACTGCACCATTGGGCGTTAAGCTGGCTTACCGTATCCCTGTCGCCAACTTAAAGAAAATCTTTGGGTTATTGCTCTTTATTTTGAGCATTAAAATGCTAGTTTCTGTCCTATAAGCCCTTATAAAAGATGTGTTTAGGGCAGGGTTTACAATGGCTTATATACAAAGTTTTGTAGGTGGTCCATAGGAACTGGCTTGCTAAATAAGTAGCCCTGCCCAAGATCGCATTCATATTGTTTGAGTAGTCGATGCTGTTCTTCTGTTTCTATGCCCTCAGCGACTACTTCTAAATGTAGTTTGTGTGCCATTGAGATTAGCCCCTGAACAATTTTCTGATCACTAATGTCTGTTTCTAAATCCGTAACGAAGCTTTTATCAATTTTCAGCTTATCCACGGGAAGATGCTTTAATAAAGCGAAAGAGGAGTATCCCGTACCGAAGTCATCAATGGCGATGGATACTCCCATTTTCTTAAGTTGTAAGAGAGTGCTGTTAGTATGCTCGATATCTTCCATGATGGATGACTCGGTTACTTCAAATTCCAATGATCGTCCATCTACACCTGTCTCTTGCATAATATGGCGGATGTTTTCTAGTAAGTTAGAGTCTTTAAACTGTTTTGGGGACAAGTTGATTGAAAACCGATGGTGGGGTTGTCGGTTTGATGTGCGTAGCATTATTTGGTTACATACCTCTTTAATGACCCAATAACCAATATCAATAATTTTTCCCGTTTCTTCTGCGATACCAATAAACTTGTCAGGGTACATCAACCCTTGCTCAGGATGTTTCCAGCGTATTAGTGCTTCATATCCATCCACTTCATCGGTTAGTTGCGTAAGAATCGGTTGGTAGTGCAGAACAAACTGTTGGTCTTTAATGGCAATGGCTAGATCATCTTCTAGTTGTAGCTTAGCCATGGCGATAGTTTGTAGTGATTGATCATAAAAACTGAATCTTTTTTTGCCAGCTGTTTTCGCTGCATACATAGCCATGTCTGCATTTCTAAGAATAGAGTTTGCATCGTGCCCATCGGCAGGGATCATAGTGATGCCGACAGAGGTTGAGACGGCAAACGATTTACCTTCTAAAGTGACTGGCTGCTCAACGGTTGCTATAAGCTTTTCGGCAATGCGGCTCACGTCTCTTGTTGAGTGTGTGTCTAAAAGTAAAATACTGAACTCGTCACCTCCTAGTCTTGTGACGAGGTCGCTGGAGCGCACACACTCTTTTAAACGTATCGCAATTTGCTGTAATAACGCATCACCAGCACCGTGGCCCATGGAGTCATTTATTTTTTTAAAATCATCTAGATCAAGGTACATCAATACAGCTGGTTTTTGATTTCGGCTGTACTCTTTAAACACTATATTGAGTTGCTCATTTAAGTATCGGCGGTTAGCGAGCCCTGTGAGGTGGTCATAGTAGGCAAGTTGCTGTAACTCCTGAGTTTTTTCTTTTACTTCTTTTTTTAATTTTTCTGGTTGCAGCAGTATATAACGAGTAATCCAGGCAATTAGTAGTGCAGTAAAAATGCTAACAATGTAACCAATAGATGAATACCATTTTGATATTTTTTCAGCTCGACTAATAACCAGTTGCCAAGTAGCATTAGGAACATTAATAGATACCGAGTAGGAGTCTTCAGTTAGCGGGCTAACTGAGCTGGCAAAGGTTTCTGCTATACCTGTATCAGGGTCTGGGCGGCGTAGTTGATAGCTATAACCTCGCTCTTGTAATGAGTCCAATTCAGTTACCTCAAGTAAGTCTTCCAGGTAAATAAGAGCTGAAGTAAACCCCCAGAATTTTTCACCCTTACCGCTTGCTAAGTAAACAGGGTTTCGTCCAACAACAGCAACACCGCCTTGAATTAATGTAAAAGGCCCTGCGAGCGTGAGACGGCGCTCATTGATAGCAAGCATTGCCTCTTTAAGACGATTGTCATCTTTTAAAATATTATGACCAATAGCTTTCTCATTACCTGCTATTGGATGGATGTGGCTAATAACGCCATTAGGCGCTAACTGTAGATTAGAAACACCGCCAACGGCTTTTAGTACTTCCTCAGCATAGGTTTCAAATTGATCAATAACGCCATGATGTTGGCGTACCCCTTGCGCTAATATTCGTGTGGCGGATAGTGAGCGTGCTAAACGGCGCTCGATGGCAGAAGCTTGTGAATTGACCAGCTCGCTCATATAAAAGCGTTGCTCATTACGATCAAGAGATTGTCCTACTTGGCTCCAATAGGCTCCTAAGCTTGAAACGAGCAGAAATATTGCAATGCAAATCGTTGTTGTTTTAGTTATGTGCACTGATATTAAGTCCGTGTTTTTAATGTAGATAACGATTTTACTATTGAGTGACGACTTAATTAGCATAGCAGCCAATTTAAGAATTGGCGGTTTTCTGTTGAAGTTTTTTGATATAGATGTATGTTTTTAAAAGAAAAACCATGGAAAATGAAAGGTTAATATGGCTCTGGGATATCTACTTATCCTGAGTTTTTAATAATGATTAACTTAATGTAGTTTCTTCTATGATCTACTAATCTGTATTGGCTATGCAGTGAGCCTTATAACACCAGAGATATAGAGAATGAATAGAGTTGAGTCATTAACGCAAATCATCACATTTGGTAAGTATCGGGAGCAGGCGTTTACAGAATTAGCCAAATTTGGTTTTGTATTTACCGATGACAACGATGATTTTGTTGAGATATCAGATTCAATATTAGCGGCTGTATTGCAAAAATTTATCTCTGGTTGTATCTCAGAAGATGATCTTGAGGAGTGGGCCAACTTTATTGAGTGTCGAGATGATATCAATTGCGAGAAAAATGAAGGCTATATTTACGCACTCGCAAACCCTGAGTTGATGGGGGCAATTACCACAAAAAATATACATAAAATGCTTGCTGTATTAACAAATTAGGCCCGCGCTGTTATATCGAATCGTGGTGTTGTAAAGGTTGGCTGCGAAAGGTCGGTAAATCTTTACAGCATCAGTTAAATATCATTATTGAGAGAACTTCTCCGATATTTTATAAATTTCAGGCCCAATAAAGAATGAAATAAGTCCTGCTACAGGCCAAGCAAGTGAAAAGGCGTGCAACCACTGGGTGAAAAAGCTCTCAATCCATCCTAAGTTAATCCAGGTAACCCAACAGGTCATTAACAATGATAATAGGAAGGACATTAGCACGGCAAATATGATTCTTTGCTTCATTTTACTCTCACGTTGGCGGTATTATCAAAAAGTAAACGTATCCTAGATGTTTTCAACTATGGAATATATGCTGATATTTCGAATGTTAAATTCCAAATATGGAATAATAAGACATGTATGATGACATCGCTTTATTTGTGCATATTGTTCAGCATCGTGGCTTAGTGGCCGCCGCTCAGCAATTGAATATTCCTGCGCGACCATGACACGAAAGCTACAAAAGCTTGAACAACAATTGGGCGGGCGTTTACTGAATGCCAAAGCAAAGTGCTTGCACGAATATTTGAAAGCGCATTTATAACCGGATGCTTTAGGCCCTAAAAGGGCCTGCTAAACTTTACAGCACCTTTTGAAGTTCTATTCTTCTTCCAGTCCATCGATCAGTTTTTCTAACAACCTATCTAGTGTTTCTTGCTCTTCTCTGCTGAGATTCGATAGCGAGCGTGCTTCGTTTTCCACGTGCAGTGGGACGATGCTGTTCATTAACGCGAGTCCTTCTTCGCTTAATAGCACCAGCGTACCGCGGCGGTCTTCAGGGTTGGGAGCACGTGCAATTAACCCTGCTTTTTCGAGCCGGTCTAAGCGGTTAGTCATTCCGCCAGATGAAATCAGTAATGCTTCAAATAACTGTGTGGGCGCTAATTCATAGGGTGCGCCTGAGCGGCGTAACGTGGCCAGCACATCAAACTCACCTAGCTGTAAACCGTGGCTTTTAAAGAAGGGGTCTAAGTAATCTCGTGTCACTAAGCGGGTCGCTTTACCTAAATTTCCAACCACTTTCATCGGTAAAAGGTCGAGTTGGGGCATCTCACGCTGCCATTGAGACGTGACTAATTTGATTTTATTCATTGTTATAAATTTATCTCTATGTTAAGATACTTTTAATCAAGAAGCTTTTTATAAAGAAACTCTCCAGTAAGAAGCTTGCCGTTAATGCATATAATAACACGCAATAGGAGTAGGGTGATGTCGGTTAGCAGAAAGTCGAATAACCACCGTTCAGCTAAACCAACTGATAGAACTGGTTTTTACGCTTTTACGTGTTTGTTGCTGGTGGGTGTTTTTCTATCGTTATCGTTAGTGGTGGGTAAGCTTGCTTCTACGGCGGGGGCTCCGTTATTAACTTTTCTTATGGTGGCAATGCTGGGCGCTAGCATCATGCTTTGTTTCATCTGTGCACTTAAACGACACCCGGTGGTATTAAACAAACGCATGCTTGAATACGGGCTGGTTTCTGGTGTGTTGTTTGCGCTACCTAATGCGCTGGGGTTTTTAGCAATTCGCCATGTTGGGGCAGGGTTTATCTCATTAAGCTTTGCCTTTCCTATACTCATTACATGGTTATTAGCGGTTGTGTTACGAATGGAGCGGCTGCGAGCATTACGTCTTGTGGGCGTTCTATTAGGGCTCAGCGGTGGCATAGTGCTTGCGGCCGCTAAGAATGGCGACACGGGCGAAGCGCAGGGCTGGATTCTTTTAGTGTTATCGATGCCGGTTGTAATTGCCTGCGGAAATATTTACCGAACATTACGTTGGCCTACAGCGGCATCCCCTGTGTTTTTGGCAGCACTCATGCTGCTGGGAGGCGCTATTACGCTACTACCGTTTGTGTTGTTTCTTGAAACAGGCCAAGCAGCAAGTCTATTTACTTCAAGCGAAGCGATTGTGTTGCTCACCTTAGAAGTTGCCGTTTTTACGATTCTTTATCTGTTTTATTTTTTGCTTCAGCAGCTTGCCGGGCCTGTTTACCTCAGCCAAATAGGAACGGTTGCAGCGCTCAGTGGCACACTATTGGCCGTATTTGTATTGGGTGAAGTGGCACCGCCTAATCTTGGCTTGGCAGGTGTTCTGGTTGCCATTGGTATTGTGCTGTTCCAGCGCGGAGCGAAAGAACACACAGCACAGTTACCTAACTCATCACCTACACCTTTACCAAACGTGGAGAAACACGCATGAATACGCTTGAAGCTATCTATAATCGTCGTGCCGTTAAGCATTTTGACGCGCAACATCACTTAACAGCAGAAGAAGAAAACACATTACTACAAGCAGCGATACAGGCACCCACTAGCTATAACTGCCAGCATTGGCGTTTTATCATACTGCGTGATCCTGCATTACGTGCGCAGATATGCAAGCAGTACGCTAATGACCAAGCACAGATTACCGACGCATCTATGTTGGTGTTATTTACCGCAGATGTAAAAGCTTGGAACAAAACACCAGAGCGCTATTGGGCTAATGCACCACAAGAAGTGGGAGAAATGCTAGTGAGTTGGATGGGGCCGTTTCATGAAGGGCGTGATTGGCTGCAACGCGATGAAGCACACCGCTCAATTGGTATGGCAATGCAAACCATGATGCTAGCAGCGCAGGAGTTGGGCTATCAGTCTTGCCCGCTAATTGGTTACGATATTGATGAAGTAGCGAAGCTGGTTAACTTACCAGATGATCACGTTATGGGGCCGATGATAGCCATTGGTAAAGGAATAAAAGACCCGTGGCCTAAAGCAGGGCAGCTGCCGCTAAGAGAAGTGGTATTTGAGAATTCTTTTTAATGTAAAACAGTGTGAGCCTATGCTGCATAAATAGCTTTTAATGGCTATGCGTAGGTAATAAGAGAGGAATGTCGTACTTCTTAGCAAATAACTTTAACCCTGCAGGGGTAAAGTGAACCGCTCTTGAATCCAGGTCTTTGGACGCCCAGCCCTTATTAAAGAGATCGTTTAATATCCACTGGCCCAAAGCACCAGCTAAATGGCTGCGGCGTTCACTCCAATCTAAACAAGCCTTACATACCGGGCGTTTGCTGGTATTTAGGATGTTGAAATCTACACCTAGCTCCGTGAAGCACGCTTTACCTGTGGACGTTAAGCGTGCTTCGCTATCATTTATACCGTTATCTTCTATCCATGCGTTTTTAACCAATGAGTTAAACAGCGCAACGCTGAGTTCTCCTGCCAGGTGGTCGTAACAAACTCGTGCTTGGCGCAGCCTAGGGTCGCTCGGCCCTGTTACTGTTTTGCTATGTGTGATTTTAGATGTCACGTTTAAAAGCATTTCTAAAAGCTGTGCAATATCACTGCCTTTTAACTGAAAGTACTTATGCCGACCTTGCTTACGAACGATAAGCAGCTGGCCATCTACTAGCTTACTTAAGTGGCTACTGGCGGTTTGCGATGTAATGCCCGCTTCAATTGCTAACTCAGTAGCTGTGAGTGCTTTACCGCCCATTAAGGCGGTAAGCATACTGGCCCGTGCTGCATCACCAATTAAGCTGGCTACAAATGATATGTTGGGTTCCACTTTCAGCAAGCCTCCTTTGTTCTATGACAGTTCTATGAGAACTCTATTCAAGTTCAATGATAGTAAACGAATAGCGAGATAATACTTCGATGCTCATCGAAGCAGTGATGTTCTCAATGATTACAATGTCTGTAATACAAGGAGGTCGCTAATGAAAATAACATGCTTTATTGGCTACAAGAAAGATACATTCTGAATAGATAAGTTGGTGACTTAAGATATCTACCAGCAACGGTAGGAGGGTGTAACGATGGTTGTCATTGAAATATTTAGGAGAATTGCACAGCGATTACGTAAGTTACGGCAGCGCCAGCGTTCACGTCGTGACCTGGCAACTTTAGATCAAGATGCTTTGGAAGGTATTGGTGTAAGCCGTGTAGATGCATTGTTAGAAGCGAGTAAACCGTTTTGGCGTCAGTAAATAACTACTGTGCTAGCGTAAAATGTTTATGATATGAGCAGCGAGGGTAGAAATATGATTGCCGTGATTTTTGAGCTAGAGCCAAAAGATGAAGGGAAAGAGGAATACTTCGAAATAGCGGCCGAGCTAAAAAGCATACTATCCGAAATGGAAGGCTTTATCTCAATCGAACGCTTCCAAAGTTTAGCCAACTCTAAACGCTTTCTTTCGTTATCTTTTTGGGAGAATGAGGCTGCCGTAAAAGCGTGGCGCAATCAGGTAATGCATCGTAAAGCGCAAGCAAAAGGGCGTGGTTCTTTATTTGATAACTACAGGCTACGGGTAGCAGAAGTACTGCGTGATTACGGTATGGACGACAGAGAGCAAGCGCCTAAAGATCTTGGTTAGTAGCCTAGAAGCCCTCGCTTAAGTGGGGCTTCTCGCTTCTTATTAGCCAAGGGACTGTACTGCCATTTTTTACAGCGCCGATTTTTAATCGGCTACTACTAAATAGTATAAACAGGGTATAGTGCAGACCATAAAATCCAACAAGATAAGCGATCGACATGCTCAACTACTATCTTCACGCTGAAAATGCCAAACAGGCACTCGCGGCGTTAGCTAAGGGGCTTACCAGCGTTGAGCTCTCTATTGACCTGAATCTTTCACAACAGAGTTTCTCCTTGAATGACCAAGGCCTGATACTCGATGAAGATAATAAGCTCTCTATTGATGAACTCAAATATATGGCTAAGAAGAAACAGAGGATCTTTCTGTGTTGCGATGGGGAGTTTGAGCCTCTAGAAGATCGCAGTTCTGGCTACTATAAGCTCGTTCCTACGGCCGGGTCACCACTGCTTGAGATCAGCGGCGTTAAGATGCACATATCTAAGGGCACCGACCCTTTTAAAAGTGCATCCGAGATGGCGCAGCAAGCGGTGCGCAGCGGCGACAAGGTACTGGATTGCTGCAGTGGTTTGGGTTATGCGGCTATCGCGGCTCACCGTCTGGGTGCAATAGAGGTGTTAAGCATCGAACTGAGCCCTGAAGTCATGGCATTGCGCGCGCAAAACCCTTGGTCAAATGATTTAGGAAAAGAAGGCATTACGCAGTTGCAGGGCAGCAGCTATGAGCTAATAGGCACAATGGCGAGTAACTCCTTTGATTCGGTGATTCATGATCCCCCGCGTTTTTCTCTTGCTGGTGAGCTGTACAGTGAGGAGTTTTACAGCCAGGTTTATCGGGTGTTGCGCCGTAACGGACGGCTTTTTCACTACACCGGAAACCCACACTTATTAAGAAAGGGTAGCAGCTTTGTTGATGGTGTCATCCGCAGGCTCAAATCGGCAGGTTTTAAGAAAGTAGAAAAAGTAGATCACCTCATGGGTGTTAGTGCACAGAAGTGATTTAATTTTGAAACTGGTTTAAAGAATAGCGCCGTTGTCACTTAATAGCTCATAGATCGACTCGGCCATTTTACGGTAGCCTTGTGTGTTGAAGTGCACATGGTCAGATTTTAAGAATGGGCTGCGTATTAAGCTACCAATCAAGGCACCATCAAAGACGAGTTGGTAATCTTCAGCAAGCTCTTGGTAAAGTGGCGCAGAATCTGAGAATAAACGCTTTTGTGGTACGCCAATTAGCACCACCGGTATATCTCTGCTTTGAGCTAGCTCAATCATCTTTTTGAGATTCGCTTTGATGGTAGGCTCGCTTTTGTTCTGCAAAATATCATTACCACCCTCGATAAGAATCAATAGATCGGGGGAGGTGCGATCTAACTCAAGCGGTAGCCTTTTTAAGCCACTTTCGGTGGTCTCACCAGAGATACCTGCATTAATAACATTGAACCCGCTTAGCTCAGCCAATACAGCTGGGTAGCTATTAGCTTGCGCGGTGCCAACGCCAAACGTAAGGCTGTCGCCAAAGGCGAGAATACTACCGCCATACTTAATAGGCTCAAGCTTTGGATCACTACAACCGCTAAGCAACAAGGTAATGAGTGTGGCGGTAATTATCTGAAAAAGCTGATTGGATTTAATCATAGCGTTCAGTGTAGACGATACTTTTGGGGTTCCCAGGTTTCTTCTGAATCAAAACGTACAAACAGCAGGCCACTTTTACATTGAATATTAGCTGCACGCAGCTTGCTTGTGATCAGTGTTCGCAAAAAGTCATCGTGATGAGCAATAAGAGCGCTGGATAATTCACTCTTTGTGCCAAAGACGCAAACAACGATGAGAGAACCCGGAAAATTATCGTAATTGACAAAATGGGTGATCCATTTAAAACCAGATACTTCTTCTAACGCCACATTACAAACGTTGGTCAGCGCTACTCTGATCGTGTTCTCAGTTTTCTTATCGGTTTTTTTCATTTACTTTAACGACTGCTCAATCTGTTGAAAAACGGCGGGGTCAGTATGCATATTAAACGCTTTAGACGATGTTTCTATAGTGATCGCAACGATCAAGCCGGTAAACATAATACCAACGCCCGCAATCATAATAGACAGCACTTTAGAGCGTCTTTTTAATGGCCTAATATCACCATAACCCACCGTAAAGGCCGTAATAAACGCCCAGTAGAGAGAATCAAACTTATTCCATGATTCTAAATGCCCGACGATAAGCCCTAGCAATAAAAATACACTGCACAGCATCAACAGTAGGGGAGAGGCTAAATAGATACCCCAAAAAAACAGCTGAATAAAGGTAAATGAAAACTCCATTATCGCTCCCTAATTACAATAACCATCCCGCGCGAAATGACACGCCCACTAAAACAAACAGGATCGAGAATAGTGTAACAGGGATGATATGCCACGCCATATCAACAAGGTTGGCTTCTGATAACTTAGGAATAACACGAAAGCGCGCATCAATCGCAAACATAACAGTTAACGCTAACAAGGTGAGTTTTGCCGCAATGCCATGCGCCAAAGGATTGCTGAAATCAAACCATAATGAGACATCGGGAATCAGCTGATATGCCAACATCAAGCCACTCACAACCTGAATAATAAGCGCCGGCATACCGATTTTTTCAAAGCCGGACTCAAAATTAAGCAGCTCCTCAGGAGAACGGTTTTTGAGTACCCGAGGCAGAATCACCAGCGATAAAACGATGTGACCGCCTGTCCAAATGGTGGCAGACAATATGTGGATAGCCAAGAGAAAACCGTACATGCTTGAGGTGCTTCCTTTATGTGTTGGAGATACTAAATTGTAGTAAGACGCAGAACACTAACACAATTGTTATGAGCGTAAATGCGCATAAATCAATTAAAGTCTTTAAATCGTTTTTTCGTAATTGTGTGATGTTTTTTTCAAACCAAAACCAAGGGATTGATAAAACACATGTGAGGTATCTCTTGTAGTGTTTGAATGCACAGCTAAGCGAGTTAAGCCCAAATCTGTTGCCCAAACTTGTGCCGCGTGGACTAGTTTGTTACCCACTCCGACACGGCGGTATTGAGTACTTACAACTAAACCAGTTATCTCTGCTTTAAAGCCAGCTTCCAGTGATATGCGTTTTTCGACAACTATCCAACCACACAGCGCTTTACCCGATACCGCAATCAATACCGCATGGGTAGCCGAGTTTAAGATATAACTTAGCCACTCCTGGGTTTTAGCTTCATTAGCTGAATAACCCAGCTCTTGCGTGAGAGCGGTAATGGCTATTACATCATTGAGTGTTGCTGTAGTAATCGAAATATTCATAGTTCACCTTAGGCTTAGCTCATACTGCTGACAACCGCTGTTACTCCGGTGATCACCATTTGTGTGCCTATAACAGCTAAAATTAGGCCCATTAAACGCGTCACAATACTGATACCACTTTTACCGATAAGCGCGATAATATTCGAGCTAAAAATAAAGCAGATAAAAGTTATCAGACACAAAATAGCAAATACCGAAACGGTAATAATTATCCCTGTTGTTCCACCTGAAGATGAGAAGTTCATTGCGGTGGCAATAGTGCCTGGGCCCGCAAGCAGAGGAACGGCTAAAGGCGATACGGCGATATCGGATTCTTCACTGCCTTGGGCAGTGTGCATCTTAGAGGTATGTCCGTTGAGCATATGATATCCGACAAGGAACACCAAAATGCCTCCTGTTATTCTTAATGCCGAAATAGTAATACCAAATAGATGAAAGATCGCTTTTCCCAGTAAAGAGAAAGCGAGAATAACAAAGAAGGTAATAATGAGGGCTTTTGCCGCGATTTTTATCTGTTCTGCTTTGCTTTTATCTCCAACAAGGCCAGCAAAAGCTGCCGTATTGGCGATAGGGTTCATGATTGCAAAAAAGCCTAAAAAGACGGTGATCATTTGCGTGTACAAATCACTCATAGGATGACGGTTCCTAGCGTTTAGATGAAATTGACCTGTGTCCAGGTAGCATTGTAATAGTGCTGCAACAGTTACATAAAACGTAACGGATAAGCTAAAATCCACAATTGTAAATGAAACACCTAATGTGGACTATTTGCTTGAATATTAGTGCCCTAATAGCGTTAAAGAAGTAGCCCTGAAAAAGTTGGTTGAGTCAGTAGATGAGCATACAAACATCATGAGTGAAATTAGCTGTAGCCATTGCGGTAAAAACTTTTCTGATGAACTGGGTTATTGCCCTTATTGCAGAACGCCAACGGCCGCCCAAAAAGAGCTGCAAACTAACGCGGCACAAAAAAAGTTCATACGCTATTTTATAGTCTTGGTAGTGTTCTGCATCATCATGATAGTGTGGCTGCCGCGTTAATACCTTATGCTTTACATTACTCGGGTTCTGGCAAAACAGGGGGCGTACTATCCATGTAGGTAAGAAAGCTTGACCAAATATCATGGGTGCGTTGCTCGGTGATGTTTGTTTTACAGCTTAGATACATCATTCCCCGAATGGAGCCTTCACGCCACATTGTGTAAATAGCATCGCAATGTGCTTTTGCGTACGCCAACCATGCTTTTTGAGCGCTCTCAATTGACTCAATCAATTCGGGATCATAGTGGTGATGCGCTTTGCTCTTCAATAAATAGATGCTCATCTCTTTTTCTGCGCTTTCTAATACAAGGCCCGCGCAATGGTTAATCTCAATGGTAGTCATGGCCTTGTCGCAGTCAAAATCATCACTAAAAACGGCTGTAGAGTACAACCAGATAAGCAGGAACAGATACTTATTCATTGAGTCTTCCTTGGGTTTTCTATCTCAATTATGTTATCAAAACCTGGTTTTTATTATCTTATGCTCATCTTCCGCCTAATAGGCCTCCAATGCTGCCTAGAACAGATCCTTCACCTTGTCCTTGGCTTTGTCCAGATAACATACGCCCCGCTAATCGGGAAAATGGCAAACTTTGCAACCAGACGGTGCCTGGTCCCTTTAGCGTTGCAAAAAACAATCCTTCTCCACCAAACAACATACTTTTAACGCCGCCCGCTTGTTTTACATCGTAATCTACAGTGCTTGTCATAGCCGCTAGGCACCCCGTATCTACATGAAGGGTTTCACCTTTCTCAAGCTCTATTTTTCGGATGGCCCCTCCCATATGAACGAAAACCAGACCGCTTCCTTCCAGCTTTTGCAGGATAAATCCTTCCCCCCCAAAAAGCCCTGTTAGTATTTTCTTTTGAAAATGGATACCTACTTGAACTCCTTTTGCCCCTGCCAAGAAACTGTCTTTCTGACAAATCAACTGACCATCATATTCCTTGAGATCAAAAGCTAAGATAGTACCTGGAAACGGTGCAGCAAATGCAACAACCCCTTTGCTTGGGACAGTCTGTGTAAACACCGTTACAAATAGGCTTTCACTGGTCAATAATCTACGCCCCGCCGACAGTAGATTGCCCATGACGCCGTCACTTGAGTCATCCCCAAAAACCGTTTTCATTTCCACATGTTCGGTTTTATACATCATAGCACCG
Source organism: Neptunomonas japonica DSM 18939 (assembly GCF_000422765.1). GTDB lineage: Bacteria > Pseudomonadota > Gammaproteobacteria > Pseudomonadales > Balneatricaceae > Neptunomonas > Neptunomonas japonica. The sequence continues at coordinate 210,688 of NZ_KE383915.1, read as the reverse complement.
GCTTCTGCGACGGCACTTTCTCCTTCATCCAGTTCTAACTCCAGGTACTGCATTTCATGACCATAAATTTTAAAATCGATACCCTCAGTTACCAAGTCACCACCAAACCCCTCACTCTGATTGGAATCAGAATCCAACAAGGCATCAGCGACATTTGAGTGGCTGATCTTTTCTTGTGGAGCTTCTTGAATCTTTTGAGACACGGGTAGGCTGTCAGGCTTAGGAGACATCATAGAAGCGCTTGGAGGAGGGAATGGGGTCACCCCATCTTTTTTTAACAATCGCACCGCAGTCACTTTGTGGGCAGGCTGCCATTGATCCATCCCTTCGCTCCAACAATGAGCGCCTGGGTTTTCTCGGACATAAGTTGCGATTGTCGACTTGTCCGTTAATGGACCCGTTTGAATATTATTAGTTGAAAAATACCACTCTATCACGGTAAAACTTCCTATTTTATTTTTCAAATTCCCCACTAAATTTGAGTGTAATGGATAATAAAACAGTTTGAAATATGTACTGTTTTTTTTGAACATAGACATAAATCATTTGGCGTGAACATAACATCCTGTTTGGTAGTCATAATTTAACATTTAACTACCATGCAAATTATTTAATCTCCAAATAATATCTATTTCCCCATCTTTATCTAGCTTGCTTAGAATAAGTAGATCTACATGTTTTCCATGAGCGTTTCGAGCATGCCATTCAGATTGGATAAGCAAGTCTTCAAAACCATCGTTGGTGAAATCACCTCGAGCCAGTAATGTTAAATAGACTTCGTCCTCCTTTGTAAGCAATTTGAAAGTATTATTTTTCTCACGTGTAATGTGCGTACTTGCGTCATAGATTTTATAAGTCATGCCTTGCTTATCGAGAAGATCCGCTTTACTCAACAGTGGGGTCACTTCCGCAGGGAATCGGGAGATGAGCTCGACGTCTAGTTTGGCCGGGAAGTTTGTAGAGTGTGCATTGCTAGCTTTCAAGTACTTGTCTGTAGCTTTACATGAGACCAGAAGAAGTTTAAATCGGAAGTAGTCGTAATCAGGTATTTTCGAAATATCAAAATCACTAGCCTGTTTGCAACGAGTAACGACAAGTTTTTCATTATCTAATGGTTGGTACTCATAGTTGGATAGTTCTGGTTGGGAGGAGTCCGAGTGGCTTGCGAACGTAAAGCCAGGAAAATGCTGCTGGTATAGCTTAGTTTCAATCACACTGTTACTTGTAGAACACGCAAGAAAAAAAACAGGAATGATAGTAATAATGAACAATTTTATCATAATATTTAGAGGCTATCAGTTGGTTTTGTGACAACAGGTACGCTGTTAAGCAACTGTTTAACGTATTGGTTTCGTGCGAGATTTACATCAGGACGGTTGGCCAGCCCAACTGCTTGTTAGGTTTTACGTGTGGCGTATAGTAGCTAGACGATAGCTATATACCCGCATAGGAGCAAGATTTATTTGCTGCGCTAGAGTAAGTGTCAGTTGTGGCAACTATTCGATTTTAATCTCATGAAGCCTTAACAACAAAAAGCAGCCCAAGTGAAGTGACCCCATTAAAGTTGTAAACGGTGAGCTGCTTTGTGGAGGGTTGGTTGATCAACCTTGTACTGCCCCATTTCGTTCATCACTTCTCCAATGAGCTGGCAGTCGTCTCCACTGAAGGTGAGTGGGATGCGCATATCTAAGCTTGGAGAGTATTTTTTCGGTTTTGGGTAGCTGTGGCATATCTTCGATATAGTGCCAGCTATCGTAGTCTTTAGGATCGGCATCGCCAAACTATATAAGTGCCCACATTGCTCTACCATTTTTCATGTCTGCTCGGTGAAGAGTTTGATCATGTGTACATGAATATAAGCTTGTTTGAATTGATAAAAGGCAAGTCATAAGAAATCGAATAAGCAGTAAGCTTTAAACAAAGAAGGCCGTGGGGATGAGTGTTTTTATACAGTCGTGTATCATCTGAAAGCTTCATCAAACATCGACGTTAATGTTTAGAGCATAATTCAAATTTTTAAAAGGGAATTTAAAAAGTGAGTGAAATAATTTTATGTAATCGCACTTTTAGTGCAAGTGCATTTAAAAACGAGTGTGGTATTGGAATTGAGCTGGCTTCATCTCTTACTTGCGCTAACCCAGATACGATTGTCGCTAATAAGCCTTATCTATTAAATAATGACAGTTCATCTTTCGGGGCTACCACACTGGCCAAACTATCAAGCCCTGCAATTACAAAAAATCTTACAAATTTATCCTTATCTTTTGGCGGGGCGAACCTAGTAGCACTTTCAGCAATTTCTGCTCAACTACATGAATACAATGTTGGATTAATGGGTGCGTCAACCAGCGTTTACGCTCATAGGATTGACGGTTTTGTTGGGTCGGTAAAAAACTATCAATCGGCTTTAATGGAGTACCGTCAAGCAGTAACTACAAAATCATCATCTAAAGCGGTTGCTCGACAAAAAACTAAAGTTGCTTTTGATAATATGCAAAATAACTTTAGACACGAAGTTAAAAAAGCAACAAGCCAAGTTAAGTCTAGTCGTGGTACACCTATGACTAGCTTTAAGAGAGGTACTGATATTGCAAGAAGCAGTCGCAGTATTGCCAAATTGGATTTGGTCAACCCTGTTCAAGCCGACAATATTGTTAAGTTGGCTAAACACGCAAAATTTTTAGGTAATGGTCTTGCTGTTATCGATTTTAGTAGTCGCGTTGGTAATATTCATAATAGCTACCAAGGTGGTGGGAATTGGGAACGAGAGATGTTTATTGAATCTACTAGTTTTGCTGCTAGTGCTGCTACCGGCATTGGCGTTGTAAATGCGGGAGGGGCTGCTTTAATGTTTTTAATGGTAGCAACTCCTGTTGGCTGGGTAGGCTTAATCGTTGGTGGTTTAGCCATTGCCGGTACAGCAGCGGTAGCCTCAATAGGAGCGAATAATTATGCAAAGAATAATAGCGGAAGCCTATATGATGAGCTCATGAAATGGATTAGTTTCTAATGGATATAGAACAGATATTCTTTGCTTTGATTGTAGCTGGATCTATTCTTAGCGGCGTACTATATGTCGCTTTTGGTCAAGTCACTGTTAGGAGGTTAAGAAAGAACCCAAAAACAAAGGGAGCACTTGGTTTAGAGTATGCGAGTGGTTGGGATATTATTAATGTTGCCCAAGCATTTTCACTTCCTCGATCTTGGACTAGAAAAGTAGAAAATAGTAAATTTGCGTTCATGTATGCCAATGCGACTGTTTTATTTGAAAATACGACTAAATTTGATCGAATACTTGGTTTCATTTTTTACTGGTTAATAACGCTTACAGGGTTATCTGGTGCTTTACTCGTATTACTTAATTACCTTGGTGTTTTCGGTAAATAGGGACTTCACAAAAGACTATGGTTCTATAATCAATCTAGGCAATGTGCATCTAATACGCTGTGCAAGCGTTGCTCCAGATGTTTTGGGTAAGCTTGAGTTAACGATACTGAATCACACTTTTGAAAATGGCTGAATTCTGTAATAGCGTTTATAAAGGCCGCAATGAGTGAATCTTCATCAAAGCCTGATTTCTTAATAGAAGGTTTAAAAGTAGTTTGCTCAAAAAGATGTTGTTCAAAATGCAGCGATTTGATTTCTAAATGGCTGGTTTTACGATGAGCCTTACAATCCATCCGCCCAATAAACTCACCCCGGTAAAGTAGCGGCAGGCAAAAGTAGCCGTACTGGCGTTTAGCGGCGGGTACATAGCATTCTATTTGGTAGTCATAATCAAATATTGCTCTGAGCCGGTCGCGTTGAATAACGCTGTTGTCGAAGGGTGAAAGAATCAACATGCGGTTGTTTAAGCGCGGAAGAGGGCGCTCTAACGCTCCTGTTTCTAATATAAACACCTCACCACTGCTAACTTGTACTTGCTCTAATGTACCTTGCGCTAACCTTTCATTGACTAACGTTTTTACCGCTTTGCGAAGCTCTGGGTTGCGGCGCAGGTAAGTGAGCCCTTTAAGTGATGCAAACCCATGGCAGCGTAATTGTTGATCAAGCATATGCGCTGCAAACTCTTCGATGCTGGGCATGCTCTCATCAATATGAGAGGGCAGGACACGCTCGGTCATGTCGTAGGTTTTTTGAAAACCCTCACGGTTACTAACCATCAGGTCGCCTTGCATATACAGCTGCTCAAGCGCCTTTTTAGCGGGTTTCCAATCCCACCAGCCAACAGGTTTTGTGGTGTTGGTTTCTAAATCGCGTGAGCGTAAAGGGCCATCTGAGTTTATACGCGCTAACAGCTCACCCATAAGCTTTTTATCAGGGTTTTTATACCAATGGGTTTTGCCGCTTTTAATGGTGTGCTTATAAGGTAAAGAGAAGCGAAAATCAGTGATAGGTAAAAGAGCCGCTGCGTGCGACCAATACTCAAACACGTCTTTATCGAGAAGTAATTGGCTTGTCATGGCCGGCTCAAACTTAGGCACTCTGGAATAAAGAACATGATGGTGCGCACGTTCTACCACCGATATGGTGTCGAGCTGCACATACCCTAAGTGATTGACTGCTGCACGCGCTCCCGCCAAACCTCGCCCAAAGGGTTGTGCTTGCAACAAGCCTTGCGGGGAGAGGGCAAGGCGGCGTAAACGGGTTAGGTCTTTTGGGTGTTTGATTTCAATCACTGTTATATTCGTCTTGTATGAACATGGTTTTTTTGTTTTTTACGTAGTATATAATGCGCATGGTGAGTACGCATTATAGTCGACAGGCGAAGACAAACCATCGTGCCAAATTTAATGATAACTTTAAATAATTAATAATAGATTAAGGGCTATTTAAAGCGCTTTCTACCGTTTGTTGGTTTATTCGGTTGTTTCTTAGCACTTTTAAGGACTCTTTGCTTTTCAATGACAAACTCTTGTTTTGCTTTATAACTAAACATTTCATTAATAGGCATATCCAAGTTAAAATCTGATTTTTCTTTTAATTCTTCTTGTTCTAAATAGTTTATGAACTCTTCTACACGCTCTAATCTAACTTTTACGCGATCTACTCGCTCACCACGATTAAATAAGCTATATTCTTTTCTTGCCGCTTCAGAAAGGTAATTACTAGTCTTTTGCGAAAAAACACCTGTGTCAGTGCATATTAAATCTAAGTAAGTAAAGTATTGTGCTAGTTCTTTACTCATATATATTCCGTAACTTGTTATTTTAATGCTGTCCACATCATTTGAGTACTTGTCTAGTCGATTATTTGATTCTATAAAACCATGCTTCAGTAAAACATCTACATTTTTTTCGAAATCATCAATCATATTAAAAATTTCAGAAAAATAGGATTTCAGGGAAGCTATTGAATGATAAGAAGGAGATGTACTATTGCTTCCCTTGGATAGTTTTCTCAAGATTCGTAAAGCAGTAAAATGAGATGAATGCCTATTCGAACGTAGTTGGTAGATATTTGGTATATCGCTTAATGATTCATCATAAAAGTATCTTGTAGGTATCATTACAGGTTTTAATACTTGATGTATTTGGAAATTCCATTTCCCTGCAGAAATCATTTCATCCACATTAGTATATCCTGAAAGTAAAAAACTTCTGAATAAGTCTAGTGATAATCTAATATCGCCGTGTGCACAAGCACTAATGAAGTTAGTTAAAGGTGATTGTTGGTTGGCAAACTCAGTGCCTAATATATTTAAATAAACTTTACAATCATTAATGAAATTATCTTCTACATCTCCAATTACCATTTCCCGTCTATTTGAATCTGTTAATAACGAAACGGTATATGAAAGTCTTTTCTTAAAAACCTCAGCTGGGCTGGGAGAACTAATGTGAAATCCGGAATTCTGAAAAGCGTCTAAAACGCCGTGGATTTTTGAGTCATAAAATCTTTCTTCGCGCATTGAAATTAATGAAACGCAAGATAATTCATTCGATATTTCTTGCGCGGATGTGAAGCAAAAATCTTGAATTTCGGTAGAATACTGATCAGTATTATCGACAACGACAATAGTACCTTTATTATTATCAGCCCAGTAGTTTACTAATCTAGAAGCACAGTACAAATGATCACTTTTCCAATTAGAAATTAAGCCATTCAGTTTTAAATTAAATGATTCAGAATTTACCTGTAAACCGCTTAAATCTTGCTTTAGTGCTATTTTATAACGATCACCAAATAATTTTTCAATTATAAGATTTCGATCCGAACTTAAGATATTATCAGTATCTAATGCTTCAACTAGTTTCTTCCAAATATGAGCTCGTATCACCTCTTTATTTTCAGGAACCTTTAATAAATCAACTATTGAAATTACTGAATATTCCTTTAACCAACGTGGAGGCGTATGATGTAATAATCGCTTTATAAATGTTGATTTTCCAGCTCCTTTTCCTCCAAAAAGTACTAAAACTTCACCTTTTCTACCCTTTTTTATATTTTTTGTTAATCGTCCACCTAACTTACCACCTTTTCCGGTATCATCTAATTGTAAAACGCCGTATTCCTTAAAATAAGGACTTAAAGAGTCTTGTATTAAACTATGAATGCCATCAAAAGTTGTCTTGTATTCACGTTGTGATACATAACATTTATCCATGAAATCTGTATCATCATCGGAAATAACCCCAAAATAATGATTTGCAATTGGTCTTAACGTAGAGGCTAAGCGATTTGCTGTAATTGGATGTGAATATGATAGGATCTTTTCTCTTGGATAAAATATACTTCTATCCTTAGGCTGCGAACTTGATAGTAGCGGTGATAGAGATGAGTTTTCAAAAATAGCTAGAAAAGATAGAGTGTTTATTGCTTTGGTGTAATCTTCAATAAAAAATGATAATGACCTTATTACAAATGCTTTTAGATCATCCCAACGTTTCCCTTTTTCAAAAGTTTTGAAAAGAATCCATTCATGTCCATTTGTGATGCAACCAAATTCACAACCAGTATCAAAGCAGTATGTTCTAACTTGCTGCATGGCTGATTTTATATTATCGTCACTTAACAGCTTCTTGATAGATATATAACTATGTGTTTCCTTTGTTTTATACGGTAAAGGTAATTCGAAAAATATGCCTTCTTTCTTGGCCTCTATAAATAATTGATCATCACCATTTTCTTTTTTTAGAATATAATCTGCGAAACCTGGTTTTACATATTCTTCAACTGTAACTCTATTCTTAGGCCATGCAAGAAAATCATGTAAAACAAAGTCAATGATTTTATGCCTAGTTTCAGCTTCATTTCTATCTCTACTATCAACATTGCTAATGAGTTTTTTCATTCCATCAAAATTATCATCACAGCTAGTATTCATATATTGCTTAATCCATTAGGTATAAATATTCAATTTTGAGAGGTTTATCGTTAGCCTATAGAGTTGTTAAATTGGGCCGTTTTTCACAACAACTATCGAGAACCCTTATATGATTCATAATGATTGGACAGTCACTAATAAGTGGAAGGTAATGAAGTGCTACAAGGAAATCTATGTTGTGTAAGTACGCAGTTTTTAAAAGATGACTGTTCACTGATTTATTCTCCCCATTCCTTAGGTTTGCCTGCCTAACGGCTTGTTAGGTGTTACGCGTGGCGTATTACTACTTAAACATAACTATATACCCGTATATGAGCAAGGTTTATCTATTGCGCTAGGGCAAGTGGTGGTTGATTCTGCACAGAAAAAAGCAGCCACTTAGGGGCTGCTTTTTGTTGAGTGAAGCTGTTAGTGGTGAGCTAGATGATTTTAACCCTGAACCGCCGTAACCACTTCGTTAATCACTTCTCCAATGAGCTGGCAATCATCTTCACTGAAGGTGAGGGGAATGCGCATATCTAACAGTTTGGAGAGTATCTTTTCGGTTTTAGGTAGCTGTGGCATATCTTCGATATAGCGCCAGCTGTCGTAGCGGCTGGTGTAGTCTTTAGGGTCGGCATCGCCAAACCATTTAAGTACTACGCCTTGTTGCCCGCATTGCTCTACCACTTTTAGTATCTGCTCGGTGCTGAACTGCGGTAATGAGAACTGAATCGAGCTGGCAACAAAGTGTTCTGCTGCTGGGCGAGCCGGAATGTTAATACTTACACACTGGTTAAATGTCTGTTCCAAAATACGGTAACGGGCATTCCAACGGTTGCATTGCTTTTCTAGGTCAGCCAGTTGTGGGCGCAGGATGGCCGCACGTAGGTTGTCCATTCGCCCGCTATAGTTGGGTGTGTCAAAGCGGATGTTGGCAAAGGTCTCTTTAGCCGGTGCTGCAAAATGGCGTTCATACAACATGTATGAGCCGCTATGCATAATGGCGCGGGCCATCATATCTGGGTGATGGGTGGTTAAAAAGCCACCTTCGCCAGAGTTGATGTGCTTATACGTCTGTGTGCTAAAGCAGGCGATATCACCATAGGTGCCGCTCTTTACGCCGTTCCAGCTTGCGCCCATGGTATGAGCACAATCTTCAATCAGAAACAGGCCGTAACGTGTACAGATCTCCATAATGCGATCCATATCAGCTAAGTGGCCGCGCATATGAGAGAGCATAAAGTACTTGGCACCACTGGCCGCAGCTTTGGCATCTAGGTCGTCTAGGTCGATGCAGTAATCTTCTGCTACATCTACCAGTACGGGAATAGCGCCACTGTTGTGAATCGCGCCAGGTACCGGTGCTAACGTAAACGCATTACACAGTACTTTGTCGCCAGGCTCTACACCGGCAGCTCGCATGGCAATATGCAGTGCATAGCCACCAGAGGAGCATGCCAAGGCAAAGGGCACGCCCATATATTCTGCAAACTCTATCTCTAAAAGATCAGTTTCGCTTTTTTCATCTGGCAGCGTGTTGTAGCGGTGTAAGCGCCCAGTGCGCATGACCGCTACGGCTGCATCAATACCGCTTTCTGGGATTGATTCTTGCTGCGTAAACGATTTAGTAAATTGCTTCATTCCTGCACTCCATAATAGTAGCCCTTAATCCCAACGCTTAGTCGTAACGCTTCTGGTCGTATACGTGGAAGTCCCATTCATTTTCTGGGAAGTACTTACGTAAGCGCCAGTCACAAGCACGCGCGTGGCCTTCCATTCCTTCAACACGGGAGATACGAGAGCCGACAGCACTAAAGTCCAGATTCGCTTCTTCGCTGATCTCTTGGTAAGTAAGAATCTTAAGGAATTTATGGACGTTCAAACCGCCACTGTAACGAGCCACTCTTTTGGTTGGTAGTATGTGGTTAGTCCCCGAGCATTTGTCACCGTGGGTGACGGTTGCGCCTTCACCTAAAAATAGTGATCCGTAGTTTTTAAGATGATCGCGCCACCAGTCGGTGTCTGTTGTGAGTATCTGAAGATGCTCAGATGCGTATTCATCACTGACTTTTGCGCACTCTTCACGTGTTTCGCAGTAGATGATCTCGCCATGTACATCCCATGCCGATTGCACTACATCATGGTTTGGCATGTCGGCCGCTACTTTTGGCATTAGCTCAGCCACTTTCTCGCCGATACGGCGGCTCGTTGTAAATAGCCATACTGGGGAGTCGTAACCGTGTTCAGCCTGTGAGACTAAATCTACAGCAATGGTCATAGGGTCGGCACTGTCATCTGCGATGATGGCTGACTCTGTAGGGCCTGCAAATACATCAATACCCACTTCGCCAAACAGTAGGCGTTTAGCTTCGGCTACATAGCCGTTACCCGGGCCTACGAGAATGTCTGCACACACACCGGTGAACAGGCCTTTTGCCATGGTTGCAACGGCATGTACGCCACCCATCTCAAGAATGATATCGGCACCGGCTAAATCCATGGCGTATACAATGGCAGGGTGCATGTTGCCATCTTTAGGAGGGGAGCAGGCAACAATGGTTTCTACGCCAGCGACTTTAGCGGTCGCAATACTCATGAGTGCAGAAGCGGCATGTGAGTAGCGGCCACCCGGTACGTAGCAGCCCGCGCATTTAACAGGAATAACTTTCTGGCCAAGCTTAACACCCGGTGCCGATTCAATTTCAAACTCGGTTAAGCTGGCACGCTGTGCTTGAGCAAATGTTTTAACTTGCTGGTAGGCAAATTGAATATCCTTTCGAGTTTGCTCAGGTACTTGAGCAATAAGTGCTGCACGTTTTTCGTCAGAAAGAATAAAGTCTCCCTGCCAGTTATCAAACTGTGCGGCGTATTCGCGTACTGCAGTTTCGCCTTCAGAATCGATACGTGCCAGCATCGTTTTAACGGTGGCATGAATGCGCTCATCGTTCTCAGCAACCGGAGCATTGGACTTTTTCAGATATTCCATTGGTGCACCTATATATGTTTTGTACGTTACGTACGTTTCTTATTGTTGTGGCTCGTATGGGGCGCTAGGTTGTTATAACTGGACCTAGCGCATACGCTACCGTGATGGTTAGATAGTAGGGTTAGTCGGCTGGGGCTGACCAATGCTATTTTTAAAGTGGCCGGTTACTTTTCGGTATAGGTTGATTTTCTGTATGATTGTCTGCGCACTATTTATAATGATTACAAGGGTTTATTGATGGAACTTAAGTGGTTGAAAGACTATGTTGCCTTGCTAGAACAAGGCAGTTTTTCGAAGGCGGCTGAGTCTCGTTTTGTGACACAGCCCGCTTTTAGCCGGCGTATTCGCTCACTCGAAAACTGGCTCGGTGTTAGCTTGGTCGACCGTAATCAATACCCTACAACGCTCACACCAGCAGGTGAGGCGTTTGCAGAACAAGCACGGCAGCTGATAGGCCAAACCTATGCGGTGCGTAATCAAATGCGTGATATTAGCGCTGCACGCGAACAGTTATTGATAATGTCCCAGCATGCCTTGGCGGTGTCTTTCTTTCCCTCTTGGATGCAAACCCTAGAAGCCTTAGCCGATGGCGCTTTAATTAAAGTTGAAACAGGCAACCTACACGATAACGTCGAGGCTTTTTTATCAGGCAATGGCGATTTTCTATTGTGTTACTCCTCTACCGATATCTTCTGCCAGCTACAGCGCGATGATGTAGAGAGCTTACAAGTAGGTGTTGATGAGCTAGTACCCGTGACGGCGGTAGATGCAACAGGTAACCCACTTTTTGCTTTAGAAGAGGGCAAACCACTAAAGCTATTAAGCCATCCTGCAGAATCGTTTTTTGGGCGTTTGTTGCAGCGTGAATGTATGTCGCGCTTGCCTGCAGGTTTGAATATCAATCTGGCCTGTGAGAATGGTTTATCAGAAGCACTTAAAGCCTTGGTTTTAAAAGGTTATGGTATGGCATGGCTGCCAAGAAGCTTGATCAGTAGTGAGCTTGCCTCTGGCCAATTACAGTTATTACAAGAGCCGCTGCATACGGTTGATTTGAGTATTAAACTCTTTAGACTTCGCCAATCGCGTAGTGCGGCTGCGGAGCAGTTTTGGCAGTATTTGCAGGAGCTATATAAGCAAACTAGCGGTGGCGATTAGCTCTACTGAGTACAGCGGGTTTTAGTCGCCATGCCGAAAAGTAATCGCATTAAAGTAAATCAGCATTGGTCGTGGCATTAATGCCAAATCTATACTGGTTAGCATTAATGGGTTACTGAACAAGTACCTCGCGATGCTACCGGAGATCTACACATGCAAGAAAGCCTCGAACTATTATCCCGTGCTATCAATGAATGGATGCCTAAGAACAGACCGGTATCTCAGAATCCTAGTGCGCCAGAACTTGAAAAAATCTTAGATGTTTCTTTAGGTGAGCAAGGGTGCGACCAGCAATCACTAGAAGACGCGATCAAAGCGTATTTGCACTACAACCCTGACGCATCACAGGTTGATTTCTTTAAGCTGCTTTACTCAGGGCGCAACAAACATGCATTGCTTGGCGACTGGATTACTAGCCTAAGCAACGCCACTATGCATACCTACCAAGTAGGGCCTGTTGCTACCTTGATGGAGCTAGAGTTGATTCGCCAGTGGAATAAGCTGGTGGGCTTTAACGATGGTACGAATGAGGGCGAAGGCGTCATGGTTGCGGGTGGCAGCCAAGCAAATTTAATAGGGATGATGCTAGCGCGTCACCATGTGTGCCCAGACTACAAAACAAAGGGCGCGGGTGGGCGTACATTGGTCGCTTATGTATCGGACCAAGCGCATTACTCCGGGCAAAAAGCCGCTAATGTACTTGGTATAGGTACGGACAATTTAATAGCGGTTGCCAGTGATGAAACAGGGCGCATCTGTCCTGTGGCATTACAACAAGAGATCGATAAAAGCTTAGCGCAGGGGCATATACCTTTCTATATTGGCCTAACCGCCGGTACTACGGTAATAGGTGCTTATGACCCAGTCGCCGCTTGCAGCAAGATTGCGCGTGCGCACAATATTTGGCTGCACATTGATGGTGCGTGGGGCGGCCCTATTCTGTTCTCAGATCAGCATCGTCATCTGTTGGCCGATAGCCATCTGGCAGACTCCTTCACGTGGGATGCCCATAAGCTTATGAATGTGCCGATTACGGCTGCGGTTATTCTGGTCAAGCATGATGGCGCATTAAGAGCCTGTTGTTCTGGTGGCGGCGGAGAATACCTGTTCCATGCAGATGAAAACGCCGCTTATAACTTAGGTGAGCGCTCTATCCAATGTGGCCGCCGTGCGGATGCGCTAAAAGTATGGCTAAGCTGGAAAGCGATCGGCAACCAAGGCTTTGCCGCTAAGATTGATCACCTGCAATCTATTAAAACTGAATGCGTTGAGATGGTTGAGCAGAGCGAATCATTAGAGATGCTGGCGCCTTCTGTGTACCTTAATGTGTTGTTCCGCTATCGCCCTGAGCATATGACTGATGAGCAGGAGATCCGCAAACTGAACATCGAGATCTGCAAAACCATGATGCGCAATGGTGGCCCGTATGTGGATTATGCGCAGTATAAAGGACGCTACGGTATCCGCTTGATCTTGGCTAATGGTGAGGTCACTCGCCAGCATATCTCTGTATTGCTAGATCAGTGCGAGTTGATTGGCCGAGAGTTGGCTAGTCAATAAAGAGCGCCTTAGTAAGTAAAGAGCAGGGTGTTACATTGTGCGATTCACTAGATGCCTATTTTAGTGAATCGCATAAATTATATTTGCAGTTATATATGCCGCTAAATATGGACTACAGTACGGTAATGATGAAAATTTTGAGATAACTGTTTTTATAGGCTCTCTATGCAAGATAATAAAAATAACGCAACGGCTAAGGCTTTTCCTGAGCTAAGCCCCACTTATAAAGATCCTCACCAATATCCTCCTGGTGTTGCCTACCTAGATTCACAATATGTCCCTATTTCTCAAGCCAAAATATCAGTACTGGACTGGGGGTTTTTACACTCAGACGCTACCTATGATGTGATGCACGCATGGGAGGGGCGCTTATTTCGCCCGGAGTTATATCTAGATAGATTTTTTGCAGGAATGGGCAAGCTAAAGATGTCTATTCCCTATGATCGAGCGCAAGTGCTAGAGATAGTGATGAACGCCGTCGCGCTGTCTGGATTAAAAAATGCCTATGTCGAATTGATCTGTACTCGCGGTTGCTCCCCTACGTTTAGCCGTGACCCTAGAGAAGCTATCAATCGATTTATGGTCTTTGTTGTACCTTTTAGTTCTGTGGCAAACCCTGAGCAGTTGCAAAGAGGTTTGCATGTTGCAGTAGCTGAGCGTACTCGCATACCGCCGTCTTCGGTTGATCCCTCAATTAAAAACTACCATTGGCTCGACTTAGTCGCAGGGCTTTATGACGCTTATGAGAAGCGCGCGGAAACTGCTTTATTGTTAGATGATCAGGGCGGCATTGCTGAGGGGCCGGGGTTTAACGTGTTTATCGTAAAAGATGGGCAGTTAGCTACCCCCGACTATTCGGTGTTGCCGGGTATAACCCGCAGAACCGTTATGGACCTTTGCCAGGAACTAGCACTGTCGTGTTCGGCTAGGGCGCTGAGCCCGCAAGAGCTAACAAACGCTGATGAGGTTTTTATTACCTCAACAGCGGGTGGTGTTATGCCTGTGACTAAGGTTAACCAAAACAATATTGGTGATGGCCTAGTGGGGCCTATCTGTAAGCGCATCCAACAAGCTTACTGGGATAAGCATACCGATAATGAGTGGAGTACGTTGGTGATTTATCCCGATGACTGATCTGTCTTATGATCAGCTAGCTTGTCGTCTGATTCACGTAGGCGCCTTGCCATCTCTCTAGATAGGTTAAGCAGTAATATCCCAAAGTCGGTGGGGAATGTCTCGTGTAGCCCATGGAATACGTTACATGAGACTTGAAGGATTATACTGTCTTCACCGGCAATACTATCACCTACGCGACCGTGAAGGCCGATCATCGCGACTGATCCTATCTCTTGGCCAAATTGATAATCACGGATGTGTTTGGCTTTGTTTTTTCGTATTTTGAAAAATTGGATACAACCTTTTAAAATCACAAAGAAGCTGTCGCCAGGCTCATCGTACGAAAAGAGTTTTTCGCCTTTATCTAGTTCGAAGATATTTCCATTATCTAATAGATAGCTGACTGCATCAGGGGTAAGCGCTCCTAATGTGGATGCTCCTCTAAAATAATCAATTCCATACTGCTCGAGTAATTCGCTACCGATTACACTTTTCACTTTGTTATCCAAGTCAGCGTTACGCTGAATATTACGGGTTTTAATACACTTGCCTGAAGTCCTTTTCATCGGCATTTTTAATAGGTTGTCTTATAACTACTTTGTCATAGTTTCGGTGCCATAAGTTCAAGACATCTCCTGTATGAGTTCAGAAAGTATCTTGATACCAGACTCTATGGCTTCCGGTGAAATAGCTGAGAAGCCCAGTTTAATGTAATTATGGGGTAAATTATCACCGTAGTGATAGCTATCTCCAGAGATAATGAGCAAGCCTTTTTCTGCTGCTATGCCTTTTAACTCGGCGGTGTCTATGTGCTCGGGAACGCGGCACCAAAAAGAAGAGCCGCCAGAGGGGAGCGTGTAACTGCCGGGCATATATTGGTCTAAAGCGGCTGCCATAATCTCACTGCGCTGCTGAAAGCTGCGGGCAAGTTTGCGTAAAAGAGCATCGTGATAGCCCTGCGCTAGAAACAAAGCAACGGCTCGCTGGTTGTTAAGAGGGGGGTGGCGCACCATTAACTGGCGAAGGTTTCTGGCTTCTTGTATGAGTGCTTTGGGGCCTACCATAAAGCCCATTCTTAAACCGGGCGCCAGAGTTTTGGATAGGCTGCCTATATAAAGTACGCGGTCGTGTTTATCGAGACTTTTTAGTGCCGGTATAGGGTTGGAGTCGTAATTCATCTCCATTTCGTAGTCATCTTCAAAAATGATGAAGTCGTCATTGCGTGCTTTATCCAGTAAAGCTTGTCGCCTTTCTAGTGGCATCGTTACCGTTGTGGGGCATTGGTAACTTGGCGTGATATAGATAGCATCACAATCTTTTAAGCGCTCATCAAGCACCAAGCCGTCTTGGTCGACAGGTAGGCTTATCACATTAGCACCAAACAGATCCGCTATATGCGCCGCACTTACATACCCCGGGTCTTCAATACCAAAGTTAGAGGTTTTGTCCAAGAGTAGTTGTGCGAGCAGGTAAAGGGCTTGCTGTGAGCCGACGGTGATTAAGATTTGATCTGCATTAGCTTGAATACCACGGCTAGGCAGAATGCGTTTTTGTATCTGCTCTATCAACAGTGGATCGTCACTGTCGTAGCGGTCAGAGGTCCAATCACGGATCGCCTGAACACTGACAGCATCACGCCAGCATTTTCGCCAGTTATCGATAGGGAAGAGTTTCGAGTCGAGTTGTCCATACACAAATGGATAAGGGTAGGACTGCCATGAATGCGCCAAGCTAGGGTTGGACTGGCAACCGGCTTTGACTTTTAGTTTTTGTGTCCAATCAACCGTGTCTTTGTTCTCTTCTGGTGTCTTTGCCAGATTCTTTTTTAGATGGTCCGGCAAAAAGTGATGATCAACAAAATAGCCGCTACGCTCTACTGATGTAAGGTAGCCGTCTGCAGCGAGTTCATCATAGACCAACACAATAGTGTTGCGAGCGACATTAAGTGTTTTGGCTAAACTTCGGCTAGAAGGTAGTGGCTTATCTAT
The DNA here is from genome assembly GCF_000422765.1 of Neptunomonas japonica DSM 18939. Lineage (GTDB taxonomy): Bacteria > Pseudomonadota > Gammaproteobacteria > Pseudomonadales > Balneatricaceae > Neptunomonas > Neptunomonas japonica. The sequence continues at coordinate 194,574 of NZ_KE383915.1, read as the reverse complement.
AGGAAGGAACCCTCCCAGAATAGCATTGACTAGCTGCTGACGAATCTGGCTTTGTAAGGTCGCTGCGTTATCGTCTCTTTTTAAGTGGAACAGCGTAGACATAATGTGTGCCGCCTTCTTATTGTTATAGTTTTAGATCGCTTACTTTAGTGGTTACTAGCCGTATAGAACAGCTCTACTCTTATTCTTTATGTAAGTAATACCTTTATTTTCTATAAATGTCACTTGGGAAAACCTATATTTATGACATTTATATATTATAATGAGACTCTAAATATCAAAATATTTAATTTTTGTTGATTTTTGTTTTTATAAAAACGATACTTTTGGAATCGAATGTTGCTTTAAATGTTGCTTTGTTCGTTTGTGACTGTGTTTGGCAAGGATAATAAGCTTCGTTTTGAGTTTGTTGCGTTGCTGATCGAGCAAATAAAAATAAAAAGAGATGGTGTCAGTTATGTCTTTAGAGAATGCCTACGACTATATCGTGATTGGTGCGGGCTCTGCCGGGTGTGTGATGGCAAACCGTTTATCTGAAAACCCAAATCACCGTGTACTAATTTTGGAAGCAGGTAACAAGGATCGTAATCCTTGGATACATGTCCCCATTGGCTATTTTAAGATCATGCATAACCCCAAGACCGATTGGTGTTACGTGACCGAGCCAGATCCAGGTATTAATAATCGTCAACTACAGTGGCCCCGTGGAAAGGTATTAGGTGGATCGAGTTCATTGAATGGTTTGCTATACGTACGTGGCCAAAAAGAAGATTACGACGATTGGGCTGCTCTGGGCAACAGTGGCTGGTCTTATGATGAGATACTGCCTTACTTCAAAAAATCTGAAAATCAGGAACGTGGCGCCAGTAAATACCATGGAGTGGGGGGGCCTCTTGCCGTTTCTAATATCCGTATACACCGTGAGATTTGTGACAAGTTTATTGATGCCGCTGAGCAAGTGGGCATTCCTCGCAATGATGACAGCAATGGTGAAACACAGGAAGGTGTTGGTTACTTCCAGCTGACCATTAATCAAAACGGTACTCGTTGTAGCACTGCGGTAGGCTTTTTACGCCCGGCGTTAAAGAGGCCTAATCTTGATGCTGCCACTAATGCCTTAGTGCACTGCATAGAATTTGAGGGTAATCGTGCTGTTGGTGTGACCGTTACTATTAAAGGTGAAAAGCAAACCATTCGCTGTAATAAGGAAGTGGTATTGTCGGCAGGCGCTATTAACTCTCCACAAATCCTGATGCTTTCGGGCATTGGTGAGAAAGAAGAGTTAGCCAAACATAATATCCCTATGGTTCAGCATCTTCCTGGTGTAGGAAAAAACCTACAGGATCACCTGCAGATCAGAACGATCTATAAGGTTAATAAACCTATTACCTTAAACGACGAAGTTAATAATCCTATTCGTAAAATGTTGATGGGAATGGAATACGCATTGTTTCGCACCGGTCCTTTGACCATGGCGGCCAGCCAAGTCTGTATCTTTACGAAAACAGATGAGCAGATGGAGCGACCTGATATTCAATATCATTTGCAGCCGCTCAGTGCTGATAAGCCGGCTGATGGTACGCATCGGTTTTCTGCATTTACAGCCTCTGTGTGCCAGTTGCGCCCAACCAGTACCGGGACTATTGAGCTTAAGAGCGCTAACCCTGAAGAATACCCTGCGATACATCCGAACTATCTAGCAACAGAAGAGGATCAAAAAGCAGCAATTGAAGCCATTAAGACCACGCGCCGTATTATTTATGCTCCCGCTCTAGCGCCTTTGATTAAAGAAGAGCATGAGCCTGGTCTGCAATATCAAACAGATGAAGAACTGCTTGAATATGCTCGCAATCGAGCCACAACCATTTATCACCCAACAGGTACATGCAAAATGGGGAGTGATGAAATGGCCGTTGTTAATGATCGTTTGCAGGTTTATGGCGTTGACGGTTTACGCGTGGTCGATGCATCGATTATGCCCATTATTGTATCGGGTAATACCAATGCACCGACAATCATGATTGCAGAGAAAGCATCTGACATGATTAAAGAAGATGAGCAAAAGTAGAGAGCAGCGAGAGAAGGGCAGAGCCATAAATATTATGGCTACTCATTTTCATTTGGCTCTGTTTGGAAGTCTGCCATATCGTCTTCCATCAGGGCAGACAGTTCAGCAGCGGCTTTACGCATATCAGGAACGCTTTGAAGCGCTTGTTCAATTGACAATCTTGCTGTTGGAGCATGCATGGCAAGTGCTGCATACATACGGCCCTCTTTATCCCGAATGGGAACAGACACAGCGATCATACCTTGAAAGAACTCTTCGTTATCAAGGCCGACACCTTGTTTGCTGATTTTACTTAGTTCGGGTTTAAGCGCTGCAGCGCTGGTAAGAGTATTGGGTGTGTAGCTATTGAGTGGGATCTTGGCGAGTAGCCGAGAGCGTTGAATGCTGCTGAGTTCGCTCAAGAAGAGCTTGCCACTGGCAGTACAGTGCAGAGGTACGCGGTCGTTAATTTGCAGCTGTACGCGCAAAGGCCAATGAGTTTCAACGCGGTCGAAGTACACCATTTCTCCACCGTTTGGGATGGAAATGTTACAGGTTTCACCGAGAGTATCAGACAAACGCTGAAGGATAATGTGGCGTTGTGTACGTAAAAAATCATTGTTACTGAGAATGGCAATAGCAAGCGTATTGAGCTTTTGCCCTGGCAGTAGGCCGCGACCATCTAAGCGAGGTTGTAAAAACCCTTCCTCTTCCAGTTGGCTACATAGCCTATGAATGCTGGGTTTAGGGAGTTTTAGGGTGCGATTTATCTCAGTTGGTGTCATTGGCTGAGTTGAATTAGCAACGATTTCGAGAATTTGTAGGGCACGTAGTATTGATGAACCTTTTTCCTTTGAAGGGGAGTCTGGCATCGATATTGTCCTGTTTGATTACGAATAATGTAGAATGATAATACGATTATAAAAGTCTCATTAATAGTTATTTTTGTTGTAAATTTATTTGAGTTGCTACTTTTATATTCTGTTTTTAGTAAAAAATATGAATATTTTATGACAATAAATATATTAAATGAGACTTTATTTATCAAAAAAGTTTGTAATAAGTATTTTTATGTGTTTTATTGAACAGACGATCAGTTATTGACTTGTGTCAAACAGATCAGCAAATCCCTAACTGTATAAAAATAAATAAGGGTGTTTAAAAATGGCCAAAATAATTACCTCCTCAAAACCGGAACAAGGAAGCGTTTCACGTCGCGACTTTTTTCGTGTTGCCGCCACCTATGGCATGAGTTCAACTATGCTTGCCGCGACTGCACTGGGGAGTTTTACTCTTCCGCAGTTAGCTCAGGCTGCTGAAGGCAATGCAAAACGCCGTTACAAAAAAGAAGCTAAGCATGTACTGAAGTTTGGTGCGTCGGGTTTCAACGAAAACAACTTGCTGATTGAACGAGCAGGTTGTATCGACTTCCTTAATGACATCGAAGAACGTACTGATGGCGAAATTCGTGTCGAATTTATTGGTGATAATCAGATCTGTGGACAGCTAAACTGTGTTAAGAAAACCCAGCAGGGTATTGTTGACATGTTTACCGCCTCTACGCAGAACTCAGCGGGCGGCGCACCGTACTTAAACGTTCTTGATTATGCGTACATGTTCCCTACGCGCGCCTCTCAATATCACTTCTTGTATCACCCTGACAGCCAAAAGTTATTACGTGATCCTCTACGCGAAAAGCATGGTTTGCAGTTCTTGTTCTCACATTGTGAATTACGTGGTTTGCAGATGGGGCTGGGCTGGAAAGATAAACCTCTAATCACTTCTATTGAGCAGCTACGTGGCACGAAAAACCGTGTGACAGGTACGCAGTTAGGACGTATTGCAATGCAGCTTCTGGAATTAAACCCAGTGCCTATTGCTTGGTCTGAAACACTTGACGGCCTGAAACAAGGTCTGATTGATGGTGCTGAAACATGGGCTGGTGCGGTAGGTTACGCCAACATGTCTCCTGTTGTTTCACAATCTGTTGATCTGCGCTTCTTCTGTGGTACTGAAGCAACCATGATGAGTGCTAGCATGTTTGATAGCTTCAGCGGTGATTTGCAAGATGCCGTTATGGAGTCTTCATACTTAACACAGGTGAAAATTCAGGCGGCTCAAGAAGCTGCATTGGTTAACACTGTTGGTGCTACTTCACCATCTCTCCCAGGTACTTTATTCCATAAGCATGGCGTTCGTATGGCTAATTTGTCTGACGAAGAACGTGCTAAAGCAGAGCGTATTTGTGCACCAGAGTTCAATCCTGAACCGTGGACACAATGGCGTGAGCGTCTGGATAAATGGTCTGGTGGTCAGGACACTTATGGTTCTATCCATAAGATCGCTCGTGAAATCTCTCGCGATACGTTGGCAGAAAACGTTGCGCCTCGCCGTTGGTGGAAAAGTTAAGCTGGCGCTTAATAAGCCCGTTCAGACCTTCTGTTGATCGGGTTTTTCCTATTCAAGAAATACTCATTAGCTTCTGCAAAGCAGGCTAATAAGAGAACCCCTGCAAACTAAATAATAAGAATGGAGCGTTGCTGTGAACGCTGGTGTACATACTTCAAATACAATTTTGGTTGATAACCTTCAGCCAAAAAAAGACTGGGCAGCGTTCGTCCGCTCGGTTAGAGGGCTAACAAGATGACTATTGGATCTGTGTTTGGTGCGGTTGAACGCAATATAGAGAAGAGCGTTATTCTGGTTTCTTATGCCTCGATGGCGGGCATTATTTTTGTCGAAGTTATTCGTCGCTTTTTCTTCAATGAGCAAGCTCCTTGGAGTACGACTATCCCCATTTACATGTTTCTATGGCTTGCTTGGATGGGGGCTTCTTACAACACTATGCGCCGTTCTCACTTGCGCTTTACTGAGGTGAGAGAGCGTCTTCCGTATAAAGGACAATTCTACTGTTTACTGCTGGACGCTTTATGTTGGTTCGCTATGGGCGTTGTTGTTATTTATTACTCAATTGAGCAGGTATATATCGCCTATGACAACTTTGCCATCGTGCAAGGTACCGATAATGTGATGCAGTGGTGGTTTTATATGGCTACGCCGCTTGCGTGGATTCTATTGCTGTTTCGCGTCATACAGAATCTGAGACAAGACATTCGTTCCTTTATTGCTGGGCGTCCTTTGACTACCCAAGCCAAAATGTTTGACTGAGGAGAGTTGAGATGGATGGAATATTAATTACCCTGATCAGCCTCGGTGTAACGGGACTCTTCATTCTGGGAATACCTATTTTTCTAGTCATTTCGTTATGGGTCATTGGCGTTAGTTTAGTCATTGATTTCACACTGGCTAATGTGGGTGTGACACTTTATGAAGGGCTTAATTTCTACGGCTTGTTGGCGTTACCGCTGTTTATTTTGACAGGAGACCTGATCAATGCTGCGGGTATTGCTAAGCGGTTATCGGATTTTGCTTACTCTTGCTTAAGCTGGCTTCATGGCGGTTTAGGGATGGCTTCTTTGGGTGCGTGTGGTTTGTTTGCTGCAATCTCTGGGTCTAACTCAGCCACAACAGCAACCATTGGTGGCATCATGCACCCAGAAATGACGAAGGGTAACTATGACTCTAAGTTTGCTGCTGCAACAGTTGCTGCGGGTGGTACGGTAGGGATTATCATCCCACCAAGTATCATATTCATCGTATATGGCTTCATGATGAACCTGCCGATTGGTGACCTATTTATGGCGGGTCTTATTCCCGGCATATTGATGGTTGTCGCCATGCAGCTAGTTTGTTATTTCATTGCCCGTAAAAATGGCTACGGAGTACTTAAGGCGTTTCGCTTTAAGCATGCGGTTAAAATGGGTATGCGTGCTTGGTTAGGTTTTCTGGCCATTGGTATCGTACTGTGGGGTATCTATTCAGGGGCATTCTCGCCGACTGAAGCGGCGGGTATGACAACCGGTTTCTGCTTGTTGGCAGGTGTGTTGGTAACGCGTGAGCTTAAGTTCTCTCAAATACCCACCATCTTGATGCGTTCTGGACAAATCACAGGAATGTTAGCTCCACTTATTGCGGTATCGGTTGTTATGCAGCAGGTATTGTCATTATTGGGCGCCAAAGAATTCCTAACAGAATTGCTTGGGCTTTTGGGTGGCTACTATCCAATACTGTTCGCTTGCTTACTTATTGTATTGCTTGCGGGTACTGTTTTAGAAAGCTTACCTAATACAATAATACTAGCCCCCATTTTAGCACCTATAGCAATGAGTATTGGTGTCGATCCAATTCACTTTGCTGTGTTATTCCTGATTGGTGATGCTATTGGATTTATCACACCGCCATACGGTTTGAATCTATATGTCGCTAGCAGTATGACCGGTATACCTTATCTACAGATAGTGAAAGCGGTGCTACCGTACCTATACGCCTTGATGGCAACATGGGCTTTGGTCGCATTCATACCGCAGTTGAGTCTATTCATGCTTTCTTTCTAAAGTGTTTGGGTGCCGAAAGTATTCGGCACCCGTTTCTTAGGTGTACAGCGTAATAGTGAAAGCTTGAGATAGTTATTTTATTGATTAAAGACAGGTGAGAATATGCTGCCAGAAATTAACAATATTTTGTATGCTTCTGATATGGGAAAGGCCTCGCGGCCAGCATTCTTCAGGGCAGTAAGTGAGGCGCTTCAACATAATGCACAGATAACATACTTGCATGTAATGGAGCCAATGAATCAGTCCACTGAAACGATGATTGAGAGTTATCTTTCTGAGGATGTTTTGGAGTCACTGCGTGATAAAGGTGTCGAGTCGCTTAAAACGAAAATGACAAAGCGCATCGAGGATGTGGTTCGTGAGGAGCTTGTCGGTATAACGCTTCCTCAAGGCGAGCTACTGCATAAGATTGAACCAGGTAAGCCTTCTAAAGTTATCTTAAAAGTGGCAAAAGAAATCAACGCTGACCTTATTGTTATGGGTACACGAACGCATTCTTCAATAGGGAAGCTGCTTATGGGCTCAACCGCACAAAAAGTACTACAGGACTCAACTATTCCTGTGTTGGTAGTGCCTCTTAAATAGCTTTTTCATCCTTACAATAAAACCGGCTTAGAAATGCCGGTTTTTTTATGCTAGCCGTTTGATCTAAACCTTAGATTTGCGACAAAAAATGCGTGCAATTTTACTCGATAGCGAAAAGGTAAAATTGATTATTGTGTTAAATAGTTTGTAACTAGCATCTTGGCGCATGCCATTGGCAATTAGGTGTACAGGTGAGCTCTGCATGTTGGATCCCCTCATAAATAAATGTTAAAAAAGTGTGTAACCGCTCATACGGTTGTTGTTACCACTATTTTTGTTTTTATTTGGTGGAGATTTGCAGCGGATGTTAATGTTAAAAAAGATATGTGTCAAATAACTCATATGTATCAATTTGGGGTTATAATTATCACTTACAGCCCTATAAAAAAACTTAAGTTACTGTCGACAAGAACACTTCTAATGACAGATTAATTTGTGAGGTAATATGTAATGCCCATAAAAATCCCTGATCTGTTACCAGCAGTCGATGTATTGGGGGCTGAAAACATCTTTGTGATGACCGAAACTCGGGCTACACATCAGCATGTAAGACCGCTTAAAGTGATGATCCTTAACTTGATGCCTAAAAAGATCGAGACGGAGAATCAGCTCATCCGGTTATTATCCAATACGCCGTTGCAAGTGGATGTTGAGTTGTTGCGTATCGACAATCATGAAAGTAAGAATACCCCGCGTCAGCATTTAGATAGTTTTTATCGTGACTTTGAAGATGTTCAAGATAAAAACTACGACGGGTTGATTATTACCGGTGCTCCATTAGGCTTGGTCGATTTTGAAGATATACATTACTGGGATCAAATTCAGGAAGTCATTAAGTGGTCGCAGCAACATGTAACCTCAACACTGTTTTTATGTTGGGCCGCTCAGGCCGCTCTGAAAGTGCTTTATGATCTACCAAAGCAAACACGATCAGAAAAGTTATCGGGTGTGTATCAGCATAATATCCTGTCGGCGCATGAGCCGTTAACGCGTGGTTTTGATGACCAATTTGTAGCGCCGCATTCACGAAATGCAGACTTTCCTGTTAATTTCATCGCTAATCATACAGACCTGAACCTGCTAGCATCTTCGGATAAAGCCGGCGCTTACCTGATGGCGAGTTCGTGCCGCCGCCAAGTCTATGTTACAGGCCATCCAGAGTATGAAGCTGAAACTTTAGCGCAAGAGTATTGGCGAGATATAGATGCGGGAATTGATACGATAATCCCCGTTAATTATTTTCCTGAGAACCTCCCGGATAATAAGCCTGCTAACACATGGCGTAGCCACGGGAATTTATTGTTCTCAAACTGGTTAAATTACTATGTCTACCAGTTAACGCCGTATGATCTCAGCGTTAACCCGGAGTAAATTGCGGGAGTTCATGTGTTCGTTTATAGTTTTTAACCTATATATCATTGATATGAGTGAAAAGTATTCTAATGAATCAGTTTGATAATAGACATATCCCATTATACAAACGTGTTGAAAGTCATATTCTTAATGATATTGATGAAGGTCGGTTAATTCCTGGTGACTTGATTCCATCAGAGCCCCAATTGGCCTTATTGCTAGGAGTGAGTCAGGGTACTGTGAAAAAGGCGATCGAGAACTTGGTAAGCGAGAACCGCCTTTATCGTCATCAAGGTAAAGGAACATACGTTTCCACGATCAATTTCAATAACAGCTTATTTCGATTTTTCTCCTATGGCGACGCTTCCGGTAAAGGTGTGCGTATACGCAAAGAAGTAAGCGAGCGTGAGCTGAAAGTAGGCCCTAAAAATATCTGCCATCAACTGGGTTATGAGCCGAATTCTGAGCTGCTTTATATTCAGCGTTGTGGTTATGTTCTTGAGTTACCTATTTTAATAGAGCATTGCTGGTGGTGTCCTGAAGTGGTGCCAGGTATGGAGAGCGAAGACGTCCATATTCCCGATTTGATGTATGCTCTCGTGGTTGAGAAATATGCAGTACCGGTGGTGCGTGCCGAAGAGACGTTGACTGCTGACATTGCAGATAAGCAAACAGCTCAACTGTTAGGTATCCCAGAAAAGTCTCCTGTTATTGTGTTGATAAGACATACCTATAGTCGACATAACAAGATGATTGAATACCGCAAAACAGTGGGTCGCGCAGATAAGTTTAGTTATAAGGCTGAAATACGTTAGTCACAGATTTAATCTGCATATTCTTAGTTTTTATTATCTTTTTAGAATATGCAGATCCTTTTTTATACTTTTCTAAAAGTATTCCTATGACCCCTTCGGTAAGAACTTCAACCTATTTGCTCTCGTAAAAGTAAGATTTTTAGCTAAAACCTCCCCATTTCATAATTAGTATCTGCCTAATAAGTTCATAAAAATTCGTTATTAGGCATTAATTCTATAATAGGTTTGTCTATTATCATGTGTGCTTTTTATTAGATCAATGTCTTAATAATCAAAGATATAACATCATTTTTAAGTTGACTTTTTTCAAGTGCTGAAACTATCTGCAGGCATACGCACTCTTAATTTATGACGGTGTCAGTGTTGCTTGCTCAATATTTATACTTGACAGGACGAGGAAATTATTTAATATCATTCATGTCATATAACACATGTATATGAGTTAGATTATTGGGTGCGATATCATCACCTCACAACGAGGGGCTTAACAAATGTATAAAAAGATATGTGTTGCTGTAGATGGGTCTGAGTCTTCTCTGGCTGCAGTGAAAGTTGCCGCTGAACTAGTGAGTAGATTGGGTGCAAAATTGCTGTTACTACATGTTATTCGGCCAATGAAAATACCCGAAGAACTACAGCGTTATATTAAAGAAGATGACCTAGCCAAAGTAAGATATGCCGCACTGGAAGGTGTTGGTCAGGAGATCGTTGCTAATGCGGTCGAGATTGTTAAAACCTTTGATGTAGAAAGTCTGGATACGGTTATCTTAAATGGTGATCCGGCAAGCTCAATAGTGAAAGAAGCTAAAAGGCAGTCGGCAGATCTGATCGTATTAGGTACGAGAGGACTCGGTAAATTCGAGGGAGCATTGATAGGCAGCATTTCACGTAAGGTGACCGACATCTCTGAAATTAGTTTATTGATAGTGAAGTAGGGTGGTCAGAGCTAACAATGAGATTGTTAATTATTTTACAGGAGTGTTTAAAAAGAAGAGTTTAATAGTGTGAGTTTTTGCTACCCACGTAAAAAATACTCATCACCTATGCCCATAAATGAAAATAACAATAGCAGCGATAACCTATTCAATTCGAGTAGAAGTTAAGCGCAAGGGTGATCAACGATGTTAGAGTTTCTGCAATACCTCCCGGAAGTATTTACTCCCTGGAACTTCATGATTCTTGTATTAGGCACCGTAGGTGGCCTGATATTAGGTGCTACACCAGGCTTAAGCCCAACAATGGCGGTCGCCTTGTTGATTCCTTTTACCTTTCATATGGAGCCTGCTACAGGCTTAATTCTGCTCGGCGCTGCATATACGTCTACAGTAGCAGGGGGGGCAGTTAGTGCTATCCTGTTAAGTATTCCGGGAGCCCCAGCTAATATAGCCACGACACTGGATGGTAACCCGCTTGCCAAACAAGGTAAGGCGACTTCCGCACTGCATTACTGTTTTATCTCTTCTTTTGTTGGTGGTGTGATCGGAGTGTTCGTTCTGATCTTCTTTACGCCTACGCTGTCTGAATGGGCGCTGGGTTTTGGTCCTTCTCATTTGTTCTGGGTTGCTATATTGGGTGTTACCGTGATCGGTACCTTAGGCAGCGGTTCTGTTGTGAAGGGGTTGTTCTCGGGATTTGTCGGCCTGTGGATCTCAACCATTGGCTATGACCCTGTGCTAGGTGTAGAGCGTTTTAATTACAGTGAGCACCTAGGTGGTGGGATTAATATTATTGCAGCGCTAGTAGGGCTGTTTGCTATTCCCCAGGTTCTTTCTATGCTGACACCGCAAATGATGCCGGGTGGCGTACAGAAATTTGCGATGGAAACACAAAGCGTTATGACATCTGTTAAAGAAACTCTACAGCGTTGGAAAGCCTTGGTTGTAGGGAGTTTTATCGGTGTTTTGGTTGGCCTGATTCCGGGTGCTGGTGGGCAGATAGCAGGGCTTGTGGCTTATGATCAAACCAAAAAATTGAGCCGTAATAAGGAGATGTTTGGTAAAGGTGAGCCTGCGGGTGTGATTGCTGCAGAATCGGCGAATAACGCCATGGTTGGACCTTCTCTGGTTCCGTTGCTCACATTGAGCGTTCCCGGTTCGCCTACCGCCGCTGTGTTGTTGGGTGGTTTGCTGATTCATGGATTATTTCCAGGGCCTGCGTTATTTACAGAGCACGCTCCTGTGGTTTGGACCTTCATCAACTCTTTGTTAGTTGGCCAGCTGCTGATGTGTGTGTTCGGTATTATGATCGCACGTTATAGCCGTTTTGTTATGGATATTCCAGAGTTCTACATGGCCGCGGCAATTACCGTGTTGGCTGTATTTGGTACTTTTAGTGTACAGAATAGCTTTTCAGATGTTTTCGTCATGATGACTCTGGGTGTTGTGATGTACTTTGCTTCTAAAATTGGTTTTAGCCCATCACCAGTAGTTCTTGGCATTATCTTGGGGCCCATTGCAGAAAGTAACTTCCTTCAGGGGCAAATGATTGCAGAGGTAGGGGAAGGCTCGTTTACCTACTTCTTTGGTGGTCCGCTTAATATTGTTCTTGTTGGTGTTGTTGCTATGTCTATTGTGTATAGCGCCTACAGTGAGCTTAAGCAAAAGAAACAGCAGCGCACCGCTCAGCAAAATGATGCTGACTACCGTGCAGAACAAGAAGGAGTCTGATGATGTTATCAAAACGTTTAACGGCTATTGGTGGTGTATTGCTTGCACTGATTCTTCTTGTACTAGGAAGTAATGTTGAATATGGCGAAGAGGCGTATTTCTTCCCTAACTTATTGGCGTATTTTCTATTAGCTTTTGCCTTTGTTTTATTGATCTCTGATGGGGACCTGCTGAATTGGCTGAAGGAGATAGCAAGTTTCTTATGGCGGTGGATGTTTGGCATTGTAGGTGAGGGCAACCCGTCACGCTGGCCTGACACGGTACGCCTGATACCGATGTTTATCACTATTTTCTGTTACTTATACTTTGCAGATATCGTGGGCTTGTATACAACATCGTTCATCACTTTTTTGCTGATTACGGTTATCTACACACCCCATAGACCAAGAAGCCGCACCTTATTCAAAAGTGCTTTAATCGCGTTAATCTTCACGGGAGTCATCTACCTTATATTCTCAGTTTTATTGCAGTTACAAGCCCCTTCTGCCTGGTTCATATAGTCAGAAGAAAAATGGAATTACCAACTAGCGTCAATAAAAATAATTAACGTCAATCTTGACGAGGAGTTAGCTATGTTTAGTTCTAAAATGTCCAGAAAACTGGCCACTAAAACCCTGACAGCACTGGGTGTTGCGAGTGTATTATCTCTACCTCAAATGGTACAGGCCGATGCCTTTCCTGAAAGGCCTGTCAGCATGGTGGTTTCATATTCGCCAGGTGGAGCAACTGATTTTCAGGCCCGCATTGTCACCATGCTTGCTGGTAATGAGAGTTACTTGGGGCAGCCCATGGTTATTCTTAATAAACCAGGAGCCGGTGGTAAAATTGGTTGGGATTTCTATGCATCTAAAGCGAAGAAAAATGGCTATGAATTAGCGGCCTATAACGTGCCACATTTTATCGCACAGTCGATTGTTTTTAAGACTAAATACAACATCGACAATTTAGAGCCGATTGCTAATTGGGGAGCAGATCCAGCAGTACTGGTGGTAGGTAAAGACAGCCCTTTTAATACACTGGAAGACTTAATGAGCTTTGCTAAGGAGAACCCTAAGAAAGTAACTTTCTCCGGTGCTGGTTTATATGTGGGGCATCATATCGCTTTCTTACAATTCGCCAAGGAAAGCGGCCTAAAGATGACGTATATCCCGCACAAAGGTGGAACGCCTGCAATGAAAAGTGTGATGGGTGGCCAGGTTAAGGCTGGTTTTAATAATCTGTCAGACGCTTTCAGAAATAAAGATAGCGTGAAAATTCTTGCTGTAGCTGACTTACAACGTAACACTAAGTTCTTGCCGGATGTGCCCACGTTTATGGAAAAAGGCGTCAATGTTGATGACTCAAGTGTTAACTTTCGTGGAATTATGGCAAGAAAAGGGACGCCTCCTGAGGTGCTAAGTTATTTGTCTCAGCGTGTTCCTTTGATGTTTGAAGATAATAAAACAACGAAGAAAATGTCTGCAGCTGGTTCTCCTGTGCGCGTGCTGAGCCGAGAAGAGGTCATTAAAATGTGGAAAGAACGCGAAGTCTATCTAAAAGAGCTTTTGGCTGATCTTAAGAAGTAGGCTAGCCGCTATTTTCTGTCCGTAAGCTACGGACGGTTCCCTGATATAAATGAAGATTTATCTATCAAGAGACGCCGTTCGTATATCTATTCTAATCATATGTATGAGTTATAAGATCTATATCATTTATGTGTGAATTATATATATCTTTGGAGACCAGTTATGACAGCAACAAATGAAAAGGCTCAGGTAGCGGAGTTAGTTGATCGCGCGCGTAAGGCTCAGCTCATATTGGCAGGCTATTCGCAATCTCAGGTGGATGAGGTCGTTATTGCAGCGGCGTGGGCAATTATTAATCCAGATAATAACGAGAGACTCTCAGTTCTTGCGGTAGAAGAGACCGGTCTTGGAAATGTTAAAGATAAGGTGATTAAGAATCACCGTAAAACACTCGGCCTTTTGAGAGATTTACAAGAAGCTAAAACCGTGGGTGTTATTCGCAAAATTCCAGAGAAAGGCTTAGTAGAAATTGGCCGCCCCGCAGGCGTTGTTGGAGTGATTGTGCCTTCGACTAACCCGATAGCTACGCCGATGAATAACACGTTAAATGCGCTCAAGTGTGGTAATGCAATTATCTTAGCGCCATCGCCAAAAGGGCAGCCATCTTGTACGCGGTTGCTCACGTTAATACACGCAGAGCTTGATCGCGTAGGGGCGCCTCGTGATTTAGTCCAGCAACTCCCTTCGCCCGTGAGTAAAGCGCTCAGTGCTGAAATGCTTAAACAGGTGGATCTGGTGGTATGTACGGGTTCACAAAATAATGTACGAGCGGCCTATACCAGCGGTACACCCGCTTATGGAGTGGGTGCGGGTAATGTCACTGTTATTATTGATGAAACGGCTGATCTTGCAGACGCCGCCAATAAAATTAAAGCCTCTAAAACCTTTGATAACTCTACGAGTTGTTCCTCTGAAAATAGTCTGATTATTGTAGATGAAGTGTACGATGCCATGATGGCGCAGCTGGGCAATGTTAATGCTGCACTATTAAATGCAGATGAGAAACAACAGCTGCAAGATGCCATGTGGCATGAGGGGCACTTGAACCGTGAGGTGCTTGCAAAGCCTGTAAAGAGTGTCTGTGGTGTCGCTGGACTGACACGGGCTGGGCTTGCTGAAAGCGACTTTCTGATGGTGACAGAAACGGAAATTGGAGCTGACGCGCCGTTTTGTGGTGAAAAAATGTCACTAGTACTCACTGTCTATCGTGCTCGAGATTTTAATGAAGCCAAGCAGCTGGCTAGCCGAGTACTGGAGCACCAAGGTAAAGGGCACTCGCTGGGTATTCACACGCAGGACAGTAGCCGCCCACAAGAGCTCGGGCTAGAGATGTCAGTATGCCGAGTTATTGTTAACCAGCCTCATTGTTTTGCAACCGGAGGTAGTTTTGAAAATGGTTTGCCGTTCTCTCTTTCCATGGGGTGTGGTACGTGGGGCGGTAATATCACTGATGAGAATGTGCACTATAAGCAGTATATGAATATCACGCGAGTGGTAAACACTATTCCACCTTGTGAAGTGACTGCAGAGGACATCTTTTCTGATTATAAGAGGAAGTATCAATTATGAAACCTATCTCTTACATACCTCCAGCAGATTCGATTCGTGCTGTTATTGACCGCTTTGCTCTGGAGCAGGCCGAGCAACCGTTTGTTGTCTTTCCCGAAACAGGTAAGCAATTAAACTACGGTCAACTACAGGACGCTGCCCAACAGCACAGCCGTTATTTCAGATCTCTGGGGCTAGGCAAGGGTGATACCATTTCATTCATGATGGAAAACGGCCAGACAAGTCTGGAGTTGTTTTTAGCTACGTTATATAGCGGTTGTATCTCATCACCTTTGAATCCGGCAGCAGGGCAAGATCAGATAGGTTATGTATTGGAGCATTCCGATACGACAGTGGTATTTGTCTCGCAGCAGTATCGCGAGCAAGTAGAAAAAGCCGCTTCGACCTTAGGTCGTGTCATTACTATTATCGAATCGGATATTGATCAGGGGCCAAAATGGCCGGTGGTACCGGCAGATGAAGGTGTTCAGGCCGAGGTTGCCGGATGTGATGATGGTTTGCTGATGTATACCTCAGGCACAACAGGACGCCCTAAAGGAGTGATTCTGACGAATACTAACCTGTTGGCAGGGGGGATGAATACGGCTCAAGCACATGAGTTGACTGCGCAGGACCGAACTTTGTGTGTGTTGCCTTTATGCCATATCAATGCTCAGTGTGTAACGATAATGGCTCCGCTTGCTAGTGGTGGTAGCCTAGTTTTGCCTCATAGTTTTAGTGTGTCATCGTTTTGGAGTTGGGTAATTGACTATGATGTAACCTGGTTCAGTGTTGTGCCAACGATCATCTCATACTTGATGCATCACGAAGGGAAGCTCAGCGGTACGGCATTGAAAACAACGCTCAATAAAGTCCGCTTTGGGCGATCAGCGTCTGCGGCGTTACCGCCTTCATTGCACGCAGGGTTTGAACAGAAGTTTGGTGTCCCTATTGTGGAAACGATGGGCTTGACGGAAACATCGGCGCAAATTCTATCTAACCCTATGCCACCTAAGAAGAACAAATATGGTTCACCAGGTATCGCTTTTGGTACTCAAATCAAAGTGATTGATGAGCAGGGGAATACTCAACCGGCAAATACAGAAGGAGAGTTAATGGTACGTGGTGACTGTGTCATGCGCGGCTATTATAAGAATATTGAAGCAACCAACGAAGCACTGGAAGCAGATGGCTGGTTACATACAGGAGATTTAGCAAAACAGGATGAAGATGGGTTTGTCTTTGTAACGGGACGATTGAAAGAACTCATTATTAAAGGGGGAGAGAACATCGCACCACGTGAAATTGATGATGCTTTATATTCTCACCCAAGTGTTGTTGAAGCTGGAGCAGTGGGAATCGATGATGAGCACTATGGACAAGAAGTTATTGCGTGTGTGGTAATTAAAAATGATTCGGATGTATCAGAAAAAGAGCTTCTAAACTTTTGTTTTGAAAAATTAGGGAAAATAAAAACACCGCGAAACATTTATTTCTTTGAAGACTTACCCAAAGGGCCATCAGGTAAAGTTCAACGTCTGAAGTTAGTAGAACAGTTAAAAGTACGTAGTATTATTTGATAGTAAGGCAGGGAAGTTCTCAGGGGTGTAAGCGTTAGGAGTAGATAACTAAAGCTTTAATACCGGCTCAAGCAGAGCCGGTATTTTTACAGATGGCTAAGACAGCCGAGCTAATGTTGCTTAGTCTAGCTCATTAATCTGGCGACGGATTTCATCCATCTTGGTAGTCATCACTTTTTCCATATGATCTAAGTCAGAGAGGAACTTCTGCTTAGGGTCGATTGGATCAAGCTCTTTACGGCTAGCATCTAACTTTTTCAACTCTTCTAAAGCTTGAAGTAATTGAGGGCTAATTTTGGCCATATCATCAAACGCATGAGAGTTGCGTGCTTCAAGAGGTATTCCACGACGGCCACGCACAAAGGTAAATTTCTTACTACGTGATAAGAAAGAGCCTTTAGGGCGTTTGTAATAGATTTTTAGTACATCAGTGTCGCCTTGATGACGCAAGGTGTATTTGTCTACATTATCGACAGATTTGATGCCCATTTTTTCTAATGTAGGGTAGTCAGACATGGTGTTCAGGTTCTCATTCAATAGCACTTGTGTTTTCAAATGCTGGGCTCAAAAAATAGGTTGTTTTTGCTTTACCACTTTAACGAAAAGTTTAAAAAATCGTTAAAGCAAAATCGCGTATTAGATCGTGGCTCTTGGAACGATCTTGGGAAGTGTTAAACAGGTATAACCTATTATACGACTTCAAATTATTTTTATTTTGAGCTGGAGCAGTATGTGCTGCTTCAGAAATTGACAAGGCCCTGAAAACGGCTTTAGTAAGGTTGCTTATATTAGTCAATAAGCATCTATGGCAGCTTTCAAAAGAATAATAGGGCTTATACCTTAGGACCAGTTAGGGCCACATTATGAACTATTTTGGTGCCAAGTTGCTATTCTCAAATTTTAGTGCACCATTTTGGTGCTGATTGTAGAAAAAGTCACAATCATTGAATTAAGAAAAGCTGATGTCTGTTAAAGTAGGCTGTTTTTTAAGTGGGTCATAATGATGCCACTTTATAATAAGTAAGAGTCTGCCTGTGACCAATAATGATGTTTTACGTCGACTTCGCTATACCTTCGATTTCAATGATTCCAAAATGGTCGCCATTTTTCGTTTGGCGGATCATGAGGTGACCCGCTCTCAAGTTACTGATTGGTTAAAAAAAGAAGAAGACCCTCAATATTTACGCTGTAGCGATCGTGAGTTTGCTATTTTCTTGAATGGTCTAATCAATGAGATGCGCGGTAAAAAAGAGGGGGCTGCACCTGCTCCTGAGCGTGTATTAAACAATAATATTATTTTTAGAAAGCTAAAGATTGCGCTTAACATGACGTCAGAAGATGTTATGGATGTGATGGAAATAGCAGAGTTTAGATTGAGTAAGCATGAGTTAAGTGCTTTTTTTAGAAAGCCCGATCACCAGAACTTTAGAGAGTGCCAAGATCAGGTTCTACGAAACTTTTTATCAGGTATACAGCTTAAGTATCGCGATAATAAGACTGACGCTGCTGAGTCGCCAAAAGCATAGTATTGTGTGCGGGTGTTATTGAAAGCGAGGCTGCTTGAGCGATTAAAGCGCTACATTACTATGCTCAAGCAGATTTGTTCTGAAGACCGTTCGATTTTTGGGTAGTTATTTAGCTTCAGCTTTTTTTACACGAATAACGTTGTTATCTACTTTTGTGCCGTTAAGCGTTTTAATGGCAGCTTTGGCATCTCCAGGGTTTGGCATTTCAACAAACCCAAAACCTTTTGACTTTCCGTTATGCTCATCCATAACTAGTGTGCAGGACTGTACAGCGCCGTGAGCCTCAAACAGAGCGAGAACTTCTGCTTCAGTGGTAGTGCGTGCAAGGTTACGTATTAATACTTTCATTGGAAGGCCGTGTCTTAATTAATAGTTAAAATAAGGAGGTTGAGTAATGCGGCTCATACTAGCAGGAATCTTCCTTAAGCCCAATGGCGTTAAATGGCTGATGCATGGCTTAGTGTCGAGAATTGATTATTGAGGTCTGGCTAGACTTATTTTAAGTTCATGAGCTTCTTCATTAGTGAGCTCGCGAAGTTGATTAAGCGCTAGGCCTTCCAATGATAAATTCATAATCGAGATGCGTTGCAAATCAATAACCTTGTATCCGAGTGAGCGAGACATGCGTCGGATTTGGCGATTTAGCCCTTGTGTTAACGTGATTTTAAATCGATTTTTACCGAGCAGTGTTAGTGTGCAAGGCAGTGTTAAAACGTTATCAAGTTGAACACCTTGGCTCATTTTTTGTTGAAAGTCATCTCCAATATCGGGTTGTTGATAGTGTGGCTTAACGGTCACTAGGTAGGTTTTAGGGTGCGAGTAATTAGGTGACAACAAACGTTGGCATAAAACGCCGTCATTAGTGAGCAGCATTAAACCGTGAGAGTCTTTGTCGATTCGCCCTACAGGGAATAAGCGTGTGGGTAACGTTACATGGTTAACAATACTATGAGGGTTGTCAGCGACACAGTTGCAGTCGATACCCACGGGTTTATTGTAAATCACATAACAGCACTGCGCAGGTAACATCGCCTTTTTCCCATCCGCAATGATCTCCTCATTACCGTTTAGTGTAGCGGGATGTACTGCTACTTGGCCGTTAATGCTTACGAGGCCATCAGCAATCATTTTGATAGCGGCACGCCGTGAGCAGATACCAGCGTGCACTAAAAACTGCGTCAGACGCATTAGCTGCCTAAGATCTTGAGTGGTATTGCCAGTGCTTGGTTTTCTCCTTGTCCAACGATCCAGATAATGGCACTTAAACCTCCTAAGGTTAAAAAGTACCAGACAGCAGAGACAAGCTGTCCGTATCGGTCCAGTGGCAGGAGCTCACTGTAATGGCGCCGTTTCCACTCGAACATAATTTCTACACTTCCGATCGCAAGCAAGAAGCCTAGCAGAGCCATTCCAAAATAGTAGCTGGCTAAAATGCCACCTATTGCACCTAATACACAAGCGACTAAACCGACAGCCGAGTTCATAGAGAAGGCAATACTTTTTAAAATATGTCCTCCGTCTAATGGTAATACCGGTAAGAGGTTAAATAAGTTGAGTAATGCATTGAATACCGCAAGCCCTGCTAATAACTCTATACCGGTAATCCAGTAGGCGAGTAGACACACACACGATAAGATGAAACCAAAGAATGGCCCCATAATTGAGATGTAAACATCTTGCCAACGCGTATTAATTTTATCATCGGAGAGTGCCAAACCTCCCACGAATGGAATCAGATAAATTCCTTTGGTTTTTAGTCCAAAATGCTTCATAGCCCGAATATGGCCATACTCATGAAAGACTAAGCAAAGAATCAATGCGATAGCAAACTGAATCGAAAAGAGCCATGCATAGGCTGCTAAACTACCGGCTGCAAAGAGTACCTTTATTACTTTCGCGCTTTTGAATAGTTTAAGCGCTAGCGAACCTAAGCCAATTAAGCTAATTTTATTAGGGGCTTTAGGGCGTTGTAGTACTTCTTGGCGTTCAATATCTTTTTCGTTGAGTGCTGACTGGCTAATTAGGTCATCATTAACATGTAATTGGTATTGCAGTGCAAAGGGTTGCCAGTTGAGATCGACACTGAGTTTGCAATGGATCTCTGTTTGATCTGCTTGTAAGGAAAAAAGATGAGTAGGGGTGGATGTAGGGTCTGCACTGGCATTGTGCTGAGAGACTAGCTGGTTATCCCAATAGAGTGCTTGCCAGCCAGCCATTGAACCTTCTAACCTTAACTCTCGTCCCAGACAGTCTATTCGTAATAATTGCAATGTAGTGTTCCATTTTCCTAACAAAGAACGCAAATTATCCCTGATTCATTTAATCTGGCAAGTGATACTCGATATTTTACATCGCTGCTGAAAATATTGCCTGTAAACACGCATATAAATAACCTTAATGGAAATACAGAAAGTGGCTAATAAAGAATTTATTTTACAGCGGATTTGTATATTTTCTGGAAAAGAGTTTGATCCTGATTCAGATGAGCAGGTCGTAGAAGTTTTACGTGACAAGTTTAGTCTTTCATTGCCGCAACGCCGCTCAATAGACGAGTCATTACTCGATGTTGCCAGTGATCATGATGTTATTGGCTTGATTATAGAGTATCGCGCATTGGGAAAAGTTAAGAAGAACTCACCTTATATACATGATGTTTAGCGAGTTCTTGATGGTATTCTAGTACCAAAAATAAGCAGCAAATACTGTCCAAGATACTAGCAATAGTACCCAGGGTAGTTTGCTTGCGTGTGATATTGGCTGTTCTTGTTGTGAGATGTCATTCTCTGATGAAATTTCAATACTAGAAGATGAGCTAATCGACTTTATCTTTTTCTTTTGACGGTCTAGCTCTCGTGCCTTAGATTTTTGCTGTTTCTTGTACTGATCTATACCTTTTTGAATACCTTAGGCAATCAGTTTGCTCTGTTCTTTGGTTTGCCCAGGTTTTTGGGTAGCGCGGGTGATCTTCAATGCCTCTGTTTTTGTTTCATCTGAGGCTGTGTTCTTGGCTTGCCGGCTCATTCTTATTACCTTGATGTGGAGTGCGCTAAGTATAACCTGTGCATTACAAAAACGTGATAGCAGTCATATAAAAGGGCTTGTATAAAGAACCCTTGTTTCGTGCTTTTCTTCTTTGTATATTTTCACTTCAGTATTTTGTGTAGAGAGCCATTATGTCTAAAGTTACCGTTACTTTTGAGTATGAGAAAGAAACTAAAAACAGTGTACGTTATCAAGAAGTACCAGAAGAGGGTAAAGCGCCTATTATGGGGTCTTTGTATGTGCAGAAATGGTTTGCAGGTAACACCAAGTTACTTGAAATAACTATCGAAAAGAAGGACTAAATAGATAGCTAACTCTTTAAACAGTATTAAAAGGTTTTTAATATAAAAGGAACGATATGTCAGTTTTATCGATTAGAAAGGCCACCATTGATGATGCTGGAGTTATTCTTCAGTTTGTTAAAGAGTTAGCTGCTTATGAAAAAGCAGAACATGAAGTACTGGCTACTGAGGCGTCTATCAGAGAGTCTATTTTCTCAGAAGATTCCGCTACTAAAGCGCTTATTTGTGAAAGCAATGATCAACCGGTTGGGCTGGCAGTTTATTTTTTGAATTACTCTACATGGCTGGCTAAACACGGTTTGTATTTGGAAGACCTGTACGTTACACCTACTGCTCGTGGTACCGGCGCTGGTAAGGCATTACTGAAGCATCTTGCACAAATAGCGGTACAAAAGAATTGTGGTCGGTTTGAGTGGAGTGTTCTCGATTGGAATGAGCCTGCAATTAAGTTTTACGAGTCATTAGGTGCCCAGCCGCAAAACGAGTGGGTTGGCTACCGGCTAACCGGTCAGGCGTTGCTAGATTTAGCTGACTCATAAAAGAAAGTCGCTAAAAAGTCATACCGTATCAATTATACAAAGTAAGTCAGGTACGGTAAGTCGAATACTTGATTCGCTTAATTAGCGTGAAAAACAGGAGGTTACTATGTCAGAATTTAATAGAGTCAAGGGTAGTTGCTTGTGTGGTGGTGTGCATGTGCAGGTAGCTAACGCAGCGGGAAAGATTGGTGCTTGCCACTGTGGTATGTGCCGAAAGTGGGGTGGTGGGCCTTTACTCGCGGTGGAGTGTGGCTCTGAGGTGAGCTTTACAGGGGAAGAGAATATTTCTACCTTTTCCTCTTCCGAGTGGGCTACAAGAGGCTTTTGTAAGCAGTGTGGTACTCATTTGTTTTATCGCTTCAATGAGAATAACCAATATATTATGCCTGTTGGGCTGTTAGAGAATACTGATGAGTTGCTATTTGACCATCAAATCTTTATTGATAAAAAGCCGTCTTATTATAGTTTTTCTAATAAAACGGCGGATATGACGGAAGCAGAAGTCTTTGCTATGTATGGCGCTTGAACTAGTTCGCCACTGCTGTTTAACGGTGGCGACGTTCCAGCATCTTGATAATGTCTTTAAACACCGAGTTCTCTAAAACTTCTGGCAGATCTAGCTCCAGACTGTTGCGATAGTAGGTGCTTAGGTCTAGTCCAAAACCAAGTGCATATAGTTCCATATCACCACGCGCTTCTAGCATAGTAGCTACTTGGCGTAAGTGGTTATCCATAAAGTCTGGCACGTTATTTTGCGCGGTAGCTGACTCCATTGGAGAGCCATCTGATAGTACAATGAGAATGCGGCGTTCTTCTGGGCGTGCAGTCATCCGTTCGGCGGCCCAAAGCAGAGCTTCACCATCAACACCTTCTTTAAAGATATCTGGCTTCATCATGGCGGCTATATTCTGTCGCGCACGTTTAAATGGTGTATCGGCGTCTTTATAGATAATGTGCTCTGTCTCCGCCAAGCGGCCTGGACTTGCTTCTTTGTTGGCTGATGAGCGCCAGCGCTTAAAGGTTTTTCCGCCTTGAATACTGCGTGTGGTAAAGCCTAGAATTTCAGTGCTGGCACCGGCAAGTTCAAGCGCTTTAGCCATGATCTCTATCAGCATTGCGATAGAGCCGATATGCTGTTTCATGGAGCCTGAGTTATCCAGTAAGAAGGTCACCAAACAATTGCTATGCGGTTGGTAACGCTCTTTACGAAATAGCTGGCGGTACTCAGGAGAAGTCACCAAACGTGTTAAGCGCCGAGCATCTAAATAACCCTCT
Source organism: Neptunomonas japonica DSM 18939 (assembly GCF_000422765.1). GTDB lineage: Bacteria > Pseudomonadota > Gammaproteobacteria > Pseudomonadales > Balneatricaceae > Neptunomonas > Neptunomonas japonica. The sequence continues at coordinate 171,277 of NZ_KE383915.1, read as the reverse complement.
TCTTCACCAAAGTTCCAACCATCTAATTCGGGTGCCGATAAGATCATCTGTAACTGTCGCGCCAGGCGTGGGACGTTAACCCCTTGGCCGCGAATACGTTCATCAAGTTGGGTGCGCATTTTTGTTCTGATAAAGGATGCGACAAGTTTTTCAGCATGTATAATCCGGTCATTATCGCGAGACCATACTTTATAGCTGTTTAGTTGAGCCAATAGTTCGCGGTATTGTGAATGTGTTGTGCGTCCATTGCTGGTGGGCATTTCGCCTTCTGATTCACTTTCTGTTTCTAGCAGTAGGCCAAAGCTGTTATTAACGGCTTCGTCTTCCTCTTCGCTGTCTTTTTCATTCTCATCCAAAAAACCAACTAGCTCATCTACCACCTGAGCTACGCCTAAGGCATTTTCAGCGAATACTTTTTGATCGTGAACATTGCGGCGCATACCAACTAGATAAGTACCGACATGAGGAGCAAGCATCATGCGGTGCGGTTCGATAAGATCCTCTGTTACTTCTATAACGGGATTGCCTGAGAGGCGCGTCCAGACCATCTGGGCAACCGTGTAGATCATTAGGCCCACATTGTTTTCAGTCATATTGGCTGCGTGTAACTGCAGGCACCATGACTCGAAACGATGTTCGATATTACGCTTAGCACCGGGGTGAGCTGAGTCAACTAGTGTTTCTACACGTAACTGCTCCAGTAGCTCAAAGATCATTTGTCCCACATCACTTTCGGGCATAAGGCTGCGATGAAGATCAATATCACAATGCTTTAAGCGCAGAGCGATACCATCGGCGGCACCGCGAAAAGATCGAAAGTCGTCTTTTTCTAAACTAGTACGTAGATGTGACGCGCGAATGCCTGAGGGGCGGCCATTTAGCTCTGGGCGGTGGCCTCTAAATTTAAAACCACTGACGCCAGAGTACCCACGCACACTAACACCGCATAACTCTTCAACCATCTGCTGAAGTTTTTCATGGCGTGGTTGCTGCGCAGTTTGTTTTGCTTCGTAACCGCTATTAGTGTTGCTCACTGGTCATTACTCCAGACGCCTTATGAGCCCAAGATTCAGTTAACTCTTGGTCGAAACAGCGTTGGAAAAATTCAGCGATCATTGGCCGTTCAGCTTCATCACACTTGTTTAAGAATGACAGACGAAAGGCAATGGCAGGATCACGGAAGATCTCTATATTTTCTGCCCACGAAATAACCGTACGTGGAGACATTAGCGTAGAAATATCACCGGCAGCAAAACTGTTACGTGTCATGTCTGCAACAGCAATCATCGACTTTACTAACGTTAGGCCGGCGTCATTATCAAAGTTAGGTACACGGGCTTGTATAATTTTAACTTCGTCGTCGGTCGGTAAGTAGTTAAGTGTAGTGACGATATTCCAGCGATCCATCTGAGCTTGGTTAATCATCTGTGTACCATGATACAAGCCAGTACTATTACCTAAGCCAATCGTGTTGGATGTAGCAAATAGACGGAACTGCTTATGCGGATGAATCACTTCGTTCTGATCAAGTAGTGTGAACTTACCGTCACGCTCTAATATGCGTTGGATAACAAACATAACGTCAGGGCGGCCTGCGTCGAACTCATCAAAAATCAATGCCGTTGGACGACGTAATGCCCAAGGTACGATACCTTCCTGAAACTCGGTTACTTGCTTGCCATCGCGTAAAATGATGGTGTCTTTACCCACTAAATCAAGACGGCTGATATGGCCATCAAGGTTGATACGTACACATGGCCAGTTTAGTCGGGCAGCGACTTGCTCTATATGAGTTGATTTGCCTGTGCCGTGTAAGCCTTGAACCATCACCCGGCGATCACGACTAAATCCTGCCAAGATGGCTAAGGTAACTTCAGGGTTAAACTGATACGCGGTATCTATTTCTGGTACATGATCATCCCGCTCACTAAACGCAGGGACTCTAAGGTCTGTATCTATGCCAAAAACCTCGCGAACAGAGACCGTCGTATCCGGCTGGTCAATTTTAATATCAGACATAGTTATACCTGTAATCTATAGATTTTATTAAGAAGTGTGCTGCATAAGTGTTTGCCCCAGTCTAGGTGAGTGGGGGTGATAGGGAGTGGGCCAGTTACTATCTTTCAGTATGGCCAGTTATAGTGCGCCTACCATTAGGCTAATGCCAATGATGATCAACAATGAAAATGCAAAACGGCGCATATTAGTGGTGCTCAGTGGTGGTGGATAGCGTTTGCCGACCCACGTAAAGAACATCACCATAGGAATACACAAAAGTGAAAATGTCAGCATATCCAGTGTTAAGCCGCCTTGGAAGCCAACCATAATAATGCGGGCTGTTGAGCAAACAAGGAATATAGAAACTAAACATAACCTTATCGTTTTTAGCTCAAAGGGTTGACGGTAAAACAGATAAACAAGAGGCGGCCCGGCCATGCTAAACATTCCCGCTAAAAAGCCTGCGGTTGCACCTGATGCTGCAAACACAGCATTGGGTGAAGGTTCTTTTAAGGGGTCTGGACGAAGCATAATTAACATGCCGCCCGTAAAAATAGTGATGCCCAATAATAGCTGTAATAGGCTATTAAATGACTCGCTAAGGTAATCTAGTAGGAGTAGGCCGGCGAGCAATGCAGGGAAAATACCTGCACAAGTAATCATGACCCGCTTAATATCAAGCGCATGGAAATTACCTTTGATGGCAATAAGGCCGTTGATCAAGGTGACCGCGCTAATGACAACAGAAGTGAATGCAATGGGTACTAGGTTAAATGCAGTAACGGCGCCCATCACTATCATGCCTAGAGCAAACCCTGTGATGGTTTGTACATAGGTTGCAAAGGCAATGATAGCGATAAAGGGAATAAGTGTTTCTAAGCCCATGATGTGTAAATTTTACTCTTTAGGGATGATGGTTTTGCATTCTTGAAAAATACGGCTGGTGCAATTATGACAGATGTCACGATCGAGATGCTCGTATATTTTTTGAATGGCTTCCCCTTTTGACGGAAAAAATGACTGCTCACCTAAGCTTTCAAAGTACTCATCTCGTCGTAGGTACTCATCAACTTGTGTTTTAAGGTTGCTCAGAAATAGTGCTTGTCCGATGCTGCGTCTGCGTTTGGCTTCTTGCATCAACATTTCGGCCCCAGCGATATCGATATGGTTCATACCGTGACCAATAATGAGTACGTTTGGTGAGCTTATGTTTTCTAGATAGTCTTTTACGTAGTTAACTGAGCCGAAAAATAAAGAGCCTTCAATACGAATAATTTTTAGCTGCGGGCAGCGAGGTTCGCTAGAGCCAAGGGCGCTGATGAAAAATGGAGTGGTGCTGTGTTGGTCGGGCAGCACTTCTACAATATTTGGCTGGGACGTACGCTTTAGATAAAATACCAGTGACAAAATAACACCCAAGTAGATAGCAAACTCAAGCGCCATGACAAGGGTTGCAGCGAAGGTGACAATTAATACAGCAAATTCAGATTTTCCTGCGCGAAAGATCAATTTGATGTGATGAAAATCAATAAGGTTATAAGCAACAACCAGCAGTAAGCCTGCCATGCTTGGAATGGGAATAAAGCGTGTCATTTCAGAAAATAGCAACACAATGATCGCCAGTGAAATGGCTGCGATAACAGCTGCTAATGGCGTTTTAGCACCGGATGTGAAGTTGACACCCGTGCGAGTAAAGGAGCCAGAAGAGGCGTAAGAAGAGAATACAGAACCAACAATGTTTGACAGTGCCTGTCCATAAAACTCTTGATTGCCGTTAATGGATTGGTGTGAGCGTGTTGCTACAGAGCGAGCTATGGAAACCGCTTCGACTAAGCCTAATAAACCGATAGCAATAGCACCAGGCGCTAAGTCGTAAAACACGTTGGAATCAACGCTGGGGAACATAAAGGGCGGTAAACTTCCTGGAATCTCACCGACTAATGCGATGCTGTTCTCGTCTGCGCCGAGCCACCATGCAAAGACACTGCTGATGATCATGGCAATAAGCATGTTTGGCCAGCGGGGCAGTACGCGCTTAAAGAATAGGCATGTGACAACGGTGACAGCAGCAACAGAAAGTGCATAAAAATTGGTGTTGTTTGCTGCTGAAAATACGCCAGACCATGTAGATAGGAAGGATCCATTGCTTTCAATAGAAATACCTAAAATATTCTTAACCTGGCTGGATGCAATAACAATAGCAGCCCCTGTTGTGAAGCCGACAACAACGGAGTGGGAAACAAAATTAACTAAGGTGCCAAAGCGGAAGAATGCCAAAAGCAACTGAAATAATCCCGCCATGAGTGTTAATGCGAGTACAAGGTTGATGAATTCTGGGGAGCCAGGAGACGCCAGTGGGCTTACTGTGGTGAAAACAACAATTGATAAAGCAGCGGTTGGACCAGAAATGAGGTGCCATGAAGAGCCAAACAGGGCGGCAATGATTGCGGGGATAATTGCCGCGTATAAGCCGTATTCAGGAGGCATACCGGCAATCAGAGCGTAAGCTACACCTTGAGGTAATACGATGACGGCATTGGTGATACCAGCAAAAAGGTCATCACGCGCCTTGGCTGGAGTGATGAGCTTAAACCAGACGAGGAACGGCAGCAGGCGGGTCCAGTTAAATTGAGAGTTGCCTGTCTTATTTTGCATAGATTGAAGTCCTACGTACCGATAATTTTGCTTTTATTTCAACAATGTAGTGTATTGATTGGGCATATTATAATATAGAGCCAGTTGGTGTGCCTGTTGTGACCAATTTGGAAATACTCAAGAACAGCAATACTAGTGGTTTTTTGATATTCGATAAAACGAAATAAAATGGACAATAAGAACAAAATAATCGAATTGAAGCTGGTTGTTGCGCCAGTTTATTGCATCAGGACCAGTAGTTGTTTTATCAGGTCGCGGTGCTCTCCGTGCAGGGAGTAGGCTGCATAGGCTTTCATTTCAATCTGTGGCGCATCGGCTACCGGATAAAGCTTCCCCTGATAGATCAACGGTGCTACAACCGCCTGCGGCAGGTAGGCGGCTCCGCCGCAGTTAAGCATCAGATCCAGTGCGACTCGACCGCTGTTTACGCGTACCGGTGCCAGTGGTCGCTGTGGGAAGTAACTTTCATGCAAGGTATTAAACGTGGTGCCCCATTCAACCCGGATGTAACCCTTGGAGACTGCATCATCCGGTGTTTGATTTTGTCTGCTTGATACTAATTGTAAGGTGATCGTTTTTACCTCTTCTATAGCCATATCCGCCAGCTTGGGCGGCTCATACATAAAACCGACATCGATCAGGCCCTGGTCGAGTTTCTCTACCACACGCAGCGGCGTACTCTCTTCGGCACGTAATCCAAGAGTGGGCATCTGGCTATAGATGTTGTTCAGCCACTGCTGCAGAAAGATATCCCACAGGCTGGAAACGCCGGCTATCACCAAGCGTTTATTCAGATTGGCGCTAAGGGCTATATCCTCGTAGGCGCGTTCCCAGGCACTGAGGATAAAGCGGGCGTGGCGCTCCATCCGCTCGCCCGCCGGGGTGACATTGACCTGCTGGTGATTACGGATAAACAGGGTCAACCCGAGTAGCTCTTCGAGCTGGCGAATGCGGGCACTGACAGTGGAGGGCGCCACGCAGAGGTTGTCTGAGGCTTTGCCGAAATTTCGGGTGTGGGAAACCTCGAGAAATGTCTTGAGTAATACGGTATCCATATGGGTAGTTCGATTTTTCTGTTCGTGATGGCTATTTTATTTCGTTTTATAGAATAGCAAAAAGCCTCTAGTATTGCTAACTCCTCAGGAGTCTGTCCGGCAGACTCCTAGAACTACAGTAATGTGGAGAGAGTAATGTCTAACAGTCCAACCTCACAAAACAACAAAAATACTGAGGTGCAGATAGAGGCTAAATCCACTTTTTGGCTACCTGTAAAGCAGATGGTTTCCGCAGGACTGTTCCTGTTTTTGGCGGTTTTCATCGGCCAGCTAGTGCCTACTTTGGAGATAGCTTGGGTGAGTGCTGTATTACTGCTGACTATCTATCTATTTGCCTTTGAAATTGTCGATGTCGATGTCGCCGCGGCGACCATCATGGTGCTGCTGGGGCTTACTACCTTGCTGGCGCCGTTGATGGGGCTGGAGCAGGGGCTTGTGTCGGGATCGAATCTGTTCAACGGTTTTTCCAGTAACGCGGTTATCTCTATTATCGCGGTGATGATCATCGGTGCGGGTCTTGATAAGACTGGCCTGATGGGGCAAGTGGCCAACTGGATTTTGAAGGTGGGTGGCAAAACTGAAACTCGCATCATTCCAATTGTTTCAAGTACCGTCGGGTTTATTTCCTGCTTCATGCAGAATGTTGGTGCCGCTGCGCTGTTTCTGCCTGTAGTGAATCGTATCTCCAGCCGTACCGGATTGCCGATGTCGCGGTTGCTGATGCCGATGGGGTTTTGCGCCATATTGGGGGGGACCATGACGATGATTGGCTCCAGCCCGCTGATTTTGTTGAATGACCTGATGTTGACCTCTAACCAGTCGTTATCAGCAGATCAGCAGATGACTGCCTGGTCGTTGTTTTCCGTAACCCCGGTGGGGATTTGCCTGGTGTTGACCGGAATCTTGTATTTTATTATTGCCGGGCGGTTCGTGTTACCAGCTAACGAAGGTGAGGGTAAGACCCTCAGTACTATGGCGTACTTCCGTGAAACCTACGGGCTGGATTATGAGCTGATTGAGGTGCTGGTTCCTAGCGACAGTCCGTTGGTCGGTAAAACCCTGGAGCAGGTAGAGCGTCCCTACAAGGTTCGCATTACCGCGGCTCAGTTTGCTAACGGTATTCAGCGCATGGGCCCTGGAGGTCTGGATCGGAATGTGGGTATCGAGGCCAACACTATACTGGCTGTTATGGGAGCGTCGGATGCTTTGGAAATGTTTGAATCCGACTACGGCGTGAATAAACGCCCCGATCTGGATACCTTCTCGGAAAGTCTGTCTGCGGCCAAGGCTGGTATTGCAGAGGTAGTAATTCCACCGGGCTCCGCGCTGATTGGCAATACGGCGATGGAGCTTCGTCTGCGTAACGTTTATGGCTTGGCCATGATGGCCCTGCACCGGGCAGGTGATACATCCCAGGCTGGACAGGGGGTGCGGGATATTGAATTTCAGGCTGGGGATACATTGGTGTGCCACACGACTTGGGAGGCGCTAGCGCGGCTGGAGCCAAATCGGGATTTTGTGGTCATGACCAGTAATTACCCGAGAGAGGAGTTGCGTCCGCATAAAGTGGGCTGGGCGCTGGGGTTCTTTGTCATAGCCCTGTCGATGGTGTTGTTCTCTGATATTAAATTATCGATCGCTCTGCTGACCGGAGCCATGGGGATGGTGTTGTCCGGTGTTTTGAGTATTGATGAGGCTTATGAGGCGGTTAGCTGGAAAACTGTATTTCTGCTGGCCAGCCTAATTCCGTTGGGAATGGCAGTGGAGAGTACCGGTACGGCAGCCTGGATTGCCGACCAAACTCTAAGTCTACTTGATGGTGTTCCGATCTGGGGATTGCAGTTGGCTGTGGCAGTGCTGGCGACGTTCTTTACCTTAGTGATGTCTAATGTTGGGGCCACGGTGCTACTAGTGCCACTGGCGGTGAATATTGCCATTGGGGCAGGGGCAGACCCTGCGGTCTTTGCGTTGACGGTTGCGCTGGCGACATCCAATTCATTCCTGATTCCCACGCATCAGGTAAATGCTTTGATTATGGGGCCTGGGGGCTATCGAGTGGCAGATTTTATCAGGGCGGGCGGCATAATGACGCTGTTGTTTTTGGTGGTGTTGATCGTAATGATGAATGTTGTTTTTTGATGTTCTTTTCGAGTTTGAGTATGGCCGCATTTTGCGGCCTTTTCTTTTTTGCAGAACCTTCTTAATCTCATGATGTAGAAGAGAGTTTATTAGCGGCCGGTTTTTTCGCGGTTGAAGCCGCTCCTAGTAAGTTTGATTATCTTAATTATAAGGGTGGGGCGCAGGTCGCTGCTTTTATGCTCTCTTTGTTAGCTTCTTTGATCGAGTCCGAAAAATACTTGAAATCAAGCTCTTTTTGTATTCCAGTTAATGTCTGTTACCTATTGTTTTTATTGTTTTTATTGCTGGCCCTATCTGTCGTTGCGGACTGGTCATTGTATGAATTGGATCCAGTACATAGCATAACTGACAGAGTCGGGTTCGTTTATCTATCTTTCTATGAAGAGGATGGCGGGCTCAGTAACTTTATGACAGATCCGAATTTGTGGGCATCGCGTTACACGCCAAACGCTACGGTGGATAATAAATATGACAAGCCAAGCCAGTTTGATACCGGTTAATTCCGGTCTTCCAGAATTTGAAAATAGAGATAAGCAGGAAACCAAATACACCACCTGCTACATGTGTGCCTGTCGTTGCGGTATAAAAGTAACGGTAGAAGATAATAAAGTCCGCTTTATACAAGGCAATCCGAACCACCCCGTCAACAAGGGTGTGCTGTGTGCTAAGGGTAACTCCGGCATTATGAAGCAGTACTCACCTGCCAAACTAAGTTCTCCTTTGTTACGTAAACCGGGTACTGAACGTGGTGCGGGTGAGTTCGAAGAGATTTCTTGGGAACAAGCGCTAGATATGCTGGAGAAGCGTCTATCGCACATCCGTGCTACTGACCCTAAAAAGCTGGCTTATTTTACTGGCCGTGATCAAATGCAGGCTCTCACCGGTATGTGGGCTAGCCAGTTTGGCACCATCAACTGGGCTGCTCATGGCGGGTTTTGTTCCGTGAATATGGCGGCCGGTGGCCTCTATACGATGGGGCATGCGTTCTGGGAGTTTGGTGATCCTGACTGGGAAAACACTAAGTACTTCCTTATGTGGGGAGTGGCAGAAGATCACGCCTCTAACCCAATAAAGCTTGGTCTAAAAAGACTTAAAGAGCGTGGTGCTAAATTTGTATCTGTAAACCCTGTTCGTACCGGTTACCAAGCCATTGCTGATGAGTGGGTAGCTATTCGTCCAGGGACTGATGGCATTCTTGCGTTGTCGATGGTTCACGTGCTGCTAAAAAATCAGTTGGTTGATGAAGAGTTTTTGATTCGTTATACCAACTCTGCTCAGCTAGTTGTTAATACGCCTGGACAGAAAGGCGATGGCTTGTTCTACCGTGCGGGTGGTGAGACTCCGCAAGTGTGGGATCAGCTAACAGAAGCTTACGCGGATGCGAACCGTCCTGATGTATCGCCTGCTTTATTTGGCGAATATACAGCACCTGACGGAACACCATTGCGCACAGCAATGAGTATCATGCTAGAAAAGTATATGGGTGATGAGTACTCTCCTGAAGTGGCTGCAAAAGAGTGTGGTGTCGCTGCTGAAGATATTGAGCGAATTGCACTTGAAATGGCGCATGTTGCTTTCAAAGAGACTATTACTGTTGATGTAGAGTGGACTGACTGGGCTGGCCGTAAGCAAGATAAGTTTATCGGGCGCCCTGTATCTATGCATGCGATGCGAGGTATATCTGCACATTCTAACGGCTTTCAAACGTGCCGTGCTATTCATATGTTGCAAGTACTACTGGGAACTATTGACTGCCCGGGTGGCCATCTGGCTAAACCGCCATTCCCTAAACACATACCGCCTGGAATTAAGCCAGCAAAAGAAATGGCGCCAAATACGCCGTTGAAATCACCACCACTAGGCTTTCCTACATGTCCAGAAGACTTGGCAATTGATGCTGACGGAAAGCCGTTACGTATCGACAAGGCTTATAGCTGGGATGCGCCTATATCGTGTCATGGTTTGATGCATATGGTGATTAGCAACGCGGTAAAAGGTGACCCGTACAAGATTGATACATTGATGCTGTTCATGGCCAATATGGCGTGGAACTCCAGCATGAATACTGAGCAAACGTTGGAAATGCTATGCGCCAAAGAAGATGATGGTGAATATAAGATTCCATTTATTGTCTGCTCTGATGCATTTAACTCTGAGATGGTGGCGTACTCTGATCTTGTATTACCAGATACCACTTATTTAGAGCGTTACGACACAATCTCTATGCTCGACCGTCCAATCTCAGAGCCGCATGCTGCATGTGATTCTGTTCGTATTCCTGTGATTAAGCCTGACCGTAATGTGGTTTCTTGGCAGGAAGTGATGGTTGAAATGGCTGGGCGATTAGGTTTCCCTGCTTTTACAACAGGAGAAGGTGAGCGTAAGTACGATGATTATAAAGACTTCATCGTTAACTTCGAGAAAGAACCAGGTATTGGTTTCTTGGCTGGTTACCGTGGTGAGAACGGTGACAAGTCGCTTCGCGGAGAGCCGAATCCTCGTCAGTGGGAAGCATACGAAGAAAACGAAGGTTTCTTTGAGTTTGAGCTAGGGATGAATCAGCGTTATATGCGCCATGCAAACCGCGATTATCTTGAGCTAGCAAAAGAAGCGGGCTGGATCGGTAATACGGATCAGATCGTTATTGAACTTTACTCTGAAAAACTACAAACGTTTCGTTTGGCAGGGCAAGGTTTGTATGACGGACCAATGCCAACTGAAGAGCACCACAAAGAGCGTTTAGTGAAGTACTTTGACCCACTTCCTATCTATTACATGCCGTTGGAAGAGCAGCGTATTGATCGTGATGAGTACCCGTACCACGCGGTGAATCAACGTCCTATGTTCATGTACCACAGCTGGGATAGTCAGAATGCTTGGTTGCGCCAAATCATGAACCAGAACTATCTGTACATGAACCGAATAGCGGCAGAGCGTGATGGCATTAAAGATATGTCATGGGTGTGGGTTGAGTCACACAACGGCAAGATTCGTGCGCAAGTTAAGCTGATGGAAGGTACTAACGAGCAAACGGTGTGGACCTGGAACGCTATCGGTAAGCGTGGTGGTGCTTGGGGCTTATCGGAAGATGCAAACGAATCGACGGATGGTTTCTTGATGAATCATCTGATTTCAGAGCTACTTCCGCAAAAAGGCGATGAAACAGATCGTGTGACTAACTCTGATCCTATTACAGGGCAGGCCGCTTGGTATGATTTGCGAGTAAAAATCACACCCGCAGCGGAAGGCGAGACTGGCAGCTGGCCGCAGTTCGGGCCGTTGAAACCACAGCCAAATGCGAAGCCATCTCCGGATATGCTGAGCTATACCAGCCATAAAAATGTCAATATATTGCGCTCGCTGTCAGACATTCTGACACGGGGTGAGAAGTAACTGCAGACGGAGAATAATAAGATGAGATTAGGTCTGGTAGTTGATCTGGATTCCTGTGTTGGTTGTCATGGCTGTGCAACAGCCTGTAAGCAATGGAATACGTCGGGCACCATTGGTCCCTTGTCGGATAAAGCCCCTTATGGTCGTAACCCTAATGGTGCTTGGTTAAACCGTATTCGTACTTATGAGGTGGATGATTCGCCGAACAGTAAAACTGTGCATATGCCGATGTCATGTATGCATTGTGATGATGCGGCTTGTGTAACGGTGTGCCCAACGGGCGCTTCATATAAGCGTTCTGAAGATGGCATTGTGCTGGTCGATCAAGATAAGTGCATGGGTTGTAACTTATGCTCATGGGCTTGCCCATATGGTGCACGTGAATTGGATCCGCAAGAAGGGACAATGAAAAAATGTACCTTGTGTGTGGATCGAATTTACGATGAGAAATTACCGGAAGACGAGCGTAAACCTGCGTGTGTAATGACCTGTCCGACTAAGTCGCGTGTGTTTGGTGACTTTGATGACCCTAATTCAGAAGTCAGCAAATTGGTGCGCGAACGTGCCGGTAAGCAGCTGCTACCTGAGTTAGGTTATAACCCTGTAAATACTTATTTGCCACCGCGAAATAAACCGGTTGTGGAGCAGTATCAGCCTGCATCGTTGAAAGATACGGTTAAAGGCTGGGTTAATAAGGTTATTTCACGCTAAGTGTTCAAGCGACTGCATTTGAAAATACGGCAGTAAAACGCTGTCTGTTTTTCTTGTAGTCGTGATGCTTGAGCAATAGTGAGATAGATAGAGCCTGCTCCTTGTTTAAGGAGCAGGCGCATAATAATAAAACGGCCAGCGTTTTGGTCGAGAAAAACGGAGATTGTAATATGCATCCGGCTTTTTCAGTTCTAGTATTTACCGTGATGTCAGGTGCCGGTTATGGTCTGATCACATTAATGGTGCTGGGTCACATGAGTGGTTTTGCACCTCAAGAAGATAGCGTACTGATCGGTGGCGGTGTGTTAGCGCTAGTGATGATTACTGTGGGCCTTCTTTCATCTACATTACATTTGGCAAACCCGAAAAACGCATGGCGCTCGTTCAGTCGTTTTAAAACATCGTGGTTGTCACGTGAAGCAGTGTTTGCGGTATTGTTTTACCCGTTTACCTTGATTTACCTTGCGGGTGTTTGGTTTCAGGGTGTTGAAGTAGGCACTTTTGTAGCGCTGTGTGGATTGGTGTCAGCAGTGCTTGCGATGGTGACATTGTTCTGTACGAGCATGATCTACGCTAGCTTGAAAACTATTCGTCAGTGGAACTCATCACTAACACCTGTAAATTATATTGCTCTAGGCTTAATGTCAGGTTCTTTACTGCTGGCGGCTGTTCAAGCACTAGTGGCTGGTGAGTTAGCGGCTGTTCAATTGCAAATGGCAATGGGTTTGTTGGTATTGGGCGCAGTGGTGAAAGTGGTTTATCTGTTTTGGATTGGTAAGCCTGCTGGTAGCACGATCAAAACGGCAACCGGTTTTACACAAGCAAGCGTTCGCTTGCTGGATCAAGGTCATACATCAAATGGTTTCTTGAATAATGAGTTTGGTTATACCGTTGAGGCCAATAAGTTAGTGCGTCTACGTTTGTTGATGTTAGCACTCGCTTTTGTTATGCCATTTCTATTACTGCTAGCAGCGAGCAGTGCTTTAACCGTTATTGCTGCTTTGTTAGTCATCGCGGGTTTGTTGGTTGAGCGTTGGTTGTTCTTCGCTGAAGCGCGTCATGTTGTTCGCCTATTTCATGGTGATCAGCGTACGTAAGCTGAAATATTCCGCTAAATAAATGCGTAATGAGATAACGAAGTAGAGAGAGCTGTCATGAATTTTGAAACACGTAATCCGGTAAATGGTGAGTTGTTAGAGGCATTTGATATGCTGACTAATGAGCAATTGGAGCAAAAGCTTAGCATTGCAGAGCAAGCAGCAGATGCTTGGAGCTGTTCAGTTTATGCAGAGCGTTCAGCATTGCTGCATGCTATTGCTCAGCAGCTAACCGATAACCGCCAAATGTTAGCTGAAACCATTTCTCTTGAGATGGGTAAGCTGTTGCCGGAAGCGTTAGGAGAAGTCGATAAGTGTGCGGGAGCGTGTAGTTTCTACGCTGATAATGCTGAGCAGATGTTGCAAGATGATCTGATCGAAACACCGGCGCGCAGAAGTCTAGTGACTTATCAGCCGCTCGGCATTATCTTTGCCATCATGCCGTGGAACTTCCCTTTATGGCAGGTCTTTCGTTGTCTTGTACCTGCGTTAATGGCGGGTAATGGGTTGTTGCTAAAGCACGCACCTAATGTGCCGCGCTGCGCAAAAGCAATTGAAAAGCTGATACGCGATGCGGGTGCGCCTGAAGGATTGGTGACTGACTTAGCTATTTCTGTTGAGCAGGCGGGTTTAGTCATTGCTGATCATCGTGTGCATGGTGTGGCCTTTACGGGTAGCGAAATGGCAGGGCGACAAATTGCAGCGTTAGCTGGCCAAAACCTTAAGAAAGTTGTTTTAGAGTTAGGCGGATCAGATTCGTTTATCGTATTGGATGATGCAGACCTCAATAAAGCGATGGATGTGGCAATGCGGGCTAGGTTTGGTAATGCAGGGCAGATTTGCATTGCATCCAAACGCTTTCTTGTTGTGCCTAGTAGAATGCAAGAGTTTACCGAGCTTATGGTATCGCGGGTTAATGAGTTGAAACACGGTGACCCACTTAATCCTGGTACGACACTGGCCCCCATGTCTCGATTAGATATACGGGACAAGGTTCATCAACAGGTAATGGCGTCTATTTCTGAAGGTGCGCGGGCATTGACGGGTTGTAAGCCCATTGAAGGTGCTGGTTATTTTTATGAGCCGTCTGTACTAGATAATGTGAAGTTAGGCATGACTGCTTTTAATGAAGAGATCTTTGGCCCCGTTGCTGCCATCGTTGCTGTTCGTGATGAAGCGGATGCAATTGCGCAGGCAAATGCTACTCGCTTTGGCTTGGGTGCAAGTATTTGGACTCAAGACCTTGAGAAGGGAGAAGCAATTTTGCGTCAGATTGATGTGGGCTGTGGTTTTGTTAATGCCCAGGTTGCCAGCGATGTTCGCATGCCGTTTGGTGGCGTAAAGGCTTCAGGTATTGGTCGTGAGTTAGGCATTAGCGGTATTCGAGAGTTTTGTAACGCTAAGTCTTTGTGGGTTGCTTAGGCTATAAGCTTGTTTTGGAAAGGTAGGTGTGAAAAAACGGATGACTTGTTCATCCGTTTTTTTATGCAGGTAAAGCGGCTAGCTTTTTATCAATAAAGAGGTGAAACGGTTAAGCCATTCTACTTAGATCGTTACGTAGCTCTTGGATTTTAGCAGCCATTACTTGTTCCATTTTATTCAGCTCTTCCATCAAAACTGCGCGGCGGTCGCTGTTACTGTGCTTTTTTGAGAGCGTATTTAGTTCTGTAATGGCGGCCATCAGAACAGGATCGCTTCCTCCGTTATGTTTGCTTTTCTCTTGTGCTTGAGCATCGGCAGCAACCACCTTATTACACTCAAAGTAGAAAGAGCTGCTTTCAGGCAGAGCTGAAGTCTCAGAGTTTTTAAAGTAAATTTTCAGAACTTCCTGATCATCTTTTTGGCTGAGTTTGTAGTGGCTGATAGCGTGGGGATCGTTAAGTCCCATCGTTTTAAGCGTGCTGTATTCAGACATAGCTTTACCTGTTTATTCTTATATAAGTTCTTGTAATTCGTAAGCGCCAGTAGGCTATCCTCAAGCATAAAGATCATGCAAGGAAGCAGTAGGGCCAATTTGAGAGGTCTGATATGTCCAGATATGCTCATCTAAGTACGATATAAATGCTCTGGTCCTAAAAAACAAAAAATTCTGGCACTAATTAAGCGCGTTACAGGGACTTATAGTTAAAGCATAATGATAAAAATCGAGCAGGAGATAGAGAATGGCGACTAAAACCCAGGTACAGATTGAACTACAACCAGAAACACTTGATCTGTTTGATCGTTATCACAAATATACTGGCACATCGCCTGAGTTTTATATCACTGAGCTCGTTGAGAAAACTTTGCCTACGGTAAAGGCCATGGTCGATGCAATGGATGAAGCCAGTGAAAACCCAGATGCGGGCATAGATGTAATGGAGCTATTTGCACGTAATATGGCTTCCGCTGCTCTGGAACAGAAAAATGCAGCTAAGGAAGCTCCTCTTACTGTTTAGTAGAGTTTTATGCAGCAGTTAGTCTAGGCTGTAATGTCACAGCACACAAAGCGCGTCAGCTTTTTAAAGTCGACGCGCTATATACGTAGAGAATTTGTTTAGAGCATTAACTGCATTTTTATCTTCTTCAAGTATTCCATCTTTCCCTTCTTAGCTATTACTATGAACTACTCGTTGAGTAATTAAAGGGATTTCATGTCTTACCCAATCGATAACAAGTTAGTGATTGCCGTATCATCTAGCGCTTTATTTGATCTTCGTGAATCTAATTCAATTTTTGAAGAGCATGGCCCTAAAGCTTATAAGCAGTTTCAGGAAGATAATCTTGATAAGCTCTTGGACAAAGGTGTTGCCTTTCCTTTTATCAAACGATTTTTAAACATCAATAGCCACTTTCCCGAACAAGAGCCGGTAGATGTTGTATTGCTTTCGCGCAACTCAGCGGCAACGGGTAAGCGTGTTTTTCGCTCGATACAGGCCTATGGGTTGGATATTACGCGTGCCGCATTTGTTGAAGGGAAGTCTCCTTTTGAGTATGTGCCCGCTTTTAATGCTTCTTTGTTTTTATCAGCCAATGAGAAAGACGTACAAAAAGCAATTGATGCAGGCTTTCCAGCAGGTGTTGTATTGCCGGGTAAGTCTGTTAATGATGAAGGCAGTGATGAGTTAAGAATTGCTTTTGACTTTGACGGAGTGATCGCAGATGACGAAGCAGAAAGTGTATTTAAAAATTCTGATCTTCCTGTGTTCCAAGCCCACGAAGTTCAAAATGCTCATATACCGCATAAACCAGGGCCGCTGGCTGACCTGTTTAAAAAGCTCTCTTTTTTACAGCAATTAGAAGATGAAGAGATTGAAAAGAATCGTCATTATAAACGATTAATAAGAACCGCTATCGTGACCGCGCGTAATGCACCATCGCATGAACGTGTTATCACAACACTTGAATCGTGGGGTGTGAGTGCGAATGAGACTTTTTTTCTCGGCGGGATGGATAAAAACAGAATCTTGTCACGTTTTACGCCTCACATGTTTTTTGATGACCAGCGCTCTCATCTTGAATCAGGCGCAGGGGATATTCCAATGGTTCACATTCCTTTTGGAATAGCGAATTTGGATGTGTCAAACTAAGTAAAATGATCGGTTATATAGACCCAGAGTAGGTATGTTTTATTATGAGGACGTACACTGCCACTTTTATTCGCAGTAGGATTAATTGCCATATTCATGTGAAGCAAATAGGTAGGTGCAAGCAGGTAATTTCTTGATTTTCATGCGTAATTTTAGTGTTTCTCATAATGCAATTGCTTAGGGTTGAACTAAGCTCAATGAATGCATTGTTGTTTGAGGGGGTGGGTGTATGAAACGTTATTTTTCCAAACTGTTATTTGGTAGTGCTCTAGTATGCTTTGGGCAGGTATCACTTGCCGCTGATTATAAAGTACTCGTGGTCATGAGCTATGAGGAACAAAACCCTTGGTGTATGGAAATACGCGAAGGAATAGATTCAGTGTTGGGTGGCTCTTCCGATATTACCTATTTCTATATGAACACTAAAGTAGACCGTGCAGGCGGCCCTAAAATGGCTCAGCAAGCATTGAATTTATATAAGACTTTAGCGCCTCATGGGGTGATCGCAGTTGATGATAATGCTCAATCTATGTTGGTGGTGCCGTCATTAAAAGGTCAAGTCAATACGCCAATAATGTTTAACGGCGTTAATGCACACAATGAGAAATACGGGTACCCAAACTCTCATATTTCGGGCGTGTTAGAACGTGCGCATGTGCGTGAGTCATTAGCTTTCGCTAAGCAGCTTATACCTTCGATAGAGTCCGCCTGTTTTGTCACCAATAATGTGCCATCTGGCGAGGCCCTGCGTGATCAGGTGATATCACAGCAAGAAAGTTATCCAGTTAAGGTCCATGACTTTCATCTCGTTAAGTCGCTAGATGAGCTAGACGAACTTGATGATAGTTTACGTGAGCATTGCGATACACTTTTTGTTGACAGTGTGGAAGGTGTCCTTGGGTATGAGCAAGAAGCGTTGAACAGCAAAGAGGTGCTTAAATACCTCAATCAAAACTATGGAGGCCCCATCCTCGGTGGTAATCGTTATCAGGTAGAACAAGGTGCTTGGGCAGCAGTCGTTAAAACGGGTCAAGAGCAAGGGGAAACCGCTGCTGAGATGCTGTTGCAAGCAATGCAAGGCACGCTCGTTGAGCAAATTCCCGTGGTCACAAATACTAAAGGGCAGAGGGTGATCAATGTTAGCGCATTAGAAAAAAATAAAGTGCCATTAAAACCTCTTTTACTGAGAGGGGCTGCTTTGGTGAGCCAGCAACCGTAAAATTTGATGATCATTCCACGTTTTATTTCAGAAACCTCCAGTAAACTTATATTACTGGCTGTACTTAATGCATTGGCGTTTGGTGCAATTGCACTCATCTCAGGCGCCGGTTTTGATCGTGTTAAACTGCTCGCAACTAAAGTTGCTGGTAGTGAGGTCGCGGGTGTCATTGAAAATGCTTTCTTGGGACGAGAGATCTCTTCTGCTTTTTCTGATCTGGATAGGCTAAGCCATGAATGTAGTCAGAAACCACGTTCTCCAGAATTAAGTAAACGACTATCTGAGCATTTGGCAGGTCTTGCGGGCAAGCTGCAAGACCAAAAGCTTGCTGCTGCTTTCGAAACCTTCCGTACATCGGCAGATGCGCTCATTATTCAATGTGATCTGCTTAACCAGCATTTGTCTAATCACCACGAAATTGATATGCAGACCGCGTCCGATCTGGCGCAGCTAGAGCAGGCAATCGGAGAAGCTCTTATACAGGAAGTGTTGGCCAATAAAACAACGGCACATCTTGATCAACTCATGACATTGGCTGCAGGTCTCAGAGAAACACTATTTCTAGTGGGCAAGCGTACAGCTGAAAAGCTCGGCGGATATATTATTGACGACCGTACGAGTCAGCGTGACGTCATTTGGCTTGTTAAAGATATGTCTTTGCGTTTATTAACGCTGACATCGTCGACACAAAATATTGCCAAGGCTAGTGAAGAGCTGAGTCGCGATTTGGTAAGATACCGCATCTCGTTAGAGGATTATATTACTTTAAATAGTGAACTTCAGAACATTATTACACAGATGCTTGATGCCAAGATCGATGTGCTCAGTATCATACAAAGAATGGACAAGGAAACGTTTAGCCGTTCGGCTACTGTTCAGAAAGAGATCAGTGAGATTGTCAGAAGTTCAAGCTTTCAAGTTTTGGGATTTTCACTGCTTATCGCGCTACTCTTTTTACTACTGATTAGCTGGTTTAATAGGCGAAATATTCGGGAACCACTAAGAGATACTTTGAGGCTAATCCACTCAATAAAGAGGGGGGAGGCCACTACGGTATTGGTAACTCGTCATGATGAGTGGGGAGTAATACAGTCATCCTTGTCAGAAATGACCGAGGAACTTCATCACTCACAAGCTGAATTGTTAGCAAGTCAAGAGCGGCTTGAAATGGCCATACTGGGTGCCAACGATGGCCTGTGGGATTGGAATCTGGAAACTGATGATGTTTATTACTCGCCACGTTGGAAATCCATGTTGGGGTATGCTGATGACGAACTCGGTTCAACCTTGGATACCTGGGCTTCATTGGTTGCACCTGATCAGAAGGATAAGGTGTACGAACATGTAGCTGATTACCTAGAAGGTCGCACTCCTGTTTACTCTATTGAGTTTCGTATGCGCCACAAGGATGGAGGTTGGGTCGATATCTTAGCCCGCGCGCAACTTGCTCATGATGCTAATGGGACTGTATCCTCTCCTCGCCGACTAGTCGGTACGCATTTAGATATTACTGAACGTAAGCACGCTGAAGAAGAACTAAGACATAGCGAAGAAGCGCTGCGTACCTTGATTGTTGCGTTACCGGATATTATCAGCCGTTTCGATGAGCAAGGGCGTCATCTATATATATCGGACAACATAAGTTACATCGTCCCGCTGTCGGCTGAAGATTTTATTGGCAAAACACACCGAGAATTGGAATTTCAAGAAGATCTCTGTGTGGCTTGGGAGTTTGGCATTAACCAGACTTTTGAGAGTGGCGTTGCGTGTAACATTGAATTCACCCTGAAAAGCAATTTAGGGCAAAAGATATTCACCTGTTCCATGACACCAGACCTCGATGAAAGTGGAAATGTGAGTACGGTACTGGCCGTTGCACGTGATGTCACTCAATTGAAAGAGCATCAGCGGCGCTTAGAGCATATTGCTCATTACGACGCACTAACTGGCTTACCGAATCGTATTCTGTTTTCTGATCGTCTACAGCAGTCTATGGCTCAAACGACCCGTCGCGGACTAAAGCTAGCAGTCGCTTATATCGATCTAGATGGTTTCAAAGCGATCAATGACAATCATGGCCATGATGTAGGGGACCGGTTACTAACGGTAGTGGCAGGCCGCATGAAGGAGGCATTACGCAATAGCGATACGCTGGCTCGTCTGGGGGGAGATGAATTTGTCACTGTACTTCATGACCTGCCAAGCCCCGAATATTGTGAGCTCATGTTGGAAAGACTTTTAAAAGCCGTGTCTGAGGATGTAGTAGATAAAGGTGTTGTTTTGCGGGTTTCGGCCAGTGTGGGTGTAACATTTTATCCTCAGGGTGATGACATCGATGCAGATCAATTGCTGCGTCAGGCAGATCAGGCTATGTATCAGGCTAAACTGTCGGGGAAAAATCGCTTCAATACTTTTGATATGGAACAAGACCGTGTTGTTCGCGTTCATCACGCCAGTATTGAGCGTATCCGCGAAGGGTTAGGAAATCAGGAATTTGTACTTCACTTCCAGCCTAAAGTGAATATGTTCAGCGGCGCAGTGACAGGAGTGGAAGCCCTTATCAGATGGCAACACCCTAAGCAGGGGCTACTATTTCCTGGTGCTTTTCTACCTATCATCGAAGATCATTTTCTTATGATCGAGATGGGTGACTGGGTACTCAGAACAGTATTGGCTCAGATGCGTGCCTGGCGATCAGAAGGACTTGTCATGTCTGTTAGTGTCAATATCAGTGCTCTGCAAATTCAACAAGCGAACTTCGTCCGAGAGCTCTCTGTTTTATTAGATGAATACCCTGATGTACCCGCGAGCGACCTTGAACTTGAGATACTAGAAACTAGCGCTTTGGAAGATGTTGTTCAAACATCCGAAGTGATTCAAGAATGTTTGATACTAGGCATTAAAGTTGCCTTAGATGACTTTGGTACAGGTTACTCTTCACTTACTTACTTGAAACGGTTGCCAGTCCATACCCTGAAAATAGACCAGAGTTTTGTACGCGACATGCTCAACGACCCTGATGATCTTGCTATTCTAGAGGGGGTTTTAAGCTTAGCGAGAGCGTTTCGCCGTGAAGCTCTTGCTGAAGGGGTTGAGACCATTGCACATGGTTGCATGTTGCTTGATTTTGGATGCCAATTGGCACAGGGGTACGCCATTGCCTATCCGATGCCATCGCAAGATATTCCCTCCTGGGTTGCTGACTGGGAGCCACCAAAAATATGGCTGAATCGACAAGAAAAAAGTGGTGATGCGTTACTGGCCTGTGTTGCCACCGTTGAGCACCGATCTTGGATAGCGTCAGTCGAAGCATATTTGAAGGACAGCGGCGAAGTACCGATGATGGAGTGTAACGCCTGTCGATTTGGTTTCTGGCTCAATGGCGAAGGTAAGAAATACTACAAAGATCCGGCGGTTTTTCTTGAGGTAGAGGCGCTTCATGAAGAAGTTCATGTGCTTGCAAAAAAACTGATGGAATTGAAGCAAAAGGGTAAAACGACCGAAGCGCTTAATGGACTTCAGGATCTGTACCAGTTAAAGGGCTTTTTGCTGGAGCAACATGAAATACAAACTGATTGAACACATAAACTATATGTAAACGTTGCCATTATCGAGCCCAGCGCTTTTATGATGAGTACCTTCCAATCTTAGCATGAGGTCGGAAAATCGGTGGGGGGGATGTTACGTGTACGTAAAAACTCTAATGCGTAAGTGTCGGCTTGTGTTTCATAGTTATGTGAATGGGCAAGCTAGGCTAAGATTACAGGCAAGCCCAGTAATGCTTCAGAAGTGCTCGATACGTCTCCGATAATCATTACGAGTAGAAAAACATACAACGAGCTTTGTACCAGACGGCGCATACTATGGCGATAATTAACATGCGCTATTTCGTGCCCAAAAATTGCTAAAGGAATTATGGCTCATGTCAAAAATAGAGTTCACCCCTGAACACAAGCGTGTGATTATTCAAAAGATACAAGGCTACTTTCAAGACGAGTTGGATCAGGATA
Source organism: Neptunomonas japonica DSM 18939 (assembly GCF_000422765.1). Taxonomy (GTDB): domain Bacteria; phylum Pseudomonadota; class Gammaproteobacteria; order Pseudomonadales; family Balneatricaceae; genus Neptunomonas; species Neptunomonas japonica. Next base: position 149,431 of record NZ_KE383915.1, on the reverse strand, counting down.
TGGGACAGTTTGATGCAGAGTTTTTGCTAGATTTTTTTTCAAAAGAGGTAGGTGCTTATTACTACAACCAAGGGCTACACGACGCACAAGCTATGATTGAAAAACAACTTGAAAGCATAACAGATGCCATCTATGAAATTGAAAAGCCAGTTGCATTTACTCGCTAACTGTATTTGTAAAACCATTTGATAACTAATTGATTTATAATATCTGCCGTTGATAGTTTCGATAGTTATTTTCTGTTTTAGAATATTTATTTAATTGGTTGTTTTGAATGAAAAAAGCTCGCGTTCTTTTTGTCTGTTTGGGTAATATTTGCCGTTCACCAACAGCGCATGGTGTATTTGAAACACTGGTTGCCCAGCATGGCTTAGCGGGTGCGATTGATGTTGATTCTGCTGGAACGGCTGCGTATCACGTAGGCAACCCGCCTGATTCACGGGCTACCTCAGCTGCTGCAGAGCGTGGTTATCAGCTAGATCACCTTCGTGCGCGTCAGGCTATCTCTCACGATTTTTCTGAGTTTACGCATATCCTTGCGATGGATGAGGAGAACTTAAGTAACCTTAAGGCGATAGCTCCTTCTGATTATGCAGGGCATTTAGGCTTATTTTTAGATTTTGCTCAGTGCGTTGAACATGAAGTTCCTGATCCTTATTACGGCGGTGACGCAGGTTTTAGCCATGTTTTGGATCTGGTTGAAAATGCCTCAATGGGGTTGTTGCTAAAACTTCAGCAAGTGCCGCGTTGATGAGTATCGAACAAAAACTACAAAAAAATCACTCGCTTCAAGCTAGTAATACATTAGGTTTTTCTGCTTTTGCTGAATACTTTTTAGCAGTAACGAGTGAGGCCGAGTTGGTAGCTGCTATAGATTATGCCCAGCAAAATGACCTTGCCGTACGAGTGCTTGGCGGCGGGAGCAATGTATTAATGGCTCCTCAGGTTGATGGTCTTGTTATCCGTATTGATATTATGGGTAAAAAGGTTCTTCAAGAAGGTGTTGCGAATAGCGTTCTTTCAAAAGAGACTGTCGATATTGTTGTAGGGGGGGGGGAAAATTGGCACGAAACGGTTGCGTGGAGTGTTGCTCAAAGTTTGTCTGGTATGGAGTCGATGGCTCTTATCCCTGGCCGTGTTGGAGCTGCACCTGTGCAGAATATTGGCGCTTACGGACAAGAAATGAAAGATATTGTCTTTAAGGTACGCGCATATCAGTTAGAAACGGGGCGTTTTGTTGAGTTATTCAATGATGATTGCGGTTTTGCATATCGCGATAGTGTATTTAAGCAGTCTCCAGGACAATTCATTATTACCGAGGTGGTGCTTAGGCTTTCTTGCCGTCAGGACGAGAGCATTCGGTATGCAGCACTGCAGAGCTATTTTATAGATCAGGGCATTAACCTGCCTGATATTAAGCAAATTTTTGATGCGGTTTGCGCTGTACGCCGTAGTAAGCTGCCTGATCCTGATTTACTGGGCAATGCGGGAAGCTTTTTTAAAAACCCTGTGATTACTCAGGCTCAGTTTGAACAGCTAAAGCTACAATGGCCTAGCATAGTTGCTTACCCAGAAAACAAGGGCTTTATGAAGCTTGCTGCGGGCTGGTTGATTGATCAGTGTGATTGGAAAGGTAAGCGTGTAGGGCATGTTGGCGTGTATGAAAAGCAAGCGTTGGTGTTAGTACATTTTGGTGGCGGTGATCGAGCCGAATTACTCGCATTAGCGTCTGATATTCAGGCATCTGTACTAGCCTCTTTCTGTGTAGAATTGGAAGTGGAACCTCAGCTTTTTCCCTTCGTATAATTTGTTAATTAATCAATTTGTCTACTATAGTCCCAAGGCCGTTATAAAAAGTGGTATGTCTAAAAAGAATAAAAATAGGTGGTTTGTGCAGCCGCCAGCCTTGGAGCGCCAAAGTGAAAAACCTTAAAATAATGCAAAAGATTTTAATTCTGACGGCCATTCCGTTGATCTTAACCGTTGCCGCTATTATGTCGGTATCGATCTATCAAATGCGCACTTTAGGCATGCAGGAGGTTGAACAAATTCGCTATACAATGATGGCGTCCAAGCAAGAGTCGTTACGAAACTATATGGAAATCACCGCCACCTCGATTCGACCTATTCTTGAAACAGAAAGTGATATTTATACGGCACGTGAAAAAGTAAAAACTGCATTGCGATCAATCTCCTATGGTGATGATGATGGCTACATTTTTGCTTTTGATTATGAGGGTGTCACTAAGGTTCATCCTGCAAAGCCTGAGCTGGAAGGCAAAAACTTGATTAATTTAGTTGACGTGAATGGTGTGCGATTAATCGAAGACCTTGTAAATGCTGCTCGAAATGGTGGTGGTTATGTAAGCTATTTATGGGATAAGCCTTCGAAAGGGCGTGAGGTCCCTAAGTTGAGTTATGCTATTGCGCTTAAAGAGTTTGGCTGGATGCTTGGAACAGGCTTTTATATCGATGATATAGATGATGCTGTTTTGTTAAAGCAGCAAGAGGTAGATGAGAAAATTCAAACCATGATGATCTTGTCGCTTTCAGTGGGCCTGGCAATTTTGATCTTGATTATTATTATTAACTTGTGGCTTTCAAACCGCGCGCTGGTCAAGCCTATTCGTGAGCTGGCAGAAAGTGCTCGCCAAATGAGTTTGGGCAAAATGGATACTGTCATTACGGTCAATTCAAAAGATGAAATAGGTGAGCTTGCCGATGCTATTGGTCGTATGCAGAAAAGCCTGAAAGTGATCTTCAAAAAGTTAAAGCAAACATCGCGGAATTAGCGGTTATCTGTGTTGTCTATTTAGAAAAGTAAAAGGCAAGTTATCTTGTCTTTTTTATTTATAAATTGCTCAAATAAAATGAAAATTCCTCGTAATGATCTATGCTAAAAGCATTGTTTATGGCCTCTGGGTGTCTATCGGATGATTGCCCGTCTCTTCAGGATGAATGCATGAAGAAAAGTGTTTTTGACTTTTTGATCGCTATTGGTGTTTTTCTTGTCGCTTATTTCGTTGCTGTTTTATCAGGGTTCAATGAACATTGGGTTTCATGGACTTCGGATTACTCTTCGGTTGGGCTTAATGAGCTACCAGTAGCGTTAGCGTTTTTGTCTTTTGCTTTGGCTTGGTATGCATGGCGACGCCTACAAGATGCTAATGCTAGTCACCAGCAGTTATCCAAAACAGTAGAGCAACTGAGCAAGCAAGTTGAAGAAAGAAAGCTCGCAGTGGAGCAGGCACAAGTACTCTCTGAGACTAAAAATGAGATGCTGGAATACGAGTATCTGCGTAGTAAGAAGCTGCAGCAGGTTCGTATGATGAGTGATGCATTGGCTGCTGCCAGTTCATTAGATGAGCTGCAGGAAATATCAGTAAAGTATTTAAAAAACCTAATACCCGATCATACAGTTGCTGTGCTGTTTGCAAATAAGGCCTTTGAGAATTGGGCTTTAGCAGGCGCTTGGGGTGAGCATAAAGATAAAATATACCCCAATGTTAAGTTAGAAGAGTGTCAGGTTTTGCAGCAGGGGAAGCCTTATATTGACTCTTCAAATACGCAAAAAATGCTGTGTGATAATGCTAATTTAACCACAATAAAGAGCGTGGCTTGTTACCCTATTAGTTGTCACGAGATGCAGTTTGGTGTTTTGCATATTCGCTCAGAGCGGTTGACGGAGTCGTTATTATCCAAAGAAGATGAACAACGAATTATAGCGGTCTGTAATACTATCGGTTTGCATTTTAATAACACGCAGCTGCGAACCGAACTAAGTATGGCTTCTAACCGCGATGAGCTAACTGGGCTGTTAAATCGTAGAGGTCTGGGTAATACCTTAAAACGAGAGATAACTACTTCTGGCCAGCAGGGTTATGAAGTCACTGTTGCTATGATCGATATTGATCATTTCAAAAGTTATAATGATTCATTCGGTCATCAAGAAGGTGATAAGGCATTAAAATTTGTTGCTGAAACGCTGGCTAAAAACATGAGAGCCCGAGATGTTGTTGCTAGGTATGGCGGAGAAGAGTTCATTCTTGTATTGCCTAACACCAGTAAAATAATTGCTTATAAAAAGCTTAAAATGCTGATTGCGACAGTGGCTAACGATTCTGAAATCAGTCCGGATTGTAAGCGTGCAATTACTTTGTCTGCAGGAATAGCGACCTGTCCGCAGGATAAAAACAGTGAAGAAGCATTGATTAAATCGGCAGATTTGGCATTGTATGCGGCTAAGAAGCGTGGCCGAAACTGTGTGATGGCGTATAAAGTCGCTAGCTCAAAAGTATCGGCTGTTAAGCAGCCTGCAGCGGATAGTATTATTCCTACCAAACAGGTTAAGTAACCTAGAGTAAGTCCTTCCATGATTTTATACATAGCAGAAAAGCCCAGCCTTGGGCGTGCTATTGCCGATGCACTACCAAAGCCGCATAAAAAAGGTGATGGTTGCATCCATGTAGGTAATGGGGATGTAGTGAGCTGGTGCATTGGCCATTTATTAGAGCAAGCCCAGCCAGAAGCTTATGATCCTGCATTTAAAAAATGGACAATTCAGCACCTTCCTATTGTGCCTAGTGAGTGGAAGCTCGAAGTTAAGTCGAAAACACGTAAACAGTTTACGGTACTAAAAAGGCTGATCAAACAAGCAGACCTGCTAGTAAATGCCGGGGACCCCGATCGTGAAGGGCAGATATTGGTTGATGAGGTTATTAGTTTTAGTGGTGTTTCTAAAGCAAAACGAGAATCGGTAAAGCGCTGCCTAATAAGTGATTTAAATATAAATTCGGTTAAAAAATCTTTGAACAACTTACGCAGTAATGCTGAATTCGTTCCTTTGGCGACATCTGCATTGGCAAGAGCGCGTGCAGATTGGCTATATGGCATTAATATGACACGTTTATGTACGTTGCAAGGCCAGAAAGCTGGCTTTAACGGCGTGTTGTCGATAGGGCGGGTGCAAACGCCTCTATTAGGATTGGTAGTTCATAGAGACTTAGAGATTAAGAGTTTTGTATCTAAGCCTTTTTATGAAGTGTTTGTTACTTTAAAAACACCGAAAGGTGAATTTTATAAAGCTAAATGGAAGCCCAGCGAAGCTTGTGAACCCTATATGGATGAGGAGGGGCGAGTACTCTCTAAAAAACTAGCTGAGAATGTTGTGGCACGTGTTTCCGGTCACAGTGGCTCTGTTGTGAGAGTACAACAGAGTAAGAAAAAACAGGCCGCACCACTGCCTTATAATTTATCTTCTTTACAAATTGATGCCGCCAAACGATATGGTTTAAGTGCTAAGCAAGTGCTTGATATATGTCAGCAGCTGTATGAAAAACATAAGCTCATTACCTACCCCCGTTCTGATTGTCGTTATTTACCATTGGAGCACTTTAGTGGTGCTGGATATGTTGTTAGTGCTATTGCAAAAACTTGTCCTGAATTAGAAAAAGCGGTTGCTAACGCTGATCTGAAATTAAAAAGTAAGGCATGGAATGACACTAAAATTAGTGCCCATCATGCGATTATCCCTACGGCGAAAGCAATGGTGACGAGTCGTTTGTCGTCTGGGGAGGTCAATGTTTACGAACTGATTGCTCGGCAATATTTAATACAGTTTTATCCGCCTTTTGAGTATTTAGACAAACAGATTGATACTGAAGTGGCAGGAGGATTGTTTGTCGCCAAGCAAAAAGATGTATTGGTGCAAGGCTGGAAAAAGTTGTTTCCAGCCGCAAAGCAGGCGAACGCTCTGACCGCGGGAAGTGATTCTGGAGATGGATTTTCAAGCGTAAACTTTCCTGACGTAAAACAGGGCGATACAGTCTTGTGTTCAGAAGCGAATTTATCTGAAAAGCAAACGAGCCCGCCTAAGCATTTTACTGATGCAACGTTATTATCTGCGATGACAGGTATCGCGCGTTACGTACAAGACCCCACTATTAAAAAGGTGCTAAGAGAAACGGATGGTTTAGGAACAGAGGCAACGCGGGCAGGGATTATTGAGTTGTTATTTGCACGGCAGTTCTTAACAAGAATTGGCAAAGATATTCGCGCAACAGAAGTGGGCATTCAATTGATTACTAGCTTACCTGAAAATATGGCACATCCCGATATGACTGCGCATTGGGAATCTCAATTAGAAGCGATAAGCCAGCGTGAAATGAAGTACGCTCATTTTATGGCGCCGATGACCTGCAGTTTGCAGCAGTTGATTGAAGAGGTGAGTGCGGTTCAATTTCAAGGCTTACGAGGGCAGGGAAAGGCTCCGGCTAAAAAACGCAGGAGAAAGAAAGCATCATGAGTGCTCCTGGAGATGATTTTATTGCGCCTTTTTGCGCAGGGCAGATAGACATACTTCTTCAAGATGAACATATTCTATTGATCAATAAGCCAAGTGGTTTGTTGAGCTTGTCAGGTAAAAACCCTTTGAATAAGGATTCAGTGCATTTTCGTTTAGCACAGATGTTTCCGGGTATTACTATGGTGCATCGTCTTGATTTTGGTACGTCTGGCATTATGGTGCTGGCTTTTAGTAAAGCGGTTAATGCAAGCCTGACTAAGCAGTTTCAAAATAGAACGGTACAAAAAACTTATATTAGTGTTTTGAGTGGTCATTTAGATTGTGAGCACGGCAGTATTGATGCGCCTATAGCGAAAGACTCTCCTAACTTTCCTTATCAAAAAATCTGCTATGAAAAAGGTAAGCAAGCACTAAGTCGTTTCAAGGTGTTGTCTACATCGAGTAACCCCGCAACGAGCCGAGTGTTATTTACGCCAGAGACGGGTCGCACTCATCAGTTACGTATTCACAGCCGTGAGATGGGGTACCCGATTTTAGGTTGCGATTTGTATGGAACACCGCAAACTCAGGCTATGTCTAGTCGGCTTTTGTTGCACGCGTTAACCTTGGACTTTGACCACCCCGTAACCGGTGAGCGTGTTCTGGGAAGATGTGAGTGCCCATTCTGATTTATGTTAGTCAATGCTCAGTGTAATGATGGGCTAACTATATGTAGTTTCTTTGCTTTTTTATAGGCTTTGGCTTGTTGTTATGTACTTTACACGGCATCACAGTGTGTAAGTTGATTTAGTTCATAAACTATAGCAACTCCGGTTCGACACACTTGTGTGGTAGAAATTTTGCACTTATATAATAAAGAGATATGAGTCTTAGTGTACGGCTCTTATAGCTAGTGCAGGTCGAATGAAAATATCATTTTAAGAAATTATCAATAGAATCCTCAAGCGCTCCGCTATGCTTCGTTTTGCGCGGTTGTATAGCGATTATCTGAGGTTGAATTAAGTCTAGCTTTGGTTGTTTCTTCTGTTGTGGGACCATCGCACGCACAATCACTGCTTTGGCGTGCTTAAGGTGGGATAGGGCAAGTGGTTTTTCATCTTGTCCAATAAACTGCTGTGCTTGGTGTATGTGGGCATCAGCAACTATTGATATGTTTAGCCAGTAAAGTTCTTGACCATAGTTCTCGGCTAGCAGTGGCGATAACTTACCTTTTTTTAGCATTTGGTTTAGTAGCTTTTCGGTAAAATTGATGTAAATTTGGAAGCGTTTTAAATCTTTGTCACTGTGAAACACGCCTTGTCCTGGCGCGGTTCTATCTGCTGTTTCTTTTTGATTATTTACTTGCGTCATTAGATCGGAATCAGGTGCTAATTGGCTGATCTCTTCTATTTGCACCATGGCATGGTTGTTAAGTTTTTCTAAGATTTCTGGTTTACAGCCTGCTGCTTTGAGTGTTGCAATGGCGTCTAATGTATTAAAAGTTTGTTTGCGCAACCAGTCGAGCCGCTCATGTTTAGCAGACGTATTGTATTCTCTTTGAGAAATGAAATAGTTGATAGTCAGCGCAATTGCACCAATAACAGCTATTATGACGATATAAATCAGATTATCTTGCAACATGGTATGAAACTGCCTCGCTAAGTCTCTGAATTATATAGTTAGGATGTACCGTTGTTAAAGGGAGTATTGAAGTTATTTGCTATTAACTGATTATAGTACTTATGGACTTTTTTATGAGACTTGCTTGACCCCAGTTGTATAAGCACTTATATATGCTCGCTATTTTTATTGTGTCGTATCTGCCCGAGGATAGTTACCCCTATGGGAAAGTCGCTCGTTATTGTTGAGTCACCCGCAAAAGCCAAGACAATTAATAAATATCTTGGTAATGAATATGTCGTGAAATCGAGCGTAGGTCATATCCGTGATCTGCCTACGAGTGGTAGCGCCACAAAGTCAGATCCTAAGGCCCGCGCCAAGCAGGCTGCGCTGACACGTAAAATGGCGCCTGATGAAAAAGCCATTTACAAAGCGAAAAAAGCTAAAGACCAGTTAGTTGCAAGGATGGGCGTCAATCCAGAAAAAGATTGGGAAGCGCACTATGAAATCCTTCCTGGGAAAGAGAAAGTAGTCGAAGAATTGCGACGCTTAGCTAAAGATGCAGACACTATCTATCTCGCGACCGATTTGGATCGCGAGGGGGAAGCGATTGCTTGGCATTTGAGAGAAGCCATTGGCGGAGAAGATGAGCGTTACCGTCGCGTTGTTTTTAACGAGATAACGAAAAAAGCTATCAGCAGTGCATTCGAGTCGCCTGGTAAGCTAGACATGAATCATGTAAATGCACAGCAGGCGCGCCGTTTTCTAGACCGTGTCGTGGGTTATATGCTGTCTCCTTTATTGTGGGAGAAAGTTGCTCGCGGGCTTTCTGCAGGACGAGTGCAATCGGTTGCTGTACGTTTAGTTGTTGAGCGAGAAAAAGAGATTCGTGCTTTTATTCCTGATGAGTACTGGGAAGTGCATGCGGATACTAAGACAGCTAATGCTGAGGCGTTAAGGCTGCAAGTTGCTCGTGTAAGCGGCAGTGCATTCCGACCTTCATCTGAAGCTGAAACTAATGCGCATTTAGCCGCACTTAAAGATGCCGAGTACACAGTGCTTAGTCGTGAAGATCGTGCGACTAGCAGTAAGCCATCGGCTCCATTTATAACATCAACGCTTCAGCAGGCTGCCAGTACACGCTTGGGCTTTGGTGTGAAGAAAACCATGATGATGGCTCAGCGTTTGTATGAAGCGGGCTACATCACATATATGCGTACTGACTCAACCAACTTGAGTTCTGAGGCTGTAGAAAGTTGCCGTGAATATATAGGTGATCATTTTGGTAGTAAGTATCTACCAGAAGAGGCTGTTCGCTATTCAAGCAAAGACGGTGCTCAAGAAGCGCATGAGGCGATTCGTCCTAGTGATGTAAATATCGAAGCCACTGCTTTAAAAGCGATGGAGCGTGATGCTGAACGTTTGTATGAGCTAATTAGACGTCAGTTCTTGGCTTGTCAAATGATGCCAGCGTTGTATACCAGTTCTCGTATTACTGTGAAGGCAGGTGAGTTTGAGTTAACCACTAAAGGGCGTATTTTACGTTTTGATGGTTACACTCGCGTAATGCAAAAAGGTAAAGGTGATGAAGATCTTATCTTGCCGGATGTGAAAAAAGGTGAATTGCTGACGATGACGGCAATTGAGCCTAAGCAGCACTTTACTAAACCAACGGCTCGTTTTACTGAAGCCAGCTTGGTTAAAGAGTTAGAAAAACAAGGTATTGGTCGTCCATCGACATATGCATCAATTATCTCGACTATTCAGGATCGCGGCTATGTCGAAATTCAGAATAAGCGTTTTTATGCCTGCAAAATGGGCGATATTGTTGTTGAGCGTCTTACCGAAAACTTTACTGACCTAATGGATTACAGCTTTACCGCGCGAATGGAAGATGCGTTGGATGAAATTGCCCAAGGTGAAGCTGAGTGGAAAGTACTGCTAGATCGTTTCTATGGTGGCTTAACGCGTAAGCTTGAAGAAGCTCTTGACCCTGAAACAGGTATGCGTCCTAACTCGCCCACAGAGACCGATATTCCATGTCCTGAATGTAACCGTCATATGATGATTCGCACCGGAAGTACCGGTGTCTTTTTGGGTTGTTCGGGCTACAACTTGCCGCCGAAAGAGCGTTGTAAAGCAACAATCAATCTAACACCGGGTGATGAAGTCGTTAGTGTTGATGGTGACGAAGAAGAAGAATCTCGCATCTTGCGTAACAAGCATCGTTGTAATCTTTGCGATAGTGCGATGGATAGTTACTTAGTCGACAAACAGCGTAAGTTGCACGTATGCGGAAATAACCCGGATTGCCCTGGATACGAAGTTGAAGAGGGTAGTTATCGCATCAAAGGTTATGAAGGTCCTTCACTTGAGTGCGATAAATGTAGTGCTGAGATGCAATTGAAAACGGGCCGTTTTGGTAAGTTCTTTGGTTGTACGAATGAAGAGTGTAAAAATACTCGTAAGCTGCTGAAAAGTGGTGAAGCGGCGCCGCCTAAAATGGATCCGGTGCCTATGCCTGAGCTGATCTGTGAAAAGGTTGAAGATACCTACATTCTTCGTGATGGTGCTTCTGGTTTGTTTTTAGCAGCAAGCCAGTTTCCACGTAACCGTGAAACAAGAGCGCCAAAGATTATTGAGTTACTGCCTCACGAGTCTGAGATAGATCCTAAGTACACTTTCCTGTTTAGCGCGCCAAAGCGTGATAACGAAGGGAATGAGACTATTGTACGATACAGTCGTAAGACAAAGGAGCAGTATGTGATGACTGAGGTCAATGGCAAAGCAACCGGATGGCGTGCATTCTATCAGGGCAATGCCTGGGTGGTAGAAGAGCCGAAGGCTAAAGCGAAGAAGAAGTAACCTTTAATGGTCATGTTATAGAGGTAGTGTATGAGTAATGTATATCTGGTCAGGACGAATCAGAAAATTAATTTTGCACGTATTCATTTAGATGCTTTGACAGTAGCGCAAGACTCTACGAAGTGGAGTAAGCACAACGAAATTGAATCGTATAATGAATCTATTTTGTTTCATTTGGCGTCGGCATACGGTTCATTTTTACGAGAAATTGCTGAAAAATATAGCTTTGATACCAGTAAGGTAAACACCTTGGCTGATTTAGAAGTTATGTTTGAGGCATCGGGGCAAGAGTCGCCAGAAAGGATTGAACTGGTAGGCTTGGAGCAAAGTGAAGTAAGTTGGTTGCATAAAATGCTAGCTGCTTACGGTGCTTGCTGGAAAGCTCTAGATAATCACAGTGAAGCTGCAAGTGATAAAGTAAGCGTTTCAGAAATTCACGTTGTGCAGATTAACCCAAATCATGCAGAAGACAGTGATATTCTGGCCGAATACAAACAGTGGCTCAATGAGTTTCGTTCGCTAGTCGAGCGTTTACGTTCAGATATGCAAGAGTGGTAGTGAGTAAAAATACAGTGGAACAAACAGTACTTGAGATTATCAAGCTCCCGTCAGGCGAATACGCTATGCGCAAGGCGGGTGAGGACGAACCGCTCATCACGGTGAATTTGTCACAAAAAGTTAAAGATGGTCTGAATGGTCAGTCTGAAGAGTTGGCGCGTATGATTCTTGTAGCTGGTGCAAAGATGATGTCTGAGTTATCAATGGAGTCTGCGGAAGCATCCAAGACTCCTAAACCAGTAATCCACTAGTTCTTCCTTTTTGTCTGCTGTTTCAGTGGTGGCGTCTTCTTATGAGGATGCCGTTACTACATCCTTGTTGAGCTGACTGCTCTAAATTTTTTATCTCATGTTCAGATATCTCTTCAGCCCAGCTAATGACTGCGTGGCAGGTGCCAGTGCTTAATGCTTTTTTTGCTAGTTGAAGTACCGAGTTATGCTCATCTGGGTAGAGCAAAATAACCTTGTTTAAATCGATGCCAGCATCTTGTAATAGCGAGCGTGGTAAGTTGGCTGGTGGCGCTATCCAAGCAAACCAGCGATCTTCATGGCTGAGTTGCGCCAGTAAAGGCATAAGCAGCGGCATATCATTGAGTTCGCCGCTACGTGTGACGATCTCAGTGATTTTTCCGAACTCTTTTTTTGCAGCTAACGGTTTTTGGTGAATCTGATTTTGCTCATGTTTACGTAACAACGCCATGCCGGGTCTGTTACGATGGTTATGCAATTGAATCACAAATCACCTCCTTGTCTAATGACGCCTACGCCTAAGCCTTCGATAGATAGTTCTTGCTGTCTTAGGTCAACTTGTATTGGTGAGAACTCAGTGTTTTCTGCAATCAGATACACCATGTGTCCTTCTTTCTTGAAGCGCTTTACCGTAACTTCGTCATCAATACGAGCGACAACAATTTGGCCGTTACGTGCTTCTGTGCATTGGTGTACTGCGAGTAAGTCACCGTCCATAATGCCAATGTCTTTCATGCTGGTGCCATGGACTCTCAGCAAGTAGTTAGCCGGAGGGTGAAAGAAGTCGGCTGAGATAGTGCAGTGTTCTTCGATATGCTCTTGTGCCAAAATCGGAGACCCTGCTGCGACGCGTCCTATTACTGGTATACCGTCTTCCACTGTTTCCAGTTCAGGTAGGCGTATACCGCGAGAGGTGCCTGGAATAATCTCAATTGCGCCTTTTCTTGCTAATGCTTTAAGATGTTCTTCGGCAGCATTAGCAGATTTGAAACCAAGTGCTTTGGCAATTTCTGCACGTGTCGGTGGATATCCGGTTGCTTCTATATGCCCGCGGATGCATTCCAGTACTTCTTCTTGGCGTTTGGTCAGTTTCATAATGGTGCCTGTTTATTTATACAGTATCTGTGATTATATACAGCAGGTAAGTGATGTAAAGTAATTTTCTGTTTATATATCCAGTATCTTGGTATGATCCACGCCAAATGTTATTCAGGTAGTTTGTCTTGCTTAGTGATGCTCTTAAAAACTCTATACAGGCTTCTTATCGACGCTTTTTAGCGGACCGTGAGATGAAGCCGCGTTACGGCCAAAAAATGATGATTGCGCATGTAGCGCGAACACTCGGTGCTATAGAGATAGATGAGAAAGGTGAGCGAGTTAATGAAAATCACCTCTGTGTGATTGAAGCAGGAACCGGCACGGGTAAGACCATGGCCTACCTGCTTAGCGCTATTCCTATTGCTCAGTCACAGTCCAAATCTTTAGTTATCTCGACTGCGACCGTTGCATTGCAAGAACAGCTGTTAAATAAAGACCTACCTGAAGTGGCTCGTCTATTAGGGGAGTCAGTTAATTATGTACTGGCTAAAGGTAGAGGGCGTTATTTTTGTATTTCACAAGCTGAAAAGCTTTTAGACTCTCAAAATCAAACGGGCCAAATTGCGCTATATGAAGATGAGATTACGCAAAATGTAGACCCTTCATTGTTGGTATTTTATCAAGAGTTGCTGGGTAAATTTGCAGCAGGTGAGTGGGACGGAGATCGAGACAGTTTGGCTCAAGAAATTGAGGCCACAAACTGGGCCCCTCTAACGAGTGATCATACGCGTTGTACTAATAGACGTTGTAGTAATTTCTCTGTATGTCCTTTTTATAAGTCTAGAGACTCTATGGATAAGGCCGACATTGTTGTGGCTAATCATGATTTAGTCTTGGCTGATTTGTCATTAGGTGGCGGTGCGATTTTGCCTGAACCTGCTAATACCGTTTATATATTTGATGAGGCTCACCATCTCTCATCTAAGGCAACGGGGCACTTTGCTTATACAATGCGTGTTAAAGGCACGCAACGTTGGTTGAAGTCATCCGTTAAGCAGCTAGATGCTATGCTAGACGAGTGTGATAACAATGCTGTATTGGCGCAATATGTTGAGCGTATGACGCCTGCACGGCAAGATATTGATATAGCACTAGATCAATTGCATAGTGACTTGCGGATAATGTTAATGGATGGCGTCCAGCGCCCTGCATCCGAACGCTTTCGTTTTCCAAAGGGTGTGCTTCCAGAAACAATGATGCGTAGCACAAAAGATATTGCTTCAGCAGCAGAGCGTTGGATGTTAAAAGCTGAGCAAATTGTTGATGTGCTTAAAGAAGCGTTAGATGGAGGCGTTCCTGAGATTAATCGGGACGTAGCAGAACGCTGGTATCCTCGTATGGGCTTGCTTTGGATGCGCGCTCAGTCTTTGTATTGGCTAAACAGAAGTTACGCTGTTGCTGATCCTGAAGGCGTTGCGCCAACAGCACGCTGGATTAATTTAGTGGATGCGAGTGATGGTGTTGATTTTGAGTGTCGAAGTAGCCCAGTTTCGGCAGCGGAAACATTACAAGAGCACCTTTGGTCCAGTTGCTTTGGTGCTGTGTTAACGTCAGCAACGATGACGGCACTAGGGCACTTTAATCGTGTGATTCATGAGTTAGGTTTGCCGTCTGATGTGTTGTGTGAGCGTCTGCCAAGCCCATTTAATTACCCGCAAGCAGCGGTATTATCGGTTCCGCGTATGGAGTCAGACCCTGGTAAACCAGAAGAACACACCAAAGAAGTTATCAGTATCCTTAATCAGGGTTTGGCGAGCGCAGCTGCGACACTGGTATTATTTAGCTCATGGCGACAAATGTTTACTGTGTTAGAAAAGCTTGAGAGTACGATTCGTAGTAAGGTGTTGGCTCAAGGTGATTTAACCAAGAACGAAATTATTAGAAAGCATAAAGAGATCATTGATGCAGATAAGCCTAGTATCATTTTTGGTCTGGCGTCTTTTGCAGAAGGAGTGGATCTGCCAGGCAAGTACCTGACAGAGGTTATTATTACTAAATTGCCGTTTGGTGTGCCAGACGATCCTGTTGATGCCACGATGGCTGAGTGGATAGAGCAACGAGGTGGTAATGCATTTATGGAGTGGACTGTACCTGAGGCGTCAATGCGTTTGACGCAGGCTACAGGTCGACTCTTACGTACCGAGCAGGACAGTGGTCGGGTTATTTTATTAGATAGACGTGTAGTGACGCGCCGTTATGGCCGGCAATTGCTGGATGCGTTGCCTCCTTTTCGTCGTGAAATCAGTTAAAAGTGAGTAATACATTGGAAGAATTAAACCCGGGTAACACGAAAGAGTCGACTACCGAAAAAGATAATGGAAAAGTAAAAAGCGAGCGTAAAGATAAGCGCCGTTCATCTAGTCGTTCTCGTAAGCCTGCAAAAAGCAGCGCTTGGACACCAAACGATTCTAAGGTTGCTGTTGCTGAAGGTAAGAAGCGTTTCCATGATTTTTCACTTCCAGATCAGCTTATGCATGCGATCCATGATCTTGGTTTTGAATATTGTACGCCAATACAGGCGGATACCATTAAGCCAGCTTTAGCGGGAAAAGATATTATCGGTAAGGCGCAAACAGGTACAGGGAAAACTGCTGCTTTCTTAGTGGGCATTATTACTGACTTGTTAGATTTTCAGCTTGAAGATAAGCAGCGCCAGGGTGAGCCTCGAGCACTTATTATTGCGCCAACACGTGAGCTCGCTTTGCAGATTGCTGCTGATGCAGTGCTGTTGTGTAAATACACGGATATAAACGTAGTTTCTATTGTGGGTGGCATGGACTATGAGAAGCAGCGTAAAGAACTAAAAGCGGGGCCTGTGGGTATTTTGGTTGCTACGCCGGGTCGTTTGATTGACTTTGTACGCTCTAAAGAAGTCGACCTGCATAACGTTGAAGTGCTTGTTTTAGATGAAGCAGATCGCATGTTGAGCATGGGCTTCATACCTGATGTTAGAACGATTATCCGTAATACGCCGCGTAAAGGTGATGAGCGCCAGACTCTACTTTATAGTGCAACTTTCACTGATGATATCATGAGCTTAGCGCGTCAGTGGACCGATGAGCCGGTTCAGATTGAGATCGAAGCTGAGCGCCGTTCAACAGAAAATATTAGTCAAAAAGTCTTTCTTGTTTCTAGTCACGAGAAATACAAATTATTACGTAATTACATCCGTTTGAATAATATTGAACGTGTTATCGTTTTCGGGAACCGTCGTCATGAAACCCGTGATCTTGCAGAGAAGCTTAAAAGAGACGGTGTTAGAGCTGCCTTGATGTCTGGGGAGATTCCTCAGCACAAAAGGGTTAAAACGCTTGAGGACTTTAGGAACGGTAAAATTGAAGTGTTGGTAGCAACGGATGTTGCTGGGCGTGGCATCCATATTGATGGTGTTACTCATGTTGTTAACTACCAGTTGCCTGAAGATGCAGAAGATTATGTGCATCGTATTGGGCGCACCGGTAGAGCGGGAGCAACAGGGACTTCGATCTGTTTCGCGTGTGAGAATGATTCTTTTATGATCCCAGACATAGAAGAAGAAACCGGTGTTAAATTAGAATGTATTCACCCTAGCGAAGAGTTGTTGGCAGACCCTAATGCTCATAAAGCAAAAGCAGCAGCACCGGTAGCTGCGGTTGCAGTTGAGCCGGTAGTGGAAACGGCTGATAACGTTGAAGAAAGCGCTCAGAAAAGCGTGGAAGAGGTGGCTGAAAAGCCTCCAGCTGAAACTTTTGTTGCTTCAACCCAGGAGCTGCCTGAAAAAGATGTTACTCAGGAAACTTCTCAAGAAGTCGTTGAACAAGCGCCAGTGGCCAAGCTTGATACGACTCCAGAGCAAGTAGAGCTGTCTTTGGCATCGCCTGAGGTTGCAGAGCCGGCTAGTGTTGTATCAAACGAAGATGGGGAGAAGAATCGTTCCGATGTCTGAAGATCGACATAAAACGCGCTTAATTGCGCGCATATTAGCTATCGTAGTCAGTGCGCTTTTTGCTGTTTTTGCAGTGGCTGGCTATCAGCATACGGGTGATATCACGCAGTTATTGGTGTTTTTAGTGATCTCGGTTGCTGCTTACGGTGTGGTGATCTTTATCTTTAAAGGTATCGATAAGCTGTTAGATAGTATTGGTGATCAGTAGCAATGAATAATCTGTAATAAGGGCGAACACATGAATGCAGTGCAGCAGAAAGTTGCTGTGTTAGGGGGTGGTAGTTTTGGGACTGTCATCGCCAATATAATGGCAGAAAAAGGAATTAAAGTTTCTCAATGGATGCGTGATTCCATTAGGGCTGAAGAGATTAACCAGCAGCATATGAATACACGCTACTTGCCAGACTACCCTTTATCAGAGGATTTATGGGCAACGTCAGATATTGAGCTGGCGTTAACAGAGGCTACGCTTGTTTTTGTTTCTATCCCAAGTCAAAGTTTTCGCTCGGTTGTGCAGTTAGCCAAGCCTTTTTTAAAGACAGGGCAGATGGTGATTAGTACCACTAAAGGGATTGAAGGCGAAACTTTCAGCTTAATGAGCGAGATTCTTAAGGATGAGTTGCCAACGGCTAAAGTCGGTGTTTTGAGTGGCCCGAACCTAGCGAAAGAAGTCGCTAAGCATCAGTTAACCGCAACTGTGATTTCGAGTGATGATGAGGCGCTACGTACCGATGTTCAGGCAGCTCTACATCAGTCTTACTTTCGAGTCTATGCCAGCTCTGATATGTATGGTGTTGAGCTGGGGGGGACGCTCAAAAATATTTACGCGATTGCTGCGGGCTTAAGTGCTGCGTTAGGCATGGGTGAAAATACTAAGAGTATGTTGTTAACGCGCAGTCTCGCTGAGATGAGCCGCTTTGCTGTCAGCATGGGAGCAAACCCTATGACGTTTCTTGGGCTTGCTGGCGTGGGTGATTTGATAGTTACCTGTATGTCTCCTTTGAGTAGAAACTATCGCGTGGGTTATGCGCTCGGCAGCGGAGAAAACTTAGAAGAAGCGGTTGAGTCTCTAGGTGAAGTAGCTGAGGGTGTGAATACCATTCGCATCATTAAAGCTAAAGCTGATGAGTTACAAATATATATGCCGTTAGTTTCTGGCTTGTATGAAGTAGTGTTCAATGGTGCGCATGTTCAAGAGGTTGTTAAAGCCTTAATGATGAATGAGCAAAGCTCTGATGTGGAATTTGTACTCCCTAGGGGGGCTATCTAATGTTAATCCTGATGCGCCATGGAGAGGCTAGTTGGAAGGCTTCGAGCGATCAAGAGCGCATCTTGACGGATGCAGGGGTTGCTTATGTTGATCGGCAAATAGCGCATTATCAGCAATCTCTCTTAACTGTAGAAAAAATTATCAGTAGTTCTTACGTTAGGGCTAAGCAAACGGCTTCTCAGGTACATAACCTTATACCTGAGGCGCAATGGGTGCTTGATGATCGTTGGTCGCCTGATGCGCCGCTCAGTGATGCGATAGCAGCATTAGAAGAGCATTGGGTTGATAACTTACTTGTTGTTACGCACCAGCCACTTATTGGCTATGCTGTTCCTTTTTTGGCTGAGGGGGTAGTGCATACTCCTGAACCATTGCTTCCTGGGCAATTGGTGGCTCTTGATCTTTTGTGGCCAGCCTCAGCTTCCGCTATCCGTTTATCTTTATAAATCTGAAGCTTTCTGTGTAAAGCTCTGCTAATTTATTAGTATGAATGAAAGACAATTTCGACTCGACGAGTTAACGCTGCATGCATTGGAATCTGGTGAAGGTCAGAAAAAGGTCATTGTAGCGCTCCATGGGTGGCTAGATAATGCGGCTACTTTCAATGAAATCCGAAAACACTTTAGTGATTACCATTTTATTGCGCTGGATTTAATGGGGCATGGGATGACAGATCATCGTCCTGCGTCAATGCCGTATTATATTTGGGATAATGTAAGCGATCTGCTGTTGGTACTCAATCATCTAGGGCTAGATAAAGTTACATTGCTTGGGCACTCAATGGGGGCCAGTATTGCAACGTTATTTGCGGGAGCGTTCCCTGACCGTGTAGGACGTCTTTATTTAATTGAAGGGCTGGCTCCGCTGGTTTATGAGGCACCTGAGCTCCCTGCTTTGATGGGGGATGCTATTCTTAAGCGGCGCAGGATGAAATCAAAAAGCCTCAGGCCTTACCCCGATAAAGAAACTGCTATTAATATTCGTATGCAAGGGCGTTGGCCGGTGAATCGTCAGGCGGCAGAGTGGTTGATAGAAAGGGGGTTGAAGCATGTTGAGCAAGGTTATATTTGGCGTAGTGATCCTGGTTTGATGCTGCCATCGTTATTGCGTATGAGTGAAGATCAGGTTAACGCGTTTTTGCAAGCGGTGACGGCCCCTGTTCGTATTTACCTAGGCGATAGTGGGATCCATGATGAATCATGGGTGCCAAGAATCGCACAAATTAAAGCAGTAAATGTTATAGATTTAAAAGGTAATCATCATCTGCATCTCGAGCCTTTGGCGGCTAAGCTGATTGCAGAAGATATCAAAACTAGTATTGAGTGAATGTTTTAGATAAATAGTGTTCTAACTTTCAAATAGTCATAAGGGTTGTTTGCTGATGTGGTTAACAAGGATTTGCTCACTTATATTGGTATTAGGTTCGTCAATTGCTTATGCAACAGATGATCTTACAGGGTCTGCGGATGACGGCGTTTTAGAGCGGTTCAGAGGATCTTGGATAGTAAATTACAAAACGGCACCTCTAACAGATTATGCGCTGCCTTTAGGTGGTGTTGAACAGGTTAATGGTGTTGAGCGACTGGAACGCGAAGAGCGTATTACTGGCCGCCTGACACGTATCAGTTACCGTATTCCTGAAGGTAATAAGACACGTAAAGTTTTTAATTTCTTCAAAACTCAGCTTGAAATGAAAAAAGCCGAAATTCTTTTTTCCTGTCAGGGGCGAGAGTGCGGAAGCAGTAACTATTGGGCTAATGATGTTTTTGATTTCTCCAAACTTTATGGTGTTGAGCGTTCACAGTACTATCTAGCGGCGCGGCTACCGGGTGTCACCGTGTTGATGTATACGGTTGAACGAGGAAATCGCAAGTTGTATGCACATATTGATGTGATTGAAACCGATGCCGTTGCGCGTATAACAACAACCATCAAAAGAGAGGGCTATGTCGGTCTTTCAGTTAACCAGTTGCCTGATATGGGCTTGCTCGAAAAGTTAGTGAGTCAATTAGAGACGCATACACAAGACATTACGTTAGTTGTTCACCACAAAGGGGAGACGCTAGCACTTGGCGGTGAGCTTGGCACTGCTAAAGCGTTACAGTTACGTCAAGCACTTACCGGGCGTCAGATGGCCGGTGTATCTGTTCAGTCAGTGGGTGCCCTTGCGCCTTCTGTATTGAAGCAAAACCAGATGGTGGTTGTTCTCGTCTCCGGCGCGCCTTAGTTATGACAAGTGTTTCTTTGGTGCTGGGTAGCGGAGGGGCTCGCGGGTATGCACATATTGGTGTAATTGAAGTCCTTGAGGCAAGGGGTTACCAAATCAATTGCATCGCTGGCAGTTCAATGGGAGCCTTGGTGGGTGGTTTATATGCCGCTGGCGCACTTGAAGAATATACAGAGTGGGTAGAGGGCTTGTCTCGGCTGCAGATTTTGCGTTTGCTGGACCTAACATTTGGAATAGGTGCTATCCGCGGAGATAAATTATTTCAAAGAATAAGAGAGATGGCGGGTGATCCGGACATCGAGTCTTTGCCCATCCCTTTTACCGCGGTCGCAACCGATATAGTGCACCAGAAAGAGGTGTGGTTTCAGCGCGGCTCATTGCAGGCTGCCATTAGAGCATCTGCTGCTGTTCCGGGTGTGTTCACACCGGTTGTTGACGCCCATCGAGTACTAGTTGATGGCGGTGTATTGAATCCTTTACCAATTATTCCTACGGTTGCTGCGCGCTCTGACTTGATTATTGCAGTGGATTTAAACGGTAGTCCTGTAATGCCTGATATAGAGTTACCTAAAGGCGATGAGCCGTTTGAGGGGGATTTATTTGCTCATAGCTCTATTGATGAAGAGATGTCAGATGATGGGCGCGTAGTGCAATTGCTGCATGGAGAGGCAGAGAGCAAGGTTAAGCTCGATAGTAATTTAGATATCATTATGAGTTCGCTTGAAGTAATGCAAGGAGCGTTAACGCAATATAAGGTTGCGGGCTATCGTCCAGATTTATTGATAAACATACCGACTGAGATTTGTCGTTTTCACGACTTTCATCGAGCCAGTGAAGTTATTGACGAAGGGCGTCGCGTAGCAATTGAATGCTTGGATAAAATTGAAAGGCGTTCTTGATAGTCGGGCTTTTAAGGTTTGATACGTATAGCTACTAATGAAGTTAGTAGCTATACGTGGATTGCTCAACTACTAAGAAAGTAGAGAGAGAAATTCTGAGCGAGTTTCAGGTTTCGATCTGAAAGTACCTAGCATCATGGATGTTTTCATAGATCCGTTCTGCTTTTCAACACCGCGCATCATCATGCACATATGTTTTGCTTCGATTACTACGCCAACGCCTTTGGCGCCTGTCATTGACATAATCGCATCGGCGATTTCTTTTGTCATGTTCTCTTGGATTTGTAGTCGGCGAGCGTACATGTCAACTATGCGTGCAATTTTGGATAGTCCAATTACCTTGCCGTCTGGGATATAAGCGACGTGAGCTTTGCCGATGAAAGGCAGTAAGTGATGCTCGCATAGTGAGTAAAGCTCAATATCTTTAACGAGAACCATTTCGCTATTATCAGATGGGAAAAGGGCATTGTTTACCACTTCTTCAAGGTTTTGCTGATATCCGCGTGTCAGGTAGGCCATTGCTTTTGCCGCGCGAGCAGGAGTATCGACTAAGCCTTCACGGCTAAGATCTTCGCCTACTTGTTCGATAATGGTAGCGTATGCTTTTTCCATCACTGATGAATACCCTCTGTAATATGAGTCAAAAAAAATGCTAAGTTACGCGAACATGACAGTTTCGTAAAGTAGCCATTATTAATTTATTGCCTGTTTTGTTTCAACAGTATGTAAAGTGCGCCAGAGCCACCATCTTTAGGTTGCGCTGAACAAAATGCGAGTACTTGAGAGAGTTGTCTTAACCAGTCATTTACATAGGATTTTAGTACAGGCTGCTGGCCTGATTGGCTAAATGCTTTTCCATGAATAACCATGACTGAGCGCATACTTTGGCGTTGAGAGTCTCTAATAAAAGCGCTGAGCTCGTCTCTAGCGGTATCTACTGTCATGCCATGCAAGTCAATGCCTGCTTCCCAGGGGGTATGCCCTTTGCGAAGGCGTTTCATCGCACTGATTTGTATGCCTGGGGCTGCAAAAATTAGTTCTTCGTCAGATTCTACTATTTCGACGACTTCGCTAGAGAGTCCGTCAATAACTTGTTCTGTTTCTGCTTGAGCCATAGCGCGATGGTAAGCCCGCTGTTTATCCTTGCGTATAGGGCCATTGGTTCGCAAGACAGTCTTGTCGTGCTTTATAGGTGAAACATCTCCCATTACCTCGCTAAAAGAGATTTCTGGGTCAGTCTTGCTTGAGTTTATTTTGTCAGACATAGCACCGAACACGTGAATTCATTAAACTGTCTGGTTTAAACCAAATCAGATCTAGGTATTATCCCGATAGTTATGATGATTGATCAAGAGCAGGTTGCAACTGAATTACAAACAGTGCGCGATTTTATACGTTGGACGTGTAGTTTACTGAATGAGCATAAGGTTTATTTGGGGCATGGTAATACTAATACGTGGGATGAGGCCGTGCAGTTGGTTATGGCCGGCGTTTACCTTTCCTGGAATAGTGATAAAACGGTGCTAGATGCGCGTTTGATGGCGCCTGAAAAAGCTCGAGTTATTGACTTTGTTCGCCAGCGTGTCGAAGCACGTAAGCCGTTGCCTTACATTACTAATGAAGCATGGTTTATGGGTATGCCTTTCTACGTTGATGAGCGAGTGCTTATTCCACGTTCACCCATTGCGCAATTAATAGAAACAGAGTTCTCTCCATTTTTACGAGAAGGTCGGGTTGAGAGAGTACTAGACCTTTGTACCGGCAGCGGCTGTATTGGTATTGCGTGTGCTTATGCCTTTGAAGAGGCGCAAGTAGACTTAATTGATATCTCTGTTGAGGCACTAGTAGTTGCACAGAAAAATATCGAGCAGCATGAGCTAGAAGAGCAGGTTACTGCTATTCAGGGTGATTTGTTTGAAGCGGTCGGCGGTCAGAAGTATGATTTGATTGTTTCAAACCCCCCTTATGTTGATCAGCAAGACTTTGAAGGTATGCCGCAAGAATATCATCATGAGCCGGAGCTAGCGTTAACCTCTGGAAACGACGGCTTAGATCTTACGCGTTCTATTTTACGAGAGGCTTGTGATTATCTTACAGATGATGGGCTTTTGGTTGTTGAAGTTGGTAATAGCGAAGTTCACCTGATGACAGAGTTTGCGCATGTGCCATTTACTTGGGTTGATCTACCTGAGGGTGGTAACGGCGTATTTGTGATTACTGCGCAAGAGTTAAAGCATTTTCGCGACGAATTTTGATTCGGGCGTTATAATGAATCAGCAGATTTAATAGAGAGAATTATAGATAATGTCGGGAAATAGTTTTGGTAAGCTGTTTACAATAACGTCTTTCGGTGAGAGTCATGGTCCAGCTTTGGGGTGTATCATTGATGGTTGCCCTCCTGGAATTGAGATATCAGAAGCTGATTTGCAGCGCGATTTGGATCGACGTAAACCTGGTACATCCCGTCATACTACTCAGCGTCGTGAGGCGGATGAGGTGCAAATTCTTTCTGGTGTTTTTGAAGGGAAAACAACGGGTACGTCTATTGGTTTGTTAATTCAAAACACCGATCAGCGCTCTAAGGATTACTCAAACATTGAAGAAACCTTCCGTCCAGCGCACGCTGATTATGTTTATACGCATAAATATGGTTTTCGTGATTACAGAGGCGGTGGCCGCTCATCTGCACGTGAAACGGCAATGCGTGTTGCAGCAGGCGGTATTGCCAAGAAGTATCTCGCCAGTAAAGGTGTAGATATTCGTGGCTACTTATCTCAGTTGGGCCCTATTTCGATTGATGAGAATAATTTTAACTGGGATCAAATTGAACAAAACCCATTCTTCTCTCCTGATACTGTAGCAGCAGAAAAAATGGAAGTGTATATGGATGAGCTTCGTAAAGAAGGAAACTCTGTAGGCGCTAAAATTTCTGTTGTGGCTTCTGGTGTTCCGGTAGGGCTAGGAGAGCCGATTTTTGATCGCTTAGATGCAGAGCTTGCGCATGCGTTAATGAGTATTAACGCAGTGAAAGGAATCGAGATTGGTGATGGTTTTGCTGCTGTTGAGCAAAAAGGCACTGAGCACCGTGATGAAATGACGCCTGAAGGGTTTCTTTCAAATCATGCTGGTGGCATTTTGGGTGGTATTTCTACGGGGCAAGATATTGTTGCACATATAGCGCTTAAGCCTACATCTAGCTTGAGGCTGCCGGGGCGTAGCATTAATATCAAAGGTGAGCCGATTGAAGTTGTTACAAAAGGGCGGCATGACCCTTGTGTTGGGATTCGAGCGACACCTATCGCTGAAGCGATGATGGCCATTGTCTTGATGGATCATTTTTTGCGCCACCGTGCACAAAACGCTGATGTTGAATGTGCTACGCCGGTTATTTCTGGCTAACTTAAAATTTAAGGAGAGGCGAGAACGCTCGAATAAGCATGGTTGTTATAATGATGGTGGCCGTTTTTCTTGCGTTAATCGTGTGAAACAAGGTAAAAGATTGGCTTTGTTTGTTAGGTGCCCGGCTTTGGCTGGGCATTTTATTTTCTGGCAGAGCGTTAGGCAGTTGCTTAGGAAATGCTGGTTTGCTCGAAGGGGTAAATAGCGTGGTATTTAAGGTCGCTTGTTCTTATGGTTATAAGTGCAAGTTAATGAAAAAAATTATGCAGTACGAAGATGGGCTGAATTGATGACTACTACCTTTCTAGAAACACTTTATGATGGCTATGGGCAGTCGTACACTGTCGAAGAGATTTTGTTTGAGCAACAAACTGATTCTTGGCATTTGATTATTTTCCGTAATAAAGAGTTCGGTACAGTTATGGCGCTGGATGGAATTATTCAGACAACTGAGCGTGATGAATTTATTTATCATGAAATGCTGACGCATGTGCCATTGTTTGCACACGGTAATGCTAAGCGTGTACTAATTATTGGCGGTGGCGACGGCGGCATTCTGCGTGAGGTTCTCAAGCATCCTGAGGTTGAGCATGCGACTCAAGTTGAAATCGACCAATCTGTTATCGATATGTGTAAGACTTATCTGCCTAAGCATTCTAATGGAGCGTATGACGATCCAAGAGCAAACATTGTTATTGCTGATGGTATTGAGTTTGTTTGTGAAACCGATGAAAAATTTGATGTCATTATTTCTGACTGTACGGATCCAGTTGGGCCGGGCGAAGTTCTTTTTAGTAGCCGTTTTTATGAAGGTTGTAAACGTTGCTTGAACGATGGGGGCGTCTTTGTTGCGCAAAATGGCGTTGTTTTCATGCAAGTAGATGAAGTGCAAACAACGCGTCGCCGTTTAAGCCCGTATTTCGCTGATCAAACGTTTTATTGCACAGCAGTGCCTACTTACATTGGTGGTAATATGACGCTGGCTTGGGGGGCTGATGATGCGGCCTTGCGTAATGTCTCGGTTGAAGTGTTGGGGCAGCGTTTTGCGCAAGCAGGAATCAAGACTCGCTACTATAACCCTCAGATGCACGTGGCTGCTTTTGCGTTGCCGCAGTATGTGATTGAAGCACTCGCAGAAGTCTAGTGCTTGTATAGATGTAAAAAAACCGGCTAATGCCGGTTTTTTGTATCTGTTAAAGAGCGCCAGCTAAAGCGTGACGCTCTTTAGGTTTACTCGCTAGGTGCTTCCGCGTTTAGCTTGGCAGCCTCTTCCGCTTGGCGGCGACGGATTTCCCTAGGGTCGTTAGGTGCGCGAGTTGTGCGTCGAGCTCTGCGAGGAGCTCGCTCAGTCGGTTTCTCTTGAGTTGCTTCAGTCGTTGCTACAGGAGCTTCTTCGACTGTAACTTCTTCTGCTGTTACCGCTTCTTTCACTGTTGCGGTGGCTTCAGAGCTATCGGCGACAGTAGAGGAGATTTCGTTAGTAGTAGTTTCAGCAGTGCTATTATTGCTTGCTTCATCTGCTTGAGTACTTTCTACTGTTTCAGCAACTTCAGCAACTTCAGCAACTTCAGCAACTTCAGCAACTTCAGCAACTTCAGCAACTTC
>NZ_KE383915.1:41980-123424 GCF_000422765.1 Neptunomonas japonica DSM 18939 | reverse complement strand
TTCAGCAACTTCAGCAACTTCAGCAACTTCAGCAACTTCAGCAACTTCAGCAACTTCAGCAACTTCTACGGTTTCAACTGTTTTAGTGACTTCTGCAGTTTCAGCAACTTCTACGGCTTCAACTGTTTTAGTGGCTTCTGGAGTTTCAGCAGCTTCTACGGCTTCAACTGTTTTAGTGGCTTCTGCCGTTTCAGCAACTTTAGTTATTTCAGTTTCAGCTGTGGTGGCTACTGCGGCAGTCGCAATAGCAGTAACTGCTGTTGCTTCAGCATCTGGCTGTAGAGCCTCTGAATCTGCAACTAAAGTGCGTTCAGCTGAGCGTTCATTGTTTCTACGACGACGACCACGGTTACGGCTGCGAGGCTGTTCGCTAGTTGTTTCAGAAGGCTCTTCAGTAGCTTTTACACTTTTATTGCTCTCAGAAGACTTCTCTGTTTTATCGTCACTGTTTTTACGAGTGCGACGACGACGGCGAGGTTTGCCGTTTTTGTCATCATCAGATTGCCCTGTGGCTCCAGCTGCGCTGGCAGAGCCAACGGCTTGAGGTGCTTGCTCTGGGGTTACTGTAATAACTTCGTCTAGCTGTTTGCTTGGGCGACCACGTTCCGAGCTATCACGACCATTACGGCGTGGCTTGCGATTTCGCTGATTGTTGTCTCTAGAGCCGTCGCGCGAGTTGCTTCTCTTATTGCTGCTTTCTTTTGCAGCAGGCTTAGCTGGGGTCGCAGGTTCTGCTTTCTTTTCTTCAGAACCAAATAAAGAAGCTAATACAGCCATAATGCGGCTGCCAATACCTGCGGGCTTGGTTGCAGCTTTTGCCGTAGGCTTAGTTGGCGTTTGGCTGCTAGGGGCTACTGGCGCTGCTGCTGGAGTGCTTGCCTTTGTTTCGGCCGGAGCCGGTGACGCTGGCGCAACACTTCGAACGGCGGCTGATTCACGTTTTGCGGGTGGTGTGCGTGCAATCTCTTCTGACTCAGTTTCTGGTTCAGGCTGTAGAGTGTAGCTTGCATCATTAATCGTTGTGATTGTGTGGTCATCCCGTAAGCGAACCACTTCGTAATGAGGTGTTTCCATGTTCGGGTTTGGCACGATAACAACACGAACGTCGTGGCGTAGTTCAATATCATGAACGATACGACGCTTTTCGTTAAGCAGGTAGGTAGCAACAGTGACAGGCAAAATTGCTCTGATTTGTGCAGTGCGGTCTTTAGACGACTCTTCTTCAATAAGGCGCATGATAGAAAGTGCTAGAGACTCAGTATCGCGTATAGACCCCTGGCCATTACAGCGTGGGCATACAGTGCCGCGGCTTTCTGTCAGAGAAGGGCGTAGTCGTTGGCGTGACATCTCTAATAGGCCGAAGCGAGAGATTCGCCCCATTTGCACGCGAGCGCGATCAAGCTTCAGAGCGGTAAGAAGCTTTTCTTCAACGGCGCGCTGGTTTTTGATCGGTGTCATATCGATAAAGTCGATAACAACTAAGCCGCCGATGTCACGTAAGCGCAACTGGCGTGATACTTCTTCTGCGGCTTCAAGGTTTGTCTGTAGCGCTGTTTCTTCGATATCTCCGCCGCGAGTTGCTCTAGCTGAGTTGACATCGACAGACACTAGCGCTTCTGTTGGGTCTATAACAATAGAGCCTCCAGAAGGCAGCTGTACTTCGCGCTCGAAAGCCGTTTCAATCTGGCTTTCAATCTGGAACCGATTAAACAGTGGTGTTTGCTCTTTATACAAGCGTAGTTTGCTTTCGTAAGAAGGCATGACCTGTTGAACAAACTGCAAAGCGTTTTGATAAACTTCTTCGTCATCAATTAAGACTTCACCGATATCCGCGCGTAGGTAGTCACGAATAGCGCGAATAACAACGTTGCTTTCCTGATAAATTAGGAAGGGAGAAGGTTTGTCGCTAGATTCTTTGATCGCATCCCAAAGTGTTTTGAGGTAATCAAGATCCCATTGTAGTTCTTGAGATGAGCGACCAACACCAGCAGTGCGGACGATGATGCCCATTTTGTCTGGAACATTGACGCCATCAAGAGCTGCTTTAAGCTGAGTGCGTTCTTCGCCTTCGATGCGACGTGAAATTCCGCCAGCACGAGGGTTGTTAGGCATTAGGACTAGGTAGCGTCCAGCTAGGCTAATAAATGTAGTTAGGGCTGCGCCTTTGTTGCCGCGCTCCTCTTTGTCGACCTGAACAATGACTTCAGTGCCTTCTTTAACTACGTCGCGAATGCTAGGGCGGTTACCGCGTTGTGGTTGCTTGCTAAAATACTCGCGAGAGATCTCTTTTAGAGGCAAAAAACCGTGTCTGTCAGAGCCGTAATCAACAAATGCTGCTTCTAGGCTAGGCTCTACGCGGGTGATTTTCCCTTTGTAAATGTTAGCTTTTTTCTGTTCGCGGCTCTCTGATTCAATATCTAGGTCGTAAAGGCGTTGGCCATCTACGAGTGCGACACGCAACTCTTCAGGTTGAGTTGCGTTGATCAACATTCTTTTCATTTTAAATTATTTCTCTATTGCAGAGAGCGCAATCCATCCTGTCCGATCCGTCTGGTGAAAACGTTACACGATTCAATCATACGATACAGTTCAGTATTGAGGATGCCAGTATCTATAGATGATAGTACTGCGCAAATGCATCTGCGGTGGAGGAAAAAACAGCCACTATTGTTTTTCTAAGTGTTTGTGTCTGCGAGATGAAGTCGCAGGTTCTAGGCTGTTAATGCGTCTCCACCTCCAATCAAATCCAGCAGGAGATGTTCGGGAGGTAATGCACTCTCTTAAAAACTTTAATAAATACTGCCGTGCTGTTTAGTTATCATGCTAGTTCGGCTCAGATGCTTAATAATCTGAGCTGCAGCATGAGTTTTACTACTATTAAGTCGTAACTGACATTAGTCGTAACGTAGATTCTACTATCGTGGACATGAGTGAAAAACATCTTCTCAACAGCCCATTTATCTATTTTTTAACAATAGCTAAAGCCAACAGCGTTCGGCGACGCTACAATATAGCAGCTAACCCATACAGCATCAATCGAGAACACAACTTCCTCAATGTCAGATAATAAGCCATCCGCTAATATTAGCGTTCGTTACATCGAAGTAGAAGATGATCAAGCAGGACAGCGCATTGATAATTTTTTACTGACTGCCTTAAAAGGCGTACCTAAAAGCATGATCTATCGCATTATTAGAAAAGGCGAGGTACGTGTTAATAAAAAAAGAATAAAGCCTGATGGTCGTATTCAAGGTGGCGATTTGGTGCGTATACCGCCAATTCGTGTATCTGAGCCTACTGATGTCCCTATTGTTGGAAAAGCGCTACTTGAACTATTAGACGCATCGATTCTTTATGAGTCAAAAGCGCTAATTGTGCTTAATAAACCTTCAGGGCTTGCTGTGCATGGTGGGAGTGGTATTAATCTCGGTTTGATTGAAGCTATGCGCCAATTAAGGCCGGATGAGCGTTTTCTTGAGCTAGTTCATCGTCTTGATCGTGATACGTCGGGCTGCATCATGATTGCTAAAAAACGCAGTATGTTGCGCCATTTGCATGAGGCTTTACGTCAGAATCGTGTTAATAAGATTTATCATGCCTTGGTGGTTGGTAAATGGGAGTCTAAGAATAATCTAGTAGACGCTCCTTTGCGTAAAAATGAACTGCAGTCTGGTGAAAGAGTTGTCAAAGTTCAGCCAGATGGTAAAGCTTCAATTACGCGTTTTAAGGTATTGCGTCGATTTACTCAAACAACCTTGGTAGAGGCTAAGCCTGTAACGGGGCGAACACATCAAATTCGTGTGCACACGCAGTTTGCAGGTCACCCCATCATTGGTGATGATAAATATGGCGTTGAGTCAATTAACAAAGATATGAAAAAACAAGGCATTCGTCGTTTATTTCTTCATTCGGCAATGTTGCAAGTGGCGTTGCCAGAAGGTGAAATGTTAAACGTAAAAGCTCCATTAGAACCCTCGTTGGATAGTGCATTAGAGCGCTTGGCAGAACAGCAAAATAAAGCATACAAGGAAGAGTCTGAATGATAAAAGAGCAAATTTATCGTTGTGCAGATCGTATTTTAACAAGCGGAGAGCAACCAACTCCGGAAAAAGTTAGTGCTGAATGCCAGGTTGATATTAATGAAGCAGTGCAATATTTAAGTAGCTGGAAACAAGATCTTTCAGATCGTATTAGTTTTGCTAGAAACGGTATTTATGTGCCGGATGTTCCAGACTCTCTCAGCTTGTCATTTGGCCGTATTTGGCAGCAAGCTGTGGATGAGGCAAGCTCGCGCTTGCAGAATGATCAAAAAGCTACGGGAAACCATTTCGAAGAAGCGGGCCGAGTAACTGACGATACTATTAAAGAGATGCAGTATCGTCAGCAGGATTTAGAAAATCGTTTGCGTGAGCAAAACCAAAAAAATGGGGAGCTGGCAGGGCATAACAAAGCGATTGAAGCTGAATTGTCGGTATTAAAAACAGGACTGGCTTCAGAAACTACCTTGCGTAAACAAGAGGAGCAGGTTCGCTCAAATGTTGAGCATGAACTTGCTCATCTAAGAAAAACCTATGAAGATTCCAAGCGTACTTTTGATCAGCGAATTAAGGATGAGCAGCGCCATATGCTGGATTCAGTCAGTAAGGCTGATGTCGATGTTCGCTATTATAAGAATGCATTAGAAAAGTTACGTGATGAAGTCGGTAAGAAAGAATCAGCGTTAACCAAGTCGATTCATGATATTAAGGCTGAGCTTGCGAAGAAAGATGTCAAGATTGAAACGCAACGCACCCAGTTACGTAGTCAAGAAGCAGAGCTTAAGCTACTTAAGCAGGACGTGGCGTCTCAAAGTCGTGAATTAGCACGCTGTACCTCATCGCTTTTGGCTGAGACAAATAAATCCAAGCGCTTTGAAGATAAAGGTCGTGAGCTGGATAATGAAATAAAGAGACTTAATCAAAAGCAATATAATTCAGCAACTGATTGGAGCCGCCGCGAGAATAGTCTACGTAAAGAAGTGAAAGATAAAGAAGACGAGTTGTTAAGAACAGTCTCCCGCCTTACTAGTCTTGAAAAGCGTATTATTGCTCAAGATGAAGAGTTGCGTCGCTTGAATTCGCGTTTGTAGGCCGTAAAATTGCCATCCCTTATTCTTTACAGTTATAAATGAAAGTAGTAATAATAGTGTAAATAGTGTGGGTAAGATTAACATGAGCGGAATGCTATTATGAAGTTGCAACAGCTGCGTTATATTTGGGAAGTCTCGCGTCATGATTTAAATGTATCTGCGACTGCTCAGAGTCTATATACATCACAACCAGGTATCAGTAAGCAAATACGTTTACTGGAAGATGAGTTGGGTGTTGAGGTGTTTGCACGTAGCGGGAAGCACCTAACACGCGTGACACCCGCAGGTGAAGCTATTCTTGAAGTGGCAGGACAAATTCTGCAAAAAGTAGAAGGGATCAAGCAAGTCGCTCAAGAGTTTAGTGATGAAAAGAAAGGTAGCTTGGCTGTAGCCACTACTCATACTCAAGCTAGATATGCTTTGCCTCGAACTATTACTGAATTTATTAAGTCCTATCCTGATGTTTCTTTGCATATGCATCAGGGAACGCCGATGCAGATTTCAGAAATGGCTGCAGACGGCACAGTTGATTTTGCAATTGCTACTGAGGCAATGACGCACTTCTCAGATTTAATTATGATGCCGTGTTATCGCTGGAATCGTTCAGTGATAGTACCCAAAGATCATCCTTTGGCTCAGGTATCGAAGTTGACACTCAAAGATATCGCAGACTATCCGATAGTGACGTACGTGTTTGGTTTCACCGGACGCTCCAAGCTTGATGATGCTTTTGCGCAGGAAGGTTTGGAGCCCAAAGTGGTTTTCACTGCGGTAGATTCTGATGTCATCAAAGCTTATGTTCGCCTAAATCTAGGTGTTGGCATTGTCGCTACGATGGCTTATGAGTCAGAAGTTGATAAAGATTTAGTTGTGCTAGATGCGAGCCACTTGTTTGAGCCAAGTACCACCAAAATTGGCTTTCGCAAAGGGACCTTTTTGCGTGGATATATGTACGATTTTATTCGCTTATTTGCACCGCATCTTACGAAGGATGTGATTAAGCAAGTGCTTGAGTGTGGAAGTCGTGCAGAGATTGATGAGATTTTTGCTCATCAAGAACTACCCGATCTTTAATTCTATAGCCAATGTGTCTTGTCAGGTATTGATCAGGCTTTGGGCGTTACTAACGACTAGAGTCAGGATTGCAGGCAGTATTTGAACGAGTTACATTGCGCTCACTTTATTGTTAGAAGCTATTATTGGAGGAGTTGCTTGTGGAATTGGCTTGTCTTGATTTAGAAGGTGTATTAATCCCGGAAATTTGGATCGCATTTGCTGAAGAGACCGGAATTGATGAGTTAAAAGCAACGACGCGCGATGTTCCTGACTATGATGTTCTGATGAAGCAGCGTTTGCGTATTCTGGACGAGCATGGTCTGACGCTACCGCAAATACAGGCAACTATTAGTCGCTTGGCACCTCTTGACGGTGCTAGCGAGTTTATAGATTGGTTGCGTGAGCGTTTTCAGGTTGTGATTTTGTCTGATACTTTCTATGATTTTGCAGAACCGTTGATGAAGCAGCTTGGGCATCCAACATTGTTGTGTCATAAGCTTGAAGTTGATGATAATGGTCGGATTACAGACTACACCTTGCGTCAAAAAGACCCGAAGCGTCAGTCAGTTAGAGCTTTTCAATTACTTAACTACCGTGTGATTGCCGCGGGTGATTCTTATAATGACACTACTATGCTGACACAGGCTGAATCTGGAATTTTGTTCCATTCTCCGCAAAATGTTATTGATGAGTTCCCGCAGTTTCCTGCCGTGCATACTTTTGAAGACTTAAAGAAACAGTTTTTGAAAGCGAGTCAGCGTAACTTGACGCTTTAGTGGATTGAATTTATATCACTGGAAATCAGCTAACGGGTTTTCAGTGATTACTTAACTAAGTTGGTTTGCCTTTCTGAAGTTTCCTGCATAATCAAAAATTCTCGTTTGAATACGCCAAAATTTACCTTTTTTCCTAGCGATTACAAAATCAGGTGGTGTTAGTTGAGTGCTGTGCTCTACAACTTCTGCCGCAGTGCGAAATGCCATTGGCTGGGTGCCATTTAGGAAACGCCGCCCATAGAGTTGATTGAAGACGCTTCTTTGTGCCGAGAAACTGAAATTAAAACTCTCTTTTAATGTTTGTCCTTGCTCATCATGGTAAGTCACAGATACTTTCGCTTCGTTAATATCAATGCTCAGACCTGCGCAGCGTAAAATAAAAGCATCTTTGAGTTGTAGGGCCTTCTTTAATTGCTCGTCAGGGTCAGTAATGGCCTCTTTGCATTGGTGGCATTGTCTTGCAGCAATATCATTTTCAGCCGCGCAAAAAGGGCAGCTTTTAAAACGAAATCTGTATTCGCAGCGTCTGATATTGCCGTTTTCATCTTTTTCGGCCTGTTGGCAGCGTCGCCCAAAGTGCTCAATAATATGCCCGTTGTTGTCTTTTTTTCCCCAGAAAATATTAGCGAACTCACATAGAGGGCAAAACACTTGCACGGGTTCTGCTGTTGAGTCAGGTTTTGGTTTGCCGACTTCAGGGTGGTGTAAATTAAAATTGTTACCAGCGTAATCAATAACTAAGCAGTCTTTCTTGTTGGGGGCTAAACGTAGTCCGCGACCAATGATTTGCTGGTATAAGCTGACAGATTGAGTTGGGCGCAATATGGCAATCATATCGACATGCGGTGCATCAAAACCTGTCGTTAAAACAGAGACATTGACCATGTACTTGAGCTCTTGTTGTTTGAATTTTTGAATATAGTCATCCCTGATGATGTTTGGGGTATCACCTGTAATTAATGCAGTTAGTTGTGGAGGTAAGTAAGAAACGATCTCTTGCGCGTGCATAACGGTTGCGGCAAAAATCATAACGCCTTGTCTGTTTTCCGCGTATTGCTCAACTTGCTGAATAATGGCTTGTGTGACTCGTTTGCAGCGAGTTAGTAAATCATTGACTGGTTTCTCGGGTAGGTTGCCAGAAAGGGTGGGCGTAATGGTTGAGAAGTCATATTGCGTGATGGCTGCATCAACAATATTAGGTGGCGTGAGGTAGCCATTAGAAATCATCTGTCGTAAAGGGAGTTCAAAGATGCACTCCTTAAAAGGGCGTGGTGTATCGCTACGCGTATAACCGCGGTGATGATATTGGTAAATCCAGCCTAGGCCCATTCTAAAAGGTGTAGCTGTTAGGCCGAGTACTTTTAGGTTGGGATTGAGGTTTTTCAAGTGTGTAATAGTTTTTAGATACTGGCTATCTGGGTCTTCGCTGAGTCGATGGCACTCATCGATGATCAGTAATGTGTACGGCGTATCTAGTGCTTCTAGATTGCGAGATATGGATTGAATGCTAGCAAATGTGACTTGTTGCGTCGTGTCTTTCTTTTTGAGTCCTGCGGAGTAAATGCCCGCATTAATACCTAGCGCGCAAAACTTCAGATGGTTCTGCTCTACCAGTTCTTTGACATGGGCCAACGCAAGAACTTTTCCGCGTGCTTTTTGAGCAAGAGCTGCAATGACTAGGCTTTTTCCCGCTCCGGTGGGTAAGACGATGACGGCGGGGTTGCTGCTGTTACGAAAGTGCTGAATGGTTAGATCGACAGCGTCTTGTTGGTAATCTCTAAGGGTAAAAGGCTTCATGCGCAAAGCATACGATTAATTCTCTTTAGAGTAAAAACTCAATTCTTTTTAAATGTGTATGTGTTGGGAGGCATGTCACTATCTGTTTTTAATGTGCGACATATTTTGTGCAATGCGGCATAATCCAGTTCTTGTTCAGGTTTAATGGTTTACTCTACGAAGCTGAATTGTGTGATGTTCGTGAGTATTTGCAAAAATTAAGGGATAGAAAATGAAATTCAATAATGTATTGATGGCAACAATGTTAGCTTCTGCTGTAGTTCTAACAGGCTGCGATAGCGATGATGCTAAAAAAGTGGCTGAAGAAACTAAAACGACTGCTGCAGAAGTAGTTAAAGATGCTTCAGAGGCTTCTAAGTCAGCAATGGATGTTGTTAAAGAGAATGCTAGCAAGGCTGTAGAAAGTACTAAAGAAGCGGCAGCAAAAGCTGTTGAAGGTGCAAAAGAAGCGTCTGCTGATGCAGTTAAAGCGGCTACTGATGCTGCTGGTAATACAGTTGAAGCAGCCAAAACTGTTGTTTCAGATGCTGCAAATTCAGCAATGGAGTCAACAAAAGAGGCGGCAAGCAGTGCTGTGGCGTCTGCTAAAGAAACTGTTTCTGATGCGGTAAGTGATTCTGTTGAAGAAGGTGTTGAAAAAGCGACTGAAGAAGAAGCTAAATCTGCACTAGAAGATGCTAAAAACGCATTGAAAGCACAATAGTAGTATCGCCCCATCTGATATCTGTAACAGGTGGGGTGTTTTTTAAGATACTTTTTGTTATTTCTTAAACAGTTGCTATGCTCAATCAAGTGAGATAATTGTTGAGGGAGCATAATGGTTTCTGAATTGAAGGGGCTTGTTTTAGAGCACTCTGGTTTTAATGCTGCTATATCGGGAGGAAATGGTCGTTCGATTGATTCTGCCATTATTATCCATCGTGATGGTGTTCATGATAAGGGCACAGTGCAAAAGGCAGTGTTGTGGGCGCTAGGTCAGCATAAGGATTTGAGTTGGGGTGTGCTTTCTGATACAAGAGAAGAAGTTAACGGCAGATGCTATGAGTCGATGCTTTTAGATGTTCGTATAATGAATCATAGTGGTCAAGTGAAGCGAGGCCAGCAGCAGATATATTTTGATATTACTGAGCATGTAAACGGCTAGATATAATTTTTGGCTAGTGTGCAAAATACTTTAACAGATAACCAGTTCTACTATTCGTATAGCGTTGCATTGTAAATTACGCTGTACGTTCTTCCCCATGAGTGAAAATTCTGAGCCCAAAATCATATTGGGAGATACCACAGGAGCTTGTGGTGTTTCTTGTTTGTTTGTTTGGCGCGTTCTCCATGTGAGAGCTTCTTCTGTCCAATCTTCTATTGATTGTATCCGCATTTCAGCCGTATCGATTAATTCCGTTATTTCTTCTTCGTTAATAAGGTGGGATAGCTCTGGATGCCGAGCCCAAGGGACGGGGAATAGCATTTCATCATGATTATCTCCTTTGAGTACTTCGTGGAGAATCAGGTGCCCGCTTGGCGATAGTGCGCGTTTACATTCTTTAAGCGCGCTGATTTTGTCTGGCATGTTCAATAAACTGTGCTGCATTATTATGACGTCAAATGAGTGGTCAGGAAATGGAAGTTGCTGGCCATTGCCGGTGATAACGATGCTGTCATTTTTGCTTAGCAGATTTAATTTCTGGTTTATCTGGCCCAGTTCATGGGTTATATCCAGACTGACATAAAGTGCGTTGTGTTGTTGCTGGCATACGCGCAGTAAGCCGCCTAAACCGCTGCCAACATCAAGTACCGTGGATGCGTTTAGATCAGCTACGCGTTGGCTTAACTTCTTGGACGCTTTAATCCCGCCTATATGTAGTTGGTCAATTGGCGCGAGCTGATAAGTGTTGGGGCCTTCGGGATAAGCTATGGTCAATCGATTTAGGATGTCGTCGGTTTGAAGGCTTTGGCTATAGTGTTCATCAACGATCGGCATGCAGGTTTCCGCTAGGGTATCTATGTATTTTAGATGTTAACGGAAAACCTGGGCTTGTGCTATCTATCCTCTTTGCAAAAAAATGAGATAACTGGTGTTGGGTAGTTAAAGGACCGTGCTATCAATAGAGTGCTGAAATAAACACTCCAAAAAGCAAAAACGATGTCGCTTAAAAAGTGTCCGCCCTCCATGATGCGGCTCAATCCAATAATTGCACCTAATGAGAGGCCAGCCCAAAACCATGCCCTTCTTCTGAATACCCAGCCTAAAACAATGACATAAAAACCAATAGCTGCATGTCCGCTTACGAATGAGCAGTTCTTTTTGCACTGTCCCGAGTAAGCAAAGGCTGGAGTAAAGCTTTCTTTGCCAGAAAATTGCTGAATATCGGTCGGGCGTACTCGGCCAATGGAGTTGTCTTTGATGAGTGTGTTGACGAGAATTCCTGGGCCTACAACCATGGTGACAATAAGAAAAAAGAAAATCTTCTGTTTGGCTTTGAGTCCTTTTTTCCAGCAATAAACAAGTCCTGCAATAAAGGCGACAAGCCATAACAGATGAATGCGGGCGAAAGTAGAGTGTATGAATTGGTTAAACCAGATATCCCTTAAATAAAAGCCCTCTTCAGGCGTATAAAAGAAAGACGCAACACGCAAATCTATACTAGAAAAAATGGTAAAAAACAGCGTGCAGAATATAAAGATTTGAATATCGGTGCGTAGTAAAAACTGCTTAATATTAATCATTTATGTAACCTTTGAATTCAGTGCATTCATATAGGTAAATGTGGCGAGTGAGATCGCTAAAAACCTTCTCAGTGTAATGTTGAAATGAGTTGCACTGCTTGAATCGAGTAAGGAGCTTGTCGCTCATGGGTGTTTCGCTGATTAAGATGAACTTCTTATCTATTATCTCTTTATATTCTCTGAGGTTAAAGAACAGGTCATAGTAGTCACGAATGCTTTCGTTGTTAGGGTTCCAGCGAGCAACGCGCAATTTGCCAGGTTCTGCATAGAAGCTTATGTAGGCGAGTAGCTTTCGAGAAGGGCTGGTGATGAGTGCGTCAGGGTTAGCAGTTAATACGGGCTGTAACTGCTTGGCAAGTTCGGGCCAGCCTTGGGTGCGCTGAAATGGGTCTACTTTACGGGTTCTTTCTATTCCTGCTGTTTCAAGAATGATTGGCCAATGGTAGAAAAGGCTAATCATCAAGAGTTGGATGACAAGGCCTGTCATGATTTTCTTTGTTGTTTGAGAGCTTAGGTAAAAGCCAACCCAAAGTGATGCGGCTATCAGGCAGGGTGCTGCCCAGTTAATAAAAGCGCGCGATAACAGTGCCTGTGTGCATATAACAATAATAAGAGGCAGAAATATTGCTATTAACACACCTGAGTGGCCAGTGCTTGAGCGTGCTTTGCGATTGAGCCATTGGCGTATTAAGAAGTAGCTCCATATTGGGCCTAGAACCAGTATTTGACTAATTAAAAATTCTGCTAACTTGTCTGGATTGAAAAGTTTTTTATCCAGTTGCGAAATTTCAGAGGTATGGGTAATAGTTACGAAATCATGCTGATAGTTCCAGTAAATATTCAGTGAGAAAATTAACCCAGCAATAATAGCTGCAGTCCAAGGCTTTAAAGTGGCAAGTTGAGGGCGGTGCTTTTCTGCAAAGCCCATATAGATAAATAAGCCAAGGGGTAGCAATGCCATGGTGTACTTGCTCATCATGCCGCAACCAACAGTAAAGCCTAGTAAAATCCAGCTTTTCCAAGACTGAGTTTCAATGGCGATAATAAAAAACCATGTAGATAGTGCCCAGAAAAATAATAAAGGCGCGTCGGTCGTAATGAAAAGGCTGTTGAAACCAACGAGAGGGGCGGTGAAAAAGACTAGGGCGGAGCACGCCGCTGCTTTGGGGTTCCAGAGACGCTTGGCAATTTTGTAAATGATACCGGCCGTTAAGCTGTATAGGAAAGGGGCTCCTAGCTTTACAGCAAAGTCACTGTCACCAAATAATGAGGTAGTAAATGCGATAATCCAAGCAACCATTGGAGGTTTGGAGTAATAGCCCCAATCAGGGTCTAATGACCAGTGGTAATAATACGCCTCATCATAAAAGAGGGATACGTGTCCCTGTGTAATAGACAGTACCCGATATAATGTCAACACGGCAATAAATAGAGTTACACCCTGCCAAGATAAGAGGCTGAAGCTTGGTGAGAGTGAAGTTGTTTTGTTTAAGGTAGACATGCTGGCAGTTGATACTCAAGTAATGTAAAAAAAGTGTGTATTATATCATTGAATATTACGGCTTTCTTAGCCTCATTAATTAATATGAAAATTTATTGTCTGTGATGGTTATTCGATGCGTCTAAAAAAAATAGTGTTACTTTCATGTGTGGCAGGGTTTCTTGTTGGTTGTTCTGGTTCAGCTATTTCAAGAGATCAGCTGGGTCAAACTTTGACGGTTGAAAGTCTCAAGTATTTGCCCGATAAAGTATCTGAAACGTCAGGCTTGGCAGGGTATGATCGCTACCTTTGGACGATTAATGACAGTGGTGGAAAGGATTCTGTTTATGCGTTTGATAAAAAAAGCTATGACTTTGTTAAACGGGTAAAAATTGAGGGTGCTAAGAACAAAGACTGGGAGTCATTAGCCCAAGATGATGAAAATTTATTTATTGCAGACTGTGGCAATAATAAAGGAAAGCGTAAAAAGCTAGATCTTTACAAGGTGAGCTGGAAAAAGCTCATAGAGGCAAAGAATAAAGATAAAGTGGCGTCTAAAAAGATAAGCTTTAGTTATGCTGATAGAGGTGCTTTAGATGTTGGAAAGCAGCATAATTTTGATTGTGAAGCCTTGACCGCTGTCGGTAATGATCTCTGGTTGTTTACAAAGAATAGAGGGGATTTGCAGACTAGGCTTTACGCGCTGAGTAAGAGCAAATCACAACAAAAGGTAAAGCCTTTGATGACTCTGCCGGTTTCAGGGTTGGTGACAGCGGCTGATTATAATGAAAAGAGCAACAAGTTGGTGTTGCTGGGCTATCAAAAAGCAAGTGTTTTTGGGCAGTCGTTTATTTGGATTTTTGATATTAAAGCGGGCTTGCCAGTCTGGGAAAGCGCTGTTTACCATACGGTCTTGCCTTATGGACAATGGGAGTCAGTAGTTTGGGAAAGTTCTGGTCAGTTATTATTGACGTCAGAAAAGAGTCCGTTAGGTGCTCAGCAAATTGGACGATTGCGTTTATCTGATTGAAATACGCTGGTGTTGTTTTGAAAGAGCTTTTCATTTGTCACATAGGTTTTCAATTTCCATTATAATAGCGCTCTGTTCGGGTTAGTTGAGCAGTTTCTTATTCATCTTTTTAGGAATACATCGGTAGATCATGCTTCAGATTTATAACACACTCACCAAGCAAAAAGCCCCTTTTACGCCGTTGGTAGAAGGTCGTATTAATATGTATGTTTGTGGTATCACGGTATACGATTATTGTCATATCGGGCATGCAAGGGTCATGGTGTGTTTTGATGTCATTACTCGCTACCTACGTTCTCGTGGCTGGGATGTTAACTATATTCGTAACATCACCGACGTTGACGATAAAATTATTAAAAGGGCTTCAGAAAATAGTGAAAGCGTTGAGCAATTAACTGAGCGCATGATAGATGCGATGCACGAAGATGAAGATGCGCTAGCAGTATTAAGGCCAAGCCAAGAACCTAAAGCAACAGCACATATCGATGAAATTATTGCGTTGATAAGCACTTTGGTTGAGAAAGGTTTTGCTTATCCTGCATCAAATGGTGATGTTTATTATCGAGTCGAGAAGTTTGCTGAATATGGAAAGCTGACAAATCAGAATGTTGAAGAGCTGCGTTCAGGATCTCGTGTTGAGGTAGAAGAAGCAAAGGAAAGCCCGCTCGATTTTGTTTTATGGAAAGCGGTGAAGCCGGGAGAGGTTAGTTGGGAATCTCCGTGGGGAGCTGGACGTCCGGGTTGGCATATCGAATGTTCGGCAATGTCAAAATGCTGCCTTGGTGATACCTTTGATATTCATGGTGGTGGCCCTGACTTGCCATTTCCGCATCATGAAAATGAAATTGCGCAATCTGAAGCCGCCAATGGATGTACGTATGCCAACTATTGGATGCATGCCGGCCCTGTGCGTGTGAATAGTGAGAAAATGTCTAAGTCATTGGGTAATTTTTTTACCATTAGAGATGTATTAGAAAAATACAATCCTGAGGTGGTGCGCTTTTTCTTAGCACGAGTTCACTACCGTAGCTATATTGACTACAGTGAAGATAGTCTTAAAGAAGCGCGTGTTATGCTTGAGCGATTTTATCAGGCACTAAATGGAGTTGCTGAGTGCGAGTTTTCTTCAGAGGATGCAGCAAACGCTGGTATTAATGATTTTGAACAGCGCTTTATTGATGCAATGGATGACGATTTTAATACGCCTAAAGCTATTTCAATTTTGTTTGAAATGGTTAACGAACTTAATAAGTTTAAGAAAACGTCTAATGCAAGCGCGGCAGCGGTAGCTCATAAGATCGCTGAGTTGGGTTGTGTGCTGGGTATATTGCAGCAGAGCCCAGACGCTTTCCTCAAGGGTGATGATAAAGAAGGTGAATTGAGTGCTGGGGATATCGAGGTATTAATCCAGCAGCGAGTAACAGCTAAAGCAAATAAAGATTATGCTGAATCTGACCGAATTCGTGATGAGTTGGTCGCTCAAGGCATTATTCTTAAAGACAGTCGAGAGGGTACTTCTTGGTTTAGAGGAAGCTAAGCTGGCATGTTAGCGGGCTCGTTTTGCTGAAGAGCCCGTTTTAAGGGGGTGGTGAGGTAGATTGTTGTTTGAAGTATGCTGCAAATGTAAGGATTAGCATGATAGGGATGCCTAATTCTAAAATTTCCTCGAGTGCTTCTATGTGTGTTTTTTGAAGTTCAGATAACTCAATACCAAAAGGCTTTAGCTTCCTTCCTAAGCCATCAATGCTTTTTGATACGACCAAAAAAGCAATAGAAAACAAGGTTCCTATAGTAATTGTGCTGAATTCTTTTAGGTTTAATAAGAAGCTTCTAAGGTGAGTCTTAAGTATTCTATAAACTGTGTAAAGAAGTATGAGTATTATGAAAAAACCAATGGCTTTTTCAAGCATGGGCACTTGGCTACTAAATAAAAATTTACTTTTCAAGATCCCCATAGTAGTGAAGCGTTTGTCAAAATCAAGTTCTCTGAGGCCGAACATGATTATAAGTATGAGAAAGTAGTGATATCTTTTTAGGTAGTTCAGGTTGCTTTTGTAAATAATAAAAATAGCGCAGATGAAATAGCCAGCTGCTGAGCTTGTCTCTATTAGACCGCCTTCTGCAAGTAAGAATTCTCGCTCAGTGCCTCCCAATACCACTGATAATAAAAACAAAACTACTAATGTAGCGCTGCAAATTAGATAGCCTGTTATCGATGCTTTGTGCAAAATGTTGACTCCATTTAATGCTTGGGATGTGGCTAAGTTAGGTGTTTTTTGCAGCTTCTAAGGTGTTTTCCATTAGGCAGGCAACTGTCATTGGGCCAACACCGCCTGGTACTG
This sequence comes from Neptunomonas japonica DSM 18939, assembly GCF_000422765.1. GTDB lineage: Bacteria > Pseudomonadota > Gammaproteobacteria > Pseudomonadales > Balneatricaceae > Neptunomonas > Neptunomonas japonica. The sequence continues at coordinate 107,091 of NZ_KE383915.1, read as the reverse complement.
GTGTGATCCAACCAGCGCTCTGTGCGGCTATATCATAGTCAACATCGCCTACTAAGCGTCCATCGCTGAGACGATTGATACCTACATCAATGACGATAGCGCCTTTTTTAATCCATTCGCCTTTCACAATACCTGGTTTGCCGACGCCCACAATGACAATGTCGGCGCGCTGAACATGAAACGCTAAATCGCGAGTAAAGCGGTGGGTTGTTGTAACAGTGCAGCCTGCAAGTAATAACTCAAGCGACATAGGGCGGCCGACAATGTTGGATGCGCCAACGACGACAGCTTCTTGGCCATGCAAATCAATATTGGTTGACTCAAGCAGCTTCATTACTCCTTTTGGGGTGCAGGGGCGCAGAGCGGGCAGGCGCTGAGCTAAACGGCCAAGGTTAAACGGGTGGAAGCCATCAACATCTTTTTCTGGCTGGATGCGCTCAAGAATCTCATTGCTGTTTAATTCCACAGGTAGCGGTAGCTGCACCAGTATGCCGTCAACATCAGGGTTTGCATTAAGCTCATCAACGAGAGAGAGTAAGTGTTGCTGTGATGTGTCAGAAGGTAGGTCATATGATAGCGATTGGATACCTACCTCAATGCATGCATTTTTTTTATTGCGAACATAGACATGAGAAGCGGGGTCGTTACCAACAATAACAACGGCCAGGCAAGGAGCGCGCTTATTTTCTTTTAGTCGGTTCTGAATATTTTCTGCTACCTGTCGACGAACGTCGGCAGCAATCTGTTTTCCGTCAATAATCTGTGCGGTCATTGTTTTAGATGATTCCTGATGCTGGCATTGTATCAAAACTGCGCGGATTTTCTCATGTTCAGCCTCTGTGGCCAAGTGGGTGGTAGGTGATTAATAGGCGATTAGGTATAAGAAGGCTAATTATGTACTGTCTTTAAAATAAATATTGACGACATGCGAGTGCTCCTTTAGGATACGCGCTCCTTTATGAGGCCTTTGAATCTCGGTTCAGCAGCAGGGCCTCATAAAGGTTCAGGTTTTCCTGATTCCTGTAGTGCCCATAGCTCAACTGGATAGAGCAACGCCCTTCTAAGGCGTAGGTTGTAGGTTCGAGTCCTACTGGGCGCACCAGATACCATTAGCTCCTCTTTGAAACTCTCCTTTATTTTTCACGCCGTTGGCTTAACAAGAAAAGCGCAGATTTTTTTGTGGCTTCTGTAATGCTTACCAGTCGTTCAGGTTTAGCTTTCATGCGAAGGTTTAAATAGCCTTAAACGATTGGCATTGCTGACCACAGTTGCAGATGAAAACGCCATTGCTCCCCCGGCAATAATTGGGCTCAGTAATAAGCCGGTAAAAGGAAATAGAATGCCCGCGGCGATCGGTATTCCTAAGCTGTTGTAAATGAATGCGCCAAAAAGATTCTGTTTAATGTTTTTCAGTGTGGCTTTTGATAGCTCAATGGCATCTGCAACACTGTGTATAGAATTGCGTATAAGCACCATGTCGGCGCTCTCTATTGCTATATCGGTACCGTTGCCAACAGCGAAGCCTACGTCTGCTTGGACTAACGCAGGTGCATCGTTAATACCGTCGCCTGCCATGGCGACAATTCTACCTTGTGCTTGTAAGGCTTTTACTTTGTCAGCTTTATCTGCAGGCATCACTTCAGCAATAAATTCAGTAATGCCGACTTGTTTGGCTACAGCTTTAGCTGTTTTGTGGTTGTCGCCAGTCAGCATGATGACCTTTATCCCAGCATTGCTTAAGCGTTTAATTGCGATTGCTGAGTCTTCTCTTATCGAATCAGCCACCGCTAGTAGCCCTTGAAGTTCTCCATCAGTAGCAAGGTAAATAGGTGTGTGTGCTGCGCTGGTTAAGTCGTCAATGAAGTCACTAGCAGCTTGAGTGCTTATGTTATTTTCTTGCATAAAGGCATGGTTGCCTAAAAGTAATGTCTTCTTGTTAATGATGCCCGTTACTCCGCGCCCAGTGATAGTGTTGAATTGTTCTACATTATGAAGTGTGAGTTGCTTATCTTTGGCAGCTTGAGTGATGGCTTCCCCTAGTGGGTGTTCAGACCATTGCTCAAGGGATGCTGCAAGTGTAAGAAGTTGGTTCTCAGAAGTGTTTATAGCAATGATGCGGTTTAACTTGGGCTTGCCTTCAGTGATGGTTCCCGTCTTATCGAGAATAAGCGTGTTGATACTTGAGGCGGCTTGAAGTGCCTGTGCATTGCGAATGAGAACACCATGCTCAGCAGCTTTGCCTACACCAACCATTATTGACATGGGGGTGGCAAGGCCTAGAGCGCATGGGCAGGCGATGATCAATACGGTTGTAGCTGTTATCAACATATAAGCAATTTTTGGTTCAGGTCCAAAAAAGTACCACAGCAAGGCAGTTAATAGGCTTATCACCAGAACTGCAGGAACAAATACGGCTGAGATTTTGTCGGCTAGTTTAGCTATAGCAGGCTTGCTATTTTGGGCTTGTTTAATCATTTCAATAATGTGATTAATGGCAGTGTCTGCGCCTACTTTTTCAGCAACTACTAATAAGCTGCCGGATTTGTTGAGTGTTCCTCCTGATACGCTGTCTCCGGGTGTTTTGTTGGTCGCTATGGACTCACCCGTCAGCATTGATTCGTCAATATAGCTCTGGCCTTCAATGACACAGGCGTCTACTGGGATTTGCTCTCCCGGGCGGATGCGAATCTTATCACCAACCAGTACAAGCTCCAGTGGTAAGTCTAGTTCTTTGTCGTTTCTAATGACGCGCGCTGTTTTCGGTTGCAGGTCTAATAGGCGCTCTACGGCACTTGATGTCTGTGTGCGTGCTCTTAACTCCATTGCTAAGCCCAAGTTTACTAGGCCAATAATCATGACAGCTGCTTCAAAATAAATATGTCTTGCTGTGCTGGGTAATAGGTGAGGAGCGAGTACAACAAGCATGGAGAAGAGCCATGCGCTGCCCGTTCCAATTGAGATTAAGGTATCCATCGTTGAGCCACCATTGCGTAATGCAGTAAAAGCTCCTGTGAAGAAGTGGCGGCCAGAGAAGTACATGATGGCGAAAGTGAGAAGTCCTATTGCTCCCCATAATATCTGGTCATTGCTTGACTGGATGCTCATGTCATCCATGAAGAACCCTGCAAGCATCATGGGTATGCCAAGAGAAAGGGCCGTGCCTGCGTGAATTAGACGCAGACGGTACTGTGCTGAATCAGCTTCTTTTTGCTTGCGTCTGTCTTCGGCGTCGCTTTGCGAAGGGCGTGCTTGGTAGCCAATGATCTTTAGTTCGTTAATGACCGATTCAGGGGTGGCTGAGCCTTGAATGTATAGCTTGCGTTGTGGGAAGTTGACTTCAGCATTGTCTATATTGGGTATGTTGGAGACGCAGGTCTCTATTTTCTTAACGCAGCCTGCGCATGAGACGTTTTCAAGAATTAGAGTAGTATCCATGGTTTATTAGTTATTCCTGCTGATATTCAATTAATCGTTTGTGTTCGCTAAATGCGCTAATATTTATATCAGTGTAAAGGTTACAGTGGCGGTAAGGTCAAATAAAAAAGCGCATATAAAGAGCTGGCGCATTAGGTGAAAAAATGAATATTGCAGAAGCTGCTAAGCATACAGGCTTGAGTAGTAAAACCATTAGGTACTATGAGAAGGAGGGGGTTATACCTCCCGCTAAACGTAGTGCCAATGGTTATCGTTTATATGATGTAGGGCAGTTGGAGAGCCTGCTCTTTGTTAAAAGAGCGAGAGGGCTTGGCTTTTCATTGAACGATAGCCATGAATTGCTACTGATTTCACAAGACCCTAGAAGAACCAGTGCGGCTGTTAAGCAAAAGGCGGAGGAGCATCTCTTAAAGGTAAACACTCAGATTGAGCAGATGCAGAAAATCAAGGATGTACTTGAGAGCGTTGTAGGTGAGTGTTTAGGAGATGATCAGTCGGCTTGCCCAATACTGGATAAGCTAAGTCAGGGCTGAGCGAGTTTTGTCTTGTATGGTTTGTTGAGATTGGATTTATGTGCAGTATTTCTCAATAAGCGTTAACAATTGCTTATAATTTCGGCTATTTTGGCGATTAAACCTAGTCTATTGAAATAATTGCAAATTTCCTTACAAATAGCTGAATAAACTTGTTGACAGCATGGGAGTGTCTCCCTAGAATACGCCCCATCTTGAGTGAGGGGCTTACCTAAGCACTGAAAACAGTAATTTTAGACTGTTTCATTTAAGTGTACTTTCAATGCTTTTAGTAAAGAAAGTGATGTTTAGTTATGGTGGGCGTAGCTCAGTTGGTAGAGCTCCGGATTGTGATTCCGGCGGTCGTGGGTTCAAGCCCCATCGTCCACCCCATGCTAAATTATCAAATGCGGATGTGGTGAAATTGGTATACACGCTGGTTTTAGGTACCAGTGCCGAAAGGCGTGAGAGTTCGAGTCTCTCCATCCGCACCAGTTATTATCATGATAAGTGGTGCTTTATTAAAATGAACGTGGTTGGGCTGTTTAACTACGATTAGTATTTTAACAATATCAGGTTTATCCTTATTGTTAATGCATTGTAAGACGTTATATGCGGATGTGGTGAAATTGGTATACACGCTGGTTTTAGGTACCAGTGCCGAAAGGCGTGAGAGTTCGAGTCTCTCCATCCGCACCATTTATCGTCCTGATAAATGGTGTTTTTCATTATGGTGAGCGTAGCTCAGTCGGTAGAGCTCCGGATTGTGATTCCGGCGGTCGTGGGTTCAAGCCCCATCGTTCACCCCATTTCTTGTATTTATTCTATATTTACTTATTCTGCGCATTCTTAATGCTAAAATAGATTTAAGCTCCTGTTTTTCCGTAATTGCTTGACTAATATCTTCAAGTGCCGGAAAATTTCGCGCTTTAGAATTTTTGACATCGACGTATAATCGAGTCTAATTAAACGACTGTATGAATTGAGCAGATAAAATAGTCTGATGAATTAATTCATGTAGGTCGACAAACCGGTACATAGTATTTTTTGGTGAGGAATTCCATGCAAGTTTCTGTTGAAACGACTTCCGTTCTAGAGCGTCAGATGACAATCACTGTTCCTGCAGAGCGCATTGAAGGTGATGTAAATAAGCGAGTTCAGCAAGCTGCTCGTACACAGCGTTTGGACGGTTTCCGCCCTGGCAAGGTTCCTATGAAAGTTGCTAAGCAGCGTTTCGGTGCTGGTATTCGTCAGGATGTTATTGGTGAAGTGATCCAGCAGAGCTTCTATGAAGCAGTTCAGCAGGAAAATGTTTTACCTGCTGGCGGACCACAGATCGAATTTAAGAATGATAAAGATGGTGAAGACTTCCAGTACGTTGCAACGTTTGAAGTTTACCCAGAAATCACGCTAGCTGATTTCACATCTGTCGAAATTGAAAAGCAAAGTTCAGATGTGAAAGATGAAGATCTTGAACAGATGATCGACACGCTTCGCAAGCAGCAAGCAAACTGGTCTGAAGTTGAGACAGCTGCAGCAGATGCTGATCGCCTGAAAATTGACTTTGAAGGCTTCGTCGATGGCGAAGCGTTTGAAGGTGGCACGGCAGAAGGTATGGATCTAGTGTTGGGTTCAAACTCAATGATCCCTGGTTTTGAAGATGGTCTTGTTGGCGCTAAAGCTGGCGACGATGTTGAAGTTAAAGCAACGTTTCCTGCAGACTACCATGCTGAAGAGCTAAAAGGTAAAGACGCTGTCTTTAACGTTAAAGTACAGACTGTTTCTTCATCAGAATTGCCAGAACTAAATGAAGAATTCTTCACTAAGTTCGGTATTGAAGCTGCAGATTTAGAGTCATTTAAAGTTGAAGTACGTTCTAATATGGAACGTGAAATGGCTAATGCTCTTAAAATGAAATTAAAAGATCAGGTTTTCACTCAGCTGGTCGATATCAACGGTATTGAAGTACCTTCTTCATTAGTTGATAGTGAGATTGATAACCTGCGTAAGCAGGCTGTACAGCGCTTTGGTGGCGGTGCAGAGATTGATCCGAACATGCTTCCTAAAGAAATGTTTGAAGATCAGGCTAAGCGTCGTGTTACTGTAGGCTTGTTGGTTCAAGAAGTTATTAAAGCTAACGAAATCAAAGCTGATGATGATCGTGTACGTTCTACTATCGAAGAGATGGCAAGCACGTATCAAGAGCCGAAAGAAGTTATTGATTGGTACTACAGCAATGATGATATGCTGAATCAAGTTAAAAGTTTGGTATTGGAAGATCTTGTGATTGAACACTTGCTCGAATCTGCCAAAGTAACTGATGCAGTGGTTGCTTATGAAGAAGCAATTAAGCCTGCACAGCAGTAAAATGCTGAAGGGTCGTATTGTCTTGCGTCGTTAAATGATGCATTGACTGAATGAAAAACGACAGTTGGTGCTAATCCACTGTCGTTTTTTGTTTATTAGGTTTAAGGAGAAAGTTGCATGTCAGTATTCCATCAGGATAATGCCAAGATCATTGAAAACTCTGGTCTGGTACCGATGGTAGTAGAGCAGTCCGCTCGCGGTGAGCGTGCGTATGATATATATTCACGCCTTCTGAAAGAGCGAGTTATCTTTCTTGTTGGCCAGGTTGAAGATCATATGGCTAACTTGATTGTTGCTCAGATGTTGTTTCTGGAAGCAGAAAATCCAGATAAAGACATCCACTTGTATATTAATTCGCCAGGGGGATCTGTTACAGCAGGTTTGGCAATTTACGATACAATGCAGTTTATCAAACCAGATGTGAGTACTATGTGTACAGGCCAGGCTGCTAGTATGGGTGCATTCTTGCTATCCGCTGGTGCTGCTGGTAAACGTCATGCTCTTCCTAATGCCCGTGTTATGATTCATCAGCCGTTAGGTGGTTTTCAGGGGCAGGCAACTGATATTGAGATTCATACCAAAGAAATTCTCAGTATTCGTGAAAAGTTAAACCGTATTTTGGCAGAGCATACTGGCCAAGATATTGAGACTATCAGTCGTGACACTGATCGAGATAACTTTATGGATCCTGTTGCCGCTGCTGAATATGGTTTGATAGATTCAGTTTTGGATAGACGTCAAGGGCAATAAAGCGTGGTTAACAAGTAGTATATTAATGTGGCTATGAGTTGAAAAAGTCCTCGTAAGCCACTATTAATTGGAATACCGCTTTGCTGGAACGAGTTTGAGGTAGGTTTAATGAGCGATAATATCGACGATAAAGACAACGAACAGGGCAAGCTTTTTTGTTCATTCTGTGGCAAAAACCAGGATGAAGTAAAAAAATTAATTGCCGGACCGTCTGTTTTTATCTGTGACGAATGTGTTGATCTATGTAACGATATCATTCGTGAAGAGATTCAGGACATCGATGAGCAGGAAGCACAAGAGAGCTTACCGATTCCCGCTGAAATTAAAGCAAAGCTTGATGCTTATGTAATTGGTCAAGACCGTGCTAAAAAAGTATTGGCCGTTGCTGTCTACAATCATTACAAGCGTTTGCGTTTTCAAAGTAGTACGGCGAATAAAGAGATTGAATTAAGCAAAAGTAATATTTTGCTTATTGGTCCAACCGGTAGTGGTAAAACACTATTGGCCCAAACATTAGCGCGCTTACTGAATGTGCCTTTTACTATTGCTGATGCAACTACGCTGACTGAAGCGGGTTATGTTGGAGAAGATGTAGAAAACATTATCCAAAAACTGTTGCAAAAATGCGATTACGATATTGAACGAGCACAACTAGGTATCGTTTACATTGATGAGATTGACAAGATCTCACGCAAATCAGATAACCCATCTATTACTCGCGATGTTTCGGGTGAAGGTGTGCAGCAAGCCTTGCTTAAGCTGATCGAAGGGACTGTCGCTTCAGTACCGCCACAAGGTGGGCGTAAGCATCCGCAGCAGGAATTTCTGCAGGTTGATACGTCAAATATCTTGTTCATTTGTGGTGGTGCATTTGCGGGTTTAGAGCAGATTATTCGTGATCGCTCTGAAAAAAGCTCAATCGGCTTCAATGCAAGTGTGAAAAGTAAAGATGATACTAAGTCGATTACTGACACATTGTTGGATATAGAAGCTGAAGATCTCGTTAAGTTTGGTCTGATTCCTGAGTTTGTTGGTCGTTTACCAATGATCGCTACACTTGGGGAGTTGGATGAAGAAGCGTTGATGCAGATTCTGACTGAACCGAAAAATAGCCTTGTGCGCCAATATACAAAGTTATTTGAGATGGAAGGCGCTGAAGTTGATTTCCGAAAAGAAGCACTTCATGCGATTGCTAAACATGCATTAGAGCGTAAAACAGGTGCACGTGGCTTGCGTTCAATCCTTGAAGGAACATTGCTTGATATTATGTATCAACTACCTTCAATGGAAAATGTTAGCAAAGTTGTTATTGATGAAGGTGTTATTGATGGTACATCTGAACCAATATTGATTTATGAAGCTCCAGAGCAAAAAGCGGCTGTAGAAAACAAGTAGTATTGATTTAGCAATGACGAATCTTATTTGATTGTGTCGTTGAGTATAAAGCCACTCTCCTAAGGTTGAGTGGCTTTTTTAATTCATTTTCAGCTTTTTTAATAAAGTTGAAATGCCTTCAGCGTCTATCGGTTTACTAAGCAGGTAATCTTGAGCGTTATCGCAGCCAAGTTTTTAAGAATGCTGAGCTGCTCTGTACTTAAAACACCTTCCGCGATAATTTTGTATCCAAGATTGTGATCTCTCTTTATCATTTGGATAACGATCTGCGCCGATGCTACAAGTTGCTTGGGATCAGCATTGGTTTCTAAGTCCCAATCCCATAATCCATCGTTAGCTCCGCGAATGGCTAACGTTTGAAAAAATCACCCGGTGTTAGTGTAATATTTTTAGTATGTTTTTTGTTTGAAAAAATGTTTTCGGATGACTAATGTTTTATAGAGCACTTTTAGTACAATATTGAACAAATGTGCAGTATTGCTCGGTTCAAGGCGTAATTAGGTAAGATGCTTGATATGGTTTTAGATCAGTATGGTTTATTAATTTATATTTATGAGCTGCATGGGGTGTTTGAAATAGGTAAGAAAAACGTCATCTAAAATGTGTTGGCCACTCCGCTGAAACCGTTTGTTTGGCTGGGAGTGGCTCCTGTCTTGTTGGAGTGTAGGCTAGTCCTCGTCATCACCTTCTAGAGTTCGCTTGATCTGTTCGACAACTCGGCTTGGCATACGGCGTAACACCAAAGTTTGCTTTTCTTCATCAAATTCAATATCACTGCCAGAGCCGACTATTCCAAGTGAGCGTTTAGCGAAATCTACTTGCCAGTTATCTGCTTTAGCTTTTAGTTTGGTGTGAGCATTCAGTGTGTGTGTGTGTGGCTGAAATTCTTGGCTGACCTGGTATCGTTCACTGTTTGCAAAGCGGCCAAATTTCCCAGTGATCTCTTCAGTTTTTTCTGTAGGAATATGTTGATCAAAGATCTGTTCAATTTCAGGCAGGTTGGCAGTGTTCTTTTCAGATCTTTGGCGGCTTAAGTAGCTGACTACATCTTCGACAACCTGTTCTCTTTCGTCGTACATGCCATTTTGTGTACAGAAATCACGCGTAGCACGAATGAGGTCCCCGGTAGATTTTTTAGATGGAGTAACGTCGGTGCAGCCAAAAGCATTAGAAAAATAATGAGTAATATCACCTTTTTCTTTTGTGCCCATAAAGCTCAAGTAACTGTCTTTACCTTTTTTATATGACGTTATATTAAATTTTGCAGCTTGATGTAGTTTATCAAGATCGACTTCATTAACCTCAGTAGGGCTGAGTTGGTCGTTTAAGGAAATAGCTGAGCGATTACGTACCAATGCGACTAATAAAAACTCATAACGTTCTTGCTGATAATGGGCGAAAATAATATATCCGCCGACCGCTGAGTGAGATGACGGTGAATCCATTGCCGCAGCAAGCTGAGTAATCCCCAAGTCTGAAAGCGTTAGAAAATCAGAAGATGATTGCTCTTGGGATAGGTAATTCTCGAATGCTTGGATGAACGGATAACCATTTGGATTTTCTTTATTAAAAGAGCCATGGGTGAGCGTTGAGCGACGAGCTAAGGCGTTATTCAAAGAGAGCACCATGTCAGGTACAACAGGGTGCTGGGTGTTAACGCTACCGCCACGCTCACTGATGACAGTGGCCTGGTCTTCTTCTTTATGTAATTCTCTAATTACCAGGTGCTTTAATTCCACAAGTATTCCCAGATCTATAATCAAAAATTTAATTTTATGTGAAAGAAGCGCTATTGTCAGGGTTATCTTGCATCTAGTCAGATATCGCATTGGAATAGTATGCTGGATAAGGCTTTAATTAAGGTGTAGTACATGCCTTTTTTGCATCATACTTACTTGGAATAAATTTGTTGGAGAAGGTCAATGCGCTGGAAAAGTGGTCGTCGTAGTTCAAATATAGAAGATCGGCGAACTGAGCAGGCGAGTTCAGGGCGCTCTAACAGAGGCTTTCGCATTGGCGGTGGTAAAAAGGGCGGAATAGGTATTCTCGTTGTTGCCGTTGTTATTATGCTGATGGGGGGGGATCCCAGCACTGTTCTCAATATGCTGTTAGGCGGTGGTGGCGTGCCATCGCAGACTCAAAGCCAAACCGCAGATCGCAATTACCAAACGTCTGCACCTACTGATGAAATGGCCGATTTTGTCTCTGTCGTATTAGCTGATACTGAAGATACCTGGAACCCGCTATTCCAGCAAATGGGTGAGCAGTATCAAAAACCACGTTTAGTATTGTTCCGTGGCTCTGTAAAATCTGCTTGTGGGATGGCTCAATCGGCGATGGGGCCGTTTTATTGCCCAGGAGATCAGAAGGTATATATCGATCTTAGTTTCTATGAAGAGTTAAAGCATGCGTTTAGTGCCCCTGGGGATTTCGCTCAAGCCTATGTGATCGCACATGAGGTAGGCCATCATGTGCAGCAGCAATTTGGGATTTTGCAAAAGGTTCATAAAATGCAGCGTGGTATGCCAAAACCTCAAGCCAATGCGTTGTCTGTAAAGCTTGAATTACAAGCTGATTGCTTGGCAGGTATTTGGGCGCACCATGCTAATCGTGTTAGGAATATCGTTGAGCCAGGTGATATCGATGAAGCAATGAATGCCGCGAGTAAGATTGGTGATGATGCTATTCAAAAACGAACTCAAGGTTATGTTGTGCCGGACTCTTTTACGCATGGAACATCAGCCCAGCGTGTAAAGTGGTTTAATGAAGGCTTTAAACGTGGTGATGTTCAAAGTTGCAATACTTTTGGTTAATTTTTGATGAGATTTATTTTGATCTAAAGATGGTTGGCTTCTTGTTTAATTGATTATTAGGGGCTTGATTTCAATCACTTTATTTCTTTATGGAGATTATCTTTTTGCTGTGGGGCTGTACGGGAAGGCTGATAAGCTCTATGCTGCTGGCATAGAAAATGATGTAAGGAAATAAACAATGCCGTACAACGCTGAATTGGTTGATGAACTGAATTTATTAAATCACTTTAACTTGGGTACAACACAAGAAGGTATTAAAGTGCACCACAGCGCAGGACCTCAAGTGGTCGCTGCTGCTAAACGTTTATTTGATAAAGATTTAATTTCTCAGGAAGATGGCGGTTATTTAACAGATTTAGGTCATGATGCTGCTGAACATTCACAAAACCTTATGTTGATTTTAACAACACCGGTCCAGTTGGACACCACGTCTTAAACATTTATGGCACATAAACCAACCATCTATAAGGTTGAGTTGCAGCTGGTTGATATGAATCGTGATATCTATACCAGCTGCAAGCTTACACTTGCACTACACCCCTCTGAAACTCAAGAACGAATGATGATTCGACTGATGGCTTTTGGTTTGAATTTTCATGATGACCTTCAGTTTAGCCGTGGACTATCCGCTACTGACGAACCCGATGTATGGGAGTGCTCTTTAGACGGGCAGGTAAATCATTGGATCGAGGTAGGGCAAGCAACCCCAGAGCGTATTCGCAAGGCTGTTAGTCGATCTCCTAAGGTTTCTTTATATGCTTTTGGGCGAGAGGCTGATATTTGGTGGAGCCGCGCTCAAGAAGCTTTTAAAGACCTTCCTCGGGTAGCGGTATGGCAGTTTAATACAGAGCAATCTTCAAAACTTTCCGATCTTTTAGAGCGTACAGTGTCTATCACTATGACGATCACAGATAATGAGATTTATCTTAACAAAGATGAGCAACAGTTAACGTTAGGATTCACGCGACTATTATAAGGTCACTATTGCTTGTGCTATACCCGCTGCTCCAAGTTTGGACCGCTAACCAGTAAGCTCAGTAAGTCGCTGCGACAAACAATACCAACAACTTTATGTTCTTGATCAACTACCGGTACGCAACTCACTTTTTGCTCCATGAAGATCAGTGCTATTTCGCGCACTAATGTTTCTGGGCTTACGGCAATCAATGCACTGCTCAGTAAATTGCCAACAAAACCACTGGAATCAGAGCCAGAACGCAGCAGGTGTTCACCTGTAACAGCCCCTAATGGATGTCCATGGGCATTCGTTATGATGAGATGATTAATATTCTCTTTCTGCATTAAATCCCAAGCAAATTTAATGGTGTCGAATTGACCCACGGTAACAACGGGTGCATTCATTATGTGAAGAGCTATTAGTCGTCTACGATCTTGCAGGGTATCTGATTTGCGCCCCGTTTCTTCATAAAGGCGTGATGATACAAGGGTGGAGCGTGTTCCACTGGTAAGTGGAGAGCTTACCGAGGTTGCTTGTGTTGTAATCTGAGGGTTGCCAACAGTATTGTTCTGTAACGAATTTTTGGCCGCAGTACTCCTTGAGGTGGCTGCAACACCGCGCTGTGGAAATTGAGCTGCTGACGGGTTCTTTACAAGATTCCCGTTGTCATAAATTAACAACGCCATTTAATTTCTCCGAACTACTATATGTACTTTATCGGCGAATAGTTATTTTACTTTATTCTGACCGTATAGCTAGTTAGTCAATATTCTTGAGCAAACATTCAATTTGAAATTGCAAATATAAGAGAATACTTACTTGAACCTGAACGGTTGCAGAATAGTGTCCGGTTAAAGCGACGAGATATCTAGTTAAATTAGAGAGTTGGCATTATATTAGAATATGCTAAAATAGAGAGAACTTACTCATTGGGGTGTTATATGTTCCGTTCAGTGGCGTCTTTTATTTTGCTTGTATCTTTTATGGCTTTAGCCCCTGAATATCTGAAAGCGCAAGAGTTAAACTCAATTACGGTTGCGAAAACAATAATGCCGCTGCAGCGTCTTTTAGAAGGAAGCGTTGAGGCTGTATCTAAAGCTACAGTATCTGCCCAAACAAGTGGTGTAGTTGATCAAGTTATGGTCGAAGTTGGTGATCATGTGCCAGCGGGCAGTGTTATCTTAACGCTAGTAGGTATTGACCAAAAAGAATCCCTTAACCAGACAAAGGCAAGTCTAAGTGAAGCCGGAGCGCAGCGTAAAGCGCAGACTCAGCAATATGAACGTGTAAAAGCACTTTATGCAAAAAAGCTATTGTCTAAGGCGGACTATGATGCAGCTATTGCTAGCTACAACAGCGCTAAAGCTCGTTTCACTAGTGCGCATGCGGCTCTTAATCGTGCGCGACAGCAAGTGTCATATACCGAGATAAAAGCTGTTTATAGTGGCGTCGTCAGTGGGCGTCATGTTGAAGTGGGCGAAGCTGTGCAACCCGGTATGGCGCTGTTGAGCGGTTTTGATCCACATTACCTGCGTGTTTACGCAGATTTACCCCAATCGATAGCTGCAATTATTAGAGAAAAACCGTTAGTTAATGTTGTATTAGACAATGGGTCTACGGTTTTACCTTTAAAAGTATTCTTTTTTCCGGTTGCTGATGCGGCCACCGGAACCGTGCGAATGAGGCTTAATTTGCCTGCAGCAGAAAACGGTTTATATCCAGGGAAACTAGTCAAAGTTGCGGTGCAAACGGGTGAAAAGGCGCGTTTGCTCGTGCCGGCATCAAGTGTTGTTTATCGTTCTGAAGTCGCGGGTGTTTATGTTCTTGGTGCTTCAGGAGAAGGCGTATTGCCCCAGCTGCGTCAAGTACGAGTTGGGAGTCACTTTGCTCATCAAGTTGAAGTGCTCTCTGGGCTAATGGTGGGCGAAGCTATTGCAACAGATCCCATAGCTGCAGGTATCTTGACAGTTACTGCCTCTATTGAAGAGGTGAGATAAGAAAATGGATAAACCTTTAGGTTTTTCTGGCGCCATAGCAAATCGCTTTATGCGCTCTCAACTTACTCCCTTGCTTGCATTAGTTGGTTTGCTCATGGGCGTTTTTGCCGCACTAGTGACGCCGCGTGAAGAAGAGCCGCAAATTAACGTCACCATGGCCAATGTCATGGTTCCTTTTCCTGGCGCTTCTGTTGCTGACGTTGAAGCGCTTGTTAGTACACCGTTAGAGCAGGTGCTGAGTGAAATCAAAGATATGGAGCATGTGTATTCTGTATCGAGTCCAGGGCTGGCTGTTCTCACCGTGCAATACAAGGTCGGTGTTGAGCGAACAGAGGCTCTAGTGCGGCTCTACAATGCTGTTTATTCAAATGTGGATTGGCGACCTGCTAATTTGGGCGTAGGTCCTATTATTGTTAAACCTAAAGGGATTGATGATGTTCCTATTGTTGCATTAACCCTGCACAGCACTGATATGTCCCGCGGAGCTTATGAGCTTCGGCAAGTAGCGCATGCCTTAGAAGCTGAACTTAAACGCGTACCTGGCACGCGAGATATAGAGACGATTGGCGGCCCTGAACAAGTAGTAGGTGTTCTGTTGGATCCGCAGAAAATGGCAGCACGTAATATTTCAATTGTTGAGCTTAAAGAAGCGCTAATGATGAGTAATATTGCTGTAAAAGCAGGTGCTTTTGTTGGCGATAATAAACATACACCGGTTACTGCAGGCACTTTTTTTTCGACACGTGATGACCTCATCGAACTGGTTGTCGGCATGGTCGATGGTAGGCCTGTGTATTTGCAAGATATTGCTGAGATCAAACAATTTGCAGCTGAAAATAAGCAGTACGTGTGGTTTGCAGAAAAGGGCGCTAAGGCAAATCAACCTGCTGTCACGTTAACCGTCAGTAAAAAGCCAGGTGAGAATGCGGTAGATATTGCCAATCATGTTTTGGAAAGAGTGAAGCATCTAAAGGGTCACGTAATACCGCAAGGTGTTGAGGTTACGATAACCCGGAACTACGGAAAAACGGCTAATGATAAAGCCAATAAATTAATTCAAAAGCTTATATTTGCGACCTTGTCAGTGATTGCTCTGGTTTTTTTAGCGTTGGGGCGACGTGAGGCAATTGTTGTCGGAGCCGCTGTTATACTGACATTAATGGTGACACTTTTTGCGTCATGGGCGTGGGGTTTTACCTTAAACCGTGTTTCGTTATTTGCACTTATCTTCTCTATAGGGATTCTGGTCGACGATGCCATTGTTGTTGTTGAAAACATTCACCGCCATATGGCGTTAGATGAGAAAACTCTGCTTGAAGCGATCCCTATCGCTGTAGATGAAGTCGGCGGGCCGACGATTCTGGCGACATTTACTGTTATTGCAGCATTATTACCAATGGCGTTCGTCAGCGGCTTAATGGGGCCTTATATGAGCCCTATACCTATTAATGCATCAATGGGGATGCTGTTGTCTTTGATTATAGCTTTCACGTTTACCCCTTGGCTTTGTTACAAACTTCTTAAGCATAATGTCAGCACACAGCAAAACCATACATCAGTTAAAACTAGTGATAAGGCCCATGTAGCCGAATCGAGATTGTATGGTATTTTTAAACGATTAATGACACCATTTTTAGGTACGGGTAAACGATTAAACCGCTATTTACTCGGTTTTTCATTGATAGGCCTAATTGCAGGGGCTATTGGTTTAGGTGTTGTGCAGCTAGTTATCTTAAAAATGTTGCCCTTTGATAATAAAAGTGAGTTTCAAGTGGTTGTTGATATGCCTGAGGGTACGACACTTGAACAGACCAACCGGGTGCTGTTTGAGTTGGCTAGCTCGCTGCTTAATGTTGATGAAGTAGAAAATATTCAAGCTTATGCGGGTACCGCTTCACCGATTGGGTTTAATGGGCTAGTTCGCCAATACTATTTACGCCAAGCTGCTAACCAAGGTGACCTTCAGGTTAATCTCGCTGATAAAACACAACGCGATCGTTCGAGTCATGATATTGCCCTCTCTGTACGTCCGCAGTTAACAAAAATTGCTGAGCAGTTTTCTGCATCGGTTAAAGTGATTGAAGTGCCGCCGGGTCCGCCTGTAATGGCGCCACTCGTAGCTGAGGTTTATGGGCCTGATTATAAAGGGCAAATTGCGAAAGCACGCGAGCTTGAAGCCTTATTTAAGAAAACCAGCGGCTTAGTTGATATAGATACGAGTATTGAAGTAAACGCAGATAGAGTTGTATTTGAAATAGACCGTAGTAAAGCTGCGCGATTAGGCATTAATCAAGCGGATGTTGTCTCAAGCATTGCTGCAGCGTTGGACGGGGAGGATGTTACTTATCTTCATACGGGGCATGCGAAATATCCTATACCGGTTCGGTTAGAGTTGCCTATTGCAGGTAAGGCTGATGCCAATGCTCTATTGGATATTAAGTTGAGGAGCCGTTCAGGTAAATTAATACCTCTATCGGAAGTTGTGATAGTTCAGAGCAGAGTATGGGAAAAAAATATCTATCATAAAGATTTGTTGCCTGTTGTGTATATTACGGGTGACATGGCTGGCCAGCAGGATAGTCCTCTCTATGGCATGTTTGATATGGTGGGGCAGATTGAGGCAATGGGACAAGCATTCATTAGTCAGCCTGAACATCAATACGACTATTCCGTCAAATGGGATGGTGAGTGGCAAATCACTTATGAGACATTTCGTGACATGGGCGCCGCTTACTCTGTAGGCTTGATTCTTATTTATTTGTTAGTCGTGGCGCAGTTTGGCTCATATATGGTTCCGCTCGTGATCATGGCACCCATTCCACTCACCATGATAGGTATTATGCCGGGGCACGCACTGTTAAATTCGCAGTTTACGGCAACATCAATGATTGGGATGATTGCATTGGCAGGTATTATTGTACGTAACTCAATATTGCTGGTGGACTTTATTAATCACCTGATAGCGCGCGGAATAGCGCTAGAAGAAGCGGTTGTTAGCGCCGCCAGCGTTAGAGCTAAACCCATTATATTAACGGCTGTGGCGGCGATGATGGGCGCATTCTTTATATTGGATGATCCGATTTTTAATGGCTTGGCAGTTAGTTTGATTTTTGGTTTGTTGGTTTCTACCTTGTTGACCTTGGTAGTTATTCCTCTGTTGTATTACAGCTTGTTGCGCCGTCGATAAGCGAGAAACTACTTCTTTATCAAGCATCTGCTTTACGTTCATCTTTATTACTTTAGTATAGAGGGAAATGAAAGTGCAGCATTTATCAAAATGTTGCACTCGTCCTCACACTAAAAAAGAATAATCATAATGAATGCAGACGCGATTCGCTCACAACATGATTTGGCACTAGCAGCTCATTTAATGCAAGCGCCAGAAGTTATCGCCATTAATAAAAAAATTGCTCAGGCACAAGCTCAAGGAGTTAATGGAGTAAGACGGAAGTTACTTTCTACGTCGGTTAGATTAAGCCCTGCTATGGCGCCTAGTCTTACACGTATAGCTAAGGATTGTATTGCTAAACTAGGTGTGGACTTGCCAGTTGAACTTTACGCTTATTCAAGCCCTCACTTTAATGCTGCCTGTGTAAAACCTGAGGAAGGGCGCTTGTTTATCATGTTTTCTTCAAGTCTTTTAGATAGCTTTGATGAAGAAGAACTGCGTTTTGTGATGGGGCACGAGCTCGGGCATTTCATTTATGGGCATCATGATATTCCTGTGGGTCATCTGCTAAAAGGTGGGACGCCTATATCGCCAGATTTAGCATTAAAACTCACGAGTTGGTCGCGTTTTGCTGAAATCTCAGCTGATCGCGCCGGTGCTTTTTGTACTCACAATTTACACGCCGTTGCTCGGTCTCTATTTAAGCTATCTTCTGGTGTGACAAGCTCAGTAGTGCGTTTTAATTTGGGTGACTTCCTTAAACAGATGGATGATATGCAGCTAGAGGATGGCGCTCCTGGGGCTGGTGCTCCAATGGAAGATTGGTTTATGACGCATCCGTTTAGCCCGCTTCGTGTGAAAGCCTTGCAATTATTTCATCATTCACAGCATATGATACCTATGGGTGTGAATGTTGAGACGTTAGAACTGGGTGTAGAAGGCATTATGGCTTTAATGGAGCCTAGCTATTTGGAGTCTAAAACGGATGCTTCATTAGCAATGCGGCATTTACTATTTGCTGGATGTTTATTGGTTGCCAATGCCAATGGAGATATTTCTAAAGAAGAGATAGCCATTTTTGAGCAATTCTTTGGCCAGTATAAATACAAAGAAAACTTCAATCTTGAAAAATTACGTGAAGAGCTGCCTAAACGTGTTGACCAAGTGGTTAAATACAATGCCTTACCAAAACGTATGCAAGTATTGAGAGATTTATGCGTCATGGCAAAGGCTGAAAATAAAGCTCATCATGCTGAGATTGTTGTATTACGTGAGATTGCTCATCGACTCGAAGTACCAGCCTTTTTTATTGAGCAGTTATTAAATGAGAACCCAGAACTAGACTGATAGCGCAAAAATGAGCGCTCTGTATGAGAGCGCTATTATCTTGCTTATTAAAGCGCATCTTTATTTTTCTAATAAGGGTGCTATTTCTTTAAAAGTGGTACTGTTAAATAGCCAATTATTGGGTCTGTTCTTGATCCAGTTATGTTCCTATTCTATATCTTAATCGAACTTGTCTCGTGTAGAGCTTGCTATCTTTAAATAGCTGGCTTTCGCGGTGGGTTTATTACTTATGTGTATGCGCAAAAAAAGGTAGATCCGATATGGAAATACGTACGAATGAATTAGGCCAGCCATTAGGCGATAAACTTGACCATTGGCAGCCGTGTGCTTTGCCTGAACGTATGGTTATTAACGGTAAGTATTGTCGGCTTGAGCCGTTGGATCCTGCTTTGCATGCAGAGCAACTGTATGAGGCTTTTATTGAAGATACGCAAGAAGCTAATTGGACCTACTTGCCATACGGGCCTTTTAAAAAATTTGCTGATTTTAAAGTATGGCTAGATGCTATCTGTGAAGGTGATGATCCTCTTTTCTTTTCTGTTATTGATAACACGTCTTCTTTTGCCATTGGTTTAGCTAGCTTTTTACGTATTGATCCTTTGAATGGTGTGATCGAAGTAGGGCATATACATTTTTCACCGAAGCTTCAAAAAACAGTGTTGGCAACTGAAGCAATGTATTTAATGATGAGGCATGTATTTGATGAGTTGGGTTATAGGCGTTATGAATGGAAATGTGACTCATGTAATCAAGGTTCTAAAAAATCAGCGCTTCGTTTGGGTTTTAAGTTTGAAGGGATATTTCGTCAAGCGACTATCTATAAAGGGCGTAACCGCGATACGGCCTGGTTTTCTATTTTGGATAAAGAATGGCCTGCGTTAAAACTCGCTTTTGAACATTGGTTAGATACTGCGAATTTTGATGAGCAAGGGCTTCAAAAGCGTTCTTTACAAGACTGTTAAAAAGGGAAAAATGATATGCAAAGCTCAATATCAGTTGCGCCGTTAAATGTTGAAGATAGAGATCAATGGGAGACGCTATACAAAAACTATGCTCTTTTTTATGAAGTACCGATGGATCAACCTATCTTAGATACAGTTTGGTCGTGGATTTTTGATGAAAATAAACAATTCTTCGCATTGATAGCAAAAGATGATCAGGGGCATGCGTTGGGATTGATGCATTTTCGAGAAATGCCATCACCTTTGCGTGGTAAATCGGTAGGGTTCCTCGATGATTTGTATGTTGATTCTAGCGTACGTGGAGAAGGTGTTGTTGAGCAGCTTTTTAGTGGGCTTAGTGCTTCAGCCAAAGAACATAGCTGGCCGCATGTTAGATGGATTACTGCTGAGAATAATTATCGGGCACGTGCGGTTTATGACAAGTTAGCAAGTAAAACGTACTGGCAAACGTATCAGCTAATATGTGATTGAGGTTTCTTTTCTAACTCTATTTCTTGAAAACTGAATTATTATTTTATCTGATACTCAAAAGGCTAATAACATCGTGGAGCTTCAGTATGATGCGTATTAGCCTTGCCCCTTTTATTTTTGCTATGTTCCTAATACTGGCGTGTGTCAGTTTTTTCTCAGCGCCCGCTCTAGCAAATAATGGTTTTGATTTAACCCGTTCATCTATTCCAGCAGAAAAGATACTACCCGGAGGCCCTATTAAAGATGGCATCCCTTCAATTGACTCACCCCAATTTATTTCTGTTGAGCAGGTCAGTTGGCTAAAGGGAGATGACCAAGTACTCAGTTTGAGTATCAATGGTGTGACACGAGCCTACCCCATTGCTATTTTAAACTGGCATGAAATTGTAAATGACAATATCTCAGGCTCGCCTGTGGTGGTGAGTTACTGTCCTCTGTGTGGCACTGGCATGGCGTTCTCTGCGAAGGTTGATGGCAGGGTATTAGAGTTTGGTGTGTCTGGGCTTTTATATAACAGTGATGTATTGCTTTATGACCGGCAAACTCAATCATTGTGGTCGCAGTTAATGACAGAGTCAGTAAGTGGGCCGATGCAAGGGTCCAAGTTGCAGATGCTAGTATTGCACCAGATGACGTGGGTGGCTTGGCAAAAACGTTATAGCGATGGTCAGGTGTTGAGCCGTGACACTGGCCATATACGTGACTATTCGAGAAGCCCGTATGCTCAGTATGATGGTATCTCTAGAATCTATTTTCCTGTTGAATTTTTAAGTAGGGCTTACCACCCCAAAGAACGGGTATTGGGGGTGGAAGTCGCGGGAAAATTTAAAGCGTACCCTTTTGCTGAACTGGCAAAACATGGTGATAATCGTATTGCAGATAAATTTAATGGTGTTGATTTAGAGATTCAGTTTGATGCGCTTTCACGTACAGGAGAAATTCGCTTGCAAGCGGGAGGTGTACCTCAACCAGCTGTTAATGCGTTTTGGTTTGCTTGGTATACCTTCCACCCTGATACGCAAGTATTTGTCTTGCCGTAGAGCAAGCTATCTCCCTTTCGCAACGCAGTGGGTTGCGAGGGGGAGGTGGGCGGACAATTAAAGGGGGAGGATTAGCGTTTTGATAGACTTGTTAGCAGCATTAATAACATCACAATCAATAGCCCAGCGGATAGTACAATTAAGCCTTCGGCCATAGTGATGCCAAATAGTAACTCTGGAGTGTAGCCACAGGCTTCCCAAGGCTCGAATGCATATGGTATCCACTTGTCTAGCGCTAGCCACGAAGGAAAGCCCGAGCTTAGCGTGCAGCTTCCATCAACAAAGCCTCGCTCGATTCCTAGAGTTGTATAAGCTCGCTCTAGCATACCTATAGAAAATGCAAGAGCGACTAGGTTAGATATAATGAGTCCCAAGCGTGTTTTACGCAGTATAAAACCAATAATAGAGATAATTAATAGCGCAAACACCCACGCACGAATATGTACACAAAGTACGCAGGGGCCATAATCTAATACGTATTGGTAATAAAGAGCGATAGATTCCATGCTAATACAAAGAACAATCATCGCTAGCCAGAATAGGGCAGAGCGGTTAATACATCGAAAAACAGAAAGCATGTAAAATAGATCCTTCTAAGAGGCTGAGATAATATAGGACGACTAAATATAAAAAAAGTTTAACAGATACGACAGAATAGATGAAAGTTGAGGCCTGTATAGTTAATTACTCAAGGTTTTATATGTTTTATGGCCTTGAATGACCTACTAACACTTAGATTAGATAATTACACCGAGGTATTTTGATTGTGTATGTAGTCATATTTCGTGCAAAAACACGCGAGTTAGATAGTGAATATTTTTCTGTTGCCAATAAAATGCGAGATATAGCAATAGAGCAATTTGGCTGTATAGAATTTACAGCAGTAACAGAAGGCGCCAATGAGATTGCATTATCCTACTGGCCTAATGAGGAAAGTATTCGCGCTTGGAAATCGCATGCTGAACATAAGATAGCGCAGCAGCTGGGCCGTGAGCGTTGGTATGAGTCGTATACTGTGCAAGTCGCACATATTTCGCGTGAGTATTCGTTTTAAGTTAAGACGTGTTAGCAATGGAGCTTCAGACATGGCTGGTCTACTTAATAGCCGTTACCTGTTTGTCTCTTTTTTCGGGGCCGAATGGATTATTGGCGCTAATTTTTTCAGTTATAGAGTTTGTTGTTGAATATTTTGTGGCACGAATTTTATATCGTGTAAAGCCGTGGTTAGTGAAGTAAGGAAAGCGCTTCAATCAATGTTGTGCTGGGAAGTTTGTAGCAATCGGTGTTGCATTGCCATTATCTCGTTAGTTGAGCCTATACACTAAAAAGGGCTCGGCTTGGTTAAGCGGAGCCCTTTAGGTAGTGGTGTGTTCTATCGTTTTGCTAGTGCGTCTTTTAGCTTTTTGTTCATCTCTAGCAAGCACTTTTCAGTTGCTGGCCAGTCGATACAAGCATCAGTAACAGATACGCCGTATTTAAGATCGTCCAAGTTTTCAGGAATAGACTGATTGCCCCACTCAAGGTTGGACTCAATCATCAAACCGACAATTGATTTATTACCTTCAAGAATCTGATTTGCAGCATTTTCAGCAACCAGTGGTTGCAGGGCGGCATCTTTACTTGAATTGGCATGACTACAATCAATCATAATGTTTTTCTTAAGGCCTGATTTTTCTAGTGCCTGTTCACACATAGCAACATTCACTGAATCATAGTTAGGTTTGCCGTCACCGCCACGAAGAACAATATGCCCGTACTGGTTACCTTTAGTACGGATGATTGACACCTGGCCGTCGGGATTTATACCTAAAAAATTGTGCGGATGTTGGACAGAGTTTAGTGCGTTTGTCGCAACGGTTAGGCCGCCGTCAGTACCATTTTTGAAGCCAACAGCGCATGAAAGACCCGAAGACATTTCACGGTGTGTCTGGGACTCAGTTGTGCGAGCACCAATAGCAGACCATGAAATCAGATCCTGCATATATTGTGGAGAGATTGGATCTAGAGCTTCAGTAGCTAACGGGAGCCCCATTTCAGAGAGGTCTAACATTAACTTACGCGCAATATGTAGCCCTTCTTCGATATCGAAAGAGTCATTTAGGTGCGGGTCGTTGATTAAGCCTTTCCAGCCAACTGTTGTACGTGGTTTTTCAAAATAAACACGCATGACTATATATATAGAATCTTTAACTTGTTCCGATAGTTCTTTAAGTCGCTTACCGTACTCAATTGCAGCATCAACATCATGAATAGAGCATGGGCCGATCACAACGAAAAGGCGTTTGTCTGTCCCGTCTAAAATATCACGAATGACTTTACGGCCATTCATAACAGCCACTGCAGCAGCTTCACTGATCGGTAATTTGTTTTTAAGGTCTTCGGGTGTGATCAGGACCGAATGGGATTCGATATTAAGGTTTTCTACGCGGTTATCAGTCATGGTACATTTTTCCTGAAGCAGTTCAGTACAAGCCGATATCTTGGCCGTACAGCATAATCATAAGTACGCATCTTTTTACCATAAAGTCATGACTTATATAAGGGTTTTTACAGGCTACTTGTCTCAAAACCTAAAAGGATATGACCAAAGAGTAGTGTTACAATGTTAATTAAATGTTGTCGTATGTTTTCTGCTCAGGAATAATTTAGTTTCTAAATCATCCTCTTAAAGCGAACTCAACTGATCACCTGTAGTCCATAGCATATTAAATGACAATTCAGGAGTGCCTCAGGGTGCCGAGCGCAATAAAAATAGTAATTAAAACCCTCACAATTATTTGTGTTCTGGCGATGAGTGTTTCATTTGCCAATGCCGGGTTTTTCGATAAGAAAAGTTCAGCAGGGCAGGCAGGCGATGGCCCTTTACCCGTTGAGAAAGCATACATCTTTGTGCCTGAAGTAGGTGATAATGGTCAGGTTTTTTTACGTTGGGATATTCCAGATGACTATTATTTATATCGAGATCGTATAAAAGTTGTTCCCTCTAAAACGCTAGAAATTATTAGTCATATCAACGGTGCAACAGATACAAAAGATGATCCTTTATTTGGTACCGTTGAGGTGTTTCATAAAAGTGCAGATGTCACCTTACAAGTTCGCAGCGTAACAGGAACCCCAACTGACGGAAGCTTGAAAATCACCTATCAGGGGTGTTGGGAAGGAGGCATCTGTTATCCGCCAGTAACTACAGATTTGGCGCTTACTAATATTCCAGCCGAGATTGTGAAAATAGCGTCTATACCCGCTGATGCTTCTTCTGAAACAGTATCTGAAAATAGTCGTTCCTTGGGGCAGGCTAATAATGGTGTCTCTCAAGTAGCGCTTAATAGTCAGGCTGGGTTTTTGAGTGAACAGGATCAATTTGCTAGTCTTATTTCGGGCGATAATCTGTTACTTACGCTAGGGGCTTTTTTCTTGGCAGGTTTGGCTTTGTCGTTAACGCCATGTGTGTTTCCTATGATTCCTATTATCTCCAGCATTATTGCAGGGCACGGTCATAGAATAACGACACGAAGGGCGATGTTTTTGTCGATGGTATATGTGCTGGCTGTGTCTGTTACTTATACTGTGGCTGGCGTCCTAGCTGGCTTGTTTGGCGAAAATTTACAAGCGGCTTTTCAGAACGCGTGGATTATTGGTTTTTTCAGCCTGGTATTTGTCATGCTTTCGTTGTCTATGTTTGGCTTTTATGAGCTTCAGTTGCCAAATGCATGGCAAAGCAAATTGAATAAAACTAGCCATCATCAACAAGGCGGAACGGTAACCGGCGTTGCCGTTATGGGGCTGTTATCAGCGCTGATTGTTGGTCCATGTATGGCAGCGCCTTTAGCCGGTGCTCTTATTTATATAGGCCAGACCGGAGACCCTGTTATGGGTGGACTTGCCTTGTTCACACTAAGTATGGGAATGGGAGTTCCGATTTTGTTGATAGGTGCCTCTGCAGGGAAACTATTACCTAAAGCTGGGCGTTGGATGGATTCTATCAAAGCCGGGTTTGGTGTGGCTTTGTTATTGATGGCTGTGTGGATGCTCGACCGTGTAGTGCCCGTATCCGTCACCATGACTTTGACAGCGATCATCCTTATTATTGCTGCAATATATATGCGGGCTGTTGATGGAATTCCACCTGATGCCAAGGGTTGGTTAAAGCTATGGAAAGGTGTTGGAGTAATGCTATTACTCTATGGGTCGGCTTTATTGGTTGGAGTGTTCTCAGGTGGTAACAGTTTAATTTATCCGCTAAAAGGCTTAGCTTCTAATTCTTCTGCTAATTCTCAAGTTAATAAATTAAGCTTTGTTACAGTGACATCAATAAGTGAATTAGAGCCACTTTTAAAGCAAGCGAAAATAACCGGTAAGCCTGTCATGTTGGATTTTTATGCTGATTGGTGTATTTCGTGTATTGAGCTTGAGCATGTCACTTTTGCCGATGCGAAAGTACAGCAAGCGCTATCTGGCTTTGTGCGCATTAAGGTTGATGTGACAGCGAATGATGCTGATTCCAAATCACTTAATAAAGCCTATAAGGTCATTGGTCCTCCGGCGCTTATTTTTTATAATCAATCGGGTGTGCTACGCTCGGAGCTGACATTAATTGGTGTTATAGATCCATCTGACTTCGTTAGTCATTTGACAAGGCTAACAGGGTCATAAAAATAAGAATGGCTGCGGGCCACAGGGAGGAAATATGAAAATAAGTTCTTTAAGCGTTGCTTTGATATTGAGCTCATCGTCGGTGTTTGCGGGTAATGCCGATAGCGGGTTAGAGCTGTATCAAGAAGTAGAGATAGAGCGAACTATCAGCGGTGAGCAGTATACTGATGCTAATTGCGAAACCTGTCATGGCACTGAGATTTATCAGCGTGAAGACCGTAAAGCTACCACCTATGCAAAACTTGAAAGTAGAGTTGAAGGGTGCAATACCAACCTTGATGTAGGCTGGTTCCCTGAAGATGTTAGCGATGTGGCCGCTTATTTGAACCGTGAATATTATAAATTTGCAAAGTAGTTTTGTGTGCTGATGGGAAGCCATCAGCCTCTTTTAAATCAGCAGCTATATGTCAGCGATAAGGATGTTACACGATGAAACTTTTATTAACGTTAATCGTTGTAGTTATCTCTGCAGTTATTATCGGTTTCTTTGTATTAAGTTATCTTACGAAAAACAACCAGCCACTCGGATTGGTAGATACTAAGTTGGCTGCGTGCATACAGAAGCCCAATTGTGTATGTAGTGAATACCCTGAAGATACGTCACATTTCATACAGCCTATTGATTTGAGTGAAGCAGGTGTGCGTGCAAACTTATCTTCAGTAGAGATTATTTCAACAATAAAAGAAGTGATCACCGATGCGGGTGGTAGGCTTCAAGAAAATCAAGGGCTTCATTCAGATTCATTGTATTTAGCAGCTACCTTTCACTCTTCTTTATTTGGTTTTATTGATGATGTTGAAACACGTTATGATCCGAAAAATAACCTACTACATTTTCGCTCGGCTTCACGGGCAGGCTATAGTGATTTAGGGGTTAATCGAAAAAGGGTTATGCAGCTAAGTGATGCCATCGTACGCCGTTTACAATAAACACTGGTGATACTTCAGATTCTAATAATCAAAGAGAATTGCGTTAAATCAGTGCTTTTTACTCGTTATAAGTACATTATCCTTTGCGTTGATTGAATCATTTAACTGGGAAGCCACAAGCATCCTAATTAATAATGTAAGCAGGCACTATCCGCCTGCTTATCACGCTTTAGGAAACCATCATGAAGCTAATAAAAAAACTCTCTATAACTGTATTACTTGCAGCAATGAGCCTACCTGCTCAATCGAGTGATGTGCTCAAAATAGGTATTGCTGGGCCGTTCTCTGGTCCGGTTTCACCGTATGGGCAGATGCAATTACAGGGTGCTTACGCTGCAATTGAAATGCTGAACAAAGCGGGTGGTGTTAACGGTCATTTAATTAAAGTAATAGAGTACGATGATGCGTGTGAGCCCAAGCAAGCTGTTTCTGTGGCAAATCGTGTCATTAAAGATGGTGTTAAGTATGTTGTTGGGCACCTTTGTTCTAGCTCGACCCAGCCGGCTACCGATGTTTATCAGGATGAAGATGTATTAGTAATTACTGGTTCAACTAATCCAGGCATTACCCGACGTGGTTATCAAAATGTATTCCGCACTATTGGTTTGGATTCTGAGCAGGGGAAAACTGCTGCTGGTTATATCTCTGAGATAGTTAAACCCCAGCGTGTTGCTATTATTCACGATAAGCAACAGTACGGGAAAGGCGTTGCGACAATAGTGCGAAACCACTTGCTAACTAATGGCATTAATATAGTGAGTACAGATGGCGTAAACCATGGCGAAAAAGATTTTTCTGCGTTGATAGGCAAGCTTAAGCGGCATAATGTTGATTTTGTCTATTATGGTGGTTATCACCCGGAATTAGCGCTTATTATGCGCCAAGCAAAAGATGTTGGTTTTAACCCCGTTTATATGGGACCAGAAGGTCTCGGTAATAAAGATATTGCTTATCTTGCAGGTGAGGCTGTTGAAGGCTTACTTGTAACACTGCCAGAGCGTTATGACCTGATGGACAAAAACCATGGGGTTGTTGAGTTACTAAAGAATAAAGGCGTTGATCCTAAAGGCCCTTTTATCTGGACAAGCTATGCTGCTGTTCAAGCGTTTGCAGATGCCATTCAACGTGTAGGTATGCAAGATACTCAGAAAGTAGCTGCCGCTTTGCGAGCGGAGACTATTGATACCGTCATTGGTCCTATCAGTTGGGACGATAAGGGTGATCTTAATGGTTTTTATTTTGGCGTTTATCAGTGGCATGCAGATGGAACAGGAACGCTTATTCGTAAATAGATAAGCATTGTTATTTGCCCAGTATTTTAAGAGTGAACAAGAGGCGCCGCATGTATTTAGCGTGTGGCGTTAACTAACCTTCTCCCTACTACTTATCTTTTGATTTTCTTGAGCTTTTACTGTTTTTTTACAAGATTAAAATGTATTTTCTATAGAGTTATATATAATTTAAATCTTTGTGTTAAATAATAAAAAATTGCAGGTATACTCGGAGAGTTATTATGGATGAATATAAAAATGTTGGAGGGGACTTTTCGACCAATGCGCATCGGTTTGATAATTATCCTTTTATTTTTTTATGGGTTCTTTTTTCGGGAAAAGAAATATTAAATAGAAAACGTTTATTTATTCCTAACGGTTCTACACATTTTATTATGGCGATGCTTTATTTGATAGTAGGTATTTTAGGTGTGTATGCTTTTACTATTAATAATAACATTGCACTTTTACTTGTTTCATTATTATCTCTGGTGGCTGGTTCTCGTTATATGATTACCACAAATATTCATATGATGTCTCATGGTGTCTTTTTCAAAAATAGAAAGCTAGATTTTTTATTTGGGGAATTACTGACGACGGTATTTTTTGTGCAGAGCTGTCAGTATTATCGAATGGATCATCTAAAGCACCACGGAAAGCATTTTGGCTCTTTAGAAGATTGTGATGCTCAAAGAGTGATTGATCTAGGTTTTGACCCAGGAAAGAGCAAGGCACAGTTATGGGTTCATCTTTTGCTATTATGCATAAGCCCAGTTTTTCATTATCAGTCATTGAAAAGTCGATTTATAGATAACTTTTTCCACAGTACTAATGTGAGAAAAGTGATGAGTGTTTTGTGGGTCTTGGTTTTATGTTCGGTGGCTGTGTATGCGGGATTTTGGCTGGTGTTTTGGGCATATATAGTCCCGATGCTGTTGCTTTGTCAGATAGCTGCATTGCTTCAATTAATCTGTGAGCATATCTGGATTCCAACTACACTCACTTCAAAACAAAGCCATATTCAACTAACAAATGGCCGTTATTGTGGGACGCCATTTCCTGAGAATAGCTCTAATATTGGGCTTTATGTCTTTGATTGTTTTTTATGGATATTACGTAATGTTCTTATTGAGTTACCGGTGCGTATTGCTGTTTTTCAAGGCACTGTACCATCGCATGACTGGCATCATAGGTTCTGTGGAAGTAAGCAGTGGGCAGATAGTGCGATGCAACGAGAAATACATATTCATAAACAAATAACAGAGACAGGAAAATCAACATACACAGAGATATGGGGCACCATTGAAATCATTGATAATGTGTTTTCTCATATAAGCCAATCAGATTCCTATGCCGTGAAATCATATGAGCTTGGTTAGCTCGATGTGATTGTTTAATATACGATCAAGGATATGCCAGTGAGATTAATCTTATTAGTGCGATTTAGGTCGTGTATTACACTTTATGTAACCACTAGTGTTTCTACCCTTTAATAAAGATGAGTACATTATGAAAATAGTAGCTTTTGCCGCCAGTAGTAGTAAAAAATCCATTAATAAAAAATTAGTCGCTTATGCGAGTAGCTTGATTGAATCAAGCCATGTTGATGTTTTAGATTTGAACGATTACGAGCTCCCTTTGTTTAGTGAAGATAAAGAAACTGAACTGGGTAAGCCGGCTTTAGCGCAGGCGTTTTTAGAAAAAATTGCTGGTTGTGATGCTTTGGTCATCTCTTTTGCAGAGCACAATGGCTCTTACAGTGCGGCGTACAAAAATCTATTTGATTGGTGTTCTCGTATTAATCCGAAGGTTTTTCAGAATAAATCTATGGTGCTTTTATCTACCTCTCCAGGTGCAAGAGGGGGAGCGGGCGTGTTAGCTCAGGCGCTGAATTCAGCTCCATTTTTTGCGGGTGAAGTAAAAGCGAGTTGCTCAGTGCCAAGTTTTTATGAGAATTTTGATATGGAAAAATCATCTATCAATAATGAAGAAATAAAATTGGCGTTGCAGTCAGCGATGGCTAAATTGGTCTGATATCGAGAGCTATTTAACGAAAAGGTTACGGGAGATCGTTATGCCTGCAGGTTTTAAGACTCAAGAAGTTGAATCAGTACAAAATGAGTGATGCTTTATAACCCAGTGCTATTACTTTTGTCACTGGGGTTGTAACAATTCAAGCAAACTGTTGTCCGAATCACTATATCGTTAGATGTTGCGGTTTTTTGTAAAGAACTTTGCTGAGAGATGTTACATGAAGAATAAATTGATGTTACTTGCTGTTGTTGCGGGCCTGCTTTCTTATGGCGCAAATGTTTATGCAGATAAAGCCGTTTTAGCAGGCGGCTGCTTTTGGTGTATGGAATCTGACTTTGAAAAGCTAGAGGGTGTGTCTGAAGTTGTTTCTGGCTTTACTGGCGGAACACTTAAAAACCCAACGTATAATGGTAATCATAAAGGCCACTACGAGGCCGTTGAGATTACCTATGATCCAAAGAAAGTGACTTATAAAGAGCTGCTAGCGCATTACTGGGTTAATGTTGATCCATTTGATTCGCGAGGGCAGTTTTGCGATAAAGGGCCGAGTTATCTGAGCGCTATTTTTGTAGCTAGTAGTACTGAAAGAGCACTGGCTGAAGCTTCAAGAAAAGAAGTTGTAGCGCAGTTTCCAGAACAAACCGTAGTGACACCAATTTTAGATGCATCTACCTTTTACCCTATTCATGGAAGAGAGAGCTATCATCAGGATTACTACAAAAACAATCCTCTTCGATATAAGGCGTACCGTTGGAACTGCGGTCGTGATAAGCGCTTAAAAGCAATTTGGGGTGATAAAGCAACCCATTAATAAGGAGCAAAGCAATGGCGATGAAAGGAAGCTGTTTATGCAAGGCGGTAGTGTACGAAGTTGATTCGCTGGATATGCCGATAAGTCATTGCCATTGCTCTACGTGTCAAAAAGCGCATGCTGCAGCATTTGTAGCCACAGCAGGCGTAATGAGAGAACATTTTAGATGGATTAGAGGCGAAGAGGTGAGGGCCTCTTTTGAATCATCTAAAGGAAAACACCGACATTTCTGCTCTCAGTGTGGCTCCCACCTTATGGCTGAGCGAGAGGGTGCTCCTCATGTGATTCTTCGTGTGGCAACCTTAGATAATGATCCAGGCGTAAAGCCGCAGTCCCATATCTGGCTATCGCATGATAAATCATGGTTGGAATATAAAGATGTTCCAGCCTATGAAGAGTGGCAAACGGATTAGCTGCGAGCTTGATATTATTGGTTAATTGCTAATTTGTTAGTGTATTGTTTTGGTAATCTTCAATTGCTTGATCAACTTCCTTCATAGTATTCATCACAAATGGGCCATATTGCGCGATAGGTTCGCCTATTGCCTTGCCTGCTATTAACAACATCCTTGCCCCCATTTCTGCTGCGTGAATAGTAACGTTGTTTCCTGAGCCTAAAATGGCTGCGTTATTCTTGCTTAGCGCTTGTTTGTTGATTCCTGCTTGGCCTTCAAACAGATAAATGAAGGTACTTAAGCTGCTGCTAACAGGTAGGCTCAGGTGCTCGCCTTTTGGTATGTGAATATCAAGGTAGGTAACTTGTGTGCTACCCGCAGCAATAGGCCCAGTAGCAAGCTTATCTTCTAACTGATATTCGCCAGCAATGACTTTAAGAGTGCTGCCATTATTAAGTGTTATGACCGGTACTTCTTGAGGTTCTATATTCTGGTAAGCGGCCGGTTTCATTTTTTCGCTGGCCGGTAAGTTAATCCATAATTGAAAGCCGCGCATTAAGCCTTCTGTCATTTGAGGGCGCTCTTCGTGAATAACGCCTCGGCCAGCGGTCATCCATTGAACACCACCTGTACGCAAGTCTCCTTCATTGCCCATGTGATCTTTATGGATCATGTGGCCATCTAACATGTAGGTGACGGTTTCAAAGCCGCGGTGTGGATGAGGAGGGAAGCCTGCAATGTAGTCGTCAGGGTTGGCAGATGAAAAAGCATCGAGCATCAAAAAAGGGTCAATACGTGAGGCTGCGTTTTTTCCTACACTACGTTTAAGTTTTACACCTGCACCATCTTGGCTATCAACGGCCGGAATAATACGTGCAATCGTTCTTTGTTGTGTTGAGGTGCTCATAGGATATCCCTCCGGTGGGGGGCGTTGAGGTCAAGCTCTGGTCCAACAGGAATGATGCCTGTTGGATTAATCATTTTGTGGCTGGTGAAGTAGTGCTGTTTGATATGATCAAAGCAGACGGTTTCTGCAATGCCATTTATTTGATAGATATCTCTTACGTATCCAGAAAGTGCCGGGTAGTCGGCAATACGCTTACGGTCGCATTTAAAGTGGCTTACATAGACAGGATCAAACCGTATGAGTGTTGTAAATAGACGTATGTCTGCTTCTGTTAGCTGCTTGCCTATTAAATATCGTTGTGTGCTAAGGCGTTCATTTAAATCATCAAGCGCGGCAAATAACAGCGTTACTGCGTTATCGTATGCTTGTTGGCTGGTGGCAAAACCGGCGCGATAAACGCCGTTGTTAACGCTCTCATATATCCAGTTGTTTAGCTGATTAATTTCAGAGCGAAGGGCAGGAGGGTAGTAGTCTGTCTGTATTGCGCCCACGTCATTAAAAGCACTGTTGAACATACGTATTATTTCTGATGATTCATTACTAACAATGCGCTGCTGTTGCTTATCCCAGAGAATAGGTACCGTTACTCGGCCGCTATAATTGGCTTGCTCATGCGTGTAAAGCTGATAAAGATAATCGGATGAGAGTTGCGAGTCTCCTGTTGTTGTCGCTGTATCATTAGTAAAGGTCCAACCGTTGTCTTGCATTAATGGATGGACAATATCAACGCTAACAATATTCTCTAATCCTTTTAACGCTCGCATAATTAATGTGCGGTGTGCCCAAGGGCATGCTAAAGAAACATACAAGTGATAACGTCCCGCTTCTGCTATAAAAGGGGTATCAGTATTTGTATTATCTGTATTTTTTTCTGAGCTAGGTTTGGCAATCCAATGTCGGAACTGCGACTCATGGCGAATAAACTCGCCATCATTAGTTTTAGTGTCATACCACTGATCGTGCCATTGGCCATTAATTAACAGTCCCATCAGATTACTCCTCGCTATTTCTTGTAAAGTTTAATGCTGCTTAATTTACAGCGGCACTAATTTGAGTTTTAGCAGCAGCTAAGGAGTTTTCAGCAACGGCACCCATATTAAGGCCTTCTGCATAGATGGTATCGATACTGCTGAGGCCGATAAAATTAAGAAATTGCGTCATAAATGGAACCTGAAAATCTATGCCCGAATCACGATACATGCCACCACGTGTTGCAAATAGGTAAACAGGTTTGTCTTCCAATAAGCCAACTGGGCCAGTATCAGTATATTTAAACGTGATTCCAGCGCGTGCAATGTGATCCAGATAAGCCTTCATCTGTGATGGAATACCAAAATTGTACATGGGCACACCGATAACGATTATGTCAGCTTCGCGGATTTCATTAATCAGCGTATCAGAGTGGCATGCTATGGTTTGCTGCTCTACAGTTCTCTCGGCTTCAGGTGTCATGAAAGCCGTTATGATAGAAGCATCAAGGTGAGAAGTGCTGTTGCTAATGACATCACGCACAACTACTTGGCCGTTACTTTTTTCAGTGCCCTGTTTGTTTTGCCATTGTTCAATAAACTCAGTTGCTAGCAGATTAGATTTTCCATCTTCACCAAAAAGGCTGCTCTTGATATGTAGTAGTGTTGTCATTCGGGTATACCTATTTATTTTTACATTAAAAGTGTTTTGTTTAATGGAATTGATTTTATATTCATTAAAAAGATTATAAATAGGTATAATTAGCGCATTATTATCTAAAAAATAGATGTGAATGAGATGAATACACTCGTTACCTTAGAGCAGTGGCAAGCTTTAGTGGCTGTTGTCGATAATGGTGGCTATGCGATGGCGGCTGAATCAATGGGAAAAAGTCAGTCATCTATTAGTTATGCCATTCAAAAACTTGAAACTAGCCTAAGCATCCAAGCGTTTAAGATTGAGGGGCGTAAAGCGGCACTGACTCCCGCCGGCAGGACCTTATATCGGCGTGCTAAAGTATTGTTAGAAGAAGCGCAGCAAATGGAGTCTATGGCCCAGCAGTTTTCTTCGGGTATAGAAGCTGAAATAAAAATAGTGGTTGATACCTTGTTCCCTCAATGGGTGTTATTGGATGCAATACAAGATTTCATGACTGAAAACCCAATGACAAGAATTGAGCTAAAAGAAACGGTATTAAGCGGATCTGATGAAGCTTTAATCAATAAAGAAGCTGATATTGTTATTAGTGGTTATGTACCGCCAGGGTTTTTAGGAGATCCTTTAATGCAAGTGACTTTTCATGCAGTTGCCGCTCCAAATCATCCTCTACACCAGTTAAACCGTACTCTAGATTATCAAGACTTACGTTTGCATAGGCAGCTGGTGGTGAAGGATTCGGGAAGTCGTGGTACAGACTCAGGTTGGCTGGGAGCGCAGCAACGTTTGACACTCAGCCATATAGGTACCTCTATACGGAGTGCTGTAATCGGGCTTGGCTATGCTTGGTATCCTGCATTAAAGATCAAGAATGAGTTAGATAGTGGAAAGTTAAAGGCACTGCCTTTAGCGTCAGGCTCAGAGCGCTCGGTTGAGCTTTATCTTATTTACCGTGAAGGTAGTTATGCTGGGCCTGCTACCCTGCAGCTAGGAGCCTTGATTAATCAGAAAGTAAAACAAGTATATGCCTTTGCAAACTCGCAAATATCATAAGGGTTGATATGTCATCAGTACGTGAAAAATGGAATCGCCGTTACGCAGAAAAAACAGGAGCACTTGCATCTGTACCTGGTGCAATAACAGAGGGGTGGCAGCAACTAAAACCCGGTACAGTATTAGACTTGGCGTCAGGCGATGGAGGTTCTTCTTTATTTTTAGCGCAGCAAGGCTTTGCGGTTACTGCTGTAGATATCGCTGAAGAAGGGCTAAAACGCTTAGCAATCAGTGCGAAAGCGCAGCAATTAACGATACGTACACTCCAATGTGACCTTGATGATGTGCTTGCATTAAAACAATTAGGCCAGTACGACAATATAGTGATCAATCGTTTTAGGCCGTCGCCGGCGTTGTTTTCTTGCTTACCTGACTTACTTACTTTGCAAGGTAAGTTAATGCTCAATAGTTTTAATGTGCGACAGCATCAAGAGAAAGGCTTCTCTGAACGTTTTTGTTTACTACCCGGTGAATATCTAGAAGTGGCAGCTAATTTTCGTGTTGAATATTACCGTTCATTAGAGCGCGATGGTGATTTTATGGATGAGTATTTATTCGTGCGTGATGCCTAGTGTGTTAAGTGTTGTGTTTTACACCAAATAAATAGAGTTACTTGGCGTAAAGCAGCGTTTATAAATCAGCGTAATAGCCGTAGATCTGCTATTATGTGCGCCTTTTTGGTCATCTTTACTTTGAAACAGACCACGTACAGGACAACACATTGAGCTCTCTAGATTTTTCGACCCTAAAATTAAAACCTGCGCTACTTCAAAACTTGGATTCTATTGGTTATACATCAATGACGCCAATCCAAGAGCAAAGCTTGCCACATATCTTGGCGGGTAAGGATGTTATTGCTCAGGGGAAAACAGGTTCAGGTAAAACCGCTGCTTTTGTTTTAGGGATGCTAGAAAAGCTGAATGTTAAGCGTTTTAGAATTCAGGCGTTGGTACTTTGCCCTACACGTGAGCTAGCTGATCAAGTCGCTAAAGAAGTGCGCACACTGGCACGTACTATCCATAATATCAAAGTGCTAACACTGTGTGGTGGTACTCCCTTAGGCCCGCAGATCGGCTCGCTAGAGCATGGCGCGCATATTATTGTGGGCACACCTGGGCGTATTGAAGACCATATTAATCGCAAAACACTTAACCTGGAACATGTCGAAACACTGGTGCTGGATGAAGCGGATCGTATGCTCGAGATGGGGTTTCAGGATGCGCTGGATGCTGTGATTGATCAGATTCCTTTGGAGCGCCAAACCTTATTATTTAGTGCAACATTCCCTAAAAAAATCGAGTCGATTGCTAAACGCATAATGACTGAACCTGAGATGGTTCAAGTAACCTCTACTCATGATGACTCAAGTATTAAGCAGCACCTATTTAAAGTGAAAGATGATGCCGAGCGTATGCTTGCTTTACGCTTGCTTCTACTGAAAAACCGCCCAGAATCGACTGTAGTCTTTTGTAATACGCGTATTGAGACACAAGAGGTTGCAAATGAGCTTTGTAATTATGGGTTTAGTGCTGTTGCGCTTCATGGTGACTTAGAACAACGAGATCGTGACCAAACATTAGTTCGTTTTGCCAATAAAAGTGTTTCGATATTGGTTGCCACGGATGTTGCATCACGAGGCTTAGATATTGAGGCGCTTGATGCCGTCATCAATTACCAAATTGCTCGTGATATTGAGGTTTATGTCCACAGGATTGGCCGTACTGGACGTGCTGGGCGTAAGGGCTTAGCGTGCACTTTATTTAGTGATAATGAAACCCATAGGGTTGCGCGCTTAGAAGATTACATAGGACAGCGCATTACTGTTGAGTCCTTACCTTCTGATAGTGCGTTGGATAAACCTGTTTTCAAACCAGAAATGTCGACCATACAGATTGATGGTGGTAAAAAGCAAAAAATCAGAGCGGGCGATATTCTGGGCGCGCTAACCGGTGAAAATGGGATTGATGGTAAGCAGGTTGGTAAAATCCAGATTATGGATAATAAATCGTATGTTGCGGTTCAGCAGGATGTAGCAAAAGCAGCATTGAAAAAGATCAGTGAAGGAAAAATGAAAGGTCGTTCATACCGCGCTAGACGCCTCTAAGCGCATGAGCTTGCTGGTTAGCCATAGTAAACTACTGAACTAAAGTTAATTTTCTTTATCTAATTCGAACAGCTAAATGAGGGTGGTTGAATATAACTACCCTCATTCGGTTATACATATCTAACAGATAATATGCCTAGATTTTCTTGAAGGCTATTTTTGTTAGCGATGGTAGGTGTTTGAAAGTAAAGGAAGTTATGCCGAATTATCCAGATTTATTGACGCATGGTTCATCTTTATCTAGTTTTTTTAAATTAGAATCAGCCGGTGGCATTACCTTGATGCTAGCTGCTGTGTTCGCCATGATATTAGCTAACAGCCCCTATCAAAACTATTACGACCTTTTAATATCGACCCCTGTTGAAATCAGAGTCGGCGCTCTGCATATAGCAAAACCATTACTCTTATGGGTTAACGATGGCCTCATGGCCATTTTCTTTTTTCTGGTTGGGTTGGAGCTCAAGCGTGAGTTAATTGAAGGCGAGCTTGCCGATAAATGCAACATCATCTTGCCTGGTATTGGTGCGATTGGGGGGATGGCTGTTCCTGCCCTTATTTATACTTTTTTTAATATAGGCGACACAACCGCAATGAAAGGCTGGGCTATTCCAGCAGCAACAGATATTGCATTCGCATTAGGTATTCTGACTTTATTAGGTTCCAGAGTACCGATTAGTATTAAGATTTTCTTAACATCATTAGCCATTTTTGATGATGTGGGTGCAATTCTTATAATCGCCATTTTCTATACTGATAATATTTCAGGTATAGCGTTGTTAATTGTTATCGCTTGCTTGCCTTTATTAGCGATCTTCAACAAACAGGGTGTTGAGTCCAAAACAGCTTTTATTCTAATTGGTATTATTATGTGGGTGGCTATGTTGAAATCTGGGATTCATGCTACCTTGTCCGGCGTAATAGTGGCTATGTTTGTTCCCATGAAGTCTCGCCCTAATAGTGATTATTCCCCGCTAAAAAGTATGGAGCATGATTTGCACTTTGCCGTCGCTTTCTTTATTTTGCCTATCTTTGCATTTGCTAATGCGGGTATTAATTTTACCGGTATAGGCTCAGCACAAGTCATGCACTCTGTTCCACTGGGAATAGCGTTGGGGCTATTTCTTGGTAAACAAATTGGTGTTTTTGGATGTTGCTGGTTGGCTATTAAGCTTAATTGGACCCGTTTACCAAAGGGCATGTCATGGAGTGGCCTATATGGAACAGCCGTTCTTTGTGGTGTGGGTTTTACGATGAGTTTGTTTATCGGTTCGCTCGCATTTGATGAAACAGTAATAAACCAGCTGTTTGATCAGCGTATTGGAATTATTCTAGGTTCTCTTGTTTCAGGCATTGTTGGTTTTGCAGTTCTTAATCATTGCCTACCCGCGAAAAAGCGCGTTTAACGCTTACCATTATTTATAAGCCTCTTGTCCATAGGATGAGGGTCTTTTTGTATATGGGAAAGACTTTGCATGCTAGCTAAGCGTCGGAGTTGTGTTGTCATTGTTTGCGAGTTACAGCAATATAAAAATAAATACTTTGCATCCAAAAGTACTCCTTCATTCGTTTCTATATTGAAGATCATATTTTATATACGAAGGAGTTAACGAATGATTAAGCAACAATTGGCCGGTGCTGCAATTATATCCATGAGTTTGTTGGTTGTAGGGTGTGCTAATGCGTACCAAAGCAGTGATGAAAGCCAGAGCTACTCTTCCTCTAAAGTGGGTGTTATTACACAGCAGACATCAGCAGGAAGTATATTGGCAGATACGCAAGGGATGACCTTGTATACTTTTGATAAAGACTCTCAGGGTGTTTCTAAATGTTACGGGCCATGTGAGCAAAAATGGCCACCTTTGCAGAGCAAGTCTGAGATTGATGCAAAGGTCTTCTCAACTGTAGCGCGCAAAGATGGGTCATTACAGGTACGTTATAAAAATCAGCCTCTCTACTTATGGGTTGGTGATAAAAAGCCAGGAGATACCACAGGTGATGGTATTAAAGGTGTTTGGCATATTGTCCCGGTAGCAAAGTAATTTTATAGGCGAGTGGGCATAGCCCACTTGCCATTTTTGATACGAAGGAAACACTGTGAGCTGGAATCACGAAGTAGATATTCTGATGGCTCAGGTGAAGCTCAAGCATTCACCCGCTTTTAAAAAGCTATACGAGCACACCAGCAGCAAGCTTTATGGCTTACTCATTAAGATGCTAGGCGATAAAGAGCTAGCGGCTGATGTGCTTCAAGATGCTTATATAAAAATTTGGCAAAATGCCGCTCAGCACAACCCATCCATGGGGGAGGCGTGGCCGTGGTTATGCCAAGTGACTCGAAATACGGCGCTGGATAAGCTGCGCCAGATGAAGCGTTACCCGCTTAGCCTTGAAGATATTGAGTGGGTTGAAGAAATCCAAGAGAGTAATCATCTTTGGCAAGACAGTTATGACATGCGGCGCTGTTTAGGAAAGCTAAAACAAGAGCCTCGTCAGGCCATTATCCTTTCGTACATTTATGGTTTGACTCACAAAGAGTTATCAGATCAGTTTAAGCAGCCTTTAGGGACACTAAAATCGTGGATCAGGCGTGGTATGAAGGAGCTTGAAGCATGTCTGAATACATGAGATATCGCCGCAAAGATATTCAGGAACACTTAGCGCAACAGTACGTGCTAGGGCATTTGTCGAGTCGTGTTAAAAAGCGAGTGGAGGTTTTAATTAAACATGATCAAGAGTTTGAAAAAGTCGTGTATAAATGGCAAGCACACCTGGCTACGCTAATGCACTCAGTTGCCGATGAAAACCCTCCTCAGCGTGTATGGAAGGCCATAGAGAGACAAACCGAGCAGGTATCATCGCCTTCTAGTTGGTTGGCCTCAATATGGCGTTATGCTGGTGTTGTATCTTTTGTAATGTTCTGTGCTGTGAGTTTATTGCTATGGCAGCAATTACAAGAGCCTGTAGTGTCGCATCAGAATACGCCGGGTTATCTCGCTGTGATGAGCACACCTGAACAGCCTCAAACAACGGCTTTTGTGTTAACGGCTTACCAAGGTAAAAAACCGGGTCAGTCTGTTTTGAGGTTGCAGTGGGAGCAGTCGCAGTCTGAGCAAGAACGCGCCCAGTTTAATCAGGATGAATTACTGCTGTGGTCTATTGAGCGTGACACAGGAAATCGCTTTGAAATAGGGCGTTTATCTTCCTTAACAGCAGATAACGTATTAACGAAAGAAGCGTGGATGAAGATAAAAAACAGTGCCGAACTACAGATTAGCTTAGGCGGAAAAATTGTCTATCAAGGGCAGTGTTTACAGTTGGAACAGTGGCAAGAAAGTTAGTTTCTGGGTTGTTAATGCAGGCTTAAAAATTAAAGTGTTTAGAATAGGGAGTCTGCAGCGGCCGACTCCCTATGCAAGCTACTATTACGCTACTTCATCAACGGCACGTTGGCGGAGTAAAAAGCGTTGCAGTTTTCCGCTTGGTGTTTTTGGCAGGTCTTCTACAAACTCGATCTCACGTGGGAATGAATGCGTCGATAAGCGCTTAC
Source organism: Neptunomonas japonica DSM 18939 (assembly GCF_000422765.1). Classification (GTDB taxonomy): domain Bacteria; phylum Pseudomonadota; class Gammaproteobacteria; order Pseudomonadales; family Balneatricaceae; genus Neptunomonas; species Neptunomonas japonica. Next base: position 66,544 of record NZ_KE383915.1, on the reverse strand, counting down.
GAACAAACTGCTGTAGTTCTTCGACGAGCTCAGAACCTTCTTCGTATTCAGAGCGGATAACAACATAAGCTTTAACAATGCTGCCTCTTTTTTCGTCTGGTTTACCAACAACAGCACTCTCAGTAACAGCAGGGTGCTCTAGTAGAGTACTTTCAACATCGGCAGGTCCGATTCGGTACCCTGCTGAGGCGATAATATCGTCATCGCGGCCTGTGTATGAGTGAGAGCCATCACCATTACTGATAACGATATCACCGGTTAGGTAGTACTTACCTTTGAAAGGGTTTTTCTCTTCCCAAGTATATCCTTGGAAGAAAAACTGTGGTGATTGCTCAACATCAATAGCGAGTTCTCCTGTTTGCCCTGCACCGACTTCGTTGAGGTCTGAATCCAACGCAACCATACGGTATCCTGGGAGAGGGTAACCCATGCAAGCAGTACGGTATTCATGTGTAACTGCATGGAAGTTAGCAGAGACCATGCCCGTTTCTGTTTGCCCGTATTGATCACACACTTTGCAGTCGAATATCTCATCCATCCATGAAACCACTTCTGGATTCAATGGTTCACCAGCACTGCTGGCTGCTCTTAGATTGATATCGTAGTTAGCACGCAATTCCGTGTTGGCCATTAATAAACGGTAGGCTGTTGGTGCTGCAGCTAAGTTCGTAATTTTATAGTTTTGCAAAAACTCAAATGTATTATCTGCAGTGAAGCCCTGCTCATTAAAGTGCGTTGTACAGCCAAGTAGTAGTGGCCCTACAACAGCATAATATAATCCGTAAGCCCAACCCGGATCAGCTACATTCCAGTACCTGTCTTCTGGTAGTACTTCTATCGCGTAGCTCATGTAGTTCCAGAAAGAGATCAGGGCTTTAGCAGGCACTGTAACACCTTTGGATTTACCTGTTGTTCCTGATGTGAACATCTGTAGGAAAGGTTCTTCTTTCGTGATTAGAACCGGTTCAAAGTTGTCAGACTGGGCATCTTGTGCAACGCTAAACAATGCATCAGCATCTGAAGCAAACTGGCTGCCAGCATCTGCAACTATCAATGTTTTAGGTAAAATACTAACGTCAGCTAGTTTTGGCCATTGCTCAGTGTTGGTTACAATCAGCTTAGTGTCAGCTTTGGTAAGGCGGTACTCAATAGCACCTGAACCAAATGCTGTAAATAATGGTTGGTACACACCACCGGCTTTTAATGTGCCCAGTACAGTGATCAGTAGTTCTGGTGTGCGTGGTAATAAGCAGGCAACGCGATCGCCTTTACCTATTCCCTGTGACGTAAGGTAGTTAGCAAATTGAGAGGAGCGGCGTTTAAGCTCTTTAAAGCTAAGCTCGCCACTTGATCCATCTGCTCGCTCATAGCGCAAAGCGATTTTATCCGTGTCAGCATAACGATCACAGATCTCAACACAAACGTTAATACCAGTTTCTAAGCTTCCTGAAAATTGATTATCAATATCGGCCGCGGAGAATTGTTTAACCAATTCTTCATAAGTTGGTTTTTGCATTGCTACACCTCGTCTCTGTATTTATATTTATATCTTTATGCGTATTACAACGCCGGCCTTTCTTGGCCTAGGAGGTTCTTTAACGTATTCTGTTACTTTGGTTCCATACGAATTGAGCCATCCAGACGAATGACTTCTCCGTTTAGATATCCGTTGTTGATGATATGAATCGCTAACGATGCGTACTCCTCAGGCTCGCCAAAGCGTTTAGGGCTTTGAACCATTTGGATAAGAGGGTCACGCACTTCGTCTGTCATTGCTTTCATCATTGGGGTATCAAAAATACCTGGAGCAATTGTCATTACGCGGATACCGAGTGGCGCTAGATCTCGAGCTAATGGCAATGTCATGCCAACAACACCGGCTTTACTGGCACTGTAAGCAGATTGGCCCACTTGCCCATCAAAGGCTGCTACTGATGCCGTATTAATAATGACACCGCGCTCCCCGTCAGCATTAGGTTCATTTTTTGCCATCTGCTCTGCAGCAAGGCGCAAAACATTAAATGTACCGATCAAGTTAATGTTGATGACCTGAGAAAATTTCTCCAAAGGAAGGGCGCCTTTGCGACCAACTGTTTTTCCGCCCGGTGCAATACCTGCGCAATTGATACACACATCAATGCTACCGAAAGCTTCAACGGCTGCTGCGATACCTGCTTCAGTTGATGCCACGTCAGTCACATCAACTTTAGCAAAAATTGCTTTTCCTTCTAGCTGTGTTTCCAGCGCTTTGTCTGCGTCTTCATTTAGGTCAAACGCAACAACTTTGGCACCTTGTTTTACGAGCTGCTGACATGTGATCAAACCAAGGCCCGATGCGCCACCGGTAACAACAACAACTTTATTATTAAGATCCATATTTGTTCTCTATGTTTGTGTTGGCATTCATGGCCAATACAGAAAATGGGTTAAGGGAACCAGTAAAGTGAAGAGCTCCCTCGCCTATATGTACTTTTAGCTAATTTCGCGTAACAATTCGCGCGAGATGATAACGCGCTGGATTTCGCTGGTGCCTTCATAAAGTGACGTGATACGAGCATCACGTGTGTAGCGTTCTAGTGGGTAATCCTTGATATAGCCGTAACCACCTAATAGCTGCAAACCTGTGTAGCAGGCTTTGTTAGCTTTTTCAGAAGCAAACAATTTTGCCATCGAGGCTTCTTTTGAAAATGGTAGACCCTTAGCTTTTTTGTCAGCAGCGTTCATTAATAACAGACGGGCTGCTTCTAATTCAGTATAAGCATCTGCCATCATCCACTGCAGACCCTGGAAATTGGAAATAGGCTGTCCGAACTGCTGGCGCTCTGTTGTGTAAGCACGCGCATAATCCATAGCTGCTAAGCCAATGCCCAATGCAACAGAGCCAATACCGATACGTCCGCCAGCTAGCTCTCCCACAGCAATTTTAAAACCTTGGTTGAGTTTGCCCATTAGCGCATTTTTAGGAATGCGGCAGTCAGTAAAGAGAACTTCGTTGGTAGGAGAGGCGTGTTGTCCCAATTTTTTTTCTGCTTTAGAGACTTCAAGGCCAGGCGCGGTGCTTTCCACTAAAAAGCAGGAGATACCTTTGCCTTTCGGTAGGCTGCTATCGGTGACTGCCCATACAACAAAGACACCAGCAATATCACCACTAGTAATAAATTGTTTAGCGCCGTTGATGACCCATTCGTCGCCATCAAGAACAGCCGTAGTCTTCATGTTAGAAGGGTCTGAGCCTGCCGTTGTTTCAGTTAAACAAAACCCTCCTGCTGGGTATTCGCCGCTACAAAGCCTAGGCAAATAGGTGTTTTTCTGTTCTTCAGATGCGACCGCTTGAATAACTTCAGCAACCATATTGTTAACCGACATAGTTGCAGCGGTGGATGCACAGGCTCTAGCAATCTCAGTAATTGCGAGGCTGAACACAACAGTGCCTGCCTCTGTGCCGCCATATTGAGCATCAATGTTAAGGCCCATGAAGCCAAGTTCAGCTAGCTGTTTAAGGTTTGCTAGAAATAGGTCACGATCACCTTCTTGATCGAGTTTTTCTGCAACAGGGGATAGTTCACTTTGAGCAAACTTACGAGCCATATCCTGAATCATGGCTTGGTCTTCAGTCAGGGTAAGATCCATCACTTCTCTCTCTTTATATAAAAGGAAACCCGTTAGCGCTAGGCTTCACTTTCTGAATTATTTTAATTAGAAAGTGTTATTCGTTTGGCGCTGCTCAATGATTGAGTGTATCCACAAATTGCACAAACAAATAGATAATATAGTGAAAAACCCGTAGACATAAAATGACATTAATTTACTATAAAAGTCACATTATGTTACATTTAGGTTGAGTATAAGCCTTAAGTTTAAGGTTATTGATCTATTTGTGTTTCATGATAATGCTTTGGTCGTAGGGGGGAGTATGGCTACTGTTGATATACATTATGTAAAAGCGTTGCTTAATTGTAGCCAGAGGAAAGGTCTTTCTATAGATGCGTTGCTTAGCGAGATAGGTATTGCTCCTGAGTTATTGCAAACACCTGAAGCTAGAGCATATGGTGAACAAGTAACCCAGCTTGTAAAACTAACGTGGGATAAGTTGAATGATGAATTTTTAGGATGTACGCAGACACCGTGTAAGCAGGGTGTATTTGCTTTAATGGCTTGCCATGTTTTGCACTATGAGTCATTGCAGGCAGTTTTGGAGCAAGGAGTTAATTTCTATAACCTGTTTACTGACGATATTCAGATGCAGCTGACGAATAGAGGCGATATCGTTGAGTTTAAAGCAAAATTTTTGCGACCAGAATTAGACCCAGATCATTTTTATCATGAGTTCTGGCTTGTTATTTGGCACCGTTTTGCTAGTTGGGTTATTGGTAAAAAAATTCCATTGATTCATGTAGATTTCCCCTATGAAAAGCCTGATAACTTTAGGGAGTTAAAGTTTCTATTTCCTTGTAGGCATCAATTTAATCGTACCGAGTTAAAGTTTTGCTTCAGTGCTGAATACTTAGTTAATACGCCTGTACGCACGCAACGTGATCTATCTCGGTTTCTTAAAAACTCCCCCGCAGACCTAATTACAATACCGGGCGAAGAGAAAAGCTATGAAGCGCGTATTCGTTCGGTGCTTCTTTACCAAGAAACAGAAATTCTGACGTGCCCTTCATTTGAAGAGCTAGCGGTTAAGTTCAATATCAGCGGCCAAACATTGCGGCGTAAACTAAAAACTGAAGGTACTTCTTATCCTTTGATAAAGGATGATATCCGTCGTGACTTGGCGATTGAAAAATTGTGTTCACAAAAGCTTCCTGTTTCAGAAATAGCACGCTTATTAGGCTTTAGCGAACCACGTTCATTTACACGAGCGTTTAAAACTTGGACGGGTTACACGCCTAGAGCGTATGTAGATAAAAAGAGCAGCTGAGGTAGTGGTGGATTGTAATTACGCATCGATCAATGCGGTAAGTTCATTGATTTCTGAGCGTTCATACAGTTACTTTTAACCTTGGCGGGGTTAATAAAACTAGTCATGACGATCTAAGATTGTTGATCTGTATCAATCAAAAATAATTCCATACCAAAAAGACTCTCACTGAATTATCATTCAGTTTATATTCACATTCACTGAAAGCGGAGATATGATTGGTTGGCTTGTTTAAAACGAACAAGTCTCATTGCAAAGGAAGTTTTACACAAGCAGTCATTTAATGGTTGTTATTGTTCCACGCTGCGATAAAGGAGTGTTTATAAAACACTATTAATTATTAGAAAAGGTATGTGAGTGAGTAGCAAAGTGCAGAATTGTGAGCAGTGTGAAAAGTTGATACAAACCCAGCAAACGAGTGCGCACCTAGATCTAGTTGAAGAGCATCATAATTTTAATGATACGCTCTACAAGTGCGTTGTGTGTGAGACAGTCGTGCGTTTAACGCATGTGCCGCATTGCTGGAGTTCTCTAAGTTCTTAACGGTAGTGAAATTCTATAAAAAAGGCCAACTACATTTGTAGCTGGCCTTTTTTGTTAACCTTGTCCCGTCCTGAAATAGGGCGGAACACCGGCTTTAGATGTCGTCTAAACCTAGCTCAGCGATAGATATTTCACGCATTTTAAATTTCTGAATTTTCCCTGTTACTGTCATAGGAAATTCATCTACAAATTTAAAGTAACGTGGGATTTTGAAGTGAGTGATTTTTCCTTTACAAAATGCACGTAGTTGGTCTTCTGTTACGGTATCTGCATCTGCGCTTGGGTGTAGCTTGATCCAGGCGATCAGTTCTTCACCATATTTTTTATCTGGAACACCGGTTACCTGAATGTCTGAAATATCAGGGTGGGTATAAAGAAACTCTTCGATCTCTTTTGGATAAACGTTTTCACCGCCACGGATAACCATGTCTTTGATACGGCCAACAATTTGAATGTAACCTTCTTCATCCATTGTTGCCAAATCTTCAGTGTGCATCCAACCGCCAGCATCAATTGCCTTCTCAGTCGCTTCTTGGTTGTTCCAGTATTTGAGCATAACACTGTAACCTCGCGTACAAAGCTCGCCAATTTCACCGCGGCCTACGATGTTGCCGGTAGCAGGGTCAATCAGTTTTGTTTCAAGGTGTGGCTGAGTGCGACCTACTGTCGTTACCTGCTTATCAAATGGATCATTAGCAGCTGTCTGAGTAGAAACAGGGCTGGTTTCTGTCATGCCGTAAGCGATCTGAACTTCTTTCATGTTCATTTTAGTATTAACGGCTTTCATCACTTCAGCTGGGCAGATGGAGCCTGCCATGATGCCTGTGCGCAATGTACTAAGATCAAAGCTCTCAAATTCTGGGTGATCAAGCTCAGAGATAAACATGGTAGGTACGCCGTATAAAGCCGTTGCTCTTTCTTGTGCTACGGTTTCAAGAACGGTTTTTGGGTCAAAGGCTTCGTCTGGATAAATCATGGCTGAACCATGAGTCATGCAACCTAGGTTACCCATTACCATGCCGAAGCAGTGATAAAGAGGTACAGGAATAACCATCCGGTCATTTTCAGTTAGGTTCATGCTTTCACCCACAAAATATCCGTTATTCAGAATATTGTGATGAGTCAGTGCAGCGCCTTTAGGAAAACCTGTTGTACCAGATGTGTATTGAATATTGATGGCATCATCAAACTGCAATTGGCCTTGCACTTCTTGAACTTGTTCTGCGCTAGCGTTTTCTGCCATAGCGGTGAAATTAGCCCAGCTCCACATGCCTGAGAAGTTTTCATCAGACAGGTTAATGACACCTTCAAGAGAGGGGAGCTTCATAGATTTAAGCTTACCTTGTGCAGATGCTTTAAGCTCAGGTGCTAGTTCAAACAGCATCTCTGTATAGTTGGAACTTTTAAATGTATTGGCCGTTACGATAAAGCGAGCTTCTGACTGGTTGAGGGCGTACTCAAGTTCATGCAAGCGATACGCTGGATTAATGTTAACCAGAATGGCGCCTACTTTGGCGGTAGCAAACTGAGTAATAGTCCACTCAGCGCAGTTAGGTGCCCACATAGCAATACGGTCGCCACGCTTTACTCCGATAGCAAGAAAAGCACGTGCTGCTTGGTCAACTACTTCTTTAAGTTGGCTATAGGTGTAACGCAGCCCTTGGTGGCGAACGATGAGTGCATCGTTGTCTGGGAAGGTTGCTGCTATTTCGTCAAACTTGTCACCAATGGTCATGCCCAAAAGTGGTTTGCTGGAAGTGCCGCTGGTGTAACTTGGCAATTTAATAGTCATAGTAAAAATCCCTGCAATCTTGTTTTTATCAGGTAGTCCATAAAGTCTAAGAACCGCGGTGGCTAGTGTGGTATTGCAGGTTAGGCTGCATCTCCACGGCACTGGCAACACGGTTAGTCATGTTGTAGAAACCTGTAATGTTGGATATGTCCCAGATCCCTTGGTCACTGAAACCGGTATCACGTAATGCTTGTCGGTCTGCTTCAAGAATCTGATCAGGTTGATGTGTTAATTTATCAGCAAAATCGAGCATGGCGCGTTGGCGAGGGCTCAGCTGAGCAGCACGATAATTCATTACCATAAGCTCGCCTAAAACAGGGTCACCTGAGTATTCGCGAACAGCGGCACCATGCGCAGTAAGGCAGTAGTAACAATGGTTCTGAGCAGAGACTACAACCGCTATCATCTCTTTTTCCAGCGGGGTAAGTTCGCTTTCACCAAACATTAGCTCGTTATAAAAACGGGCAAATACATCTAGTTGAGCGATGTTTTGACTGTATGCAGTCAGAACGTTTGGAACCATGCCTAGTTTTTCTTCACATTTATTGAAGTACTTCTGAAACTCTTCCGGTAGTTGATCTTTCTCCGGAATTGGCAGGTCAAGTGCGGTAATCTGCTTAGGTTGACTCATGTTGCTATGCCTCATTTTTATTGTTATTTATTCACCACAAGCCATGGCGAGACCGACTTTGGAGCCGTTAGTACGTCCGATTTGTTGTGTGATCCAATTGCCAATGGGAACTAGCTTATCTAGATCAATACCGGCATCTATACCTAAGCCATTGAGCATGTATACCACATCTTCTGTGGCAACATTGCCTGAAGCGCCTTTGGCATAAGGACAACCACCTAAACCTGCAACCGAGGTATCAATGACGCTCACACCGTCTTGCATAACAGCATATAGGTTGGCTAACGCCTGGCCATAAGTATCATGAAAGTGTGCTGCAAGTTGGTTAATAGGAACTTCGTTAGCTACTCGTGCGAGCATTTTTCTGGCTTTGACAGGCGTGCCAACACCAATGGTGTCACCAAGAGATATTTCGTAACACCCCATATCGAGTAGCTCACGTGCAACTGCTGCTACTTGGGCGGGGTCAATCTCCCCTTCATAAGGGCAGCCAAGGACTGTTGAAACGTAACCGCGTATGCGAACGTTGTTTTTCTGAGCCGCTTCAACAACCGGAATAAAGCGCTCGATGCTTTCAGCAATAGAGCAGTTTATGTTTTTACGCGTGAATGACTCAGATGCAGCGCTAAAAATAGCGACTTCGTCTGCGCGTGCAACAATTGCCCCTTCAGCTCCTCTCATGTTGGGAGTGAGAGCGGCGTAAGCCACTCCTGCTTTGCGAGTAATGCCTGCCATAACCTCGGCAGCATCGCCCATTTGCGGTACCCATTTAGGTGAGACAAAGCTGGCGGCTTCTATGTGGTTAATGCCGGCTTGTGCAAGACGATTAATAAGTTCTATCTTAATCGATGTTTCAATCACCGGGCCTGATTCGTTTTGTAGCCCATCACGTGGACCAACTTCAACGATACGTGCTTTGCTAGGAAGCCCCATGTTACGCCTCCTCAGAAGGCGTAACGGCGACTAATGCCGCGCCATCCGATACGAGGTCGCCGACAGCAAAGAATATCTCGCTGACAACGCCATCGTGAGGAGCGCGAATGCTATGTTCCATTTTCATAGCTTCCATAATAACCAATGTATCGCCTTCAGAAACGTTCTGACCAGGCTCTGCCAAAACAGCCACGATAGCGCCGTTCATCGGTGCTGTAAGTGAGCCACCGCCGGATTGATCGCTCTCTTCAAACGTGTGACGGAACAATGTGCACTGGAATTGATTGCCTTCACGAAACAGCGTCATATCATCGCCAGCAAGATGACCATGAATACTCAGGCGGTGTCCATTAATAACGGCGCGCAAATGGTCGTCACGTAAGATTGCAGATACTTTAAAGGAGACATTATCAACGGTGATTTCATAGCCGTTTGGCTGTTCAATAATGCTCACCTGATGATGCTCATCCCCAACAACCCACTCCATTGGGCGAGAATAGTTAGCATTCAAACGCCAGCTGGTTTGTAAGTTGAAAGGAGAGTCTGGATCACCTTTTACGGGCTGTGCCTGTCGCTCTGTCTCAAGAACATAGCTAGTCGCCAGTGCTAACTGGCTTTGAATGTCGGTTTTAGCTGTTTGAAAAAGTAAGTCATTATGTTTTTCGATAAAGCCTGTATCCAACTCTTCATCGCGGAAAGGCTTGCTGTCAGCTAACTGGCGAAGAAAGCGGATGTTTGTTTTCATTCCACCGATACGGTAAGACTCAAGCGCATGAACCATACGGTTGATCGCTTGCTCGCGGTCTTCATCCCAAACGATAAGTTTGGCAATCATAGGATCATAATAAACGCTAACGTCATCGCCTTCGATAACGCCGGTATCGACGCGGATATGAGCGTTTTCATCGGGTGTACGAAGGTACTGCAATGTGCCGGTTACTGGTAAAAAGTCATTGTCAGGGTCTTCTGCATAGATACGTGCTTCTAATGCATGACCGCGAATTTGGATGTCATCCTGCTGTAATGGCAGAGGCTCGCCATCTGCGATGCGTAGCTGCCATTCAACTAAATCTTGGCCTGTAATCATCTCGGTAACAGGGTGTTCTACCTGTAGTCGGGTATTCATTTCCATGAAATAGAAAGAGCCATCTACGTCATATAAGAACTCAACCGTACCTGCGCCAACATAATTGATAGCTTTTGCAGCAGCAACAGCGGTTTCACCCATCGCTTTGCGGGTTTCTGTTGATAGGCCCGGTGCTGGTGCTTCTTCAATAACTTTTTGGTGGCGGCGTTGAACAGAGCAATCACGTTCAGCTAAGTAAACGCCGTTACCTTGTTTGTCACAAAACACCTGAATTTCAACATGGCGTGGTTGAGTCAAATAGCGCTCGATGAGCATATCGGGGTTGCCGAATGCATTTTGAGACTCACGCTGAGCGGCCGCTAAGGCTTCTTCGAATTCACCGATGTGATTTACTACACGCATCCCTTTACCACCACCACCTGCAATGGCTTTTAGTAGAAGAGGGAAGCCGCATTTTTCAGCTTCGGCTTTCAATAGTGCTGGGTCTTGATCTGCACCATGATAACCCGGTACCAAAGGCACATCAGCCTCAAGCATGATCTCTTTAGCGGCAGATTTAGATCCCATCGATGCAATAGCAGAAGCGGGTGGGCCAATAAAAGCAATATTGTTAGCTTCACATGCATTGGCAAATTCGGTATTTTCTGACAAAAAACCGTAACCCGGATGTATTGCTTGAGCACCCGATTTTAAGGCGATATCTAAAATTTTGTCGGCACGTAAATAACTTTCGCTACTTGGGGCGGGGCCTAATAAAAAGGCTTCATCTGCCATGGCTACATGGCGCGCATTACGGTCGGCTTCTGAATAAACGGCAACGCAGCGAATGCCAAGGCGATGTGCTGTCTGAATAACACGACAGGCGATCTCGCCACGGTTTGCAATCAAAATCTTGCTGAACATAGTGACTTACTCCTGAATCCAGTTAGGTTTACGTTTTTCTAGAAAAGCGCTTAAGCCTTCCTGTCCTTCACTGCTAACACGAATGTCTGCAATACGGTTTGCCGTATCCTGGATTACTGTTTGTTCAATAACTTTATGGCTGACAGCAAAGATAAGCTCTTTCGCTGCCCGCATTCCTTGAGGGCTGTTCTTGCTGAGTGTGCGAGTAATACGTGCACAGGCATCATCAAATAGCTCTGGTGATGCAACTACTTCATGAACCAACCCAAAATTTTGGGCTGTGGTTGCAGAAAATGCTTCTGCCGTCATAAAGTAGCGACGTGATTGGCGCTCGCCTATTGCTCGCACAACGTAAGGGCTAATCACGGCAGGTATCAGGCCAATTTTGACTTCGCTAAGGCAAAACTGTGCTTCCTCAGAGGCAATAACGATATCGCAGCACGCTGCAAGACCTACGGCGCCACCGTAAGCGGCACCTTGAACCAAACCGATTGTCGGCTTGTTCAGGTCATTCAGAAGTTCCATCAGCTTAGCTAAACGCCCAGCGTCTTCTAAGTTCTCTTGGTGAGAGTTCTTAGCCATGCGTTTCATCCACGCAAGATCGGCACCGGCAGAGAAGTTTTTGCCGTTTGAACGCAATACCAATGCACGAACATCATCATTGTTCGCAACGCTTTCAAGTTGGGTAATGAGCTGCTCTATAACATCGTCATCAAAAGCGTTATGCACTTCAGGGCGATTTAATGTGAGTTGCGCTATTCCTTCTGAGCTAATATTCAGTATGACGCGACTATTATTATCAGACATATGAATCACTCCATTACATTCTGAATATGCCGAAGCGGGTTTCGCCTACAGGCTTATTCAGAGCGGCAGAAAGTCCCATGCCGATAACTGCTCGGGTTTGCGCAGGATCAATGACACCGTCATCCCAAAGGCGAGCCGATGCATAATACGGATGGCCTTGATGTTCGTACGTGTCGATAATAGGTTGCTTGAAATCAGCTTCTTGTTCGGCTGACCAGTTCTCACCTTTACGCTCTTTACCATCGCGCGTTACGGTTGCCATTACGCCAGCCGCTTGTTCGCCACCCATGACCGAAATACGTGCATTTGGCCACATCCAAAGGAAGTTAGGGCTATAAGCACGGCCACACATGCCGTAGTTACCTGCACCGAACGAGCCGCCGATCAAAACAGTTAGCTTAGGCACTTCAGCACAAGCAACAGCAGTTACCAGCTTAGCTCCATGCTTAGCGATACCTTCAGCTTCATATTTTTGTCCAACCATGAAGCCGGTAATGTTTTGCAAGAACAGTAGCGGAATTTTGCGTTGGCAGCATAATTCAATAAAGTGAGCGCCTTTTTGTGCTGACTCACTGAATAAAATACCATTATTGGCAATGATGCCGACTGGGTAGCCATAGATGTGAGCAAAACCTGTTACCAGTGTGGTGCCGTAGTTCTTTTTGAACTCATCAAATTCAGAACCATCAGCTATACGCGCAATCACGTCACGCACATCAAATGGTTTTTTAAGATCAGTACCAACAATGCCGTAAAGCTCTTCAGCAGGGTAGAGAGGCTCTACCGAAGGTTTGATGTTTATGTTGATCTCTTTTTTACGGTTCAGGTTAGCAACGCACGTGCGTGCAATCTGTAGCGCATGTTGGTCATTCTCTGCATAGTGATCAGCAACGCCTGAAACTTTACAATGTACATCCGCGCCGCCGAGGTCCTCAGCACTCACTACTTCACCAGTCGCTGCTTTAACAAGCGGAGGACCTGCTAGGAAGATCGTACCTTGATCGCGAACGATAATAGATTCATCAGCCATAGCTGGTACATAAGCACCACCTGCGGTACATAAACCCATAACGACAGCGATCTGAGGGATGCCTTTAGATGACATGCGAGCCTGATTGAAAAAGATACGACCAAAATGGTCACGGTCAGGGAAAACATCATCTTGTTGTGGAAGGTTTGCACCACCTGAATCTACAAGGTAAATACACGGCAAGTGGTTTTGCTCAGCAATCTCTTGCGCTCTGAGGTGCTTTTTAACAGTTAGAGGGAAATAAGTCCCGCCTTTAACTGTCGCATCGTTTGCAATGATCATACATTCTTGGCCAGATACACGACCAATGCCGGTGATAATACCCGCAGCAGGGATGTTATCTTCATACACTTTATAAGCTGCCATTTGCGATAGCTCAAGAAAAGCGGAGCCTGGATCGATTAATGTATTGATACGGTCTCTTGGAAGTAGTTTTCCACGGGCAGTATGGCGTTCTTGGTATGATGGGCCGCCACCTTGTTCTATGGTGCTTACTTTATCGCGAAGGTCTGATACAGCTGTTTGCATCGACTCTTTACGAGATACGAAATCTTCCGCGCGGGTATTTACTTTGGATTGGATTATCGACATATCCTGTCCTCACCAGATTCAGGGATGCATGATCACCTGAATCTGTATTAGTTGTGATTTGATGGAGTGCTGCTAAAAATTGAATGCTTACTTATTAAGGTAAAGTTCGCGGCCAATTAGCATACGGCGGATTTCTGAAGTACCCGCGCCGATTTCATAAAGCTTCGCATCACGCAACAGACGACCTGTTGGGAATTCGTTGATGTAGCCGTTGCCACCTAACAACTGGATAGCATCCAGTGCAATTTTAGTGGCCATTTCTGCCGTAAACAAAATACAACCCGCAGCATCTTTACGTGAAGTTTCACCGCGCTCAGCAGCCATGCCATTAAGATAAACATAAGACTTAGAGGCATTCATCAGTGTGTACATGTCGGCAATCTTGCCCTGTACCAGTTCAAATTCACCAATAGGTTGGCCAAACTGTTGGCGATCACGAATGTAAGGAACACAGATATCCATAGCCGCTTGCATAATTCCCAATGGGCCGCCAGACAGAACTAAACGCTCATAATCTAGACCACTCATAAGTACTTTAACGCCGCCGTTTAGTTCGCCAAGGATATTTTCTTTAGGAACAGGGCAGTCTTGGAAAACAAGCTCGCAAGTGTTAGAGCCGCGCATGCCAAGCTTGTCGAGTTTTTGGTGACGAGAAAAACCTGGATAGTCTCGCTCTACGATAAAAGCAGTAATGCCGCGAGGGCCCGCTTTAGTATCAGTTTTAGCGTAAATGACATAGGTGTTTGCATCTGGACCATTAGTGATCCACATTTTGTTACCGTTTAGGAGGTAGTGATCACCATTGTCACGAGCACTAAGCTTCATTGATACAACATCGGAACCTGCGTTGGGTTCTGACATTGCTAAAGCACCGATATGTTCACCACTAACAAGCTTAGGCAGGTATTTGTGCTTTTGTTCTTCAGTACCATTGCGATGAATCTGATTAACACAGAGGTTTGAGTGCGCGCCGTAGGAGAGGCCTACAGATGCAGAGGCGCGACTAATCTCTTCCATTGCGATGATATGGGAAAGATAGCCCATGCCAACGCCGCCGTACTCTTCGTCGACTGTGATGCCGAGTAAACCCATGTCGCCAAATTTGCGCCATAAATCATTTGGGAACTCATTATCTGCATCAATCTGTTCTGCGCGAGGAGCAATTTCTTTAGCTGCAAAGCTATTAATCTGCTCGCGCAGCATATCAATTGTTTCGCCAAGTCCGAAGTTCAGCTCTGTGTATTGTGAAATCATCAGTGACATCCTTAGTGATAGCTTATCCCTGTCTGATATTGGTCAGTCCAGGTTCGCTTTTTGTTTTTTTTTGCTCGCTAGTTCCTTCAGTGCATCAGTACAACGGGTTTCAGCACTTTCGAGTTCTAGACGAACCATTGCGATATCGTTGAGTTGTTGTTCAAGGGCCGCTTTACGTTCAAGGATCTTATCGCGCAGGAGTGTTAGTTGTTTCTCGCTGCCTGATAAGGTTTCATCCCAAAGGTCAAATAGCTCTCGCGTTTCAGCCAGCGAAAAACCTAACCGCTTGCCGCGTAAAATTAATTTAAGACGTACTCTGTCTTGCCGGCTATAGATGCGGGTTTGCCCTCGACGGCGAGGTGAGAGCAAGCCTTGATCTTCGTAAAACCGAATACTTCTAGTGGTGATATCAAATTCGGTTGCCAATTCGCTTATTGAGTAAGTCGATTTTTTATCCATGTTTCTTATGTCGCGCCGTATTTAGAATTAATGTAGCGGAAGTTTACGTAAACGTAAAGCAGCAAAAGGTTGTAGACGAAGTATACATGATTATTTTTATATTTGTTAAGTGTTTGTTTTAAATAGAAATAGTACTCGTTAATGGGGGTTTGGAGGCATTCCTTAGACCAAAGTACTACTTGGCTTCCAGTAGGGGAAATTGCTAATTTCTATACAGCGCTTACGTACAAGTAAGCTTACAGCGCAGCGAAAGATGCACAATAAGAACAAGAGGCATAGTACCGCAATGAGTGCAGATTACGTTCTGGAGACCCAGAATCTCATAAAAGAATTTAAAGGCTTTACGGCCGTAGATGATGTGAGTCTTAAGATTCAGCGCGGTAATATCCATGCGCTGATCGGCCCAAATGGGGCTGGTAAGACTACCGTCTTTAACCTATTAACAAAATTTCTGACGCCTACGTCAGGCACAATATTGTTCAACGGAAATGATATTACCTCAATGCAATCTGCAGCGATTGCACGTAAAGGTGTCGTGCGTTCATTTCAGATTTCAGCTGTATTTCCGCATTTAAGCGTACTCGAAAATGTGCGTGTTGCATTGCAGCGTAAGGAGGGTAATAGCTTTCATTTTTGGAAATCAGATAAGATCCTAAATAAGCTCGATGATAGGGCTGTAGAGCTACTTGAGTCAGTAGGTTTGGGTGATTTTGCAGATGCGAAAACTGTCGATCTTTCTTATGGCCGTAAACGTGCTCTAGAGATCGCCACTACTTTGGCTCTTGAGCCTGAGTTAATGCTACTAGATGAGCCGACGCAGGGAATGGGGCACGAAGATGTAGACGTTGTTGCAAACCTGATTAAGCGCGTCTCAAAGGACCGTACGATTCTCATGGTTGAACACAACCTTCACGTTGTTTCCAAGCTTGCAGATCAGATAACGGTGCTACAGCGTGGCGCTATTCTAACCGAAGGTAACTATGAAACAGTTTCTGCTGATCCACGAGTTCAGGAAGCGTATCTAGGTGTGGCTGCAGATGAGGTACAGGCATGAGTACTACCCGTCCTGAAAAAATTCGTATAAATGATTTGCATGCTTTCTATGGCGAGTCTCATATCCTTCACGGAATTGACATGTCTATCGGGCAGGGTGAGCTTGTTACCTTGCTAGGAAGAAATGGCGCGGGTCGCTCAACAACATTAAAAGCCATTATGAGCATGGTAGGTCGCCGTACGGGATCTATTGTTATTAATGGGACAGAAACTATCGATATGCCAGCGCATAAAATTGCGCATCTAGGTATGGGTTTTTGTCCAGAAGAGCGGGGGATTTTCTCCAGCTTGAATGTAGAAGAAAACTTAATGTTGCCGCCAGCAGTGCGTTCTGATGGTGTCAGTGTTGAAGAAATTTATGAGATGTTTCCTAACCTATATGAGCGTCGTTACAGCCAAGGAACGCGTTTATCAGGAGGGGAGCAGCAGATGTTGGCTCTAGCGCGGATTTTACGCACAGGGGCAAACATTTTGTTACTTGATGAGATTACTGAAGGTCTGGCTCCCGTTATCGTCCAAAAATTAGCAGAAGTGTTAATGCAGTTAAAAGGGCGAGGCTTAACCATCTTGTTGGTCGAACAGAACTTCCGTTTTGCGGCACCCATCGCGGATCGCCACTATGTCATGGAGCATGGTCATATTGTTGAAGAAGTACATGCACATGAACTGGAAGCTAAAACGGAACTTTTGAATACCTATTTGGGTGTCTGATTTTTTGTCAGATAACTATTTAAAGCTATAACAATAAAAAACGCTCTAACCAGGAGAGTAACGATGAAACTAATGAATAAAACACTTCTTTCTGCTGCCATGGCAGTAGCTTTGACCTCAACTGCTGCACATGCTGACTTGTCGGACGACAAAGTTAAAATTGGTGTGTTGGCAGATATGGGTGGTGTTTATGCTGATGTCTGCGGTAAAGGTTGTCTTACTGCCGTTGAGATGGCGGTAGAAGATTTTGGTGGTACTGTTTTAGGTAAGAAAATAGAAATCGTTTCTGCTGATGATCAGAATAAGCCTGATGTAGGTTCAGCTATTGTACGTGAATGGATCGAAAGCAAAGAAGTTGATGTGGTTACTGGTTTGGTTGCATCAAGTGTAACGGGTGCTGTAACTAAGGTTACTACTGACAACAAAAAAATCGCCTTAATCGCAGCGTCTGCAAGTAACGCTTTTACAACGAAAGCATGCTCTCCTTACAATGCTCACTGGACATACAACGTTGTAGCATTGGCAAACGGTACGGTTAAGCCAATTGTTCAACAGGGTAAGAAAAAGTGGTTCTTTATCACTGCTGATTATGCATTTGGTCATGCCCTAGAAGGTATTGCTTCTAAAGTAATCAAGGCAGAAGGTGGTGAAGTTGTAGGTGCGGTGCGTGCGCCACTAGGAACAACAGATTTCTCATCTTACATTTTGCAGGCTCAAGCATCGGGTGCTGAAGTTGTCGGTTTAGCAAATGCGGGTGCTGACTTTGTAAACTCACTTAAAACAGCGGCTGAGTTCGGTCTAACTGAAATGATGGATGTCGCTGGTTTGTTGGTATTCACACCAAATGCTAAGGCATTGGATCCAGCTATTGCTGGTGGTATGTTGACTACGACCGGGTTCTACTGGGATCGTGATGAAGAATCACGTGAGTGGAGCGCGCGCTTTAAAGAGCGTCAAGGTGTAATTCCTGCAATGCCACATGCGGGTGCTTACTCTGCAACAATGCATTACTTGAATGCAGTTAAGGCGGCAGGTACTGATGATTCTGATACTGTAATGAAGCTTATGAAATCTACTAAACCAGATGACTTCTTCGCTAAAAACGCAACATTACGTTCTGATGGTCGTATGGTTCACGATATGTACTTAGTGAGAATCACTAAAGAATCTGAGCGTAAATCTGAAGACGATATCTTTAAGATCGAAAGTGTTATTCCAGGTGATAAGGCATTTGCGCCTGTATTAGCTGCATGTGACTTTAAATAATAAAAAATAGCCCATCAGTGACATCACTGAGCCCCGTCATAACTGAGAAGTTAAGGCGGGGAGCGGGCGCGTGTTCGCATCTGTTCGTAATTCAGGTCGAATTTTAGAGGTAGATATATGGCGACGTTTATGGGAATCAACCTGTTTGGCTTATTTGGTCAGCTTTTGGTTGGCTTAATCAATGGATCTTTTTACGCTCTGCTGAGTTTGGGGCTGGCGATTATCTTTGGGTTGCTGAAGATCATCAACTTCGCACAAGGTGCTATCTATATGCTCGGCGCTTTTGCTGCATATTTAGCACTGCAGTACTTCGGCATTGGTTATTGGGCAGCCCTCATTGTTGTGCCGTTAGTGGTCGGCCTCTTGGGTGTTCTTATGGAGCGCTTCTTAATTCGACCTATCGCAAACGAAGATCACTTATATTCTTTATTGCTCACCTTCGGTGTGGCACTTGTTTTGCAGGGTATGTTTACGCATATGTTTGGATCTTCAGGTCTTTCTTATGCGATTCCTGATGCCTTGAAAGGCGGTACTAAACTGCCATTTATGTATCTTCCTAATTACCGTGCTTGGATCATTATTGCTTCATTGATCGTATGTGTTGGTACATGGTGGATGATTGAAAAAACAAAATTGGGTGCTTATTTGCGTGCAGGTACTGAAAACCCAGCACTGATGCAAGCGTTTGGAATTAACGTGCCATTAATGGTTACCTTAACGTTCGGTTTTGGTGTGGCGCTAGCAGGTTTTGCTGGTGTAATGGCTGCTCCTGTTTATTCGGTATCGCCAGATATGGGGTCGAATATATTGATTGTAGTATTTGCCATTGTTGTTATCGGCGGCATGGGATCAATTGGTGGTGCCATTATTACCGGTTTAGGCATGGGTATTGTTGAAGGTTTAACAAAATACTTTTACCCAGAAGCTTCTAACACAGTGATTTTCCTTGTCATGGTAATTGTATTGTTAATCAAGCCTGCTGGCTTATTTGGTAAAGAAGCCTGAGGAGGATCCAGTTATGAAAATATCTAAGTTCAATATTGTTTTGCTGGGGCTCGCTCTAGTTGCACCATTCGTCTTTTATCCTGTTCTGTTGATGAAGGTGTTGTGTTTTGCTTTGTTTGCTTGTGCATTCAATTTGTTGCTAGGCTTTGTAGGCTTGCTGTCTTTTGGTCACGCAGTGTTTTTAGGAACAGGCGGCTATGTGACGGGTTACCTCATGATGAATACCGGGCTTACTCCAGAGCTTGGAATTCTTGCCGGAACAGCGGCTGCAGCATTGTTAGGTGCTTTTTACGGTAAGTTATCAGTAAAGCGTGAAGGTATTTACTTTGCGATGGTAACACTGGCATTGGCACAGCTAATGTTCTTCGTGTTCTTGCAAGCACCATTCACCGGCGGTGAAGATGGTTTGCAGGGTATTCCTCGTGGACACTTATTCGGTCTTATAGATCTGTCTGATAACCTTAATATGTACTATTTCGTCCTTGCGGTTTTCTTATTCGGTTTTTGGTTAATCAACCGTACGGTGCATTCGCCGTTTGGTCAGATTTTAAAGGCTATTCGTGATAATGAACCACGTGCAACATCACTAGGTTATAATGTTAACGATTATAAGTGGGCAGCTTTTGTAATATCTGCTGCTTTGGCTGGGTTAGCGGGTTCTACAAAAACGTTAGTTTTCCAACTAGCTTCGCTCACAGATGTGCATTGGCACATGTCTGGAGAAGTGGTATTAATGACACTATTAGGTGGCATGGGTACTATTTTTGGGCCAGTCGTTGGTGCCGCGGTTGTAGTTGGTATTCAGAACTTCTTGTCAGGTGGTGAGCTTGGGAATTATGTTCACATTATCATGGGTCTGATATTTATTGTCTGTGTACTAGCTTTTCGTAGTGGTATTGTTGGTGAGATTCAGAAGATTGTTAAACGCAACTTCGGTTAACCCAAGTCATAGCCCTGCTGATAAAGCGGGGCTTTTTTATTTAACAAAGTTAACGTTTACGTAAACTGAGGTTTAGTTATGAGTCAGGATTCAGTAGTCATTGTTAGTGCGGCAAGAACTCCAATGGGCGGCATGATGGGTAGCTTAAGTGATGTTCGATCTCCAGACCTTTGTGCTGCGGCTATTAAAGCAGCAGTAGAGCGATCGGGTCTTAAAGGCTCAGAGGTTGATGAAGTTATCATGGGGTGTGTGTTGCCTGCAGGCTTAGGGCAAGCTCCTGCGCGTCAGGCATCGCGTGCTGCTGGTATCCCTGATGCTGCAGGTGCTACAACTATCAATAAAATGTGCGGTTCTGGTATGAAAGCCGTTATGTTGGCACATGACCAGATCATGGCAGGTCAGGTTGATGTCATGGTAGCGGGTGGCATGGAAAACATGAGCCAATCACCTTACTTGTTACCTAAAGCGCGGGCTGGTATGCGTATGGGGCATTCTCAAGTTATTGATCATATGTTCTTTGATGGACTTGAAGATGCTTATGAAGGTGGTCTAATGGGGGCTTTTGCACAAAAGAGCGCTGATGATTTTAATGTTACCCGCGAAGCGATGGATGACTTCGCTATAGGTTCGCTAAACAAAGCATTGGCTGCAATTGAGTCTGGCGCATTTAAAGATGAAATTACGGCAGTTACGATTAAGTCCCGTAAAGGAGAAGTCGTAGTAGATACTGATGAACAGCCTGGTAATGCGCGAATGGATAAAATTCGCTCATTAAACCCTGCCTTTAAGAAAGACGGCACAATTACAGCGGCTAATTCAAGTTCAATTTCTGATGGTGGTTCAGCATTAGTCTTGATGAAAGAATCTGATGCTATTGCGCGTGGTTTAAAGCCATTGGCTCGCATAGCTGCACATTCAACGCATGCACAGCTTCCTGCAGAGTTTACTATTGCGCCTATCGGTGCTGTTGAAAAAGTCCTTAAGAAAGCGGGTTGGAGTAAAGGTGATGTTGATCTTTACGAAATTAACGAAGCATTCGCAGTTGTCTCTATGCTGGCTATCTCGGAGCTTGGGTTGGATGCAGATAAAGTAAATGTGAATGGTGGGGCTTGTGCGCTAGGTCATCCTATTGGATCGAGTGGCTCGCGCATTTTGGTTACTTTATTGTACGCACTTAAAAATGCGGGTAAGTCTAAAGGTGTTGCATCATTGTGTATTGGTGGTGGTGAAGCGACAGCTGTTGCGGTTGAGATGCTTTAGTCGTTTTATTTATAGTAAAAAAACGCCGCTTTTTAGCGGCGTTTTAGTTTGTTCTATTTAGAAGTTCAATTTTGCCGTGATACCGATTTGGCGTGGCGCACCTAGTTGAGTGTACTTTGTAGCGGCATATCCGTTACGAGGGTCATTGCCAAAATAGAAGCCACGAACGAATGTGTCCTGATCTGTGAGGTTGCGCCCCCAAAGTGTTAAATCCCAGTCTTTGGTTTTGTAACCCACACGAGCATTTAACAAGGCATAAGCTTCAGACTTTTGGTCGTGGCTGTCAGAAAAGTAGTAGATATCTTTTCCTTCAACATCCACTCCTGAAAACCAGCCTTTCCCATGATTGAAATTGGCACCTAGTGTATATTGATAATTAGGTGACTGTGCTGCATCGCGCCCATCAAAAGCGGCACTGCTGTCTTTTAGCTTAGTATTAAGTAAGCCAAGTGAGCCGAAGAGAGATACTGTTGAATTTAGCTTCCAGCGAGCTTCTGCTTCTAAACCGTAGCTGTATGCTTCGTCAGTATTATCGACGTAATCAATAAAGCTGCTGCCGCCACCGGGATTACTAACGATACGATTGCCTTTAATTTGAGCATCATCACGCTGTTGGAAAAAGAGAGAGATTTGAGTTTGCAAGCTGTTCTCTAACCAGCTTTTTTTACTACCTACTTCATAGTTCCATAGGTGTTCTGTATCAAACTCTTTTAGGTTTGCTGGTAATGAGCTGTCCGCATTAAAGCCGCCTACTTTATATCCTCGTGAGATCAAACCATAATAAGTAGTGTTTTGGTCAGCCAGGTACTCCAGTGCCACTCGACCACCTAAGAGTAGGTCATCAGGGCTAGAAGAGGCACCATCGTTATCACTGTATTCAGATTCTGAATGTTCAACACGTAAGCCTGTTGTTAGTACATATTTCTCTGACAATGATGACTCTAGTTGCCCATAGACTGATAAGCGAGCGCTTTCAAATTCACTAACAAAATTCCTGCGATTCAAATCAGAACGGCGCTTATAGTAATAAACGCCAGTTGCCCATTGAGTGCTTCCGTTAAAGAATTCAGACCCCGGGGCTGATATTAGTCGGGTTTCTGCGGTAAGTGTTTTGTTATCACGAACATAGTTATCAACTGAGGAATAGCCTCCCGGAAACCCAGCGTATGTCCAATCTTCGTCATAACCATATTCTAGGTTTGAATCTGAGTAGCTCAATGATGTTTCTAATGTGAATGCATCATGCCCTGTCCAGGTAGTTTTAGCTGCTAGGGCTGATGTTTCTTGACGATCGTGTCCAGGCTCATCAGATAATGTTGTGCGGTTATTATCTAATGAAAATGCATCATAACCGTTATCGATATTGGCATAGAATGCTGTTAAATCTAACATTAGGTCGTCGCTTGCTTCAATGCGCAGCTTGCCACGAAATAAGGTTTCATCAATATTGTTGGTATTATCTTTGTGTAGATAATCGTTTTCGGTGAATCCATCACTTTTGTTACTTTGAAATGCAACGCGGTAACCGACGCTCTCATTGATGGGGCCACCTACAGCGGCTGATAGGCGTTTAGTGTTGTATGTGCCTAATGTTGTTTCTATGTGGCCTGTGCTAGTTGTGGTTGGGTCGTTAGAGCGGATATTAATCAGGCCGGCAAGGGCATTTGCTCCATAAAGTGTTCCTTGAGGACCGCGAAGCACTTCGACTTGCTGGGCATCTAGCATAGTAGCGGCACCACCAATATTACTCATATCAATGCCATCCATGATGACACCAACTGACGGGTTGATAGGCCCTATGAACTGACTACGCTCACCTATACCGCGAATCTGAAAGTATTTTGCGTGTGATGCGCCACTTGATGAATTTACGTTAGGTGCAAGGTTGATAAGGTCTTCTAAATGGTCTGCATTACGTTCTTGAATTATTTGCTCATCAACAACAGTTAAGCTTGTAGGTACGTCTTGAAGAGCCGCACCACGAAAACCAGAGGTAACAACAATTGAAGGTAGCGAAAAGTTATTTCCATCAGCTGCAAAAGAATGGTTAGCTGACAGGATAGCAACCGCAAGCGTAGATCTAACGAATAATGATTGTTTTGAATTCATACAAGTCTCCGGGAAAAAGCTCAGAGACCCGGTTGAGAAGCGGGAAAATAAAGAAGAAGTAAAACTTTCCTATTCCTACGCCGGTATCATCCGGATCAGGTTCAAAGGGTCCGCATTCCATATGCGTCTCAGGCGCAGAGAGCTTAAAACTGCTCTCTATTTCTGTGCCACCCCTTAGGAACTTACTTAATTAGTAAATTGGATTGGATTATAACGTTTAGATTAATAAAAGATAGGCGCCAAATATGTGATGTGATTTAAAGTTATGGACCTTGTTGTTATTAGTGATGAGTGATAGCGTTTTATTAAGTAGCGATGAAGTATTAAAATGAATGTTTATTTTAAATGAAAAATTACTGAATACTAAGTGAATGTTCATTTTCATTTGGGATAATATTAAGTCACTATTAATCTGATTTGGATTTCAAGAATGGATACAGTTTCGGCTGTCAGGGCGGGTAAATGGACCATTGCTGCATTTATAGCTATTGCAATTGTGTATTTACTTATAGGGAATACTACAAAAAATGATCGTCAACCTGAAGTGCTCTCCTATACGCCAGAGATGTATGAGAAGTGGAGGCAAAGGATAGTCGAGCACTCCCGAAAAGGAGATCTTATTCGTTCCCTTGATCTTATTAAGGAAGGTGAGCGAGAAAGGGTGTTGAATGATTATGATGCAGCTATGTTGCGTAGCCAGTTACTATTTGGACATAAACGCTTTCAAGAATCTGAATCTGTATTGAAAAGCGTTGTCAGTCAATACCCTTTAAAGGCTGAAGCCTACAATAACTTGTCTATTGTGATGTTCTTTCTTGGTAAGCGTTCTGAAGCTATAGAGGCAATATCAGCAGCAAAAAAAGCGGCTATTGATAATGCTTATATTGCAGGCAATGCAGACAAGCTTATTTCTACTGTTGCTGAGAATGATTCCGCAGCCTTTATTGCTGTCACCAAGTATGCTGAACAACTCGTTTACTTATCTGGAAAAGGAGCGCCTGTTGAGAGTGACGGGTCAAAGGCCGAGTTTACTAGCCAAAGTACTGTGCTAGATTCACTGGTAAAAGAAACGAGTTTAGAAGATAAAGCAGAACAATCGGAGCAAATAGAAGTGGCTATGCCTTCTGCTCCGTACGGGCTTATTGATTTAGGTTTGAAAAACGAAGACCTTCTATCTTTTCTTCCAGAAAATGGCAGGGAAATAAAGACCGTAGCAGAAGCAGCAGAAGTAGCCGAAGTAGCCGAAGTAGCCGAAGTAGCCGAAGTAGC
>NZ_KE383915.1:0-41866 GCF_000422765.1 Neptunomonas japonica DSM 18939 | reverse complement strand
CGAAGTGGCTGAAGTAGCTGAAGTAGCTGAAGTAACAAAAGAGGCAGAAGTCGAGGCTAGTATAAATGCTTGGGCGTCAGCTTGGGTTAGCCAGGATGTTGGCAGCTACTTGCATCACTATATGTCAGGCTATAAATCCAAATATAACAGCCATAAGCAGTGGGTGAAGCAAAGAACGCGCCTCATCAAAAAAGCAAAAGGAATACAGATAGTCATCGAGGACGTGGATATTTCTGTCAATTCTCCATATTATGTGAAGGTAAGCTTCAAGCAGAAATATCGATCTCACAACTATAGTGATGTGAGCCTTAAGAATATGGAGCTCGTTAAAGATGAAGATGGTTGGAAAATAATTAAAGAAAGAAGTCGGTCTTTATAATAAAAAAGCCCGAACTTAGCATAAGCAAGTTCGGGCAAAGCGCTATATTAGTGCTTTAGGGCAATGCTCTTAGAAAACCATTTCAGGTACATGATCAGGTACAATCATTTTCCCTTCTGTCTTTGAAACAATCTCTTCTACAGAAACACCCGGTGCTCTTTCTTTCAATATGAAAGCACCGTCTTCAATTTCTATATAAGCAAGATCTGTTAATACTTTCTTAATGCAACCGGCACCGGTTAACGGTAGAGAGCATTTAGTCAAAAGCTTAGACTCGCCATGTTTAGATGCGTGAGTCATGGTGACAATAATGTTATCAGCACCCGCGACCAAATCCATTGCTCCACCCATGCCTTTAATGAGTTTTCCTGGAATCATGTAGGATGCGATGTTGCCTGAAGTATCGACTTCAAACGCACCTAATACGGTTAAATCCACATGTCCGCCACGGATCATGGCAAAAGATTCAGCTGACGAGAAAATCGATGCGCCGGTAACAGTAGTCACTGTTTGCTTACCAGCATTTATCATGTCGGCATCAATTTCATCTTCTGTTGGGAATTGTCCCATGCCTAGAAGTCCATTTTCTGATTGCAGCATAACTTCCATTCCTTCTGGAACATAGTTTGCTACAAGAGTAGGAATGCCTATACCCAAGTTTACATAGAAGCCGTCCTGCAGTTCGCGGGCGACACGGATTGCAATTTGTTCACGTGTTAGTGCCATCTTTAAAACCCTCTTACGTACGGACAGTGCGTTGTTCAATGCGTTTTTCGAAAGTACCTACAATGAGACGATCAACATAGATACCCGGGGTGTGGATATGAGCTGGGTCTAATTCGCCAGGCTCTACAATCTCTTCCACCTCAACAACCGTGATTTTTCCGGCGGTTGCGGCCATTGGGTTAAAGTTTTGAGCCGTATGGCGGTATATAACGTTACCAAACTTATCGGCTTTCCAGCCTTTAACAATAGCAAAGTCGCCGGTGATGGATTCTTCAAGAATATAGTTACGACCCTTGAAGTCGCGTACATCTTTACCTTCGGCGACGGGTGTTCCGTAACCTGTTGCTGTATAAAATGCAGGGATTCCAGCACCACCAGCACGCATTTTTTCAGCAAGAGTACCTTGTGGGGTTAGCTCAACTTCTAACTCGCCCGCCAGCAGCTGCTGCATAAATAGTGCATTCTCACCGACATATGATGAGACCATTTTTTTTACTTGGCGATCTTCTAATAAAACGCCTAGGCCGAATCCGTCAACACCGCAGTTGTTGGAAACAATAGTGAGATCTTTTGTGCCCATTTTCTTAACTTGGGCAATTAAGTTTTCTGGAATACCACAAAGACCAAAACCACCAGCGATGACAGTCATGCCATCCTCAAGTCCCGCCATTGCTTCATCGTAGCTATTTACTACTTTGTTAAAACCCGACATTGAACATCTCCATGCCTTGTAGCTTATTGTTATTCGGCCTGCTTAATACGTCGCCCTAGGGTGAAAGCAGAATTTTAGTTTGTTAAGTGTCTATCACTGGCTTATATTTATCCAATGAATTTAATGAAAGAATTAATAAATTTTATTTATGAATATAACAATAAAGCAATTACGTGCGTTTGTTGCTGTTGCCAATACGCAAAGTTTTACTGAGGCTTGTGCTGTTGTACACCTTTCGCAACCTGCATTAAGTGTGACGATTAAAAATTTGGAAGAAGGCTTAGGCGGGCCACTTTTTTCACGTACCACCCGAACATTATCTCTAACGCCAGAAGGTGAAGCTTTTTATCCAACAGCGCAGCGCTTATTAGCTAACCTCGATGACGCTTGTGAAGAGATGCATAATCGTTTTTCCTTGTTTAGAGGCAAGGTAGCCATTGCCAGTATGCCTTCATTTGCATCCAATCAACTGCCGTTGGCTCTTCGGAATTTTCGAGATAAATATCCTCAGATCAATATGACAGTGCATGATGTCATCGCTGAAGATGTCGTTGATATGGTAAGAGATGGTCGAGTTGAAGTTGGTGTGTCTTTTGACCCGGGTAATACTGAAGACTTACTTTTCAACCCATTATTTGATGACCGGTTTATTGCTGTATTGCCTAAAGAGCATCCCTTAGCGAAGCACAAGGTTATTCAATGGCAGCATTTGTTGGAAAGTGATTTTATTATTTTGCAGCGTCCCTCAAGCATTCGCTTATTAGTAGACACAATGCTTGAAGAGGAGGGGTTGGTTTTAACTCCGCAGTTTGAAACTCATCAGTTGGCCACCATTGGCCGTATGGTTTCAACGGGGCTAGGCGTGAGTGTGGTGCCGTCGTTATGCTTAGGTCAAATGACAGAATTAGGTGCAGTATGCTGCGCATTAGAGTCGCCTGTTATTACAAGGCCTGTAGGCATTATAACAAGGCGACGCTATCCGCTATCTGCTGCCGCTAAAGGTTTAGTGGATGTGTTGCTGACTACTTACTGAGATAGGTTTCATTCATTGTTGGCTTTTATGATATTAACCTCATCCCAAACAGGGTTCCCCCATAGCGGAACAGTAGATAAGGAATGTTTATGACTACCTTGGACTTCCTTAGTTGAATAACTTACGTAGATTAAGGTTTTATTCTCTGCATCATAAATACGTCTAACTTTTAAGCTTTTGAACAGAATGCTTTTTGATGTTTTGAAAACTACGTCGCCTGATTTACTTTTATCTATAGCATTGATCATGGGGAGGGTGATGGGGCCGGTTTGACGGCATGCGATAGATGTATCTGATGGATCAGCAAAATCTAAATTAGCTTCAATATGTGCGATATGACAGCTGACGCCTGTGACGATAGGGTCTTTGACAATCACCAACTTAATATCTTTTGTGGTAAATACGCCCAAGCTAACATTTCCAACTTCATTATCTGAACAGCCGGAGATAAGAGTTGTCACGAATAAAAAAGGGATAAGGGGTTTAAGCTTGAGCATGATAACCTCATGAAAATAGGAAGAAATTGTGCCTACTTTAGGTAATGTAATTTGTTAAGCTGAAATATATTGTCGCACTAAAAAAGTGAATCTGAAATGAAAATAGCAGTTTTTTGTGGGTCTGGGGCCGGGGCGAGTCCTATTTTTGCGGAAGAGGCGCAACGCCTGGGGCGATTGTTAGTCGAGTGTGGTCATGAGCTGGTTTATGGCGGTGGTAAAACAGGTTTAATGGGTGTTATTGCTGACACTGTCTTACAAGAAGGAGGCAAGGTTTATGGTGTCATGCCTGTTGCGCTGTCGGAAAGAGAGATACAACACACCGGAGTGACTGAATTATTTATTGTGTCTGATATGCATGAACGAAAAGCTAAGATGGCTGAGTTGGCAGACGCATTTGTCGCTATGCCAGGTGGTATAGGTACATTAGAAGAGATATTTGAAATATGGACATGGGGGCAGCTTGGTTATCATCAAAAAGCGTGTGGATTCTTGAATGTAGATGGCTATTACGATCAGTTATTAGGTTTTATTAAGACCGTAGTTGATCAGGAATTCATAAAACCTGAATATGCCGATATGATGCAGGTGAGTACAGATCCCGAAGAGCTGTTAGATATGCTTCGTGATTATGAAGCCCCACAAGAGAAGTGGAGCTAGCCCTTATGTTGTTGAGTTTTCAATCAATATTACCGTTGTTTTTAATGATAGCGCTCGGGTATATAGCTAAGAGAACTATCTTTGATATCAAGATGTTACCCGGGTTAAATCAGTTTGTTTATTACTTAGCAGTTCCTGCTTTATTGTTTAATGCTGCGAGTAAGACTTCTATAGATAATTTGATAAATGGGCCTGCACTGGCTGCTTTCTTTTTGGGTGTTATTGTTACGGCAATTATTGTGGTGTTCGGTAGCCGTGTTTTTTTTAAAGCAAATAATACTGAACAGCTAGTACTGCGTGCCTTAAATGGCACCTTTGCCAATTATGCCTATATGGGAATTCCACTGACGTTCGCGATATTTGGCAATGAGGCTTACGCTGCTACGGTCAGTATTATTCTTGCGGGGAATATTTTTCTCATTGGCGGTGCCCAGTTATTGATAGAATCCGTTCGCCAAAAAGAACTAGGTCTTAAGCCTATTTTATCCATTTTGGAT
Source organism: Neptunomonas japonica DSM 18939 (assembly GCF_000422765.1). Lineage (GTDB taxonomy): Bacteria > Pseudomonadota > Gammaproteobacteria > Pseudomonadales > Balneatricaceae > Neptunomonas > Neptunomonas japonica. Next base: position 37,365 of record NZ_KE383915.1, on the reverse strand, counting down.
CGTTCTTTATTGCGAAACCCTATCTTTATTTCAACAGTGGTGGGGTTATTAGTTTCAGCAAACAATGTCGGTATGCCTGTAACCGTCCAAACGTTATTAGATATGCTGGCTCCTGCTGCTGTACCTGTGGCTTTGTTTTGCCTTGGCGCCAGCCTGCAGTTTGCCAAAACAACGATTGTATTAGCAGAATTAGGATGGATGATCCTTGTAAAGCTGTGTATTCACCCGGCGCTTACATTAGCCGCATTTTGGCTGTTGAATGTAAAAGATCCTATTTGGATAGCAACTACAGTATTACTGACAGCACTGCCTACTGGCGCGCTAGCGCATGTAGTGGCGCTCAAATATGATGTGTTCGAAAAAGAAACTTCTCAAATTGTAGTCGTCACAACTGTGTTTTCGTTAGCGAGCGTCACACTGTGGATGAGCTGGTTACAGTAATATTGCTACGGATCTCTTAGTTCATGCCTTATTAATAGTAAGAGAGCTAAACCTATACCAAGGCTGATAGGTTCTTCATCCGTTCTATTGAACTGGAGAAGTCTTTATCAGAGTAAATGATTGTATTTTACTATACTTGGAGAGATTGAATGTCTATTGCAAAAATTACTGAAGTAACATCATCTTCTAAAAAAAGCTTTGATGACGCACTGCAGAAAGGCGTTAAGCGTGCATCTAAAACAATTAAAAACATTAGTTCTGTTTGGGTTAAAGATCAGAATGCCACTGTTGTGAATGGCAAAATTGAAGAATATCGAGTAACAATGAAAATCACCTTTGTTTTGGATTAACTAAGCTTTATGCGAAAGGGGGGGCGTCCCTCTTTTGCTGTTTTAGCGTTAATCATCTCTAAATAGAGTTTTACTTTTTGCTAGTACTTAGCGTTTTCAAGTTCTCTTTAATACCATCATTATATTGAGCATTTAATGTTGTGAGTCACTTATGGTTTACTGTTAATATCTCTCTTTTTATATAGCGTTAAGGACATTTTATGCAGATTGCTAAAGATTCAGTGGTTCAATTTTCTTACACACTGAAAGACGTAAACGGTGACATTGTAGAAGCCACAGATGAAGGTTCACCTGTCGCTTATTTGCACGGCCATAACAGCATGATTCCTGCGCTTGAGAAGGTGATGGAAGGCAAAACTGCAGGCGATACTATCTGCGAAACATTGCAGCCAGCAGACGCTTACGGTGAGAGAACAGAAGACTCTACGCAACGAGTGCCGGTTAAGCATTTACAAGGTGCTAAAAAATGGAAGCCAGGTATGACTGCTACTGTTCAAACAGAACAGGGGAATCGTCAGGTTACTGTCGTTAAAATGGGTAAATTTATGGCGACAGTCGATACTAACCACCCTCTTGCTGGCAAAGTGGTAACGTTTGATATCGCAATAAAAGATGTTCGTGAAGCAACCGCAGAAGAAATTCAGCACGGTCATGCCCATGGCGCTGGCGGACATCAGCACGACTAATATCGTTTAATATGAAAAATGCGCAAGAAACGTTAATTCCGTGGAAGCATGATGACGGTACATTAATACTGCGGGGGCGGATGACACCCAATTGCGGTAATAATGGCCGCCCCATTATTCATTTCTTACACGGGACTGGGCTGTCGAGTTTGACCTACTGGCCCTTTCTTGAATTATTCCATGAAGAGTACGATCTATTTCTTGGCTCGTTTGAGGGGCATGGAGATAGTGATCATGCTCCAAGAGAGTCGTATTCGGATTGGCAAGCATTAACGGCACGTGCGCTTGTTTGTTATGAAGATTTCAGCAAGAACTGGGATCCAAAACTACCCATTATTGGACTGGCGCATAGCTTCGGGGCTATAGCAACAACGCTTATGCTGCATCAACAGTGCCGCTTGTTTGATCAGTACATATTGCTGGATCCCGTTATTTACCCTAAATCCATGATTGCATTGATGCGTTTTTTGCATCTAGTGGGTGTCGCCGGGCGTTTGCCTCATGTGAAGAAAGCAAAAAAAAGACGCCATATATGGGCGAGCAGAGATGAGGTACGCAACAATCTTCAGGGGCGTGGTGTATTTAAGAGCTGGACACCTGCATCACTTGATAGTTATATCGATCATGCCATTGGGCCTAACGAGAAAGGAGAATGGCAATTACGCTGCCCACCTTGGCTAGAGGCTCGAATATTCTCGGGCTATCCTAAAAAGCTGTGGCCAGCTATTTCACAGTTACCTGAGTACACTCATATTTTGCATAGCACCAAGACATACCCTTTTGTTCCGCCAGCCGTCAGGCGAGCAGAGAAGGCCAACCCTCATATTCATTTAACAGAAGTTGAAGGTGGGCACTGCTTCATGCAAGAAAGGCCGTTAGAAACCTATCGGCACGTTAAACGCTTGCTGCGGTACTAACGTGGAAAGTAGGATGTATTATGATCACCTCCTTAGCGATTAATAATTACCGCTCAATTCTCAACTTAAATATTCCGTTGGGACCCCTCAATGTGATTACCGGCCCTAATGGAACGGGTAAATCAAACTTGTATAAGGCATTACGTTTGTTGGCTGATACTGCCCAAGGGGGGGTAGTTAACTCATTAGCGCGTGAAGGTGGTTTAAGTTCTACCTATTGGGCAGGGCCAGAAAAAATATCAAAGCGTATGAAAGAGGGCGTCGTTCCTGTTCAAGGGGGGCCATTACAAGAGGTTAAGCGTTTACGTTTAGGTTTCGCTACACAGGAATATGGCTATTCGATCTCACTCGGGTTACCCACGCCGTCACGTTCGCAATTTAGCTTGGACCCAGAGATTAAACGAGAAGCGATTTGGGCTGGAGGTTTTTACCGTCCTGCCTCGTCTTTGGTTGATAGAAATGGCCCTGCAGTAAAGCTTCGTAATGGCAGAAGTTGGGAGGTAGTAGCACAGCACATAAATAGCTTTGATAGCTTGTTTGATCAGGTAGCGGATCCTGGAGTAGCGCCTGAAGTATTTCATATGCGGGAGCTCATAAGGCGATGGCGTTTTTACGATCACTTCAGAACCGATGCGGATGCGCCTGCACGCAAACCACAATTGGGCACACGCACACCTGTTTTGCATCACGATGGCCGTGATTTAGCCGCTGCTTTACAAACCATACGTGAAATAGGCGATTCTGATGTGCTTGACCATGCTATATCTGATGCATTTCCTGGTGCCAGAGTATCGGTAACCGCTCATGAAGATGGGCGATTCTCAATTGAGTTTTACCAACATGGCTTATTACGCCCGCTAACGGGTGCTGAGTTATCAGACGGGACATTACGTTATCTGTTGTTGATCGCAGCATTGTTGACGCCTAGACCGCCATCTCTAATGGTGTTAAATGAGCCAGAAACTAGCCTGCATCCAGACCTATTACCAGCATTAGCGCGTTTAATTATTCGTATCTCAAAAGCCACTCAGGTATGGGTGGTCTCACACTCAAATCGCTTAATCGCAGCGCTTAACCAAGATTCAGATTGCCATGCCATAGAGTTAGAAAAAGTATTAGGGCAAACAGAGGTGAAAGGGCTCGGCATGTTTGATGAGCCGTCTTGGTATTGGCCAGATAAAAAATGAGCTTTTCTATTTTAGAGAGTGCTAAGAGAGATAAGGGTAGGTTCCCATTCGCATGCGTCGATACTGACTGGGTGAAATCCCCATGATTTTTTTGAAAATACGAGAAAAATAGTATGCATCCTCATACCCCACGGCAAAGCTTATTTCATTAATTGATTTCGTTGTTACATCCAGCAAATGGCAAGCGCGTTCAATTTTTAGATGAATAAAATGGTTGATCGGGGTTGTGCCCGTTAACTCTTTGTATTTCTTGATAAAATGGAACTTAGATAGATTTGCTGTTTCTGCTAACGTATCTAAGTCTAATTGCTCGTGGGCTCTGGCTTGCATAAGGCTGTGAATGAGTTCTAAGTCAAAATTGTGGGCGGCTTTTTGCTGCTTGGCCAATGGTTGAAGTTGCGCCACATGCGTAAGTATCTGGCGAAGAAGGTTGGCTGCGTGAACAAAAGCGCTCAGGTTATAGCTTGATTGTCGGCACTCAAGCAGGGATTCTAGGTCACTTGTAAGTCGTGCATGGATTCCCAGCGGTAATACAAAATTATTTTCGTGAACAGCAAGATAGTCAATAAACTCCTCACTTTGATCACCTGAAAAATGTATCCAGTAGATAGTCCATGGCGTTAGTTCGGATGCTCTGTAAGCGTGTGGTATTCCCCTTGGTAGGAAAATGATATCGCCAGCTTTTACTTCATAAGACTCATGATCCAGTGTTAACTCGCCTTCTCCATCAAGACAATAGATCATTAAATAGTCATCATGTGTGCGCCGCAACATAGTATGGTTAAACGCTTGTTTATAGTACCCAAGGCCTATGGGGTATAGCCCTTTTGTTAATGTATGAGTGCTGAGCTGAGCCACCGTTTTGCGGGGCACAACGAATCTTGAGCTCTCGGGAGGGAGTGGCCATTCTGAGGGTTGGCTCATATCGTTAGACCTTTAGACTAGGGAAAACCACTATTAATTCGCAATATAGTCCATTAATCTGACAAGATTATCAATCCCTGCTCTACATGACATGTGCTTAAATTATCATCAACGTAATTACTAAGCACGCCATTAGGCGCTGACCGTAAAACTACAATAAAACAAGAGGCAAGGTATTTATCATGACTCAACAAGTACAACTTCTAATCAACGGCGAACTCGTAAGTAGTAAATCTGATAACTGGATTCCTGTAACAAATCCAGCTACGCAGGAAGTTATTGCGCAAGTACCTTGTGCAACTGCTGATGAAGTAGAGCAAGCTGTTGATGCGGCAAAGGTTGCTTTTGAAACGTGGAAAGAAACGCCAGTAGGAGAGCGTGCACGCTTAATGCTGCGTTACCAGGCGTTACTTAAAGATAACCATGATGAGATTGCTAAAATATTAGCACTTGAAACGGGTAAAACCTTTGAAGATGCTAAAGGTGACGTGTGGCGTGGTATAGAAGTAGTTGAGCATGCTTGTAACATCGCTTCACTGAGCATGGGTGAAACCGTTGAAAACGTTGCACGTAAAATTGATTGCTACAGTATTACTCAACCTTTGGGTGTGTGTGTTGGTATCACACCGTTTAACTTCCCGGCAATGATTCCTCTGTGGATGTTCCCAATGGCCATTGCTTGCGGTAACACTTTTGTTCTTAAGCCTTCTGAGCAAGATCCTCTAACACCGATGTTCTTGGCTAAGTTGTTCCAAGATGCGGGTGCTCCTGCTGGTTTGTTACAAGTTGTTCACGGTACGAAAGATGCTGTTAACCAACTACTAACACATAAAGATACACCGGCTATCTCGTTTGTTGGTTCTGTTGCTGTAGGTGAACATATCTACCGTACAGGTACGGACAAAATGAAGCGTGTACAGGCATTTGCCGGTGCTAAAAACCATATGGTGATCATGCCTGATGCGGCTAAAAATCAGGTAGTAAATAGCATTGCGGGTGCTTCTGTAGGTGCCGGTGGTCAGCGTTGTATGGCTATATCTGTTGCTGTATTTGTGGGCAGTGCACGTGAATGGATCCCTGAAGTACGTGATGCATTGGCAAAGGTTCGCCCTGGTGTATGGGATGATGAAGGTGCTGGATACGGCCCGTTGATCAATCCTCAAGCCAAAGAGCGTGTTTTGCGCTTTATCCAAGAAGGTAAAGATGCCGGTGCTGATTGTATTCTGGATGGTTCAGAGTGCGTAGTTGAAGGTTATCCTGATGGTAACTGGGTTGGGCCAACGATGTTCCGCAATGTGTCTACTAATATGTCAATCTATCAGGAAGAGATCTTCGGACCTGTATTGATTGCTTTAGAAGTCGATACGCTAGATGAAGCTATCGCTTTGATTAATGACAACCCGTACGGTAACGGTACGTCAATGTTCACCTCATCAGGTGCTGCTGCTCGTAAATATCAGCACGAGATCAAAGTAGGTCAGGTGGGTATTAATGTACCTGTACCTGTACCTCTACCTATGTTCTCGTTCACAGGCTGGAGAAAGTCTTTTTACGGTGATCAGCATGCCTATGGTAAGCAGGCTGTGCGTTTCTATACAGAAACTAAAACTGTCACTGCGCGTTGGTTTGAAGATGATATTGATACCGGTGTTAACACCAGTATTAACCTGAAGTAATATTTCGATTGAAAAGGCCTTGAGGGGTATTGTTATAAATATCCTTCAAGGCCTTGTTTTGTATAATAATAAACTTCGCGAAGGCTAGCGGACTTCGCTAAATAGGGAGAGGCCAATGGATTTTGAACTTAACGAAGATCAGATCGCATTTTCCGATATGGCGCGAGCATTCGCTCAAAATGAGATGGAACCCCATGCGGCAAAGTGGGATCAAGAGCAAATTTTCCCGGTAGATGTTTTGCAAAAGGCGGGTGAGCTAGGTTTTTGCGGTTTGTATTCCCCCGACGATGTAGGCGGTTTGGGCCTTGGTCGTCTTGATTCAAGTATTATTTTTGAACAACTCGCGATGGGTTGTACTTCCACGACAGCTTTTATCACTATTCATAATATGGCGACGTGGATGATTGCTGATTTCGGCAATGAAGAAACACGTGAGTTTTGGTGTCCTGATTTAACCGCGGGCCAAAAACTGGCTTCTTATTGCTTAACTGAGCCTAATGCAGGTTCTGATGCTGCTTCATTAAAAACAACGGCACGTAAAGACGGTGACGAGTACGTTCTTAATGGCAGTAAAATCTTTATTTCTGGTGCAGGTGCTACCGATGTATTAGTAGTGATGGCGCGAACCGGCGAAGATGGTCCAAAAGGTATTTCAGCTTTTGCTGTTGATGCTAAAGCGGCGGGTATTACCTATGGTCGCAAAGAAGAAAAGATGGGTTGGAATAGCCAGCCTACACGACTGATTACTTTTGAAGATGCCAGAATTCCTGCTTCATGCCTAATGGGTAACGAGGGCGATGGCTTTAAAATTGCCATGAAGGGATTAGATGGTGGGCGCATCAATATTGCGACATGCTCAATCGGTACCGCTCAAGCGGCACTTAATCACGCTATTCAGTATATGGGTGAGCGCAAGCAGTTTGGCCGTACGCTTGAAAACTTTCAAGCGTTACAGTTCAAAATTGCTACTATGAATACAGAGCTAGTCGCTGCGCGTCAGATGGTGCGCCTTGCTGCCAGCAAGCTTGATGATAAGCATCCCGACCGTTCTACTTACTGTGCAATGGCAAAGCGCTTTGCTACGGATGTAGGTTTTAATGTCTGTGATGAAGCGCTGCAGATTTTTGGTGGATATGGCTACATTAAAGAATATCCGATGGAACGTTATGTGCGTGATAATCGTGTGCATCGTATTCTTGAAGGTACCAATGAAATCATGAATGTCATTATTGCACGTCGCCTATTGTTAAAAGATGCGGCTGATATTCTGTAATGTATTTTTGTTAAATAAGCTTTACTAAGCAAGTTTGCTAGTGACTGTGACCTAGTTCTTATTGTTTATAAACAGGCCAGATAAAAGAGTAGAGGTAAAGAATCCAATGAGTGACCAACTTATAGTAGAAAAGCAGGGCCATATCGCGGTTATTACAATGAATAATCCGCCAGCTAATACATGGACTGAAGCCACCTTAAAAGAACTGGCAGTCATTGTTAAAGAGCTCAATGTTGATATGGATATTTTCAGCTTGGTGCTTAAAAGCAGTAGTGAGAAGTTCTTCTCGGCCGGTGCTGATTTAAATCTTTTTGCTGACAGTGATCGTTCTGTTGCAAGAGACATGGCGCGCTACTTTGGTGAAGCATTTGAGACGCTTTCTCAATTTCGTGGTGTTTCAATTGCAGCGATGAATGGTTGGGCAATGGGCGGTGGTTTAGAAGTTGCGTTGGCGTGTGATATTCGTATAGCGGAAGAGCAGGTTCAGATGGCATTGCCAGAAGCTAAGGTAGGTTTGTTGCCTTGTGCCGGTGGTACGCAGAACCTCACTATGCTGGTGGGTGAAGGTTGGACTAAAAAAATGATTCTATGTGGCGAGCGCGTTAAAGCAGCTAAGGCATTAGAAATTGGTTTAGTCGAAGAAGTCGTCGCTAAGGGTGAGTGTGTTAAGCGGGCAATGAAAATGGCTGAGCAGGTTGCTGAGCAAAGCCCAATGGCTGTTGCTGCATGTAAGCAATTGATTCAATCAAACCGGACTCGTGCATGGGATCAGGGTTATATTCTTGAGCGTGAGTTGTTTGTTGATTTGTTCCACTCTGAAGATCAAAAAGAAGGTGTGAATGCTTTCTTGGGTAAGCGTAAAGCGCAGTGGAAAAACCGTTAATACGACGAACTCAAAAGGAGAAAAACGGATGAGTTGTGTACTTTTTACAGAGCACCTAACGCAAGATGGTAAGAAAATTATTGAGATCTGCCTTAATGCAGAGAAATCTCTTAATGCGTTAACGTTGGATATGATTGATCTGATTCAGCCTAAGCTAGATGCGTGCAAAGCAGATGATTCTGTTGTTGCCATTTTGCTTGACGGTATGGGCGAAAAAGCATTCTGTGCAGGTGGTGATGTCGTTAGCCTGTACAAATCCATGTCAGGTGGTGGTGAGCCCGACTTTCCTGAAGAGTTTTTCACGCGAGAATATTTATTAGACTACACCATCCATACTTATCCTAAGCCAATTATTTGCTGGGGTAGCGGGATTGTGATGGGTGGCGGTATGGGTCTAATGAGTGGTTGTAGTCACCGTATTGTGACTGAAACAACGCATATGGCGATGCCTGAAGTCACTATTGGTTTGTATCCGGATGTAGGCGGTACGTGGTTTTTGCACCGTACTCCAGGGCGAACCGGTCTTTTCCTTGGTTTGACTGGGAATAGAATGAATGCTGCGGATGCGTTGTTTCTTAATTTAGGGGATCGCTTCCTGAAAACATCACAACGTGGTGACATTCTTGATCGGCTATCTCAAGAGTCTTGGGATGGTGATTTAAACGCTGTAGTTAATCGTGTTCTGCGTGATCTTGAAGATGATGCTTGGGATACTCGTCAGGCCATCGAGTCGCCAGTGAGAACTCATTTTGATCTGATTCAAGATATTACTGATCAAGATACCGTTGAGGAGATTATTGAGACATTGCTTGCAGTCGAGACTGAAGATAAGTGGATGCAGCGTGCTCAAAAAGCTATCAGCCATGGCAGCCCTCTTGCAATTCATATGATTTATAAGCAGTTGCAGAATACATTGCATATGTCATTGAAAGAAGTATTTGAGTCTGAGTTGGTACTATCCGTGCAGTGCTGTCGTCACCGCGAATTCCCTGAAGGGGTTCGTGCTTTGTTGGTTGATAAAGACGGTAAACCTAATTGGACATTCAGCTCTGTTAATGATGTTGATCCAGCCTTCTTAGACGAGCTTTTTGTCTCTCCGTGGGAACGTAATCCGCTGGCTAATATGTGAGCTGGCTTTCTCAATCAAGAACGCTCGGTTAAGAATTTTTTATATTAAGAATAACGATAAGAACAAGGATTATAAAATGGCTACTATAGGCTTTATTGGTTTAGGAAACATGGGCGGCCCAATGGCGATTAATCTCGTTAAGGCTGGCCATACGGTTAAGGCTTTTGATTTATCAGCTGAAGCTGTAGCAAATGTAGTATCGGAAGGTGGTGTATCTGCGCAATCTGCCAAAGATGCAGTAACGGATGCAGATTTTGTTGTATCAATGTTACCAGCAGGTAAGCATGTTCAGGGCTTGTTTGTTACAGGAGATGACCCTTTATTTGAGCATGTTAAAAAAGATGTATTGATCATTGATTCATCCACTATTGATGCTGCAACGGTACAAAATGTAGCGGCAGCAGCTGACGCACGCGATATCGATTTTATTGATGCACCTGTGTCTGGTGGTGTCGGTGGTGCTAAAGCAGGGACGTTAGCCTTTATGGTTGGCGCTAGCGAAGCACAGTTTGCTAAAGCTAAACCTATCTTAGATGTTATGGGTAAAAATATTTTCCACGCAGGTACTCATGGTGCAGGTCAGGTTGCAAAGGCGTGTAACAATATGCTGTTAGCAGTATTGATGACAGGTACCAGTGAAGCACTCAATATGGGTGTCAAGAACGGTCTAGATCCAGCTGTTCTGTCTGAAATTATGAAGCAGAGTTCGGGTAACAACTGGGCACTACAGGTCTATAACCCGTTCCCAGGTGTTATGGAAGGCGTGCCTTCTTCAAATGACTATCAGGGTGGTTTCCAGGTTGATCTAATGTTTAAAGATCTTGGCCTTGCGATGGAAATGAGCCAGCAAAGTGCTTCACCAACGCCAATGGGTTCACAAGCACGTGCTTTATTTAATCTGCATAAGGTAAATGGCAACGGTGGCTTGGATTTCTCAAGCGTATTGAAGCTGTATCAAGATCAGTAACCTCTGATCTTAATGACTACCGAATAAGGGCATCCTATTTTTAATAGGGTGCCTGCTTCATAGCCTTTAATAAGAGCGCCTTTAATAAAAAAAGCATGGGGTCCTACGATGGGTTACACAGAAGAATATCGTCACGCGCTTGAGAATCCTGAGTCATATTGGGCAGAGCAAGCCAAAGCAATAAGCTGGTACAAAGATCCTCAGACCATTCTACAAGAAACCGAGCAAGGTACTTTTTGCTGGTATCCGGATGGTGAGCTGAATAGCTGTTATCTAGCGGTGGATAAACAGGTTGAAGAAGGCCGTGGTGAGCAAGTTGCCTTGTATTACGATTCGCCATCAACGCAAACCAAAGAAGCTATTACCTACAACGACTTGCAGCAACGCGTTAGTCGTTTTGCGGGTGCCATGAAAGGCTTGGGCGTTGAAAAAGGCGACCGAGTTGTTATTTACATGCCAATGATTCCCGAAGCAGCAGTCGCTATGTTGGCTTGTGCTCGATTGGGTGCGATTCATTCTGTTGTGTTTGGTGGCTTTGCTGCGAATGAGCTCGCTATTCGTATTGATGATGCAACACCTAAGCTTATTCTTACGGCGTCTTGTGGTATCGAGTTTGATAAAAAAATAGCTTACAAACCATTGGTTGATAAAGCTGTGGAGCTTGCGACTCATAAACCATCGCATACTGTAGTTTGTCAAAGGTCTGTTTTAAAAGCTGAGATGGATCCTTCACGTGATCTTGATTGGCACGATTTCCAAAAAGATGCAAAGCCTGCTGATTGTGTTGCAGTGAAAGGGTCTGACCCGCTTTACGTGTTATACACATCGGGTACGACGGGCCAGCCAAAAGGTATCGTTAGAGATAACGGTGGTCACGCCGTTGCACTACGTTATGCCTTTAATAATGTCTATGGAATGAAAGCTGGCGATGTTTGGTGGGGAGCCTCCGATATCGGTTGGGTTGTTGGGCACTCTTTTATTGTTTATGGCCCATTGATGGGCGGCGGTTCAGCTATTTTTTATGAAGGTAAGCCGATTCGCTCACCCGATGCAGGTGCTTTTTGGCGTGTTATTGAAGAGTACAAAGTTAACTCGATGTTTTGTGCACCTACGGCGTATCGTGCTATTCGTAAAGAAGATCCAACAGGAGTGCTTTCAAAAGATTATGATCTAAGCAGCCTTCGCTGGGTGTTCGTTGCAGGAGAGAAGCTGGATTCTTCAACTTTCCATTGGCTTAACGAGTTATTACAGGTTCCGGTTATTGATCACTGGTGGCAAACAGAAACGGGTTGGCCAATGACATCCCCGATGATGGGGTGGGTTAATCCATCTGAGGCGCGCCTTGGTTCGACTAATAAGCCTATTCCTGGATATGACATTCGTGTGCTGGATGGTGATGGTGGCGAGATGGAGGCGAATGAGACAGGTAACATCTGTGTTAAATTACCGCTCCCTCCAGGTGTTGCTTGGAGTATCTGGAATCAGCCTCAGCGTTATATCGACTCCTACCTAGAAGCCTTCCCTGGTTATTATCATACAGGTGATGGCGGCTTTAAAGATGACGACGGCTATATTTACATCACGGGCCGTACTGACGATGTTATAAACGTCTCTGGACACCGCTTATCGACAGGTGAAATGGAAGAGGTTGTTTCAGCTCATCCTGCCGTTGCTGAGTGTGCCGTCATAGGTGCTAATGATTCGCTTAAAGGACAAGTGCCGGTTGGCCTTATTGTTTTGAAAGCGGGCGAGGATATAGATGAGGCACAGCTTGAAAAAGAGTTAGTCGAACGTGTACGTGGAGAAGTGGGTGCCCTGGCGTGTTTTAGAAAAGCCGTTGTTGTTGAGCGCTTGCCAAAAACTCGTTCAGGAAAAATATTACGTGCAATATTGCGTAAAATTGCGGCTAATGAAACCTATAAAATGCCTTCAACAATTGATGATGAGACTATCTTGCCAGAGATTGAAGAGATCTTGAAAGAGAGAGGGCTAGTGTAGAGTTATATTATAGGTAGGTTTTTTGCGTTATTAAAGAAGGTGCCTTAGGGCGCCTTTTTTTATGATCTAGATAAGATATAACGATATTTAAACAAACAAAAAAGCCCCATCTTTTCAGATGAGGCTTTCTTTAGTGCTTAAAAGGGCTTATGCGCTTTTGCGAGCACGCATAGCTAGTAGGCCAAGACCTAGTAGAGCAAGAGTGCCAGGAACAGGTACAGTGCTTGGAGCAGGTTCATTGATGAAGTAAGAAACACCAAAAGTAGCTGAAGACTGAGTTTGTTGAATAGTATCAACGTTGCCGCCAAGAGCCGTTAGGTTCAATGAACCTAGACCTAGAAGAGCTACATCAAAAGTACCAGGACCTGTGAAAGAAGTAAGGTCGCCAGCAGCAGTAGTTGCAACGCTATCAGCGTCAGAGCCTGTCAATGGACCAATGCCAGTGCTAACGCCAGCTGGTACGAACTCACCAGGAGCAGCGCCACCGAAAGTGTCTGCAGGAGAAACATTGATGTTCAAGCTTCCGCCACCGATGCTAACTGTAGCAAAAATTGAAGAGCCTGCATTTCCGTTTACGAAAGAGTCAGTCACTGCATTAAAAGTTAGGTTAGAGATTGACTCACCGTTTAGTGTCAATTCTACTCTTTGAAGAGCAGCGCCGCCTTCTAGGGCAGAATCAAATAGGTTAAAAGTGAAGTTATCAGTCCAAGTTGTGAAGTCTGAAGCGTGAGTCTGAGACTGGCTTTGAACTTCGATCAAGGCTGCAGAAGCGGTGGTAGCTGCAAAAGTTAGAACAGCTGCTGCTGCAATTTTAGTGAAAGCTGACATTTAATATCTCCATTAATTATAAAAAATCGCTTCCAACTACATTTTTTGTGAAAGCTATCTCCCTTAAAGCAACATGTGGGCCAAAAGTTACAATTTAGGAAAATAAATTTAATTATTTATCTGAGTTTCATTGTTTCTAGGATTACTGACTCATTTTTGATACATTTTAAGTGGTATTAATGATTTGTTAATGTTTAAAGCATAAGTAAAACAATTAAATCACTTCTGATTAATGGGCATCGTAATTGCTTATTAACATTCAGTTCATTTTTGGGTTTGTTAATTATTTAATGTAAAAAAATGCGACGCTATTGTTTGTTTAATGATCACTTGTGAAGATATAGAGATTTTATTATTCCTATAGAAGTGCTGAGACTTAATCAATACTTAATATTCTAACTAGTGTCTCAAATGGGAGACTTCAAGCTATTGTTTTTATTGATATTAAACTCAATATATGTAAATAAAACTGACACTTTCAATAAAATTCTTCTTTTTCGTTATGTAGCATCAATAATTTTAGTGAAAATCTAAAATATCACTATTAATTACCTGCTTTATTGAATCCGAATTTTAATATCTCTAAAAATTTAATATTTTGTTACTGAATAGAGACATGTGACTCTTGTGTGAAATAGCAAGGTTTAAAGAGGGCAAACGTTGTTTTTGATCGTTAAAACCTTGTTGTTAGTAAGGGATATATGATTGAAACTGTTAATAGGAAGGGTGTAATAAATAATAAGAGCTTTACTGAGGGAGAAAAGCTCTTATTGGTAGAAGGGGGCTTCTTTACGTTTTAAACTTTGCAACCTGTCGGCTTAGCTCAGACGCTAGAGATGCTAGCTCTAAACTGGCTGTTGATATTTGAGAAGCTCCATCAGAAGATACTTGAGATGAATCATGTATTGAGACGAGTGATCGGTTTATCTCTTCACATACGCTGGTTTGCTCCTCGCTAGCAGAAGCTATATGAGTATTCATTTCGTTGATAGCAGTAACGGAGAGTGTGATTTCTTCGAATGCTTTATTCACCTCGGTTGCTTTATTGCCGGCCTCTGCTGCTTCTTCCTGGCTTTTAGTCATAGCAGACACTGCTGTACGGGTGCCGTTCTGCAGCCGCTCGATAGTTTCTCTTATTTCAGTCGTTGACGTTTGTGTGCGTTGTGCGAGAGTTCTCACTTCATCGGCAACAACAGCAAAGCCTCTGCCCTGATCCCCAGCACGAGCTGCTTCAATAGCGGCATTGAGAGCGAGTAAGTTAGTTTGGTCGGCAATATCATTAATAACATCAACGATAGAGCCAATGTTATCGCTATCAACGCCAAGTACTTTGATACGTTCTGATATATCAGCAACATTGTTTACTAAGGCGTTAGTTGCTGCCACAGCAATACCAACAACATTGTTGCCTATATCAGCTTGTTCGCGAGTTTCTTGTGCTCTGTGATCAGCTTGTTCTGCATTACCTGCTATCTCTTGAGAGCTGGATACCATTTCATTCATAGCACTTGCTACTTGCTCTATTTCTAGGCGTTGGCTGTCTATGCTTTGGTTTGCGGTGTTGCTAACAGAGGTCATTTGTTCAGAGGCGACAGCAAGTTGGCTAGTCGCGTTGCTTATTTCGCTTATGAGTGAGCGCTGCTGATTAAGCATAGTATTGAAGTTTTCTGACATCACAGCGAGTTCGTTCTTACCATCGCTGGCTAATACGAGTGTCAGGTCTGATTCTGTGGCGACTTTGCTCATTGCCTGATTGAGTGCTGTTAAAGGTTTGTTAATAGATTTGTAAATTAAGTATCCGACTATTATTAGGATAAGAAGAATTGCTGTCCCTTCAGCTATCATCAAGAAAACCTGATTTTGGTAAGCCTCATTAATTTGTGCACGCTCTTCTCCGGCAACTCTTAATTGTAAATCAATTAATTCGGATATTTTATCACTGATTGGGTCGATTGCTTCATAGAGAGGGCCGTCATACTTATCGAGTTGATTGGGGTTGCTTCCGTTTAACTTTTGCAATGCTTGCTCCAGTGGGTCAAGCGCACTATTGGCGACGATAAAGAGAACGTTGGCTTCATTGGCTAAACGGGCTTCTTTTGTAGTCAGTGTTGTTGCCATAAACTTCGCCCATGTTTCTTTTATTTCCTCCCTAGCATTTCTGATGCCCAATAAGGCTTCGGGGGCTGGCATTGTGCCTGCATTGGCTTTATTGACAGCGTCGATCACATAGATGGCATAGTTATCGGCTATAATTTTTAGATCCTTTAGCGGGACTATTCGATCGTCATAGATTCTACCCACGCCAACATCCGCTTCTTTAAGAGCGTTTAGAGACCCGTTAATGATGATAATGATGGCCAGCATCGGGAGTGCTGAGATAAAGATTAATTGGTTGCGAATGCTGAAATTTTTTAGAAACATAGAATTCTCGCATAGAATGTTTGATATTCTTATTTTAGGAATTTTTCCTATTGACATAGGAAGCTTTTAGTATAGATGGTTGTTGAAGGAATGCTAAAAAATGATTAGAAATTTATTTTGGAGAACTTATGAGTGAGCATGAAAAATTAAATTATGTTGAGTTTCCTGCTAAAAACCTTGAAGAAGTGAAGCGTTTTTATTCGCAAGCTTTCGAGTGGACATTCACCGACTATGGTCCAGAATACGTGGCTTTTTCTAATGCGGGATTAGAAGGTGGTTTTTTCAAATCTGAATTGTGCTCATCCAGTAATAAAGGTGCAGCATTGATTGTTTTCTACAGTAGCAATTTAGAAGTTACATTAGATAAAGTCGAAGTTGCAGGTGGTGAAATCATTAAACCTATATTTGAATTCCCTGGAGGACGTAGGTTTCATTTCGCTGATCCTAATGGAAATGAGCTTGCCGTGTGGTCGGATCAATAAAACCAGCACTGTCTATAGAAGATAAGGAATCAGTGCTGATGTATGCGTAATGTTATTTGTTAGTTTTGCTTTTTAAGGAATTTTGTCAGAAGAACGATTCGCGTGCCATTGACGCGGCCTTCAATTTGATCTGGATTAGATGTGAGGGAAATACCACGCACTACTGTACCGCGTTTAGCAGTAAAGCCTGCGCCTTTTACATCTAAATCTTTAATGAGAGTAACATTATCGCCGGCATTTAACGTGGCACCGTTGCTGTCTTTTGCCGGTGGGTATATGTCATCGTCAGCATCGCTTGTTTGAGCCCATGTAAGGGTTTCTTCATCGAGGTAGAGCATATCTAAAAGATCTTGAGCCCACATTTCACCCATTGACGAAAGTTGTTTAAGCTGGCGCCAAGCCATGACTTGAACAGCAGGTACTTGGCTCCACATACTATCGTTCAAGCAGCGCCAATGGTTTACATTAATTGAATCTGGTTTATTGATCTGACTATTACACGCTTCACAAGTTAAGATGGCTTGCTCTGAAGAACCATTAGAAGGGCTGACTTCGAAAACAGAAAGATTGTCAGTTGATGAGCAAAGCTCGCATGCTGAGTTGCTACGCTGCATTAGTTCTTTTTCAATAGTCATTCAATAAACCCTCATTTTTGTGGGGCGTATTATGCCTGATTGATTTACTAAAATACAAACGTAGTAATGCTATAAATACTTGATAAGGTTATTGCTTTGATGTTTGTAGCTTTTTATGTTGAAACGGTTAGTAACAATAGAGGATCTGTTATGGATAAGCAGGAATTAATCACCTACTTACGTGAAAAACCAGAAGCCACTGAAGATTTCCCTTTTGGTCCTGATGTAGATGTTTTTAAAGTAAAAGACAAAATGTTTGCCTTGGTGTCCAGCTATCAAGGACGGTTAAGTATTAATCTAAAAAGCGACCCTCAAGATGCTATTGAGCTTAGAGATATTTTTGACGATGTCATACCGGGTTATCACATGCATAAACGGCATTGGAATACCGTGTTTGTTGATGGAGCTGTTCCCGAAGGAGAAATTCAGCGTCAAATCGATTGCTCATACGCTTTGGTGGTGAAGGGGCTTGTAAAGATGAAGAAGGATGCATTGGTACTGGCGTATGGCGAGTCTGTTGTATATCAAGGTTTGCGTTGCAAGTAGTACTATAAAATAGTCAGGTTTTTATTTTGTTGAAACTCAGCAACAAGCTGCTTGTTTTATTAAGAATTAACAGTTTAGACTGTCTTATGCTTAAATCAATCTATTGCTATAAAGAGAAAATAACTCGTAAGTTGAATAGATGGAGAAGGCTGTGTTTACTTTTCGGTTACAAATAGGGGCGTTGCTAATCTGTTTAATGCCATTACTTGCGAGTGCTGAAATTTACCGTTGGACTGACGAAAATGGTAAAATTCATTACAGTGATAAGGCGCCACCGGGTGTTAAAGTAGAGAAGAAAACCTATGTTAATGTAGCTACACCGTGGCGAAAGATTCCTAAACCTGAAGTGAATAGTGAAGAGGGTGTATTAGTTGGGCAGTCTGATTCAGTAGAAAGTTCTAGCACAGAGAAAAGTGATAATTCGGAACTTTCGGCGGATAAAAGTGACAAAAAAAATAACAAGAAAACTAAACGTCTAAAAGTTAAAGATGATGGTGACTCACCAAGTGATAGCTCTGTACCAGCACGTCTTAATCAGAAGGATAAATCTTCATCCACTCCTGCTAAGCGAGCAGCTGATATAAAAAAGACTTACAAAAAAGCTAAAGAAAACTACAATAAAACTAAATAACTTCAAGTAACGATAGTTTCTTATGTAATTAATGGCCTTATATGGCAAAATTCGGATTTCAATATTAATACACGGTTTTCGAAGCCGAACAGTGGAGGGCGATGCTATGTTCGATAATGACTCATTACATCCCAAGTTTTTAGAAGCCATGCGTAAGCTGAAAGAAATGTCTGAGGAAGACCGTTTATCAGAGTCAAATAAAGATTTATTTGAACAAGCGATGAACTACGCCCCTCTTGATATCCAGCCGCAACTTATAGAAATCAAGAAAAAGTATCAGGATCTACATTAAATACTTTGCAAAACAAAAAGCCCTCTTTATGAGGGCTTTTTTGTGGCTATGAGTTTAGTTAAAAGTAGAGTTTGGCTTAACCTTGGCTGCTAGGCAGGCTGAAGCGCGCTCTGAAATGGAAGGAACTCTTGGTATTGTTGTAAGGCATGCCAAGGTTTTTTGTTACTGATATCAGCTAATATAGGCAACAACACGGTATGAGCACCGCTTAACATCTCGCGAATGACCAGTAGGCGGTATTGGTTTCTATCTAACCTTGAGCATTTAATCGTTAAAGACTCATTTATCATTGAAGATAGTACTCGCCCTGTTGGGCATTCTTCGCTGGAAAGCTGCTCACTAATAATTAACAGCTCTGGCTTTTCGCGTTTTACGATACCTATTAAGTGTTCAGCGACGGTGTAAGCACTCAGGCTATCGGGTGTGACAACATGAATACCTTTGTTTGCACCTAGCTCAATAGCTGTTTCTAACTGTGCGGTACTGTCTGAAGGGCCGATAGATACGGCAATAATAGAGTTTGATGAATCTGTTTTTGCGGAGAACGCCTCCGTTAAGGCTGCTTGTAATGAAGCATCATGAGAGTTGGTAAATTCTGGACGCTTAACAACGATGATAATTTTCATGAGTTGTTCTCTTGTGATTGTTGACCAAAGTTAATGGTCTATATTCACAGTAGAGCGTAAAAAACTTGCAGAAGTTTGTCTGAAATCTTACGAATTGTAACAACACGATGGATTACGTGTTTTTTGCTATAAACTCTTGATATATGAGTCTGTAGTAGGTTTTTTTAAATGTTGTTTCCTTCTCGGTTAGTTCAGCGTTTCTTTCCAGTTGTACTGATATTGATGTTAGTGATTTTCAGTGCTGTTTATTTTTATTCCGTTCCTTTTATTAAAAGCAAGGTCTACGAAATTGAACGTAACTCTAGCCGTATTGCATTGGAAAATGTTTTTACTATGGCTGATAGGATGTACGCAGATACTGAAAGCTATCAAAAGCAAGTACTTGAGTCGCACAAACAACGGTTGAAAATTGTTGTTTCGATGGCCGAATCTTATATTGATCAGGTCTACCAGCAAGTAAAAAAAGGTGATGTTGATATTGAAGAAGCCAGAAATACTATTTTTGAAATGCTTCGTCATTTTCAGAGTATTGATGGTGATTATATCTGGGTATCCAGTTACGACTACCGATTTTTGTCACATCCTGATGACAGGTTTCACGGTAAAGATGTATCAACACTAAAGAGTGATGATGGTGTGGTTGTTTTACCAGAGATTATCAATGTAGCCACTCGCCAAGGTGAGGGGTACTCCCAATACAAATGGAACCGCTTATCCGGCAACAAGCAGTTAGATAAACTTTCTTATGTAAAGGATTTTCCCGAGTGGGGGTTTGTCTTGGGGTCTGGTATCTATCTAGAGGATGTGAAGGCTGAATTAGAAGCAAAGCGTAATCGAGCCCTTGAAGATCTCAGAGAGAGTTTTAAGCAGTTGCGTGTAGCTAAAACAGGCTACTTATTTATTTTTGATGCTAGAACCAAGATGTTGATCCATCCTAATCCTAATATTGATGGCACCAATATTCAGAACTTGCTAAACCCGGTAACAAAGAAATCGATAGCTAACGACTTAATTAACGTCGCTGATACGGGTAATGAGCTTTATTACAAATGGGATAAGCCAGAAGACCCTGGCAATTACATTTATGAGAAGCTATCTCTGGTACGCCATGTTAAAGGTTTTGATTGGTATATCTGTTCCTCTGTGTACGTCGATGAGCTTAAAAGCAGTTCTGAGCAATTGAGTGAGCGGATTTTAATGATTGCGCTACTGTCGTTATTGGTCGCTATTGCGATGGCTTTTTTCTTTATTTACTGGGTTACTAATCCTATCAAGCAGTTAGCAGATACGGCGCTTCGTGTTTCTAAAGGTGAGCTTACAGCGACGGTAGGCTTTAGGCGTGATGATGAATTAGGGATTCTTGCTAAGACATTCGACGAGATGGTCGAAAGAGTACGCGATAATATTCAAAATCTTGATGAAAAGGTGGCAAGCCGTACCTTAGCTTTAGAGCAAATAGAAGAACGCCAACGAGTTATATTGGATTTGTTGCCGGCAGAAGTTGCATATTTTGATATGACGTTAACCTTTCAGTTTGTAAATCAGCGTTATGCTGATGCGCTAAGTAAAGTTAAAAGTGAGATTACAGGCAAAGCTTTAGAGGCGGTGAGCCAAAAGCAGTACCAGGCTACGCTTGTTCAATTAAAAGCGGCCTTATCTGGAAATGGGTTTGGCCAGGAGTACAGTAATTGGTTGCATGACCGCGAGGTGGTCATTAAGCGCCTAACTACCCCTTGCTATGATGAGGCAGGGCAGGTAGTTGGCGTGTTATTGGTAGTGTTGGATGTTACACCAGAAAAAGAGGTAGAGAAGAAATTATTAGAAGCGCAGCGAATGAGTGCGGTAGGGCACTTAGCCGGTGGCTTGGCGCATGACTTCAATAATTTACTATCAATTATTTTAGGAAACTTAGTGTCAGCTGCAGAGCATTATCAAGTTGATATTGAGTTGCAACGTTACCTTAAGCCCTCAATTCGAGCGGCAAAAAGGGGGGCGGATATTACTAATCGTTTACTGGCATTTTCTCGTAGGCAACCACTGGCTCCACTTCCTTGTGATATTAACCTTTTACTACATGAAAGCATTGAGCTACTTAGAGGTTCGTTACCGAGTAATATTGAGTTGGTTTTCATACCTGAAGTAACTAAACATTTACCCTTTGTCGATCCGGGGCGTCTTGAAGATGCTCTTGTTAATTTGGTGTTGAATGCAAAACAAGCCATGCCTCGCGGTGGTGCGGTTCACTTTGTTGTATCAGAGCTCAGTATTGTTGAAGAAGGTATGATACTTGATGAAAGCGTAGTGCCAGGGCAGTACATTCAAATATGCGTTTCTGATACGGGGCATGGCTTTAGTGATGACGCTATCAAAATGGCGTTTGAGCCTTTTTTTACTACCAGTTCTGGTGGCACTGGTGCAGGGCTCGGGCTCAGTATGGTGTATGGTTTTGTTAAACAATCTAATGGTTACATAGGAGTGAATAGTGTCCAGGGTAGTGGGGCTGAAATCACGTTGTTATTACCATCAGTGCTTGCTGAAGCGTTACAAGATTCTACAGAATTACAGGTATCACAAAGCAAGGAGTGGGAAGGTAAGTTAGTGTTACTGGTTGAAGATGATGATGATGTGCGACAAGTGGTTCGTGAGTTGCTGGTTAAGATGGGTTTTAATGTTATTGAATCTTCTACAGCAGAAGAGGCTCTGGAGTTGATGCGCGTGTTGGATGGTGTTTTTGCATTGGTTTCAGATATACGTTTGAACGGCGAAGCGAATGGTTTTGATCTTGCCGATAATTTTCATGCCATGCATCCCAGTAGTAGAGTTGTATTGATGACAGGTTACGCTTTTGACGAAAATAGTGGCCGAGAAGGAAAAAGCTCTTATAGAATTATACAAAAACCATTTGATATCAATGATTTAAAAGAATCTTTTGAAGTTAATCATGACGTCGATTAAGGAGATCTTTAGCAATGACTAGTCGAAAGCTAATTTACATGATTGATGATGAACGCGATATTTGTGACATCGTCAGTCGAGAGCTAAGCGCTTATAATTTTGATGTCGAAACATTTCTAACCGGCGCTCAAGTAAAGCAAGCGCTACAGGTTAAATCCCCAGATCTGTGTATTGTTGATTTGGGGTTGCCTGACATTGATGGTATAGAGTTAGTTAAATCACTTTGTGAGCAAGCTAATATGGGGGTAATGATTCTTTCTGGACGAGACGGCGTAACTGATAGAATTTTAGGCCTTGAGCTGGGTGCAGATGATTATATTGTTAAACCGTTTATACCTCGAGAGCTCGTGGCTCGCGTCAATAGCTTGTTTCGCCGCTTTAAGAAAAACCATCATGAACAAGAAACCCCAGCCTCTAAAATAGCGCGGTTTGCTGGGTGGCGTTATGACCCCTCAACACTTACTTTATCCGGTGTGTTGTCATGCAATGTAAAGGAAGGTGCGACTGAAGAGATAGGACAAGGCTCCGAGCTCAGTTCTGCAGAGCATGAGTTACTGATGTTATTACTGCATTCACCTAAAAAAATATTATCACGTGATCAGTTACTCGGTGAGCGAGTCTCTCCATTTGACAGAAGTATTGATGTACGCATGTCACGAGTACGTAAAAAAATTGAGAGTAATCCAAAGCAGCCTACATTAATTAAAACGGTTTATGGTGTAGGTTATATCCTCACCACAGACGTTGAATGGATATGACATTAGTATTGTAAACTGATTGGGTGAAGAGGGTGTTTCTGCTAGTATCGCTTTTTTTATAATCTCATTTCTTCTAAAGACTTAGAACAGGATAAACACCGTGGTTGATATAGGCCGAATGAATACTCTCACTGTTATGCGCGAAGCGGATTTCGGTGTTTATCTAGATGGTGGTGAATTTGGTGGCATTTTACTGCCCAAAAAAGAAGTTCCGCAGGGTTGCAAACTCGGTGACCAATTAGAAGTGTTTATCTATCTTGATACTGATGACTTTGTCGTAGCGGGTATCAACCCACCGATAGCGCAAGTGGGCGAGTTTGCATCGTTAAAAGTTGTGGAAGTGAATCGTATTGGCGCATTTCTCGATTGGGGTATGCCTAAAGACTTGCTATTACCCTATGGTGAGCAGCAGCGTGCACTTGAAGTGGGCCAGCGTGTTATGGTGAGAATCTATCTCGATAACAGTGATCGTTTGGCGGCCTCTGCTAAGTTAGAAAAATTTCTGGATAAAGACCCACAGGGATTAACCGTAGGCGATAAAGTGAGCTTATTTGCTTTTCGTCATAATGATTTGGGCTTTAGCGTTATTGTCGATAATAGTTATGGCGCTGTTCTTCATCAAAAAGACTTGTTTCGTACAGTCAGACTTGGTCAAACATTAACCGGGTATATCAAACGTGTATTGGCTGAGGGTAAAGTCGATGTCATGTTAGATAAGCCAGGCTACGCCAAAGTAGATGAGTTATCGCAGCGCATACTAGATAACCTAGATAATAACGATGGGTATAGTCCGCTAGGTGATAAAAGCCAGCCTGAAGATATTTATCAAGCATACGGCATTAGCAAAAAAGCTTATAAAATGGCTATTGGCACCCTGATGAAAAAGGGGTTGATCTCTATTGCCAAGGATGGAATAACAAAAGTCTAATTAGATAATAGTCATGCTTGAAGGTGTGTCGTTACTATATGTGTCACCCTTCAGGTTGGTTATGTAAGCTTTTTTGAGCTTATTTTTTAACAGAAATGTTTAGTGCTTCAACATAGGCTGGTAAGGGGACTTCCTGAAAGTATTGGATGGCTCTCTTTAGTAACTCCTCTCCTGCAGGTCCGATTGAGCGTCCCTTTCGTGTAATCAAACATAACTCTCTGCGTAATACTGGCTCGTTTAAAGGTTTAAATTTTAGTGAATGAAAAGCTGGTGTGCTAGCCGCTAGTGCTGGAAGAATACTAATGCCGATACCACTTTGGATGAGTGATGCAAGAGTGGCAGGTGTAGAGGCTTCAATCAGAGAGCTTTCTAATATTAATGGGATTCGTTTTTCACTTATGCATTTTTCAAGTTGAATACGAATACCGTTTTCAACAGAGAGCATGCTAAGTGAGCGTTGTTTAAGGTCGTTCCAGCTTAATGTACCCGTCATGGTGAGTGGATCATCATGAGTCATGACCACACCGTAACGGTCTTGTAGGATGGGCTGGTAGAGTAGCTCAGGATGCGCAGATCTATTCCCGCCAATACCAAAATCTACAATATTGTTAATTACACTCTCTTCAATACCGCTGGCGCCTTCTTCTTTCAAGGATATGCCAATGTTTGGGAATGCTTGCCTATACGCTTTTATAACCGGCGGCAGAAGACTATTGAGTACAGAGGGAGACGCCGCAATACCAATTTTTCCTCGCTGTTGCTGTGCACTGGCTCTTAAGTCATTAATCGCTGTATCAAAATCAGAAATAAGACGTTCAGCAACCGGGTAAAATCGTTCACCATCGCGGGTTAAGTTAACGCGTCGTGTGGTGCGATCAAATAACTGTAGCGCAACTTGTGCTTCAAGCTGCTTGATGGTCGCGGTGAGTGTTGATTGAGTTACATGTAGATGTTCTGCTGCATGTGTGAAACTGCCGTGCCGTGACACCTCTATGAAGGCATTAAGGTGCCGGTAAGATATATTATTCATAATTATCGATTAATTGATTAAATTTTATCGTTTGAATGATTAATCATGATTCTGCATCATAGCGCACTTAATAACAAATTAGATGATTAGAACATGATCCCACGCATTTCTACTGTAGAGACAACACAAGCTCACTATGTATCTTTTATAGAGGCCTTGCAGGCAAAAGGTTTTGCGGGGGAGCTTAATCAGGATTATGCCAACCGTATTGCATTGTCGACGGATAACAGCATTTACCAGTTGTTGCCTCAGGGTGTGTTGTACCCTAAAACCCTAGACGACTTGGTGCTTATTGCTGAACTTAGTGCACAAGCTGCATTCTCCCAAGTAACGCTAACACCTCGCGGTGGCGGTACGGGTACAAATGGTCAGTCACTGACCGATGGCTTGATTGTTGATGTTTCTAAACATATGAACGGTATTTTAGAAATTAACGAGCAAGAGCGTTGGGTACGTGTGCAGGGTGGTGTGGTTAAAGATCAGCTAAATGCTGCACTCAAACCTTATGGGTTATTTTTTGCACCTGAACTATCAACCAGTAATCGCGCAACCGTTGGCGGTATGATTAATACCGATGCGAGTGGCCAGGGTAGCTGCCTCTACGGCAAAACGCGTGATCATGTTTTAGAGTTAAAAAGCGTATTGCTCGATGGTACTGTTTGGACGTCGGCGCCACTTGAAGAAGATGAGCTCGAAAAGCTAAAGCTTCGTGAAGATAGAGTTGGTGAGATTCATCGGTTGGTGGATGATATCCATAACACTAAAAAACAGCTAATAGATGCCAAATTCCCCAAATTAAATCGCTGCCTTACAGGTTATGACCTTGCACACATACGTGATGAGTCAGGGCGTTTTAACCTCAACTCAGTATTGTGTGGCGGGGAAGGCTCGCTTGCATTTATTGCTGAAGCTAAGCTCAATGTTTTGCCTATTCCAAAGTTTGCTGCTCTAGTGAATGTTAAATACGATAGTTTTGAAAGTTCGTTGCGCGATGCTAAAGCGTTAATGGGTTGGGGCCCCACGTCGATAGAGACGATTGATTCTAAAGTACTTAATCTTGCGATGGGTGATATTGTTTGGGATACCGTTAAAGACTATTTTCCAGAAAAAGAGGGCGATCCGGATACGCTCGGAATAAATCTTGTTGAGTACACCGCAGATGATGAGTCTGCTCTACAAGCACGTGTTAATAAGCTGACCCAGCATTTAGAGAAAGTTGCAGGAAAGGCAGGTAAAAGCTTTGGTTTTAGTGTTGTGTACGGTGGCGCTGAGATTAACAAAGTCTGGGGGATGCGTAAGAAAGCTGTTGGGTTGTTGGGGAATGCACAAGGGCAAGAGCGCCCCATTCCTTTTGTAGAAGATACCGCTGTTCCTCCTGAGAACCTAGCTGACTTTATTATGGAGTTTCGTGCAGTACTGGACAGCCATGGCTTGGCTTATGGCATGTTTGGGCATGTTGATGCGGGTGTATTACATGTACGCCCAGCTATTGATATGAAAGATGAAGCGCAGGAATCAATGATTAGAGAAATCACTGATCAAGTGGTTGCACTTACTCAAAAATATCATGGTTTATTATGGGGAGAACATGGAAAAGGGGTGCGTTCTGAATACTCACCTGCATTTTTTGGTGAGCTGTATGTTGAACTGCAGCGAATCAAAGGTGTGTTTGATCCGCATAACCAGCTGAACCCAGGGAAAATTGCTACCCCTGTTATTGGCGATGCTGAACTTCTAAAAATTGATGCTGTGCAGACGCGTGGCCAATTGGATCGTCAAATCTTTGCTAAAACACGTGATACATACAATTCAGCGATTTTCTGTAATGGTAATGGTGCGTGTTACAACTACGATCCTAAGGATGCGATGTGCCCGTCATGGAAAGGCACTCGCGAACGTATACATTCACCTAAAGGGCGGTCATCACTCATTAGAGAGTGGTTACGTCTTATGTCTTCACAGGGTATCGATTTAACCGAAGAAAGTAGTCGTATCAAAGCCAGTAACTTTATAAAAACCTTGCCTAATAAGATTAGAAATACGCTTAAAAAACAAAAGGGTGAGTACGACTATTCACATGAAGTCCACGAAGCAATGATGGGTTGTTTGGCGTGTAAGTCCTGCGTTGGTCAGTGCCCCATTAAGGTGAATGTTCCTGACTTTAGAGCGCGTTTTTTAGAAGTTTACTACAGCCGTTATTTGCGTCCGGCTAAAGATTATATGATAGGTAGCCTTGAGTTTATGGTGCCCGCATTATCTAAGTTTCCTGCTCCTTACAATTGGGTCATGCAAAATAAAGTAATGAAGCGCGTGTTCAAGCAATACGTGGGCATGGTCGATAGTCCTGCTATTTGTAAGCACACATTGGTGAAAGGTCTCAAGGAAAAAGGTGTAGAGTTTGCCAGCGTTGAGACAATTAGTGGTATGGCAACTGAGCAGCGAGAAAAGTCAGTCATTATTGTGCAGGATGCTTTCACTAGCTTTTTCGAGACGCAGTTGGTGTTGGACATAATCGACCTGCTCAATGAACTCGGCTTCACTGTGATGGTTGCGCCGTTTATGCCCAATGGTAAGCCATTGCATGTTCATGGCTTTATGCAAGCCTTTGAAAAGGCGGCAAACAAGAACGCATCAATGCTACGTGCACTGGGGCAGACCGGTGTGCCTTTGATTGGAATTGATCCTTCAATGACCCTTACTTATAGGCAGGAGTACGCACAAGTTGCTGATCGCTTGCCAACGGTAAACTTAATCCAAGAGTGGTTAGCGACACAGCAAGAGGTCATCGTAACGAAAGCATCTAAGTTACCAGCCCACTCTTATAAGCTGATGGCTCATTGTACTGAAAAAACCTCAGCAGCGGCTTCTATCAAGCTGTGGCAGCAGATTTATGCCGCTCTTGGCCAAACTTTAGAAGTTCAGACTGTCGGTTGTTGTGGTATGTCAGGGACCTATGGTCATGAAGCTGAAAATTTAGAAACCTCTAAAACAATTTATGATTTGAGCTGGCGCGATGTGGTTAATGCAGATGAAAATCAAGGGAAGTTGGTTGCTAGTGGATACTCATGCCGTAGTCAGGTAAAGCGTATGGATGATCAGCACATTCCCCATCCAGCACAGGCTTTACTAGATTTGGTGCGCGCAAATCGCTAGCTGAGCACTCTCTATACTAGTTGATACTGTAGGCGAAGACGTTCGTACATAAAAAAAGGGCCCTTAAAAGGGCCCCGAAAATTGAAAGATGGATAGGTATCTTTCAGTGATGACAATGTGGGCTAATCATCTTGTACTGCTGCTGTTTGTTGGCTAGCAAGCAGGTTGTTCATACTATCTAGGTTGGCGTCATATCTTGCTTTTTCTGGCTCGTCTGAGTCTTTATATCTAATGTCTTGCGTCACTAGAGTTGAGAGCATCTCACGACTAAAGCTCGATGCGTCCTGCATAAAGCCTAGTCCTGGTCTTTCAGCTGCGCCGTGCATGTTTTGCATCATATGTCCTAGGCGTTTTCCTGGGTTCATACCAGGGCTATCGAGATTTTCCACTTCAGAATACTTGGCAACAGCAGTGTGTTGTTCTGATTGTGTTAAACGAAGGTTCATAGAAGCGAGTTCTGTTTTATCCATACGAAATTCGCTAGCCATATCAAAGGCTTTTTGTACGTCACCATCAAAAAACTCATTAGAAATTTCGTTCACATCTTTTATTAAGTCTTGTAGGGCATCAATCTCATCGTTATCGAGATCGCCTTCAACAGAGAACTGATACGCGCTACTCTCGCTACGACTAATATTGAAAAGTGACTGCGTATTTCCCTGCTGATCTTTTTCAATCCCAAAGGAGCTTTCGTATTGGCTATTTTTGGCGAAGTTGATGGTGACTTCATCACCATCTTGGGTTTTTACCTTCAATGATAATGTTTCTGCTTCCTGATAGCGCTCAGCAGCTATCAAGCGAGATACTTGTGCATCTTCAGGTGTTTTTTGTCCTGGTTCTATCGCACTAAGCGCATCCAGTGTTTTATCTTCAGTGAGATCAATATTTGCAGTGACAGAGTCACTCAGTGCGCCTAAACCATCGAGAATTTCACGTGCTTCAGAAAAACCTTTTTTAACGCCGTCTACGGCAGCGTTATACATCTTTTGTATATCTTCTTCTGATCGACCGTTACGGCGTGCTGCTTCCAAGCCCTGTGCGACAAAATCACCAATACGGCTGGCTACTTTTTCCGGAGAGAAGTCATCCGTACTCATGCTTTTAAGATCGTCACCACTCATTCCCGGTATATTGCTAGCCAGCCGGTTTAAAACGGTATCTTGACTAGCCGCTTCCGAAGTTTTTCCGTTAGAAGTGGCGTGTTGAAAGCTTGTTTGTGAGCTTTGTTGTGTAAATGAAGAATGTGAGTACAGAGTGCCAATCATGTTGGGCCTCCGGTTATTAGTCGGTTATAGCTATTTATATCGACTCACTCTAGTAGAACTTTAGAAAATAGTAGGCGAATGGAACAAGTTTTACGTTGCTGGTCGTGAAAAATAGTCTATTTTGTTTTTAATATCATAAAATCACTCTATTTATCATAGTAGTAGTGTAAATAGTGCATAGCAGCTTAAAATAGACCCATTGTTAGCTGGATCATGAAAATTGTTAAAGGAGAAGCGTGTGGAAGATTTATTACCAGAGTTGTGTGACCAGTTCCCTGAGCAGGTTCAAGTTGTTGAGCCGATGTTCGGCAATTTCGGTGGCCGTGAAACTTTTGGTGGTGAAATTGTCACCCTAAAAGCATTTGAGGATAATTCGTTGGTCCGTGAACAGGTTGCTTTACCTGGTGAAGGTAAGGTTCTCGTGGTTGATGGCGGTGGTTCTATGCGCCGTGCGATGTTAGGCGATATGCTTGCTGAGAAAGCAGAAAAAAATGGATGGGAAGGCATTATCATTTATGGCTGCATCCGTGATGTGAATGCTATTAGCGGATTGGACTTGGGTGTGCAAGCGCTAGGCTCACACCCAATGAAAACGGATAAACGTGGTTTAGGTGACTTAAATGTAGATGTTACTTTTGGAGGGGTTACTTTCAAGCCAGGTCATTACGTTTATGCAGATAATAATGGTGTTCTGATTTCAGCGGTTAAACTAGAACTCGCTGATTAGTACTTCCTTATTACTATGAAAGCCCCATGGCCATACTGATATAAAGCTTGGCCATGATTCCAAATACACTTACACCGCTAATTAACCCAAGAAAAATTAGTTTGCCCTCACGTGATGCTTTTGAGTCTTTAGAGACTGTCCAAACAGACCAAAATTTAAATAAGATCATTGCTGTTACACAAATTATTACAAACGTTTCAGAATCAAAAATACTCATTAATTTATATCCCAAATAAAATGTATTTTATATATACCTATTATTCACGCATAAAATATATTGTAAATACATTTTATGATTGGCAGTTGTGAATAAGAACCAAAAAGATAAATTACACCGTGTGTGGATTGAGGTTACAGGCAGTGCAGTAAAGGCGCTTCATCGGGCCGATGGTTATAAAGGAAATCTTCAAGAAGAGAGGGGGAATGTCTTTAATTAAGCCGGACTTATTAGTTGAGTCGAGTGTGGTTGTTAAGAACCAGCTACAGAATTTGCCAAATCAGAACCAATAAGACCGCGTTGCATTGATTTGCTGGTAATTAAATCCGCTAATGTGTGTTCTTTGAGTACTGTCATGAAAGCGTGTTTTGCCTTGTTTAAAATCGGCTGTAAGGTGCAAAAGTGTGTAAGTCGGCATCCGTGATGTTCACAGTCGATAATGGGACGTATGCCTTCTGCTTGCTGTACTACTTCACCAATGTTGATGTCAGCAGGGTCCATGCCTAATTGGATACCGCCATTCTTACCTCGAAAGGTCTTCAAATAGCCGGATTTAGAAAGTGCATGAACA
Source organism: Neptunomonas japonica DSM 18939 (assembly GCF_000422765.1). GTDB lineage: Bacteria > Pseudomonadota > Gammaproteobacteria > Pseudomonadales > Balneatricaceae > Neptunomonas > Neptunomonas japonica. Next base: position 6,869 of record NZ_KE383915.1, on the reverse strand, counting down.
ACTTTGCGCAGGTGTTCAATGGAGATGTCATAGAATTGGGCAATTTCAGAGAGCGTAGTCAGGCGATCATTGTTGATCGCAGCGTAGAAAAGTACGCGCAATGTATAGTCGGTAAAGCGGCTGAGTTGCATATAGGTTCAGTCTTTAAAGATGTTAATCTAATATACTTTATAAAGTAGGGTCTTAACAAGATGCCCTGGATTAAAAAGGCCGCTAATTAAGCGGCCTTTAAAGGGACGGTGTTGCAAGTGTAGATTAGTTGTCTTTACGCTTATCAAAAACGCGTTTCGCTTTACCTTCCGAGCGAGGAATAGCACCACCGTCTACAACAGTAATTCGGGTGCTAATGCCGACCACCGCTTTAATATGATGTTGAAGCTCTTTGGTAGCTGCTTGCTGGTCTGCATCGCGAGCATCAGGTGTCATTTCAACTTTAACTTCAACTTTGTCCAAGTTGCCGTCTTTGGTCACAATGATTTCATAATGCGGTGCCAAAGTAGATACTTTAAGAATCTGCTCTTCGATTTGTGTTGGGAAAACGTTAACACCACGAATAATCATCATATCGTCTGAACGACCAGTGATTTTATCAATACGGCGCATTGGTCGCGCGGTACCTGGTAGTAGGCGAGTCAGATCACGGGTACGGTAACGAATAATAGGCAGGGCTTCTTTTGTTAGAGAAGTGAAAACTAATTCTCCATATTCGCCATCAGGAAGCACTTCGCCTGTATTTGGATCAATGATCTCTGGGTAAAAGTGATCTTCCCAAATGGTTGGTCCGTCTTTGCTTTCAAGACACTCTTGAGCAACACCAGGGCCCATAACTTCAGAGAGGCCGTATATATCAAGAGCATCAATACCTAAGCGTGCTTCAATATTTTTGCGCATCTCTTCTGTCCATGGCTCTGCACCGAAGATACCGAGACGCAATGAGAGCTTAAGTGGATCAACGCCTTGGCGATCCATTTCATCAATCAAATTGAGCATGTAAGAGGGTGTTACCATGATGATGTCTGGATCAAAGTCCTTCATCAGCTGGACCTGTTTCTCGGTCTGGCCACCCGACATTGGAATAACGGTACAACCCAAGCGTTCTGCACCATAATGTGCACCCATACCGCCAGTAAATAGGCCATAACCATATGAAATATGTACTTTATCACCATGGTGGCCGCCAGCTGCGCGGATTGAACGAGCAACAACATTTGCCCAGGTATCGATATCGTTTTGTGTGTAGCCAACAACGGTAGGCTTACCTGTTGTACCACTGGATGCATGGATACGAACCACATCACGATTGGGTACAGCAAATGTTCCAAACGGGTAATTGTTACGCAGGTAATCTTTTTGAGTAAACGGGAATAATTTTAGGTCTTCCAGTTTTTTTAGATCAAAAGGGTGGACACCTTTGTCTTTACACATCTGACGATAAGCCGGAACATTGTTATAACAGTGAGCAATACTCCAGCGCATACGTTTGAGCTGTAATGCACGTAGTTCGTCAATGCTTGCCATTTCTATATCATCTAGCGAACCACTACGAGTTTTTTCAATAGACATATTTTTATAATCCTGTTGTTCTTCGACAATCTTGGGGCTAAAGCTGAGTATTTAACGAGCTTTAGCACTCTCTTATATTGTTTTTGACAGATTAAACACGCTCAATAATCATCGCTATACCTTGACCAACGCCGATGCACATAGTGCATAGGGCATAGCGACCACCAGTGCGGTGAAGTTGGTACATTGCGGTTGTTACTAATCGTGCTCCACTTGCGCCAAGAGGGTGGCCTAGAGAGATAGCTCCGCCGTTAGGATTAACGTTGGCAGCATCATCAGGCAAACCTAAATCACGCATAACAGCGAGGCCTTGTGACGCAAATGCTTCGTTAAGCTCTATTACATCCATTTGCTCTAGTGTGAGTCCTGCTTTTTTCAGCACATTACGCGTAGCGGGTGCTGGGCCAAACCCCATAATACGAGGTTCAAGACCGGCTGCTGCCATGGCAACAATGCGAGCCTTTGGCGTAAGGCCGTTCGCTTTAGCCGCTTCCGCTGAAGCGATCAATAGTGCGCAGGCTCCATCATTGACACCTGATGCATTCCCCGCTGTGACTGAGCCGCCGGCACGAAACGGTGTTTTTAGTTTGGCAAGGTCAGCTAACGTGGTGGATGCGCGAGGGTGTTCATCGGTATCAACAACGATGGGATCGCCTTTTCGTTGTGGAATGACAACCGGTACAATCTCTTCCTTAAAGAGACCTTTCTCCATAGCTGTAGCCGTCTTTTGTTGGCTACGAAATGCGAAAAGATCTTGATCTTCACGCGAAATATTGAATTCTTCAGCAACGTTTTCAGCTGTCTCTGGCATAGAATCTACACCGTATTGCTCTTTCATCTTCTTGTTGATGAAGCGCCAGCCGATTGTTGTGTCATATAGACCATTTGGGTTACGACTAAAAGCAGATTCTGCTTTTCCCATAACAAAAGGTGCACGAGACATTGACTCACAACCCCCGGCAATCATTAGCTCTGTTTCACCCGACTTAATGGCGCGTGCTGCCATGCCAATAGCGTCCATTCCTGAACCACATAGGCGGTTAATCGTGGTGCCAGGTATGGCAACGGGCATACCGGCAAGCAAAGTCGACATACGTGCTACGTTACGGTTGTCTTCACCTGCTTGGTTGGCATTTCCGTAGATAACATCTTCAACCGTTGCCCAGTCAACATCAGGGTTACGTTCCATGAGTGCTTTGATGGGAACAGCACCAAGGTCATCTGCGCGAACAGAAGCTAAGCCGCCAGCATAGCGTCCGAACGGTGTACGGACTGCGTCGCATATAAAAGCATCTTTCATGAATTGTTCTCCTGTTGTGCAGATTGTGGGGCTAGTCCTTCTGGATCGTCGATGAGGACGCCATTAATTTGATGAGACTTACCACGGAAAAAGGCGAGAGTTTCGTCCTTCTGGTTATAAACAGTAATATCGTACATGCCGGTGCGACCTTTTCTGTGACGCTCCTGTGCAATGGCCTTTAGGCGGTCACCTTCACGTCCTGGTGCTGCAAAGTCGATGCTGCATCCACTGGCTACGGTTACTTTGTTGTAGCTGTTGCAGGCGTGTGCAAAGGCTGTGTCTGCGAGAGTAAAGATCATGCCTCCATGGCATATTGCATGGCCATTCAGCATGTCTTTTCGCACTGTCATTTCAAGGTGAGCATATCCAGAGCGTGTTTCAATAATGTCCATGCCGAGTGCTTGGGCTGCATGATCATTTGCATGCATAGCGGCACTGCATGCCTTCGCCAGTTGATCAGCTGTCATGCTTGCCTCCAGCCACGTTGCGACGAATAAGAGGTGACGTGCGGTAGCGGTCTTCTCCATAGCTACTAGCCAGATTATCGAGTACGTTCATGATAACGCCGAGGCCAACTGCTTTTGACCATTCAATCGGTCCAAATGGGTAGTTAACGCCGCCTTTCATCGCCACATCAACGTCGGCTTCAGAGCAAACTTGTTGGTTAACAGCATCAAAACCTTCATTAGCAAGCATGGCAATGGTGCGCATAACAACCATGCCGGCAACATCGTCAATAATAGTGACATGCTTGCCAATGGCTTGAAAAAGCCCAGTTGCTTGCAATATGGCATCAGGTTGGGTTTGGTCAGCAGGTGCTAGAGCGATGCGGGTTGCTTTGTTGTAATCCAGTGTAAGGTCAAAGTGTATAAGATTACTGTTGCGTGCATTATGAGCGCGCTCAGTAGTCATCTGGCCGTTAGTCAGCTGAAGAGTGGTATCTCCGATGAGTATGGAGCCAAAGCCTTCTTGGACACGGCTTACTTTAATGCCTGCCTCTTCAATCAGCGCGACCAAAGGTTCGGCAACGCCAAGATGGCCTTCAATGGTTACATGGTGGGGTGCTTTAGCTGGCGCAGCAGTGCTGGCAGCGGGCTTGTCAGCTTGTTCGCTGTAATCGTAAAAGCCTTTTCCAGATTTTCGCCCTAAGTGCCCAGCACTGACTAGCTCTTGTTGAATTAAAGAGGGTAGGAAGCGTTGGTCATTAAAGAAGGCGGCGAAGACCGATGAGGTCACAGCAAAGTTAACATCATGGCCAATTAGGTCCATTAACTCAAACGGTCCCATTCTAAAGCCGCCCGCTTCGCGAATGATCGCATCAATGGTCGCTTCATCAGCACCGCCCTCTTGTAACACGCGTAGGCCTTCTGCATAAAATGGGCGTGCCACACGGTTAACTATAAATCCAGGTGTTGATTTAGCGCGAACCGGTTTTTTACCCCAGAGTGCAGATAAATCATAGATGGCGTCAGCAACGGCGGGGGCTGTATCTAAACCGCTAATCACTTCAACAAGCTTCATAATAGGAGCCGGATTAAAGAAGTGCATGCCAACTAAGTTGTGTGGGCGTTTTAGCTTGCTGCCAATTGCTGTTACAGAAATTGAGGATGTATTAGTCGCTAAAATAGTATCTTCTGCACATATTTCTTCGAGCTGGGCAAAGACTGACTGCTTAATATCCAAGCGCTCTACAATCACTTCTATAACGACGCGTGCCGGAGCAAAGTCTTCAAGAGAGTCAGTTAATGTGATACGTGCTAACAATGCATCTACATCAGTTTGTTGCATTTTTCCGCGTTGCACAAGCTTACTAAGGCCCTTAGATACACCGTCAAGCCCACGTTGTGCTGCGCCTTCAAATGCATCGTAAAGCAGTACGCTGTGGCCTGATTTTGCCGCCACTTGTGCGATGCCTGCCCCCATTGTACCGGCACCAATAACACCAATAACAGCATCAGAATTTATTGTGCTCATGATTACTGTCCTTTGAAAGCAGGTTTACGTTTTGCAATAAATGCAGAAACACCTTCACGGTAATCATCAGTACGTCCCGCTAATGTTTGCAGGTCACGCTCAAGGTCTAGTTGCTCATCAAAAGTGTTATTTGCTGATGCTTGAATAGCGCGCTTAATAAGAGCAAGTCCCTTGGTTGGTTGGCTAGCAAAGTGTTGTGCCATCGCCATTGCTTCAGTTTTTAGTGATTCATTATCTACTGACTTCCAGATCATGCCCCATTGTTCGGCTTGCTCTGCAGATATTTTATCACCAAGAAGAGAGAGGGCCATCGCGCGAGCAGGGCCAACTAAGCGTGGTAGTGTCCATGTACCACCACAGTCTGGGATCAAGCCGATTTTACAGAACGCTTGGATAAAAGAGGCTGACTTAGCAGCTAAAACGATGTCACATGCAAAAGCGATGTTAGCACCCGCGCCAGCAGCGACACCGTTGACTGCACAGATGACCGGCATTTCTAGGCTGCGGATAGTGCGTAGCATAGGGGTGTAGTTTTTTTCGATAGATTCGCCCAGGTTAGGGGCTTCACTGCCTGGTGCTACGTTTCTATCACCAAGATCTTGTCCTGCACAGAAACCACGGCCATTACCTGTTAATAGCAAGCAGCGTACGGAAGCGTCTTTTTTAACTTCTTTTAATGCGCTGCGTACTTCTGAGTGCATTTGCGCGTTGAAGCTGTTTAGGCTGTCCGGACGATTTAGAGTTAGTACCGCAATACCTTCAGAAATTGCAAATTCAATAGTTTCATATGACATTTTATTATTTTCCTGTGAAGTTCGGTTTGCGTTTTTCCATAAAGGCGGCGATTCCTTCGTTACGGTCTTGTGTTGCCGCTAACAAAGTAAAGGATTTTCGTTCCAGGTTAAGGCCGCTTTCTAGCGTTGTTTCATAAGCTTTTAATAGAGATTCTTTTGCGAGTCTAACGGCGATAGGTGGCTTGGTCGCAATTTTTCGTGCCAACTCAGTTGCACGCTCAAGTGAACGCTCAGGGATAGTTACTTCACTGATAAGGCCTAACGATTGAGCTTTTTCAGCAGAGATAAATTCGCCAGATAACACTAGCTGCATGGCCATTGATTTACCGATAGTACGAATTAACCGTTGAGTACCGCCTGCGCCAGGAATAATGCCAAGGTTGATTTCTGGTTGGCCGAATAAAGCATTATCACCTGCAATGACAATATCGCAGTGCATAACTAGCTCGCAGCCGCCACCTAAAGCAAAGCCATTAACCGCAGCAACAATCGGTTTGGGGAACAGGGTGATGCGGCGCCAGTAGGAAGGGCGTGGGTCGTTCATCACACCGACAGCATCCAGTGATGCCATCTCTTTAATATCAGCACCTGCCGCAAAGACCGTATCGCTTCCTGTAATAACGACGGCTTTAATGGCGTCATTATCATTGGCTTCATCCAGCACTTCAGCCAACTCTTTTAGCAATTGGGTACGTAGCGCATTATATGCTTCGGGTCTGTTCAGTTTGATGGTAAGTACACCTGATAGGGCTTCACCAACATCTATATCTTGACAATTGTGCATTCAATGGCGCCTTTATTATCGTTATATCTCGTACTGTTATAGCCTTAGGTTAACGAAAATAGCAAAGGGATACAATATTTATAGCTTAAGTCATGCTTTATGTATCATAAACTTTGGTGTATGGTCTCTCTATTAGTAAGAACAGCTCCTTCACCGAATAACGACAGAGAATCCTCATGAGCCACGCGATGACGTCCCAGCTTGAAGCATTAGTAACAAAGCACGAAAACACACTAAACGCTGCCCTGAATGCCATTCAAACCCGTGACTACTGGACGCCTTATCCAGAAAATCCCAGCCCACGTGCGTATGGCGAAACCGCCAATGCCGACGGTGAAGCCGCTTTTAAAAGCTACCTGAACCAGAGCTTTGCACTGGATATGCCGGGTATCGTCGGTGAAGCGGGCGCTGAAGTCTCTCCTTATGGCATTGATCTGAACGTCAAATACCCACT
>NZ_AUGR01000002.1 GCF_000422765.1 Neptunomonas japonica DSM 18939 | reverse complement strand
GGTGATTTAGTCATAATTCTATGCGTTGGCTGGGACCAATCTAGCTTGCCGTGCTTTCTTAACCAAGTCAGAACGGTAGATCGCCCTTGAATACCATATATCTTTTGAGCTTGTTTATAGGTCATGTCGCCTTTTTCAACAGCATCTACAACCTGCAATTTAAAGCCCATTGTGTAATCGCACTGACTGCGCTTATGATGCGTGGGGGTTGATGTGTCCATAATAGGTCCTCAATATGTAAACCTATTTCAGGACGGGACATTGTGAATAAAAAGGGCTGCTTTTGCAGCCTTTTTTAGTGTCTGTTATTTACACTTACAAATCATCGAACATATTACGCAGGCTATTTAAGGTAGCACGCCCTCGCTGCTTATTAACTTCTGGATTTTTCTCACCGTTGCCTTCTATTTCTAGATCCTCTTGCGGTAACTCGTCTAGAAAACGGCTCGGCGCACAGTCTAATAACTCACCAAACTGTTTACGTTGTCGTGCCAGTGTTATTGTTAAAGTGCGTTTTGCCCGCGTAACGCCTACGTAAGCCAAGCGGCGCTCCTCTTCAATATCGCCATTTTCTATGCTGTTACGATGAGGTAATAACTCTTCTTCCATTCCCATCAAGAAAACATGCGGAAACTCCAAACCTTTGGACGCATGCAATGTCATTAATTGCACTTTATTGGAGTCATCTTCCTCTTCTTGCCTATCTAACATATCAATTAAGATAATACGGGCAATCGTTTCTTCGATACCTGCTTCAGGGTCATCTTCTTGTAAGCGTTCTAACGTACTTTTCAGCGAGTCGATCAGAAAGAACACATTTTGCATGCGTGTTTCGGCCACTTTATCACTGGATGCGTTTTGCCTTAGCCAGCCTTCGTAGTCAATATCGTAAACGAGGTCCTTGATCGCTTGTATAGGGTCAGATTCATAACATTGGCGATATTTTTCATGCAACCAACGCGTAAACTGCCTTAGTTTTTCTACTGCGGCTGCCGGAAGGACTTGCTCTAACCCTATTTCATCACATGCATCAAAAAGACTAACTTGTCGCTCAGACGCGTACTCGCCTAACTTTTTGAGTGTGCTGGGGCCGATCTCTCGGCGAGGGAGATTAATGATCCGCAGAAAAGCATTATCGTTATCGCGGTTAACCAGCACTTTCAGGTAACACATCAAGTCCTTGATCTCTGCGCGGGCAAAAAAGGATGTACCACCCGATAATTTATAGGGAACCTGAAAAGCTTGCAGTTTGATCTCTAATAAACGCGCTTGATAGTTACCACGGTAGAGAATGGCAAAGTCGCTAAAAGGTGTATGTTTACGTAAATGCTGATCAAGAATTTCAGTAGCGATACGCTCACATTCCGCATCTTCATTACGGGTGTGGATAACCCGAATTGGGTCGCCCGGGCCCATTTCACTCCACAAGGTTTTTTGAAATACATGCGGGTTATTAGCGATTAGCGTATTAGCCGCTTTTAGGATACGACTGGTAGAACGATAATTTTGCTCAAGCTTGACAACTTTAAGGCTGGGGAAATCGACTTGCAGCTGCTCAAGGTTTTCTGGCCTTGCACCACGCCACGCATAGATAGACTGATCATCGTCCCCTACTACCGTCAATGCACCGCGATGCCCAACTAGCTGGCGAACCATACGATACTGGCAAAGGTTGGTATCCTGGTACTCATCTACTAGCAAATAACGGATACGATTTTGCCAACGCTCAAGAACATCAGGGTGCTCATCAAAAAGCTTAACGGGTATTTGTATTAAATCATCAAAATCAACAGCATTATAAGCACTTAAATAGCTGTTATAAGACTCATAAGCCCGTGCTGCCAGAATCTCTTGCGGACCGACCGCTTGGGCTTCTGCTGTCTCTGGACTTACCATCTCATTCTTCCAATTTGAGATCATATTTCTGACAGAATCTACCTGATCGCTATCTTCATCATTATGCAGCATCAAATCTTTGAGGAGTGCTTTACTATCTTGATCATCGAACAGAGAGAAACCCGACTTCAACCCCAGACGTTTATGCTCTTTGCGAATGATATTCATGCCTAAATTATGGAATGTAGATACAGTCAGGCCCTTGCCTTTGCCTTGCAGAATCTGCCCTACCCGTTCTTTCATCTCACGCGAAGCTTTATTGGTAAACGTTACAGCCGCAATATGCTTAGACTCAACGCCACACTGCTCCACAAGGTAAGCAATTTTTCGTGTAATTACGCTGGTTTTTCCTGACCCTGCGCCGGCAAGAACTAGCAAAGGACCACTGATAAATTTCACAGCTTCGTTCTGTCTAGGATTTAATTTACTCATTTAACTAAAAAGCCACCAAACGTTTGATAATTAATCATTAAATTCTCATAATGCTAGTAACAAAACGATGTTCAAACACTTGTTTGCCACCAAGAAACTTCGTGTTACAGTGAGTGTATGAAATCTGTTGTACCATTATATACAAACTAAACTGTCGGAACTGTTAGGTCTACATCATTACTATAAAGTAGATAGCCAATAATATTCGACAATGCGGTATCCAAGCATAATGCCTATTAATATCCTTATATTATCTCCTCGCTCAAGGATGAGGGACATATTGGAATCGCACCTTATTCAGCAAAATTTGGAGCTGAGTTTCGTTGCCACCCTCCATGAGCTATTTCTTCGTTTTGAGGAGATGCACCCTAATACCATTATAATCTGTACCGGTGTAAAAGATGTACTTTCATCGCTAGATACTTACTCGCCACTTACTAAGCAACAGCATACGCCAATAGTGCTCGTAGACGAGCACATCACAGAAGAAGATGGCATTCAATTACTCGCAGCGTCATTCGATGATTTCATTTCTCTTGATGACGCCACAGGCGATACTTTTAGTCGCAGCATTAGGTTGCTGACTCAAATTAATCAAAAGAATACAGAATTAAACGCAACACATAATACGGACCTATTAACATCACTAAAAAACCGGTCCTGCTTTTATACACATCTTCAATGTGAATTAGATCACATTTTGCTCAATAACGAAGCCCTCGCACTGGTTAGTTTAGATATTGACAATTTTAAAGCCTTTAACCAACGTATGGGTTATGCCGCAGGTGATCAAGTCCTCCTCGACCTTAAAAACCGCCTCCTTAATTGCGCACGCCATTTCCCTGTATTTAGAACAGGTGCTGATGAGTTTTTTATCATTATTACGGCAGCTACTATTGATTCAGCAAAAAAGGAAACGAGTCAGTTACTAGAGGTCATGGCCGGTTTTTTGTTTTCGAGCTTCAATATTGCCAATCAAGAAAATGTACTTGGAATCAGCATTGGTGTGACTTTTTCTTCCGAAAACGCACTCAATGTTGATACGCTAACGAACCAAGCAAACCAAGCCCGTAGCCGAGCTAAGCGAACCCACGGTTGTAGCTTTTCTATCTACGAGCCAGATAAAGATCAAGCACCGCCTTATGCAGGCTTATTAGAGTCAGATATCTGGACAGCCTTAAAAGAAGAACAGTTTGAGCTTTATTATCAACCACGTATTGACTTGCATTCAGGTGAAATAGTGGGAGCTGAAGCGCTAATGCGTTGGAACCACCCATATCACGGCTTAATTATGCCAGATGATTTTATTCCTATTTCGGAGCAGACCGGGCAAATTGTCCCTATGGGCTTCTGGGCTATTTTCCAATCGGGAAAAGACCTTAAATCTATTCAGGATGCAGGGTTTAACCTGACCAAACTAGGCGTAAACTTATCCTTCAGACAATTTCAGGATGATCATTTAGCACAAACGATCCATCGAATTATCGATAAAGAAAACATAGACACACAGATACTAGAATTTGAGCTTACTGAGTCAGCACTCTTCAGCGATGATCTGCATGTTCAAAACAGTATTGGAAAACTCAGTAAAATAGGTATCGACTTTTCATTAGATGATTTTGGTACGGGCTACTCTTCTTTTGCGCTTTTACAAAAGCTGCCCATTAGCACCTTAAAAATTGATCGCTCTTTTGTTGCTAGGTTACCAGATAGTACGGATGACGCTGAAATTGTCCGAGCTATTATCAATTTAGCTCACAATCTTAACATGGGCGTTGTTGCAGAAGGTGTTGAGACAAAACCTCAGTTAGAGTTTCTTATTCAAAATGGATGCGACCAAGTACAAGGTTTTTTCTTCAGCCCGCCGGTGCCACTAAAAGCATTTATGAAAATGCTAAAGAGTGACTAGCCAGCCCTTCTCTAAACCCAAGTGCTTCCATTAAGTCACTACTTTCTACTTTTTCATTACCATTCAAATCAGCAATAGTACGCGCTACTTTCATGACTCGGTGGCATGCACGTGCCGATAAACCAAAGCGCGTTGCTGCCGTAGCAAGTAGCTGTCTATTTTGGTCCGTTAACTGGCAAATAGCATCCAGCGACTGTGCCGCCAACACGCTATTACGACAGGATTGACGCTGATACTGTAATGCCAGTGCCGATGAAACCCGACGAGAAACCTCCTCACTAGATTCAGCTTTAGATTCATCCAGCTTCAAAAGTGTTTCAGCGGGCAATGCTGCAACGGTAACAAACAGATCAATACGATCTAGCAGTGGGCCAGAAAGCTTTTCTTGGTAACGACGTACTTGGTCTGGTGTACAGCGGCACTTGCCCGAATTATCACCCGCATAGCCACAAGGACAAGGGTTCATTGCTGCGATAAGTTGGAACCTTGCGGGAAATTCTGTTTGCCTAGCGGCACGGGAAATCAATATTGACCCTGTTTCTAAAGGCTCTCGCAGTACTTCTAACACCTTACGTGAGAATTCAGGAAGCTCATCCAGAAACAAAACACCTTGGTGCGCTAAAGAAATCTCACCAGGGCGCGGATGACTGCCTCCACCCACTAATGCAGCAGCCGATGCGGTATGATGCGGGGCACGAAAAGGGCGCGTACCAAGGCAAATGCTATCAACCGGCAAACCTGCAACAGAATAGATCGCCGCTGTTTGTAAGCGTTCCTCTTCGATCAGAGGCGGTAATAAACCCGGCAAACGTGCTGCCAACATACTTTTCCCACTTCCAGGTACACCACTCATCAGTAAATTGTGCCCACCCGCCGCCGCGATCTCCAATGCCCGCTTCGCTTTAATTTGTCCTTTCACGTCCGATAAATCATTTACACTTGCCGTAACAGGTATATCAGCCGGTGTCGGCTCTGCACTTTTAAGCTCTTTTTTGCCCGCTAAAGCAGCACATATATCTAATAAGTGCTCAGCAACGCGGATATCAAGCTCGCGTACTAATGCAGCTTCAGAACAATTTTTTGTAGGTATCCACAATGCACGGCCTTGCTTTTTGCAAGCAACAGCCGCTGGCAAAACCCCGGTAATACTTCTTAACTCTCCAGAAAGCGCCAATTCCCCTAATAACTCGACACCGTCAAGCGATGTATCAGGGAGCTGGCCTGATGCGACCAAGATACCCACAGCTATCGCTAAGTCATAGCGGCCACCTTCTTTAGGAAGATCTGCTGGCGCAAGGTTAATAGTGATACGACGTTGAGGAAATTCAAACCCAGAATTAATAATGGCACTGCGCACCCTTTCTTTACTTTCACGCACAGCCGCTTCAGGCAGACCTACTAGCATAAGCGCAGGCAAGCCTGCCGACAGGTGAACTTCTACAGTAACAGAAGGCGCGGCCACGCCTAACTGAGCGCGGGTGTGAACAATGGCAAGTGACATAGATCCTTCCTTGGATACAAAAACACAGGGTATAACTATATTTTTTCTAACACTAATTGCTCAAATAGCAACTCCACACTTAATAGACTCCCAAAGTAGTCGCCTTGCATATAGCCAACACCTTGATGAGACAACTGCATACGCTGCCCAGCGGATTGCACACCACCAGCCGCTAATGCGATATCAAGGTCAGCAGCGATATCCGCTAGTTTTTCTAACTTTCTACGGCTTTTAACATCTGCCTCCATCGATTGCACAAGTGAGGCATCTAACATGAGTAACTGCGGTTCTAGCTCTTTTAACTGCTGTATAGGCGGTAAATAATCATTTAAGCCACTCAACACAATAGAAAAACCTAGCGCTTCTAAATCAAACAGCACGCCTTCATGGTCACGTGTTTCAATAGCATCTACTTCCAACAACACCTTTTTACGTATTTCTTTAGATAACGTCAGACGGGTTGTCATAAACTCCATGAAGGAAGGTAATTCCAGTACATCAGGCGGAATTCGGACAATAACGCCTTGGAAACTCTTTTGTTGTGATAACTGCTGCAATGGAGTTTCAAGCTGATTAAATATCCAACTCAAATAAGTATGCCAACCACTATCGCCTTCTAGCATCTGCGTTAGTACATGCTCTTCTGAACCGATGCATGGAACACCTTGCAGTAAAGGCACTAATTGCGCGCCTTCAATACGGTGGCTACGTACACCATAAACCGGGCGGTAACCCAACTCTATACTTTGATAATCTGGCTTAATCAGTTGCGCCAAATCTTTAAGGTTCAGCGCTTTGCGCTGTCGAAGAGGATCGTACAAGCGCACACCATTTGTTCCAGAGCGTGATAATGCTTTTAGTGCCTGGCTTGCAGCCCCGAGCAACTCACCGGCATCATTTGCCTGCAGAGGAGCCAAAGCAACACCGACAGACGCACTTAGATGAATTTCTCGCTGATCTATGCGAATCCCATATGACAACTGTTCTATAAGGCGATGCGCCACACTCACAGCAACTTCTGCTTTATCTATATTCGACAATTGAATGATAAAAGCATCATCATTCGCACGAAAAAGAATATCGTCCTCTCGTAATGTCGTGAGCAAACGACTCGCTAACTCTTCCACTACAGTTTCGCTGGCCGTTTGACCCAGTGAATCTTGAATCCATTGAAATTTTTCCAACCCCAGCTTCAACAACGCCACTTGCTTGCCTGCTTTATTGGCGCTGCTAATTTGAGCATTTAACGCCACTTTAAATAGAGGGACGGGGGAGTCGTTAGTTGCTGTAATAAGTTGTTCGTAAAGTAGCGGCTGCTTTACTGCCCGCTCAGCATTCAATACAAAATGCTGTGAGGTTTCAATCCACATTAGACGACAGTCATATAAGGTGTGCGCATCAAATAATGCCAGTACTGCTTCTGCCATACCAGACTTACACGCGCTTGCGCAAAGCTCTTGTAGCTTAGCAGCGCTTGTAGATAAATGTAGCGTTTGCAAACTTTGCCCCGCTATAGACGCTACCGACTGCCCGCACAAAGCAGCAAATTCTGGTGTGCTATAAATATAATGGCCCGCTGTGTCGATCCACGCTAGGTTACATCTCATTATTTGTCCCTTTGAATGAAAACCTTATTTACACTGTGCACTTTCATCAAGCCTATATGGGGCACATAGTTTAGATTAGTCTGTTTTTTTATCTGTGCTTTCCTGAGCGTCAAGACGGCTCTCAATTTCAGCTAATACTTTTTCTAGCTGTTCTACTTTTTCTCGCGTACGTCCTAAAACGATTGCTTGTGCATCAAATTCATCACGCGTAACCAAGTCCATTTTACTAAGCGCAGATTGCAAAAACACCTTTACTTGCTGCTGTCCAGGGAGGTCTGCGCCACCATTGAAAGTGTTCATCATCTGTGAGAACTGCGTCGACAAGCCTTCTATAATTTTTTCATTCATCTTAACTAACCCTATTGATAGAAAATTTAAATCTCGTATTTTGTATCCACTATAGCGGCTGAAACCTTTTCCTTCTATTACTGCGCTTATACTTTTCATCTCACCCACCTTCCAATACCACGCACCAAAGAAGTGCGCGCACAACAAATGAGCACGTTAACTTCTCAATTTTTATATAAAAATACGAAATTTCGTTAAAAAACAAACGAAATACCACCTAACCATTTGTTTTAAAAAGACTTAACAAAATAAGGCACAAGTTTCGCTATAGGGAAGATAACTTACTAATAATCATCGGCACCAAAATAATGCCAATGAACATATAGCTAACTATAGGGAGACACCCCATGAAACTAATTTCGGCGATTATCAAGCCATTTAAATTGGATGATGTACGCGAAGCACTTTCCGAGATCGGTGTACAGGGTATCACCGTCACCGAAGTTAAAGGTTTTGGCCGCCAGAAAGGCCATACCGAACTGTATCGCGGTGCTGAATATGTTGTCGATTTCTTACCTAAAGTACGTATTGATGCGGCTATTTCGGATGAAATGACTGATCAGGTAGTGGATACCATCAGTCAAGCAGCACAAACCGGAAAAATTGGTGACGGTAAAATTTTTGTCATGCCACTGGAACAAGTCGTACGCATTCGTACGGGTGAGTCAGGTAACGACGCACTGTAAACCGAATTAAGTATCGAGCCTGACGGAGGGCAGATGTGATGGAAGAATTATTAAATACAACAGCGGGTGATCTAGCCCAGCTAAAATATGCAGTAGATACTTTCTACTTCTTAATATGTGGTGCTTTAGTCATGTGGATGGCGGCTGGTTTCGCCATGCTGGAAGCAGGCTTAGTTCGCGCAAAAAACACCACTGAGATTTTGACCAAGAATATTGCGCTGTACGCTATTGCCTGCACCATGTACTTGCTATGTGGTTATTTCATTATGTACAGCTCAGATGCTGGCGGTATATTGCCAAACATTGGCGCGTTAATTGGTGACGAGAACAGTGTTGATGCAGTTCTAGCCGGCGGCGATGATGCACCTTATTACTCTTCACGTTCAGACTTCTTTTTCCAAGTCGTTTTCGTAGCAACGGCGATGTCTATTGTCTCAGGTGCTGTCGCTGAACGTATGAAGCTTTGGGCATTTTTAGCTTTTGCAGTCGTCATGACAGGTTTCATCTATCCAGTTGAAGGTTACTGGACATGGGGTGGCGGCTTCCTTAGTGAAGCAGGTTTCTCTGATTTTGCAGGCTCAGGTATTGTCCACATGGCAGGTGCTTCTGCAGCACTAGCTGGAGTACTCGTACTTGGCGCTCGTAAAGGTAAATACGGGAAAAATGGATCTATCAATGCGATTCCTGGTGCTAATCTACCGCTGGCAACACTAGGTACATTTATCCTTTGGATGGGATGGTTTGGTTTTAACGGTGGATCACAGCTAAAACTATCAAATGTAGAAGACGCTAACGCCGTTGCTCAAGTATTCCTTAATACCAATGCGGCTGCAGCCGGTGGTTGTATTGCTGCTCTTATTGTTGCCCGCCTGCTATTCAAAAAAGCAGATTTAACCATGGCGCTCAATGGTGCACTTGCTGGACTAGTCGCTATTACTGCTGACCCCTTATCACCTACTGCACTAGGCTCTACGGTAATCGGCGCTGTCGGCGGGGTCATCGTCGTATTTTCAATATTGACGCTAGATAAAATTCGCATTGACGATCCTGTGGGGGCAATATCAGTACATGGTGTTGTGGGTATCTGGGGACTGCTAGCGGTACCTTTGAACAATGCAGATGCAGCCTTTGGAGCACAGCTATTAGGTATCGTATCTATCTTTGCTTGGGTGTTCATCGCTAGCTTGATTGTCTGGTCTATCCTGAAAGCGGCTATGGGTATTCGCATCAGCGAAGAGGAAGAATACGAGGGAGCGGATATCGCTGAATGTGGTATGGAAGCTTACCCAGAGTTCAAGTCAGCAGGAAAATAACGAGTAACATCAGTAAAACCTCACTAAAAAGGGTGCTTCGGCACCCTTTCTGTTTTACACCCAGACAATGCGTAACTTAATAAATGTGGGTATACTGACGCCAGCTTATTTGAGTATGCTCGACAGTCGGTAACGATAATCGACACTAAAAGGAGACATCTATGAAACTTGTTAGCGCGGTAATCAAGCCCTTTAAATTAGACGACGTACGTGAAGCATTGTCTGATATTGGTATTCAAGGCGTAACGGTTACTGAAGTTAAAGGTTTTGGCCGCCAGAAAGGCCATACCGAACTCTATCGCGGTGCAGAATACGTTGTCGACTTCTTACCCAAAGTAAAAATTGAAGTCGCTATCGATGACGATATGCTTGATCAAGTCATCGAGGCCATTAGTAAAACAGCAAATACCGGCAAGATTGGCGATGGCAAAATCTTTGTAATGCCTCTAGAGCAAGTCATCCGCATTCGTACAGGTGAAAGTGGTCCAGACGCTTTGTAACACCATTAGCGTGAAATATTAAAGCACCTAATTAGGTGCTTTTTTAATGCCTCAATAAAAGTAGAAACATAGAGACGCTTTCATTGACATGAATCAGCGTATCAATAAGCGTAAACCCTATACTATCCCTTTTACGCCTCTGGATACTCTATTCCCATGTACTTTCTATGATCAAAGGCAATGATACCTCTCCTGATCACACATCCTTGGTCAACAACATCTTCAAGCCTTTTAGTGATGCTAAAATTGCTGTTGCCTGCATCCAAAGAAATGGGGACTTCTTACTAGTTAATCGCACCTTCGCTGACACCCTAGGCTATGACTCTCAGCATCTTTCAGGAGAATCATTTTTACTGTTATGCGAAAAGAAACTACACAAGTGCACACTAACACGATTAGCTGCTCTGTTTGATGAGCAAATTGACAACTACAAACTAAAACGAAATTTACTAAAAAAAGACAACGCATTCTTTACAGCATCGGTCTCTGTATCTGCAATAAAGGACGATGCCAATAAAACTATTGCTGCAATCATTATTGTTTCAGAAATTAGCGATAGTATTGACCAATTACTTGAAATCAAAAAGCTTTCTTATGCTGTTGAGAATAGCGGAAGCGCAGTGATGATCACTGACGCTAACGGCGCTATTGAATATGCCAACGCACGATTGAGCGATATAACTGGTTATCCGCTTGATGAACTACTAGGCAACACTCCAGCAATATTGCGCTCTGGGCAAACGTCCGATGAGACATATAAAAATTTGTGGAGCTGTATTCTTGCTAACAAACCTTGGCGTGGCTCTTTAATCAACCGCAAAAAAAATGGCTCATTTTATTGGGCTTATCAATCCATCGCCCCCATTATCGACAAAAGCGGTTCGTTAATAAGCATTGTTTCTGTCAGTGATGATATATCGCAAATTAAAGAACATGAAGGTCAGATGGAACAGCTGGCCTTTTTTGATCCGTTAACAACATTAGGAAATCGGCGCAAGTTTAGGGACGAACTCAATCGCCTTATCGCTACTCCTGAGACACTAAGTAGTGCTTTATTTTTACTCGACCTAGACCACTTCAAGCAGGTTAACGATACCTTAGGGCATGATGCAGGTGACCAGCTGCTGATTGCTGTTGCAAACCGATTACGCTTTTGTAGCAATGAGCACTACACGGCATTTCGCCTTGGTGGTGACGAGTTCACCCTGCTGGTTACTCAGGTCAAAAATCCAAGCACGCTTGAACATTTAGCGGCAGAAGTTATTGAGCTACTTGCTCAACCGCTTCAAGTTGGCTCACACGAAATCACCATTACTGTAAGCCTAGGAATTACGCTGATACATACGGATGGCGATGAAGCTAGTGACCTGTTAAGAAATGCAGATTTAGCCATGTACGAAGCAAAACGCATAGGCCGTAATACATTTGCCTTTTTTAAACCACATATGGATTTTGAGTCAAAAAGAGCCTTATCTCTTGAGCTTGATCTTCGTCACGCCATCGAACATGAAGAGCTATCACTGGTTTTTCAGCCTTTAATAGACTTACGCACGGGGAGAATAACGGGGTTAGAAGCACTGACACGCTGGCACCACCCCATTGAAGGCGACATCCCCACTACAGAATTTATAAAACGCGCAGAAGAAACAGGACTGATTATACCCTTAGGGAAATGGGTACTGAGAAAGTCTGCCATGTTGATGACACAGTTACACCTAGCTGGATATCCCTACCTTTCACTTTCAATCAACATCTCTCACCTCCAGCTCAAAGGCTTCTCTTTAATAACAACACTACATGACGTATTACACGAGATGCCTTTTTTAGCAGAAAAGCTAACACTAGATATTAGTGGCAGCCTGTCACTGCACAACACTTCACAGATAGTCGATGCGATGCAGCAGATTAAAGGTATGGGGGTCGGGCTAGCTTTAGATGACTTTGGGACTGATTTTGTTTCACTAGAGCTGCTACAGAAAATGCCTATTGATTATTTAAAAGTGGATCTGAGCTTTATCCAAAAACTACCTAACGATCACGACAGTGCTGTTATCACGTCAACCGCTATCATGATGGCAAAAAAGCTTGGTATCACAGCACATGCAGAAGGCATCGCATCCCAGGAACAGCAACAATTTTTATTAAGCCATCACTGCTTCTCAGGGCAAGGCAACCTTTACAGCGCACCGTTACCTATTGATGAGTTGTTATGCGCTCTTGATGAAAACACCGGAGTGTTCACTGACAAACAAATTTTTGTCCCGGATGATAAGCACTTACAATAATAACCACCCCACAGTATTAACTAGCAGATAACGGCAACTCAATAGTTACACATAACCCATGGTCAGAACCGTTGGCTGCCCAGATACGCCCCTGCAAACGCTCTACAGCACGTTTAGCAATACTCAAACCTAAGCCAAACCCTTTTACATTACCATTATGGCGAAAAAACGGCTCAAACAATGATGCTAATGCCGACTCGCTTACACCCTCACCATAATCACACACACATACTTGGATATGTTTATTTCCCACCAACACTAATGACACATCAACAGCACTATTCACCTCTGTGTGCTTCAAAATATTACCCAGAACATTGCTAAGTGCACGTGTAAACAGCTCAGGATTACCTTTACACAAGGCAAAAGCGGGTAAATTATTCTGCACCGTAATGCGTCTTTCTGCTTGCGAAAACTTAAGGTCATCTAACTCTTGCTGTAATACTTGTGCAACATCAAAATCACTATCTTGAGTTTCTAAGTTATCTAGCCGGGCAAGCGATAGAACTTCATCGATAAGCTTGCTCAAACGCTCACATTCAAGGTTCATCCGCTGGGTAATTTTACTATCGCGCCCCAGTTGTTGCTCTGCCAGCCCTACAGCCGCTTGTAAACGCGCTAATGGCGCACGCAGCTCATGCGAGACATCCTGTAATAACCGCTGCTGGCCTTGCAATGTGTGTTCTACATACGATGCCATTTGATTGAACTCGCGCGCCAGCGCACCAATTTCATCACCACGTTTTAACAGCGTAGGCTCTACACGTACACTAAGTTGCCCCCCATGTAACTGCTCCACATACTCTCTCAACTTATTAACAGGCCTGACAACAATGACCGTCAATAGCAAACTAGCTAATGCCGAAGCAATGAGCACTAAGACAGCTTGAATAGAAAAAAGAAATGCCTGCAATCGAGAAAAGTGACTGCTAATAGGATCCAACATGGCTGTAATAATGTATGTTTTTCCAGACGCAGAGATCAGTTCGAACGATAAAGGAGTATCCAGTGTATTAAATTGTTTTTTCCCAAAAACCAACTCCCCTTGAGCGGTTCTTATTTGCAGGGGAAGAAACCTAGGAGGTTTATTAAACCGATGGTGATCCGATTTTTTTTTGTCATGATCTCGCCTCGATTCTCTGGGCAAGCGTGAAGCCCCCATTTCAAAACGGGTAATAATTTTTTCAGCTTGTGCCCGTGCTTTATATTCAAACACTTCTGCGAGCTTATCTCGTTCTGTTATTTCTCCCACCACCAAAACAGTAACCAAAATAACACTTAAGCTAGCAAGCCAAAAAGACAGGAATATTTTCCAGAATAAGCGCTTAAAAAACTTCATGCACTATCTCTCACGAGCAGATAACCCTCTCCTCTGACCGTTTTAATGAGATCTTGTGGACCAGCACAAGATGCTATCTTTTGTCTGACACGGCTAACATGCACATCAATAGCTCTATCATATGCGGTGAGTGGGCGGTGCAAAACTTTCTCTGTAAGTTCCGACTTACTCAGTATTTCACCTGGTCGCTGCATAAACTGGTACAACACATTAAATTCAGCACTTGTCAGATCGACTACACGCGTATCAATCAATACTTCTCGCTTAGAGGGATCTAGCTCAATCTTTCCATGTTTAAGAATATTCGCAACACTCGGTTCAGGTTGCTTCGCTCGGCGTAAAACAGCACGGATACGTGCCAGCAGCTCTCGTGGGTTGCAGGGTTTGGACAGATAATCATCAGCTCCCATCTCTAACCCCAGAATGCGATCAATATCTCCGCCGCGTCCAGTAAGCATAATAACGGGAAGCTGAAAGCCTGGTCTCAACTGCTGCAAAAGCTCTAATCCAGACATTTCGGGCATCATAATATCGAAAACAGCAAGGTCGAAAGCATCCTCTGTTTGTAAGCGCTCTAATGCATTCATAGCACTATTAGACACACTCACCCTCACACCTTCTGCTTCAAGGTAATCAGACAGTAACTCCGTTAATTCTTGGTCATCATCAACTAACAAAATATGACTCACACCCATACCCTCAACTCCACGCTATCTATGTGCTTATTGTAGCCTTCAAAAAAGCCTCTACGTTAAGCCTTTACCTAACTTTACACCCTCTCAACCCAACTTTGCATTTACTCGGCGCACAATAGCTCCATCAATTTAAAACACCGGAGACACACAATGAAAAAGCTAACTATTGCGCTGCTCACTTTACCCGCACTACTCGTTGGAACTACTGTCATTGCAGGCATGCAACATGATGGGTTTAGCAAATGTGATCGTGATGGCAAGATGGAGAAGCATGCTCAAAAGGATCGCTCTAACTACATGGTAAAAAAAATGTCTAAGAAGCTTGGGCTAAGTGATTCACAACAAGAGGAAGTTCAAAAACTTTTTTCTAGCAAACACGAACAGCGCCAGGAGATGCACACCCAAATGCGCACCTTACACAAGGCAACACGTGACTTAGACCCAAATGCTGCTGACTACGACCAGCAACTGGCTAAAACAAAGAAAGCAGCCGCCAACATGGCTGTGAGCAAGATAGAGCAGCAAGTATATATGAAAGCTGAAATGGCAAAAATTCTAACCGCAGAACAAATAAGCAAATTTGAAGACATGCGTGCACGCTTTGGAGAAGGGCGTGGCAAACACCACTAAAAAGATTACGAGAAACAGCAGTCATAAGAATAAACACAACTCACTATACTATCCCAACAAAAAAGCCCGGACATTTCCGGGCTTTTTATTATGTACTAGACAACGAGCTATTCAGTTATGCTTTCTCTGTTTGAGATTCTTTCGCTTTATCTTCTACTGGATCAGCAAAAATAATTTCATCAGCTGGGTCATGCTTACCTAGCAATCGCGGACGCTCAATCAAGAAGTACAATACCAACCCGATCACTACAGCAAACACTGTCGATTTTGGATCAGGCATTGCGAGTGTTACGGCTACAATACCTGCAACACCACGCTCAGTTGAGTTCTTCAACTGCTCCATTCCAACCATAATACAAATATAAGCAGTCAATACGAGCGTGAGTGAAAGAGCAATAGGAAGAACGGGTTTGAACAAGGTAACTAACGGCAATATAAACAATGCCACTAAGCCAGTAATCCAGAACGTACCGCCACCACTATAGATTGAATCCATTGCCTTGCGACCCATTGCATAGCGCTCAGCAACAGTAGCATGAGCAGCTGTCCATAGAGGACCAGCCAGTGCAGGCCAAGGAGCTAAGAATGCATGCATACCATTACGCAAAGCAGTGACCAAATGAACGCGGTCTATGTCAGTCTCAATTTTCTCATCATCACGTATATGGTCTACACGCTTCACCAGCGTAAAACCAACAATAATGTCACCAAAAGCAATTACATAAGCGATTATTGCTGTTGGTATAGCCAACAAATAAACGTCCCAATCAGGGAACCCTGTCGAAAATACCAAGTAATCCAACATCAGTGTAAAGTTTGGATCAGTAATGCCCCATTCAATCTCTGGCATTGGGTATTCACCCACACCCCAACCAATAACCATAGCAATTAGCATTCCCGGCACCATACCGAAGTTAGCAATCTTTTTAGCTAAGGGGTTACTGTCGAGAACATTTTTAAATGACAGAGAGAACAACACATAAGCAGAGATAATTGAACCGAAAATCAGCGAATACGGGGTTGCATCAATACGCCCACCCACTTTTAACTCACCCATCATTGCGGCTATACCTGCACCAATGATTATTCCTGACTTCAAAGAGTTAGGAATAACATCGACCAGTTTAGAGCCCCAACCGGTCATACCCAGTATTAAGAAAATTAGCGTGACTTCGATTTGCAACGCGAACAACGCTTTAATCGCCTCTGGCCCAGGTTCAAAGCCGTTAAGATAAAGCAATACAACCGGTATCGCCGGAGTAATCCAGCCGGGTACTAATGGCACCCCCAGCATTGCTGGTAAAATGTAACCCACCCCAGCAATAAAAGTGAACGCCAAAGCAGCCTCATAAGGCATACCTAAATATTTTTCTAGCAGCGGGATTATTGCCAACCCCACTACAAACATCACTAATCCCTGAATAACCTCAGGCATCTCAATGCGGTAATGAACACCGGGCAAACGAATTTTGAAAGGTCCAAACCCCCAATATGGTTGTTCTTCACCATGAGTTCTTTGTATAAGCGCCATACACTTCACCTAGCAAGATTTTGGCTCATCACTCCCAAACAACCCCTACTAGTTATTCCGGATGACATAGAGCTATTAAAACCTCGCTACGTTATGCTTTTGCAGTGCAACAATCGATACCTACAGCGGATACTTTAGTATCGAATTTAAACTAAAGTATTACGGGAACAACCTTATTTTTAGTATTTTTATACATTAACTATTAATATTCAATTAATTTTTATAGATATATATACTTACTAAAGAACAATGAAACCATAGATCTTCAAACGACACATTAATCAGTATGTAATACCTATTAATGTGCCGCGTAAAAATTAAACTTTAAACTTACCTAGTTCTGCATCCTGACGCGCTGTTAATTCAACCATAGAGGCACAGCGCTGCTCCTGAGTTTTAGCGCCATTTGAGACTGACTGGCTAATATCACGAATATTTGTGGTATTACGGTTAATTTCTTCAGCTGTTGCACTCTGCTGCTCAGCTGCTGTCGCAATCTGAAGGATCATCTGATTTATCTCATGAATACTATCGCGTATCGTCCCTAGCACAGCATCTGCTTCACTCGAAGCAACCTGAGTATCACTCGCCTTTTGGCGACCATTGAGAATAATATTTTCAGCATTACGCACACCCAGCTGCAGCTGATGAATCATGCTTTTTATTTCTTCTGTCGACTGCTGAGTTCGTGATGCAAGCGCTCTTACCTCATCTGCTACGACAGCAAAGCCACGCCCCATATCGCCTGCTCGCGCCGCTTCAATAGCCGCGTTTAGTGCCAATAGGTTAGTCTGATCAGCTATACCTGTTATGACTGTAAGAATTGACTCTATGTTATCGCTGTATCCAATAAGATCGTTGATTGTCTGAACAACATCATCCATCTCGCTCGTCAGCGAAGCAATTGAGCGAGTCGTTTTTGAGACAACCTCTACCCCCTTCGTTGCAGCCACATCGGCCAAATGAGCAGAATCAGCGGCATGCTGAGCATTGGAGGCAACATCTTGTGCTGTTGCTGACATTTCATGCATCGCGGTAGCCAGCTGATCCAATTCAAATAACTGAGTTTCCAGATTTCCCGATGCTTCTGATGCTGATTCAGCCGTCAAATCTGTATTGGATTGAACATCCTGAGAAAGTGTCTTCACTCGACCAATCAGACTCTGTAAGTATTCAACAAACTGATTGAAGTCGGCCGATACTTGGCCAAATTCATCTTTACTCTCTACTGATAAGCGCTTGGTAAGATCACCCTCCCCTCTATTGATCT
This sequence comes from Neptunomonas japonica DSM 18939, assembly GCF_000422765.1. Classification (GTDB taxonomy): domain Bacteria; phylum Pseudomonadota; class Gammaproteobacteria; order Pseudomonadales; family Balneatricaceae; genus Neptunomonas; species Neptunomonas japonica. The sequence continues at coordinate 404,853 of NZ_AUGR01000002.1, read as the reverse complement.
CTAACAAAGACTCACGCAGCTTTTGTAAAGGCAGTAACTGACGGGATACCGTAATGTACAATGCAAGTGAGCACAGAAGCGCACTCAACACGGTTCCTATAAGCGCCGCCCAACCGAAACGACTCGCACTTGCCATCACTAGGCTTTTATCCAACACCACACCGATATACCACTCGCTGCCATACAAGCCTTTTAGTTGGTGAAAAGCGGTAAACATCACTTTCCCCTTTACTTCTGCTTCTTGCAGGGTTTCAGATAGAGCAGGTGCGCCTCCCTCAAACAACTCAGAAATAGACTTACCGTTTAAGGTTTCGTCTGGATGACTAATTATATTGCCCTTACTGTTCAGCAAAAACGCATACCCTGTGTTACTAAAATTCAACGTATTAACCGCATCTGATACTGCTTTAAGACTTAAGTCACCGCCAAATGCTCCTTTAAACTCACCTTTATCATAAAAATTTGCAACGGCGGAAATCAGAATATCGTTGGTGGCAGCATCAGCATAGGGGTCAGTTAAAACCGCTTGCTTATGGTTCTTCGCGTAGGGATACCATGGTCGCTTCCTTGCATCCCAGTTCTTAGGGTTCCAAGAAGGGTCGTTCGTAATGCGTTGCCCATCGCTCTCCAAACCACCAAAAATCAGAATAAACTCTTTTTTTAGCAGTGGTGTATCGAATGTCTGCTGGACAGTTGTTCCATTGAAATTCTCATTCATTACTTCTGACATCATATCTATCAGAACCAATTTACCATTGAGCCAATTTGTTACTTGTAGACCTAAAGCTTCCGTAGCTTCGTTGGTGCTTTGAGCCGTTTTTTCATACAAGGCGTCACGCACTGAGCTGTACTGTAACCACGAAAAAACGGTAAATGCCAAAACAACAATAGACGACGCTAAGAGCGCAACTTTATGTGACACTTTCATGTTTTTGATCTCTGTAATAATTATTATTATCCACGTGATGCATAATAAAAAAGCACCTTCTATAGACTAAAGTATAGACGTAAAATTAAAGATCAAAAAAATAAGTTTACCGAGCATATTCGCAAATTTACTGGCAGGAAAAATAACGTAATTAGAAGCAGAGAAAACAACGAAAACGTAGCAATTTATACGTAATTTCCACTAAAGAAGAGAGAGAAAAGGCAGATTAGCATAAGAAAAAAGGAGCCGCGGCTCCTTTCTTAGAACAAATTATTATATCCAGATTTTATTCTGTTTTTTCAAACATTAGATCCCAGATACCATGACCAAGCCTTTCGCCGCGTCTTTGGAACTTAGTCACCGGGCGCCAGTCCGGTTGTGGAGAATATTGGCCGTCACCCATTTTGTTCTGATAGCCTTGTGCAGCACTCATGACTTCCATCATGTGCTCAGCATAATTCTCCCAATCTGTTGCCATATGAAAGTAACCGCCAACTTTTAGCTTTTTACGAATACTCTGCGCAAAGTCGGACTGCACTATACGGCGTTTATGATGACGTTTTTTATGCCAAGGGTCGGGAAAAAAAAGCTGTAGCGTATCTAAACTATTATCCGGTACACACTGCTTAAACACTTCAACAGCGTCTTCAGCATATACACGGATATTAGTCAGTCCCTCTTCATTGGCATTACTTAGCAAGCGACCAACACCAGGACTATGCACTTCGATACCAACAAAATTCTTATGAGGTTCACGGCTGGCCATCTCCAATAGAGAATCACCCATACCAAACCCAATTTCTAATACAACAGGCGCTTCACGACCAAAGACCTCATTGAAATCCACAGGGCCGTCTTTAATTTCTAGGCCCATAACAGGCCACACTTCTTCCAGTGCTTTTTCCTGTCCTTCTGTAGTTCTACCGGCACGTTTTACAAAACTTCGTACCGTACGCATGTGCTTCTTTTCTTCTGTCATTACCGCCAACTATTTTTGAATGTCTAACCAATACAAGCTTAATTAGAAACCTAACTAATGCTTACTTAACCAATAATACCATCGAGTGGAGATGAAGCACTGGCATACCGTTTACGTGGCATTCGACCTGCTAAAAATGCTTCACGCCCTGCTTCAATGGCTTTGCGCATCGCCGATGCCATCAATACAGGATTATTTGCACCAGCAATAGCTGTATTCATCAAAACACCCGCACACCCCATTTCCATTGCTATTGCTGCATCTGATGCAGTGCCAACACCGGCATCTACCAAAATAGGCACATTAGCCGCTTCCATAATGAGCTTGATGTTATGTGGATTAAGAATACCTAAACCAGATCCAATCAGTGAGCCTAATGGCATAACAGCGATACAGCCCATTTCTTCCAACTGCTTGGCAACGATGGGGTCATCATTTGTGTACACCATTACTTTAAAACCATCTTTAACGAGCGTTTCTGTCGCTTTGATAGTTTCCACGATGTTTGGGTACAGAGTTTTTTGGTCACCCAATACTTCCAGCTTTACTAGGTCATGCCCATCCATTAGCTCACGTGCCAAACGGCAGGTACGCACAGCCTCTTCAGCGGTGTAGCAGCCAGCTGTATTGGGCAAGATGGTATATTTATCTGGAGTGATAACGTCTAGTAGATTTGGCTCACCAGGATTTTGGCCGATATTAGTACGGCGCACTGCAACAGTAACAATTTCTGCACCGCTGGCTTCAATAGCCTCACGCGTTTCATCAAGGTCTTGGTATTTACCCGTACCGACCAATAAACGCGAGCTATACTGCTTCCCTGCAATAACCAATGCATCATTCAAATCTGACATTTATTCAGTCCTTAATTCTTTTGTAAAACAATGTATTCGATTACGACAGCAGGTTTTTAGCCACCGCCAATCGCATGAACCACTTCTACTTTGTCGCCAGCATGTAACTGGTGCTCCCCATGCTGGCTACGCGGAATAATTTCTTGATTTACTTCAATCGCAATACGTTGCTCTTGCAAGCCCAGCGTGATGACTAGATCGTTCAGGCTTGCACCTTCTTCTAGGCGAGTTGCTGCACCATTGACTTCAAATTCCATCAAATACTACCTTTTATCCAGAGTAATAAAATTCCAAGCCAGCATTAACCAACCCGCAATAAACGCTAAACCACCTACCGGCGTGACTATACCTAACCAATGAACACCTGAAAATGCTAGCAGGTATAAACTCCCACAGAACAGCACTATGCCAGCAAAAAATGACGACGCACTTAATTTTAACAAGGCTGTTGATCGCTGTTGGAGCAGCAAGCCTACTAGCAGTAATGCTAGCGAGTGATAAAACTGATACTGCACACCCGTTTGCATCACCGCCATTAACTTGCTACTGAGAATGTCTTTAAGTGCATGTGCAGTAAAAGCACCCATCATCACAGCGATAGCGCCACTAACACTCGCAACAATCAAACATAAACGTGCATTCATAATGCTATCTCAAAAATAAGGGCAAGATTATAACACCGATTAATTACTGTGCTTTAAAAACGACAAAGCCGCCCATAGGCGGCTTTGTTACAACACGAACAAACCGTTCGTCAACTAGGCTGGCTGTAAATCCTGACCTATCGCTGACTTTAACTTCTTCATTGCATTTTTCTCGAGTTGGCGAATACGCTCTGCAGATACACTGTATTTAGCCGCCAACTGGTGCAATGTTGCTTTTTCTTCCATCAACCAACGCTGCGCAAGAATGTCCCGACTACGATCGTCTAGCGATTCCATCGCGCCGCTTAAACGCGCCTGAGAATCTTGTTCCCAATTAGCCGCTTCAAGCTGCTCTGCGGGGTCTGCTGAATGGTCTTCCAAATACTGCACTGGAGCCAAATAGCCCACTGCATCGTCATCATCGCTGCCAGTTAGGTCAAAAGAGGTGTCAACAGATGCCATACGGCCTTCCATTTGACGGACAACTTTCTCATCAACACCCAAGTCACCAGCAATAGCCGTTACTTCATCACCATTCATCCAGCCCAAGCCTTTCTTCTTGGAGCGCAGATTAAAGAACAGTTTGCGTTGCGCTTTAGTGGTGGCAACTTTAACAATACGCCAGTTGCGTAGAATGTATTCATGCATTTCTGCTTTGATCCAATGCACAGCAAAGGATACCAAGCGCACACCCATACCTGGGTCGAAGCGTTTAACCGCTTTCATTAGGCCAACGTTACCTTCCTGCACCAAGTCACCTAACGGTAAACCATATCCAGAATAACTACGGGCAATATGTACAACAAAACGAAGATGAGATAAAACCAGCTGACGTGCCGCTTCCAAATCACCTTGGTAATACAGACGTTCGGCCAGTGCACGCTCTTCCTCTACACTTAGCACAGGGATTGTGCTAATTGTCTGCACATAAGCGTCCAGGTTTTGCCCTGGCGTAATATGTTCGATGAGTTCTAAGCTTTTACGCATTAAGTCGTAACCTCGTTGTTGTATCTAAAAATCTATACCTAAAATCAACTTATTCACAATAATCCACAAATAAGACGTTGAATCTTACAAATAGTTCCCCAAAAAATAAAGCCCCGGCCCTTAAATAACAAGGTACAAAAATGCACCAGTGTGTTCACAAAATCACTTTAGCTCGGTTCTATTTCACGCAGATGACGGCGAACGGCTATCCATGCGCCCAACCAGCCTAGTAAAACACTCATAAATAGCAAGAGCGCAGACCCCGAAAAACCTAATCCGCTCAATTGAAACTGGCTACGATACAGCTGCGCTAATTCTTGAGCGGGTGTCTCTAACATTAGCCAAGCCACTTGCACGATTAACCATGCACAAAGCGCACCTAACAAACCATACCATACACCCGTATAAAGAAATGGACGTCGCACCCATGCATCTGTAGCTCCGACCAACTTACTGACTACAATTTCGTCTCGACGGCTCTCTATCTCCATTTTTATGGTATTACCAATCACCAGCAGCACAGCCAGCCCAAGTAACACACCTAAAACAAAGACAGCGCGCTTGGCAACGGCCAACATTGCATCTAAACGTTGCAACCACTCTAAATCCAATACCGCCTCATTAACCTCAGGCAATGCTTGTAAGCCCGCACGCATGATCCCCAAATCAGCAACCAAACGTGATTTGGGCAATAAGACCACCACGGCAGGTAACGGGTTATCATTCATGGCGTCTAATATATCGCCAAAACCAGAGTACTTTTTAAACTCCAACATGCCTTGTGAGCGACTAATAAAATCAATAGCGGCTATATCATCTCGTAACAACAAAGTTCGGCTAAAGCGATCGGCATCTTCGTCAGTTAACGAGGTTTCCAAGTACAAGGACAAACGCGCTTCACCTTCCCAACCTTGCGTAAGGTTCTGCACGTTAGATAACACTGTAAATAAAAAGCCTGGTAACGTTAGAGCAATGGCCAGCACCGCAACCGTCATAACCGTGGCGATAGGCGTGCCTAGCAGCTTCGTTAAAGCATTTTTACCTACGGCCATATGATTACGCATCCAGCTTTCACTATGGCCTTTAAGATCAACCTTATGCTGTTCTGCACCACGCTTACTCGTTGGTTGTGGCGTTACTGTTGTCGTTCTTGACGGCTGAACACGTTCAGCGCCTCGCTTTTTATCCATCTGCGATCAGCCTCCCGGATTTCAATGTCAGCATCCGGTGACGCATACTCCTGATCAGTGACAAGTCATGACTGGCAATCAAAACGGTAGTCCCTACGCGATTAAACTGCTCGAACAAGCGCATAATTTCTTCTGATAGCTGTGGATCAAGGTTACCGGTAGGCTCATCGGCCAACAGTACCTTTGGTTTATGCACAATAGCTCTGGCAATACCCACCCGCTGCTGCTCACCACTTGATAATGCTCTAGGGTTCATTTTTTCTCGATTAAGCAAGCCAACTTTATCTAGTGCAGCACGTACACGTCGCGCTGCATCCGCAGGAGAATAGCCACAAATTTGCAACGGCAAAGCAACATTTTCAAATACACTTCGATCAAATAACAGCTGGTGATTTTGAAAAACCACGCCAATAGAGCGACGCAAGAAAGGGATATCATGGCGACTCAATTTACCAAGCACTTGATCACCTACTTGAATGTGCCCAGCCGTCGGTTGCTCCATAAGCATCACTAATTTAAGCAGGGTACTTTTCCCGGCACCTGAATGCCCTGTTAAAAATGCCAGCTCACCGGTATTCAATGTAAAACTCACATCTTTGAGGGCATCATAGCCTTCATCGTAATGCTTACTGACATGTTCAAACTGAATCATGATGCTGTTGGTCTATCCTTAATAATGCCGAGTAACTTATTATAGTGGTATTTTACGCATAACTGCTTCATCTACGGGAAAATTATGGATCAACCGAACCAATCACTATTTAACCGTACCTATCTAAAGATTTTATCGTGGATTGTCGCCATTGTTATCGTGGTACTCACGGCCAGCAACCAAAACACAACAACACTGCCCGTCACCGAACTCGCAGATGATTGGATCTATCTCACTATCGAAAAAGAGATGGATCAACAGCTGCGTTTAACTTACCCCGTCATACCGGCTTACACTGAAAATCAAACTCAACAACGCCTTGCATTGCAGTCCGCTTTAACGAAAGCTGCTACAAAGCAAAGCAACTTATCTCTTCAGTGGCAAGATGACCGAGTCACACTGACTTTATCGATACCCCAACCACACGATAAGCTATCAACATTCAATTTGGAAAATTTACTCAGTGACTTAACATTCTCTGTTAACCAGTATTACCCTACCGCATTAAAACGATCTACAGCAGAGCGATATCTCGCATTAAACAATATTGAAGAACTAGCCTTAAGCAATCTAAAAGCACAACTTCCGGCTTTTCTTTCAGGATATATAGAGCCAAGTAGCATCTTCAATTTGTTCACACAACGACCAACCGTATTGCTCGTCTTGAAAGAAGAGCAACCATCTTTAATGGACCCAATACTGCAACAGTTTGAAGCGCGCTACTCTCAGTCTGATGTATTAGACACGATAGAGCAGACTGGCACCCAAAAGACGCCTATCCGTATCAATTTACAACATCGTAGTTCCCAACATTTATACCTAACCGGCCAGCCTATCAGCGCTAATACTGATGAAACGAGTCGCACGCTAACGTTTCATTACGTAAATCATGCAATCCAACCATTGATAGAGAACAGCAGCAGTACTTACCGTCTACTGCTCAAACCAGCATCCCCTATCGGCTATTCCGCCTTATCACTGATGCGCGATAGAACATTAAAAAAGACGCTAAGCAGTAATTTACAAACATATCTGTTAGAAAACTTTAATAGCGAACAACTTGAACAGATAAAAACCTCTTTAGTTCAAAAATATCGTGAGCAGCTTTCCACACCCCTCGGGCGTGTTGAGCAGCTAAGCAATAGTCTTTTTTACCGAGAGAAACTTCAGTCCGAGGATGAGTTTCGTGATACGCTTAACAACATATCCGATGCCCAGATACAAACAAATATAGAACAACTGTTTGACCCTCTGCGCACTATCATTGTTCGAATTACACCGCCGTAGACTATCCGATGCCTCGTAGAAACCCACCTCGACAAAATAGCAGTAACCAAGAACCCCGACAGATGTTACGTATCATTGGTGGGGAATGGCGCAGCCGCAAAGTGCCTTTTCCAAACGTAGAGAATTTACGCCCTACACCCGACAGAGTCAGAGAAACATTATTTAATTGGCTGCAAAACATTACACCGGGAGCACGCTGCTTAGATCTGTTTGCTGGTAGCGGTGCTTTAGGTTTAGAAGCGCTGTCACGTGGTGCTAGCTCTGTCACCTTTATAGACAACTCGCCCGCTGCAACCTATCAGCTAAAAGACAACCTACAGACGCTAAAATGCCAAAATGGAGAAGTCATAACCTCCTCGGCGATTAACTGGCTAGAAGCAAGACAAACAGATACAGAGCCACGCTATGATTTGGTGTTTCTAGATCCGCCTTTTAGAAAAGAGATGGTTCCTGTGATTTGTGAACTCTTGGAGAAGCGTAATTTGCTTTCCGATCACGCTGTTATTTACATCGAAGCTGAGTCAGAATTGAGCCAGCTACTTGTTCCTGATAGCTGGAAAGAAAATCGCAGCAAAACAGCAGGCCAAGTCACCTACCGCTTATTCTATAAAGAGCCCTCATAAAGCACTAAACATGCTTAGTTACAGCGAGTAGCATCCAGCCCACGAATAGCATTATTAATCGTGGTGCTGGCCATCTCTCTGAAAACTACCGGTTCAGGCATATATTCAGCTACAGCTAGCACACCAAATACTTGGCTCAACATTGCTTCTGCAATGCACTGCTGCTTTGTCTTTTTAGCTATCTGCTTTTGCTTACGTGCTTGCTTAAGAAAACGATTGATATAGCTGACCCAAACATCCCATTCATCAGCGAGCGCATCTTGCAAAGCAATATGAAACGGCAGTTCTTTGCGCCGCGCATAAAACAGCGAAAAAGTCTGTAAAGACCTTTTACGTGAAGCTATATGGCAGGTTGTTTCTATCAAAAAAGCTTTCAAAGCCTTTAACGCATCTTGGTCAATCGCTTGTAGTTGCTCCAAATAATATTGCTCAAATGGCAAGGTCACCGACTCACATAACGCAAGAATCAAATCATCACGATTTTTAAAGTGCCAATACAATGCACCATGCGTAACGCCTGCTTCAGCAGCAATCGCTTTTAAACTTACATTATGTATGCCATGTAACGCATACTGCTCCAAAGCCATGTGCAACAATGCTTGGCGGGTTTGTTCAGCTTCTTCTCGAGTGCGGCGTGCCACTAAAATCTCCTTTGGCTATATAAGCTATCGCCCTCCAGTCTAACGCATCCCGCCAACATTAACATTCCTTCAACAGATTATAAGTGCTACCTATAAGGTATCGCATCATCCAGATAGTATTTGATTTGCATTCTCTTTAACTGAGCAACCGTCAGGTCTGGCAAATCAAACTGGGCTGCAAAGCGCGCACCGGGGCGAACACTACCTTTTACATGTGCAACGTAACGTTTAACCTTCCCCTTAGAATTTTTAATGAGCACTCCCATAACAATATTTTTCATACTGACGTTATTTCGATTCTGCCATACGACCTGCCAAGAGTTTTGATCAATCACTTTTTCGCCCAAAACAACGACTTTTTTATCCAACGCCTGCATCACTCGGATCTGCTGCGCCTGGCGATTGGCCTCTTGCTTGGTACCTTGATGTTGTACGTAAGCACCCAATGCTGTCCCCAAAATAGCAGACAAGCCCGCACCATTACCTGCTGGCGCTGAAGCAACACTTTTGCGCCATAAGACATTGTTGTTTAGTAACGCCGCAGATTGTGGGTTTTGCCGACCCTTACGATAATACGGCTTCACTTTCTTAGCGACATTACGCGTCAATACCGCACGTTCAGGGTTAACTGGGTGATCATGAAAGAACAGGCCGCGCGCACTTCCCTCTTTCTTATACTGGCGCTCCCAAATGCGGCTAGCCGCGTACGGATCAAACCCCGCCAGCGCAGCATAAAGGATCCCTATTTTGTCCGCTTCAATTTCACTTTCATGAGTAAACGCAGCCTGATAGCCACCTTTTCTTGCCGCCTTTGATCCAGCAATCAAAGCCGCTGTCTGATGTGTTTGTCGCTCAAAAACATGATTAGCCACAGTATGCGCCACCTCATGGCCTAAAACAGCCGCTAATTCAGCATCACTTTTGAGATCTTTCATCAAACCACTATGCACCACAATGTAAGTACCGCCGGTGGTAAAAGCATTAAATGAAGGATTATCAATCAAGATAGGTAACCAACGTTCATTGGCTAAATGGCTGACGCGATGAATACGATCAAAAATTCTCACCAAACGCTGATAGGCCCTGCGGTCTAATGCAGCGTTAATTTTTTTGCCCGCTTTCTTTTGCTGAGCAATTATCTGTTCAACGGCAGCGTTACCTTGAGCTATCTGTTGCCCCCTGCCTGCCATACTTAATGTACGCTGACCGGTGACTCTGTCTCGCTTACTAACCGCCTCTGCAGCGTTATACAACCCTCTGTCTACGCTTTGTAACGCCTCACAACCACTGAGTAACACCAAACACATGAGGGCCGAAGAGGTTCTTATAAGACCCGCTCTAACCTTAGAAAGCATAATTGACACCTGTTTTTGCACCTGTATATTCTAATTTGAAATATAAAATTTATTTTTTATAACCAATAATGATGTACACATTCCATTATTATATTTGTACCACTGCGGCAATTCCGATAATATGCCGCACTTGTAATAGTGGCAATAAGTACAGCAAAACAGGGTTAGAGTGAATCGACAATGAACATTGCCATTTATCCGGGAACATTTGATCCTATCACAAATGGTCATTCCGACCTTGTCCAACGTGCTTCTCGCTTGTTTGACAAAGTAATTGTGGCTGTTGCAACAAGTCAGACAAAGAAACCTTTATTCCCATTAGAGACGCGCACCTCCCTTGCAAAAGAGGTTTTTGCGCATCTTGATAATGTAGAAGTGGTTGGTTTTGACTGCCTATTGGCAGACTTCGTAGCACAACAAAATGCTAATATCATTTTGCGTGGCCTGCGCGCTGTATCTGACTTTGAATACGAATTTCAGCTGGCGAATATGAATCGACAGCTAGCCCCTCAGGCAGAAAGTCTCTTTCTAACACCTGCGGAGCACCTTTCCTTTATTTCTTCTACGCTGATAAGGGAAATTGCACTACTAAACGGCGATGTGAGCAAATTTGTACACCCTGCTGTCAATAAAGCGTTAAAGAACCATCTTGCAGTAAGAAAAGACTGCAAAAAATCTTCTTAGCAAGAGAGGTAGCCAAAATGGCATTAATTATTACCGACGAGTGCATCAACTGCGATGTATGCGAACCAGAATGCCCAAATGAAGCTATTGCTCCGGGTGAAGAAATTTATGAGATCGATCATAACAAATGCACCGAGTGTGTAGGCCACTACGACACGCCACAATGTGTTGAAGTATGTCCTGTAGACTGCATTCCGAAAGATCCGGATCACGTTGAAACTGAAGATCAGCTGATGGACAAATACACTCTGCTGACCAGCTAATCGACTCTCAAATTGAGCACACTAAAAAGCAGACAATTGTCTGCTTTTTTATTGCCTAAAAAACACCGCATCAATTACAAACCATGCGTTACGAGCGGTGTTTTTTACGTTCTTTCGACACACGAGCTCGCGTATTACTTGACACGTGATTTACTTTCGCTTGCGGTTTAGAGCTATCCACTGCTGTCTTATTAGACGTAACTACAGCCGCGTTAATTTCTGCCATTTCATCACGTGTTAAATCACGCCATTGCCCAGGCTTTAGTCCTGCCAAGTGAACATTCATAATACGTGTACGCTTTAGCTTCTTAACGTCATAACCCAAATACTCACACATACGGCGAATTTGTCGATTAAGCCCTTGAGTTAATATTATTTTGAACACGAAACGGCTCTGAATTGTCACTTGGCAAGGTTTAGTGACTGTATCCAGAATAGGTACGCCACGTGACATTCGATCAACAAAACGCTCACTTAATGGCTTATCTACCGTGACGACATATTCTTTATCGTGAGCATTTTCTGCACGCAAAATTTTATTGACGATATCACCATCACTGGTAAGGAAAATTAAACCTTCAGAGGGCTTATCCAAGCGCCCAATAGGGAAAATACGCTGCTTATGCCCAATTGCATCGATAATATTACCTTTAACGTGACGCTCTGTGGTGCACGTAATACCTATCGGCTTATGGTAAGCTATATAGATACGATCGGATTTATTTTCCGCGCTGGCATTAATTCGTTTTCCATCAACGAAGACAGTATCCGAAGGCGTCACTTTCGTACCAAGTTCGGGTTGTTTACCGTTGATCGTGACTCGCTTTTGCTCAATTAGCTTATCGGCTTCGCGTCGGGAACAAAAACCTGACTCGCTGATATATTTATTGAGACGTTTTTCTGGAAGGGTGCTCACAATTTTTTCCAACTGTTTTACTTTTCGACAGAGTTAATTAAAGCATAACGCACAGTGCCAAAGCGGTTTTGTATTAAAAAGCAGCTATAGTTTTAACTGGCAGTGTTATCTGACACAAATCATACCATGAAAGTATAAGTTACAAGGGTGCCATGAAAGCTCCAAAACGATTACAGCCCCTAATAGAAGACGGCTTAATAGACGAAGTCCTGCGCCCGCTGATGAGTGGTAAAGAAGCAGATGTTTTTGTCGTTCGCTGCGGCGACGAAGTTCGTTGCGCTAAAATATACAAAGAAGCGAACAAACGCGGCTTTAAACAAGCAGCTCAGTACCAAGAAGGCCGCAAAGTACGCAATAGCCGCCGCGCTCGCGCGATGGAAAAAGGCTCTAAATTCGGCCGCCACCAACAAGAAGAAACCTGGCAGAACGCTGAGGTAGATGCACTCTATCGTCTCGCCGATGCGGGTGTACGCGTACCTCAGCCTTATGGTTGTTTTGATGGCGTCTTGTTAATGGAGCTGGTCACAGATAACGATGGCCACGTAGCCCCACGCCTGAATGATATTGCACTAACGCCTGAACAGGCCCGCGAAGATCACCTTGTCGTGATGCATTACGTCTCATTGATGCTGTGCGCAGGGTTAGTACATGGGGATCTATCAGAATTTAATGTACTGGTAGATTCATACGGCCCAGTCATTATTGACCTTCCACAAGCAGTCGATGCGGCAGCCAATAATAATGCCCAGAAAATGCTGGCGCGTGATGTGAATAACATGACAACTTATTATGCCCAGTACGCACCTGAACTGATGGAAACTCGCTACGCCAAAGAGATTTGGGCGCTATTTGAAAATGGTGACCTAACGCCAGACGCAGAGTTAACAGGCCAATTTGTTGAAAGTGATCAAGCTGCCGATGTGGATACAGTCTTACAAGAGATCAAAGCAGCATGGCTAGAAGAGCAAGAACGACAAGAGCGCATACTTGACGCAGAAGAGTCAGCGTAAACTAAACAAGAGCTAGTATTTGCTAAAGCACTTATCCACAATAAGTGCTTTAGCAGTTATCAGGTTACATCACACGCTGCAAAAACCACTGCCGCCTGTCATAACAAATAATTCCGCTTATTAAGCTCGAACTCCTGATCCATCAAAGCACCTATCACATTCCCGTCAGCCAAATGATGCGCATACTGCATATGTAAACAACGCACTTTGTCCCATTGAGAAATACCGCCAATACCATAGCGCTCAAACATTTGTGTAAAACCAAGCTCTTCAATACGTTGCTTATCCTGCGGCAACATTAGCTCCCAACGACGCGCCACATAAGCTTTTTGGTTCTGTAAAAAGGCTTCTTTAAGCTCATCATCTTCTTGCAAACGGCTTTCTATCTCTTTAACCCAGCCCTTACCTTCTATACGCCCAATCGCTTTGCACAACTCTTTGGAAGACAACCAATAAAGCGTTGGAAAAGGTACATTACCCACTAACGAGCGCATCTGCAGCACCAACGGAACCCCTGTTGCAGTAGCGACGGTTACGCCGACTAACCCTTTAGGCTCACGACCAATTTGCTCAGCTATTATGGCCAACTGTTGTTCTGATACGCTCACATAAACCTCATTTACTGCTCTATTGAATAATTTATACTAGTACTAAGTAAGTCTCGCTGAAAGAGTCTACACATGCCCATATTCATCATGATGCCCCAGCCAGCGGCGCACCACGGCCTCCATCACTGCAGGCTGATCAGCTAGCTGCGTGGCAACCTGCTGCACACGACCCAGTAAATCAGAGTCACGCTGCAAATCTGCAATACGGAACTGCATCATACCCGTTTGACGAGTCCCTAGAATTTCTCCCGGGCCACGTAGCTCCAAATCTTTTTCAGCAATACGAAACCCATCTGTCGTTTCTCGCATCACTGCCAAGCGCTCACGCCCTTGTTTAGAAAGCGGCGCATGGTACATCAGAACGCAAAAGCTTTCGACTGAGCCACGCCCTACTCGCCCACGTAGCTGATGTAACTGCGACAACCCTAAACGCTCGGGGTTTTCAATAATCATAACGCTGGCGTTAGGTACATCCACGCCTACTTCAATCACTGTGGTGGCCACCAGCAAATCTAGTTCAGCCGCTTTAAAGCGCTGCATCACATCAGATTTTTCTTTCGCCTTCATACGCCCATGTACCAGCGCAATACGCAACTCAGGCAACAACTCTTGCAGCATAGCCTCTGCAACTTCAGCAGCTTGACACTGTAGCGCTTCAGACTCTTCTATGAGTGTACAAACCCAATACACTTGGCGGCCTTCTGAGCACGCCGCTCGTACACGATCTACCACCTGATCACGACGAGAATCAGCAATCACCACGGTATTGACTGGCGTTCTGCCTGGAGGCAACTCGTCAATAATCGAACAATCTAAGTCAGCATAAGCACTCATGGTTAATGTACGTGGGATAGGCGTAGCCGTCATGATCAATTGATGCGGGCTACGCTTCCCGTCCCGACCCTTTTCCCGCAAGCTCAAGCGCTGATGCACACCAAAGCGATGCTGCTCATCAATAACCGCCAAGCCAAGGTTATAAAACCGTACCTCTTCTTGATACAACGCATGAGTACCAATCACAATTTGTGCTGAACCGTCAGCAATGGCCGCCAGCTGCGTAACACGTTGTTTACCTTTTACCTTACCGGCTAGCCAAGCGAGCTTGATGCCTAGCGGTTCCATCCATTGGGAAAAATTAATAAAGTGCTGTTCTGCTAAAATCTCTGTGGGGGCCATAATGGCTGCTTGTAAACCATTCTCTACCGCTTGCAAGGCCGCCAGCGCTGCCACCATGGTTTTGCCCGAGCCCACATCACCCTGTACTAAGCGCAGCATAGGGATGCTTTTCTCAAGATCAGCTGAGACCTCTTGGCTAACGCGCTGCTGCGCATTGGTTAAACTAAAAGGCAACTGCGCTAAAAAAGGCTCTGTCAGATGCTGCGAAGGCGGCAGCACGGGCGCGCCATGCTCCTGCACCTTATGACGTAGCTGCAATAGCGTTAGATGGTGAGCTAGCAGCTCCTCAAAAGCTAAACGACGCTGTGCGGGGTGCAGCCCTTCTAACAACAAGTGCTGGTCGGCATCAACTGGTGGCGCGTGCAAATAGATCAGCGAGTCTTTTAGCTCAGGCAAGCGCCATTTCCGCCGGACTGATTCAGGCAATAGCTCAGACACACTACCCGTTTCTAGCCATGCAAGTGACTGCTGCACCAAGCTACGTACTCTTGCTTGCTGCAACCCTTCGGTCATTGGGTAAATAGGAGTAAGACTCTCTTCAACTGGTGTTAAGCCATCAGCGGTGCTGGCGCGGTATTCAGGGTGAACCATCTCTAGTCCAGCAGGGCCTGGGCGCACCTCACTAAAACAACGTAACTCACTACCCACAGCCAAGGCATTTTTTTGCGACGCCGAAAAATGAAAAAAACGTAGCGTTAATGTGCCAGTGCCATCTTGTATTCGGCACAACAGGCTGCGTCGGCGCCCCATTTGGATATCACAAGCCAGAATCGTTCCCTGAATAACGCACTCATCGCCTGGGCGCAGTGAGCCAATCGGAACAATACGGGTGCGGTCTTGGTAACGGGTTGGCAGATGAAACAACAAATCCTGAATCGTACTGATACCCAACCGCTCAAGCTTCAAAGACAAGGCAGCACCTACGCCTTTTAACGCCGTAACAGCGGGTGAGCCCACACCATAACTCGATGAAACACTCACGTTATGACGCCGTCTCGATAGGAATATTTACTTGGCAATGGCTCACTGCATTCACCAATACATCAATCGCTTTAGAACGAGGAAAGCTAGCTCGCCATGCCACGGCAACACCACGGGTTGGCTGTGGTGTTTTAAAGGGCTTAGTGACCACCATATCCGACTGGTAATAACCATTAGTAGCTGACATTGGCAACACACTAGAACCTAAACCACTCGCTACCATCATCCGAATAGTTTCTAGAGAACTGCCTTCAGTGACACCGTGCTGATTCTGAATCGCCTGCTGCAGTGTAGGGCAAGACTCCAACACCTGATCCCGGAAACAATGCCCTTCACCCAAGAGCAACAACTCAGTATTGGCTAAGTTGGTCGCATCAATGGTCTTTTGCTCACACCAAGGGTGCTGCTTAGGCAATAGCATCACGAAAGGCTCTTCATACAGCATACGTGTGACGACATCCGGCTCTTCAAAAGGCAGAGCAATAATAATGGCATCCAACTCACCATTGCGTAATTTTTCACGTAAGCGCGCCGTAAAATTTTCTTCTATGTACAATGGCATATGTGGCGCAAGCTCTTGCACCTGCGGTACTAGATGGGGAAACAGGTAAGGCCCTATCGTATAAATAGCACCAACACGCAATGGAGAGCGCAACTGATCTTTACCTACCTGCGCTAAATCTTTAACCACATCAGCCTGCTGTAGCACTTTTACGGCCTGTTCCACCACGCTTTTACCGACATCCGTTACCCGTACTGCGTTCTTACTTCTCTCAAATAAGGCAACGCCTAGCTCTTCTTCCAACTTCTTAACTGCAATAGATAAAGTAGGCTGACTAACAAAGCATTTTTCGGCGGCATGGCCAAAGTGCTGCTCTTTAGCAAGAGTGACGATATAACGTAGTTCTGTGAGCGTCATTGCTCATATCCTCTGTTATGATGCAGTTTTTTAAGAGGAACTAACCCCATGATTAAACTGCGTATCCTTATTGCTGGCTGTGGCGACGTAGGAAGCGCATTGGGTGTTACGCTAGCAACACAAGGCCATCACGTCTTCGGTTTACGGCGTACTATAAACCAGCTTCCTGACTGCATTCACGCTATTTCTGCTGATCTCTCTGATAAAGATACACTATCAGACTTGCCAGATGTTGATATATTAATCTATTGCGCTGCAACAACAGGCCGTAGTGAAAATGCATACCAGCAAGCCTATGTAGACGGCTTCAACAATATCTACGATGCGCTACCGCAACAGCCAAAGCATCTATTCTTTACATCCAGCACCAGTGTATATGGCCAACACCAGCATGAATGGATCGACGAGCAATCGCCCACCGAGTCTGAGCAAGTATCCGGGCAGATCATGCGACAAGCAGAACTTGCAGTATTAGAAAAAGGTAATGCCACTGTGGTGCGCTTTAGCGGTATTTATGGGCCGGGCAGAAATCATCTGATTGACCGTGTAAAAGGCGGCAGCGTTGCACGAGAAGATTTTCACTACAGCAATCGAATTCACCGAGACGACTGCGCCGGTGTGCTTGCTCACCTAATCCAGCGCATTAATGAAAATAAACCAGTAGATACTCTCTATTTGGCCAGCGACCTAAACCCAACACCAATACGCGAGATTACCGTGTGGCTAGCAGAACAGTTGGGAATAGAAACAACACAAGCAGTAGAAATTAGACGTGGCGGTAGCAAACGTTGTAATAGCCAACGCTTACAAGAGTCTGGATACCGGTTTTTGTACCCCGACTATAAAGCGGGGTTTGCTCTCGCGTTAAGCGAGCAATATTAGAACGTCGAACAGTAAGCAGACTGTCAAAAAGCATCAGCTAATCTAAAACAGGCCGATGCTTTTTTATAAAGTGCTTTTTATATATCCAACCTTATATGTCCAACACTAAGCGCTTACCTTTTGCACGCGATATACAAGGGCAGATCAAGGTTTGCTGCTCAGCAGGGGTTAATACTGCATCACGGTGCTCAGGCTCACCTTCAAGCACTGTTACAGCACACGACTTACAAATACCTGCTTTACAGCTAAAGGGCGCATCGACACCGGCATCTAGCATGGCATCAAGAATACTCTGATCACGACCAACCTGAATCTGCACACCTGAACGACGCAACTCCACCTCAATAGGTTGAGCATTGGCTGCGGGTGCGGCTGAAAAACGTTCAAACCTTATGCGTTCTGGGTTTATCTGTAATGCTTCTGCTTGCTTGACGACATCATCAATTAAGCGATTTGGGCCACACACATAAAAAATGGCATCATTAGGTGCAGTACTAAGCAGATGAGCAATATCCATACGTTCTGCATGTGTGGCGCGATACAGGTTTAGACGCTTAGTAAACTCTCTTGTTAAGCGATCACTAAAAGCCATTTCCACTTCACTGCGCCCCGCATAATGAAACTGTAACTCAGTGCCTCTTGCCTTTAATGCCTGCGCCATCGCTTTAATGGGCGTAACGCCAATACCACCAGCAATTAACACAGCAGGACGCGCATCAATATGCAGTGAAAAGTTATTTTGCGGAAGATCACAATTCAGCTGTAAGCCTATATCAAAGCATTCATGTACCCCCTCAGAGCCACCCGTACCCTGCGCTTCTTTCAATACGGCAATTTCATAGATATCGCGGCGCGCGGGGTTAGAGCAGATAGAATAATGGCGCTCTGTTAACGTTCCGTTTTTCAGCCGTACTGGCACACGTAAATGCGAGCCGGCTTCTACTTTAGGTAATTCTAATCCATCAAGTGTACGCAGTTCATACGCTCTTACACGTGGGGTTAGCTGACGCACACCCGATATCACTAACGACAACTCACCTTGGCCAAACACTGACAAAGCACTCGCCTGCTTATGAGCTGCATGTTCAATGGTTTCTGTAGCTTGCTGTGCCGCTATTTCTGCATCCTTCGCCTCAAGCATCGCTTCCACCTCAGTTTCGGTGTATCGCGGCGTAATATGCTGTGGGCAGTTCCAATCAAATGCCTCAATATGAATCACAAAGCCACGCTCTACACGTGCTCGATAGTCATTCACCTCAAGTGCTGCTAATAGCTCGGTCTCTTCAAGCTCGACCAAACGTACGCGTCCTAAAATTTTGAGACGACGACGGTTTTTATAGTCCATAAGAAACAAAGATACGCGGTCATCTTTACGAAGGTTACCCACACTGACGTACTGTCGATTACCACTAAAATCAGCGAAGCCTATCGTTTGTGCATCAATAATCTTCATAAAACCAGCCGGCCCACCGCGATGCTGCACATAAGGCCAACCCGTTTCGCTCACACTTGCCATGTAAAAACTATCACGCGCAGTGATAAAGTCTGCTTCGTGCTGGCTGAGCAAGTTATTGTAATCTTCTCCTTCATCCATGCTGGCATATCCTGTGCGGCTACCCAGCTGATGCTGTACATCCCGGACAGATTCAGTGAATGCGATCTCTGCAAATTTGTGTCCCATAACTTGAACCCTCCGGGGTTTATTTTCTAGTTAGCAGTACAAAACTTACGAAGCCAGCTGTAGATCGACTTTAGGAAAATCGATATCAACACGGCTCGCTTTACCCAAAATATTGGTTAGTGTGTTCATTCCTACATGCGTAATAATTTCTACAATATCAGATTCGCTATAACCAGCAGCACGTACCTCAAGCAATTCTGCTGTTGTAATATCTCCACTGTGCTCTGCTAATGCTCGTGCAAATTTAACAGCCGCCGCCGCTTTTACATCTTCACTTGAACCTGCACGGTTAGCTTCAATCTCTGAATTAGATAATCCAGCTTTACGACCAATTGCCGTATGGGCAGAAACGCAATACTGACAAGCATTTTGCTGCGCAAGCGCTAACGCTATACGCTCACGGGTTTGCTCATCCAAGCTGCCTTCACCGGCAATACTGTGCAACCCCAAAAAAGCGCGTAGTGCAGAGGGTGAGTTAGCAAAGATTTTAAGAAAATTAGGCACCATGCCTAATTGTGATTGGATAGCATCAAGCAGCTCTTGTTGTTCTGCGTTGGCATTGTTGTTATCGATGACGTTAATACGGCTCATGTTACTTCTCCTGAAAATCTCATTAAGTGTTTAGTTCACAACACCACTGCGTTGCTGTGATGACACTATGCTAAATTCCACTTAGAATAAGAATCACCGACTAAAACAATTTATAATTCCACTTATTGGAATTATAAAAGCTAGCTACATCAGGAAATGCTATGGACCGCTTTCATCTAATGAATGTTTTTGTTGCTGTTGCAGAAGAGCAGGGCTTTGCAGCGGCAGCAAGACGGTTACGCATGTCGCCACCGGCGGTTACACGCGCCGTCACAGCTCTGGAAGAGCACTTAAGCGTTAAGCTGCTCAACCGCACGACACGCTATGTACGCACCAGTGACGCAGGAGAGCGCTACCTTGAAGATGCACGACGCATATTGGCTGAAGTTGCATCCGCAGATGAGGCAGCCGCCGGAATCAACGCCGAACCTCAGGGCCACTTAGCCGTAACAGCCCCTGCTCTATTTGGCCGACAATTTATCACGCCCGGCATTGTTGATTATTTACAACGCTATCCAAACACTGAAGTATCGGCCGTATTTCTTGATCGGGTAGTTAATTTACTTGAAGAGGGATTGGATGTAGGTATACGCATAGGAGAACTGCCTGACTCAAGCATGCGAGCACTCAGAGTCGGTTCAGTTCGGCGTATTATATGCGCCTCGCCTGAGTACTTGCAGCAGCATGAACTACCAAACAAACCTGACGACCTATTACAACACTCAATCATCGCATCCAGCGCTATTGCAGGCTCAATTGATTGGCATTTGAACACCACAGATGGCAAACCTTTACGCATAAAACCCAGACTTACAGTTAACACTAATGATGCAGCGCTAGAAGCTGCACTTGAAGGTTTTGGAATTACACGATTACTGTCGTATCAAGTCAGCGAGAAGCTCGCCTCAGGAGAATTAGTAAGACTACTAGAAACATACGAGCCAAACGCATGGCCTGTGCATATAATACATCGCGAAGGCCGTTATGCCTCCGCAAAGATTCGCACATTTGTAGATTTAATGGCAAAACGCTTACGCGCCGATAGCTCATTAAACTGAGATATAAAACGCTCAGAGTCGATAAATAGTAACGCCATATAAAACAGCACAACAAAGCAGAAGAAACAAAACACCTGGGCGCATCTTTTGCACAAAACGTGGTAAGCACTTTGTATTAAATATATAAGCAGAGGTAAGTAGCATTAAACAGCCAGAGATCAAGGCGGCGCTACCCCAAAATTCAGAAAAATGGCGCATGGCATACCAGAACACATTCCAACTTCCCGCTGCAAACACCACAAAAGCCATTGTTTTTCTAAACCATGTAGGTAATTTCTGCACTGTACTCAGTACCGGTAATCGCGTCGCAAATAGTAACCCGAGCACCATGCACCCCGTCATAATTGTTCCCATAGGAAGCACGCACTTCTCCTTATCAAATGTATTAACCACAACCTCTGCATTAAGCCCAGAGCAGCTGCTCGCCTATTGTAGAGTAAGAAATAAGCTCTTCAGTTCCTGTATTAATATTCTTATTTAATCAACATACGCACAGCGCTACGTACACTGCGCCAACGACTAACCAGCAATGCACTAAAAATCAGCGCACAACCTCCTAACTGCATAGCTGTCATCGTTTCGCCAAACCAGACTGCCGCCAGCATAGCCGTCCATACCGGCTCCAATGTCATGATCACCGCAGCATTACTCGCACTGGATAAGCTTTGCGCCCAAGTCTGCATAAAAAACCGCAAGCTGGTTGCTATAAAGATACTGGCAATCATCCACATCCAGGTTGAGGCTGACCAAGCAAACGTCCAAGTCTCGGTCAGTAATGACACAGGCAGTGCCACCAGCCCGACGACCATCAACTGAACCGCTGCCAGTGCAATAGGCGATGTTTTTGCAGCCGCACGGCTATTCAAGACAAAGGTAAACGCAAACAAAACAGCAGCACACAAGAATGAGAGCTCCCCCCAGCCCATCTCAAACTGGCTATCCAGTGACAAGCTGGCAAGACCAACAGCCGCCAGAGGAAGCGAGAACCACACTGCACGGTTAGCTCGCTCACCAAACAAGGTAGCAACAATGGGCACGAACACTGCACCTAGACAGGTTAGAAACGCACCTACGCCTATATGATGCGCATGATGCAGCCCTAAGATCCAAAAAATCATAGCCACACCAAACGACACACCCACCAAAACCGTACGCAAGACGCCTCGTCGATCAAGTGCCCGTAATGCCTGCCAACCAAATATAGACAGCACCAGCCCGGCTACTAAAAACCGTAAACCAATAAACATCAGAGGAGGTATGCCAGAAAGCGCTTCTTTAGAGAAAATCCATCCAACCGCCGCAAGTAGCGTTACAACGACAAGTAGCAAGTCAGATTTGGCGGCATTTGATTGAATCACAGCAAACATCTCAAGAGGCTATTTAAGCATCGACATAGTATCAGGTTTCGCTAAAAAGAGAGGAGTCATTAAAAAGCCTAGGATGCTGTAGAATCCACCCTTTACAGACCAGCTAAACGCATTTAATAAAAACAGGAAGCCCTATGAACTGGAATATCTACCTCTCTGGCGAAATACACACTGACTGGCGCCAACAGCTTATCGATGGCGCAAAAGCACATAACTTACCAGTAACTTTTAGCTCTGCAGTCACTAACCACGAAGCCAGCGATGCAGCTGGAGACTTGCTAGGCGCTGAAGAGAATAGCTTTTGGCGTGACCACAAATCATCAAAGGTTAATGGTATCCGTACCAAGAACCTTATAGCTAAATGTGACATTGCTATTATTCGTTTTGGTGATAAATACAAGCAGTGGAATGCAGCCTTTGATGCGGGTTACTGCGCCGCACTGGATAAGCCTTATATTACGCTACACGCTGATGATATTATCCATCCCTTAAAAGAAGTGGACGCATCTGCCATGGCATGGGCAACAACGCCTGCGCAAGTCGTTGAAATACTTAGGTACGTTATTTTAGAAAAATAAGTGATTGACTGAAAACTGCTTGTTACAGAGTGAGCTTTCAGCAAAGCACTCTAACAACTCTCAAGAGAAAAGTGTTTTTCTTGGGAGTTAGCCGCTTTATAGCCTATAATCAGCGCTAACATTCGCTTTTAGCTATTGAAGAACTTATAAACTAGATAGATTATCAACCCAACAAAAAGCAGCTTAGCAACGCTAAAATTGCTTTCAGTTACCTCTATAGGTTTACCTTCAGATTTATGTGCATCAGCATAGCTATCAATTAGCTCTTTGGCTTCTTTAAGGCCGATGCCCCGCAATGATCGTAGCGCTTTAATTGCATCTATTTTTCTACCCGCATTTAACGCCGTTAACACTTCGGGTTCAAACTCAACATGTGTACTCAATTTATAGTCCTTTATTAAAATCTTACGTCAGTAAGCTTACTGATAATCAGACCATGTCACCTCTCGCCACGGTGAAACGCTAAATCTCTGGGTAACAGACGAATAACAATAAGTGTAGTCGATCCTTGCCCATAGACTAAACCGTAACACAATTATTATTGAACGCTTAGCTAAAACCCTTCACACATTACTGTGATGGCAGTTCCAGCAGACTTCAAAAGAGGAGTCGTTTTTCTCGTGACAGTTTTTACAAAACCACTCTACAGCATTGTCGCGACTAAGGGATGTTTCAATGATGTTGAGAGCTTTCTCATAATCTGAATCACTAAAGACCCAAACTTCAGGCCAAGCATCAAAAGCAGATGTCTCACCAACAGCCCCCTGTGCAAACTCATTCTTAAGAAACGTACCAATGCCCTGTGCCTCAATAAGGTTTTTAGCATTGTTCACTAAGAACTGGTTCTCGCTGGTATAAACCATCTTCATCATTGAACCCTCATCACGCTACAACCGAGAACTACTTAATTTCTACTTCAATCAAGGTAATGTCAATTTCTGAAGGGTTAATCACATTATGCTCAACCCCAGCATCACGGTAATAACACTCCCCCGCTGTTAGCGTAACTGGCTTCGCTCCTTCCCCTGAATCAATAAGCAACTCACAACTATGCATTGGCACTATCACATAGTCTCTCTCGTGACGGTGCCAACGAGTTTCACTCCCTGCAGGAAAATGCAGGTGATTAACACAAGCACGTGGGTTATCAATTTGCTCTGTCATTACAAACGTCGGACGTTCAGTCATTATTATTTTCTCTTATTTGTTAAGCACTTATATCTGATCGAATTTTTATTTGTTAGTTCGTTTTCAACTACATAAACAGTCTATGCTTCACTGAAGGTGATTAGTAAAAAATGGGGAATTAAGTATGCTAAACCACGAATTATGTAAATAGCGGTAATTGCTGACAAAACCAATTTGATAAGAGGCATACGAAGCAAAACACCTACTCGACTCACTTATTATACTTACTCAATGGAGAAATATTCCTCTCTAACTATTTTCCCATCCTTCCATGTTTGAACATGCTTACCTGTAAATTCATTTATTTGAGAATCAGCCCCAATCATTTTGTAATGAAAGACAAGCTCAGAAATATTCTCATGGATGCTTGATGAAAGTAATATCACATCAAACTCTTTGATAGAACCAACAAATCTTTTTTGTTTGTCGTATGACTCCTTCATCGACTTCGCAAAAACAGAGCCATTATTAAGCATTACTACGTTTTCATCGTAGTATTTTTCACATAGCTCCAAAACAAGACCGTTTGTATTCATTGCAACGAAATCATCTATCAAACTTTGCATTGGCTAAAACCCTTATTTGAGATACCCCTAAGCAGATAGTCTGCTGACTTAGTATGCAACGAAACTCAGACAACAGTTAAGGGCCCTACTTCACTTTATTGTGTGATTTGTTGCTATCCCCATCCTTTGGGACCCGTGGTGGCTTTATAATTTATTACAGGCCATAAAAAACGGCCAATTGGCCGTTTTTTTTAAGCGTTACATTTTGCTTATTCGCTACGGATAAGAACTACTGCTTATCAACACCCATCTGATCAACATTTGGCTTGTAATACTGGTAGCGGTTGAAACGGCTTTCCATGTAACGGAACAGACCAATCACGATGGCTGCCATTATTAGATAAATAAGCCCCGCCGCAGTAAACAACTCTACTGGCGTATAGGTGCGTGCTTGTATCGTACGCGCCATACCGGTTAGATCCAGCAAGGTAATGGTAGAGGCCAGCGCACTACTTTTAAGCATTAGTACAACTTCGTTACCGTAAGCCGGTAAAGCGATGCCAAATGCGCGCGGAATCACGATACGTCGTGTTTTTAGCAACCAGTTCATACCAAAAGCATCTGCGGCTTCCAGCTCACCATTAGGTATTGCCTGAATCGCACCACGGAATAGCTCAGCACTGTAAGCGGCTGTATTTAACGTAAAGGCGATAATGGCACACCAATAAGGCTCTTTAAGTATGACCCATAGTGCGGACTCACGCACGACCTCAAATTGAGAAGCACCGTAGTAAATCAAGAAGATCTGTATCAGCAGTGGCGTACCACGGAAGAAGTAGATAAAACAGAACGGGAACACACGTAACCACGGTGTTTTTGAAGCGCGCATCAGTGCGATAGGAACCGCCAGCATCACGCCTATTACACCCGAGATTAGTACGAGTTCTAGTGTTAACAGAGCACCATCCAACAATTTTGGGTAGTACTTAATTATAATATCCCAATTCATCCTTTGTACCTCGCTTGCGGAGTACAGGCTCGTTCCATCCAAAGTGTGCCGGCAGTAGCAATTGCCGTCAGTATTAGATAAATGCAAGCAGCCGCCAGATAAAATGTGAACGGTTCTTTTGTAGAGCTAATAGCGGTGGTGGCTTGGCGGATAATATCTTGCAGACCAACCACCGACACCAATGCGGTATCTTTTAGCAATACTTGGAATAGGTTACCTAACCCAGGCAGTGCGACACGCCACACTTGTGGAAGAATAATACGGAAGAAGGTTTTACTACGCGTCATACCTAACGCTTGGGCCGATTCCCATTGCCCCTGAGGAATCGAGAGAATCGCCATACGAAATACTTCAGTTGCGTATGCACCAAAGGCGATAGACAGCGCGGCCACACCTGCCATGAACGGGTTCACTTCGATGTATTCATCGTAGCCAAAGATGCTGGCAACAGCCATCACTAAGGCAGAACCACCAAAGTAGATAGCGAATACAATCAACAGCTCAGGAATACCACGAATCAGCGTGGTATAAGCGGTCGCTATTGCGCGAAGCACTTTATATTCTGATAACTTGGCGGCTGCACCTAACAAGCCAAACACTAGGCCTAACGATAAACTGACTAATGCCAGCTTGACGGTGACCCATGTTCCAGCCAATAACAGGTGACCAAACCCATGCAGATCTATCACGTTATTATTCTCTTACAGCGGGACGTTAGTGAATTATCCATTATGAGTAATGCGCGAGCTGTCATCGCTCGCGCATTGATCCGATCAATAGATAGAGAACGGGAAGTATTTAGCATTGATGACAGCATAAGTGCCGTTATCAACAATTGCTTTTAACGCTTTGTTGAATTTCGCTTTCAGGTCATCCTGACCGTGACGAATGGCTATACCAATTTTATCCACAGATTCCGTTTTAATGGTTTCGCCTTTAAATTCAAACTTCTGACCTGCATCGGTATTTAACCAGTCATACGCAGGGAATTTATCAGAAACTAGGCCATCTAAGCGGCCAGTCGCCATATCTAGATAAGCATTATCTTGCGTGTCATACAGCTTTACAGAAACGACATCGCCCAATACGTCTTCTAGGTACTGACCTGCGATAGTGGCACGCTGAGCACCCAGTGTTTTACCTTTAAGAGAGGCTTTATCTGTTTTAAGCTCGGCACCTTTAGGGCCAACAAACGCCAATGCATTGGTGTAGTACGGGTCTGTAAAGTCAACCGCCTGCAAACGCTCTTCAGTAATGGACATAGAAGCAACAATCGCATCAAACTTACGGCCTTTAAGCGCAGGGATCATTCCATCCCAGTCTTGCTCAACGATTGTACAGTCAGCTTTCATTTCAGCACACAACGCTTTAGCTATTTCGACATCAAAGCCGATCAGCTCGCCTTGTTCATTTTTCATATTGAAAGGCGCATAAGCCCCTTCAGTAGCGATACGGATCTTATCACCTGCAAAAGCCTGGGTTGCGGCAAAAGCGCCAGCGACTAACGTAACAGCTGCAATAATTTTACGAACACTCATCAGGTTTCTCTCTATATTATAAAAATTATTATAGTGGGTCTCTTTTGTGTGGCGCCAAAATCAGTTGTGGCTGGACATAAAGTCACGTACACGTTGAGATTTCGGGTTTTCAAACACTTGCTCTGGTGGCCCTATCTCTTCTATCTGTCCTTGATGTAGAAATACGACCTGACTTGATACATCACGCGCAAAACGCATTTCATGCGTAACGATCAACATTGTTCTACCCTCGTCAGCCAACTCGCGCATAACACTTAACACTTCGTTTACTAGCTCAGGATCCAATGCAGACGTTGGCTCATCAAACAACAACACCTGTGGGTCCATCGCTAATGCACGCGCTATCGCAACACGCTGCTGCTGGCCGCCTGACAAGTTACCGGGGTAAGCATCTTTCTTTTCGTACAGCCCTACTTTTTTTAGCAATCCTTCGGCACGCTCTACAGCCTGCTCACGCGATTGCTTTAAAACATTCATAGGTGCTTCGATAATGTTGCCAAGGATAGTTTTATGAGGCCAGAGGTTAAAGCTTTGAAATACGAATCCGATACGCGAGCGCATATCTTCGAGTTGCTTGCGATTTTCTGCTTCAAGATCACCGGATTTTCCGGTCTTAAGCTTTAGCTCTTCACCACCAATAATTACTTGGCCTTTGGCGGGCTGTTCAAGCAGATTAATACAGCGAAGCAGTGTACTTTTGCCTGAGCCACTTGAGCCGAGAATCGAAATGACATCCCCGTCGTTCGCCTTAAGTGAAACGCCCTTAAGTACTTCAAGACTTCCATAGGATTTATGTATATCGGTCAATTCGAGCGCGATCGAGGTATCAGACATAGTGTTTTCCATTATTGTGCGCATAGTTGATCAGTAAAAAGACCATAATACGCCATCTTATTTCTTATATGAAACATTTGACTTATGAGTCTATTTTCCTGATTTAGATTAAAAACGCAACGATTGCGCCTATTTCTGATGTTAAGATGTCTGAAAATACTAAAAAAAGGTCGCCACAACGAAAAAGAGCGCCAAAAGGCGCCCTTAAAACGGTTCAACGTGCGTTAGCTGGCAAAATCTCTAAGTAACTGCTGCTGTGCACTAAAAGGTTCTACGCCTTCTGCAGGTTTTAACAGCGTATAACTACCATCGGCTTTTAATTCCCAACTCTGGGTATTATCAGCTAAATAGTAATCCAGCTCTTTCTTAACACGCTCACCTTGCTTACCTGTAACAGGGAAACAAGTCTCCACACGATTAAGCATGTTACGCTCCATCCAATCCGCACTGGCACAAAGTACTTCTGGTTTACCGTTATTTCCAAAGTAATAAACCCGAGTGTGTTCCAAGAAGCGCCCAATAATTGAACGTACAATAATATTCTCTGATATCCCGGGTAACCCCGGGCGCAAACGGCACATACCGCGAATGATTAATTCAATCTTCACGCCCGCTTGTGACGCTTCATACAGGGCGCGAATCATCTTAGGCTCAGTTAGGCCGTTTACTTTAATGATGATATGCCCCGGCTTACCGCTAGATGCGAGCTTTGTTTCGTGCTGAATTAGCTCCAACATTTTGGCATGCAGAGTAAATGGTGCGTTATAAAGCTTTTTGAGACGCTGAATTTTGCCCATGCCCGTTAACTGCTGGAAAACCTTATGGACATCTTCGCCTATTTCATCATTCGAGGTGAGATAACTATAATCGGTGTATAAACGTGCGGTACCCGAGTGATAGTTGCCTGTTCCCAAATGGCAATAACGTACCAACTTGGAGCCTTCACGACGTACAATCAGCATCGCTTTTGCATGCGTTTTGTAACCCACAACACCATACACCACCAAACAACCCGCTTCTTGCAAACGGCTCGCAAGATGCAAGTTACTTTCTTCATCAAAACGAGCACGCAGCTCAATAATGACGGTCACTTCTTTACCGCCACGTGCAGCCTCAACCAGCGCATTAACGATATCGGACTTATCTCCGGTACGATACAACGTCTGCTTGATTGCTATTACATCTGGGTCTTTAGCCGCTTTCATTAACAAATCTACAACGGGCGTAAACGACTGGAACGGATGCATTAACAACTGGTCGCCGGTTTTTAGCGCTTGGAACACATTCGGCTCTTTCTCTTTTTTAAGCTTACCCGGTACGCCAGGTGAGAAAGGAGGCCATTTCAACTCTTGGCGCCCAGCTAAATCCCGTACCGTCATGAGACGTGTAAGGTTAACAGGGCCATCGACTTTATAAACTTGTTCTTCATCCAGATGGAATTCTATTTTCAAGAAATCGATAAGTTCTTCTGGTGTACGATTATCAATTTCTAATCGCACCGCATCACCGTATTTTCTCGAATGTAACTCGCCGCGTAACGTACGGGCTAAATCATCCATCTCTTCAAAATCGAAGGTTAAATCGGCATTTCGAGTAATACGGAACTGATAACAGCCTAGTACCGTCATGCCAGGAAACAGCTCAGCTGCGCACTCATGTATAACAGAGGACAGGAAGATCAGGTTATCACCACCGTCACACAGCTCATCCGGCAAACGAATCAAGCGAGGAAGAGAACGCGGTGCCGGTATAATTGCCAGTCCTGTTTCACGCCCAAACGCATCTTTACCATCGAGCTGCACAATAAAGTTAAGGCTTTTATTTACCAATTTAGGGAAAGGATGCGCAGGATCCAAACCTATCGGACTAATAACGGGTACAACCTTCTCCTCAAAGAAGTTTTTAATCCAAACCAACTGCTCAGGCGACCAATCACGACGCCGTAAAAAATGAATGCCGCATTTTTCCATTTCAGGAAACATAATTTCATTTAGAATACGATATTGGCGATCCACATTGACTTGGCAAATCTCACGGATTTTCTCAATAACCTTTTTCGGATACATAGCATCCGGGCCAACTGTTTCACGCCCATATTTTAACTGGCGTAATTGATCTGCTACGCGGATCTCGAAAAATTCATCTAAATTACTGGAGAAGATCAGCAGAAACATCAAGCGCTCAAGCAATGGATAACGATCATCCAATGCTTGCTCTAGTACCCTAACATTAAACTGCAATTGACTAAGTTCACGATTGATATAGAGTTCCGGCGCCTTGAGGTCAACCGGTTCAACCTCAACAGGATGGTCTACCGTTGGTAAAATTTCACGGCTATCCACCAGCGCCTGCGCGGCCTGGTTTTGCATCATTTCTTCACTCATCATCTCTACCTGTTCATCAATCGCAATGACATGCTCAGTCATTTCTGTCTCCAGTATAGTGAGAGACCGACTATTCGTTCATCTGTTGTGCTGCTCGTTTCGCGAAGTAAGTAAGAATGCCATCGGCGCCGGCACGTTTAAATGCCAGTAAAGATTCCATCATCACACTGCGCTCATCCAACCAGCCGTTCTGGAAAGCAGCCATATGCATCGCATATTCGCCACTGACCTGATAAACGAAGGTCGGTACTTTAAATTCATCTTTTACCCGGCGCACAATATCTAGATAAGGCATGCCAGGTTTAACCATAACCATGTCTGCACCTTCTGCCAGATCCAAGCCTACTTCGTGTAGCGCTTCATCACTGTTGGCAGGGTCCATTTGATAACTATTTTTATTGCTCTTACCTAAATTACCAGCAGAGCCTACAGCATCACGAAAAGGGCCGTAGTAAGCACTTGCATACTTGGCAGAGTACGCCATGATACGGGTATTCACATACCCGCCTTCTTCTAATATTTCACGGATACCGCCTATGCGGCCATCCATCATGTCACTTGGAGCTACCACATCAGCTCCCGCCTCCGCATGCGATAACGCCTGCTGGATAAGCGCCTCTACGGTACGATCATTCAGGACATAACCGGCGTCATCTATGATGCCGTCTTGCCCATGCGTGGTGAATGGGTCTAGCGCCACATCGGTAATAATGCCTAAATCAGGGCATGCATCTTTAATGGCTTTAACCGCTCTTTGTGCCAAGCCATCTGGGTTGTAAGCTTCTTCTGCAAACTCTGACTTTGCAGAAAGCGGTGTTACAGGAAACAACGCCATTGCAGGAACACCCAGCGCGGCAATTTCTTTTGCTTCTTTAACTAGCAGATCAATGCTCATACGCTGCACACCCGGCATAGAAGCAACACTCTCTGTACTGTTGCTCCCCTCGATCACAAATACGGGGTAGATAAGATCATTCGGTGTCAGCTGATTTTCCCGCATCAAACGACGCGAGAAAGTATCTGCACGCATGCGCCGCAGACGTGTTTCTGGAAAAAAGCGCTGGCTATCATTAAAGGCCACGGTTATATCCTTTTAATCTGAGTAAATTTAACTAAATCTATATGACAAACTGATGACAAACGCCACATTCCATCTGCTTCAACGCTGCGTTGAGGCAACTGCTCATGGCTTTTATCTTAACGTATTCTGGATGAAAATGAATATGACAGGCATCAGTAGGTAGGTCTAATGTAGAAAAGCAGCCAGCAGAACCGCCAGCTGCTTATATCTATGTCGTCAGGCACAACTTTATATTTATCGAGAAGGGATAATGCCCGGCATCGCGCGTAGAACAGACTGAGCTATTAATGCAGCAATAAGCGCCTTAATAATATCACCCGGAATAAACACAAGAATAGCTTTCGCTGCACCTGAAAAATCTAATGACGTCATCGCCACCATACCCGGTATACCAAAGGCATACAGCACTATAATACCACCAACTATTGACGAGATAAGCGCAGCCGCAAAGAGATTAACGTTTTTAAGCTGCTGCATCATTAACCCGGTGACCAGCGCTGCAAACGGGAAACCAACAATAAACCCAACGGTAGGCCCTGCAAACACTCCCAATCCACCACGCCCGCCAGCCAATAAAGGCGCGCCTAACGCAACCACCAAAATAAACAGCGCCACCGATAAGAAACCTCGCACAGGCCCCAGCATGATACCGGCTAACATTAAGCCTAGTGTCTGAGCCGTTAACGGGACACCGCCCGCCACTGGGATATTAAATTTAGGTAACAGCCCTAATGCGGCAATCACTGCTGCATAGAGTGCTATCTGCACGAGAGTTCTATCTTTGTTCATACTTTTTATCTCCTGACTTCTATGGGACGAACAGAGATTTTACTACTGCCACCCCGTGCGGTTAATGCTTCGGCGACATGATCGGATAAACGAATCGCCTGAATAATAAGCGGCACTATTAAGCGCCATTTTTGTTTTTTCCCACCCCTGGCTTTCCACGCTTCATCCAGGTTATACATAACCAATACCAGCACCGGAGCAAAACGCACCATTAATGCAACCGCCAGCGCCAACGCGCGTGGCGAGATACCGACCCATTGCAAAGGCCAAAATACTGGCTGCAAGGCAGCCATCATGTCTGTCATACGGGTCGTCAGCGTTATCAGGTTTGCCAGCAAGAACATAGTTACCAGCCTCAGCACAGAAACGCCGCCCTCATAAGCAGAGCCTGCCCAAAAATGAAACGCCATGATGACAGCCAAAAATGGCAACAACGGTTTAACCATATTTAGGTGCTGCCAGCCACGGCCACCGAGTGTTACGTATAACAATGCCGTTGCAAGCATAGACGCAAGCATCAACTCAAGCTGAGTAACCGGCAAAATCAACATGCTAGAAGCAGCTAATAAGCAGAGTTTAAAACCCGCGGGCAAGTGATGCAGCCAACTGCTGCGTGCCAAATAGAGGGTAATCATAAGGAAACTGAAAGGTTATCAACGCTAGCGAGATATGAGCGTATCACTTCATCCGGCAAACCATCTGCTTTAATCTGGCCTTCATCCACCCAAATAAGCCTATCAAAATCACCGTACACGCTAAAGTCATGACTAATAAGGAGCACATGTGTGTCTGTATTATGGATAAGCGCAAGTAGCAAGTGTCTTGTGGGTAAATCAAGCGATGAAAACGGCTCATCCAATATCAATAGACGAGGCTTCATAATCAATACGGACAGAATACATACGCGCTGTTTTTGCCCCTCTGACAACTGAGTTACAGGTCGATCAGCCCAGGACTCAATCCCTTGCTCAGCCAATAAGGCCAGCGCCGAAGCTCTGGCTTTTTGCGCGGACTGACCTAACTGCTCACAACCAAACGCCAGTTCTTCTGCGACCGTTGGAAATATCATTTGATGATCAGGGTTCTGGAAAATAAATCCGACCAGCGCAGGCATCAACGCTGCTTGCTTCACCGTATCATAACCAAATACCGACACCCGTCCTTGCTCCGGTGCAATTAGCCCATTAAGTAAGCGCACCAACGAGCTTTTACCTGAGCCATTATTACCAATCAGTCCAACACGCGTTTCATTCCAACGTAATGATAACTGCTGAAATAAATGATTATCAGCACGCTGCAAATCAACCTGCTCAATACAGATACTATCCGCAAGCGATGGATAAAGTGGCGCTTGGTGAGTCAACACAGGTGTTTTTTGTTTTCCTGAAAACCAAGACACGGCGGTATTCGCTACAAGACTAAAAAGAGGACCGAAAGTATAGCCGCACTTGTCGGGCATGAAAATGTAAACCGTCCATGATCTGAGTGCTAATTTCACAACACCTTACAATGTTACCCTCTAACTATAGACAAAAGATAACCAACAGACATAGAGGAATAACCCATGAAAAAAATTGCGGTTATTTTATCTGGCTGCGGAGTATTCGACGGATCGGAAATTTACGAATCTGTTTTAACCCTGCTGCGGATTGAACAATAAGGAAGAAAATATCAATGCATGGCACCCAATATGGAACAACTTCATGTGATAAATAACCTCAATGGTGAAGTAGCTGAAGGTGAGTCACGCAATGTACTGGTTGAGGCCGCACGCTTAGCTAGGGGTGCAATTATTGACTTGGCCACAGCCAACCCAGATGATTATGCTGGATTGATTATTCCCGGCGGATTTGGTGCTGCCAAAAATCTTTCAGACTTCGCTGTTAATGGCGCGCAATGCAGTGTTAATAAGCAGGTAAAACTATTTGCCTAAGCCATACACAAATCAGGCAAGCCCGTTGGCCTTATCTGCATTGCTCCTACCATGACACCACTCATCTTTGGCGAAGGAGCCACTTGCACCATTGGCACCGATAATGACATAGCCGGGGCAATCGAAGTAATGGGAGGTAAACACCAGAACTGCCCTGTTAGTAAAATAGTCATCGATCAAGAACGTAATATCATCAGCACACCAGCATATATGCTAGCGGGCTCCATAAGCGAAGCGGCTAGTGGCATTAATAAGCTAGTGGATGAAGTGCTACAGCGAGCGTAATTAAAGCACTACGGCTCGTTTAAAAAATCTACACATTACTTGCTAAGTAGAGGCTCACAACTAACAAGAAGCATCTGCCAAAATATTTTAGTGAAAACTAAGTTTGGTTTTCACTAAAATGAGACTATTTTTTAATAAAGACGTTGAAAATGTAACTCATTAATCCTTTAGAGAACCAAGTGCAGGATGCGATATACCTTTCTTCTGAAATCACTGATGATTTTACTTTTTTGCAGCCAAACGTTGGCTGGGGATTTTTTCAATCTCGCTGGCAAGAATACTCTAGAAATAAGCGAAATAGGTATATGGCATAAAGTTGACCCACAAGAACAATTCTCAAACTTTTCTTCAATAGAGAAGTCGCTGACACATACTCAACCAGTTGAAGGCACATTAGTTGGGCATTCAGGTAGCTATGTTGCCAAGATCGCTTTAATAAACAATAGCGATGCAACTCAAACTTGGTTCGTAAACCCCAACTTAATCTTTGTCGACATTGGCCTCGCCTTCTGGCAACGCGATGACGGAAGCGTAGAAAGACTCGATGACTTTTCTCAATTAAACGATTATCGAACACCAGTATTAATGCACTCACAGGCAATTAGCCTTATCACACAAAAGCAAGAACAAGGGTACTTATGGTTATATGTTGACGCCAAACAATATGTGAACCCTTTATCCATTAAAATCTATAACACCGCAGCGTTTTATCAAAATCAATTTATTGTTAACGTTATAACAATAACGGCAATAGCTGTGATGCTGACACTAGCGCTCATTGCGGTGATTATTTTCTTCAGAACAAAAAATAGTATTACGATAGCATGTGCCGGATATATAGGATTACATGGTCTCGGCTGGGCCTCTGCCGCGGGGTTACTCGATGATATTTTTTCGATAGGCAGCGTCAATTTAAGCTATACAGGCATCTTAATTTTTCCTTTCGCCATCGCATTTGCCAGCCAGTTCACAAAACTACTATTTAACTGTCAACAAGAGCATTTCTTACTCGCTCGCTACCTTAATATCCTGACACTAGCCTGCGTTGCAGTAGGCGCTTTACTCCCTTGGGTTAACTATTCTTTAGCCTTTACCATCTCACACCTTATCGCATTAATTTGGATAACGTCGAGCGTAGCAATTGGTATAAAAATGCTACGAAGAAAATTTTCTCGTGCAAAATATTACCTCTTAGGCAACGCCAGCTACGGCGTAGCTTTGCTAATTTATGTTCTGTTACATGCCAGAATAATTGAAGCAAATGTATACCCAGAGTTGATTGTTTTATCTGCATTAGCGATAGACTGCATTTGCATACTACTGTCCTTAGCTGAATGGCTTTATGGCCAACAGAGAAATTATAACCGTTCAATCTACCTTGCCCGCATTGACCCGCTAACCAATACTGGCAATCGGCATTTAATGAGTGAAAAATTCGCCGGCCTAAAAAGCCACTTCATTATTGTGTTTATTGACTTTGATGGTATCAAGTCGATTAATGACCAATTTGGGCACGAAAAAGGTGACCTGTTTTTGATCGAAGGTGCTGCGCTCATGAAAAGAAAAACCAATGATAAAGGTGATGTATTCCGTACTGGGGGAGACGAGTTTGTCTGGCTATTTGATGTTAATCACAAAAATGATTTAACCGCATTAGTACGACAAACAAACACCCTAGTAAACGAATGTGAGAACGAATTACGACAACAAGGCTGGCATAGTGCCGGTATT
This sequence comes from Neptunomonas japonica DSM 18939, assembly GCF_000422765.1. Classification (GTDB taxonomy): domain Bacteria; phylum Pseudomonadota; class Gammaproteobacteria; order Pseudomonadales; family Balneatricaceae; genus Neptunomonas; species Neptunomonas japonica. The sequence continues at coordinate 368,721 of NZ_AUGR01000002.1, read as the reverse complement.
AGTTATGGAATCGCCACCAGCCTAGAAGGCAACAATCAATCAGAATGCATGTCATTAGCCGACAAGAGAATGTATGCACATAAACGCAGTAAAAAAGCGTTACTGAACCCTCATGAAGATAAAGGTATTACTTCTCATATTTAATTGTGAATGCAGCCCTTTATCATCACTCGCCTTACATCTTTGACAGACGAGTGATGCCGTTTACAGGCGTTTATTAACTTTCAATAACGTTTATAATTCTCTAGCTATTTAATGCAGAATAGACAAATAACGGGACTCTTTATAGACTCCCGTTTTCTTCGTTTTTAAAGGGTCGTAATGTTATATAACGCAGTGGGAATGCTCAGTTCTATATTTTTTATTGGTTGCCTGTTTGGTCTTGTGGATCAACTACGACGGATCATAAAACGTAAGAGTGACGGATTATCAACAGCACCTGGCTATGCTACACAATCAATTTCAGCCAACGCATTCTTTTCCAGCTTCATCGCATTCTATGCCTTTTTTCTTTATTCCATCATGCTGGATGAAGTCGAATACTATATGTTAGTAACGCGCTTTTTTGCCGCTTCAATGACTCTATTCATTCTGTATGAAATCTATATTGACAGAGATCGCATATCCCAGAAAATACCTTTCATCACCGGTCTAGTTTGTATGGCAATAGCCTGTCTGGCTTTTTTATATCGAGAGGATGTATTGGTCATCGGGCGCTCCACTTCCATAGCTCTGGCCCTTGGCGCAACGCTAGTTATGCTGCAGGGTGGTATACAGCAGATACGCAAAATTCATAAAGAGAAAACGACCGGCGTACTCTCTCTACCAATGAATACAGTTTTTATGTGCAAAGATCTTGCTAATGTAGCCTTTGGACTGGTGTTAGGATTTACCGATGGCTGGCCATTACTATTGTTAGGCACTATCAGTGCACTGTTAAAGTTAGGGATAATCATTCAGTTTTTTCACTATCGTAAACGATGTAAAGAACAGGTAATCGCCCGCTAAAAACACCTCTGATAACCTGATTGTTATCATCCTAGGGCCAAGCTGATTTGCCCTAATACTAACCTTTCATGCTCAATATCGAATAGGGTGCACGCCCTTTTTTAGCGCCTCTATAGCTCAAGTCCACAAACACGCACCTCCTTATACCTTCGCCCAATCTATTCTGCTTTATTGATCTAGATCGGTATTTTCCCTTATCAGCACCGCTACACTCGAAAATGACGCATTTTTATAAAAACACTAATAAAAAATTATCATATGGTATTGGAGTGATGTTATGTCGGCTGCTGAGCAAGACCAGAACAATCCACGCATTTTCATTTCTGGGAACGAGGCCGTCGCACTCGCCGCTCGAGATGCGGGTTGTCGGGTTGCATCTGCCTACCCTGGTACGCCGTCCACAGAAATTTTAGAATATATTTCTGCTTACCCTAATCTCTACTCTGAATGGTCAATCAATGAGAAAGTTTCATTAGAAGTCGCAATAGGTGCTTCACTAGCGGGTAGCCGAGCTTTATGTGCGATGAAACACGTCGGTATGAATGTCGCTTCTGATGCACTTATGACACAAACATTAATTGGCGCTGTCGGCGGCTTAGTGATTGTTGTTGCTGATGATGTGGGGTTATCTTCTTCACAAAATGAGCAAGACTCCCGCTACTGGGGGCGTTTTGCTCACCTTCCTGTACTGGAGCCTTCAGATTCACAAGAAACTTACGATATAACCCGCTTTGCTTTTGGTCTGTCAGAACAATACGCCGTCCCCGTAATTGTGCGCTTAACCACTCGAATCTGTCATGTAAAAGGGTTAGTAACGTTATCCACACCTCAAGTAGAAGAAGGTCACAAGTTCAATAAAGATGCTAGCCGTTTTGTGATGGTTCCAGGCAATGCCAAACAGCGTATTCCCCTGATGTTTGAGCGAGATAAAACACTGGCGAATTTTTCTGAATCCTGCGCACTAAATATAATGGAGCAAGGAGAGAACCGCACTATCGGCTTTATTACTTCCGGCGCAGCATACTGCCATGTTCGGGAGGCATTTCCAGATGCACCATTAATCAAGTTGGGGCTTAGTCACCCGGCTCCTATCGAACTGATCAGAGAGTTTGCTCAAAGCGTTGATAAACTAGTTGTCATAGAAGAGGTAGAAGCCCTACTGGAAACAGAGTTAAGGGCTGCCGGTATTGAGCTATTTGGTAAAGATGTCGTCCCCCGTATTGGCGAGCTAACACCAACCGTTATCACTCCAGCAATTGAACGCTTGCTGGGCAAAGAAAAAAGCATTGCCACTATTGGCATGACAGATGTATTTCCTCGCCCACCAACCATGTGTGTTGCATGCCCACATCTAGGGATTTACTACTGCTTATCACATGTAAAAAACACCATTATCGCTGGTGATATTGGTTGCTACACCTTAGGAGCAGGCCACCCGTGGAATGCACTAGATACGTGCATTAGCATGGGTGCATCACTGAGCGTCGCACAAGGAATCGATAAAGGGCGTAGCGAGGAAGATGCTAACAAGAATGTGATTGCGGTTATCGGAGATTCCACCTTTCTACATATGGGCATGCAGGGCCTTTTAGACATTACATATAACAAGGGCAACATCACTATTCTACTGCTAGATAATCGCGCGGTGGGCATGACGGGAGGCCAAAACGCCCCCTCTTCTGGTATTGATATCCATGGTGAAGCCACCATTCAAGTTGATTTTCGAAAGCTCTGCGAAGCATTAGGCGTCAAGCCAGAGCGTATTCATGAGCTCAACCCTTATGAATTGCCCACGCTCTTCAAAGCATTACGTGAAGAAGTCAAAGCTAAAGAACCTTCAGTGATCATCACTAACCAGCCCTGTGTATTAACTGAGCGCTACGCCAAGCAACCACCCCTGACTGTTGAAGATGATAAATGCACGGGATGCAGTAACTGTTTAGATGTTGGTTGCCCAGCTATTTTAGTGACAAGGCGAGAAATAGTGGTAAAACCTAACGGCAAAGAGAAAGAACTCTCTTTTGTTAAGATCGATACCGCCGCTTGCACCGGATGCAATCTGTGTATTAACACTTGCGCGCCTGATGCCATCGTTCCCCTAATTAATGTCGCACATTTTAATGCGGTGGAGATCAAATAATGGAACAGATCACTAATATTATGGTCGTGGGCATCGGTGGACAAGGCGTCATGACCGCTGCCGATATCATCTCCCAAGCAGCAATAATGGAAGGGTACGACGTTAAAAAAACTGAAGTAGCAGGTATGGCGCAACGCGGCGGCGTTGTTACTTCGCATGTACGCTTTGGCAAAAAAGTGCTGTCCCCTTCTATTCCTCCCGGCACTGCTGACCTTATGCTGGCATTTGAACCCGCCGAAGCACTGCGCTGGGTAACACATGTAAAAGACCAAGCCACTGTAATGGTGAATACTTACCCACAAGCACCACCGGTTGTCTCTATTGGTTTATTTAACTACCCAGAACAACCTGAAGCACAATTGCAAAGCCACCCTATTGAGCTGATCAGCTTTGATGCAGGTTCGCTATCAATAGAGCTAGGTGACCGACGGTTAGTTAACTCTATTATGCTAGGAGCGATTGCTAAGCAACTACCTTTTAGCTCTGACGTGTTGAAAGCAGCTTTACTGGCACGTTTCAAAGATAAAGGAGCAAAATTACTAGCACTCAACGAAACGGCGTTCGAAGCAGGGCAACAAGCGGCTACAGCTTAAGCTATAGCATACAAAAAGCAGTGACTAGCTACTCTAAAGAAGCGAACAAACAGGCTCTTCTGAAGCATCACGAAAATAGGCTGCTATTGCATTCAATAAGTGCGCTACACCTATTTATTCGCTTACATTGGCAACAATAGCAACTGCATTAAACGGCATGCCGCCATCTTGGTAGACTTGAATACCTTTATCTTTAGCTAATACTAATAAATGAGAAACATCTGCGCTGTTCCTATTTTTAACGACTAATAGCTTCGGTACGCGACGCAACATAACTCGTGTAGCTTCGGCAATGCCCGGTTTAACCCGGTTGATATCAGTTACGCCATACTGCACCATCAACTGGTCGATATAGACCTTCATTTTCTGATGTCGCTCATTACTTACTTCGTCACGCTGAGCGCTCTCGTCAGGAGAAGTTGTGCTAAACAGCGCAGACACTTCATCCACAAACCAATTACTCAAATCATGTTTGGCCAAATGTGAGTAAACAACACACTGATGAAAGCCTTGATATTCTGGTCTGAGGATAGTTCTTGATACCAACCCTGAGACCGTACTATTAAGGATACCAGATGGGATAGTGTAATCATCAACGGTGGCAACAAGGTCTGCCATCCCGCCTATATCTGAAATCACACAAAGTTCATCTGAAACTTTGTAATCACTTCCGTTATTCCAATCCGCAATCGCCGCTTTTAATTCTTGAGTAATGATCCCTTTTGCAGTCCAACCATCTACGAACAGTATACTCTCAGCTGCATGACCCGCTTTTTCCAAGTACGAAAGTGCCGCCCTATCGATGCCCTTATCCCTAATGATCGATATTGAATAGTGACTAACATCGACATTATAGTAATGTTTTAATGCTCGATTTAATAAAACACCGATCGGTGTACCTGCTCTCGCTAAAGAAACAAGAGTGACGGTATCTCCCTTCTTATCAAAAATCTGTTTCGCCAAACCCGCTACTTCAGCTGCGAGTCTTTGTTTGTACTTATCGACTAAACCGAAAAACAACGTTAAGTACTGATCGCTGGGTGGGTACTCTTGCGAGATCATCGCTGAATAGTGCTGCCCCCCAATTTGCATTTGTCGCTCTTTCTCTTCTACAGTCAACATAGGGATATCGATAGCTTGGAGTAGAAACTGGCAATCGTCTATTGAGTAGCTACCTTTTAAAGGCTTCAAAACTGTCTGTAACTTCATACTCATAACAACTTATCTTGGCTAATCTGACTAACCGAAGGGATGACTTGAAAATGGCAAGATGACATGAAAGCCAAATCACTCGTACTATCGCCAACGCCAAGAAATAATAAATTGCTTTGGTGAGCGATTAGTATTTTCTGTAAAAACTCCACCGCCCGTTTTTTACAGGCATAAGGGGGTAAAAGAGCCATATTATTTCCGTTGACATGTACTCGAGCATTCCCCGCTTGCTGACAAAAACGCTCAGCAACTCCCTCTAGCTTAGTAAGATCTGTAGGCTCGCCTTTAATCGATATATAACAAGGGAAACCAAAATCACTTATGACACGACACCGAAGTGATAACTGTTGCTCCGCAATGATGGACAACACCTCTTCCACATAACTGTCTAATATTTCCTGCCATTGGCTACTCTCTTGAGTAAGTACCTGTAACCAATCAGCTTCAACTTCGTTTTCTTCATTAAGAATAATGGCACCGTGGTCAATTACCTTATACGTGCTAAAAGATAAAGACACTCGATCTAATGCTTCTTTATTTCGCCCAGTAACAGGAATCAGTCGTTGGTCATTACACAGATTGTAAAAATGCAATTGTTCGACAGATGAAAAAGAGGCGGGTTGAGCGTCTTTATCAATGGCAGTAACCGCCATCTCTACACCACTTTCGCACTTTCTTTTTGTTTGAATCAAGGTGTCATCAATATCAGTAAAAACAACGATCGACATACAAATACCCTTAAAATTAATTGAGAATAGCGGTTATAGCATTGAGTTTTAAGCGAAATGGACAAGAGAAATACTGCTCATGTGTTTCATATAAAATAATGGCTTGTCGATTTTTTTGCAGGTTGTATAAATAATAAACGCCTCTCTGGGCCTCATCGAAAAAACTTTGCTTGCTCGTTATTCCCGCCCCTTCCAGAACCGGTGAGCGACCAGTAGATTGAAAAACAACATCTACGCCTTGCTCTTGAAGACCTTCTGCAAATAAGAAAGGTTGAAATGTAAACTCACCCGTGCCGATGACCGTGTACTTTTCAGCAGAATTGAGCTGATTGATATCCAGCCGGGCACCCTGCGGAGTATAAAAGAACACTTCAGGCTCTTCCGATGCTAAATATCCTGTTCTGCCAATATCCTCCCTACTGTTTGCACTACTAATACCACTGGCGGTTTTATCGGGTAACTGGAGTGGAAACTGCTCATCGGCATAAAAGCGATAACTGCCGTCCAATAAACTAATAAATGTAAATGATAGCTGAGGGTAGGCTTGTCGATACGCTTCTCGTTGCTCTAATGATAACCAATTAACTAAGCTGACCCATACGATTGCCTTCAATTGGGAAAGGTTTTGCTGCAATTTTTGGCTTAATTGCTCTAGCGTTTTTCCGGTACTTATTTCATCATCGACTATAACAACAGACTCAACCTGCTGTTCTGCTAAGGTGCTATCAAGACGGTAAATTAAATGCGAAGGTGCGTGGCTATGTGCTTCTGTGATCGAAAAACCGATATCCCGATCCAAATCACACCGTGTCGTGTGACTATAAATCACCTTCTGCAAACCGCTTCGTTTTAACTCTTGAGCAACACCAGCTCCCAAGCCCGTTGCTGTTTCTGCAACACCTAAAACCCAAGTATTACTGTGCAACAATAGCGACTGTCTAACGGCTTTCGCTAACGTTTGATAAGTTTCACGCATATCGCTAGGCAGGCAAGGAACATACTTCCCTAATACCTTAGAAATAAATAAGTAGCGGCGTTTAGGGTTCTGACGTGCACCAAAGGTGAGTAATTTTTCAAGCGGATAGCGCGCATTGTGAACCGATATTTGCAGCAGGCCAGTCTGCAATTCAACATCGCATCGGTTTAGCATAGTGACAAATTCCATATTTAAAAAGATGCTTCAGCTAGGCTACACACGAGCGAGCGATTTACTAAAGCGAGATGAACAGTACGTGGTGATCATTATATCGCTACGGCTATAGCGATATTAGAATCTGATCAATATTACCATGCTATTAAAATAAGATAAGCAGCTGAGTGCTGACCGCTTAAGCTATAAAAAAGCAGTCCGAAGACTGCTTATACGTCACAACGCCAAGATTAACCTACATTAACACCATACTGCTGTGCCATTGGCTTAAGACCACCAGCAAAACCTTGACCGATAGCTTTGAATTTCCATTCACTATTGTGGCGGTATAGTTCACCAAAAACCAATGCCGTCTCAGTAGAGTAATCTTCTGACAAGTCGTAACGAGCGGCTTCCGCATTAGATTCTTGGTTTACAACGCGGATGAAAGCGTTAGAGACTTGCCCAAAGTTTTGGTTGCGAGCTTCAGCATCATGAATAGTAACACCCACGATAACTTTATTTACATCAGCAGGAATTAGGCTCAAATCTACTTTAACAGACTCATCATCGCCGTCACCTTCACCTGTTGTATTATCACCAGTGTGCTCAACAGAGCCACACGCTGATTTCAGGTTGTTGTAAAAAATGAAGTCACCATCGCCGCGTACTTTTCCATCATCACCAACCATGAATACAGATGCATCCAAGTCAAAGTCCGTGCCATCTGTAGCACGTGAGTCCCAGCCCAAGCCTAATAGCATTTTAGTCATGCCTGGAGCCACTTTCTCTAGTGAAACGTTACCGCCTTTCTGTAGTGATACACCCATGTTATAAAACTCCTGATTACGTTTGTGTATTTTCGTCACTGAAACATGGACAGGTTAAATATTGTCCAACTTATTCATTCTTCTCATATTTACAATACCCCTTAGCTGTGGCCCTTTAATGCGTGCAGCACAGCAATGACATCATAAATAATATTTTGTTGTTTAAAGGCTACAGTTCAAAACCTGCAGGGTCTAAACCTAGTTCAAGTGCTACCTTACGAGCAACAACCTTCTCATCATCATCAAATACGCCATCTGCAGCTGCAATTGATAAGATAAGACGCATTACTGTACGGCATGCAACATCATCACCTTTCAGCAAATTTAGTGCTTCAAAAGCTTTAGATTCACCTACATCTTCGTCAAACTCAAAATTGCCTAAATAGCCGTTAAACGCCTCAATCACATCTGAAGTTTTAAATACTGATAGTGCATCATTGCTTTCAATGATTTTCAGCATTTTTTTCTTTTCTTCAGAGGACACGTCTCCATCCGCACGTGCAATTAATGCCGTTCCTGCGGTAGCGGCATTAAGAAATTTTTTGTTTTTAAACTTTAAAACTTCGCCCTTAAGCTCATTTGATTTTTGCTTAATTGTCGACATAAAATTAGAAAAACTCATGTTTGATCCTCATTATCAGAATTATTTTCACACCGCCACGGCAATCCCCAAGCAAAAGCACGATCCATTTCAGCAAGATCTTGAAAATACTCATTCAGTGGTGTGGCTTTTGTTTGGTCATCATTAAAATCAATCATAGCAACCGCATAGATTGGCTTTGACATGAGCGTCGTCGGCGACAGCTTCTTCGCGGCTAAGCCCGGCAGCTGAAAATCAACGCTTACACTAAGGGCTTCCCAGCTATCATGAGCGTCCATCATGCTAACAAAGACTAAATACCTGTTCAGCTTATGACGAAAGCGTTCGTTAATAAGCAACTGCTCCCAATGCTCATTCTCTGCTCGGTTTGCCTTAATATAAGGAACGCCATCAAATGAACCTTCTAAGCTTTCGTCAAAGCTATACACAATACCCCGCTGGCCATTTTCTAATTCATAGAAGCAACCAATGCGTAAGTCCGATACAGGTTTGAAATTTTCACCCATAAAATAGCGCGCCGCTGATCGTAAATTGCCTCGGCCAGACTTCCATACAAGGGTAATACTAGCATCACCATAATTTTGATTAACTGGTGACCGACTAACTTGTATTTGCGTAGCGTTTTGCTCAATAGGTGCGCTTACTGTCGTTGAAACTTTAGATACAGCAGACGCATATGAATCACGGGTAAAACCAAAACTTTCTAGTAATTTCGGCAACCCTTCTTGATAGCCTTGCAATACACAGCGTATTTTCCAAGCACCATTACGACGATACACTTCAATTAAACTAACTGCCGTCTGACCTGTTAATTGATGAGAAATATCAATATTGGCAAATTCATCAGCACCAACCAAATCACTCAGGCTTGCCGACATGTCAGCAGTTGAGCCTGCTGAGCTATTGTTATTAGCCGCAATATAAACTGCTAGCTTCTCTACACCCTCTGGAATATCAGGTAAGTTAAGTAACAACTTATTATCTCGAGTGGAAACACCTTCTATCGACTCTAAAAGGCTCACAGGAGCATTTTCTCTAGAGACAACAACACCCCACTGCCAATTAGCAATATGCAACGAAAAGCAATAAGCACGGTCACTAGGGATAGAAATGTTTTGCCCTGCTACTAGCTGTGTTATTGCCATTCTGGTGCTCCCAAAAATCAGCGATTAATTATAAATAGTTAGCCGCGACTGTTTCGAACAACTTCTCTAACTTTTTATCAGCAGTCGGCTCGCCAACAGCACGAAATTTCCATGCACTGTTATGGCGGTAAAGTACACCTAACACCATAGAAACAGAGCCGTTAAACTTGTCTTCATGAGCGATATTATAATTTGCAATAATATTGTCTACTCGACTTGGCGTACCTTCATAAAGACGCACACTAGCAAACGGAATACTGGCAAAATCTTGTCCCTGGTAGCTATTCAAGACGATAGCGATACTTTTAACGCTCGCGGGCACCTTTCCTAGCTCGACAGATACGATCTCGTTATCTAAACCATCATCGCCGTCTAAATCTCCAGTTCTGTCATCACCGCTGTGAACTACAGAACCATCTTTACTTTTCAGTTGACCAAAATATACGATATCAGCTAAGTCTTTACCTTCAGTGTATAGGCCAATACTTGCATCTAGATCAACGGCAACTTTTTTCGTACCGAAAAAGCCTTTTTTCTCAATAGCGCCCCAGTTGACACCTACGCAAACCCTATCTAACCCTGAACCATTTTTTTCTAAGCTAATCCGCTGACCTTTCTCTAAAGAAATAGACATTTATATATCCTTCACTCATTAATTAATCAGTTAAGTGTTTAGTACGATGACCATAATTCAGCAAAAACTACCTAATCAAAAGCTAAATAGCGACCCATCATTTATATTTATTTATACACTGCTTTTACTTTCTTTTGATTTAAGCATTTGCGAGTGAATAAATGCCACACCGATAAGACCTGCACCTATAAAACCCGTCACTACTTCTGGTATATGCAAAAAGGTCTTTAAAAACATCATGATAGCCAGCGCTACTATGGCATAAAAAGCACCATGTTCGAGGTACACGTATTCAGACAAGGTATCTTTCTCTACTAAGAGAATAGTCAGCGAGCGTACAAACATTGCGCCAATACCTAAACCAATAGCAATAATGAACAGGTTTGTAGTGATCGCAAATGCACCTATGACGCCGTCTAAACTAAAAGACGCATCTAGTAATTCCAAATAAATAAACATAGCGGCACCACTTTTAGCCGCATGCGTAGCAACGCGGGCCTGCTCTCGGCGTTCCATAAAAGCAGTAAGTTGGTGCATGACCCAAAAAGTCGTAACACCAGCTATACCGGACAATGCAAATGTCTTTTTATCAGCCTCAGGCAACATAAATAGAGCGACAGCAGCAATGAGTACTAGCGTTAGCAACTCTGCTGCAAATTTCATTTTCTCCAATTGTGCCAGCGGCTTTTCAATCATTGGAATCCAGTGATCTTTATCGTCATCGAAAAAGAATGAAAAACCAACCATCATCAAAAATGCACCGCCAAAGGCCATAACAGATACATGAGCTTCTGTCATCACAGCGGCATATTGCTCAGGTGAATTGATGGCAATATCCATCGCTCCCCACGGTGACACGCCAGCCAAAATGCTAACGATAAGCACAGGGAACACAATACGCATACCAAAAACAGCGATGAGTATCCCCCACGTAAGGAAACGTCGACGCCATACTGCGTCCATATCTTTCAGCACCGTAGCGTTTACCACGGCATTATCAAAGGATAGTGATACTTCCAATACAGCCAGTACTGCTACGATGAAGAGCGCACTTGGACCTCCAACGACCAAAGCCAAAATCAGGCCGACAATCGTTACGATAAAGCTGCCGGTAAAGTACTTTAAATTTTCCAAAATCAATTATTCCCACTTAATACAATAATTTGCTAACGCATTGATACTTAAATCACTTATTAGCATATGGCCTTACACCCTCTACAAGCATTGTAGTTGGTAGCAGGAGCATTCATCTTCATACTATGGGGACAAAATCCCAAAATAAAAGTTCATCAACTCATCCCATATATCTAACTCACATTATGGTTAACGACAACTCATCACTAGACACTCGTTTTATTCGACATTTAGCCCACAACACCAAGGTCGTTCACGTGTGCTCAACACGCTTTACTTATTCCGGCAAAATAAAGAAACTGAATCAATAACACTCAAAAAATAACATTGAAAACCAGTCAACCAGCTCTTCAGCTTAAACCCGACACATAAAAATAAGCTGTGCAGAGCTATTCTAATGAAGCTGAAAACAATTGGTAATTATTTAAAATACACCAGGTTATTGCAAACCTATTAACTATCGTTAATGCTGTCCGTAAAGTTTGGTGAGAATATCGACACGTTCATTCCTAATAACTAATGTAGGCGGATTACCAGTTTGAACATTCAGGTTAATTGGGCAACCTTTAAAACCTACTTGCCTCCCCTGCTCATTAGCTTAACGCTAACAGTTTTGATCAGCGCCTCGTTCATAGTCGAGCAGATAGAAGATGAAAAAAAATCTCGTCGTGAATCTCTGCGCAATGAAGCAGTTTTAGTTGCTGATTGGCTCGATCAAAACTTTAGCTCAATCAATAATGCCCTATTTTCAATAGAAACTTTTCATGGAAACTGTGATAAAAACACTCTTTTCAAAGTCCGTAGTATGTTGTTTGCACTACCCCAAATCGTAGAAATAGGCTTTGTTGACCGCTATGGAACATTACTCTGCACCAGTTGGGAGAAAGTCAGAGATAGTATAAAAGTATCTAAGCCTCCAGATGCCTACGGATTACGCTTTCTAGGCCCGTTAACTGTAGAGTTTATGCAACAGCCTACCTTTGTTTTAGCTAGAACGACCGAGAACAAAGGGGAAGTAAACGCTCTATTTCGAATTAGCTGGCTCAAAGACCAATTACGCAACCATAGCAACCATACAAGCACCAAAGGCTTTACGGCATTAATAGACACTAAGAGCGGCGTACCTATTGCAATAAATGGTCGTTATAGTCTGCCACTTAAACCAACACCGGTAAGATTCCCTATTCAATCTTCTCGCCTTGTCGAAGGAGTATTTGATAATGGTCGTAAGCAGTCGGTCATATTACTGCCCTTATTAACATTGCCCAGCCTAAGTGTTGCCATTAGCGAAGATCAAGAGATCCTCTATCAAGGGGTTAATGACATTCCTCACACTTGGTATTTGGAAGCTTTTAGCCTCTTTATCTTTCTGTATGTTTGTAGTGCATTCTTCCAACGACAACTGACCAATCCGACTCTTCAGCTCAAAAAAGCTATCCGTAACAACGAGTTCTTTTCTGTATACCAACCTCTCGTTGACTCACGCACCCGACAATTGGTTGGCGTTGAAGCATTAGTCCGCTGGAACCACCCTGTTGATGGATTACGTATGCCGCTTACGTTTCTTCCACAGGCAGAACAATCCGGCCTATTAATGCAGATGACTAGCCAACAGTTGAAACAAAGTACTAAAGACCTAGCCCCCTTCATTAAACATTGCCCAAATTGTCTGGTGCATATCAACATCGCGGCTTGTCATTTACTAAATGAAGATAGCCTCAACGAGTTCTTTTCATTTCGTGAACAGATACCCGGTCTGGTATTAGAGATTACTGAAAGTACGATGCTAGAATTAGAATCAAGTCAGATACGCAAAGCATTAGAGCGCTTAAACAAAGCAAACATACCCATTGCGATAGATGACTTTGGTACGGGATATTGCGGCTTGAGTTACCTACGCTCCTTACCCGTTAGTATTTTAAAAGCTGATAAGAGCTTCATCGCCTCGATGGGTACTGATTCTGTCAATGCGGATGTTCTGCAAACCATTATCAACTTGGCCAAAACACTCAAGCTGGCAACCGTTTCTGAAGGAGTCGAGACCGAGTCACAGTGGGCTCAATTACAAGAGATGGATGTCGACATACAACAAGGTTGGTTCCACGGAAAACCTATGTCGGCAGAGTCGCTCCCGGAGTTATTTAATTACGATGGTTCAAGACGTAAGTGAGTGATAAAGATTTCTGAACATCTACTGCATCAATAACGAGCATGTTTATACCCTCACCATTGCCTTTTCAATCAACCCTGCGTTGCGCCTCTTGTTTTTAGGGGAGCGCCCCATAAACAGACGATACAACAGTGGCACGACAAACAATGTAAGAACAGTGGAAAAGGCTAATCCACAGACAATAGCGGTAGCAACCGGGCCCCATATCAATGAATGCCCACCTAAACCGGTAGCCAGTGAAAACAACCCAGCGATGGTAGTCAGTGATGTAATCAAAATAGGAATCACACGTCGACGCGATGCATAAAGTGTCGCATGTAAAACGCTCATACCGCTTTCTAAGCGCTGATTTGCAGCAGATATCAACACAATAGCCGCATTTACAGCAATGCCCGCTAATGCCACGACACCATACAAGGTAAATAAACTCAATGGATTTTGAGTTACCCACAAGCCTAAGACTACACCGGTAAAGGCCATTGGCACCGTAGCCATGATCATAAAAGGCTGCCAGTAACTTGAAAACTGAGTGCCTAAAATAAGATACATAAGGCCTGCACCAAACAAAAATAGCAGCGCTATTGCATCCATACTCTCTTGGATATCATCAAGTTCTCCCGAGAAATCCAAATTAATATTCGGGTAACGAGGTTTATATTCTTCGTCCCAATGGCTTAGCAACCAAGCATTCGCTTGTACTGTATCCATTCCTCCTTCTTCTATATCCGCTTCTACCGTAATCGCACGGCGAAAATTATAATGGCGAATATTACCAATGCTCATTTGATAGTCAGCATATACCAGTGACGAGAGCGGGATCATGCTCCCCTGCGCATCAGGAAGGCGAAACGCCAACAAATCATCAATGTTCTGATACGGCTTAGGCTGAGCTCGCACACGAACCTCGAGTTTTTTACCACGTGATTGCATATCAGCGACCACTTCGCCATCAACCAATAACTGCAGAGTACGCAGCACTTCAGAGGGGTTAATGCCTGCAGCAGTAATCGCTCGATAATCGGGCTTCAGCGTCATTGCCATACGGCCATTTGCAGCATCATCGCCAATATCTTTCACACCGGGCAGGTCCAGCAACATCTGTTGCATATCCCTCGCTGCGTGGCTTATTTCTGCATAATCATTACCACGCACTTTAACGCTAATAGGTTTGGATACAGGCGGGCCGCCCGCCATACGTAAGAAAGACACGCGTACAGGGCCGGCAACACGCATTACCTCAGCACGCATAGCCTCCATGATTTCATCAACGCTTCTGTTTTGCTCCGTCTTAGGCTGTAATCCAACCAGTATTTGCCCGTATTGATCACCAAAGAAAGGCTCCATTTCAGTAAACATCTGCCCTGCATAACTGGCTACCGCTCTAACATCTTCCGCATTAAGGTGAGCTTTCACAATTTGCTCAACCTCCAACACCTTTTCCAAGGTACGCTCCAATGGAATTTCGGGAGGCATTTGGATATTCACATAAAAGAGCCGTAGCGGATCAGCTGCAAAGAAGTCCATTTTTATTTGCCCCGATGCAATCAGACCAATTGAGCCTACGAACAACATCACCATAGAAACGAGTGTAATAACAGGCCGGCGCAGTGTTTTTAATAAAGTACGAATATAAAAGCGCTGTATTTTACGTGTCATGGATTGGCGTAATAACTGAGTACGCGAAGGCTTATCTAAAGAAATTTTTGCCACCAGCACATGCGCAGGCAACATCCAAAATGCTTCAAAAAGAGAAATAGCCAATGCAATAGTCACCACCATCGGGATGACGCGCATAAAGTCACCAAGAATACCTGGCAGTAACATTAAGGGCAAAAATGCCGCCATGGTTGTGAGTACAGCGGTTGAAACCGGCTGGGCGACTTCACGCAAAGCACTGAGTGTTGCATCCATCGGACTGTCGCCATGCTGCAAACGATAATAGATCGCCTCCACCACCACCACAGCATCATCTACCAGCATCCCAAGTACAATCACTACGCCTAACAAAGCAACCACATTGAGCGTCTCTCCCATTCCCCATAACACCCAAAAAGTGCCAGCAAGAATAAAAGGAATCCCAATCGCAGTAAGTAAAGCGATACGCAGGCCCAAAAACAGCCATGCCACCAGTAGAACAAACAATAAGCCAATACTGGCGTTGTTTTGCATTAAGGTAATCGCTTCACTGGTCGGTACTGTTTGATCATCAATCAGCTCGAGTCGAACACCCGCTTGTACTTCAAGTTCGTTGCGCTCTGCCATGTACGCCTTAACACTTTCAATTAGTTCCAGCGTGTTAGCACTTTCTTTCTTTAAAATAGCCATCATCACGGCCGGGCGGCCATTTAAACGAGCTAACTGTGTTGGCTTCTCGTGACCACTTACCACCTCTGCAATTCTATCTAAACGGATATCTCCTTCACTACCGACAAGTGGGATCTGTTTTACTTGGTCTGGTGCAGCATTACGCCCTTCTAAGCGCACCAACCAACTTTGATCGCCTACATTGACGCTACCGGCGGAAACATCTTTAAACCACAGAGCAACTGAATTCGATACCTGCATCGGTGACAAACCTAGCGACTGTAATTCATCCAAGTCTAGGTTTACTTGTAGCTCAGGGTCATCTAAGGCTACAGGGTCAATCCGATCAACCCCTTTTATACGTTCAAGGTCTTTTCTAATGTTTTCAGCTTGTTGGCGTAAATTGTCATCGTCAGACACTGCCGTGATCGCCAACATAGCGCTAGGAAATGCGTTGGAAGAGGTGATCTCTAAAATATAAGGTTCTGTCGATTCTGCGGGTAAATCTCGTTCGGCGTTTTGAATTTCACGGCGAATAGAGCTGACATGTTTATCAAATGTTCGCTCATCAATGTCCTCAAAGCGAATCAGCATACTGGATATGCCTTCGCGACTGTTGGATGAAACAAAACGAATATCCGCTATATTGCGAACCGCATCTTCCAAAGGGTTAGTGACTCGTAGCTCAACATCCTGAGCAGAGGCTCCGGGCAGTGCCGTGGTCACCGCAATCCAATTAAAATTAATCGTAGGGTCTTGCTGGCGAGGTAACAGCATGTAGGCAATGGTGCCGATTAACAGCACCAAAACAAAGGTCAGATTAGCCAGTACATGATTATTGAGCAGGCGTGCCAGCATCAGCCTTTACCTCATCCTTTGAGTCATTATTAATACCTACGACTTCAACCTCTATTTTGTTTCCCTCTTCAAGTACATGTTGCCCCTGCACAATGAGCATTACATTATTTTTAGAAGTAGGAGCCAACCTTGATGTAGCCGAGGTATCAAGTTCAACCGTTTGCCCTTCTTTAGCATTCGCTAAAACAATAAATTTTGCGATACCATTATCTGCCAGCATCACACCTAGGGCGCCGTCTCTTCTGACTAAATATTCAGGAGGAATAGAAGAAAACGAGGATTGCCACACAAGCTCACCTGAAACACCAGTCAATGCAGTTTGGTTAGTAAAATTAAGACGTACTTCTTGTGTTCTAGCGGCTTGATTGATCAGCGGGATAGTCGATCTAACAGAAACGGGGTACTTCTCCTTCGCTACTTTCAAATGTGCTTTTGTCCCAACTTGCAGCGACAAAACCTGCTTTGGCAATAAACGGGCACTCACCTCAGCCTGCTTTACATTCAGTAACTTTACGAGTGGTGCGCCGACTGGCAAGTATGCACCTTGGGCTGTCATGACTTGTGTAACTACACCATCAAAAGGCGCTTTAATAACACAACGCTTGGTATTGCGTTGTGCTTGCTGCACTTGAATTTTTTGGCCTTTGAGCTGAGCTGCCAATGCACTTAATTCTGTTTGGCGCTGGTTAAGTAGCTCAATAGAGGCGCTGCCTGATTTTTGCAGTGTACGGGTCCGTTTAAATTGCTGTTGAGCAAGTGTTACCTGGCTTGCTAACGCACTAACACCTTGCTTTGCCTGCGCTTGTGATAAACGGTAATCTTGACACTCTAATGCTGCAATCTCTTGCCCTTTAAGTACAGAGTCACCTACCTGTACATGTAAAGCAGCCAGCACCCCGGCAAGCTCCGTACTGAGTGAGACATGCTGCTCATTAACTACATCAGCCGGTGCTGAATAAGATACTTGCTGTAAAACCTCTGCTAACGGTTTCACTCGAACCAGCGTCGTATCGGCCCAGACACTCTGCACTCCTAGCAACATGACTAAGCAGGTAATAACCCGGTACTTCTTATTCATTTCCCTTACCCTTTTAATTCCCTTGGTATTTGTGATTACAAGCCGTTTGACACATACAAAAAACCCAGCCAAAGCCGGGTTTATGATAGTAACAAGTTACAAGCGTACTTCTATACCCCGTTCCCGCATATAGGCTTTTGCTTCGGGTATTGAGTATTCATTAAAGTGAAAAATTGATGCAGCTAATACAGCATCTGCTTTTCCTTGAATCACGCCATCAACAAGATGCTCTAGATTACCCACACCACCTGAGGCAATAATAGGTACGTTCACAGCATCCGAAATGGCACGAGTAACGCCCAAGTCGTAACCGTTCTTAACACCATCTTGATCCATCGAGGTTAGCAGGATTTCACCCGCTCCCAGATCAACCATTTTTTTAGCCCATTCCACCGCATCTAAGCCCGTTGGCTTACGGCCACCATGCGTGAAGATCTCCCACTTATCGGGTTCACCCTCAGCGGAAACTTTCTTGGCATCAATTGCGACAACAATACATTGCGAGCCAAAGCGTTCTGCCGCTTGGCGAACAAAATCAGGATTGGTCACTGCTGCACTGTTGATAGAAACTTTATCGGCACCGGCATTTAACATGGCGCGAATATCATCGCAGGTACGTATGCCACCACCCACAGTTAATGGGATAAATACCTGAGATGCCATACGCTCAACCGTATGCACCATAGTTTCACGACCTTCATGCGTTGCCGTGATATCCAGAAAGGTGATTTCGTCTGCGCCTTGCTCGTCATAACGCTTGGCGACTTCAACTGGGTCACCTGCATCGCGGATATCCAAAAACTGAACACCTTTAACTACGCGCCCATTTTCAACATCCAAACAAGGGATAATTCGTTTTGCTAATGCCACGCTAGTTCTCCTTAGAAGGGCTCACGTTAGAAGACCTTAAGCTTGTGCCAATGGCTTTGCTTAAGGCTTCCCATTCCAGTTCAGAAAGTTTTTCAACAACTGCAGCCCGGCCGTATGACTTTTTTCCGGATGAAACTGCACAGCAAACACATTGTCATGCGCTAGCGCCACATCAAAATCAACGCCGTAGTTACACGTGGCAGCTACCTGCTGGCGCTGAGCAGCCTTAACATAATAACTATGCACAAAATAAAAACGACTACCGTTCTCTATTCCCTGCCAAAGTGGATGCTCACCACTTTGCATTACCTCATTCCAACCCATGTGCGGTACTTTTAAGCGCTCACCTTGTTCATCTTTATGGTGATCACCAAAATAGTTAACTGAGCCTTCAAACTCACCCAAACAATCGACACCGCCATTCTCTTCTGATGACTGCATCAATGCCTGATATCCAACACAGATACCTAAAAAAGGACGCCCCGAACGAATCGCTTCAGCCACTTCTTTATCAACACCTTGCTTATAGATCTCAGCCATACAGTCACGAATAGCACCGACACCTGGCAAAAGTACACGATCTGCATTGGCGACTTGCTTAGGGTCTGATGTTACCAACACTTCAACACCAGGCTGTACATGCTCCAGCGCCTTAGCAACGGAGTGTAGGTTACCCATGCCATAGTCAATAACGGCAATGGTACTCATTTATAAAACACCTTTAGTTGATGGCATCATCTCAGCTGCACGCTGATCAATCGTCAGTGCCATACGTAAAGCACGACCAAACGCTTTAAAAATGGTTTCTGCCTGATGGTGGGCATTAAAGCCTTTAATATTATCAATGTGTAAAGTGACACCGGCATGATTAACAAACCCTTGGAAAAACTCCCAAAACAGCTGAGTATCCAAACGGCCAATAGAACCCCGTGTAAACTCGCAGTTAAAGCTGAGTCCTGGGCGGCCAGAAAAATCAATCACCACGCGCGATAATGCTTCATCCAGTGGTACATAAGCATGCCCATAGCGCGTTAGGCCTTTTTTATCGCCTACGGCTTCTTTAAACGCCTGCCCTAACGTAATACCTATATCTTCCACCGTATGGTGATCATCAATATAAATATCTCCATTAGCTTCGATATTAATATCAATCAGCCCATGACGAGCAATCTGGTCCATCATGTGCTCTAAAAATGGCACACCCGTATCGGCACTAAACTTACCAGTGCCATCAAGGTTAATAGATACGGTGATCTGAGTTTCCAGAGTTTCCCGGTTTACTGTAGCCTTACGCTCAGTCATGCTGCTCTCCGATGTTCAAAGCTATTCAAAACACAAAATCAGCATTATATAACTACCAGCCTCAGGATGCACCGCAGTAGATGATTAACGTCGTATTCACATCTTACGTGCATGCTATAGATACATGTGTTGATAGTTTTCGCTACACTGACGGTCAGTAATTGTTTACTGGGTCTGCTAATCATAAAAGGAAATAGGTCATTATGGGTAAGTTGATTAAGATCGTTCTCGGTCTGCTACTAGTATGCGTCATACTAATTGCAGCAGGCGGTGCGCTACTAAGCGCATTTGTTGACCCGAATGACTATAAGGCCGAAATTGAGCAAGCAGCGCTTGATCAAGGCGGTATCGAATTAAAGATCGGTGGCGATATCAATTGGTCAGTGTTTCCACGCTTAAGCTTAGCGGTAGACAATATTGACGTGCGTTTCCCTGAGCAACCTTCTCTTGCTCACCTGCAACAAGCACAAATTTCTGTTCGTGTTATGGAGCTCCTTTCCGGTAATGTGCAGATGAACAGCATTATTATCGAGGGTTTAAACCTTGATTTAGCAAAAAACAAAGCCGGAAAAGTTAATTGGCAAAGCAGCACAAGTAGTGACGTAGCCAACAGTAACACACCACAAGAAAGCAGCCCGACTAAACCAGCACCTGCTACCTCAGGTACAAGTCTTAAAATAGATATTGAAAGTGTCCAGGTCATTAGCGGTACAGTGAACTATAGCGATGAGCAAACAGCGCAAATATTTCAATTGGATAATATCAACCTTAAAACCGGTCGTATTACTAACAACGAACTGTTTCCCTTTAGTCTGAGCCTTAATGCTAAACAATTAGAAAACGGCAAGCAGGTTCTGGAAGCAGCTACTCAATTTGATGGACAGGTTCTTCTCGATCTAAACAAGCAGCAGTATCAGTTAAAAGACTTTATCGGCGAGCTAAACATCCAAAACAGTACCAACTTGCAGGTCCAGTTTAAGACCAATGCCAATATTGATTTAATCACACGCCGACTGATTGTGGATAACTGGAATGCAGAAGTTGCCAACTTACATCTTAACGGCAAGCTCACCATTACTAACCTAGACACTCTAGATATGAGCGGCACAGTGACGGCGGCTCCTTTCGCACTTAACCCACTACTCACGACGCTTGGACAAACACCAGTACAAACATCAGACCCTGCAGTACTTAATAACATTGGCCTAATCAGTACGTTTAGTGGCAACGCCGATGCTATTAATACCTCATCTCTGACTATCAAACTCGACGATACGAGTTTTGATGGCAATGCGGGTATTAATCTAAAAACCAGCCGTATAAAGCTTAAGCTCGCGGGTAACAGTATCAACTTGGATCGCTATCTACCTGCAGCAGAAGAACAAACAGCTACGACAGAAAAAATGGCTAACAACTCTTCTAACACAGCCGGGGAGCGCTACTCAAAAGAAGAAATCATACCAACTGAGCCACTACAAAGCCTGAACCTAGACGCCGCTATCTCTTTGAAGTCTGCTACTTACCAGAAATTCAAAATGAATAATATCGACCTAGCCGTAGACGCCAACAACGGAGTTGTTAAAGCTAAACGTATCAATGTAGATATGTATGGAGGAAAAATCCGCAATAGCGTGACGTTAGATGCCCGCAAAAAACCACTGAAAATCACTACAAAAAAATCAGTCAGTGGCTTGCAGATCGGCGATCTGCTAACAGATCTTGCAGGTGAGGCCCAATTAACGGGAACACTCAACACAAAAGCGAATGTAACCTCTTACGGCCAGTCGGCCCACAGCATTGTAAACAGCATGAACGGCACGGCTAACATCACTGTTCTAAACGGTGTGGTAAAAGGTATTAACGTAGCACAAGAGCTTTGCCAGACAATCAATAACCTTTCTGCTGCGGGCTCTGTAAAACCTGCAAAAACGGTTGATCAATCAACCCCATTTGCCAAAATGGGTGGCAACTTCAACATCAAGAAAGGTGTCATCAGCAACAAAGATTTAGGTGTAAGACTTGATGCGATGAACATTAAAGGCAAAGGCGCTGTTAATTTACCCAAAGCTCTGATCGACTACCAACTAGCACTCATCATAGAAGAGAACCTCTTCAAGAAAACCTGCCCCGTCAACAACCGCCTTGAGGGAGTTGAGTGGCCTATGCGTTGCAAAGGCTCCTTCGATCTTGAACCCACTCAGCTATGTAAGCCTGATGCTAAAGCAATTCGTAACATCCTTAAAAAAGCTATCACTAGCAAAATTAAAGATGAACTGAGCACTAAGGTCCAAGATAAATTAAAAGACAAACTTGGCGGCGACGATGCGGTAAAAGGGTTATTAAAAGGGCTTTTTAAATAAACATGACTCCACAGCAATTTAATACTGCCGTGCTGGGCTGGTTCGACCAGCACGGCCGGCACAACCTCCCCTGGCAACAAGACAAAACGGCATACTTCACCTGGATCTCAGAGATCATGCTACAACAGACTCAGGTAACGACAGTCATTCCTTATTTTGAGCGATTTATTGAACGCTTTCCGGATGTTCAGAGCCTCGCTAACGCCGAGCAGGATGAAGTACTTCATCTATGGACAGGGCTTGGTTATTACGCTCGCGCACGTAACTTACACAAAACGGCGCAAATTGTTGCTACAGACTACTATGGCGAGTTTCCGCAAACTGTTGAGGCACTAGAACAATTGCCTGGTATCGGCCGCTCAACGGCGGGGGCCGTCTTATCTATATCCACGGGCAAGCGCGCCGCTATACTCGACGGCAATGTAAAAAGAGTGTTAGCACGTTTCTACGCGTTAGAAGGCTGGACCGGCTCTACCGCCAACCAAAAGACACTCTGGGAGTATGCCGAGCGCAACACACCTCAACAGCGAGTGGGCGAATACACACAAGCCATGATGGACCTGGGAGCAACGCTGTGCACTCGAAGCAAGCCAAGTTGTTCCAGCTGCCCTCTTCAAAACCACTGCACAGCGCTTAAACTAGGCCGAAGTAGCGAGTTCCCACACCCTAAGCCTAAAAAGAAGATCCCTGTTAAACAGACTATTATGCTGTTGCTTCAAGACGAGCAGCAGCAAACACTGCTTCAGCAACGCCCTCCAACCGGATTATGGGGCGGGCTTTGGAGCTTACCCGAAGTTGCAGACCTTCGTGATGCCAATAACATCACCGGGCTCTCTCTGGATATCAATAAAGCTGAGCCTTTGGAACCTGTGCGACATACGTTCAGCCACTTCCATTTGGATATCACACCAGTACGCATCCCCTGTAATAACCTTACAGACTGTGTCATGGAAGGCGACTCCACTCTCTGGTATAACATACAACAACCACAGAACATCGGGTTAGCCGCACCAGTTAAGCGGCTGTTACAAAAATATACCCGCATTAGCAAATAGATTTGGAGAGTTAGATGAGCCGTACTGTTATGTGCCGTAAATACAAAGAGGAACTAGCAGGTCTTGAAAAGCCACCTTATCCTGGCCCCAAAGGACAAGAAATTTACGAGACAATATCCCAAAAAGCTTGGGCAGACTGGACCGCACACCAAACGATGATCATCAATGAAAAGCACATGAGCTTAATGGATCCTGCTACGCGCAAGTTCCTACAAGAAGAGATGGAAAAGTTCATGGACGGTGGCGACTACGAAAAAGCAGAAGGTTACGTCCCTCCTTCTAAATAATTTACACTAAGGTATTGACAGGTAAGCTGATTAAGGGTTTAATACGCGCCTCTTTGAGATGCCCGGATAGCTCAGTCGGTAGAGCAGAGGATTGAAAATCCTCGTGTCCGTGGTTCGATTCCGCGTCCGGGCACCAAAGTACACAAGCCTCACTATCAAATGTGGGGCTTTGTTGTATCTGGCGTTTGGCATATTTATTCTTGTGTAAATTCTCAGCCTTTTTGTAAATTTGCGGTCTTTTTGGCACTGATTTGCGCACTTTTTGTCACACGCAAACCAGCTGTTTTCTTGGTTAGACAGTAATCATTTATATTTTTTTAATGTTTCGGCTTTGGGTAAGGTTTAGAACTGAATAGTTTTGTATTCAATCTCTTCCTTGCTCGCTTATTTAAGAAGCGGATATATCGAAACTGCTGAAACTTGTGAGCAGTGGCTCGATGGAAGTTTGCCTTCAAGTGTCGCCCTCTTACACCTCCTTTGCTTCCCCGTGTTTTAGCTAATTCGTGATACCACTCTCCATCCAATTCATAGAATGTACTGAAGTGACTACCAATAAAGTCAAAGTTACAGGCTTGGTAAACAACACCGCCACCCCCGCACCGCTCATCAGCAAACGTTTGAACCCATTGAACACTCGGGTGAATAAGCTTTATGGTTTTTAAGGCATAACTCATAACACGAGATTCAGTGTTCTTGGGCATCTTATCATGTACCCATAAACGGTTTAATTCCATGTATTCGCGGTTGGCTGTATCCAGCACTACACGCCGCCCACTGTTCGGGTTAAGCGCGTAACCCCATTGCATTACCCCCACTAATTCACGCTCTGCAAAAACCCCTAAATGCAGGTAACTATTATTAACAAAGCGATGGCTATAGTGACGAGCAGCAATAATAGTGCGAGCCAACCAGCAAGGTATGGTTTCAACGCGTAAATCAGTTGAGCCATACCCTATGATTTCGCCTGCATGCTCAACGGGGGCTGGCTTGCCTATTGTTCGGGAAAGCTTCTGGGCCATTAAGTACTCCATCTTTAGTGATGGGGCTCACGGCCCTCTGGATGTGCCGACAACGTGGGCACTTGATTTCGATTTCAGAAAAAATAGCTTTTGCTAATAATTTTGAGCATTTAGTACAACGTATATCCTTTAACATGTGTGAACCTATCGTTAGATTTGATAGGCTACCCCCGCCATGACGTCGTGGTGAGGGAGCCTTAGCTGGTTCACAGTGTTCACTCACTGTGGATTGGGGTTCGATCAACTCTCTACAGGAGATCGAACCGCTTCCTCTTTGTTTTACTTCATTTCAATTGATCTGGCTTAACCCCATCAGCATGTATTGCCGCGCTTCTGCTGGTGTTAGTTCGGGTGTAAATGCTGGCCATGCTACGTGATCACCCATTGCGGTTATAAAACTACCAACGTAATTATAATCAGCCTTAAATTGATCTCTTTGATCATCTTCATACTTTGCACACCAAAGCTTATGAGCTGGGTGCGTAAATAAGGTAATAGCCTGCAACTTAGTAAGAATCATCCCGTGCGGCTGCTCGCCAAATAGGTACTGAGCAGCTAGTAATGCCACTTGATCTATCGGAAGAACATTACCATCCCTATCTATTGACGGAAGCACGAATGCGTTAGCTGGCGATTCTAACGAAGTAACAAAGACCGTGTTAACGTCATCATGAGACACGGCATGCGGGAATTGCTGACTTAACTTGTAAGCCTCAGTCCCTTCTATTAATGTTTGTGATGTTTTATATATTGCCCACATTCACGCCATCTCCAATAAGCGGTTTGCCGATACGTTATCCATTACCGCTGTAACGCCAGAGTCTGTTTTCATAGAAAAATATGCGTACCCTTGATTTGCATTCTCAACGTCAAATACATGATGCCCAACTCCGAATGGGCTTGTATATGCAGCTCCGTTGTAAAATCTCACGCCATTATTCGTGGACAAAATATCTACAGATATCCTGTATTTAGATGAGCGTGGTGCCGCTTGGTATAAAAGCCCCCATACGCTTCCATCCGAGACGGCATGCCCGTTTGCTATCGTCCAGTTACCACTTTTATTCCAGCTAAGGTCTACGTCAAAGCTTCCATTTCTGAGAAAGTTTTGCCCTAACCAACCGATATCTATCTGGCTATATAATTCAGTATCATCCACGGATTGGTTAATGCGGGCAGCGTAAGGCGTGGCTGCTGGAATTTCTTTTATAATGATATTCTTGATAGTGCAGTTAACTGCGCCGGAATTCCTTGCAAATCCTATTAAATTTGCCGTGGCCGTAAGTGCTAATTCATATTTTTTGGCCGAACTAAATCCAAAAATATTACCGGATGATTGGATTTTCATAGAGCCATCAACGGAGACCACCTCAAAGCTTAATAAATAAGCTGTTCCCGCTGTCGGTGTTGGTATTAATAGGTTTTGGAAAGAGCCATCACCGACTAGTGTGTATGAGCCGTCTGTATTATCTACCCACCCGTTGAGCACTGGATTTACCCACAGATTACTTCCCAGCATAGTCGCGTTATTTTTAAACACAGGCTCTGTGCCAGGTTCATCAAGAGGCATATCTATCCGAAGACTGCTTGGGTCTCTATTAGCACTTAGCCACAATTTCAAATTAGCGACGATACCTGCGAAATAGAAGGAGCCCTGTGCCGCTCTAGCAATCGCTGATACGTCAGATGTACCCATGCCCGACGGTAGCGTGGAGTTAACCGGCCCGCTGTAGATCGCACCGTTTAAATACGTGGTCATTTTTCCGGTTGCCGATACATACTTGAACGCAACTTTGTAATATTTATTATTACTTAAACCGCTAATGAGCGGAGAAGTACCCCCGAATACTTTTAGCGTACCAGCACCGGCTCCATAATCTCCGGTGGAATAAATACTTAAACCATATTTACCCGCAACCGTATCGTAATTTGAGAAGATGAATGAGCCGCCTGTTGGAGATGAACGGTAAAAATCGAACTCTAATTCAAAGTCTCCGAGTATTGGCACAGAGGAAGACATCGCGCTATACATGCCACCTGCGGCGAGGTTTTCAGTGAAATAGCGCTGCACAACCGGTGTGATCGGAACACCTCCAAATCCTACCAAATGCCCTCTCTGACGTAATCCACCAACCCTATGGCCTTTGATCAGCATTATGACCTCAGCAGTACGACAATAGATGAATGTGTACCAAAAGGCGCACGCCCTGAGATGATGCCGGTAAAGCCGCTGAATTGGCGCTCATCACCTGCATTGATCAAGTAGCCGGTATCTGATTCGCTTGCTACAGCTGCAGCGATAACAATCTCGACGGCCTCATCACCACGGTTTTGAATAGTGACATCAGTATGTGTTGCGCCATCAGCCCACTGCGTATAGGTGGCGTTGGCGTTTTTTGTTACGGTATCGGTCATCAGTGCGGCTCTTTAATTAAATTCGGCAGAATCTATTTAATCAGCTGCGCGCTCATAGGCTTACAGGAAGGGGTTCAGTGGTCTATATTGGTCGGATATTGAGTTCTTAAACAATGGGGTTGTTATGAATATAGAGAAGTTAGCCGAATCACTTAAGCCTTGGATGCAAGTAGACACTTGGCTTACCACACATCCCTCAGATTACAGCAGGTTCCATCAAGCACTTAAAAATGCTTACGAAGTGCATGGCTATCAAATTCATTATGATGATTTTAAAGAGGCCATGCATTTACTAGCGGGAAATCTATATCCAGGAAAATATGCACAGCCATATTTAGATGAAGCCATTGAAAGATTTTCATCAAATGCAGAGGCCATAACGTCTTATCATTTCGATATGAAAAATTAGTAAGATTATCAGATGAGTAATGAAAAATTTAGCGTTACAAAG
This sequence comes from Neptunomonas japonica DSM 18939, assembly GCF_000422765.1. Lineage (GTDB taxonomy): Bacteria > Pseudomonadota > Gammaproteobacteria > Pseudomonadales > Balneatricaceae > Neptunomonas > Neptunomonas japonica. The sequence goes on along the minus strand of NZ_AUGR01000002.1, from coordinate 341,398 downwards.
TCCCACCGCAATCAGTACCTACATGAAACCAAGCACTTTATTGTCGCAGAACGTGTTAACTCGGAAAGTGAATTAGCCGCCCCAGAGATTCATATTGTCGGTATGAAGTCCGCTGGAAAACTACTTATAAAATGCCGGAGTGCTACGGTTGCGAAAACATATCACTTCAACGTCAATTCTACTTTTCTGAGTATGACGAATTAGAGGAAGAGTATTATCCACCTCAAGTATCACGACAGTTACCAAAGTGGCAGACGAGCTTCCCACAGAATGGTGCGAACTGCTAAAAGAAGTATATCTAGCTTTACATGCCGATAGCAGGCGCTTAGCTCTAATGGGGGGGAGCTTTAGTTGATTTATATATGAATGAAAGCTTGGCGATATTGGCAGATTTGCTCTGAATAATACACGAGTCCATAATCTAAACATCCACCTCAATCACCACTAGCCCAGGCATCTGCCTAACCACCTCTCCATCTCTCACTAGCGCTCTATTCCCAGCACTGACACTCTCGCCTTTCACCACTACCGTATTACCGGCGAGGGTTGTGCCGGTGCTGGTACCGTCTCCATTGTTGGCGGTAATGTTCACCAGCTCATTGTTGGCGCTACCAATAAGGGCTTTGAATCGTGAGAATACGTTCATTCGTAGTGCCTCAGTATACTTAGGTTTTGATAGACCACCGCCCCCATTTTAGAGATAGCGATACTGTTAGCGGTGGCAACGCCTTTCCAACTTGAGCCATCGCTGGCTACGATCTTGATTAGCTCTCCGATATCCACAAAGCCTGTGGCTTGATCGTAGAATATACGCCCGCTGAATACTTCTTTATGACCTGATTTAGAGAGTTCGATGCGGCCACGCTCCGTGTTAGCGATAGCATCCGTGAGCAAGTTATCCACGATGTCAGGCAACAAACTATTGCCTGCCGTGCCGAGCTGCTTTACTTTAGCCAATGCGCCATATTCTTGACCGGCCACGTACACGGCGTTGTATTTGATTTGGGGCTGATACTCTTCTGACATCTCGCTAAACAGGGCACGCGGGATGGTGCGGTCTTCTGTGGCGGTATCCCAGTGCCATGCCGAATGAGTGAAGCGCGGTTTAACCGTTAACTCATTGTTAGCGGGGTGCGGAGCGATCACTGCACTAATCGCATTGGTTAGGCTTAACACTGATGCAATGGGTGCTTTGGCGCTATAGCTGAATACGTTGGCTGGGATCGACCAATCCACCGCGCTCCAGTTGAGTGTAAAGCCTGTACCAAACAGTTCGTTAGTGGCTATCTGTGCGGCGGTTGAGCCGCTGGTTTCGGTATGTGTTTTTTGTACGCTGTAGGGTGATGAGAGCAGCTTGGTTTTACTGTAGGCCACCACTGTCCATGTCTTATTCGCAAAGCGCTCTGTCTCGCTGATTTTAGAGACAAAGAACTCCCACACATCGCCATTGATGGTGAGCCTTATTTCTTTAATCATGCCGCCCCGTGGTGAAATAAGATCAACACTGGTTTGATTCATTAGACTAGCGTTGAGCGTCCAGGCGTACGAGTCGATATCGCGGCTGAGCGTTGCCTTGCTAAAAGCTATCGGTGTTAGATCCGGCAGCGAGACTAAATTAACAATGTTCATAACATGGACTACCTTCTCTACGACGGGCGGGTCGGTTGGGTCTGGATCGGGGTCTACTGGCTCAGGTTCGGGCACTAAAAACACAGTGCGGTATGGGCCAGCAATGATGGAACGATGGCGTGAATGGCCGTACTTAGTGTTGTTGTAGATATCGACTTTGCGGGTGTGATCCCAAGGAGCCTCGCTACTTGAATCGACGGGCGACGGTAGCGTATAAGGTTCTTTTGTATCTGGATCGGTAAAGTTAAACGTTAACTTCGCGGGTGATGCGGCGTATTCAAAATTAAAGGACGGAATGTAAAACTCATAAGCAACCCGTACAGGCTTGCTCTTGAACCGGTAGACGGCGTGGTAATGATGCGCTCGTACACGGTCTTTAGCCGGTAGCGCGCCATAAAACGGGGTGAGCGCCTGTAAATCATTGGGGTGGATTACATCACCGTAAGCTAGCCCATCGGTGTTATCTGTCTGATAAATAGCCGTTACAGGGTGCAGGGTTTGCTTATCAATAGCTTTGATAATCGAGCCAAATACCAATTTTGTACCAGTATCAATTTTCGGAATAGGCTTATATGCCAAGCCATTTAGCGCTTGTTTTGGCACAGGCTTTACCCACGCCATTGATGGCGCTTTATCTTGGGGAGCTGCTTTTTCGTAACCTGCAGATATGCAATCGCTCACCGCTGCATCAACCTTCTTCCAGGAAGAAGTCGCACCCGCAATAAGTAATGGCACTATTTAGGCTCTATGGTTGGCTTTAGATACCCACCGGCCAACGGCTCAAACAATGGCTGTGCCGTAAAGATCACACCCCCCGACGTGATGTTACCGCTGGTCGGCCAATTAGGCTCTACGCTGCCACATACGCCAGGCACTAAAGAGACATAGATATGCCGGTTGTGTGCCGTTGGATGAATAACTTTGCCCGCGTGCTGTATCAGCATATTAGGCGACCACTGCGCGCCATAGTCCATTGCTGCAACGACCATTACTTCACCGGTATGCGGCGCCACATCGATTTCATACATGCCCGTTAATGGGTCGGTAGTGGCTTCACCCACTATCTTTGGGGAGCCCAAAACAGCAAAGGCCGTCACTTTTAACGCAACAGGTTCATTGTACTTGGTGACAGTTCCACGTACCCACGCGTGATATTCAAGGGGTTCAGCTAATGGAACAAATGCGATATCAACAGGTGCGCCTGCGGGCGGGATTTCTGGCGTAATAGCGCCGCGTATCTCAGGGCTATAACCTATTGGTGGGGTAGCCATTAGGTAGACAGGCTCATTATTACCTAGCGGGGCGGAATAATGGCCCGACGAATCAGAGGCAACAGTGGTTAAATGCGCACCAGAAGATGCGTTGTATATCCTTATATCAGCTATTACCGGCTGCCCATCCTTGGAAACTTCGCCTGTGATTTCGTGAGATACAGCATCATTATAAACATCAAGAAGATGCTCAGGCGTTAAGCCTAATCCTCCGTTAGAAAATATTTTTATATTGGCTACCGAGAGACTAGATAGACCACCCGCAAATGCGCTCTTGCCTATTTGCAGATCATCGATCAACTGACGCCCCTCTAGCGTAGCTTGCGAACCGTTCATATAGGTTGATGTAGCTCTTGTTATACCATCAACACAAATATCGTAATCGGCCCCATTCCAATTAAAAACAATATTTCGCCATCCGCTACCAACAACGCCGCTACACCACCGAAATCTAAACAAAGAAGATGAAGGATAATTACCAATCCACAACGTTTCCCCTGAGATATTTGAAGACAGCACGCCTCCACCCATGCCCCCCGACTGAGGATAAACAGCGCCAATGGGAACCGTTGTTGTGCTTGCTGTTATATCGTTTGGAAAGTAAATCCATAAGCTCAGAGCATCCATAAACACGCCAGAGCCAAACCCCGCTAAATAATCATCTACTCCGTCAAAATCGAAGGCGGCGCCTCTATCAGTGTGGCTAGAATCAGGATTCCCGTAAACGGTAGCGTTATGACCTCCTGTCTCATCAGTTAATAACGTGTTCCCAGGGTTGGTAACCCCTCTGTAGTGACGCACTAACCATGAATCAGGGATCGCCATTAGTTAGCATCTCCGCGTACTTCAATCTCTATCGCGTCTTTGTTTTCGGTTGCTGCGCCTGGTTGCGTTGTGCGTATCGCCCACATGTTCTGATTTGCGCCATCAGTGTTAAAGCGAATCACATTATTAGTGACCCAGCCTGTGCCAAAGCCCACTTGTCTGATAATAAAATACGGTGAGCCTGTAGAGGGGTTGATCGGTGCAATATCGTTATTAGCAAGAGAGATAGAATGGTTGTCTAACACGACACCGAGCTTTTCTCCTATCACTTGGATACCGGTTGAGCTGATAAAACGAATCGTCCAGCGTTCCGACATTGAGCCTTTATTGACGACCTCAAACGGATTATTGATTGCGTCATATTTGGCTGTTGTGTCATCGCCAATACGTGCATCTGACCAAACCGGCGAGCCTGAATTCCAGCTCTCCTGGTGAAAAAAGTTAAATACCCGCGCGCCCGTATCACCCCACACAAGGGCACTGGCCACTTGTGAACCTGCAGGGAAGTCGCGGTCAGGCGGTGCCGTTACTGACACGTTGCCCGTGATATCTACGTTGCTTGCCAAGCGCATGTTCTCGATACGGTTAACCAGCTTGTAGGGGCCAATTAATGTATTGGTTGATATATCAACAAGCGATAATGGATCTTCAAAGGTCAGCTCACCTAAGTCACGGTCAACGCTGTACTGGTGATAGTCCAATCTTAAGCCCTGGGAGTCGATCACTTCCATTAACGCCACATCAATGCGCCCACAACTCACCGTTGCACCAGCTACCGGCACCACGACTTGATCCTCTTCGTTAAAAATCACTAACGTGTCCCCGTTATTAATCACGGGGACTTTTCCGGTAGAGGGTAGGCGTACAGGATTAAGCCCTAATAGCTCTGCGTTCATCGGCATACGCACTTCAGATACGGCATCATAGCGGATGGAGTCGGGATCAATTACCCAGCCATTCAGGCCGAATATCGTCACCGTACCGTTAGCGCCATCAAAGTCACCATCGACTTGAACATCACCAATAAGCATATTGGTGGCCACATCAACCGTGACAGTGAAAGCGGTTTCAGCGGTAAAGTCTTCGGTGTTAAACGCGTCAGAGTTCTCGTCTAAAGCGGCTACTTGCTGAATTTGATAGCGGCTACCGCGTATCTGCAATGAGCTGGAATTCACGTTAGATATGGATGTTCTGAAAGAGATATGGCCTGCAGGGCGTTTATTACTTGAGAACTCATCCACGGTCATGCTGATAATTTTAAAAATAGGGTTCTTATACAGATAATAGCTGCTAGGCACATTGCCCGATAATTTAATAATGCCGCTGGCACGATCAAAGGCTCCGGCGGCTGTACCAACCCCCGTTATCGTATCGAAACTGATATAAACAATGCCATCTACGGTAACGTAAGTTCTATCAGCAAAGCTGAATATTATTTCACCGACAATGTTGTTAGGCACATGAAAAAACAGGTCAGGTTTTAGGCTGCTGTTTGCTGTGGCGACGGTGACTACATTTGTACCGCTAGGTGCTAGAGTTCCTGCGCCATGAGAAGCGGCAAAAGTGAAGCTAGGAGCAGCCAGTGCGATATTCTCAGCCACCAGTTTTGAGACTTGTTTGGTTACATACGTGGTCGGCATGATTAAGCGCTCATAATATTGAGTTTATTGTTCCCGTCGCGCGATACGGATTCGGGGGCTGTGTAAACAGGGGTGGTGACGCTGTAGGTTTTAATAAGGCCAGACAAGCCATCGGAAGGATGAAACACCACGGTGCCTGCGCCTGCATTGACGGTGAAATTGGTGAGGGTTGGCGTTTGTGTATTGAAGACAGACAGTAAACTGACATGCTCCCCGCCGCTTAATGACAGTGAGAATATCTGTCCCGCCTGGTTAACCATCACCGTAAAGGTGGTGCTCTCGCCGAAGTAGTCCATCACCAACGGGTAGCTGATATAAAAATCACCACCGGTCACCGAAGCACCTAGCGTGACGGTTACTACGCCAGAGCCATCAGGTACGTTTGTCGTGGTTTGCGGGGTGAATTCTGACCCTGCACCAGAATCAACATCATAGTCGTAAATGATAGTCGCAGGGACAATATCAATGCCGTTACGCACAAACTTGTTAATCAATATTTTATTAGTGTCTGGATCAAACGTGGCATCCAGCTCTGCTGTGCCGCCCGCTGTTTTTATAAAGCGACTACCGTTCCAAACAAAGGTGTAACTATTGCTGTAGACGAACGAAACAGAGATACGGTTTATGTTCTCTGAAGCAGCAGGCAGCTGTATTTCAAAGCGGCTAATAGCCTCGTATATCCCTGTCAGGTTTTTATATCCCCATGCCGACGCCCAGGTATAAATAACCTTTGATCCTACGTCAGGCTCAGCACCTAATGTAACGGAAACGGTCGCTGTTCCATCGCCGTTATAGGCAATCGCACCAATTCCAATGCTTGAGTCGTTGCCGAGTGTTCGTAGTCCAGAGGAATCAATGCGATACCATTTACCACCGCTACGATAATCAATACGTAGAGAGGCGGGTGAAGGGGGCGGTGAGATGTTTTTAACAAACACTAAGCTATTATTTAGCGTGGTAATGTCGATGAAAGAGGTGAACTTAGCGGGCACTGTGATCAGCGCTGCTGGTTTAAAAGAGAGCGATAATGATGTACCGACAGTGGTGGTAGTTTTGCAGTAAATAATCCCCGCCAAATAATCTACACGCGCCGTAAATCCATAAGATGTACCCGTCAAAACACCGGAGCCATCATCCGAACTTCCCCATATTGAAGACAGCGAACCTGGTTCGATGGGCATGCCTGTTTTTAACGTATCTTCGTAGTTATTGCCTGCGGAAAAGTAAACGCTTTGAGTAGGCACGGGTATTCTATTGGCATAGTGCGGTAATGCATTAGACACCGTATTGAGGTCTGTTGCAGTGATCAATACGTTAAGGTCTGGCGTGCCTGGCTTATTCACCATGGGTGTTTGCTGTAGCGTTGATGGCACCAGTTGTTGATGAATTGAATCGACTACCAAGCCCGTTTGGCTCGTCGTGAAATCTTCAGCAAGGGTCTTTGTGCCATAGAACTTGGTCGCGTTCGCGATTGCTGTATGGTACGTATGCACATCGGAGAGATTGCCAGCAGGGCTAAACGCAGAGCCTTCAAAGTCATGTTCTAACGCTTGTGTAATGGTGACGATTGATAGCTTTCGTTTGTAATCTGTGAAGTTTCCGCCGCTAGAAAAACTTAGTAACACTTCAGTATCATCAACAGCCTGCACGCGCACGTATTGCGTGTGGGTGCCATTGGTTAGCACGTACACCTCGCCAATCTCTGGCGAATCATTCTCCGGGCGTGATAAAAATGTGAGCGCCTTCATACCTTGGATGTGGTTGCCGTACAGGTAAAAAATGGCTTCATACGAGAGTGACATATAGGACTCAACACGCTGCTGTGCCTGGATGCGCGTATCGTGTGGATCATCGGTGTGTGCCAGGACAACAGAGACGCGGGCATCATCTGGATTCTTACGTACTATCGAATGTGCCCCGTAGTAGATATCGGTATTTTCAGTGATAACGGCAGAAAACATCTTTCGCATAGAGACATCGCCATTGACGGTATCGATGCGTGATATATCAGGAAAGAGGTTGTTAATCTCACCATCGACAACTTCAACACCGGTCATCGATCCGCCGCCGTTATCATTGTCGGTGTTGTCCTGGGCTTTGTATAAACGGATCTCGTCGCGGGTGATCATCGGTTAAACCTCAATAAAGCGTAAAGTCGTTTCGTAGTAGTCGCTGGCGTCTGGATCGGCATAGCCAACCAGCTCGCGAGCAGCTATAGCGCCGTCGGCATAACGAAAGCGCACGGTGTAGACCTGGCCGTTAAAGGTGAGCGTATGTTCTGCCGGTGTAACGGCCAGCGTGCGCAGATTGAGCAGCACGCTGCGTGTGATAAAACCGCTCAAATTAATGGGCCGTCCAGCCAGCTTTACGCCGGTTTGAATGATGAGCGAGCCGCCTGTGGCGTAGTCGATGGTTTGCTCTACTGGCGACCATTCCAACTCGTCAGGCCAGACCAGGTCATCAGGTAAGGTAATCGCATCTAAGGTGTTCATGAGGATACAAACCTCGCGCCTTCAAGTTGTGCCAAAAGTTGCGCCGCACCGTCATTATCAAAGTCACCGCTATAGCTGCCGCCGGTAGCGTTTTGAAACTCAACGCGTACTGTTTTGCTGGGCAGTCCTTGCCCGCTAGGTGCTTGCTGGCTCTGTGCTTGTTGTTCTTGTGCCTGGCTGCGTTTGATCTGATAGGTCTTTTCTAACAGGCGTAACGCCTCACGGGCTTCACTGCTGGCATCGCTATTGTTTTGTTTAGCCGCTAGGTCGGCTTGTTCTTCCAGGGCGTCACGTTTCTTTTTGTATGCGCGGTCTTCAATGGCAACAGCATCACCATTGAGGCGATCCAGCTCATCTTGCAGGCCCGATACCGTGCTTTCTAACGAACCGGTTAGGCTATCCATATCTGACTTAATCGCTGAAATCGCATTGCGTAGCGGGCTGAGCTGCTGTTCACCCAATAAATCATAGGAATTAACAGCGCGTTCGGCATTGGCCACCATGGCCTCAGTGACGGTATCGGCTTCGGTCAGGCTAGTGAGATGTTGCTCCAGTGAGGCTTGTTGTTGATCATACGACTTTTGCAAACGCACAGCGGCTTTTTCAGCATCCCAATAAGCGTTCGCAAAATCCTTAACATAGGAGAACGCCGCACGTGGGAGGCTACCAAACTTACTCACGGCATTCGCCATGCCATCGGTTAACCGGTCATAGGCTGCGCCCATCTGTTCACTGGCCGCATCCCAGGCTGCACCGGTTTGGCCTGCAAGGGTTAGCGCGGCACCACGATTGGCGCGCACTGACTCGGTGTTTTTATCGGTGGCGTCGGTGTTGTCTTCAACAGCAGTGGTGCGTTTCTCTATCGCCTGGTTATTCTTATTAGCGGCCTCAGTTTCTTCGTTGATCAGCTTTTTAGATTTAGCCAGCTCTTTGGATAGATGTTCTTTTGACAACGTGTATTGCTCAACCGTGAGCGTACCCTTTTTGAACTTTTCATCCAGGTCTTCGATACCGCTTGCCAGTGTCTTAATGTACTTTTTAACATCAGACTGAGTCATCTGATTAAAAGCAGCTTTCGCCGCCTTAGCCGCATCAGAAAAACTATTTACTTTAGGGCTCGCCTCATCAGCGGCATCACCAATACCTTTGATGCCTTCGGCTGCTTTGCTGGTAACGGTTGTGCTTTTATCACCGGCCTGATCTAACGCACCAAATAGTTGCTTAATGGCATTTTCAGCATCGTTCGCATCTTCTACCGCTTCTTTTACTAACGCATTACGTGCTGCTTTTAACGCGCCTACTTGAATCTCTAAACGCTTGACGGTGGCATCTTCGACCAAGCCTGCTTTATTGAGCAGCTTATCCACAGCCAGCTCTATCTCAGCCAATACGATAGGAATAGTGGCACCGACAGCAGCGGCACTTTCCAACGCTAGCGCAAAGGAGTTACCAAAGAACTTAACGACCCCTGATACTCGATCATAGATAAAGGTAACGCCATTACCAAAGGTGGCAAACGCAGGAGAAAGCTCGCTTAGACTCTGGGTAAAGTCTTTTAAATCACGCGCTAACGGCTTTAATAATGGGTCTGTTAACTTACGTTTTATTGAGTCTAGTCGGCTATCAAAACCCACCATGGCACCATCAAGGTTATTACTAACCGTGTCGGCCATCTGCTTGACGGCACCTTCTGAGCCTTGCAAAGCGGCCTTAAACGTATCAATTCCTTCTGTGCCTTCTGCGATCAATGCGCGCAGGGTTGGACCTGCTTCAATACCAAACGCATTGATGGCGGCTTGCGCTTCTGCTGCTGGGCTTTTTAAGCCCTCGATCACGGCATCAAAGTCTTTTACATCGATACCCAAACCAGAAACAGCCTTAGCCGCTTTCGTCGCGGGATCAGATAACTGCGCCAAAATAGAGCGTAAACCGGTACCGGCACGCTCACCACGTAAACCGTTAGAAGCCAGCACATCTAATGTGGCAACTAATTTCGCCAGATCAAAGTCAGATTCTTTAGCATACTGGCCCGTGTAACTGATCGCTTGGCCGAGCTGCTGCATGGTGGTGTTAGAAAGCGATGCACCTTTTGCCAGGATATCGGCAGAGCTTGCCCCTTTATCAATGGCCAGCCCCATGATTGAGAGGGTATCAGTCACTAAGCTGGCAGCTTCTGCCAAGCCAAGTTGCTCGGCGGTGGCAACGTTTAGCAAGGTAGGTAGTAATGAAATAGAATCGTTAACGCCCACACCGGCCCTGGCTAAAATCTCCAGCCCTTCGGCTGCTTGTGTTGCGGTATAACGTGTTGTGCTGCCCGCTTCTTCGGCGGCGGCTTTAAGTTGAGAAAATTCCTCAGTAGATGCACCAGCAACCGCGTTGACTTTAGAGAGCTGCGCCTCAAACTCACGGCTGCTTTGTAATGCACCGCCAAAGCCCACTAATGCCGCTGCACCGGCCAGCAAACCACCCAGACGAGCGCTAACAAAAGAAAGCCCTTGTGAAAATAGACTCGCCTCCTGAGCACTATTACTGAGCGCGTCACCAAGCTCATCAACTGAGGCTGTCGCTTGATGACTACTGTTATCGGTGCTTTCAACCTCGCGCCGAAACCTAGCCAACGGCGCGCTGGCTAGGTCACGAGCTCTGATTAGAATGCTAAGTGCGGTTTCGCGCAGAGCCATGATGCTTATTTATCCTGCGTTAGATAAAACGCGGCGGTTTCGCCATCACGTAAAATGACTTTACCGGCTAGCGTGGTGCTGACGTACTCAGAAGCGAGCAGGTCCACCGCTTGCGTGGGGGCCAGCGACGCTTCCAGAATGTCGCACTCAACCCCTTTGGAGTTAGCCAGGTTCACACCTTTGAGCAGGATGCGCGCCTTAATCGTGGGTTTAATGCCACCCTTGATAACGGTTTTATTCACCGCCATAAAGGTATACGTCAGCTTAATGGGTGTGGGCGTGCCGGTATCCAGTGCGCCGCCTGGCACAGTGCGGATCAGGCCATCGGCGTAATTGATTTCATAACCGGTATCAGCAATGGGGCTGTCATCGGCGGCTAGCAGTGCAACTACACCCGCATTGGTAAGGTTGCGGTGTACCAGAGCTGCCCAGCGGTTACTCTTTGGTAATGTGATCAGTGTTTCGGTAGCAGTACCGGCACTTTGGTTTTGTTCTTCAAAGTCACCCATCATGGCCATCGCCAACATTTCTGTGGGTTGATCATCAAAGACGATCGTCACTTCAGTAGCCTGCGCCAGCGTGACGCTATCCAGCGCTTGCCCATAGCTGCCTTTACGTTTGGAGGGTCGGTCTTTTGATTCAGACGGGGTATTGATCTGCAGCTGGGTCGCGTTAAGTGGGCCAACCAAACCGGTTGATAAGCCGTTATCGTCGTACCGGTCGATGTATACATCGCCTGCTAAGAGTAGTCCGCTCATGGCGTTCTCCTGTTGATTATTAAATTAACGTTTAACGCGGAAAGTAATTTCATAGGCCATAGGGTAATAACCAAAGCCTCGGGTAAAGCTGGGACGGCTGGCGTTTACTCGCTTAAAACTGCCTAACGGCCCATGCGCTCCAGCCATATGCTTAAGCACTTTAGCTAGCAGCACACCGGCTTCGCCTTTTTTGCGCAGGTTGACAGCGAGCACAATCACCCATGTTTGTTTCGGATGAGATAACACGCCTCCTTGCGCATTATTTGTCACAGTGTCGCCGTTGTAGATCACATGTAGTGCGGGCGTGTTTTGAGCTTCTTCTTTCATTTCTGCTAGATCACAGGAGCAGTACACTTTGCGGATACCCTCGATTGATCCGAGCTTTTCGACTAAGTGGCCTTCAGCGGCTAAATAGTCCTCCTGCAGATCAAGCATCAGATAAAGTCCTGGCTGTTCTGGCGACCAAACACACTGCCAGCACTGCTGATTTGTGCTGTGTTATTGCTAGGGCTGGCGGCACCTTCGTCGGGCATACCTAAACTAATTGAGCCGTTACCCAATTTAGTTAAGAAACTCACTGCACCGTCGTAGCGTTTTTCAATGCGCTCCGGGGCGTGTTCGTCATGCAGCAGATAACGGGCAATATCACAGCTAATGCGTGTAAGTACTGCCGGTATCGTTGGTAAGGGCAAGGTATAACGCCCGCCTAAATAACCATCGATCTCGGCACTGGCATCAGCCAAGGCTTGATCCAACACGGCATCATTAATCACACCCGCGTCGGCATCGTGGTCGGTAAGGAGGATCAACTCCTCCTCACCAAAGCGCGTGGTCATATCGGCTTTAACGGCGTACATGGTTACGCCTCTGCCTGTGCGATTTGAGCGGCGCGAGCGTCTTCAATCGCTTGAATCAACGCGGCTTTGTTCATGCTGGCAAAACCAACAATTTCACCGGCAGCGGCAATCTCTTTGAGCTGCGGCACGGTCATATCTTTTAGCGCTGCACCCACACCGTCCGGCCCCACGGCCCCTTCCTCGTTGTCTGCCTGATCTGCTTCAGGGGCTTCGACAAACTCAACGACCAGGCGCGGTTCTTTGTGAAGTTGCTCCAGCTGTTCTTCACTGAAATCATCCACGGCATAGATAGTGGGCTCAGTTGAATGGGCGATGCCTGCACGGCGGAAACCTTCAACGGCGGCGGTAATACGGATATGAGTAGCATGAGTATTCTTAGGCATTTCATTATCTCTCCTGAGTAACAGGAGGCAGGGCTAAGCCCCACCTACATAAAGGGTGCGGGGCTTATGCCAACCACGGGCAAACAAGCAGCTCAACTTTCTTGTAGCTGGTATTGCTTTCACCACCGGCTTTGTTCAGGGCTTCAAGTAGGGTTTCAGCCTTCGACATATTGTCTGGGCCAACTACCATCAGGTCGGGAATAACACCCAGAGGTGAACCGGCATCGTTCTTTTGCTTGGTCATCGCTATGCGTGCGGCATTAAAGTTCTCTTCGTTCAGGTCTGCTTTAGAACCAAACGCTAACTGCCATAAGCCAAAGCCGGTGTTACAACGAGCATCCGTACCCCATAAGTACTCATCTGTCATGAAGACGTGATCTGAGGTGTTAGCGTCTTTTTTCATCACCAGATTAAAGGGGCGGCGGGTTTGCCAGATCAGTGGCTTAATCGCCCGTTTAGTGCAGAGCAGGTACCAACCATCACCTGCACCGGCTTGCATGTTGGAAACGGACGCCACATCGGCACCGTTACCCACAGGGTGATCGGTATCAAAGAAGTTCTGCTTGTCGTAGCACGGCGTAGAGAATCCGTCTTTTAGTAGCGCGAAGATCATCAGATCTGGGAACTCGGCGGCATCTTGGCCCATCTGTGCAAACAGCGGGGTATAGACACCAAACTGATCATCTTCGATCACATCACGTGGAATCGCTTCGGTCTTTTCAAACTTGCGGTTTTTGATGGTGAAATCGTGATCTTTTAAGCGGTTAATCGCACGTTCGCCCAACCACTCTTTGATCTGACTGGAGTTCCCCAACCATGCATAGGTGTTGGCTGCACCGGTTGATGGGATCACCGTTGCTACACGCTGGTATTGTGATTGCGCACCGGCAAACGCATTGTTAAAGGCTGTTTTAACAGCGGTATTTAGGATGCTCAGATTAGTGGCATTGATATCCATGTGTCTCTCCAAAAAATTAAGTAAAGGGGGCGCTATCGAGCGTTATCAATTAGCTGATAAAGACCCACACGCCGCCAGATTCCACATCTTCAATACGCCCGACAGCAGAGCTACCGGTACTGACGGCTGTCACGGTTTGGTCATCTGAGATATAGGCAGTGGAACCAATGTGTGAACGGTCGATATCACCGGCATTAGCCAAGAAGTGCGCACCCACTTTGGTGACAATAGAGCCAGCCCCATCAGCCCCCGCCACGTTGTTGCAGGCATGTTCAGCCACACCGCGAATACGTAAGCCAACGGCTGCCGTGGCCGGTTGAGCAAAGCTCGTTGCGTTAAGCACAATCAAGGCACCGGAATGAATCACTGCACCGGCGGCTACGGGATCAACGTGTGAGCCTTGGGCACGGCGCAGGGTGTTACGGTTAGTAGTGAGAGCTGACATTACGCATCACCTTTCTTGGTTTTGAGGAAGTCTTCTTCAGGGATACCCATGGCTAAGCACATGGATTTTTCATCTGCGCTGAGGGTGGCCAGTGGGTCGGTGTTATCTGCATCCGGCTTTTTGCCATTAGTCTGCATGGCCGCTAATGCTGCAATGGGTTGTGACTTATCCAGGAAGGATTGCAGGGCTGCCAGATCTTGCTTACCCAGATCACGCGCCCAGGCTTCCATCGCTGGAACGAGTCGGCCTTCTTGTTTGGCTTTATCGATAACCTGATCCAGCTGCGTGGAAGCCCCTTCAGCCGATAGCACCGCAATCTGAGCATGTAACTGATGTACAGCTTCAACCGGTACATACTTGGCTGGATCTACAATCGGAAGCGTGTTGCCCGCTTTAAGGGCGACCACTTCGGTGGCTAGCGTCTCAGCTGAGCCTGCTTTGGTTTGCAGCTCACTGAGTGCAGCCAATACAGCAGCGTTATCGGGTGCTTTGCCGTCTTCAACAACAATGCCAAGCTGTGCCAGCATTGCTTTTAATAGCTCATCCATAGAATGCTCCGTTTTATTAGGGTCAAGAGTGGGGTTAGAAAGAGAAAGCGCCGCCAACGCTTCAACGGCTTGCATGCCATCAATGCCAGGGCGGTTTACCAGCGCAGCCGAATGCAGCCGCAATGGGCATCCGGTGGTAGCGTCGTAAGGGAAAACAGCGGACAGGTATTTGTACTCGCCGTTTTTAATGAAGTCGGTAGCGCGAGGCGTCCACTGAGGTTTAATCCATAAACCGGAACCTTCGCGCCATTCCATTGTTTTAAACCAACCAGCAGCGGGTGCTGGCAGACCGTTCTCTTCAGCTTTTAGAGTTTGGTGTTCGTAGTCAATGACGAGATCATTCAGACGTTCATTAGCCAGCATGATCAGCTGGTTAGCCACCTCCGCATCGATAAACCAGTGATTACCTGGCACATCAAACGGGCGACCATCGACAGCACGAAACTTGCCCGCGGGTAAAAGCTGCTGCCAGCCGTTATCATCTGAGTTTAGGTCGAGCGAAAGCACCGCCACCGGTTCGGGTGTGGTACTTAATACTGCAAGAGGGTAAGGGCTTGATGTCTTCATGCCGCCAGATTAAGGAATCTAGCGGCAAGGGATTAGAGGAAGGGGTTCAGTGGGTTACAGCCTTAAATCTAAAAACTTATGGTAAATCGACGTCCACAAACCCTAACAAAACACCAACAAACCCCGTTAGACCCGCGTTAGAAATCCTTTTCAGACTAAATACGTATCAACAGCCTTCTATATCAACAAAGCGCCTTAAAACAGCTTACAAGCAGCTAGTCTAAAGCTTATAAAGAAACTTTAGTTGTTTCTACTGACTCCACCTTATACTCAATTAGTTGATCAGAAAATGATGCTCCACGTACAGATGAAGACAGCAACGTTTCTGATTCGTTATTGCGCAAATGATTTATTATGATACTGGCAACAAGGTTGTCATGTGGCTTTTCTGAACGCTCAACCTGTATGTTGTAGATATTGTCCACTCGCTTGAATTCGATATTCCATGTATACAGCATAAATTCTTCCTTTTAAAAACTAAAATATAAAAGCCTACTCTTTTAATATTATTAAAGACTACTTATGCTAAAACTGAAACTGACTCTCTCCCAATAATCACAAATATCTCATAAACCGCCAGTCAAAAACTGATTCATGATCTCGATTACCTCTGTCTCATCCTCTGCGTTTACCCCTAAAAAGGGTCGTGCTTCTATACTCCTTTCGTCAGCACCAAACTGCTGAGTAGCCGCATAGGCTTCTGTGCCTGGGCCGGTGCTAACACCTGCTTCGTTATTGCTCCAAAACGGGAAGATGGTATCACGCAGGTGCAGGTGCTGGCCGTGGAGTATTTTATCCACCGGTACGCCTTTGCGCTGCTTGGCTTTTAGTGTGGATGGGGCCAGTGGTGCCCATGGGGTGCCGTCTGGATCTTGCTGGTTGTCGAAGTGATCGCGGGTGCGTTCGTGCAGGTATTCGGCTATTTCAATCATGGCCGGTTGTGTATCGCTCACGTTAGCAATGAGCCGATCTAGTACGGTGGTAACAGCTTGGCTGTCGTAATCAATGCTGATGTTGGTTTGAGTTCCGGCCATGTCATGTCCTATACTGTGGGTACGCTTACTGGCCTATAGCACTCCGAGGTGCGCCCTAAGAACCAGTAGTGAGGTAGAACGACGGGGCGATCTACCTACCTCTTTTATTTATTCTCGTTTTTGTTTTCTTCTTTGCGATACAACAATACGCCTGCACGCTGTTTTTGCAGATAACTGTCTCGTTGCGGTACTCGCTTACCTTTCCTGGTACTGTATGGCGTAAATGCCGTACTACCCGTCCACGCCCCGCCACCGTATTCAAACGCACTAAAGCCATGCACCGCCTGCCCTGACTCTTCAACAACCCAGCGAGCAATATAGCGACGTTTGAGCTTATATTTACCTGGGCGTACTTGATCTGGTTCTAGCAACGCCCAAACTTCATCTGGTGCAATTAACGCCCTAGCCAATAATCGAATATAGCGGTGACGTATTTTATCTTTACTAACCTTGTACTGCCCGCTGGCATCACGAAACAGATAATCATTAATGGCTATCGCTTCGCCTTGAACGTCTTTAAACACCATCGCACCCGTAGCACCGAACTCATCCAGAAAGGCTTTAACGTAGATCTCATCAGCGAGGCCATCCGCCATCAATACAGATTCTGGCACAGCAGTGGGCGCAGGTAGCGGTGGCTTAGCGGCTGGCCCAATGGGTATAGGCTTAACCGTCGGCAGCTCTGTCGGTTTGAGCGTGGCGTGGCGCAACCAACTTGCACCAGGGCGATGCTCAAAGCCTGGATCAATACCCAGCGGGATTTGCTTAAGTTCGCCGGTGCGCTTATCTAGGAACTCTTTAAACGCATCAGCGGGTGCTTGGTCCGGCAGTGTTTTACCGTTGCGTTGCATCCAGCGCTCGGATCTGGGGAATGCTTTGCATTTACAGCCATAGCCATTGGACGGGCTGTGTACTTGCCACCATGGATCATTCGCTAATAAGAGTAACCTGTCCCAGCTTTTATGTTGAGGCCGGTAGTGCTCTGCGCCACTATGACGGTACTCCTTATAGGGAAACTGCTTCTGGAATGCCGGATCGGCCATCTGTGCTTCTCGCCCTGCATTGTATGCCTGCCTGATGTTCGTCTCGTAAATGAGACGACTACGCCAGTTACGACTCCCGTTGTAATCCCAGCCTTGTTTTTGAACGATGGAATCGAACCGCTTGCGAAAGTCTTGCAGTGTCTCGCCACCCTCAATCGCCCCTTGTAGTGCATTAGCAAAGCCCTCGATGATGGATGTTTTATTCGCACCGGCCACCATAAAGGCATGGTCGTGCTGTTGGCCGTAGACGTCTTGCCAGCCGGTGTTGGGCAAGGGTAGTTTTTGATTAAAGTAGTCGATGGCTTCTTTAAACGGGCGGCTTCCGTACTCTGCAACGCCTGGCATTATTGTGCATCCTGCAGCAGCTCATAACGGCCCGCTAAGCTGGCGGCTGACAGTGCTTGGCTCATGGCATCGGCTAATTGATCAACCGGCATGTCTAATGCCAGCAAGCCCTCGCGTATCTCCTCTAATGAGGCGGCGTTATCCACTAAGGTTTTGATCTGGTCGATCATCTCTGTGGTGGCTTTGTTGGCGGTAGACTGTAGCTGGCTAACGTAAGCCTCCACCACATCAGCGGTTTCTTGCGCTTTGAGGGCGGCCAGTTTAGCGTCGGGTGTTTCTTGTTTATCAGTAGCTTTAGCGGCTTTTTTGTCATCTTCCGGTGCTGGTTGTTGAGGCATACCTAAAATCGGTTCGTCTTTCTCAGCTTCTGGAATCATCAGTTTTTCATGCGCCCAGGCTTGTGGAATACGCATACCCAGCGATACCAAGCCTGGCAAACGTTCGCTGTAGGTGGCGATATCTTCCGGCTCACTAGTATCAAATACATACTTAGGGTGGCGACGTGGATCACCGGCAGCACGGCCATTAAGCATCCATAGCGGGTAAACAATATCGCGTGTGATTGTGCTGGCCAGTTGGCGTAAATCACTATCGCGTAGCTCTTGGCGTACTTCGTTATGTACATTGCCCAATGCGTTAGTGCTGCTTTTACCATCCGCTTGGCTGGTGAGTGTACCGCCCAATATGGCTTTTGATTGAGAGCGTTCGCACCAATTCATCATGGCTTCGTAAGGAGAGCTGGCACCTTTAGCGGCTTCTTGAAATTCGATCTCCATACCTTTGGGGATAATGCCGCCAGCATTATGACCTATGCTCATCACCGCCTGCAGCAAGGTGCTTTTCTCTTTATCGCTGGCACCGGCGGGGTATTTACCCAGGCGCAGCGGTAAACCGTAGATCTCTAAAAACTCGGCCAGATCACGCACGCTGTAATTCTTAAACAGGAATGGCCACGCCAGTACACGGGTTAATCCATTGCGCCCTGGGTAGCCCGATTTAGAGCGGTGGATATGCTTAACCCAGCCAAAGGGCTGCAGTTCTGCACCTTCGTGGCTATTATCACGCAGGCGTATTTCGTTGCGATTATCGGGGTGTAATTGAAACCAGTTTTGTGGGCGGTAGTGAGCGGCATTAATTAACCAGCTACTGCCCCACTGCGCCCATTCCAGCTCGATATTTGAAAAGCCTTTTAAGATTGCATCGGCCATATCGGTGACCACATCTTCAAAGTCGGGGATCTCATCCAAGAGCTCTTGCACTAAGGCGGCATCTTTCTTTTCTGACTCGGAGGCATTACGGCACGGCTCAACGCTACCGGTAATCGTTAACAGGGTTAGTTTGCGCTTTTGCAGCTCACTGAATATATGGGCGTCTTTCTCTTCTAGATCTTCGCCTAAATCAGACTGTGCAATGATGTTGCCTTGCTCGGCTTCGCGCATGATGCTGCCCAAACGTGACGGTGTTAAACCACTGCTGGGGTGTTCGGCAAAATGCTTTTGTAGATGACTAAGTTTAGATTCATCGGTCTGTAGCTCATTCTCGCTCGGCCATGCCAACGGGTTGCCATTGATGTCTATTAATCGGTTGCTCATTACCAGGCACCGCCTTTGTAATCGTTATTGTCTTGATAGTCGTCATCGTCTGGATCACCACTGCCACCGTGCCGATCGGGCAAGGGAGTGAATTCAATGGGCGCGCCTTCCATATACGATGCCCTCACGATCATCGCGTAAGCCACCGCACTATCGCCGTGGCGCTGCTTGCCATCCTCACCGGTACCTGAGCCTTTTTCGATTTGCGGTATGCCACGGTTCACCACGATTTTGCGCAGGTCACTGACCACATCTAATGACTTTGGAATCTCGATGTCGTTGTCTTCAAACTTGGCTTTGAGCTTAGGCATCCACTCGCGGTACCACGGCTGGTTAAGCATCACTTGCTCGATCATTTCAGTGCCGTATTTATCAGCGGCCTTCTCGGCCAGTGATCCACCGTTACCCGTGGCATCAAAGGCAGCACCGGTAAAGCGTGGTAAGTTATTGATCACGTAGAACATGATCTGTTCTTGCTGGCTGTAGGGCACATTGCGCAGCTCTAAATGAAACGGCGCACGAATGCGGGTATCCGGCTGAATGGCACCCACGGCAAAGATGGATAGATCGCCTTTGCGCGCAAAATCCTCCCCGAACACATGGTTATTATCGGGGTTTAGCAGTGCCAAAAACGGCGCTACGTGTTCCTCTAGCCACTCGTTTATTTCAGCTTCACGTTGGATCACTGGCCACTTCTCAAAGTCTTTGGGGGACTCAAAAGCAATGACCAGGTTTTCTGGATGCATAGCGCGTTCAATCAAGCCACGACTGATATAGGCACCACCGCCCTGCTTAGGCGTGCAGTAGTACTCTTCTAGTGCGTCTTCTTCTGTAGCCGTATCGCGTAGTAGATCAGCCTTCCATTGATCCTCGGCTTCTTGGCTCCACACTTTGCGGGTTATTTGGCATATGCGCTGATAGAGCCCTTCGTTACAGGCATCATCTAACGTGATGGTATGCACCGAGTAACGCTTACGCCCCGCACGGCTATCTTGAATCAGGGTATTAAATAAGTTGTCCACACCGTTGTGGGTGGAGATAAGCCGTACTTTACTGCCCCACATGGTGAGGGCTAATGCGGCTTTGAGTACCTCGGCGAGACGATCATGAAAGGCGGCTTCATCTATAGTGACGTTCCCTTGCATACCTCGTAAGTTAGCAGGGTTGGAGCTAAGCGCTTGTACTTTAAAACCAGACGCAAAGTTAACCACGAAGGTGAGGATCTCTTTGCCGTCTTTACCGGCATCAATAAAGATCTCTTCGCGGATCTCACCAGCTGCTTTATCAAATGCCTTGGCCCACATGGCGGCGGCTTCGATAAATTCGCGGGCCATCTCTTTGTTAGAGCCGACATAAAAGTGGTTACAGCCACCTTCGCTTTTAGCGGTAGCAGCGCACAAGGTAGCATCAGCCGCTTCGGCCCAGGTTAAACCGGTACGGCGTGACTTCTCGGCAATCTTGAGCGGTGACTCATCCGCGATCCAGCGTTTCTGGTAACCCAGTAAGACTTCAGCTGCATCAAACTGTTGAAGATCTTTAAGGTTCTGATCGGCTATCGAGCCAAGGGGCTGGTCGAGGATCGTCATTACACAATCCCCAGTATCTGTTGCTTGATCGCCTTAACTCCGTCACGGGTTAAGCCTTGGCTCTTGGCCACTTCTTCCATTGCATTCGCAGCTTCTTCAGCAAAGGCGGTGCGAATCTCGGTTTCACGTTTATGGCTGGCCATAGCGGCTTGTTCTACACGCTGTGCGACAAGTGCCAACTGCCCCAGTACTTTTGGCTCGATGGGCTTATCGGATTCACTCATTGCAAGGCCTGTCTCGGTCGCCAACGTACGGACTATCTCCTGCAGCATTTTGCCTACGTCAGACGTTGGTGCTGTGCCCAGTTTAGCCACCCACACTTCGGACACTTCGCGCAATTGTCTAATACGAGCGCCCATACCTTCCATTTTGCTGGCATAACGATTGAGCCCAGAGCGCGATAACTTAGCCGCATCCTCTAACCCTGCTTCTTCTATATAGTCATTAACAATGGTTAGGATTTCTTGCTGATCTAGCTGCCCATCGCGCAACATAGAATTAAGCGCGGCTTTGATATCTGTTGGTAACACGTCGATTTTAGAGCGACGACCACGCGTTCTTTTTTCGGCCATCTCAGGCTCCCGCACGAGGCTTCTTAATACCTGGCACCAGTACACGCCCTTCCGCAACATCTTGACCACGTGCGGTCAATTTGGCGACATAACAACCGAGCACATCTTCATATGTAATAAGACCTTGCTCATCCAGCCAGGCGAAATGAGAACGCACTTTGTCACGGCTTACCGTGTGGCCAAACATTTCAAGGAAATCTTGAATGATGGATTCATTAGCGGAATAACCAAAGTCGATCAGACTACGCAGAACAACCAACCGCTGATCTTCGGTTTCCTTTTGCTTAAACGGCATGATCACCCCTTATTCATTAAATAGTCGTGTATACGATCCAGAGTATTCGTCACCCTATCTAGCTTGCTTTGCAGTGCTGCATTTTGTTCACGCAGTGCGGCTATATCTTCATGAGTGGGTGCATGGCGTAAATGTTCTTCAACCGTTACAACACGGCGCTCTAGTGATACGTGGTTGCTATTAAGCTTATCGATACCACTGGTGTTATCGCGCCGACGTTTGTCGACCCACATAAATACACCCAGTAATAGCGTCGCTACCCATTGCGCCATATCTAAATAAAATTTCAGCGCGTTGTAATCGTACTTATCCATGCCACTCGCTCCGTTGTTTACAGCTCACGCACAACTCCACACCTTGTAGTGCTGCTCGCCGCGCTTCCGGTATCGGCTCTCCACAATCAACACAATGGGTGGCCGATTCACCCGTAAAGGTTTGACTAATAGCATTGGCTTGCTTGTCTATATCGGCTTGCATCGTTGCACTGGCGACTTCAAGGCGCTCTTCGTGATTCATTCATTTTCTCTTCAAATTCGATCAGCTGGATAAGCTGGGTTTCAACAGCCTGGCACCGCTCACCGTACTCAATGACATGGCGCAGAATGTCTTGCTGGTTAACATCGCTAACGGTGGTGTCATACTTTGATGAATCAGCGGTTTGGGTGGCGCTGGGCGTTCGATCAGCTCCGGGGGCAATTGAGTCGGTGGGCAAATCTGCACCGATGGCGCGGTTGTACAACCCGACAAAACCATTATTGATAACGCAATCAGGGCGCGATACATGGGCGATTCTCCGTTCTAGTTCGGTGGCTGTTTTGGCCAACGCGGCTTTTTGTTGGCGTAACTGAGCAACACTCTCGTTGGCCGTGGTGAGCTGTTGCTGGTAATGCTTACGTAAGGTCTGCTCTACGGCGGCAATGGCTTTAGATTGCTGGGCCTCGTGGGCCTCATTAGCAGTGCTGTAGCCATACAAATAGCCGCCGATAGAGCAGAGAAACGCGATAAAAAGGATGCTGAATAATTGGTTTTTAAGGGTCACATTACACCTCTACAAAATACGTCTTGGCCCCATCCGGCCTTTTGGTAGCGGGGCATTAATAACAATAAAATACGACGTGAGTAACCTCGGTTCTCATTGAAGTTAGCAATAGAGCGGCCCGCGTTATGTTTCTCAACATTGGCCCACCATAACCAGCGGCTATCACCGGCAGCGTTAGCGGCTTTTTTGTCACGTAGCACCCAGCCTAAACCACCGTTATACGCACTCAATGTGAACGCCCAGCGGTCGCAGTGGGTGTCGGCTTTAAGGCGGGAATAGAGCCAAAAATCATAACGAGCGAGCGCTCGCAGCGCCCAGGTAGGATTAGTTGGTTGAGGGTTTTTTAAGTGGCTATCAATGGCAGGAATCCAGCGTGCTGTGCCTGGCATAAATTGGGCAAGTCCTTTTGCCCCTACAGCACTCACGGCGCTCTTGTTCCAGGCGCTCTCTTGGTGAACTTGTGCCGCCATCACCGCGATAGGGGCATCTAAACCCCATATCAACCGTGCTTGGCGGGTTAGCTCGTTGCGGTAGCGACTAGACTCGTGAGGGATTTGGGCAGCGTTTGCGGGTGTGATGTAGACCACAGACACAACAAGCCACAACATCAACAGAGCCGCCACGAGTTTAGGTGACAAAGGCATACTAGGCACCTAGCGCAATGGCGATGATGATAGCCGACACGACAATGGCTCGTCGGATCATCGCGGTACTTTTACTGCAATCAATTTTAGGGTTATCAGGTCGAGCATAGGGGAACAGTGAACGATCAACCCAATAACCTAGCACTGCGGCTAGTACAACCAAGCTAACTTTATAAAGGGTAACAGGGAGCTGGTGTGGTGCGAGTAAGCCGATACCGGCAGTCAACGCCATAGCAATGACAATCCAAATAGTGAGTCGCGGTAGTTTTTCAAGCATGCTGACATTCCTTATAAAACTGTTAAAAAATCACAGATCAATAGTGGTGATGTCAGCAGTGTATTAAGTGTGGTGTGAAGGGATTAGGGGAAGGGGTTCAGTGGCTGGTCGAACGACTTAGTTAAATAGATCAGGCGTGGCTGGTTCAACCTGAATCGGCGTCTCTTTCAAAATACGCCACACCCACCGATCAGTCAGTTTATATTTTAAAGCTAGCTCAGTCACAGCAGCGTTCGCCGTTTTACCGTCACGTACCGCCGCCTCAAATGCAGAGCAGATATCAAGGTCACGTAAGCGGCGAACGGCAACATGACACTGAGGTATATACAACGGTTCACCGCCCGCATACAGTGCAAGCTTTTGGGTTTCATCATGGCCTATCTGTTGAGACAAAGCATCAAGCGCCGCACGACCCAAACGGTTAGCGCCCAAGCGCATAGGCAATGTAGTACCGCCAAACCGTTCGACTAACTTCAGTGTTGCAGGCATACCAATGGCCGCTGCAACCGCATGGATCGAGTCGGGTAATAGGCTTTGTAATTTGGCGATTTGAGTAGTCATCTGAACAGCCTCAAGGGTGATGCTGTTCAGTGTAAGGGGTCGGTGCGTTAGAAAAAAATGATTTTTGTTAGCGGGAGTTTTGACGCTCAGCCTTATATTTTTCAATACGTGCTTTCCAGCTACTCTGGTTCCTTTGCGAAGCAGGTGCCCAATTCAACAAGCACTTGCATTCAAACACGTCGGCAAACGGCTTAGTGCTAACGTAAGCAACAGGATCAACCATTTTAAATGCATCTGCACTATGAATTACACAACTGTAATGAGGCTCTACCGCCGCTAGTAACTCGACCTTTAAATCATTGTTCATGGTTAAACTGTATTGAAAATGCCAATTGAAACTGTAGCGGTGTAGCATAGCGGCTACCAAAAAATCTAGCTGCTGAATAAACGTACACGCTTTATCGCGCTTTTGCATTCCGCACATATAAGCATATTCAGGGTTCTTCCAGCTGATACCTCCATCCTCTTCAAACCACTTCCTGAGCGCCTTATTGACTACGGAACTACTGACAGACTTTATTTCAAGAAGCTCAAATAAAGCTTGGGCAGCTAGTTTTTCTTTTAATGTGGTGTGCTTGATGAAGTGCCAGAAACATTCTCGAAAAGAAGCAGGGTCAAACTCGATCTCTTTAAACATAAAACCTCCTTATCTTATATCTGTTTTATTGTAGCTGATTTTGCGTTAAATCTTGGTAGGCTTAACACGTTTTACGGCTTTTTCTAACGCGGCAACCAACCTCCATAATTGATCTCTATCTAGCCAATCCACTTTCTCCACTTTAAACATACGCTGAGCCATAGCGTGCGCATAGTTCCAATGCAGCCCTCTATCTGCCAGCAACGCTTCCACCTTACTCATGAGTGCCGCTTTATCTTTAGGCGGGTTTGGCCGCTTACCAAACTTGCGCGCAGCGGGTTTGTAGCCCAACGTTTTAAGATGTTCCATCACGCGATACAGATCACGAATGTGCATATCAGCACAGCTATTATGTTTAGTTACTTGCTGGAGCATGGCTCGGTAAGTGTCGTCATCCAGTCCCAGTTCTTTTTTAGCAATGTGAATACGGGCGGTAATGGCTTTACGGTTATCTTTAGTGGGTGGGGTGTCGCGTTTATCAGTCATTAAAAAGACTCCTTTTAGGAATTTTTCCTATAGCTATGTGAGTGGTAGTTAGTTAAATTAGGGGCGATTCAGGAGCGACAACCGGCGAGCATAAGGAACGTGCTCGATGGGGTAAAAAGTCCGCGCCTTTGCTTAAGGCGCGGCAACTCAGAGCAGCACGTTTATCACTACCTGTAGCGCGATGTAATGCAGCTTCTCTACCTTTGCTATATCCAGCCTGTTGGGCATCACAGTCTCGGCTTGTAGATTTGTGATTTTTGCTAAACTTACCTTCTTTTAGATCTTTCATATTTTGTTCTTTAAACCGAACCACTAGCCCTTTTTCTTTATCACTAATAGCAAACTCTGTGATCTTTGACATAACAGCAAATACCCACGCCTCTGCAAACAGGTCTGCTTTGCGGGACTTATTCGCTGGCTTGTACCGTTTTAGTGTTTTCAAGTATGCCGTTCGATCCTTCTTTAACTGCCTCGCCAGCACTTCATAGGCATAACCAGCTAATTCAGGACGACTTCCAACACCCAAAAAACATACAGATGATGCTGCACGTCCCCATCCTGATTCGACCCTAAAGTACGCTTCGACGCCCATAACACGGCAAATAACATTACAAAGGCCATGCACATACGCGGGTTGTTTTTTTGTACTCCCAACCTTTGCCGCAAACTCATTCACATCGGATAACTCAACGGCATCATTATCAATGTTGTATTTGGCCATCAAGGCTTGAGCTTGTCGCATGGCAGCGGCGGCTTCGTTGGGGTTATCTGATTGCGCTAACGCTAGGCACTTCTTTATTTTCTCTAATACTTTCTTGTTATCCATTAAAGCCATCCTCCGGCTTGATCAGAGTTATTCCTTCTAGCTTTTTATACTGACGCACCAGCGACTTGGCCGTAGTGAAATCAGGGCTGTAGTAGACGATGGTTTTATCCAATTCTGGATAAACCTCTTTAGTAAGCCGTTTCCCTAGATCTTTGATAATTTTTGCTTTCTTTTGTGGTGAGTAAATAGCTTTTTTACGAGTGCGCCATACGTCTTTAATAACGGGAAGAAAGCCTTCTTTGTCAGGCATGTGCCACGCACCTTTAATGGAACCATCCACGTACACCATCAGCTCGTACTTACCCTCACCAACCCTCTCTCTAGACACACTTATCTCATGCTCGCCGTATTGAAACTTTACGGATGCAAACATGCCAGTTAAGTCATTTTCAATTTCGATCCACTGTTCTTTAGTTATCATTTGTTGATTCCTATGTTCTTTACACAGCAGTGGCCGCGCTGGGCGGCCACTGGTAATCGTTTTCGTGTAGTTTGTGGTTACACGGCTCGATTAAACGGGTTATTCAGCGCGTCTTTTAGCGCTTTAGCCGGTGTAAACTTGGCTGTTGTAGCTGCTGCAATATCCAAAGGCTCACCGGTTTGAGGGTTTCGACCTATGCGGGCTGCGCGATGGCCGGTGCTGAACTTGCCTAAGCCTATTAGTACGACTTCATCACCTGTTTTTAGCGCGTTTGTTGTCACTGAAGTAAGGCTATTCAACAGGGCTTCTACATCCGCTTTGCTCACGGCCCGATCATGCTCAATTTTCATTTTGTTGGTTACTACTTCGATCAGTTCAGACTTGTTCATGTGTGTTTCCTTTGGTTTTATTGGCTGCTCATCAGTACCCAGCTGCCACGCTGGATAGACGCCCGTTGCTTTAAAAAGCTGGGCGTTTCGCTATTACCAAGGGTGGCGCAAGCCATCCAGACTCATGCTTCCAGCCATTGCATGGCTTCTCATTTCATCGCTATCTCTTGTGGAATCAAGACGAGCTTTCATTTTCGGCGATATAACGCCTGCTTTACGGCGAATACGAGTCACCATTGATACGGATATCTCCAGCTTTTCTGCCATTTGAGCACCGGACATGTTCTCGTTATTGTCACGAATGAACTGCGCTACTTTTTCTTGATCTACAATTTTTTGCTTTGCCATGCTGCCACTCCTACTGATCAGGTCGTGTTTGGATGTATCCCAGCGCCCACATAAGGGCGTCATAAACGCCGTCTTCGTAGGTGCCATCTTCGTGGTCGGTTGTTTCCCCCATGCGGTGCTCTTCGGTCCAGGCGATGACCTCAGCGACATCAGCTTCAGACTGTTTAATTTGAGGAGCCATTGAGATACTCCTTAACAGCTTCATCCTGACGAAATACAATCCCGTTAACGCCGCCTTTCTGGATTTTTTCAAAGTTGCCGCATTCCAAGTGCAGTTCATCACCACGCTTACAGGCTTCAACAATCATGTGTTGAATCGCATTGACTGCAGCCGTCGCTTGTCCTTGGGTTAGCATCCCTTTACCTGCGACGTAATTGATAACGGACTGTTCGGTGTAGATGGTCATAACGCCTCCTAGAGCTTTGCTAGATCTAATGAAACAGGCTTGAACTGGTCGGTTTCGCCGCATCTCTCATAAAAGCGCAGGTACGACTTACTCCCCGTTACCTGAATAGAGTCGGCGATTGCTTCCATCGCTTTTAGCCAATCGGCATCATCTATTTTGCTCCGACGTAGGCCGAGAATACGTGCAGTGCTGAGGTTGCCTTGCTTGTCTACTTGGAAGGCTTGCTCTACTAACACTTTGATCTCGTTCCCTGAGTTTTCTGTCCAACGATGGATGCATTTGTCTATTAAAGCTTTGGCAGCTAACAGGCGCTCATCAAACTCAATATGCTCGGCGATAGATCGCTGTATTTTGTATTTTCCGTCGAAGCTGGTGAGGCTAACGTTGCCTTTTTTTCCGCCAACTTTTACGCCGTACTGTTCCAGCGACAGCTCGACCAAAGCAGCAACATCGCCAAATCCATCAAGTTTGAATTTGAGCATCTCTTCACGCAGCTCTTTCGCTTTTTTAATTAGCTCAAGAACCATGTCATTGCGCTCAATATCAATCTGCTCTACGTTCTCAATCGGCACTAATCTGCCACGGTTATCCTTAAGGTATCCAACAGGAATATTGAGTTGCTGGTTCATATCGCTTGTCTCCGAATGTTGTCGCTATATGCATGAAACAAAGAGCTAAGGTGCAAACTCCTCAGCGGTAAAATAGTGCGGCTATTAGTTTTTACTGCGCTGGTTAACACGGCCCGTGTGGTGCTGCCGTTATCAAAGCGCTCTAAGTTTTCATTGATAAACTCTTCCATAAAACTGCCTGCATCTTCCAAAAAGCGGGTGCGGGTTTTCATGTCTGCTGCCAAAAATACGACGATGCCTTTTTGAATATCAGTGCGTTGTAAATCGATCACGTAATAAGCGCTCATCAGTAGTTCTCCTCTGTCCAGCGAACTTCGCAGCCATTCAACAACGCTGCCATTTCACATTCACGGCCACCGGCTTTACGGGGACGAATGGCCTTCCAGCACACGGTCATGTTTTTGCGCGGCGGGTGCTGCAGGTTGATACGTGGCATACGGCCTTCGATGCTGATGTGGGTGACGGTCATACCTGCATCAACTAAGTTGGCAACAGCGACTTGCGCTTCTTGCAGCTTGCTAACGATATGGGTGTTTTGTGCGTTCATGATGCTTTCCCTTTAATTGAGGCAGGGTTGTGCTCGCAGATCGAGCATGACCTCCAGAGTTGCAGCTTCAAGGGGTGGTTAGGTGGAAACTGCACTGCGCAGTTTTTTCGGCACGTTTGGACAGCGATCTCACCCAACTCGGGGCACTCAACCACTCCCAACTTTTCAAGAATTTTCGATTCCATTTTTCTAACGCTAGGGCTGGTGTACTTATTGCTCAGTAGCAAACTTGCACTAGTACGTGATATATCCAGCTTTTTAGCGACAGACTTGATGGAGCCAGCTTCTTCTACGGCGCTAGCAAGCAGCTGTATAAACTCTGGCGGTTGCTCACCCCAGTTACTGATATCTGTTTTCATGACAACTCCTCCGGATCTTCTGCGTGCATTACTTTGTTGAGGTTAGGGTCGTAAACGGTTTTAACGCGCTGGATTTGTGGGGCGCGTGGGCCTGTATCCATGCGCTTAATCAGCTGGAGCACTTCAAGCTTGCGTTGACGTGGATTACAGGGAAAAACCACTTTCAAATAACCAGCCTTTTTGAGTGCTTTTACATAACGGTTCGCGGTTGCTTCTTTTACCTCTACGCCGCAGGTTGATGCATGGCTTGCCAGTTGGCGGGAATCCATTGCACCCAGCTTACGTAAACATCGCCACATGGCTTCTTGCCCTAGCCCCAGCGTGACAGGAGTGCCGTCGCGGTTAAGGCGAGGCGCTTCAATGCCCGTGTCTTTAATGAGTTGGAACTCAGATTTTTCAAACTTCGATTCTGTTAGGCGAACCACATACCCACCGTTTACCAAGCTTTGCAGGTAAGTCTTTACGGTTTCGTCGTCTGCATTTGCCTGGCGAGATATATCGTAGATTTTGAACAGTTCCTTATGTTGTTTGATCTGCTCCCACACACGCTGGCGTGCGGGCTTACCGCCTATCAACTCCATCTGTAAAGGCTTTCGTATACCTTTACGCGGTGTTTTACGTTGCAGCTCTGCCACGTGTTGTTCCTCTGCTACTTGCATCATCGTCCCCATCTCAGCTCTCACCTTAAATTCGGCGCTTAGGCGCTTCGCCTGTGTAGAGTTCACGCTTGCCCCAAGTGGCCTTGTCGACGCTCGACCAGCCCATCTCATTGGCCTCTTCCTGGATCATTTCCATATTCACAGCAACACGGCGCACACTTCCTGCAGATAACTGCACAATGTGGCTGAGCAGGTCGCCGGTTATCTCGACAAACGGCGCATAGAGCGGCGTTAGCTTTTTGGCATCTTCTAACGTCACTGGTTGAGCAGGTACCCATGCCAGAATGCGGCCATGGAAACGCTCATATTTTTTCAGCTTGTTGGGTAGCTGTTCTTCGCCGATTAACAGGATGGCGGCTTGGCTGGCTTCGTATAGATCACGGATCAGCTCAACGGCTTTCTTATCCACTAAGTGATCCATCTCGTCGATAATCAGAGGGCGGCCAGATTTGGCCAGCTCTTCGGCTGCTTGATCAAGCATGTCTGGGATCGTGGCCAGTGGGCGTATCCCCATTTCTTGCAGAATTGCTTTGAGCGTGGCTTTTTTCGTCCACACGCTTTTGGCTTGCACGTAGTAAGCACGGCGGCGGTTGGCTACGTGGGTCGCGGATACCGATTTACCAAAACCCGATGGACCATACATACACACCATGCCAGGCAGGCTGTTAGTGCGTGACATGGCGCGCTCAAGGGCTACATCGCATAGGCTCAAATTAACGATGTCAGCTATGCCATTGATAGCGTAAGATTCATTACTCATACTGTGCTCCTTATAGTGTGTTAGGGGCTGATGGGGGCAACCATCAGTCCTTTTTTAATTCCAGTTTTCTGCTATATCTTCTCGTCGTGCTACGGCGGCTTTATAAGCCTTGGTGCGCGGGAAGGTCTTCACCCAAAACTTATGAGCTTCGGGTATTTCTTTTGCGCCGCTTTGGTATTGCTCAAAGGTCTCCATTCGTTCGTCAAACGTCATCTGCTCTGGGCTTTTAATGCCATTAACGGGAACAGGCTCGACGTCGATAACCTCAGCATCTTCAATTTGCCTAGCGACTTTTTCTTTAATTCTGCAGGTAGAGGCCAGCTCAATGGTGTCGCCTTGCTCTTGGTCTATGGCATAGATACCATCACGCTCGGCTTCAATTTCGTCACGCTTGATATCAAGGCGTTTTAAGCGGCCATCTGCACGCTTTTCACGGCCTTGTTGAACAAAGCTTTTAGGGAAGTAGCTAGTCTGGTTGGCGTTCCACTCGGCTTTGCAAATCAATGCACCGCTTTTTAACTCATATACCCAGATAAAGTCGGGGTTACGCATATCAAATGCGACCTGAACAAAGTCCCCGTGATGCTCTTCAAGCGTGTTGTTGAAGTAGATATTGGTGTTAAGCTTTATCTCGCAGCGCGCCACTTTGCGCTTAACACGCGGGCGGAAAATGTCGGCAGCTTCATCACGGGAGAGAGTGACGGCTTTCCATCCATTATTTTGGAATTGTGCCCAGCGCTCGTTGGGTGTGATGTGGCGACGGTAGCCATCTACATCGGTTATTTTCTGTAAAAATGAGTGTGGCGAGTTGTTGTATCGTGCGGCTGTCTCTTCACAAAATCTCAGAAAATCAACCCAGCTAATAATGTGCGTGGCTCCGCCTTTTCGTACGGCTTTACGGGTAATTTTGTGGTTAAGTTGGGCGGCTTGGCGGTCCATATCTACACCCAAATAACTATCCAGCTTTTTAGCGGCTTTTATCCAGATGCTTTTATGGGCACGCTCAGTTGCTCCGCGTGCTTGTGAGTTGTAGGGCAATGAGTGAGTAATTTCGCTCCCTAGCCGTGCAAGCACGCCAAGCCCTTGGTCTTTAAGCAGTGCGTTGCAGTAACCCGAGCCGTTATCTGAATAGACAATGGCAGGCACGCATTCTTCTGATGAAGCAATCAGTGCATCCAATACAGCGACGCCGCTTTCTGCAAGGTCGACTGAGTAGCCCACCAATTTACGGGTGGCTATATCTATATAGGATGTGATCTCTGGCTTAAACGGCCGTCCGTGGTATGGATGCGCTACTTCGGCATCGAATGTATGACCGTCTGGGCTGTACACATCACCAGGGAACAGGTCATCAACAGAGCGGCGCTTAAACGCTTTAATATTTTTAATCTCACGTGATCCCATGCGCCCATGTTGTAAAGAAACGCTGCCGACTTTTTTCATGAAGCGACGTATGGCATGGATAGACGGCACCGGCTCGCCTTCAAATATTTCCAAAAAATCCTCATATGCCTGGGCTACAGAGGGTTTTTGCGGGCGCTGATAACAGTTTAAAAAAGCCTTTGCCCAAACGGGTATCGCCAGCTCTCGCTTGCCTTTTGGGGCGAGGCTTTTGGTGTTAGGTGATAACCAACGTTTTAAAGTGCGCACGCTAGGGTAGGAGGTGTCACCTCTTCCCCGAGAGTCTTTCGCCATGCGTAGCGCTTTATCTAACACGGGGTTACTCTCTTCTAACGCCCCTAGGGCGGCTTGTGACAATAAAGTTGTCATTGCCGCTTCTTTAGAAATACCTTTTTTGTTCATGCTTTCGATGGTGCGAACAATGGTTGTGCGGGCATCGGAGGCTTCGCGCTGGCGCTGAGTCAGAAGAGCGTCTGTGCTGGCAACCACCTCTGTACTTGAGGCAACACTTGGTAGTAATTCGGTGATGGCCTGTACTTCTAGGGCTTTGCGAGCGTCAGCGGGCAGGTTGCTAATGTGGTATTCATAGCCGCCACCTTGACCCAATCGCTGTTGGCATTCCCAGTGTTCTCGCTTTGCACGAATCTGAATAGCACGTTCAGTACTAGGCATTTTCGACAATCTTGCTTCAGCAATTTCTTTAGCGGTTAGCCACTGTTTCATCTTAGCTACCTACTACTTTTTTACGGCGCAGGGCACTTAAGTTGTCAGCAAGGGCTGTTAGCACTAATTCGCTTTCACCTCGGGTCATACCCGATAACTGGCAAAACTCAGCAAAGACTTCTGGCGCAGGTTTGTTGGTATGTAACAGCTTTATCATGCGGCTGCGGTTATCTGGCATTTTTGAGGTGCCACACCATTTAGCAAGGCGGGCTACAACTTCCTGTTCTGTCATTGAGTACTCATTAACTGTGCTCATGATTCGTCTCCTAGCAGCAATTCCGGCTGCTGATGTTTTTCGACATTTCCACGCTGATGCGCCAGGTCTTCAATCAAGGTGGTGATTGACTGGATCAGCTCGTTTTCGTCTTCGCTTGATTCGGACTCATTAAAAAAGCTGATCAGGTGTCCAATCACTGAAAGGGCATGAACGCTCAGTTCGTTAAGTTCTCGGTGGGAAGGCTTGCGCCCAGTCGGCATATCTAGCACTAACAGGTTGGCGCTCTGCGCTATATAGCGGGTCACATAGCTGCACTGACACGCATTCTCAAATGAGCGGATTTTACTGGCTGGCATGTTGCCGCTACCCATCCACTTATAAAGCGTGTTGTAACTATCCATGCCCATCAGTTCCGCAATGCGCGGTACTGACAAGTTGTGGTTCTTTTCAGCATAGCGAGCACACAAATGCATTGAGTCACTAACACTGTTACCCCGCTTGTGCTTCCAAATACCTTTCATCACTGCATGCCTTCTAAACAAAGTGGTTACAAAAAGATTCTTGTGCTGCCTCTATGCTTTGGTGTTTTTCAGATCTAGCCTGAATACACATATCAACAAGAGGAAAACTCATGACTTTAAGCAAGCCGAACATGCGGACGCTCAGCAGGTGAGGTACACTTAGGAATTGAAGACTGATAACGAGACGGCCAAATCTCTTCAGGTGGTAAGCCCAAAAAGTCAGCAATGATTTTTTGCGCTGTGGGTGCGTTCTTGCGATAGAACACCACATACAAAGCACGCAGGTTATGCTTATACCCATTTTCTGCGGCCAGTTGAGCAAGGTTGTTACCACGGTTTCTAACCGCGAAAAGCACCTCGTTTTGAGACCAGTCTTTAGATGCTGAGTGAATCGCCGATTTGCTCATTTTTTTGCCCTTATATGTATTACTTTTAATACTTAGTTGTGCGACCAACTTGTGATACATACTAGTAACATACTGCCAACTAATCAAGCAGCATCTGCGATTTCGGAGTTAGCTTTCTGCCTTCGGCATAGCAATAAGGGCGTAACATATTGTTTTTAAATGGTATTATTTTCATATGAACAATAAAAATAAGTCCGAAATGGATTTCGGAGTTAACGAAAACAACTCCGAAACGTTAAAAACCTTGTCGGATAGAATAAGAAAGTGCGCAGAAATAGTAGGTAGCGGGGATGACCTAGCAAGAAAAGCGGGAATACCACGCAGGACACTAGAAACATATTTGGCTGGAAAGTCAGAGCCTAAAGCCCTGAGGCTAGCTGCTATTATTGAAGCATCAGGCGTTTCTGCAATCTGGCTGTTAACTGGCAAAGGCCCAGCTACGCCAGTCAGCACAAGCACTTCTGCTGAAGATATGACTGATGAGTTCGCCTTGATACCTGGCTACAATGTAGAAGTGGCGGCAGGTATAGGCGCATTCCCTATAGAAGAAAAACCCACGCGTAAGCTGGCGTTTCGTCACAGATGGTTACGTTATCGCGGCCTATCGCCAGACAACCTGGTACTGGTCTTCGCCCGAGGCGATAGCATGGAGCCGACAATCAGCACCAACAATACGCTGATGATCGACACCACTCAGCGCGAACTTAATGACGGTCAGATCTACGTTATCAGAACAGACGGCCACCTGATTGTTAAACGCATCCAAAAGCTCTGGAATAAAGGCATACTGCTACTCAGCGACAACAAAGAGTACAAAGAGCAGCTGGTAGAACCAAACGAAGCCGACGACCTGGAAGTAATTGGCCGCGTCGTGTGGATAGGAAAGGATGCATAGGCAAGGAATGCCTATTTTCAGGTCAGAGTTAATAGAAGAAAAACTGACGCCAAAACATCATCAATAACTGTGCTTACCCTTCTGTAATCAAGCGCTTAGCACTACTTTTGACACCAAGTGACAAAAAAGCCGCTAATTCTATGAATTTTGCAGATTTTGCACGCTAAATTCTAACGGGGCTAAACTTTGCTGACATCCACCTATATTCACCTGTATCCCGCGTATTCCGTGCCCACTGGCTACCGCCTAATTTCAGATACTCCCGCTTTAAAGAGTGCCAATAAGATCACTAAGTCACACTTTTTAGCACACTCTCTACGCTTAACTTCACAAACTCCCTATAAATAAAAACTCGTCAGTGGATATCAATCACGACCTCCGCACACAAAATACAGCTATCAAATAGCGCTCTGAAATTTAGAGCCACTATCGAATAACTCTTCTTCAAATAAACAGTGTATTTATGAGCGTACGATATATCCTGTTTTCACATTAGTTGTAACGGGAAAAATACTTGTATTGCTTCAGGGGGTGAGTTAAAAACATATGTAAATCAGATAGATGGATGTCTAGTATGGATAAATATTATATGTCTGGAGATAGAATGAGCATAGATCTTAATTATGGATTCGGTAACGCCAAGAAGCTTTTCGAAAAAGTTAAGCGCGACCAAAACACACTCCATAATGCTGTAATTTCACAAAACCCAGACAGCATTTCAGATGCAGTGTTTAATTTCGCAGTAACAGGCTATCACATTAAAGACTGGCTAAAGAATGAGGGTATATCTGACGTAGAGTCTCATATAAACGAAAGTCCAATGCTTCGTCTTTGCGCCGATCTATGCAACGGGAGTAAACACAAATTATTGAATTCTCCTAGAGAGGTAATTGATCCCGTAACATCCATTAATAACTCTGAGCTAACATGTGACATGACTACAATCACTTGTGATGCAACTATACCCATTAATGGGCACACTGTACGACTGGCTCTGACTTCTGGTAAAGAAGTTGAAATATTGGATTTTGCAAACCAAGTAGTAAGTAATTGGGAATCGTTCTTCAGTGCAAACAACATTTAACAAACCTGTCAACGAATGCACTCCGTGCTGGACCGCTAAAAGCATTGCTTCGCAACAACGCGCGTTATGCCGGAGAATCAAATTAAATGCCTGAACCAGATCCGTTAAGAATCATGACATTTGCAACACCGCAAGATCTCAACAAGTGGCTTCAAGAGAATCACGCAACCGAAAGTGAGTTATGGGTAAAGATATTTAAGAAAAACTCTGGGACTCAAAGCGTTACTTGGAATGATGTAGTGATAGAGATTTTATGCTGGGGTTGGATTGACGGTGTGAAGAAGTCACTAGATGATCAAGCCTACCTTCAGCGCATCACTCCCAGAACAGCACGAAGCAACTGGTCTAAGAGGAACACCGAGCATGTGGAACGTTTGATAAGCGAAGATCGGATGAAGGAGTCTGGCCTTGTGCATATTCGAGCAGCGAAAGCTGACGGTCGTTGGGAAAACGCCTATGTGGTAAGTGAAATGGAAGTGCCCGAAGATTTCTTAGCAGCACTGGAAAGTCAGCCGAGCGTAAAACAGTTTTTTGAAACACTTAATAAATCGAGTCGTTATGTTATCGCTTACGGATTAACCAGTGCAAAGAAGCCTGAAACCAGACAAAGACGATTTACAAAATACATGACAATGCTTATTCATGAGGAAAAGCCCAAATAAATGGCATCCGCTATAACAAGCCACTTGGCGAAAGTATCTTCCCCTCTCACAAAAAACAAACGTGCTAAAAATAGAGAAGAGGCCTAAGCCCCTTCTCTGACCTTACTTTGCATCATTATCTGATGGATCCGTTATTGAAACAGCAGAGAATCAAATGATAGCGCTCATAAAGCGTTGTTTTATTTGCACCGCTTTGAGAGGTATTTCTTCGCCCGACTTTTCATTGCCGGCTTTGATAAGGTAGTGAATAAACGTTGGCTTCTCTTTAATAAGTTCAGAAAAAGTATCGGGCTGATCGGTAATAGCTGAACTCTCAACGCCCATAGTCTGCACCCAAGAACTCAGATTCATACCGCTAGAGCTAAGCGTTGGCTGGTTACCTGTCGAGCCGTAACTGCCATTATCAAGGCAAATTACAGTTAAGTTCTTCGGCTTTAAGGCCGCTAGGTCGACCAGCTGGTTAGGGTTAAAGAAAAATGAACCATCACCATCTACGATGTATACATGACGCCCCTGAATGGTATCTGCCAGACCAATGCCGACTTCGGTAGCAGAACCCAGCGCCCCTAACATGTAAAAGTTTTCAGCACGATCGTTCGCGTTGTATACCTCTTTGGAAGGGAAGCCAATTTGTGACATGACCAAATCCTCAGCACTCACGTTATCCATAATCACCTTAATAGCTTCAGCACGAGTCTGGCTAGGGTTACCTTCATACGCTCCGGTACTAACACTGACAGGAGTGAAATGAGGCTGACCAAACACGTGATAGTCATCGACTTTCTCTTCCCACAGCTCAGGAGATAACAGGTACACCTTGACCTTTTTCTCAGCAAAGCAGTTAGCTACATCTGCTGCAAGATCAACTAGGTCTTCAGCTTTTTCTAGTATTCGATACTCAACATCTATCGCTGTTAGAAGGGTCTCCATATTGCTGCCATAAATAATCTGGGCTTCGATCGGTTCTTGGAAGTAACCTCGAAAGGAAGCAAAAATCGGTAAGCCTTCCTGATATAGCTTTTGCATCGTGTATAGCTCGGTAATCAAGTTACCTATACCGGTATTTTGAATAAACATCGCCGAACGCTTGCCTCCCAAGCTGCGCCCAAAGCACAGTGCCAAGCCAGCAGACTCCTTGGTGATATCCCATACTTCCATCTCTTTTGGCACGTACTTCATCACCAGATTGAGCTTATTACAGGGATTAAAGGCAATTTTATCTACCTGATTTTGTGACAACGCATGCCAGATCATTTCGCTATTATTCATGGTTTTACAATCCTCTGATTATTATATTTATATACTTACAGGCGCTTACTTAAGACAGCAGTTCACCCTGCTCAGCCGCCCTTGGCGACAAACATAGAAAAGTACCTATAGTGGTTTTTGAAAGACTAACCGATCACAGCAGGGTGTCCGGTTGTAGCACTATTTTTGCGGCAGCTACCTTACCGTTATGCAAATCTGTAAAGGCCTGAGCGCCTGTCGATAAAGGCCGAACATCAATCCAAGACAAGTTTCCCAACTGACCGCGATAGAGCATATCGATCGATGCCTGCATATCAGCACGTGTATAGCAGTAGTTACCCAGTAGAATAACCTCCTGTAGAGTTAGCTTACGTGTATCCAGCCCCTCTCCATCATCCTGTAGACCTACGTGGGAAATAATCCCTCCTGGGCGCACCGCTTCACTGGCCCTTCGCCTTGTAGCTCCGCAACCCACACAATCAAACACCACCTCATAACCATTAGGGTACGGTAGCGCCTCCTTTAGCGGGTTAAAGCAATTAGCACAATCCTGTTGCTCAATACTGCTTCGTCGTAACGCGTTAGTTTCTGCCAGATCAACCGAAATACAGCCTTTAGCTTTTAAGATGAGCGCCGTGAGCAACCCGATAGCACCGCCGCCGATAACCAAACAACGTGCTTCTGATAGTGGCCGTGGTAAAACTCTCTCCACCAGTGCCACCGCATGCAACCCTGTCGCGGTGGGTTCGGTCAGGGCTGCATGTATAGGGTTCATATCAGCAGGAATGGGTAATAAATTTCGCTCTGCAATAGCTACCTGTTCAGCAAAAGCACCGGGCAGATACATACCAATGAGTTCGCGGTGGCGGCACAGGTTACTACGCCCACCAACACAGTCTTCACACTCTCCACAGGTCATCAGCGGATTAATGACCATGCGTTGCCCCGCATAACGACCATCTAACACAATACCGCTCACCTCATGCCCCAGAATCAACGGCGGCACTCTACGCGCATCCTTTCCATGGTAAGCATGCATGTCGGATCCACATATCGCCGTTGCTGTAATGTCTACCCGTACATCACCTTCGCGTGGCTGTGGCAGCGGCTCTCGGCGATAGGTAATCTCCTGCCTGTCGGTATAGACCAGTGCATTCATTGTTTTACTGCTCATTTGGCACCTCACTTTGCGGTAAAACCGCCATCGATATAGATGGTCTGCCCAGTAATGTAATCTGAACCATGACTCGCTAAGAAAACACACAGGCCATCCAAATCAGACAACTTGCCGTTACGACCGATAGCCGTCTGGTCAGCCAACTGCTGACTTAGATCGCCCTGAGCAAACACAGGCTCGGTCAGCTCCGTAGGAAAAAACCCCGGTGCAATCGCATTGCAGCTAATGCCTTTTGAAGACCACGCTTGAGCCATTGCTCGAGTGAGCTGTAAAATTCCGCCTTTAGAGGCTCCGTAGGCAATCCCATTGGCAAAAGCCCGCTCCGACTGCAAGGATGCAACATTGATGATCTTGCCCCACCCTCGTAAGGCCATTTGATGGATTAGCTTTTGTGCAAGAAAGAACGGGATTTTTAGATTCAAACCCAACGTCTGATCCCAACTCTCTGGCGTCACCTCGTCAGCATGCTGGCGCAAGTTAACACCCGCTGTATTACACAAAATATCAATGCGTTGCCACGGTTCCATACAGCGGCTAACAATCTCATCCAACTGTGTTAAATCTCCCAGATTAGCGGCAACAGTTGTGGCATGCGCGCCACTAGCTTGCAACTGGAGCTGTAACTCATCTAGCCGATTCTGGCGTCTCCCCAATAGCACAACACTAGCCCCGGCAGCGGCTAATGCGCGAGCTTGCTGAGCGCCTATCCCAGACGAAGCCCCAGTGATCAACGCCACTTTGCCGGTAAGGTCGAAGCAGTTCATTCCACTGCCTTTAAATCAAAGGTTTCATTAGGGAAGTATTTTTCTAAGCGGACATCACCCGTACGGGCATGCGCTTCCATCCCCTCCATGCGTGAAATACGTGCGGTTACCGCCGCAACATCACGGTTTGCTTCTGGAGTCATACGTTGCGTAGTGACGGTCTTAATGAATTTACCTGCTGACAAACCACCGGTATAGCGTGCTGCACCTTTGGTTGGCAGAATATGGTTAGTACCTGAACACTTATCTCCAAACGCGACGGTAGTCTCTTCTCCAACAAATAGAGAACCGTAGTTGCGTAAACGCTGTACCCACCAGTCCAAGTTGTCACACATTACTTCAAGATGCTCCGCTGCATACTTATCGCTAATAGTGGCAACTTCTTCATAGGTATCACATAACACAACCTCACCATATTCGTCCCAAGCATTGGTTGCAGCCACGCGTGCAGTTTCTGGTAATTTTTCAATGTAGGAAGGCATCATCTCAATAACCTTTTCTGCCAGAGCTCTATCGGTTGTGAACAACCAAGCAGGAGAATCCGGGCCATGTTCAGCTTGACCAACAAGGTCAGTAACCACCAGATGTGGATCGGCGGTTTTATCTGCAATAATGGCAATTTCGGTGGGACCTGCAAATAGATCAATACCGACACGGCCATAAAGCATACGTTTAGCCTCAGCAACAAAACGGTTCCCAGGGCCCACTAATATGTCTGCTGGCTTTCCGGTAAACAGGCCAAACGCCATCGCCGCTATACCCTGCACTCCTCCCAACGCCAAAATAGTATTTGCACCGGCAAGATTGGCGGTATAGATAATCGCAGGATTAACACCCTGACCAGGTTTGGGTGGCGAGCAAGCAATAACGTGCTCAACACCCGCCGCTTTTGCGGTAGCCACTGACATTACCGCCGAGGCAATATGGGAATAGCGCCCGCCAGGCACATAGCAACCGGCTGCCGTCATAGGAATCTGGCGCTGCCCTGCCCATAACCCTGGAGAAAGCTCGGTTTCAAAATCAATCAATGATTCTCGTTGCTTCACAGCAAAATTGTGCACACGCTCATAAGCGAACTGGATATCATCTTTCATTCGCTGCGACAGAGAGTTACCGGCAGCTGCTATCTCTTCTGGTGTGACTACAATGTTACCCTCATAGCTATCCAGCTTTAGCGCAAATTCACGGCACTTATCTTCCCCACCCGCTTCTATTTCAGACAGCATCGAAGATACGATGTGGCGAGTATTATCTTCGCCGGTGGCAGCGTTTTTTTGTGCCTTTTTTA
This sequence comes from Neptunomonas japonica DSM 18939, assembly GCF_000422765.1. Lineage (GTDB taxonomy): Bacteria > Pseudomonadota > Gammaproteobacteria > Pseudomonadales > Balneatricaceae > Neptunomonas > Neptunomonas japonica. Next base: position 300,501 of record NZ_AUGR01000002.1, on the reverse strand, counting down.
AATATTGAGTTGTCATATTTTTATTTTCCTTGATTGACATAAAAAGTGGCTAATCAGTAGCTGTAACTAGGCAGAGCCCACAAAGAGAGTTCAGGCACAAATCCCAGTAGCAGTACAACACTGAGCATTGCCAGCACGAAGGGCACAGCATTGCGTGCAATACCCAGAATGGGGGTACCAGTCAGACCTGAAACAACAAAGAGATTGAGCCCCAACGGTGGGGTAATAAAACCAACCCCAAGAGCGGTGATCATCATGATGCAAAACTGAATATCGGCCATACCGATCTCTTGTGCTAAGGGCAGCATAATAGGCGCAAGGATGACGATATTGGGTGTAGTTTCCATCACACAGCCCGCCAAGATAAGAATGCTGATCATCAGTAAAATGATCATGGTCGGATCATCAGTGATATCCGTCACCATATATACAAACCCTTGCGGAACCTCGAGTGCAGCCAACGCTTGAGCTAACGGTAAAGAGAACGCAATAATAGGTAGGATCACTCCGTTGACTTTAGCGGAGCTGGCCAGCATGGCCGGAAACTCACTCAGGCTAATAGTTTTTTGCCACAATCCAATAATGATCGTTGTGATTACCGCGATGGCTGCCGCTTCTGTTGGGGTAAATACACCGCTGTAGATACCTCCTAAAATAATGACCGGTACAATCAGCGCGTATCGACCCACATAGATCGCAGTAATAATGCGGCGTAAAGAGAAACCACCTCCTGCGTTCTCAAAACCATGAGTCAGATTAAGAATGATGTTGCACACCATAATGCAGCCCATCACCAAAAGACCCGGCACCAAGGCCGCCAAGAACAACGTCGATGCGGAGATGCCCAACACCAACCCGATGATAATGTAGGCGATAGACGGTGGGATCAGGATACCGGTACAAGCTCCAGCGGCAACCAAGGCACAAGCGTATGGTCTGGGGTAACCCTGTTCTACCAGGCGATCAATGGTCATACGACCAACCCCAGCAGCACCGGCAGCATCTGAACCGGAGATACAGGCAAAGAAACCACAAACCAGTACCGTTGCAGTACCAAAGCCTGATTTGGCACCGCCCGTCAGCGCTTCGGCTATATCCAGCAACTTACGCGACAGTCCGGTACGCACCAACACATCGCCGGTGAGAATAAATAAAGGTATGGCAATCAAAGCAAAAGCATCAATGCCATCAAACAATGCTTCACCCAGTAACGACAGTGGCAAGGCTCCGCTAAGTTCTAGAATCAGTACAGAGATAACGCCCAATACTGCCCAAACCGGCACACCTAATGCGAACATAATCACGCCAATCAATAATGGCCCACCTAACTCCCACCCCCAATCTAGGGTGACTTCAGGATTCAAATAGTTATACATAGGAAGGTTTCCTGTCTAATCGAACAACCGTTTTCCGGTGTAGATCGGCGAATCATTTCTAAGTGCGCGAATGTCACGACTCAAGGATTGCCACAGGCGAAAAAGCATCAAGGAGAAGCCCAATGGAACTGCGGCGATAAACCAAGCCTGGCTAATGCCTAAACCATGAGTGACCGAGCCAAACTTAATTGAGACCAGAAGCGTTTCCACCGAATATGAAAAAGCGAGTCCCGAAACGCCGATCATCACCACATCACCTAAGATATAAACGAGTAACTTGCCGTTGCGAGGCAGGAAATTCAGGATCACATCAATCCGAATATGAGCACGATCTTTAACAGCCGATGCGGCACCAATCCAAGCGAGATAAATAAAGGCGTAACGAGCGACCTCTTCCCCCCAGATTGACGAATAAGAGAGTGTAAAGCGGCGTATCACTTCCACACCGACGGTTAGAACAATCACGACGTAAAAAACTAACAACAGCCACCGTTCAGCATTTTCATCCAGCTTTTGCCAAATTGTTATCTTGTCTGTATTCAAAACATACACCTCTAAATTGAACAGTAGCGTTACTACAGCTACAGAAAACTAGGCACAGGGCATGGATGCTCAGTGCCATCGCTCTAGCAGATCAACTTAAATATCGTGTACGAAATGACGCCCTTGGGTATTGGCCGCATCATGCAAGCTGTCAAAGATATCCAGAGACCCAGCCAGTTCAATTTTAGTGTCATCCCACACAGGTAACTGGTGTCCAGCCGCATCTTTCCATTGTTGCAATTCACCCGTTGTTGGTGAGTAGAACTTAACTCCGGCAGTTGCTAATTCAGCCATTGCAAACCCTCGTGCGGCAGGCACTTTCGCCAAGTTTTGCTGCGCCGTGACTTCAGCGGCGAACATAATGCCGTCTTGAATTTTGGCAGGTAACGATTTAAACCAAGCTAGGTTGCAGGAATATACTTGGGCATCAGGAACCGAACGAATAAAGGAAACATGCGAAATAACATCACGAAAACCAAAGACATTCAGCGCTTCAACAGAAGGGTCGAGTGCATCGGCAACACCTTGCTTAATGGCAGAAGGCGTTTCACCCCAAGCCACCGGTGTTGGGTTAGCACCTAATAAGCGATAGAACTGCTGCAAGATCTTCGAGCCTGGTACCCGAAACTTAATACCGGACATTTGATCAGGTGTCTTAATAGGCCCATCAATACCATGTCGTACAGCCACAACACGAGGATCAATGTTGACATACCATAACGGCAAGAAACCTCTCTCTTCTACTTTCGGGTTTACCTCACGATGCCAAGCATCAGAACTCACAAGGTTGGTGAATTTTTGGTTTTCACCACACCAATAAGGAATGTTGATCAAATCAACCACCGGAGCAAATGCTGCAAAATTTGAAAGAGAATGCTGAGCTGCCTGAATAGTACCCTGCTGTACTTTTTGAGCCAGTGCACCACCTGCACCTAATTGGCCACCCGGTGCGAGTTTCACATAAACCTCGCGGTTCGTTAGATTCTGGATATTTTCTTTAAAATCCAGCTGCATAATCGGATAGCTACGCGATGAGCCCAAAACATAAGCGGTGGCAATCACCATCTTATATTTTGCTTTCGCCTCGCGTTCTTTTTCCTCTTTGGATATCGCTGCAACGGCCTGGTCTGACATCATAAGCCCTGATGCGGCAGCCAGAGTCACTGCGGTAAAACCAAATTTACTGGTCAGCGCCATAAAGCGACGACGTTCCGGGCAGACAGGTTGATTTGCTTTGCTCATGGGTTGCTCCTGATTGATCTAATTATTTTTGGTTCAGGCTTTCACTTCGAAGTATTCCGATCACAAAAAAGATACATGCAACACACAGAACCAAGAATTCAACCACTCCACTGAACCCCAGAGGCAGCTGAAGACCGAACAACCACATTGATATTTTCCCCACCAGCACGTTGGTGAAAAAAACCAAAAACAACACAATGGCAATTCGATAAGCATGTTTTATTAGTCTTTCTGTAAACATTGGAATACTCCGAAGACAATATTTGTAAGCGCTTACAAATTAAACTTTAAATGATTGCACTGTCAACCCTGATTGCAAATAACTATCTGGGTTTGTATGAATTGTTGTTATCATGCAGACTGTGAAAAGGGAGATATATGCGTAATTCAAAACCAACATTACAAGACGTTGCAACGGCTGCCGGGGTTTCAACGGCAACGGTTTCTCGCTGTATAAACCAACCCGCGCAAGTAAAAGAAAAATTACGTGATAAGGTCAATGAGGTTATAAACCGCCTCGGATATGCACCCCATGGTGCAGCACGAGCACTCGCCTCGCGCCGCTCTCACACGATAGGCGCAGTCATACCTACCATCGACAATGGCATCTTTGCTAACGGTATACACTACCTGCAACGGGGCTTATCAGAAGCTAACTTTACGTTACTTTTAGCTAGCAGCAATTACTCCCTTGATGAAGAACTCCGAGAGGTGCGAAGCCTTATCACCCGGGGTATTGACGGCATGGTACTGATTGGTGAAGAACACCATCCCGAAGTATACGAAATGCTCGATCGCCACCAAGTTCCTGTGGTCAACCTGTGGACCTACAACAGCCAGTCCATACATAGTTGTATCGGCTTTGATAATGCCGCCGCTGGGCGCAAGATTGCTGAGCACCTTGTTAATATGGGGCACAAAGATATTGCCGTCATATCTGGTATCCAGATCGACAATGATCGAGCCAGAGAGCGCATCGAAGGTGTTAGGCAATACCTCCAAGAAAAAGGCCTAGAACTTAAACCTGAACTAGTTCGCGAATGCCGCTATAGTGCGGAGCAGTCCAGCCTTGCACTCACAGAGCTCATCGTCGCCGGCCACCCTTTCAGCGCGGTAATCTGCGGTAACGATATACTCGCATTGGGCGCACTATCTGCTTTGCGACAACTGGATATTCCAGTGCCTAAAACACTTGCTGTCACAGGTTTTGATAACCTTGAGATAACCGCCGCATTATCCCCTAGCCTGACGACCATCGATGTACCGGCGCGTCGTATGGGCACACTTGCCGCAACCTACTTATTAAACTGCATCCAAACCGGCAACCGTGACATTACCCGGGTTCAATTACCGGCAGACTTGAAAGTGCGAGAAACCACCGACATGACCCACTCTATGTAGCAAAAGTCAGAGCAGATACTGAGGCAACTGATGTGGTGTCGGACATCGTAGCTGCTCCATTACCTGGAGCAGCTCATTACGCAACAAATCAATAGTATGCGCAGCCCCTAGCTCACCAAAAGCACCCACGCCATACATAAAGGCCCGACCGGCAAACACCATCTGCGCCCCTTGAGCCAAAAAGCGCGCAATATCAGGGCCGGACTCTACTCCGCTATCAACCATCACCACCGTACGGTCACCAACCGCAGCAACAATTTCTTTCAGCGCTGAAACAGAAGGGTACGCGGCATCAAGTTGTCTGCCACCATGATTAGATACAATGAGGCCATCAGCACCTGCTGCCAGTGCTAGCTCAGCATCAGCAACACTCAAGACTCCTTTAACAATCAACTTTCCCGCCCAAGCATGGCGGATCTGCTGCAACATCGGAAAATCCACAACATCCTTCAGGGTTGTACGGATATAATTGGCGATATCACGCAGGTTTGACATGTTTTTCATATAAGGCATCATCGATGCGAATTGCGGCATTCCCTGTAAGGCCGTTGCCATCGCCCAAGAAGGGCGCAGCATTGTCTGGGTAATACTGTCCACACTAATTTTAGGCGGCACAGCAAGACCATTACGAATATCACGTGGGCGCCTTCCTGCTGCCGGCACATCGATAGTCACCACCAGATGACGACACCCAGCGGCTTCAGCACGACGCATAAGGTCAGACCGAATTCCTAAGTCTGAAGGTGGATAAAGCTGAAACCAAAAATTATCTCCCGAACACTCAGCAGCTCGCTCTATCGAAGTACTCGCCAGAGTGCTGAGGATATAAGGAATATTTGCCTCACGCGCGGCGCACGCTTGGAACTCCGATGCCTTCGGCCAAATCAGCCCACTCAAACCCAGAGGCGCCACGCCAAAAGGCGCAGCGTACTGCTGACCAAAAACCTCTGTACTCAGATCAGCCCCTGCAGATGTTGATAAGTAACTGGGTTGTAGATACACCTGATCCAAAGCCTGACGGTTTTGCCTCAGCGTATTTTCTGCATTACAGCCCCCTGCCAGATACTCAAAAGCAAACCGGGGAATGCGCCTACGCGTCAAGGTTTTCATGTCTTCAATACAGGCCGCCCGGTGTAACAAGGATTCTGGCATCTTATGCTCCCTAAGAGTGTAGTTTGACTGTTTGCAGAACCGTTATTTTGTTCAAGAATCGAACACAACACTCAGCCCATAACAAACAGGAGAACATAAGTTAACACTTTCTTGCAAGCGCTTACATTTTCAATTAGATGTCGATTATTAACAACAGGTATATCTAGATATCAGGTTGAGTACTTCTCATCATGACCGCTAAAGATACCCACGCGTGATTGAACGTACTAACAAACTGAGCAAAGAGCCCTCTACTCTGCGTGTAGTAAAAGCTCATGACCAATAACCTTATCAATCAAGCCATAGGGAACTTTATACTTAGACCCTTTGTATTTGATTAATGCATAGTTAAGACACATTTTAATCACTGTACAATTGACAATTTTACCGTCATCAATCACACGTACAATGTTGTAGTTATGCAAAACAATTGCCATTAGTCTTCCTTATATTTACTACATGATTTCACTGCGATTCTCTGCGTTTGTCTAGAATCTATCCACGCGAAATGGCTCATAGTTAATGGTAGGCAAATCCCCCGTCATTAACCCGACTACCAGCTCGGCACTGATTGCCGCTTGTGTCAGCCCCAAATGTTGATTTCCAAAGGCAAATAGTAACTGAGAGTGCTCGGGGTGCCTATCAATCACGGGAAGCGAATCAGGCAATGTGGGACGATGCCCCATCCACTTACTGACCTCTAATGTTGAATTATTCAGTCGCGGTAATAACTTACCACTATGATGTTGGAGCGAATCAAAGCGCTGCTTAAAAGGCGTTAACTTCAGGCCACCTAACTCGGTTATGCCCACCACGCGTAAGCCTGAATCCAGCGGGCTCATAACAAAACGACGTTCTGCAGACCCTATTGGATGATTAAGCTTAATATGCTCCGCATCAATGGATAGATGGTATCCCCTCTCTGCTTCCAGCGGCACGTCTAGACCAACACTCTTCAACAGCTGTTTACTCCAAGCTCCTGCGCAAATAATAGCGTGATCGAACTTCAATGAGCTCGCCTCAGTTTGCACCAATACGCCTTTGTCTTCAGGCTGTAAGAAAGTAACACCTTGCTGTAAAAATGCCCCTTTACGCGCTAAAAAAGCAGATAAAAGAATTTTACAGAGCTCGTAAGGCTCTTTAACACGACAGGCTTCAGGAAAAAACAGTGCATGGCTAAGGTTCTCAGCCAATTCAGGCTCCAGTTGCGCGAGGCGCTCTCCCTGCACTAACTCCGTTTTAATGCCGTTCTCTTGCATATAGGCGGCATGTTGCTTGGCATCTTCCAGCTTATCTGCTGACTCCCAAACCAACAGATAACCTGATTGAACCAACTGTTCTTGTGCGCCGATATCTTCCAAGCAGCGCCGCCAAGCCGGCACCGAAGCCCGGTTTAACTGCTCAAGTGCTAAACGACTTTTTTTAGTAGTCTTGGGAGCGGCGGCGCAAATAAAACGCACTAGCCAAGGCAGGATGCGGTGCAAATAACCTAGCGGTAAAGACAAAGGCCCGTGAGAATTAAGCCACATAGCGAAACTAGAAAGGAGTGTTTTTGGTGTAGACAAAGGGTCAATCAACTCAGTAGCCAAATATCCGGCATTACCAAACGAAGCCCCCATCCCTGCTTCATCTCTATCAATAAGTGTTACTTGGTAGCCTTTTCGCTGCGCCTCAAGCGCAGTACACAGACCAACAACTCCGGCTCCAACAACCACGACAGTTTTAGATGAATAATCTGTTGCAGTGCTAAAACCACTTTGTTGCATAAAAACTCCATAAGACGTCATGCGCCTCTATTATTTTATTATAAAGAGTAAAAAGGAGCCTTACCGAAAGTAAGGCCCAAAGTTAGGTCACGAGAAACCTAAACTAGTCGCTGGTAAGCAAGAATGGCTGCTGCAAGATCTTCCCTTGAATCACCCACAGATTTAAAAATCGTCACAGCGTTGTTAGCATCGTCTAAGCCTGGTCTACCAAGATGCTGGCCGCTGCATAGTTCTGAAAACTCAGCAATAACGTTATTTTCAGTAATTGCGCCTTCCTGGATAGGGATAATTAGATCGCCGGTTTCACTTAACGCGCCGGCTCGGGTATCCACAAATACCGCACTACGCTGCATCGCAGTATTATCAGTTTCTCGCATTGTGGGTGTGAAGCTTCCCACCAGATCAAGATGCGCTCCCGGCTTTAACCAGTCCCCCAAAATCAAAGGCGTAGTTGCCATCGTGGCGCAACTAATAATGTCAGATTTTCTAACCGCCTCTTCTAGCTGGTCTTTAGCACAGACTTCGGCATTGATATCTTCCGCCTGCAGCTCTGTAACCAGCGCTTGCGCTGCATCCTGATTGCGATCCCACACCCGAACGGTTTTAATTGGGCGAACACTCATATGCGCTGGAATCAATCGGCGGCTCATTCGGCCACTTCCAACCATCAGCATCTCACTCGCATCTTCACGTGAGAGAAGTTTCGAAGCCAATGCTGAAGCGGCGGCCGTTCTACGTGCAGTCAGCTCATTGCCATCCAACTGTGCCAAAGGCTGTCCAGTTTTTCCGCAACTCAGCATATAATGACTACTAAGACCTGGGATATTGCGAGCATTATTGCCAGGGAACACATTAACCTGCTTAACGCCTAGAAATTCCCCTTCTAGCCATGCAGGCATCAGCAGTAAAGTTGCATCCGGCTCCTGAGGTACATTGATCGTATGATGATGACGAACCGGCGAGCAAACTTCGCGAACGAAAATATCATTCAACGCGATGATTAGTGCATCCCAGGGAAGTGCATTTTGAATTTGAGTTGCGTTAAGTTGCATGAGGGAATCTCTTATTGTTAGTCTTAAACCAATGATAACAATTAGCAAATTGATATAATTGACTCAAACTATGATGCTTTTGACCCAAACTCTTGAATTGTCCCAAGAACTTTTTTTTCGGACCGCCCGCTGTGATAACTAGCAAGGCACGCCGCAATTTAATTGCACGTCAAAGCGGTGAGCATTGTCATGGGTATTCTCAATTACTATTTGGTTGGCGTGGCCAAATGGAATGTGAGTTTCACAAAGAAGCAGGCCAACTTTCGAACGGAATTGTGGCAATCATTCCCGAGAGTACGGCTCACCTGTTCAGCGGTTTAAATGATGATTGTGAATTACTGGTAATCGACTTGGCGCCGTCTGATCCATACATCCAAGCACTAGAACAAGCCTGTAATATTTCGTTCAAAGACACCTTGTTTCAGCAGCCTGAGTTTGTCTCATTAAACCCTGAGATATTGCCATTGCTAGACTTTGCCGCAAAACAACTACTAAGCGGAAAAGATCAAATAAACCCACAATTAAACTGTCAGCTAGTCTCCCTGTTCATGACTCAGCTATGCCAAATGTACTCCCCTAATTTAGCTCAACCCATAACTCACAACCGACTCAACACAGCACGACTCAACGACTTTATTGACCAACGGCTTTCTAACCCTCCGAGTAATTTAGAGTTGGCGAATGCGCTTTATGTAAGCGAGAGTCACTTTTACTGTCTCTGTCAGAGTCAGTTTGGTATGACACCACAGCAGTACCTGATGAACAGACGAATGCAACGTGCACATTTTCTGCTGACTAACAGCAAGATAACGTTAACAATATTGGCAGCCGAACTGGGTTTTTCAGACGCCTCTAGTTTCTCTCGCTCTTATAAAAAGCATTATCATGAAACACCTCGCAGTACCCGGCGTTTACTAGACATCTAAGTAGAGGCAACAACCCTATTCCTTTTAAGCTTCAATATATAAATACCTCTTGGGCACAGAATAAAGCTCTCTTCTTAAAGAACGTATGTAAAAAACAACTTTTTTAATCTGATTTGCAATAACCTGCGTATAACTATTCCAAGCTCTACAAACATGATCGGAGGTTACATGAAATATTCTCTGCCTTTAGCAGCAGTGCTCTTGCTTGTCATGTTAACCCTACCCCCCTACAGCACGGCTAACAGTGAGACCAACCTCAAAAGAAGCAGTTGCTCAGATGCATCCATGCACGCCCTTAACTATAGCTTTTCATTACTCGGTAATGAGCAACAGGTAAATTTGTGTGAGACCTATGCCAACACATTAATTATGGTCGTAAATACCGCTAGCAAATGCGCCTTTACACCCCAATACGATGGTCTGGAATCGCTCTATACGCGCTACAAAGAGCAGGGGTTTGTGGTGCTAGGGTTTCCCTCTAATGACTTTGCAGGCCAAGAACCTGGCACAGAAAAGCAGATAAAAGATTTTTGCCAGCTAACCTATGGTGTCAATTTTCCCATGTTCGAAAAAGTACACGTAAAAAAGGGAAGTAAAAACCTATCTCCTTTTTTTAAGCAACTAGCAAAAATATCTGGAGAATATCCGGGCTGGAACTTTCATAAATATTTGATCAGCTCTGATGGAAAAATACTTGCCAGCTTTAAGAGCCATATCAAACCGAATGATGCGGTAGTGATTAATATGATAGAGAAAAATTTACCCGCTGTAGCAACTTATGAGTGAGCCGCGAGACCGGAAAAGTGCACCGGTACCCCAATCGAGAATGTCGCGTTTAGCACGCATGGGCTCATTAGCCGGACGTATTGCCAGTAATGTCGTGTTAGAAGGTAGCAAGCATTTAGCTCAAGGCAAAAGGCCCGTCATGTCTGACCTGTTACTAACACCGAGCAACCTTCATCAGGTAGCCGACAAGCTATCAAGCATGCGCGGTGCAGCCATGAAAATGGGTCAACTGCTGTCTATGGATTCAGGTAATTTATTGCCTGATGAGCTTTCATCAATACTGGAACGGTTACGCTCAGATGCGGTGACTATGCCCATGTCGCAACTGGTAATGGTACTGGAACGACATTGGGGTGAAGATTGGAATGAGCGCTTTAGTCGCTTTTCATTTAAACCTCTTGCCGCCGCCTCTATAGGTCAAGTCCATGAAGCCACCTGTACGCAAGGCCGCCACTTGGCCATCAAGGTGCAATACCCAGGTGTACGTCAAAGCATCGACAGCGATATTGATAACGTTTATAGCTTGTTACGTATGACGGGGCTTATTCCTAAATCACTAGATCTACAGCCGTTACTCGATGAAGCTCGCCAACAATTAAAACAAGAAGCCGATTACCTGATGGAAGGTGCTCATCTAGATGCTTATCGACAGCATCTACAAACCTTTGAGCGCAATACAGATTTAGTTCTACCGGCTTTTCATGCAGACCTGTCTACCCCTGAAATATTAACGATGGACTATGTGACAGGTGATTCACTGGATACTCTGCGCTCAATGTCCGCTGAAAAACGAACGGATATTATGTCGTTGATATTTAGCCTATTTTTTGCAGAATTATTTGACTTTAAATGCGTGCAAACCGACCCAAATCTGGCGAACTACCTCTACCAGACCGACACTCATAAACTGGTATTATTAGATTTTGGAGCCGTTAGAGCTTTTAATCCAGACTTCGTCAATAAGTACCAAGATGCGATGAGTGCAGCCGTTACTCAAGATAGACAAGCGTTAGATGCTGCGTTACAGAATTTAGGTTTTTTCCAGAACGGTATGAAAGCAGCTAACCGGGAAGTGGTATTAGATATCTTTATGATGGCAGCAGAGCCACTGCGTTATAACAACGACTATGCATTTGGACAATCAGACCTGGCCAAGCGGATTCAAGCACGCGGTTTAAGTGTCAGTAGTGATCCTGATGCCTGGCATACACCGCCACCGGATGTGCTTTTTTTGCATCGAAAAATGGCCGGTTTATATTTGATGGCAACAAGATTAAATGCCTCGGTCAACGTGCAAGCTTTGTTTACGCAGTATCTGAAAAGCTAACACAAATGGATAACATGAAGTTATTCATGTTTTATCGTCACTATCCAACTTCGCGAAGAGAATTACATGAGCTTTCAAGGTCAGACAGAGTATGAGCATAAAAGCCCTAAGCCTAAAAAAGGAATATTACTGGTTAATCTCGGCACACCCGATGCACCTGAACCCAGAGCATTGCGGCGCTACCTAAAAGAATTTTTAAGTGACCATCGAGTGGTTGAGATTCCTCGCTTGCTATGGCTAATAATTTTGCACCTATTTATCTTACCCTTTCGCTCCAAAAGCTCAGCTAAATTATATGCATCCGTTTGGACAGACGAAGGATCTCCCTTATTAGCCATCACTAAACGCCAAGGAACGGCACTCCAGCAACAGCTAGATACTCACTATGGTGAAGGGCAGTTACCAGTGGTGATTAGTATGCGCTATGGGAACCCATCTATTAAAAGTGCACTCAAGTCACTTACTGAACAAAATGTCCGTGATATCACAGTCCTACCGCTGTACCCACAATACTGTGCGGCGACTACAGGTTCTACTTTTGACGCCATTGCCAAAGAACTGCAAAGCTATCGCTGGGTCCCCTCTATCCGCTTTATTAACGGTTATCACCAAACGCCTGAATATGTAAACGCTATTAGCCTGTCGATAACAAACTATATCGAGCAGTTCGGCATGCCCGAACGCTTGATATTCTCATACCATGGCACACCACAACGCTATCTAGAACAAGGTGATCCTTATTATTGTTTTTGTATACAAACCACTCGCCTAGTCGTTGAGGCATTGGGGTTAGACAATGAACTTGTTATTAGCAGTTTTCAATCACGCTTCGGTAAGGCTGCATGGCTGCAACCCTATACAGATGTCACTTTAAAATCGTTTGCTGAGCAAGGCGTGAAGCGAGTCGCTATTATCTGCCCTGGTTTTTCCTCAGATTGCCTAGAAACAATTGAAGAGATCGAGGTTGAGAATAGAGACTATTTTATTAATGCCGGAGGCGAGTCTTACGATTACATCCCCTGCCTAAATGACAGCCAAGCTCATATCGATATGATGCACCAGCTGATCAAGCAGAATATGACATAGCAATAACTTCAAAAAGAGCGGTTCCCATCGACAAAAGCCAATGGGAGCCCGCTGAAATATGGCTGGAGGCAATCTAATCGCTAATTACTAGATTTAGCAGTAGTCTTCAAAGTCCAAGGCTTGGCGATAGCCAAACAGAGCCTGAGCACCGCCTGTATGTAAGAAAACGATATTGTCATCTTTATCAAAATGGCCTTTACGGATCAGATCGATAAAGCCTGCTGCACCTTTGGCAGAATAAACTGGGTCTAGCATAATAGATTCTTGGCGGGCAAAAAGTTCGATCGCTTCGATACCGCTTTCTGTTGGTATTCCGTAGCCCTCACCCACATAATCACAGTTAGCCACAACATCTTCGCGCTTAACCACTCCTGGGATGCCCAGATGCTCAGCAGTTTTTTCTGCGAGGCGAAATACATTACCCTCTTGCAGTTCACGTGGAGCACGAACACCAATCCCTAAAACAGGGATCAGGCTATTAGAGGCCACTAAACCTGTGACCAAGCCAGCCTGTGTACCCGCGCTACCTGTGGCATGAACGACTCTATCGATCTTAAGGCCCATATCATTCGCCTGTGTGAGAAGCTCTAAAGCCGCATTCACATAACCCAAAGCACCAATAGGGTTAGATCCACCACCTGGAATAATATAAGGAGTCTTGCCTTGTGCACGTAGTTTTTCGGCAACTTCTTCCATCGCTTGATTCATGTCAGTATCAGCAGGGAACTTGCTTAAAGATGCACCAAATAACTGGTCCAGTAGCACGTTACCATTGTAGTTATAGTCAACGTCTTTACTGCCAGTACGGTCTTCCAATAGTACATGGCATTCCATACCCATTTTAGTCGCGATTGCTGCCGTCTGGCGAGCATGGTTAGACTGTGTTGCGCCTTGAGTAATAATGGTATCAGCACCCTGAGCAATGGCATCGCCCATCAGGAACTCTAGCTTGCGAGTCTTGTTGCCGCCACCAGCCAAACCCGTGCAATCATCCCGTTTAATCCAAAGATTAGGCCCTCCAAGAAGCTTGCTAAGGTTTTTCATGGGCTCAAGTGGTGTTGCCAAATGTGCAAATTGTAAGCGGGGAAAGCGAGATAAATGCATCGTAATGCTCCTGTTATTATACTTGTGCAGCTCATAGGCTTTGTTCAAGTGACGCTATTGAACGGTGATTTATCATAGGATTTCTCAACAACAACTGACCAATGCTGTTTTCTGTACAGCTTGGTACTTTTTGGCATACTCTAGATATAGCGTTGCTTCTGGGGCACATCCGGGGCCAAACATAAGCATGAGTAGAGATAAAGCAGGAGTAAGAAATGGAGCTAAAATGGTTGGAAGACTACCTTGCTTTGGCAGAATACAGCAGCTTCTCAAAAGGTGCTGAAGCCCGGTTTGTAACACAACCCGCTTTCGGGCGCCGTATCAGAGCCTTAGAAAACTGGCTGGGTGTTGAGCTGGTCGACCGGCAGCAATACCCTACTGCTCTCACCCCTATGGGAGTAGAGTTTGTTGAACAAGCCCAGCAATGGGTAGAGCAGTTCTACAATACTCGCGCACAGATGCGGGAGCGACTTACCAGCACAAAACGGATTGTCTTCGTAGCCCAACACTCACTGACCGTCTCTTTCATACCCTATTGGGTTAAATCACTACAGCCATTGATTAATGATACCTGCATGAGGATCAATGCCTATAACCTCCATGATTGTCTTGATACGCTGCTGTCCGATCAGGGTGATTTCTTGCTGAGTTATCACTCTCCTGAGATATTCCCCCAACTAGAGCGGGATGATGTACTGAGCCTACAGGTTGGAACTGATGAGTTAATTCCGGTATCTGCCATTGACGAAAACGGAACACCCTTACATGCTCCCCATTTGCATGAGCCTCTAAAGCTTCTGAATTATCCTGATGAATCATTTTTCGGAAGATTATTACAACGAGACTATTTTTCACGTAGAAAAAATACCATTAAATTTCAGATTCAATGTGAAAATGCATTGGTTGAGGGGCTTAAAGCACTGGCATTAGCAGGTAACGGTATGGCGTGGTTGCCCGCCAGTGCCATTAAGCAAGAATTGAAACGAGGCCTACTGGTACGGATTTACGAACACCTCCCTGCTCCCGAACTAAAAATCATGCTTTATCGCAAGAAAGACCCAAGGCTAAAAGAAGTTGAGCTCATCTGGGATTATCTGAAAAACATGAAGGCCTGAACTCTCACTATTACTTTATAAGCTCTGCTGCCATTTCAAGAGAGGTTTCCATAATAACCTGTTCGCGGGCAGAGCTGGCCGAGTGGTGATAATACAGACGAATGTCATACTCAATATCCCAGCTTTTATCCCCAGCACTGCAGAGCTTACCGTCTTTGAGCTCTGAAAGAATTGAGGACTTGGGAAGCCATGCAAAGCCTAACCGTTCAATAATCATTGACTTAAGCACATGGGAAAATGCATTTTCGTAGCGTCGAGATAAATAACAATGCCTGCCCTTATCCTGTATCAGCTTATCGACTGTTTTACCAAACAGTGAGTCATGGGTGTAAGCAACAAAAGGGGTAGGGTTTTCAGGGCTGCCCGGCAAAGTAAAAGCGGGTTCTTGGATGTCATCTCCATTGAGCGGTGTTGTCACCGGAATCAATGTATCTTTACCGATCGTCGTGTAAGAGAACTTGTTCTCATCGATGGGCAAGCTTACGTTCTCATTCGCATAGCAGAGCATGTAATCAACATGGCCCTGATTGAGCAGGTCGATGCAGTCGGTAAGCTTTTCTGAAATCAAACGGACATACACAGAGTCTAAACGTTTCTCAAATCGTTTGGTCCAGTCAAGAAACAACGTTTGAGCGATAGAGCTTTGTGCCGCCACTCTAATCTCACTTTCACCGCTAGAACCCAATGCTCGCACAGCTTCACGCGCATTATATAAACGCCTCAAAATAACTTCAGCCTCCGCAACAAATGCCACACCCTGCGGAGTAAGATCAAACGAGGGACTATCACGATTAACAAGTGTTGTACCCAGCCACTCTTCCAGCGCCTTGATACGCCGACTCAAAGCAGACTGCGTAACATGCCGCTCTAAAGCGGCAGCTGTGAAATTTTGTAAATTTGCAAGGCATACAAAGTCTTCGAGTAGCTTTATATCCACCAACCCTTCCTTTCAAATAAGATCTTTTAGTTATTATTATCAACAGTATAAGTCGGCCCTAAAGATATTCGCTAACAACAATGCTGCAAAATAGCAGTGGCCACAAACATTCTAGAACAAACTGCTTTTCAGCATGCACTAGCAGGGTCAAATAGTGCAAGAAGAATACCTTCAAGAGCCATTTTTCTGCTTCCAAAGCCTCTTTCGTCATACAACATAAAATACGTCTTCCGCTGAATAACTGCGTTGCAAGACGTGTAAACATGCGGGCTTGCCATTTTCAGCATGGGGTCAGTCTGAATAAGCATTAGCCAAAAATTAAAAAAAATGGAAATACTAAAAACATGAGTAAGAACATAAACCCAACTCATATGACTATGACGACAATAAAAATAATGGTGATTCAAATGATGAAAACTACATTCTTACGAACAGTTTTAGCCAGCGCCGTAGTACTCGGTATGACGGCAAGCGTTGTTCAGGCAAAAGAAACGATTCGTGTATCCACCTACGTGAACGAGTCAGATATTCGTTATGACGGATTTAAAAAGTTTGCTGAGTTAGCCAGCCAAAAATCCAATGGCGATTTAGACATACAGATTTTCCCGTCGTCTACGTTGCATGGCTGGAGTGAGGGTGTTGATGCCGTACAGGGCGGTGTCTCGGATGTTAGCTGGATTCCGGCAGATAAGCGTCTAGCGTGTTATCGCGTTACATCCTTATACCCTGCAGCCGTCAGCCTTGAAAACCAAATCGATCTGGATGCTGAATACGCTGAGTTAATGCGTAGCGAGTCCGCAAAAGTAGGCTTGGTTCCTTTGATCAATTCTAACTATTCCTACGACCAGGAATGGTGGTTCGAAGAACCTATTCAGGACTTGAGTAATTTGGACGGAAAGCTGGTTCGATCTATCGGCCCACTGGTTAGTAGCATGATTGAATCATGGGGCGGAAAACCCGTTTTTGTTGCACCAAAAGAAGTCTTCCAGTCAGCGGAACGTGGTGTCGTCGATGGCATCAATATGGGCGTCGCAACCTACAGTTCATGGAAACTGTGGAGTGTTATGCCTTACATGGTCAATGCCAACCTATTCTACGGCAACATCATGTACATGATGAATAAAAACAAGTTCGACTCACTCAGCGAAAGCAACCAAACCGCATTGCTAGAAGCGGCAAAAGAAGCAGAAACCTGGTTAAAACCTCGTTATGAAGACTGGGTCGATCAGCGTGTGGGTAACGCGGTAATGAAAGGTGGCGGTGCCGCTGTCACGGTCTCTCAAGAAGACCGTCATGCCATGATCGAAAAGGCGCAATCTTCATGGAATAGTGAAGTTGATGCAGCCTGTGGAAAACCTCTTGCTAACAAGGTTAGAGCTTTATTTGCTAAGCACGCTAACTAAGTTATTTTTTGCAATAAGAGGGTGTCAATATGCGACAGGCATTGGCTCGACTACTAGAACGACTAGCACTGGTACTGCTGTATTGCGGTGGTGTAATCGTCCTCATTCAGGCAGTTTGGATCAGTTATGGCGTATTCATGCGCTATGTACTTGATAGCCCTGACGGCATGGTGACCGAGGCAACAGCATTAATGCTGGTGCCTGTTGCATTCTTTGGGTTGGCGTATGCGCTTAGCAACGACGCCTATCCAAAGGTCACATTGCTGCGGGATTTACTGCCTGTAAAGGTTCAAGGAATCATCGATAGAATCAACTTACTAATCATGACACTGACAGGGATGTTTTTCAGTGTCTCCGCGTGCGAAGCTGCTTATCGCGCCTTTCATTCGGGGGCCGCTTCAGAGATTTTGCTCTGGCCGCGATTCTATTTCTGGATTCCCGTTGCTATTTCATTGTTAATTTTTACCCTGCTAGCGATTGTTCGTCTACTTAACTACGAACATCCATCGCGCCGGGTAGATGCTGTACAGGAGGCTCCCTAATGGAATGGTACACTGTCGGTCTAGGTTTACTTGGTCTGCTCATTCTATTCATCTCGATTGGTCTTCCAATCCCATTCGCACTGGCGGCGGCGTCGGTACCGTTTCTTCTCAGTATTCAGTCGCTGTCGACATCACTCATCACCGCCGAGCTAAAACTCTGGGGGGTATGGGTCGATTACATACTGCTGGCTGTGCCACTCTTTGTGCTCTTAGGCGAGCTCATCGGGCGATCGTCGATTGGCCCCAATCTCTACTGGTTTATGCACAGTAAGGTTCCTGTCAGAGGCTCTGCCGCCTACGGGAGTATCGGTGCCTGTGCAGGTTTTGGCGCGGTCTGCGGCTCCAGCATGGTGGGATCACTTACCATTGGAGGGGTAGCCCTTCCTGAGATGTTGAAACTGGGTTATGGCAAACGTTTATCCAGTGGTGTGTTAGCTGCCGGTGGTACGCTCAGCGTATTGATCCCACCGAGCCTGATTCTGCTGTTTTACGGTATCGTGACAGACCAATCAATTGGCGATCTATTTATTGCCGGCGTTATTCCGGGCATCATTTTAGTCTCGTTCTTTATCATTATCGTCGCTATCTGGGGCTGGTTACGCCCGCAAGATGTACCAGAGCGTGATAACACCAACCCGATCCCTTGGGGATTAGCGTTGAGCGCCGTTTTGCCGGTTATTTTTATCGGTCTGATTATCACGGTATCGATCTATACTGGTATAGCAACGCCCACTGAAGCGGCAGGGATCTCCTGTGTCGCCACCATGATTATGGCCTTTACTGTCGGTGGATTACGTTGGGATGGCTTTCTTGGGGCGATACGCGCCACCATGCAAACCATGGGATACCTCGGTCTACTGCTATCGGCCGGTGTGCTGTTCGGTTTTGTGATGACCTACTATCGCGTGCCACAGCAGTTCACTGAAATTTTCAGTGCAATGGAGCTATCGCCCTACTTAGTGCTGGCAATAATCATCGTGTTTTACGTCATTCTCGGCATGTTCCTTGAACCGGTCTCCATGACCTTCATTACCCTACCAACCATGTACCCGCTCGTAGCCGCATCTGGCTTCGATCTGATCTGGTTTGGCGTGATATATACCATCACCATGGAGTTGGCGGTGCTCACCCCCCCCGTAGGGCTCAACTTGTATGTCATACAAGCCCTAGCCCGAAAGGAAATCACCATCATAGACGTCATTATTGGCTGCCTACCTTTCATTGGTTCCCTGATCATTTTATTGGGCTTGATGGTCATGATCCCCGACATAGCACTGTGGTTACCGAGCATCATGGATTAGGAGAGAGATTATGGGATGCATTAGAGTCGGGAAGGGACCCGTGTTGGTCTTAGTTCATGGGTTCTTAAGCGGGCTTTCTTACTGGGATAAACAGATTGAAAGCTTAAGTACACGCTTTGAAGTTATCGCCATGGACCTGCCCGGTTATGGCGGAGAAACACAACAAACTGGGCACGACAAAGTCGCTAGCTTTGCGAATACGATACTCGAAAAACTAGATAGATTAGGCGTGAAAAACTTTCACCTAGTAGGCCACTCTATGGGCGGCATGATTGCTCAGGAGATAGCCCTTCAAGCGCCAGAAAGAGTCAATCGTCTTGTGCTTTATGGAACCGGGCCGATGGGTGAATTGCCCGGTCGCTTCGAGCCTCTAAAAGTCAGCATGGAAAAGGTAGAAAAGGATGGCACCGGAGAGGCCAAGCACTACACGGTAGCAAGCTGGTTTAAACAAGGGGCAAAAGACGCTAATTTTGAACCCGGAATGGAGTTGGCCAAAGGCGTGTCATTGCAAACCTATATCAATGGATTGAATGCGATGGCTGGTTGGAGCGCTGTCGGACGGCTGGATCAGATCCAATCCCACACATTGGTGATATGGGGGGACATAGACCGCAGCTATATCTGGCAGCAACCTTACGCCCTGTGGCAAGAGATACAAAATTCTAGTTTGGCGGTTATGCCACTGTGTTCACACAATGCACATTTAGAGAACCCACAGCTGTTTAATCAATTGCTATATGACTTTCTAACGCATGATTGATATATCAAGTAGGTAAAGCATTGACTAAATGCTGACAGCTTACATCAACAAAACTATCACAATAGAGGATGATAACTCATGCTTATAAAAGGCCCTTATGGACCTTTTATAAGCTCGTAGGGCCTTATAATAAACAACTTTTGCTATTTAACATGCGGTTGATAGGGAATCCGGTAAAGCAAGGTAAATAGCACGGGGACAACGATCAATGTCAGCACCGTAGCAAAGCCTAAACCAAACATAATGGTAACCGCCATAGATTCAAAAAAGACATCAAATAGCAGTGGAATCATACCAAGAATCGTTGTGATTGCAGCCATAGCTACGGGTCTTACTCGACTAACCGCCGAGTGGAAAACG
Source organism: Neptunomonas japonica DSM 18939 (assembly GCF_000422765.1). Lineage (GTDB taxonomy): Bacteria > Pseudomonadota > Gammaproteobacteria > Pseudomonadales > Balneatricaceae > Neptunomonas > Neptunomonas japonica. Next base: position 280,322 of record NZ_AUGR01000002.1, on the reverse strand, counting down.
GCGAGGTAAGGATCTTTACCTTGTGAAAGTTCAAGGTTGATTTGATCAACCAGCACTATCCCATTTTTTAGCAACATTCCCGACAAGCTAAGTAAGCCTAACAACGCCATAAAACTGAATGGAGCTCCCATAACCAACAGGCCAACAGAAACACCAATGAGAGCCAACGGTACGGTAGCCCAGATCACCAACGGAGCTCGAATCGAGTTAAATAGAAGCACTGTGATGACAAACATTCCTAGATAACCTAATGGCAAGCCACCAAATAGTGCCGCTTGCGCATCACCAGCGGACTCATACTCACCACCCCATTCCATTTTATAGCCCGGCGGTAAATCAATGGCCTCTATTCCCGGTCGAACTCGGCTAAACAATGTGGCGGCCGTTTCATCGCCCAATACATCGTGGTCGGCCATCACTGTGAGTGTACGCTTACGATCACGACGTACAATCAATGAATCCTCCCAGTCAGTTTCAAAGCCGTTGGTCACTTGAGCGATAGGCACGTAAGCGTTAGCAGCCTGACTGTAGACTTGAAGTTCGGGTAAGCTATCAATGGTTAGACGCTCCGACTGCGGAGCCCTAGCAATAATTGGCAGCAACTGAGTGCCTTCACGATACAATCCTACTTGCTGACCAGAAAAACTAGAGAGTAGTAATTGATCAAGGTCCTGTTTGCTGATACCGACCCTACGTCCCATCGCTTCGTTAAACTGCGGACGAATGACCTTGGTTCGCTGTCGCCAGTCGTGGCGAATATTATGGGCACCAGCGTCAGCTTGTAATATCTCTATAGCTTGACCTGCTAACTTACGTAACTGATCCGGATCGGGACCTGTAAAACGGGCCTCGATCTTTGCGTCCGTTGACGGCCCTATCTCCATCCGCTTAACCTTAAATTCGGCTTGAGGATAGTTATTAGCCATATAATCACGGAGGTTGGCCATCATAGGCCGCAGCGCCTCTCGATTATCTACTCTAATTATCACCTGCCCAAAGGCTGCATAAGATTTTTCCTGGCCATAAGTCAGCATAAACCGTGGAGCGCCACGCCCGGCCGTAGTCGTGACTTGCTCTACAGATTCCTGCGTTAAAAGATAAGCTTGTATTTCCTCGATATCTTTCTGCGTTTCACGGATATCTGATCCTTGAAAGCGCCAATAGTCCAGATAAAACATCGGCGTATTAGACGGAGGGAAGAACGACTGCTTAACTTGCCCAAAACCCACAACTGCTGCAACAAAAAGCGCCACCATTAACAATAAAGTGGAGATACGAAAGCGCATACAAAAATTCAATAGAACCTTATAAGCGGTGAATATCGCGCCTTTATAAAGCTGCTCATCCTTGTCTTCATTTATATTATTGCCTGCGTTTTCTTTAAACATTAAATCGGCAAAAAAGGGCGTTAGCGTGATAGCCGTAACCCAACTCAACAGCAGGGATATCAATAGCACCCAAAATAAGCTGCCGGCAAACTCCCCTGTCGCATCAGAAGAGAGACCGATAGGAGCAAAAGCCGTAATGGCTATCACCGTTGCACCTAGCAATGGAAGGTTAGTTTGGCGTGTAATATCTAAGGCGGCCTGTAGCTTTGTTTGGCCTTTTTTAATGCCTATCAAAATACCTTCAGTGATAACAATAGCGTTATCCACCAGCATACCTAAGGCGATAATGAGTGCGCCCAATGAAATTCGTTGCAGATCAATAGCAAAGAGCTTCATAAATATAAAGCTACCAAACACAGTGAGCATCAGAATCAGGCCGATCAAGATGCCACTTTTCAGGCCCATAAAGACCAGCAGTACTGCAATCACAATTGCTACAGCTTCCGTTAGACTCAGCATGAAACCTTGCATAGAGTTATCTACTTCAGCTGGCTGGTTATAGACATGAGAGACTTCCATACCGATAGGACGAACATATTCTAGTTCAGCCATACGTTTTTCGATTTTCTCACCTATCTCGACAACATTAACCCCACTAGCAAAAGAGATTCCCAGTAATAAAGCTTGCTGGTTATTGTAGTTAGTAATGTTTTGCGGTACTTCAGCATAGGTTCGGCTAACCTTAGCGACATCACCCAGATAAATCAGCTCAGAAGCTCCGGAGTTAGAAATTAATAAACCTTCCAACTCTTCAACGCTTTGAAACTCACCCGTTGGATGCAAGCGAATGTACTCGCTTCCTATCTTGATGCTACCAGAATTAGACACTTGGTTTTGAGTCTGCAAAAGCTGATAAATTCGATCGGGAGAAATGCCCAAAGACGATAGCTTATTTCGGGCAACCTCAACCACTATTTGTTCCTGTTGCTCGCCCGCCATTGTTACTTTTCCGACACCTTGAATCAGCACTAATTCACGTCGCAAATAGTCGGAATAGTCCTTAAGCTCCTCGTAAGAATACCCTTCACCGTTAATGGCTAACAAGACACCATAGACATCGCCAAAGTCATCCATAACATTGGGGGTCAACACGCCAGGAGGTAAATTTGGGCTAAGGTCATTCACCTTACGCCTGAGTTCATCCCAAATCTGTTTCAGGTCATCTTTACGGTAGGTCCCCTTCATTTCAACAATGATTTGCGACAAGCCTGTAGACGATACAGAGGTAACAAAATCTACGTAAGGCAGTTGTTGCAGAGCATTCTCAATAGGGTAAGTGACCTCCTCTTCTACCTGCGCCGGCGAAGCACCAGGGTAGTTAGTCATTACCATCGCCATTTTAAGAGTAAACTCTGGGTCCTCTAACCGCCCCAAACCATTGTAAGAAACAATACCACCGAGCAGTAAGATCAGAGCAAACATCCAGCTAGTAACGGGGTTTGTGATCGAATATTCAGTTAGTTTCATTTATAACCCCTCTTCCCTGTTCCAGGGGCGAACCTGCATACCTTCAGAAAGAAAATGCACACCAACGGAAACCAGCTGATCTCCTGGCTCAATACCACTTAATATTTCAATACCCTGATCCCGTATATCTCCTACGGTTACCTCTGCTCTACTGACTTTCATAGTTTCTGGACTCACTTTCCAGATATAACGGACACTAGTAGAAAGTGGAGCATCTTCTGCAGCAAATACAGCACTCACAGGCAGTATAAAGTTATTGCTGCTGACGTCAGTCACTTGAGCGAGATCAATTCTAATATTGGCTGACATTCCCGGAAGTACAGTGAACGCTTTGGGTGAGGATAAAGAAAAGACAACCTTGTAGGTTAGCGTGGATGGGTCGGCCTGAGTATCCCACTCTTTCACAGTGACCAGAAATTCTTTACCCGGATGAGAATCAAAAATCACCGTTGGTTGATATTTAGTATCTTTTTTAATGCGCGAGACGATACTTTCAGGCATTTGAATTGAGATATCGACCTGATCCCGAGTTTGGAGTATCAAAACGGTCTGCTTGGCCTGAATATTCTCATGTTGTTCTACCATTACTTTAGCAATACTGCCGGTAAAAGGTGCTCGCAAGTATGTGTACTCTAGGTTTGCTTTCTCTACGTTGAGAGACGACAACGCTACATTCAACTCCGCTTTCGCCTTATCGTAATCAGATTGGGCTAATAATTTGCGTTTCAGCAGCTTCTGAGCTCGTTTAAACTGAGATTTAGCCAGTGCATAGCGAGCTCGGCGATCATCTAGGCTAAGTTTAAAGTCCTTAGGATCCAACCGTGCTAGCAACTGCCCCTCTTTCACTTCATTTCCCGGTTTTACCAGAAATTCAATAAGCTGGCCGCTCACCCTGAATGCCAGCTTAGAATCAGCGTTTGCTTCTACTTCGGCTGGATAGTTACGAAAAGTCTCACTAGCAGGGTCTAGCACCTGAAAAATTTTGGCAGGACGAACCACTTTAACGCTCGGCTGGTCAGCCGTCTGCTCGCTGCAACCCGCAAGACCAATTAGCAGTAATACAACGGCTGAAAGCAGCCTTTTATTCAAAGGAGTCTGGGGTAGAACAGGCATATTAAACCTCTTTATGGCTTACGATAGATCAGATAGGGTGTGACCGGTGACTAAAGACCGGACAGAAAAGCGCAGACAAAGCCACGCTTAAGATCATTAAGTTAGCCCGCTATTTTTTCCCGGCATAATTAACGGGTGAAGAATATGTCTAAATCTGCTTAAATAATATTCACTAATTATTGCCAACTTGTTAAATAAAATTTATATGACGCTAGATCAACTACGTACTCTTTGCCATATTGTCGAGTGTGGCTCACTTAAACTAGCAGCGGAAAGCCTACATAAAACTCAGCCGGCATTATCAATGGCGATCAAAAATCTAGAGGCTGAATATGGCTTCAAGATATTTAACCGCCAAAGTTACAGACTAAATCTTACCCCTGAGGGGAAACCGTTTTATCGTAAGGCGCAGGAACTGCTGTTAAATGCCGACCAACTCAACTCTATGGGGAGGCACTTAGGGGAAGGTAATGAACCTTTAGTACGTTTTGCCTATGATCTAACTTCTCCACATGCACTTATTCTTAAAGCATTAAAACAGTGCCAACGTCAGTACCCTGAGACCGAACTACATGTCCTTTGCAAATCACGCTTCGGAGCATTAGAGCTATTACAAAATGGCCAAGCAGACCTTGCAGTCGGCCCTTGGTGGCCAACACTATATAGCTTAGGGGATTTAGATACCGTGGCTATCAGCCACTTCAAAGTGTTGCTTGTTGCCTCACCCGAACTGTTTCAACCCGGAGAAGTAACATGTGCCGACCAGCTCAAACCTCAATGCCATCTAACCGTTGAGGAGAGCGGCCTAAACTTTGATTCAGAAAACCTGATGATGATGAAAGGGCTGAGACAGTGGAAAACTCAAGATGCACACACGCTAAAACAAATGCTACTAGGAGGGCTAGGATGGGGCTTTATTCCAGAGCACATGGTCCAAAATGAACTCATCCAAGGAACTCTAGTTGCATTACAACCTGAAGATATGGAACACACTATTAATGGTGAGATTCGCCTGATTCGCCGACAAGAACAAACCTTGGGCCCAGTAGCCACAATGTTGTGGCAAAGCTTCGTTACCGCTAACGATGAACTATCCTTATCTTAAGCCATACATTTACGCCTCATTAGGCTCACTCCTGACCCTCAGGTAATGATATCTAACTAGGCGCAATGTATTGCTATTTTCAGCGCACCGCTACCCACCCAACTGTTATTAACTATAAAGTGTGATGAGTTGCGCCATTAGCGTGTTTCTAGATTTTCTGCTGACTCTAACGTTTGACTAATCAAAGCATTAATAGTCATTGGCCCCACTCCACCTGGTACGGGTGTTAATGCTGCAACTCTGTTTTCTAGACCGGCTTTCTCGATGTCTCCGATACCTCCAGCATGATAACCGGCGTCGACCACAACGGCGCCGTCCTTAATCCATGCAGCTTTAATAAGTTCAGGCTTACCTACTGCACCCACAATGATATCCGCTTGAGCTACCAGCTCAGCAAGGTTCGTTGTACGCGAGTGGCAAACCGTTACTGTCGCATTGGCATTAAGCAACATAGCAGCCATCGGCTTACCCAAAATAGGGCTACGCCCTAGCACTACGGCATGCTTACCTGAGAGCTGGATGTCATAGTGCTTGAGTAGAGTCATAATACCTGCAGGTGTTGCTGAACCAAATGCCTGCTCCCCCATAGACATCTGACCAAACCCTTGAGTAGTCACACCATCGACATCTTTCGCTATTGCTATAGAGTCAAAACAGGCACGTTCATCAATCTGCTCCGGTACTGGATGTTGTAGCAAAATCCCGCAGACGTCTGGATCTTTATTCAGCTGGTCAATCTTGGATAGTAACTCTTGTGTGGTAGTGGCTGCTGGCAAACTGATAAAACGAGAGCCCATACCCACCCGAGCGCATGCATTAATTTTCATCTGCACATAGGTTGCAGAAGAAGGGTCATCACCCACTAAAATAGTTGCCAAAATAGGTTGTAAACCACCCCCATCCTGAAACTTTTTAACAGCGGCTTGTAGTTGTTGCTCACGACTCTTAGCCAGTGCTTTCCCATCCAAAATTAATGCAGACATCAATCAAACCTCATCATTGTTCTTGGGTTGTTTTCATATAGGGAAGCAACCATATAGCCCGAGTTCAGGGCCCCCATAAACCGACAGCAACCTAGCACCGGTTTATAAACGGGTGGGCTATACAGTGCTTCTAACTTTTCAGGTGCAATAGCAAAAACGGCCTATTAACACTTAATTTTCTCCATGGACGGGTCATAGAACGAACGTAAAGATGGTTTTACTGAGTAACGCTCACACTCAACTTCAATTTCAAAGTCAGTGTTATCCAACCATTCTTTTGTTACGCCCTCTGCATGCTCAACATAACCCATCGCTACTGTCGCACCTACCGTATGGCCAAACATACCTGCTGTGGTACGCCCAACAATCTTGCCGTTGGCATAGATAGGTTCTTCGTGGTAACACAAAGGTTCTGGGTTCTCGAATAGAAATGCAATGAAGCGCTTCTTCAACGGACCTTCAGCCTTCTGTGCTAATAAAGCTTCTTTACCAATAAAACCGCCTTCTTTGTCAAAATTAGAAGCAAAACCCAGACCTGCTTCCAGAGCGGTATCCTCGTCTGTAATGTCATGCCCCCAATGGCGGTAACACTTTTCCATTCGTAACGAGTTCATCGTATGGTAGCCGTATGGCTTGATAGCAAACTCTTCACCGGCTTCCATCACTAAATCATAAACACTCGGTGCATATTCAGTTGGGATATACAATTCCCAACCTAACTCACCTACGTAGGTAATTCGTGATGCGCGAACCATCGCATAACCCATCTCAATTTCTTGAGATGTAGCAAACGCAAAGCTCTCGTGAGATAAATCAGCACCTGTTAGTTTACTCAATGTTTCACGAGACTTCGGTCCCATTACCGTCACTACAGCGTAGGCAGAGGTCACGTCGGTAAACACAACCATCGCATCAGCGGGTTTATTTCGGCGTAACCAGTCCATATCACGGGTCTGACAAGCCACACCTGAAACAACCAGATAGCGATCTTCAGCCAAACGAGTCACGGTGACATCAGCTTCAATACCACCACGATCATTAAGCCACTGGGTATACACCATCTTACCTACGGCAACCGACACATTGTTGCTACAGATACGGTTCAGCAGAGTTTCAGCATCAGGGCCTTCAATCTGGTACTTACAGAATGAGCTCTGATCTATAACGCCTACCGAAGTACGTACAGCTTCATGCTCTTCGCGGTTATTATCAAACCAGTTCTGGCGACCAAAAGAGAGTTCATATTCAGGCTTTTGTCCTTCTCTTGCGAACCAGTTAGCACGTTCCCAACCATTTTCTGAACCAAACACGGCGCCTTGTGCTTTTAGCTGATCGTGTAAAACCGAACGACGAACACCGCGGGCTGTTTTATACTGCTTAAATGGAAAGTGCGTTTCATACAACAACCCCAATGATTCAGTCGTACGCTCTTCCAAATACTTTTGTGTACCTTGGAATGGCAGGTTACGACGAACATCAACATCCCATAGATCTTGTGGCGCATGGCCTTTATGAATCCACTCGGCCAGCATTTTACCAGCACCACCTGCAGACTGAATGCCTACAGAATTAAAGCCTGCTGCTACAAAGTAGTTACGCAATTCTGGCGCTTCCCCTAAGTGGTAGCGATCATCTGGTGTGAAAGATTCTGGTCCATTGAAGAATAACTGTAAGCCAGTGCGTTCTAAAATCGGCAAACGGTGCATTGCAGCTTCAAGATACGGCTCAAGGTGCTCAAAGTCATCCGGTAACGAATCGAAGAAGAAGTCTTCTGGTATGCCTTTCATACCCCATGGTTTTGCATGCGGCTCGAACATTCCGACGAGCAACTTGCCGGCATCTTCCTTGTAATAGCAATAACCGTCCATATCACGCATTGTTGGCAAACCACGTGTCAGATCCGGCATGTTCTCAGTAACAACATAAAAGTGCTCAGCAGCATGTAACGGTACATTAACGCCCGCTTTTTTACCGAACTCTCTAGCCCACATACCTGAACAGTTAACTACGTACTCTGCATCAATATCACCCTGTTCGGTGATAACACCTACGGCTTTACCATCACGTATTTTCATATCCAGCACTTTTACGCCTTCAATGATTTTCGCTCCACCCAATCGTGCGCCTTTAGCTAATGCTTGTGTGACATCAACCGGGCTGGTCATACCATCCATTGGCAGATGAATAGCACCTAATACATCGTCAACGTTCATCAGCGGCCAAAGTTCTTTAGCCTGATCTGGTGAAATCACATCGCACGGAAAACCTGCAACTTTGGCCATCGATGCACCACGTTTCAATTCTGCTAACCGCTCTTTATTGGTAGCGATAGTCAACGAACCATTACGAACAAAGCCTGTTGCTTGTCCAGTTTCAGCTTCTAATTGCTCATAAAGAGTGGCGCTATAATTAGCTAACATCGACATGTTATAGGTGGCGCGAAGAGTGGGTACTAGGCCAGCTGCGTGCCATGTAGTACCACACGTCAGCTGGCGGCGTTCTAGCAGCACAACATCGGTAAAGCCAAGTTTAGTCAAGTGATATGCCACGCTGCAGCCGATAACGCCGCCGCCAACGATGACAACCTGAGCAGAAGTAGGTAGTTGCTTAGTCATTATTATTCTCCAAAATCCCACGGCCCTGGCGCAGGATTAAGTTGGTAAAGTTATTATTAGCTGAATACAACTGTTTTATTTCCGTGTACTAAAATACGATCTTCCAAATGATCACGTAAGCCACGAGCAAGCACGGTCTTTTCGACGTCTTTACCTAAACGAACGAGGTCTTCAACTTTATCGCTATGGGTCACTCGTGCTACATCTTGATCAATGATCGGGCCTTCATCCAACTGCTCTGTTACATAGTGGCATGTCGCACCAATCAATTTCACACCACGGCGTGAAGCTTGGTGGTAAGGTTTAGCGCCAATAAACGATGGCAGAAAACTGTGATGAATATTGATTACCTGATGTCGATATTTTTCACATAGCGCTTGCGGCAGAATCTGCATATAACGCGCCAAGACAATACAGTCCGCATCATATTCATCAACCAAACCTTCTACCTGAGCAAACCCAGGGGCTTTATTATCTTTATCAATAACAACATGGTGGTAAGGAATACCGTACCATTCAACCAACCCCTGCATATCGGTATGGTTTGAGATAACGCAGCTGATTTCGCAATCAAGATCGCCACTTCTCCAGCGGTCCAAAAGGTCAGATAGGCAGTGACTACCTTTGCTCGCCATCAACACGACTTTTTTAGGTGTACCACTATCAACGAGACGAAGATTCATCTGGTACTCTTCAATCATCGGTTTAAACTTTTCGCGCAACTCTTCAATTCCGAACGGTAAAGAATCAGCTTGAATTTCAAAGCGGGAGAAAAAACGATTGCTGTCTTCATCAGAATGATGCGCAGCTTCAGATATCCAGCCACCATTACGGGTGATCATCTCGCCAACACGAGTAACGATTCCAACTTGGTCCGGACAATCGAGAATTAAACGAAAAGTACGCTTCATAGTATTCATCCTTTAATAATGCAGTCACTGAAATTTTTTCACGCCTGCATTACTTTGTTATTTTTAGAAACTTTTTATATTTAAAAAGAATTAGCTCAATGCTTTCTCAAGCTCAGGTAAAGCATCGAACAAATCAGCAACTAGGCCGTAGTCAGCCACACCGAAAATCGGCGCTTCTGCATCTTTGTTAATAGCGACGATAACTTTAGAGTCTTTCATGCCTGCCAAATGCTGAATCGCACCGGAGATACCCACTGCCACATATAGATCAGGTGCAACAATTTTACCGGTCTGTCCTACCTGCATATCGTTAGATACAAACCCAGAGTCTACCGCAGCACGAGAAGCGCCTACCGCAGCGCCAACCTTGTCAGCTATGCGTTCCAGCATTGGGAAGTTATCACCGCTTTGCATGCCTCGGCCTCCGGATATAATTATCCGAGCAGAGGTGAGGTCTGGACGATCAGAAATGTTCTTATCTTCGCTGATAAAACGAGACAAGCCGCTCTCAGCTACGACAGACAAGCTAGCTTGTTCTGCCTGGCCACCATTATCTGCCACCGCAGCAAACGCAGTACCACGAACGGTCATTGCTTTAATAGAGTCGCTACTACGAACGGTAGCTAATGCGTTGCCTGCATAAATAGGACGCTCAAAAGTATCAGCATCAACAATTCCCACGATCTCAGAAATCTGTGCAACATCTAATAATGCAGCAACACGTGGTAACAGGTTTTTACCCGTGGTTGAGGCAGCACAAAGAATGTGGCTATAACCACCCTCTTTACAAAGCTCTACTACAACAGGAGCCACATTCTCTGCCAATTGATTGAGCAGAACGGCGTCATCAACAAGAACAACATGATCGGTGACAGGCACTCCAGCAGCTTGATCAGCAACAGCGCCGCACGCATTACCCGTTACCAATACAGTAATTGGTGAACCGGTTTTTTCTTTAAGCTCTGCGGCCGCCTGCAAGGTATTCAGCGTTGCAGCATTAAGGGTTTCATTGTTGTGATCGGCAATCACTAGAATAGATGCGCTCATCTTAAAGTACCCCTGCTTCTGTTTTAAGTTTTTCAACCAGCTCAGCAACACTGCTGACAATGACACCCGCTTCGCGCTCTGCTGGACTAACAACTTTAACCGTTGTCAGACGCGGCGTTACATCAACACTTAACTCTTCAGGGGAAATAACTTCTAGAGGCTTACGCTTAGCCTTCATTATATTAGGTAGCGAAGCAAAACGAGGTTCGTTTAACCGCAGGTCAGTTGTGATTACTGCGGGAAGTTGCAAAGCAATTTTTTGCAAGCCGCCATCTACTTCACGAGTCACCAACACTTCAGACCCTTCACATACAACTTCTGAAGCAAAAGTGCCTTGCGGCATATTACCAATAGCAGCCAACATCTGACCGGTCTGGTTATTGTCGTTATCAATAGACTGCTTACCCAATACAACGAGCTGACATTCTTCTTTCTTAACGATAGCATTCAGAATTTTGGCAATGCCCAGAGGCTCAACTGTAGAATCCGTTTTAACTTGTACAGCACGATCGGCCCCCAACGCCAAAGCCGTTCGTAGCTGCTCCTGACAGCGGTCATCGCCTACACTCACCACCAGCACTTCACTGGCCACTCCGCGTTCCTTCAGGCGAATAGCTTCTTCAACAGCAATCTCACAGAACGGATTGATAGCCATTTTTACGTTAGCCAGATCTACATCAGAATTATCAGGCTTAACTCGTATTTTTACGTTGGCATCGACAACGCGTTTTATCGCGACCAGTACTTTCATGGTGACCTCAGCATAAGTAAGTTGCTTCAAAACTAACAAATGAAATTATTATTTAAATTTTCATGCTCGTATTTACATATATTTTTTTATTCATGTCAATTCACTTGTTCAATAAATGTTCATTAATGTTTTAAGTTAATTTGTTTTTTTCAAAGCCAAACAGTATTTACTTGTTATTAAAACTAACAATGTAGGAATTTTTCTCAATTGTCCCGCTCTCTAATACGGGGCAGTATCGATAGAAGTTCATTGATTTAATGAAGTTCAAAACCGGTCCACTTAACGTGCACCGAACCAATAAAATAAGAATTCGCACAAGCGATAATGTAGAGGTAATTATGAAATCGATCGTCTCTAACACGTTCAAAGTAATGGCTTTAACTACTTCAGTTTTAGCAGCAGGTTCAGCTATTGCCGCCGACAAGCCAGATACTGTTACTGTTGGCTATTTTCTTGAATGGCCAACGGCCAACCAAATTGCTCAGGTCGAGAAAACTTACGATAAGGTCATGGGTGTCAACATGGAATGGCGCGCTTTTGACTCAGGCACTGCAATGTCAGCAGCGATGGCTTCTGGCGATGTTGATATGGCTTACTCTCAGGGACTTGTACCTTTCACTGTCGCTGTTTCACAAGGATTGCCAATCACTATGGTTGGTATCGCCGTCTCTTACGCAGAAAACGACAACTGCGTTGTTAGTACAAAATCAGGTATCAGTCAGGCCAACGCTAAAGACCTAGAAGGTCAGAGAGTCGCAGTGCCATTCGGTACAGTTGCACATTACAAAATGTTGCGTGTGATGAGCCATTTAAACGTTGATAGCACGAAGGTCCGTCTACTCGATATGGCACCAGCCGACAGTGCTGCAGCGATCGCCCGTGGTGATGTAGCTATGGCATGCGGTTGGGGTGGTGCATTACGCCGCATGAAAGCGTACGGACCAGTACTAATGACTGCCGCTGAACAAGAAAAGCTGGGGATTCGTGTATTTGATGTGATTTCTACAAACAATAAGTTTGCAAAAAAGCATCCTGAACTCGTTACTCAATTCCTACAGGTTACTAATGATTCAAATAGCGCCTTCACTAATAACCCTGAACAATACCAGCCAGTTATCGCTAAAGCCTCTGGCCTAAACCTAGAAGATTCTAATCAGGTTCTTGCTCTTTTTGACTTCCCGTTGAAAGACTCACAGGTATCTGATCAGTGGCTAGGTGGTGCTGTTCAGGAGTTCACAAAAGAAGTCGCTGATTTCTTTGTACTGCACAAGCAGATCCCAAAAGCGTTGCCAGACTATAGCGCTACAATTGACAGCAGCTTCTTTGAAAAAGTGAATTAATAATCTCTTAACAGGTCTTTCGGCCTGGACGCATCAGGGCAGTAGATATTAGCTGCTCTGATGCCCTACACACTTTATTAATTCTTTTGTTTTAAGGAAATAGCTATGTCTGATCTAGTTGTTAATGACGTGTCCATGGTATTTGATACACCTAGCGGTGAACAAGTTCATGCACTTGAAAACGTCTCATTCTCCCTAAAGCAGGGTGAATTGCTGTCCATTCTGGGTCCTTCCGGCTGTGGTAAAAGTACCCTATTAAACATTATTGCAGGTTTCCTTGCGCCAACAGATGGCACCGTTGAACTAGCATCTACTGAAATCCACGGCCCAGGGTCTGATCGAGGCATGGTATTTCAGCAAGGAGCCTTGTTTGAATGGTTAAGCGTCGCTGAAAACATCGGCTTTGGTTTAACGATGAAAGGAACTCCGAAAGATGAGATCAAAAAAACAGTTGATCATCTTCTAGAAACTGTGGGCTTGCATGATTTTGGTGAAAAAGCGATTTACGAACTCTCTGGAGGAATGCAACAGCGCGTAGCTCTTGCACGCTGCCTTGCCAATGACCCCGATGTTATTCTCATGGATGAACCTCTAGGAGCACTGGATGCTTTAACACGTGAAAAGATGCAAGGCTTGGTATTAAAGCTTTGGAAAGAGACTGGCAAAACCATCATATTAATTACTCACAGTGTTGAAGAAGCCCTATTCCTGGGCGAACGATTATTCGTTATGGCTCCACGCCCTGGTCGAATTAAAAAAGAATATTCACTACCGTTTGCTGAAGCAGGCGTTACAAAAGATCCTCGTGATGTGAAAGCTGATCCCGATTTCGGTGCTAAAAGAGAAGAAATTCTTAATATGATCTGGGAGATGGAAGAAGAAATCATGGGCCAGGCAGAAGAATAAGGAGCCTAAATAATGTCATTTATTCAAACGCTGAAGCAAAGCGTCGGTCTTAGTACAGACGGACTAACTAAACGAAAAACTGTCACCTTTGGCGACACCACCGCCGTAGGCAATGGCCGCTTCTGGAGTATCATTTCGGTAATTACGCTATCAATGGCCTGGTATCTAGGCAGCGCACTTGAGTTGGTAAACCCCATCTTCTGGCCCGCACCTTCAGCCGTCTGGGATCAGTTTATTAATATCTCGCAGGACGGTTACCGAAATTTTACTCTTTGGGAACATGTATGGGCCAGCCTATACAGAATATTAGTCGGCTTTGCTCTGGGCTGCCTAATCGGTATACCTCTGGGTTTCGCTATGGGACTATCCGAGATAATACGCGGCTGGTTTGACCCTATTGTGGAGTTTTTTCGCCCAATTCCGCCATTAGCCTTTATACCATTGGTCATTATTTGGTCAGGTATTGGTGAGCGCTCTAAAATTTTACTGCTGTTTTTTGCAGCTCTCTGGATTATGGTTATTGCAGCCAGAGCGGGTGTTGGGAGTGTTAAGCTTTCTAAAATTCATGCGGCTTACTCTCTAGGGGCTACTAAACGCCAAATATTGATGCATGTAATCTTACCTAACTCACTACCAGAAATATTTACCGGTATGCGTGTCGCTATGGGTATTTGCTGGGGAACGGTAGTTGCCGCTGAGCTAGTTGCCGCTGAATCCGGCATTGGCTTTATGATCATGGCCGCTAGTAAATTCCTAGCGACAGACATTGTAATACTCGGGGTAATTGTCGTCGGGGTAATTGGTTATGCGATCGATATACTGATGCGTAAGCTGGAAGATAAGCTGATCCCTTGGAAAGGAAAAGCATAATAGAGAGTTTTTAACGACTTCTGCCAGTATTTTTAGTGCGATATTAAGGAAAGATCGAGGCTATCTCGGTCTTTCCTTTTTTAGTTAATGCGCAGTAGCGTTTTATCTTCAACTATCTGGTGATGTAACCAGCGAGCAAAGTAATTAATCTTGGAATCAGACAAGCTGCGTGACGGTTGCACTAGATACCAAGCACCAATTTCAGGTACTTGAAGGTTTACTGGCACCACCAGCTTATTATTGGCAATATCACCACTGGCGAAAAATGATTGCACAATAGCCACGCCCTTCCCTGCAATCGCCGCTTCTAATGCTAGTTGATGATTATCATGTTCACTAACAACAGTGACCTGCCCCTCAGTTAAGCCAACACTTCTCAACCAACTAGGTAGGTTCAAAGGGGATTCTGCAATACTCAGAAAAGGCATTTCTAGTAGTTTATCAACCGTTATCGGGCCATTTTCTTCAATCAGTGAAGGGCTGCATACCGGGATTAAAACACCTTTAAACAACTGTTGATAGATCAAGCCAGGCTCTGTTTTTTCACTGTAAATAATACCGATATCTGCAGCATTTATTTCAAATTCCCAGTCATAATAAGAGCTATAGAGTTCTATATGTATATCCGGGAACTGATCCCTAAAATAGCCTAACCTTGGCACCAACCAGCGCGAAGCAATACCCATATAGACCTGTACCGATAAATCACCTTTATCGGGATCACCAAATATACGGTAAGTGCTGTTCTCTATGTCATACAAGGCCTGACGGATTTCTGATGCATACTGAGCTCCAACACTGGTCAGTGCAATGCTACGCCCTAACCGTTCAAACAGAGACTTTCCCAACTCCTGTTCCATTTTTTTAATCTGATGACTTATCGCCGAATGTGTCACATTCAACTCTTTTGCCGCCTGTTGAAAGCTAAGTAAGCGCGCTGTTGCCTCAAAAGCTTTTAACGCTTGTAGTGAGGGTATATGACGTCTCATGAGCCCTGCTCCCGCCCCCTGAATAACAGGCACGTAAGCTTCATATACATTCCATTATTCATACTATTGTGTCTCTCACATTAAAATTAGGGTTTTGATCTATCTAGCTTTCAGTCCATGACCCTAATAACCAATCTCTAAAAATACGTGACGCATCAGATAAGTTTTTATCACCTTGATAACACAGATAATAGCTACCTTCAGTGGTAATACTATCCGCAAATGGCGCAACCAGTTGCCTTGCTAACACCCCTTCACGCATTAACTCATCGTACATCATGCATACACCAAACCCATTGGCAGCCATGGTCACCGCAGTCGCATGGCTATCCATATACTGGCGCGTTTGATCTTGTAAGTGGTCAAGCTGCATTTTTTCTAACCAGCCACTCCACCCCTGTGGAGTTCCTATCACATCTAGTAGCGGTACTCCTTCTAAATCCGATGGGTTACGCATTCGTTTAGCATTAGCCATTGAGCAATAAGGCCGTAACAGCGGAGTGACTAAAGGATGAGACTCGTACCCTGACCAAGTCCCAGAACCGTACCGAATCTCTAACTCTGCTGTTGATATATCAAAATCAGTAGACCAGTTAGTGCCTAATTGGCGAATGGTTATTTGTGGGTATATCGCATTAAAGCGCTGTAATCGTGTCGCAAGCCACAACACACTGAATGACGTATTCACATTGACCTCTACCACGGCCTGATTCAATGGTGTGAATATTTGCGCGGCACCTGCATTCAATTGACGCAAACTTTCCTGTACTAGCGGCAAAAAAGAACGCCCCGCATCACTTAATTGAATAGCTCGGTTCGCACGTACAAATAGTTGCTGATTCAGATGATGTTCTAGTAACTGAATCTGCTGACTCACTGCAGACTGGCTCATATTCAGCTCTTGAGCAGAGAGCGTAAAGCTTAACTTTCGTCCCGCCGCCTCAAAGGTTCTGAGCCAATTTAGCTGAATATTATTTGTCAAAATATCTTTCATAAGTAGAGCTTATCCATCTAGGCTTTATTTATCGTTTGTAACTAGTCGAACACATTCATAACATCGATAGATATTCATTTACAAGAGATCGAGTGGTTGTTTCCACTTTTTGCGACCGATGGGAATCAAATAATGAAAAATAAAACAGAAGTGTTAATCATTGGCGGCGGCATTGCAGGTGTAAGTACGCTTTATCATCTGACAAAGATGGGTTGTACTGATGTAATGCTGACAGAGAAGCTGGAACTCACGTCTGGCTCTACATGGCATGCTGCGGGCAATCTTCCGCACTTTAGTAACAGCATTAATGTCATGAAATTACAGCAATACAGTATCGATCTATATAGCCGTCTACAGGAAGAGACAGGCCAAGTTGTAGACCATCACCAAACAGGCGCAGTACGCTTAGCACATACGCAGGAACGTTTCGACGAATTCAAGCGCGTCGCGGCTATGGGTGAGATCTGTGGCCTAGATCTTGAGATCATTGATAATGACCGCCTAAAAGAACTATACCCATTCCTTGATACCACAGGCCTTGTCGGTGGATTATGGGATAAACTGGATGGCCATATCGACCCAACCAGTGTGACTAACGCACTGGCCGCAGGCGCGCGTGCTAGCGGCGCAACAATTGTTCGCCACAACCCAGTATCTGCCATTGAACAACAAGAAAATGGTCGTTGGAATGTAACAACAGCAAAAGGTGTTATTGATGCTGGTGTCATCGTCAACGCTGGCGGCTTCCGCGCTCAAGAAATTGCTGACATGGTTGGCCACCAGCTGCCAATGAATAGCATGGAACATCAGTTCATCGTGACGGATAACGTACCTGAACTGGAAGAGCGTGACCAGATGCTCCCTATGCTGCGTGACCCCGATGTTTCTTACTACTTACGCCAAGAAGGTAAAGGCTTTATCTTAGGCCCTTACGAAAAAGGCGGTATTCCTTGGGCTGTGGATGGTGTCCCAGCTGCATTTGGCCAAGAACTTCTACAGCCAAGCCTTGACCGAATCGAAGATATTTTGTGTACCGCTATGGAGCAAGTTGGCATTACAGCTAATGCTGGTTTTAAAACAGTGGTCAACGGCCCTATTACCTACACACCAGACGGCCACCCGTTAATCGGCCCTATTCATGGTTTTGAAAACTACTTTGTTTGCACCGGCTTTAACTTCGGTATCGTACAAGGTGGTGGTTCAGGTAAGTTCATGGCCGAGTGGATTGTCAATGGTCACCCAGAACTAGACCTCTGGGAACTTGATCCACGCCGTTTCGGTGACTACGCAACTCCAGAGTTTAACGTTGCTAAAGGTACAGAAGTTTACGCTAACGAATACCAATTAGGCTTCCCTAACGAATACGCTATGCGCCCAGCTGTTCGAGGCCAGAAAAAAGCACCTATCTACGAAAAACAAGCTGAGAAAAACGCCGTATTTGGCGCTTACTATGGCTGGGAACGTGCGAGCTGGTTCGCGCCAAAAGGCACTGCGCCAGTAGAAGAGCATAGCTTTCGTCGTGGTAACTGGTTCGACGCTGTCGATGCTGAATGTAAAAACGTAATGAACAATGTAGGTCTACTCGACTTATCACCGTTCACTAAGTTTGATGTTAGCGGCGATGCTGCCCATGCATGGTTAGAGTCTATTTCTCCTAACCGTATTCCTACGAAAATTGGCGGTACTACTCTAGCCCACCCTCTTACAAAAGAAGGCGGTGTTGCTTGGGAATTTTCTATCACTAAATTGCCAGACGGTAGCTACTATATGATGGCTCCCGCTGCAGCAGAGCTACTTGTAGAAGACTGGTTAACACAGCGTTTACCTAAAGATGGTTCGGTTAATTTAGTTAATATTACGCGTAATTACGGCACGCTCGTTATTGCAGGCCCTAATGCTCGTAAAGTCTTATCTAAAGCGACTGATGCTGATCTAAGCAACGAAGGATTTCCATGGTTCACAAGCCAAGAAATCACTATTGCAGGCGCAACAGTTCGCGCTATTCGCATGAACTTTGTTGGTGAACTTGGCTGGGAAATCCATCACCCTATCGAGCATCAAACAGCTATCTACGATGCACTTAATGATGCAGGTAAAGAGTTCAACATCTCAGACTTCGGCCTACGAGCCATGGATTCCATGCGCCTTGAGAAAGGCTACCCAATGTGGGCTCACGATCTGACACTTGAGTACACATTGCTTGAATCCAACCTAGGCTTCTTCGCTAAGCTTGATAGTGATAAAGCTGACTTCCAAGGTAAAGAGGCTCTTATTGCACAAAAAGCAGCGGGGGTTACGCGCAAGCTAATGCTGCTTGAAGTGGACACTAATGTTGATGCATCTACGGGCATGGAACCGGTCTACCACGATGACAAAATTGTTGGTGAAGTTAGCTCGGGTGGTTATGGCCACAGAACAGGCACAAGTCTAGCGTTAGCCTTCTTGGATGTTGATGCTAAAGACAAGGAGTTAACGGTTAAGATTCTTGGCACTAAATACCCAGCTAAACCAGTGCCACAGTGCAACTACGATCTGAAAAATGAGCGTCTTAAGTCTAACGGCTAAACTTTCATGACTGAAGTATCTCCTACTTCGTTTGCCCGGCTCCAGCCGGGCTTTTTTATGTCTAAAAAAAGAGATGAGTTTGCCAATAGTTACCGATCTTAGATTGCAGCTACCTAATAAGCCATACTGGTTTAAAAAAGGGGAAGTTTGTTAGGAAGGGAAATAGTAGAAAAAGACCTGTGATGCGACAGAGGCTTACAACAGCACCACAGGCATAAAACTGAGCAACTACATATTCGGGTAGTTCGGCCCTCCCATCCCTTCAGGGGTGACCCAATGAATGTTTTGCGCCGGGTCCTTTATATCGCATGTTTTACAGTGCAAACAGTTCTGAGCATTAATTTGGAAACGCGCCCCCTCTTCTTCTTCAATAATTTCATACACACCCGCTGGGCAAAAACGCTGCGCAGGTTCAGAATACATAGACAGGTTAGTCGTCAGCGGAATAGAAACATCAGCAAGCTGCAAATGGCAGGGCTGATCCTCTTCATGGTTCGTGTTTGAGAGAAAGACTGAAGACAATTTATCGAAGCTAATTTTACCATCCGGTTTCGGATAATTAATCATAGAAAATTCTTTAGCCAGCTTTAACTGAGCATAGTCTGCTTTATTGTCATGCAGTGTAAAAGGCAGTTTTCCCTTAAATATATTCTGGTCGACAAAATTAAATGCACCGCCCATAACCATGCCAAACTTATGTAACGCAGGCCCAAAATTGCGACTACGATATAGTTCATCATGTAACCAAGATGCTTCAAAACGCTCTTGGTAGCCATCCAGCTCTTTAGTTTCGTCCTCACCCGCACTAATCGCAGCAAAAATCTCTTCTGCGGCAAGCATGCCGGATTTCATAGCCGTATGCGTCCCCTTTATCTTAGAGAAGTTCAACGTGCCAGCATCACAGCCCACCAGTAAACCACCTGGAAAGGTCATACGTGGCAAAGCATTCAAACCGCCTTTGGTTATAGCTCTAGCACCATAGGAAACACGCTTTCCTCCTTCAAGATACTGTCTTAAGACGGGGTGCTGTTTAATCGTTTGAAACTCATCAAAGGGGCTTAGATAAGGGTTGTCATAGTTAAGGTCAACAATCAGACCCACCACCACCTGGCAATTGTCCGTATGGTAGAGGAAGAACCCTCCACTGGCGTTACCACTTAGCGGCCATCCCGTCCCATGCAATACAAGGCCAGGCTGATGCAGTTCAGGGGCAATATCCCACAGCTCTTTCATACCTAGGCCATAATGTTGGGCATCCACCCCTTCACTTAAATTAAACCTCTGGTTCAACTGTTTACCCAAGTGCCCACGACAGCCTTCAGAGAAAACTGTGTACTTAGCATGTAACTCCATTCCAGGCATATAGCTGTCTTTAGGCTGGCCATCAGCTCCAATGCCCATATCACCGGTAGCAATACCTTTTACACTGCCATCTTCTCTGAAAAGCACTTCTGAAGCAGCAAAGCCAGGGAAGACTTCTACGCCTAAGCTTTCTGCTTGCTCCGCTAACCAACGACAGAAATTCCCCAAGCTGGCAATATAGTTACCCATGTTATGCATAGTTTTAGGCACTAGCATATTAGGTAACTTTTGTGCTGTTTCTGCATCTTTAAGCAGGAACAACTGATCCTCAGTTACGGGAGTATTCAATGGAGCATTACGCGACTGCCAGTCCGGGAACAACTCATCTAGTGCTCGAGTTTCGATCACAGCACCGGATAAAATATGCGCTCCAACCTCAGACCCTTTTTCAACGACACAAACCGTGAGTTCTGACGCATTTTCTTGCGCCTGTTGCATTAGACGGCAAGCAGTTGCAAGTCCAGCAGGACCAGCGCCTACTATAACGACATCAAACTCCATCGCTTCCCGCTCCATATTCTTCTCCTCAATCATAACTGTAAATAACGTATCAACGACCAACACTGCGACCTATTCAGCAGAGCCTGAAGTGAAACCAAGGTTACATTTATAATTATATGAAATTTCTAAGTCAAATTTTCATCAAATATAAATCAAATTAACTAATAACAGCTGAAAAAGAAAAAATATAAAACCTCATTAAAATTCATAATAAATCATTTATTTCAACAAGTTATAAATATTTAAACAACTTTTTTAAGTACTTACTCAATCATCTATCAAATTTATGATAGTTAGCATAAACGTAGCTTATGCATTAAAAATACAAAACATAACCTGTTGTTTTATAAGTACTTTAAAAATAATTGAATAAAAAACAAGCAAATCCACTTGCCTTAGAAATAACACCAAGGCAGTATTATGAAAAATAACAATTTAATTTCACGGAAAGCACAATGAACACAATATCTAATATTGACCCTAATGGCCTTCTTGAATACTCAGTGGTTTACACTGATCGCTCTCTTAACCATATGTCCCAGTCATTCCAAGGCGTAATGAACAACATATCTCGCACTTTAAAGGGGGTCTACAACGCTCACTCTGCTGTAGTCGTTCCTGGTAGTGGCACATTTGGTATGGAAGCTGTTGCCCGCCAATTTGCCAGCGACAAAAAATGCATGGTTATCAGAAACGGTTGGTTCAGTTACCGTTGGACTCAAATCTTAGAAATGGGCAGCATCCCTTCGGCTTGCACCGTCTTGAAAGCCCGCAAAACGTCAGATGCATTTGATGCACCCTTTGCTCCAGCTCCAATCGAAGAAGTAGTTGCTAAGATTAAAGCAGAGCGGCCCGATGTTGTGTTCGCACCCCATGTAGAAACTTCTTCAGGGATGATTCTTCCGAATGGTTACCTTAAAGCGATAGCCGATGCTGTTCATTGCGTAGGAGGGCTTTTCGTTTTGGATTGTATCGCCTCAGGTACTATCTGGGTGGATATGGAAGCATGTGGTGTGGATATTCTCATCAGCGCCCCTCAAAAAGGCTGGAGCGGATCTCCTTGTTGTGCCTTAGTCATGCTAAACCAAACTGCACGCCACCGAATTGAAAACACGCAAAGCTCAAGCTTTGCCTGCGATCTGAAAAAATGGTTGCAAATAATGGAAGCCTACGAAAATGGCGGCCATGCTTATCACGCCACAATGCCAACTGATTCCCTTGTCCGCTTTAACCAAGTGATGAAAGAAACTCAAGAATATGGTTTCGATAAACTTCACGCAGCACAACAAGAGTTAGGCGACAAAATTCGTGCACTACTTACCAGTAAAGGCATCAAAAGTGTAGCCGCTGAAGGCTTCCAGGCACCAGGCGTTGTTGTTAGCTATACACAAGATGAATCTATTCACAACGGCAAGAAGTTTGCTGCACAAGGTATGCAGATCGCTGCCGGTGTTCCCCTGCAGTGTGATGAACCTGAAGACTTCAGAACCTTCCGGCTTGGCTTGTTTGGCTTAGACAAACTGTATGACGTTGATACCGCAGTCTCTCGGTTTGAACAAGCGCTGGAGCAGATACTGGCTCGCTAGATTACCACATCATTTTTTAACCCATATTCGCCTAACTGCTCAACGCTAATAGAGGCCTGTACCTAAGGCCTCCATTCTTTGAGCCGCTAGCTCAACGTTTTCAAATAAAAATAAAAGGTTATCAACGATGAAGATGGTACCAAAACTCACGCTGAGTGATGCTCAAGTCATTATGCAGGCCTGCATCGAAGAAGCCGAGGTAATCGGTGTCGATATGGATATCGCCATCACCGATGACGGTGGCAACTTGCTGATGTTCCAACGCATGGATAATGCGCGCATTACCAGCATAGATATCTCTCTTGGAAAATCATTCACAGCCTCAGCTGCACGAAAATCAACCCGTGCTTATGGCGAAATCAGTGTCCCTGGTAAACCAGCATTTGGAATCAACACCAGTAATCAGGGTAAATTTTCCATCGTCGCTGGCGGCTTGCCATTATTTGCTGGTGAGCAAATAGTCGGCGGCGTGGGCTGCAGTTCAGGCACACCTGATCAGGATGAAATTGTTGCTCTAGCGGGTATAGATGCTTTTAAAGCACTCGCTTACCAGTAGCCACTACCCACATTACCCACCTCGCTTTGGCGCGTATATCCCATAACGAGGTCCGTTACTGTACTTCAGGAGAGATTAATAATGTTTAACAAAAAAGACGGTATTCAAGGCTACGACGATCAACTTTGGCAAGCAATGCAACAGGAAGACACTCGCCAGGAAGAGCATATCGAACTGATTGCTTCAGAAAACTACACTAGCCCTCGCGTTATGGCGGCACAAGGCTCCGCCCTAACCAACAAGTATGCAGAAGGATACCCTGGCAAACGCTACTACGGTGGTTGTGAGTATGTCGATAAAGTCGAGCAACTAGCAATAGACAGAGCTTTGCAGTTATTTGGTGCCGACTATGCAAATGTGCAGCCTCATTCAGGTTCTCAAGCCAACGCCGCTGTGTATATGGCGCTGTGCGCACCTGGTGATACTATTTTAGGTATGAGCCTAGCCCACGGTGGTCACCTTACCCATGGCTCTAAAGTCAGCTTTTCAGGCAAGATGTATAATGCCGTTCAGTATGGCCTGAACGAAGCAACCGGTGAAATCGACTACGATGAAGTCGAACGCCTTGCACATGAACATAAGCCAAAAATGATTGTTGCTGGTTTCTCAGCTTATTCACGCATAGTTGACTGGCAGCGATTCCGTGATATTGCCAACGCAACGGGTGCTTATCTGTTTGTCGACATGGCTCATATTGCAGGTTTAGTAGCCGCCGGCCTGTACCCAAGCCCAGTTCCTCTGGCGGATGTCGTGACAACAACCACACATAAAACTCTGCGTGGACCACGCGGCGGATTGATCATTGCAAAGTCAAATCCTGACCTTGAAAAGAAACTCAATTCAGCTGTATTCCCCGGAGGTCAGGGAGGCCCGTTAATGCATGTTATTGCTGCAAAAGCGGTCGCTTTTAAAGAAGCGCTAGAACCAGAATTCAAAACTTATCAACAGCAGGTCATCGAGAACGCCCAAGCTATGGCAGAAGTGTTCATCGAGCGTGGCTATGACGTAGTATCCGGTGGAACAGATGACCACCTATTTTTACTGAGTTTGATCAAACAGGAAATCACCGGAAAAGATGCCGATGCAGCGCTGGGGCGTGCCAATATTACGGTAAACAAAAACTCCGTACCAAACGATCCTCAATCCCCATTTGTTACCAGCGGTCTGCGAATAGGCTCCCCTGCTGTTACCAGCCGTGGCTTTAAAACTGAGCAGTGTCGCCAACTCACTCACTGGATCTGCGACATATTGGCAGACCTAAATAATGACATTGTGATTGCACAAGTAAAACAGAATGTAACTGCACTGTGTGCGGACTTCCCTGTTTACCAGTAATCATCACGTTTTATAAATAATGACTGGCGACTCGACAGCCAGTCATTGCCATAAATTAAGCTGCATCGCCGGTAACGGTGAGCACACTTACTAGAGGTGACTCACCATGGCTATTAGTCTGTTCGACTTGCTAAAAGTGGGAATCGGCCCATCAAGCTCACATACCGTGGGCCCAATGAAAGCCGCCTTAATGTTCGTTGAAGAATTAAAAAAGAACCAGCTGCTCAATGTCGTTGCACGCGTACAAGTACAACTATACGGGTCACTGGGTGCTACGGGTAAAGGGCACGGTACCGGTTCAGCCGTCATCATGGGGCTAGAAGGACATGCTCCAGAGAGCATTAACCCAAATATCGTCGACTCCCGTGTAGCTGAGGTTAGCCAAACTAAACGCCTTAAGCTAATGGGTAGTAGTGATATTTTCTTTAATATCGATACCGGCATTGTCTTTCACCGTAAGGAAAGCCTGCCATATCACCCTAACGGTATGACGGTAACTGCTTGGAATGCCGACGGTGAAGTGCTATCGCACCGAGTCTATTACTCAGTGGGTGGTGGCTTTGTGGTTGATGAAGAAGCCGCTGGCGCAGACCGCATTATGGAAGATGCGACAAAACTACCTTACCCGTTCACCAATGGTACCGAGCTTCTTGCTATGTGTGAGAAAGATAATCTCAGCATTAGCGAACTGATGATGGAGAATGAAAAAGCTTGGCGTAGTGAAGAGGAAGTCCGCGCTGGCATTTTGCACTTATGGAAGGTAATGCAAGAGTGTGTACAAAGTGGCTTTATTAACGAAGGTATATTACCTGGCGGGCTAAAGGTTAAACGCCGTGCTGCAAGTCTTCACAAAGACCTTAAACAGCGCACTCGTATGGATATGATTACCCCGTCACTAGGGGCTATGGATTGGGTCAACCTATACGCGCTGGCAGTGAGCGAGGAGAATGCTGCCGGTGGACGCATGGTTACTGCTCCGACTAACGGTGCAGCAGGGATCATCCCAGCGGTATTACACTACTATGATCGGTTTTGCCCCAACTCTGATGATGAAGGCGTTATCCAATTTCTACTAACGGCCACCGCAGTAGGCATTTTATGTAAACTCAACGCCTCTATTTCCGGTGCTGAGATTGGTTGCCAAGGAGAAGTAGGATCCGCCTGCGCTATGGCGGCAGCGGGCCTAGCAGAAGCAACTGGAGGCACTCCCGCACAAGTCGAAAATGCTGCCGAAATAGGCATTGAACATAACCTAGGCTTAACCTGCGATCCGATAGGAGGTTTGGTACAGGTACCCTGTATTGAGCGTAATGCGATGGCGTCAATGAAGGCCATTAACGCCGCATCCATGGCGCTTCGCGGAGATGGTACTCATTTTGTATCACTGGACCATGCAATTAATACTATGCGAGAAACAGGCTGCGATATGTCCGATAAATATAAAGAAACATCAAGAGGAGGATTAGCCGTTAACGTTATCGAGTGTTAAACCTTTTCATCAAGTTTTACCCTTTGTCTCACCCACATTTAACCCGGTACCAACCGGGTCTTTTTTTATCCGGCTTACTTGAGTTACTAAATTAGTAATTACCGCCTGTTAATACCCACTGCACAACCGCCTCTTCTTTATCAGAAGGGTTGCGTACCCAATGAGATTCATTACCTGTCAGGGAAAAACTATCTCCAGCGACTAATATAAAGCGTTTATCACCAATACCTAGTTCAAGTGAGCCTGACTGTACAACACCTGCCTCTTCATCTTTTCGTTGGCGAGATTCCTGGCTTCCTGCACCTGGAGCAAAAGTTGTCAGAATCATTTGTAGCTGCCCACTCAATCGAGGTGATAACAATTCTTCCCGAATACCTGTGCCAGAGAAATTCAAGCTTCGACGAGCATTCCTTCGAACAATATGATTTAACTCATCCATTGGCGCTTCATTATCAGCATGGAAAAACCAGCTAATCTGAACGCCAAATACTGCGCTGATCGCTTGTAAAGTCGGAATAGGTAACGAAGAAACTCCCCGCTCTACCTGGCTAACATAACCGACAGAGCGACCAATTTTTTCTGCCAATGTAATCAAAGTAATACCTTTGGCTTTGCGCAGATCGCGAATCTGCCGTCCAATGCGCAAGCTCTCTTTCTCCATGAAGTCCTTTCTGTGCTGTCTTATATAATAAAGTTGATTTCAATCTCTCTTTATTTATTGTATCAGATATCATTATTATGAATATAAATTAGAAATATTCATGCACCAACAAATCACATATAAAAACATTCACAAATAGGTTATCTAAACGAAGAATTCTATACAAAACGATTTAGTTTTATAGATTCGGCGCTACTAACCCTTCCTAACAATGCTGCCTTTTACATGTCCTAGACAACAGACTCTTGTAAAATTTTCTCACCAATATGCTCAAGAGAATCAACAACGAGCGTAGGTTTGGCCTCCCAATCATCAAACAAAGCGGCTTCACTGCGTTTAACCCACGCCGCTTTCATGCCAAAATTTAAGGCACCGATAACATCAAAAGGATTACTCGATATTAGCCAGCTTTGCTCTTTGTCCGAAGCACTGCGTTGTAAAAAGTAATCATATACGGCGGGGTCTGGCTTGAAGCTTTTGAGATCATCAACGCTGACAATATCGAGCAAGTACTGCTCGGTTCCAGAAGCTTGAAGTAACTTTCTAACGGCAGCTTCGGTACCGTTAGAAAATGCGTATGGACGGAACTGTTTATGACTCAGCGCCGCTAATCCATACAGAGTATCCTGAAAAGCAGGCAGCTCAGCGTACAATGACAGCAACTGGGATTTCTGTTCAGTACTCATATCTACCCGATGTAACTTGCAGGCATATTCGAGTGCGCTGCGGGTACATTCAGAAAAGGGAAGATAGCGTTTCATTAAGCCTCTGCGAAACGAGTATTCCAGCTGTTTTTCACGCCACGTATTCGAGAAACTTTGTGCTTTATCGTCGACTAACTCTTCGAGCTGTGTCAGCAACCCATGAGTGTTAATCAAGGTTCCATATACATCAAATGCTAGTGTGATCGCCATAATTACCTCTGGGAAATTATTTGGATACTGACTGTTAGTAAAATTTTAGTGCACATCAACATCAAACAAGACTAAAGTTTTCTCAAAATAGCGAAGTAAACCGACTATCACTATTACAAAGAACACCCGCCTAATACAAGTAACTGAGAACCGTTATCTGATAATTATAAACAAGTTTAATATACAGACGAATCAGTTAAGCGCTTTATGTAATTCCCCAAAAAAGTGCTACCTTGCATAAACATTACTGCATTATCTAGCATCAAAATAGATAAGCTTACTACTTGTTGCTCATCAATTTTTCATTGTTAAATCAGCTATATGATGTCTGATAAACATGAACAAAAGCCTAGGAGCCTCACATGCCGACAGATGTAGAAATAGCTCAACAGTTTACGCCAAAGCCTATTACCCACATCAGTGAAGCACTGGGTATTGAGGAGCAATATCTTTACTCTTATGGCCGTGACATCGCAAAGGTCGACTTAACAGCACTCACAACACCAACCCAAAAAAAGGGGCTGTTAATTCTGGTTTCAGCGACCACTCCCACCCCATCCGGTGAAGGTAAAACCACAACTACGATTGGCCTTGGGCAAGCATTTACCCAGCTGAATGAATCGGTATGTATGGCGCTACGCGAACCTTCTCTTGGCCCCTGTTTAGGTATGAAAGGTGGAGCAACGGGCGGGGGTTATAGCCAGATAATGCCCGCAGATCGAATCAACCTGCACTTTACCGGCGACTTTCATGCTATTACCAGTGCGAATAATCTACTCTCTGCTGCCCTGGATAATCATATCTACCAAGGGAACGCGCTTAGTATCGACCCTCGCCAAATTGTATGGCGTCGTGTCATGGACATGAATGATCGCAGCCTACGAAAAATCGTACTTGGTCTTGGCGGCAAGATGCAGGGCATCCCTCGCGAAGGCGGCTTCGATATAACCGCGGCTTCCGAAGTCATGGCCATGCTCTGTTTAGCTAATGATGCTGAAGATTTACAGCGACGCTTAGAGCGAACCTTAATTGGCTTCACTTACCAAGGCGACCCCGTTTATGCTAAGCAACTAGACATTACCGGTGCAATGATGGCTCTGCTTCGTGACGCTTTACAGCCTAATTTAGTGCAGAGTTTTGAAGGTACTCCAGCCTTTGTTCATGGCGGGCCTTTTGCCAATATTGCTCATGGTTGCAACAGTGTAATTGCCACACGTATGGCGATGCATCATGCAGATTGGACAATCACAGAAGCAGGATTTGGTTTTGATTTAGGTGCCGAAAAGTTCTTTGACATCAAATGTCGGGTAGCTGAGTTAGATCCTGATGCTGTCGTGCTGGTCACAACCGTGCGAGCATTAAAAATGCATGGTGGTAAAAATAAAAGCGACTTAGAGAATGAAGACCTTATCGCCGTGAAACAAGGCCTAGAAAACCTAGATAAACATATAGAAAGTGTAGAGATATTTAATAAGCACCCGGTCGTTGCCCTGAATCGTTTTGCCACCGACACCGATGCTGAAATTGCCTTAATTCGTGCGCGTTGCGAAGAACATGGCGTTTCTTTTGCCGAAACAAACCACCACGCAGAGGGAGGTAAAGGAGCGATTGAACTGGCTAAAGTCGTTATGTCGTCTGTAGAAAAAAACCGCCCTTTCAAGCCGCTCTATGAACTGGATGCTAGCGTATTAGAAAAAGTGCGTGCCGTATGTAAAGCCATGTACGGGGCAGATGATGTCGCCTTCTCTAAAGATGCTGAAAAAGATCTTAAGCATGTCGAAAAACTAGGGCTTACCCACCTTCCCGTCTGCATTGCAAAAGCACCTAGCTCATTATCTGACGACCCGGCTTTACACGGTAGACCACGAGACTTTGAAGTCACCGTTAGCTCCATTCAAATTAATGCTGGAGCGGGATTTTTAGTTATATTAACCGGAAAAATCATGCGTATGCCGGGACTGCCAAAGAAGCCTGCAGCCAATAGCATTAAGCTACTAAAAAGCGGCATTATTGAAGGGTTAGAGTAACGACGTTGTAAATCCCCCCTAACCTAATGCCAAGAGAACCTATCAACTAAGAAGTGCTCTTTATCAGCATTAGGTTAGTTTCCTTCCATCAGCATAATCGCATTGTTCTCTGCATGGCGCTTTAAGTGCTGCCAAACCTTGTTCACACGGGCTAGTTTTTTCTGCTCGGGATGAACAGCTATCCAAAAAGTCCGCACGACGCTCGTTTGCTGGGGTAAGATCGGAATTAAATCCGGATGCCTTCGTGCTAAAAAATGAGGCAGCATCGCCAGCCCAAGACCTTCACGTACGGCAACCGATTGTGTGACAACACTGGTGCTGCGAAAGCACGGGTTTGAATTGGGTAGTAAGCGCTCTAAATAGGACAACTGATCACTAAACACCAAGTCATCTACATAACCAATCAGTGGGTGCTTATAAATATCTTCTGGCACATTAATAACCTCACAGTGCTCAAGATAATCACGAGAGGCATACATGCTAAGACCATAATCACAGAGCTTTGAAACCACGAGCGAGGTATTTGGCGGTTTTTCAATCGTAACGGCAATCTCTACTTCCTGATGAGACCACTTAACGAAGCGCTGTAAAGGCAATAGATCAATAATGATCTGGGGATTGTGCTGGCAAAAACGCGCCAGCTCAGGCGCAATAAAGTCATTACCAAAAGCCTCAGTAACACCAAGGCGAACCTTACCTTGGTTCTCTAAATTTTTACCCTGTAAAATATCATTAGCCGCTTGGGCACGCTGATCCATATCACGCGCAGTTTGTAACAGTAACTGGCCATGCTCTGTGAGACTATGACCTTCGGTGCTGCGATCAAACAACTGAGTCGCCAACTGGTCCTCTAGACGGTGTAAGCGCCGCGAAACGGTCGATGCATCTATACCCAAGCGCTTAGCGGCTTGTGATAGCTTCTCAGTACGCGCGACTTCTAAAAAGACCTTTAAGTCATCCCAGTTCATATCTATTCTCTTTATGATCATAGCTTTGCAATTATGCAAGGCTGTATTGCCAAACTGTCTATTGTTAACAAGATACCCTGCCGCTATCCTCGATATCAATATAAATACACTGTTTGCATAAATGCAGTTTTATATGCAGCGCAACATAACCCAGATATCTATTAATGATGTCTCTGGAGGTAATAATGAGCATTCCCCAAGTATCTATGATTATTAACGGCGAAAAAGTTGAAACCACCAGCGGCATTTGGGCTGATGTACTTAATCCAGCCACTCAAGAAGTTGTTGCCCAAGTACCGTTTGCAACACTTGATGAAGTCGATACTGCCGTTGCTAGCGCAAAAGAAGCTTTCAAAAGCTGGCGTAAAGTGTCCGTCGCCAAACGCCAAGCGATTATGCTGCGATTCCAGCAATTGGTACGCGACAACACCAAAGAAATCGCTGAGCTAATAAGCTTAGAACACGGTAAAACACTACCTGATGCCGAAGGTGAAGTTGGCCGTGGACTAGAAGCCATCGAGAATGCTTGCCTCATCACTAAACTCCAGCTGGGCGAGATAGCTGACAATGTTGCGGGTGACGTTAATGTATATACGCTCAACAAACCACTAGGTGTTGGTGTGGGTATTACTGCGTTTAACTTCCCAATTATGCTGCCTTGCTTTATGTTCCCGATAGCAATCGCATGCGGTAACACATTTGTTTTAAAGCCTTCTGAACAAGACCCTACATCAACTATGCGCTTAGTTGAGTTGGCGATGGAAGCGGGTGTTCCTGCTGGTGTATTGAATGTCGTGCACGGTGGCGCCGATGTTGCTAACCGTCTTGCAGAGCATCCTGATGTTAAGGCGCTGTCTTTTATCGGTTCTACTCATGTCGGCACATCTCTTTATAATCGCGCTAGCAGCACAGGTAAACGTGCACAGTGCATGATGGGGGCAAAAAATCACGCAGTTATCATGCCTGACGCCAATAAAGACCAAGCAATTAACCATATGCTGGGTTCTTGCTTTGGTGCTGCAGGTCAACGCTGCATGGCTAACTCCATTGTAATTTTAGTGGGTGAAGCACGTGAGTGGTTACCAGAAATGGTTGAGCGCGCCAAAAGCATGATCATAGGCCCTGGTAGCAATCGCGACGCAGATTTAGGCCCGCTTGTTTCTCCACAAGCACAAGCACGTGTTGAAGGGCTTATTGAAACAGGTGTTCAGCAAGGTGCATCCTTATTACTCGATGGCCGCGGTGTCGCTGTTGAAGGTTATCCACAAGGAAACTTCGTCGGCCCTACCTTGTTTTCAGATGTCACTACTGAAATGGATATCTACACTCAGGAAATCTTCGGTCCTGTCATGTGTGTGATGGGCGCTGATGATCTAGAGAGTGCTACTGATATTATCAACGCTAACGAAAATGGTAATGGTACTGCCATCTTTACCAACTCAGGCTGGAACGCTCGCTGGTTCGAAAATAACGTAGATGTAGGGCAAGTGGGTATCAATATCCCAATTGCAGTACCTGTTGCCTACTTCAGCTTTACTGGGTCACGTGCATCTAAGCTTGGCGACTTAGGGCCTAACGGCCAACAAGCCGTTCAGTTCTGGACTCAAACAAAGACAGTATCTGCTCGATGGTTTGAACCTGGTACAACGTCTAATAAAGTCCACACTACTATTTCTATGAAGTAATAAGTGACTTTTCTTGCCAGCAAACATTGCTGGCAAGAATGTATGACAGCGGAGGGAAACCTCTGCTTTCACAAGCGCTACAAAGCTCTCCTCAATACCGACAACGAAGACCTGCCTTAAACACTTTTATATTTTCTTTCTGGCCTACCAACGCTACCGTAGCTCACTTCTGCAAAAAGCTCGTTATTGCTTACCAAAAAATCCAGATATCGTCGCGCAGTAGTACGGCTAGCGCCAATACGCTGACCAACGTTACTATGAGGCAAGAAGGTATCTACATCACTTTGCACAAGCCAGCAGCTTGTCTAAATGCTTAAGGTAGCGCTCTAAGAGCAGCCCTTGGTATTCAAACGAAGATAAAAGCAAAGATGACGTGACTGGCTGGTACGCAAACGTAACCTATAAGTTTCCAGAAAAGAAAAACTTCAGTGTATTTGCCGAAATTGGCGATAACAATGAAGACGATAGCAGCATTGGCTACTTGGCAGGAATGCAGCTTAAGTTTTAAACGCATGCAGATCTAGCCTTGAGAGGCCTCCCCCTTCAGGTTTCTCAGGGCTACATAAAAAAACACCCGCATGACTGTTCACAGTCTGCGGGTGTATAAAAGAGCATCGATTTATTAATGCCAACTATCCAAATATCACTCCAGGTAACCAGAGCGCTATCTGTGGAAACGCAACCACCAGTGCCAATCCGATAACCTGCAAAATAATGAACGGGATTACCGCTTTATACAGGTCATATATGGTTATTGAAGGAGGCGCCACCGATCGCATGTAAAACAGATTGTACCCAAAGGGGGGCGTGAGATAGGCCGTTTGCATACTGATAATAAACAGTACTGCAAACCACACTGTATCGAATCCCAGCTCCTGAACAATCGGTACGAACAAAGGAACAGTAATAAAGACAATCGCAAAGTCATCCAGAAACATACCCAACACGAAGTACGTTACCAGCATCGCGATAATGACCCAGTAAGGCGAAAGATTCGCGTCTTCTACTAGCTCGGTAAGCAGTGATCCAGCCCCCAAACCAATATAGACTTTACTGAAGAATACCGCTGCTACGGTAATCCAGATCAACATACCCATTAGCTGCGTAGTGCTCATGAGTACTTCTTTAAGCATTTTCATATTCAATGTGCGATATATTGCCGCACAGATGAGTGAGCCCGCTGCACCAATAGCTGATGCTTCTGAAGGCGATGTCACACCACCGACGATGAAACCCAACACAGTACCAATAAGAATACCCGGCAGAACCAAAGCCTTAAGCGCTTTAATTTTACCAAAACCACTCACTCGCTCTTCTAGAGGAATTGGTGGCGCTTTTTCCGGATTCTTTTTCGCAAACAGGTAGATGTAAAGCATGTAGATACCGGCCAACATTAAGCCAGGCATCAAACCTGCTGCAAACAATTTACCTACCGACTCTCGGGCAAGAAATGCGTATACGATCATCAATACGCTAGGTGGAATCAAAAACCCTAATGCGCCACCCGCCATAATAGTACCGGTGACTAGCTTCTTGTCGTAGCCTCGTTTGAGCATCGCGGGCAATGCAATAATGCCTAAGCTAACGGTTGCAGCCCCTGAAACCCCAGCAAGCGCTGCGATAATCGCACAGACAATCACAGTTCCCATTCCCAAACCACCAGGAACGCCGCCCATGAGCTTATTAATCATTTCAAACAGGTCATCAGTGATGCCGGATCGCTGCAGCATTAATCCCATAAAAATAAACATTGGGAGTGCTACCAGCAGGAAATTATCCATCGCCCCGAAAGCACTGTGAGCCATCAATTCGAGGCCTGCTGGCCCCCAAAGAAAATAGGCGGAACCTGTGCCCACGGTAAGCAACGCCCAAGTGAGCGGAGCCCCCATCGCCAAAAGCACCAGCATGGAGCAAAACATGCCTGCGGTAACCAATAAAGGATCTAGATCTAACACGGATACACCTTCGTTTTTTCAGTATACAACTGCACTATTCTTATCGACCTCTTAGCCAAACAAGGTTCTCTGACAAAAATCACAGATATATAAAACTAACAGAGCAATTAACCCCTTCGAAAACCAGCCAAGTATCACACTATTGCGAACTAGCTTTTTTCTTCTAGTTGCATACCCAGAGCGACAATCAGGCTACGAATCAAGCCTGCTAAGCTTTGCAACATCATCAGAGCGATGGCCAGAGGGAGAACGGATTTAAAAGGGTAAACAATGGGTCCCCAAGTACTCTTTGATGAGACCTCTTTAATTGCCCATGATTCCGCAGCATAATTAAAGGTAATCACAAAGAAAACGCCGAATACAACCAAGCCAATCGAGCCGGTTATCACATCCATAATGGCTCTGGTGCGAACTGAGAACAGGTTATAGATCACTTCACTTTTCACATGGCTGTGGTGTCTATGAGTATAGACACCCGCCAGTATGCAGAAAGTACCATATAACATCGTGGTACTTTCATGCGCCCATGAGGTAGGGCTATTAAACAAATAACGGGCCGCCACCTCATAAGCAAGCACAGCAATCATGGCAAGACACATCCAGGAGACGGTCTTGCCCACCCACTCAGATACCCTGTCTTGAAAAGCAAGATATTGAGAGAGTGTTGACATTAAGCTCTCCCGGTAGCCTTAGCTGTTGCGATGATTGCATCAACCGCCTTGCTGTTACGCTCAGATTTTTTAGCTTCTTCTTTCCACACATCCATGGCTGCAACCGTCAACGCTTTAGAGTCTTCAGCAGGTAAAGAAGCAAATTCGAAGATGCCTTCGCCGTTCACATCAAGACAACCGTTAACATTCCAAGCATGCATGTTAGTTGAATGCTTAGCGGTAGCTAGTTCAATAACTTTTTGCTGATCAGGAGACATAGAGTCCCACTTTTTCTTATTGATCAACATACCATCAGCATAACCAGGGTTGATCATGTTTAGGTAAGTGTAATGTTTAGCTGCTTCGTGCAGTTTTAGTGCTTTATATTCCAAAGATCCGCCATAAATCACACCATCAATCGCACCAGTAGACAGTGCAATATAGAGCTCTTGGCTTGGTAGGTATACGGTTGGAATACCGAACTTTTCAAGAATCGCAGCCACAGTAGCTGTTGCGCGAATCTTCATGTTTTTCAGATCATCCAAGCTCTTAACAGGCTTAGTTGTTAGCAGGTCGTACGGACCACCAAATACTGGACCTAAGTAATGTACGCCTTTTTCAGCATAAGCTTCTGTAAGCAGATCACCCAGACCTTTAGCTTGGTGCAGGTACATAGCTTCATCATAGCTAGTCCAAGCGCCTGGAATACCACTTTCAATCTTAGCGATATCTAGCTGGCCAGCCCAGTAGCCACCATAACCCTGACACATATCCAAAGTACCTTTAGATACGGCATCTAGCATCTGGTCATTTGCTACAAGTTCGCTACCACGAAAACGCGTTATACGAACACTTTTGTTAGAACTTGTTTTGATATCGTTTGCAAAAGCTTTGTACAGATCATCAGTTTCTGTTCCGTACAGCGTTTGCATTCTTAGGTTAACTTTATCGCCAGCATGTGCAGATGTTGCTGTTAGGGCGAGTGGTGCTGCAGCGATACCGGTGGCAGCTGCTTTCAGTAAGTCTCTTCTTTTCACTATCTGATTCCTTTTTTCTTATATGTATTGATAGCTTATTTTAGGCAGAAACACTTAAGAACTGTATAAACTCATTCTATCTATGCTCTACCAGAAGCTCTCTGATAACGTCTCTACCTACGACCGGGTAGCTGTGCGGTATTTTTAACACCGTTTGGTGTAAATTAAAAGCTACGTTTGCATGCTGTTTTGTAAAATTTGATAGATTCAACCGAAGTGCATGAAAAAAACTCAAGAACCCAGATGAAAGAAACAACGAAGAAAAATTAACATAAGTCGTTGTTTATGTTAAATAAAATATAAAATAACAGTGATGATCACTTATTTTTCAAACTCTATATTTCGCTGCTTTCACCTACTTTGATGAAAAACGCACACTCAACCAATGTTTAATATATCGAACATAAGACAATCCTGTTTTAGCAATCATCAAAAACTACTCTGTTATCCACTACCGACTATTAGCCTTTAGCCTTGTGGAAACCCAAGTGATTCGGCTGCGGTATCCAGCGGCTCTACACTGCCGATTTCTAAATCATTGCGCGCCCACCAATAGGTAAAGCCGTTATCCAGCATCCATTGTGCCATCCTGTCTAATGTTGACCACTCACGACAATCACCACGAGCACTGTTTAGGCGCAATGGCACACCATCAACATACACAATCGCAGCCCAAGCAAACGGGTGCTTATCAGGGTCACCAAAACCACCACCCTGCTTATTTCTATAGACTCGATAAGCTACTGCATAATCACCTATCCTCCCTTGGTCACGTACAAAAGAAAGTTCGGCTTGAGTAATATTTCCTGCTATTTGGAGGAAAGCCTCCAGACTCTCATTGTCATACATCATGATTCATAGTGTTGCTTTTTTAGCGAGATGATTTTACATTATGAGCCATGTTGTAAGGCTCGACAACCGGCGAATACGAAGTATCTATGCACTTCAAGCGGGTATACAGAAGCCATTAATAATAAGTCTAATAAAGGACTCTTGATGAAACTGGGCAATAAAACGGCTGTTGAACTCGTTGCAGATCTGCGCGCTCACCATATCTCAGCGACAGAGCTTCTCGAAGAAACAATCCTACATGCAGAGCATGTCGCACAAGCTTATAATCCATTTTCTATCAAACTCTATGAGCGAGCACGCAAAGCAGCGGCTCATGCAGACGAGCTATTAGCCAAAGGCTTAGGAGGGCCGTTATGCGGCCTACCTATTACGATTAAAGACTCTCAATGGCTGGAAGGTGTTCCCTGCACTAATGGCTCGCGCACACAACAAGACTTTGCTCCTCACGCCACTAGCGCTGCAGTTCAACGCTTAGAAGAAGCCGGCGCTGTTATCTTCGCTAAAACGACTTGTCCAGAGTTTTGTTTAACGGGTACAACCTCATCCGAACTTTACGGTACAACCTCTAATCCTTGGAATACTGAGCGCACCTGTGGAGGCTCTTCAGGCGGCGCTGGTGTGGCCGTGGCCGCTGGAGCGGGTACGTTATCTCTTGGTGGCGATGGCGGCGGGTCGATTCGTATTCCTGCTGCATTTTGTGGCATTGTGGGCTTCAAGCCTTCATTCAAAGCGGTACCTCGTGAACCCTGCTTTCCTTCATGGAGCACCATTGTTTCCTACGGCCCAATGGCGCGCAGCGTAGCAGATGTACGCTTAATGTATTCTGTGGTTGCAGCTAATAATGATGACAAAGCCTATGTAGATGATCTTGCTGCTCATGCACATAATCCTTTAACGCTGTCTGGTCAAAAAATAATTGTCTCCGAAGACCTTGGCTTTGCACCCATCGATGATGATGTGCGCCTGACCTTTCGCGAGATAGTTAGAAAGCTAAAAGAAGCCGGTGCAGAAATCGTTTACGACCACCCGCACCTGCCTTCATCCGTTGTTGCTTGGGCAACATCTGCTCACTACGACTCATGGAGTTTCCAAAAGAAAAAAGATTCTCCTCTAAAAGACTTAGAGAAAGGCACTCTGGATACATTGCACTTTGGTGCGAGCCTTACAGAAGAGGAGTTTAACGCGGCAGAAGATCATCGTGAGGTTATCCATACAGCCTACACAACTATGTTTGAAAGAAACGCAAGCTCGTTTTTTATAACACCGACACTAGGCATTGAAGCATTTAAACATACTCGCCGTTACCCTAAATACGTGGGATCGACAAAAATTACTAATCCGTGGTTAGATTGGGTCTCTTTTCTCTATGATGCCAACCTCACTGGAATGCCTGCCTGCGCACTACCGATGGGGCTAGGTGATGAGAACCTCCCTTTATCCATCCAAGTAGCCGCGCCTGTTGGTAGCGATGCTTCGGTATTAGATATCGCAGAGCAGCTCGAAAGCATCATCGGCTGGGATAATTCTCCAAAAGATTCTTTAAAAGAGAAGAACGAGCTAGGTTCTAAATAGCAGCCGCCCTATGAGTATGCAATTGCCAGCACGTTCAATAAGCCAAGCAACACGTACGGAGATAGTATCTTAGTGAGAAACCTGCAGTTTGACGTGATCGATGAAGCAACCATCGGTAAGAAATTTGGCCAGTTATTTAACAAAAACTGGCCAGCTTATCGGGCCTGGTACTTGGATGATGGGGAAGAAGCACGCCCTAGTTATTTAGAGTGTATATCTGCATTACAAGAGCATATGCCAGAGCTTGTTCCCGTCTATCAGGAGATTCTCAAACTATTAGATTGCGATGACTTGCAAGCCAGATTTCTTAGCTTGTACTGCCCTCCAACCTTCTACTCCGCCTGTTCCCAGCTTATCTATAAAAAGGAGCAAACGGCACTAATCCGCAACTACGATTTTCCTGCATTTTTATGCGAAGGCACCATTTTCCGTACAAAATGGCTCGACAAGCAGGTAATAGCCATGGCGGACTGCGTATGGGGAGTATTAGACGGTATTAACGATGCAGGCCTAGCGGTTTCTATCAATTACGGTGGCCGTTTAATCGAAGGAAAAGGCTTTGCTATTACGCTTGTCGTTCGATACATTTTGGAAACCTGCCTCACAATTGAGGATGCCGTTGCCGTTCTGAAAAGAGTGCCTGTACATCTGGACTACAACATTGCCTTGCTCGACAAACACGGCAATCATGCCACTGTGATGATCGCGCCAGATAGGAAGCCATCGGTTACTCAGGAAATGACATCTACTAACCACCAAGACCCTATTGAAATAGGTAAGCCGCTGTTTCTTAAAGACTCAGGTACCAGATTAGATGCACTTAACTGGATTAATGCCAACCATGAAACCTCTTTAACAAATACTGTCACACAGTTTTTACACCCGCCGCTATACCGTCCGCACGACAGTAATGAGTCAGGGACTTTGTACACAGTAGTGTATAAGCCAGCAGCTGGGCATGTTAGCTACATTTGGCCGCAACACATGCTAAACCTAACATTCGACCATTTCCCTGAACAAACACTGGATATAAAGTATGCCTAGTAAGCTAAGCCCCTACTTTTTAAAAAAATTAAAGAACACTGCTGGAGCTGAATGACCTCTTTAATAACAAAAATAACATCACTACCGACCTATATTTTCAGATCTATTTTCTCAAAAAGAGATGAAAGAAAACTGGAAGAAAACACAACCGATGCAAAAGATAATAATAATGAGGACGAAATTATGAGTACGCCAGAAAAGCTTCGCGGTTTATCCGATATTTATCGTTTTTTCCGTAAGAACACCACACCTATTTACTTCGTTTCACCTACTGCCTATAACATTCTTGGCTTGGGACAGTGGGTTCAGGGGTTTAAATATATTACCCATTTCGACTCGTTTGATGGCGGTCACTTTCGCGTTACCAACCCGGAACAGAATACTGAAAGAGAATTTCAGTCGATGGAAGATATGGTTAATTACCTATTAAGCCATAAAGAATCTGTCGACCTATTTCAGAGAAACGGCGGTAAAGGCAAAATACTTACCGTTATGTTCGATGAAAAAACAGAAGAGATTGCCAAGAAGCTAGGGGTTGATATTGCGTTGCCTCCTGCAGAACTACGTACTCGCCTAGACTCTAAAATTGTCACTACTCAACTCGCTAATGAAGCAGGCGTTGCCAGTGCTCCCAACATTGTTGATGTTAAAGCATCAAGCTATCAAGAGCTGCGTGCCTTAGCGGCTGAAAATAATCTTGGAGAGAAACTCGTTGTACAAACCCCTTATGGCGACTCCGGCAAAACTACCTACTTCATTAGCAACGAAGCTGACTGGGAAAAAGTAGCCGATAAGGTTATTGGCGAAACGCTAAAGGTGATGAAGTACATCAATCACATACCGGGCACAGTTGAAGCTGTTGCCACACGTTGCGGTACCATGGTTGGGCCATTACAAACAGACATCACAGGTTATCAAGAACTAACACCCTATAAAGGCGGCTGGTGTGGAAATGATATTTTCCCTGAGATCCTAGAAGGAGCACAGCGCGACAAGATCATCGGCATGGTTAAAGCCATGGGAGACAAGCTCTACGAAACAGGTTATCGCGGTACCTTCTGCTTTGATTACCTCGTCGATACCGATGATGGCGAAGTCTACCTAGGTGAAATCAACCCACGCATCAGTGGTGCCAGCCCACTTACAAACTTAGTGACATCAAAATATGGCGGCATACCATTAATGCTGTTTCATCTACTTGAATTTATGGATGTCGACTTTGAAATTGATGTTGATGAGATTCAAAAGCGCTGGTCAGACTTTGGCAGCTGGACACAACTTGTACTCAAGCACACGACCGATGAAGTACGCTCAATCACAAAAGCGCCGCAATCAGGCATCTGGCGTATGCTTGATGATGGCAATATCACTTTTGTCCGTAACAGCATCGACTGGAACAATGTAAGTGACGGTCAGGATGCTTTTTATATACGTGTTTATAATGCCGGTGATTATGCGTATTTAGGTGCAGATATGGGAATCCTAGTTGCACGTGGGCGCATGCAAACAGATGACCGCCAATTGTTACCCCGCGCTCACAAATGGGTAAGAGCCATTAACGCAGAGTTTGAATACAAAACACTGGATGAACTAGAAATCCCACATATTCCAACTGATAACGTTCGAAAAATGATCTAGTTACCGGTCAATTAGGTTCTTTTAAACCAGTCCTTTAGAGCTAGTCCTTTGGCCGCTTTCTCAGAGAGCGGTCTTTTTTTGTACATTTCATACCCTTTTCTTTTGACACAGAAAACCTACACCAACCTGTTAGCCATATAAGCATTTCACTTTATGTTCTTTACATATCTATTTTAATTCAATATATTAGATAAATCTAATTTAATATCATCTAATTTATTACTCCTTCCCTTTATAGTGAGAACTGATATGAAATCAATCAAACACATTGCTGCAGCATGCCTAGTTGTCGGATCCTTATCTATCACAGCAGTACAAGCAGAAGATAGCGCCACGCAAGCAGATCAAGCGCTCATAATACTCACTAGCCCATCATTACAAACGCAAGGAATGGCGATGGTTTTAGGTAATGCAATGCAGGCAAAAGGAGTCTCTGTCGATGTTCTTTTGTGTGATAAAGCTGGCGATTTAGCCCTGAAAACCACCACAAGCACAACCTTAAAACCACGTAATGTCACGCCAGAGCAGCTTATGCTTAAGTTGCAAAAAAGTGGCGGTAATATCAGCGTATGCGCTCTTTACTTACCAAATAGCACCCACAATAAACAAGATTTACGTCAAGATGTCAGTGTTGCTACACCGCCACAAATGGCAAGCATGATGTCGTCAAGCAATGTGCGTGTATACAACTTCTAACCCGTTTGAAAGTGAGTTTTATCATGAAAAGCATCATCATACGCACCGTGCTCGCCACGTTACTCGCTG
Source organism: Neptunomonas japonica DSM 18939 (assembly GCF_000422765.1). Lineage (GTDB taxonomy): Bacteria > Pseudomonadota > Gammaproteobacteria > Pseudomonadales > Balneatricaceae > Neptunomonas > Neptunomonas japonica. Next base: position 238,681 of record NZ_AUGR01000002.1, on the reverse strand, counting down.
CACCACTGGGCTTAGCAAGCGCCGATGAAATAGGCATTAACCCACAAGACACTCAAGCGTTAATCAAACAAAATGAGAACGTCCTATTTATCGACGTTCGTGATCCAGTAGAGATTATGTTTATTGGTTTTACTGACGAAGTAGACCTTAACATCCCCTACTTAATGGTAGACCGCTCACAATGGGATAAACAAAAAAAGCGCTTTCGTCTTTATAAGAACCCTGACTTTATCTCTCAAGTGAAGGCAGCCTTAACAGCACAAGGGCTGGATGAAAATGCCACTATCATTACCATGTGTCGCTCAGGAAGTGAACGCGGTTTGCCCAGTGCTAAATTTTTAAAAGAGAACGGCTTTGCTAATGCCCACTATGTTATTAATGGTTTTCAGGGTGGAAAAGTGAAAGAGGGAGAGAAATCCGGCCTACGAATTAAAAATGGTTGGCAAAACGCAGGCCTTCCTTGGAAAGCCAAGCCAAACCCTGCCAAAATATACAGAACAGATAGATAACACCACAAGGGCTCTGTATCACAGAGCCCTCCTCATCGAAATAATTCACTCAGAAAACAGCACTCACTGTCATTAGTCATAACTGGCATTAATTGTGTCATTTCTAGCTCAAATCTACTGAACATATATTCACAAGCCCCTGAAAAACAAAATAAATCATTATTATCAACAAGCTATAACAATCAATTTTATGGCACAACACATGCTTGTCTTTTAGTTAGGGTGAATAATCTAACAACTCACACCCCATTTTATTGCACAAACCTAAAGGGTGAACAATTATGTCAATTAGCCGACGCAATCTTCTTATAACAGGTGCTTCGCTTGGCGCCGCATCAGCTGCAGGTATTTTAGGCTGGGAGCTAAGCAAATTAGAAACTCAAGCCCGCATACTCATCGCCGGAGGTGGTGCTGCTGGCATAGGTATCGCCAACAAACTCCAAATGTACTTAAAAGGTGCTCACATAACTGTCGTTGATCCTCGCCCGTATCATTGGTATCAACCTGGGCAAACGCTTTTGTTAGCCGGGGCTTATAAGACCCAAGCCGATGTTGTAAGCAGCAACCAACAATACATAAACTCTGATATAAAATGGATAACCGCAGAAATTAGTGAGTTTGATCCTGAGCATAATCAGGTGCGTACCAGTAAAAACGATGCTCTTAGCTACGACTACCTCATTGTCGCTACCGGCTTAGAACTACGCTACGACTTAATAGAAGGCCTGGATACCCAACAGATAGGCAAGGATGGTATTGCCAGCATTTATTTAAGTCCTGAGGCAGGGGTTGCTAGCCACCAGCAAGCGTTGAAATTTGCACAATCAAACGGTGGAGAGGCCGTTTTCACCCGCCCACATGGTGCGATGAAGTGTGCTGGCGCTCCGATGAAAGCAGCTAATTTAGTAGAGTATTTCGTTCGTAAAGGGGGTAAAAGAGAGCAGTTTAACGTTCATTACATGACCGCCGAAAACAGCCTGTTTGCCGTCAAAGTATTTAACAAACGTCTTCAAGATATCTGGCAAGAAAGGCAAATAACTGCGCACTACCAACACGAGCTTAAAGCAATTGACACCCAGAGTCAGAAAGCATGGTTTTCAACGCCCGATGGCACCCAAGCCCAGCAACCGTGGAACTTCATACATATTGTACCTCCCATGTCGCCTATTCCTGTTGTGCGTAATTCCGCACTGGCAGACAACGACAGGTTCAAAGGCTACCTTGAGGTCGATCAATACAGCTTGCAACACAAACGCTATCACAACGTTTTCGGTTTAGGTGACACGGTTGGCACTCCCATAGGAAAAACTGCTGCGTCAGTGAAAGCACAACTCCCTGTTGTTGCAAAAAACCTCTTATCACTCTTGCGTGAAGAAAAAGTGACTGCCCGGTGGAATGGCTACACCTCCTGCCCAATGATTCTTGATGTCGGACACGCGATGCTTTGGGAGTTCGATTACAGCATGCAGCCTGTCACCGCACTACCTTTTGAAGTTGTTGACCCTTTGGAAAAAAGCCAACTGGCTTGGGTAATGGAAAAGTCATTAATAAGGCCTGTTTACGACGTAATGCTTGAAGGCTACACACCTATTTAGCTGTTCGTAAAAACTTTTACTCATTTGTCACTTTTGTCAATAAATGACAAAACTTACATCGTGAATATCAAAAATCTATGTTCCTGCTATCAATAAGCCATTATTAGCAGGCTTTTAAGCACTTTTGTGTAGATAAAAACCTGGCATAGCTTGTGCTAATACCTGAGTAAGTTACTCAGCTTATTGTTCATTACTTCCGGCATAAGCCGGTTTTACATTTAACAAAGGTCGTGGTTTATGGTTTCCGAAACAGTTGTGGAGCTATCCCGCTGGCAGTTTGCCCTAACGGCGCTGTATCACTTTTTATTTGTCCCCCTGACTTTAGGGTTGTCATTCATGTTGGCCATCATGGAGTCCGTTTACGTGATGACCAACAAGCAAATTTACAAAGACATGACCCGTTTTTGGGGGAAGCTCTTTGGTATCAACTTCGCATTAGGCGTGACAACAGGCCTGACTATGGAGTTTCAATTTGGTACGAATTGGGCCTATTACTCACATTATGTGGGTGATGTTTTTGGTGCACCACTGGCCATAGAAGGGCTAATGGCTTTCTTTTTAGAGTCGACCTTTATCGGCTTATTCTTCTTCGGTTGGGACCGCCTCTCTCGGGTGCAGCATCTTTCAGTAACCTGGCTAGTTGCTATCGGCTCAAACTTCTCTGCCTTGTGGATTCTTATTGCTAATGGCTGGATGCAAAACCCGGTCGGTGCTTATTTCAATTTCGAAACCATGCGCATGGAGATGGACAGCTTTACAGAGGTGATTTTTAATCCGGTTGCGCAGGTCAAGTTTGTACATACCGTTTCAGCAGGCTATGTGACCGGTGCCATGTTTGTGTTGTCGATTAGCGCTCTCTACCTACTACTCAATAAAGACGTAGGCTTTGCAAGACGCTCCTTTGCGATTGCCTCAGCCTTTGGCCTAGCCTCTATCATATCGGTCATCATTCTGGGCGATGAAAGTGGCTATGAAGTAGGCGATGTACAGAAAGTAAAATTAGCGGCCATCGAATCTGAATGGGAAACACACCCGGCGCCTGCTGCCTTTACGTTGATTGGATTGCCCGATCAAGAAAACCAAACTACAGATTACGCGGTGCGTATTCCCTATTTGCTCGGTCTGATAGCCACCCGTTCAACTGATACAGAAGTCACTGGGATCAAAGATTTAATCACTGCCAGTGAAGTACGCATTCGTAACGGAATGATCGCCTATGGTTTGCTACAGAAACTACGAAATGGTGAAGACAATGCAGAAAACCGTGCCGCATTTAGCGCCGTAAGTGATGATCTCGGCTATGGCTTGCTATTGAAGCGCTTTACCGAAAATGTTGTTGATGCAAACGAAGAACAGATCAAAGCAGCGGCCCGGGACACTATTCCACAGGTGGCACCGATCTTTTGGACCTTCCGTATTATGGTGGCTTCCGGTTTTATCATGCTGCTAACCTTTGCCACTGCGTTTTACTACACAGCGCGTCGTCGTGAGCACAAGACTCCATGGTTATTAAAGCTCTGCCTTTTCAGCCTGCCTCTACCGTGGATTGCGATTGAAACGGGCTGGTTTATCGCTGAGTTTGGCCGCCAACCTTGGGCTATTGGTGAAATTCTACCGACCTACGTAGCCACATCAAACCTCACTGAAGCCGATTTATGGATGAGCATCGCAGGCTTTGCCAGCCTCTACTCACTATTTCTAGTTATCGAAGTTTACCTAATGATGAAGTATATCCGCAAAGGCCCAAGTGCATTAGAAACCGGCCGTTACGACAACGAACAGCAGGGAGGACTGCAGCATGTTTGATTACGAAACTCTGCGACTAGTGTGGTGGCTACTTGTTGGCGTCTTACTGATTGGTTTTGCTGTTACCGACGGTTTTGATCTGGGCGCAGCCATGTTGCTACCTTTGCTCGGTAAAACGGATACAGAACGCCGTGTCATTATCAACACCATAGCGCCACACTGGGACGGTAACCAAGTATGGTTCGTGACAGCCGGCGGTGCGCTTTTTGCAGCCTGGCCACTTGTCTATGCCACAGCATTTTCTGGCTTCTACTGGGCAATGCTATTGGTATTATTTGCACTGTTTTTTCGCCCCATTGGCTTTGAATATCGCAGTAAAATGCCTAGTCAGCGCTGGCGTAACAATTGGGACCGTGGCCTGTGTATAGGTTCTTTTGTACCCGCTTTAGTGTTTGGCGTAGCCTTTGGGAACTTGTTCCTAGGCGTACCTTTTAGCTTTGATGAATTTACCCGCCCAACTTATAGTGGATCTTTTTGGGCACTACTCAATCCATTTGCTTTGTTGTGCGGCCTAACCAGTGTGGTCATGCTTATTTCACATGGCGCTACCTGGTTACAAATGCGCGCGGGAGGCGAGGTACAAATGCGCGCCAGAACAACCGCCGCCTTAACTGCCCCAATGCTAAGCCTATTACTTATCTTTGCTGGCGTTTGGCTAGTAACGGCGATCCCCGGGTACGAAATTAGTAGTGCCGTTATAAGCGATGCCAGCTCGAATCCATTAAGTAAAACGGTAGCTCGCACCGATGACTGGTTTGCAAACTTTGCGACTTATCCACAACTCTGGTTACTGCCCGCTTTCGCAGTCGTCTTACCTTTGTTAACGAGTTTATTAACAAAACTAGCACTCTACGGCTGGGCGTTTCTAAGTAGCGCGCTATCAATAACGGCCATCATTTTACTGGCAGGCACTACGCTGTTTCCTTTCTTGATGCCATCATCGCTGGACTTAGCCAGTAGTTTAACCCTGTGGGACGCAACATCTAGCCAGCTTACGTTAGAAATAATGCTGTGGGTGGTGATCTTTTTTGTGCCGCTGATTTTGGCTTACACCGTTTGGAGTTACTACAAAATGTGGGGCCGTGTTGAACCAGAAGCGATCGAAAGCAACAGCATTTCATTTTATTAATAGGAGAACAGCATGTGGTATTTCGCTTGGGTTTTAGGGGTTTTACTCGCCTGCAGTTTTGGCATTATTAACGCCATGTGGTTAGAAAGCCAGATGGAAGATGAAGAATAAAGCCGTGTACATAAACAACCGTAAACGGGCACTTACCCGTTTACGGTTCCAATTTGCGATACAAAGTACGCAAACTACAGCCGGCAATGTCGGCCACCAGCCCCTTATCCGGGTATGTTTGTAACAATGTATGTAAATATGTTTGCTCTAACTGCTCTAGGCTCAGTTTCTTCTCAGCTAAAAGCTGAAAAGCGCTTTCTGACGTTGCCTCCACTTCATCATGCCGTGTCACATTTTTTACCGGCAATAGGTGCAAGCTTTGCTGTATAACATCCACATCTATCTGATCATCATTACGCAATACAACCGCACGCTCAAGAATGTTTTTCAGCTCCCGGATATTACCCTTAAACGCCTGCTGGGAAAGCAACGCTTGCGCCGCTTCGGTCAAACTCAAAGGTTGATTCTCAGCGATGCGCAACAAAATGCTCTTTACCAGCAATGGCAGGTCTTCTTTTCGCTGTGCCAGTGCAGGCAAACGAATAGGAAAAGTACTGATTCGGTGATAAAGGTCTTCACGAAATTCGCCTTGTTCAACCATATCCAGCAAATCTTTATGCGTGGCACATACCAGCCTGAAGTCAGCGGCTGTCGGCTTACTGTCCCCCACTGGGCGAAAAGTTTTAGTTTCAATCAAGCGCAGCAGCTTAACTTGAAGATGCAGAGGCACATCTCCAACCTCATCAAGAAACAAGGTGCCACCATGAGCCGACTTCACCAGCCCTGTTCGTGTGTACGTAGCACCTGTAAAAGCACCCTTCATATGACCAAACAGCTCACTTTCAAACAGAGTGTCTGTCAAACCAGAACACTCAACAGTGACAAATGGCTTGTTTGCTCGAGGACTTGCCGAGTGAATGGCTTGAGCAGCCAACTCTTTACCCGTTCCCGAAGCGCCCATCAAAAGAACATTAGTGTTGGTTTTACCCACGCGCTGAATCAAATCAACCAGCCCGTTAAAAGCTTTACTACGCCCAATCATCTTATTGGCAATGGGCTCAGCACTCACCTCAAGAATCGGTTTCATAACTTCGATGAAGTAAGCACGCTGCTCTTCATCAACAATCGGGATAGTCTCTATCCCAACATGCTCTTTTCCTTGAGGCGTATTATGAATATGCAGCACACTGGCACGCTTACCGGTATCGCGCGCTTCTTGCATTGGGCATGTTTCACCCTCCAAATCGCAAGGGCGCTGGTAACCATGCGAGAGGTAATAACATTTTGCAGGGCCACGACCATCCAGCTCACCAAAGCGAAAATCATAGTTGCTATTAGTAGCCACCACGTTGTAATCAGCATCCACCAAAACCGCAGGGTCGTTATAGCTATCCAATACATTGCGCATTGTTTCCAACCAGCTAGCATTGGTCATAATCGTGCCCCGTCAATTTTGTCTTATGTATGACGATAATGACAAAAAACATAACGTTCTACCAGAAATCTTGCCCTAGCTTGCAAAGTAGCCGTGCTGATCAGCTTGTATTAGCGATCCTACGAAGAGAATATCTACATAAGAGCCATTTTATATGAAGAACAGCACAGCACTTTTATGTGACAGCCCTGATGCAAAAACGCTATTGCGTAACGCTGGCAAGATCGCGTACCACGAGAGCTTTTGGCTCACCTGCATCGGCATGATCCAAACTTTATGCACTATTGTTTTTGCCACCATCATTGCGCTACTCATTAATAGTGCGGTTTACCTGCAACAAAGCATTTGGCAGCAAACTCACTGGTGGTGGCTATTAACATTAGTACTCAGTATTAAAGCGCTTTTGCCACTCGTTCAATCTCGGTTGGCCGATAAAGCCAGCGGAAAAATACGTAATGCCTTACGCACAGCTACATTTAAACATTGCCAACAACATCACATTCACTTATTTCCGGCCTTTAGTGCTGCTGAGCTAAGCAGCTTAATCAGTACTGAAATTGATAGCACTCGAGACTACTTTGCAGAGTTTCTCCCGCAGCAACGACTCGCCGTACTGGCTCCTTTGTTAATTATCATTGCTTGCAGCAGCATTAACTGGCTAGTGCCGCTCATTTTTGCACTGACAGCGCCATTGGTTCCATTATTTATGATCATCGCCGGCCATAAAGCAGCAGAGGCCAGCCAACGAAGCCTGACACAACTCAACCGTCTAGGAAACTTACTTGCTGATCGCATAAAAGGGCTCAACGCTCTGCAGCTAGCCAGGGCAACAGCTCACGAACAACAGAGTGTCTATGAGCATTCCGAGTCTTACCGACGCTCTACTATGCAAGTGCTACGATTAGCGTTCTTATCAGGGACGTTACTTGAGTTCTTTAGTGCTATTAGCGTCGCTCTGGTCGCAGTCTATCTAGGGTTATTGTTTCTTGGGAAGTATCAAATAGGTACTTGGAGTGGCGAGATATCACTTGGGCACGGTATATTTTTGCTGATGCTAGCGCCCGAATTTTACTTACCACTTCGCCGCTTAGGTACACTATACCATGCCCGCGCCGATGCCATGAGTGTCGCTGAGCACTTGTTGCGTTTATTTAGCAATAATCCGTCTAACAACAATACCCCTGCAAAACATCCACTTACAGACAGCCACCATAAAAGTTTACCAATACAAATCCACATCATTACGCTTCGCAACTTACAAGCAGCACGACACGGCCAACTCCTTAATAAACCGCTTAACCTAACGCTAACACCCGGACAAAGTGTTCTATTACGCGGCCCTTCTGGTATAGGAAAAAGCACCTTGCTGGATACGTTAGCGGGTTTTTTACCGATAGCAGCAGGCCAACTGCTCATAAATCAGCAGGCTAGCGACGTTTTTAATCATGCGTCATGGCAAAGCAGAATAGGCTATATGGCACAGCAACCAGAATTGTTGTTTGACAGCGTTCGTCACAACCTTTGTCTGGGCAGAGCATTTACTGATGAACAGTTATTTGACGCTCTAGAGGCGGCACAAGCTGGTGCTCTGGTAAGAGGGCTTCCTAAGCAGCTGGATTATCAGATCAGTGACAGCGGCGGTTACTTATCAGGAGGACAGGCGCAGCGTATTGCGTTGGCACGTATATTTTTGCACCAGCCAGACCTGCTCTTACTGGATGAGCCGACAGCCAACTTGGATGACGATACCGCCGACCTGTTTTTAAAAGCTCTGCAACAATTTACCCAGCAAGGAGGCATGCTAATCATGGCAAGCCACCGCATCAGTGATACGGCATTTTTTCAGCAAGTCATCACCCTACATAGTAAAGAGGAAGCCACTGATGCCTAGGTTAGTAGCACGCTATTTCAGCTTATTGTGGGAACAACGTTCAATGGCCGTTATTGGACTATTACTGGCAACCATTACCGCTATCGCAGGGATTGCACTGCTGGCAGTATCAGGTTGGTTTATTAGCGCCACAGCATTGGCAGGGTTGAGTATCGCAGGAGCCCACAGCTTTAACTACTTTGCTCCGGGCGCTATTGTCAGGGGCTTATCGATAACACGTACCGTGGGCCGTTATGGCGAACGAGTCACAACTCATGAAGCGACGTTACGTGTGATATCCAAGCTCAGAGCAGAACTGTTCAAAACAATAGCCAAGCAAAACTGGCAAGAAAACCCACTCAATAGCCACGAAACCAGCAGTCGCTTATTAGAAGATATTAAACATGCCGAGGCACTGTATTTGTCAGCACTCGTTCCAGGCTTGGTGATGCTCTTGTGTTGTCTGCTGTATCTTTTCGCCATGGCTGTTTTTTTACCTAATAGCGGTATTTGGTTAGTGCCATTAGTACTCACCTCAATCTTATTCATGCCTTGGCTATACCTGCGTAAAGTACTGGCACCGCAAAACAAACTCCATCGAGAACGTAACCTACAATGGAGCACCGCAAGCTCTATATTCAATAACCTACGCTTACTCATCCTGCATCAGCGCCTTGAAAAAACAGGCTCTGCGCTACTGGATCAAGCAAGTATTGCCGACTCTACCGAAAAACAAACCAGCCTTGCCCGAGAAGCCGTACTTTCAATCAATCAAGCCATTTTAGCCATACTCACGCTCGTTGTTCTCTGGCAAGGGCTGCTCGCTTTATCAGCAGCACAAATTGAAGGTTCCCAACTATTTATGTTGCTGTTATTGACGCTGGGCACACAAGAAATCATCTTAAACGGCACCAGTGCATTGGCAAATTTTGGGCTGGGGTACGCCGCGCTAGAAAGAATTGATAACCTTTCTCCCTCTCACGCCCAACCTGAGAGTGAATATGGGTCTAGGCAATTTATTGATACACAAAATATTTCAGTACAATTCTCTAATCTAAACTATCAATACCCTCAACAAACTCCAGCAGTCATTTCGCAGCTCAGCGGCACACTAACCGCTCCCCATTGGTATTGGTTAACAGCGCCTAGCGGGCATGGAAAAACAACATTGCAGCACTTGCTAACAGGACGCCTTACACCTAGCTCTGGAAATATAAATATTCACGGTAGTCATGCTGAGCAAATCAACAGCATGCCTCAAAAAATCGACCTTTTACGTGGTACTGTGCGATACAACCTCTGCTTGCACCAGACTCATACTGATGAAGCCCTGATTAAAGCACTTACGCTGGTAGAACTAGATGATTGGCTACAACAGTTGCCCGACGGGCTCAACACCTGGCTTGGCCATGGTGAGCGCATGCCATCGGGAGGGGAGTTAAAGCGGCTCGGTATTGCGCGATTGCTACTCCAAGATAGCCGTATATTATTATTAGACGAGCCTACGGCTGGTATTGACCAGCCACGAGCAACACGCATACTCAACAAACTACATCAACACTGGGCAGGAAAGCTTGTCATCATCAACAGCCATGACTCATCATTGATAAGCAGCTCAGACAAAATATTCAATTTCTAATTATATATCTAACTCATTTTGCTATTTTAATGCTCACATAACATAGTCGTTTTGTATGATATGTGGGTATTGGACAGCAGATCAACACAAGGAAAGCATGCTACAATCTTGCACTATCAATTATTGCTACGTTTAAAGTGTATATGGAACAACGATGACCGCACCTGTACAATCCGTTTTCTTTAATGAACTACCGCTTCGTAACGCACAAACCCTCACAACCGCTTTACACCTCTTCACCGCTAAAGGCTTTTTTAAAACATCTGTGCACGACATTGCGGAGCACGCTCAAGTTTCTATCGGTTTCATTTACCATCATTTTAAAGATAAAGAAGGCATCGCGAGGGCTTTATATAATCACTTGCTTGAGCACATGAATGTACTTATAGACCACATTGAAGCCTCTTTTCAAACGGCGAAAGAACGCAGCTATGCCATTATTCGAACATTGTTTGATTTAACAGAAAAGGAGCCGGAGGTGATGCAGTTTATCATTCATGCTCGCCACAAAGAGTTTCTCCCAAATGAGAAGTCTATTTGCTCAGCTTCCGCTTTTGTGCGCATGAGATCCTTCGTATTTCAAGGTATTGAAAGCAAAGAAATTCGTGAAATGGACCCTCTTGTAGCAGCCATGATTGTTTATGGTGGTGCTATCAGAATGATCTGTCTACGCCTTGATAATGTCATAGAAGTGCCACTTCCCGACATGTTAGATGATCTATGGGTGAACACTTGGGGCGGGCTTGACCCGTAATTTTTTCTAACATAACATTAAAAACGAATATTCGTTCTGTTTTGTATAAAAAGCGCTTTTCGAGTGCTTTTTTATATCCACCAAACAGAATGAACGTTCGTTTTGTTTTAGTTGTATTCACATTCAACCGTTGCCATCAATAAAAAATATAAAATGGAGTACGCAGCATGAAAAAACGCATTCTCGTTATTGGAGGAGGTATTGGCGGCACCATGACCGCTAACCATCTTGTAAGCAAACTCTACCCAGAGATAAGCAGAAACAAAGTTGAGGTCTCTCTACTTTCAAACTCGCCATGGCACTACTACAAACCTGCATTTATGTACGTTGCCTTTAATAAGTTTTTTAAAGATGAATTGCGTCGCCCACAGCAGAGCCTGTTAAGACCCGAAATTAACTTCATTGTCGACGAGGTTGAATCTTTTGAGTTCAATGCAAACAGGGTGCGCTGCTCCAGCGGAAAATTCTACGATTACGATTACTTAGTAATATCTACAGGTTGTCTACCCGCACCAGAAAGAATCGAAGGGCTAAAAGAAGCTGGCGATCACTTTTACCAATATGCGCCTGCTAAAGCCTTAGCTGAGAAATTAACAACAATTAAAAAAGGTCGAATTTTTGTTACTGTTAACTTTCCTCAGACACCTAATGTACCCCATCAATGTGGTATTGCGCCGATCGAGACCACATTAATGCTCGATGATTTATTACGTAAAAGAGGCGTTAGAGACAAAGTAGAAATTGTTTATACTTATCCTACCGTCTCTCAGCTGCTACGCAATTGCTTATTTATGCAAAAAGATACATGTGAGGTTCTACCCACAATTTTTGAGCAGCGTGATATTAAATATCAACACGGCTTTTCTCTATCTCACGTTGACCCTGATAAGAAAATTGCATACTCACATGAAGGCAAAGAAGAAAACTTCGACATTTTGATGGCTACTCCGCCTATCCGCGCCGTTGATGCGGTGATTAATTCAGGCGTATCTCAAGCTCAAAATAATGAAGGCTGGCTACCAACAGACCATGAAACCATGGAAGTTTATGGTTTAAATAATGTATTTGTACTGGGTGATACTGTCGACCTTCCCGTCAGCAAAGCCGGCGGCTCTTGTCATAGCCAATCACCAGTCATCGTCAATAACATTGCCTCACATATCCGCTTAGGACGACTATGCGATCAATACGATGGACGAGTGGTCGCAATTGCACAAATGGGCCTAGAAGATGGCATGCCACTTTGGTATGACTACTCTTCAGACGTTCAGCCAACACCTCCTAATAAACTCGGTGGACTCATGCGCAAAAGCTTTAATAGAGGCGTCTATTGGTCTGTAGCTCGCGGTTTGGTTTAAGTGATTGACGGAGACAAAAAATGAACACCCAAAATGAAAATATCGAAGATATAACTAACACTAACAACCTTCTTACTAACCCTGACGCACAGGAAGGATTGGTGGAATTAATTCAAAAGCTAGAGCCTCTATTAGCAGGCCGTCGGCTCAACAGGATTGTTGACCTTATGTCAGTCACCGCTGATGTTGTTGATATGACCGACGACTATATGATTGAGAAGCTTTGCAAAAGCTATGAAGAGGTCATTGGTGGTGCTTGGACTGCTGGCAACATCGTGCGTATGGCTGGAAATGAAGTTCGACAAATGGAGGAGCCTCCTACTCTATGGTCGCTTCTAAAAACCGCCAAAGACCCTGAAGTTCGTCGCGGCTTGGCATTCATGTTGATGATGGCCAGAGGAATAGGTAAGCAAATGAACCAACCTTTGCCAGAATATGATTGAAGGAATTTAGCTATGATGAGCCAATATAAAAAATTTTGGCTCATTCAGTTATCTCATTACCTTCCCTAGCGTTAGTTTTATAAACGCTCAAACAACTCTACGCAGATATTCTTAAACCAGTTTTTAACTCACTCCCTATCCAACACATAAGCTATTTACTAAGAGGCAATCATGACTCCATCTCAGCTGATATATGTTACAGACCCGCTCTGCCTTTGGTGCTACGGAATGGCTCCTGCATTAGATTCTTTTTATAACAACCTACCCGATGAGCTTAACTGTATCACAATCAACGGCGGTCTTTTTCCTGACTCACGAGCAAGAGTGACTGATATAGAATTTCGTGAATACTTAAAAAACGCAGCTCAACATGTAACGGCCAAAACGGGGCAAGTGTTTAGTAAATCTTTTTGGTCGCTTTTAGAGACTCAGGGGTTTCGATACGACACAGAGCCTAGCGCAAGGGCATCGGTGGTAGTCAAATCCCTCACAGATGAAACCCACATGCGCCAATTTATCCACGCCCTACAACGCGCTGTGTTTATTGACGGTATCAACCCGAATATCACTGACAACTTATCATCAATAGCTGAACAATCGGGTATTGAGAAAGGCAGCTTTATAGCATCTTTCAATGATCCTACTAGTCTTGAAGCAACTCACAATGAATACGCTCTGGCTAACAAAATGGGCGTTCAAGGGTTTCCTGCTCTTATTTATCAACATCAAAAACGTGCCTACAGTCTCGCTGCTGGATACGCTCCTTTGGAAGAACTTCAAACCGCTCTCAATTGGGCTAGAAGTGAATCTAATCAACCGACGGTTATCTCGAAGAAAAACACCAATGTGTGTAATAGTCAAGGATGTTCAATTTAAATAAAAAAATCAGCTAGACTCAGCTTTTTAATATGCAGAGTCTAGCCCACTCTCGCTAATAGCCCGAAGCACCCGAGCATACACAACACCGTCCTAATAAAACCTAACCTATTGTTCAAGAATAGGTATTCCTGCAAATACCTAAAAATAGTGCGAGTTATCTCAATGTGAATTCTTATAACCTAGTCTATAGTCAAAGAAGCATCGGATGCTTTTTATTACATGCTAGTTATACGTTTTTGCGTGTTAGTAGCGCAGACAATTTTGAGTGATGCTGGAACCCTATTAGAACGATGAAAATAATATCCGATCAGAAACTTATCCGTCTTATCAAAGTGGCTCCAGTTCTGGTCGTTGGGGTTTTTATCATATTGCTTAGTACTATCATCATTTATAACAATCATACGAAAGCAAAAAGTGATATCGCCTCGCTACGCGATAACTTTATGGCTCTTCAAAAAGCAGTTGCTAAAAGCCAGATCGATCAAGTTTTTCAAGATATCCAGTTCGAGAAAAACCAAACTAAAAACACCCTTAAAAATGACATTAAGCAACGTGTTAATGAAGCTTATGCAATTACTGAAAGCATTTATCAACAAAATCAAGATAAACCAGAAGCAGAAGTAACCCAACTAATAACTGACAGCTTACGCCGAATCTCCTTCAATGGTGGCCGTGGCTACTTCTTTATCTATAAAACTAATGGCATCAATGTGATGCACCCTCTACTCCCTCAGATGGAAGGCACATCAAAATGGGACCTGAAAGATATAAGAGGCCGTTATATCGTCCGGGAGATGGGAGAGTTAGTTAAAACCAATGGCGAAAGCTTTTATCATTGGTGGTTTGTTAAGCCTCAAGATAAAAATCATCAATTCGAGAAAATAGGCTTTGGAAAGTATTTTGCTCCTTATGACTGGTTCATAGGTACAGGTGAATACCTTGTCGATGTTGAAAATGATATCAAAGCACGACTACTAAAAAGGATCAGTAATATCCGCTACGGCGATAATGGCTATGTTTTTGTGATTGATTACCAAGGTAACTACCTGTCACATTTCAAAAAGTCACTTGTGGGTACAAACAACCTCGATGGAAGAGGGGCTAATGGCTTCCCCTTTGTTAGGAAAATCATTAATACAGCACAGCAAGGTGGTGATTATGTTCAATACATTGGTTCAGTTATGCCCACAACAGGCCTGCCTGCTAAAAAAATTAGCTATGTAAAAGGGATTACAGACTGGAACTGGGTTATTGGCACTGGCGTGTATATTAAAGAAGTCGAAAACTACTTAATGAAGCGAGAAGCCATTGTTCGCGACCAAAATAAGGATGAACTACAGAAAATCTTATTACTCAGTTTTTTAGCTACACTCATTCTAATTTTGGTATTAGTTTATTTAGGCCGCAGTATTTCTAGAAGGTTCGATAAGTTTCAACAACACATCAGCAGCAATATTGATGAATTGCAGCGCACCAAAGATCAGCTTCACTATGTTGCCCACCATGACGCTCTTACTCAATTGCCAAACCGCCTATTATTGAAAGAACGAATTACACAAGGTATCGAACGTTCAAAACTTAACAACACTCAGTTTGCTTTAATGTTTGTTGATCTTGATGACTTCAAGAAAATCAACGACCTTTATGGGCATTCTATCGGCGACAAATTACTTCAAGCGCTTAGTCATGAATTTGAAAGCATCTTACAAACAGGCGACAGTATTACCCGATTTGGTGGTGATGAGTTTATTTTTTGCTTTCCTGAGTTACAAGATTTAAGAGCAGCTGAGAAAAAAGTAGAGCGCATTCAGAGTATTTTTAGAAACTCATTTTCTATTGCGGGAAAAGTCATTCATTCCAGTTGTAGCATTGGTGTGACTATGTACCCCGATGATGGTGATGACCCAGAAAAACTGATTAGCAAATCCGATATCGTACTGTACAAGTCTAAGGAACGACAAAAGGGAGGGGTTCTGTTTTTTAATCCCCAGATCAACCAACAAGTACATAAGGACCTAAAAATAGAGTCCGCACTGCGGCTAGCATTGAAAAGAAACGAAATCAGCGTGGTTTACCAACCACAAATTATGATCCAAAGTGGTGAGATACATGGTGTAGAGGCACTCGTGCGCTGGCACAGTGAGCAGCTAGGGCATATCTCCCCCGTAGACTTTATTGGTATTGCCGAAGATACGGGGCTCATTCATGAAATAGGCATGTTCGTATTAGAGCAATCCTTAGCAGACATTAGCTATTTCAATCTCGATCAAGATCACACTATTGCTCTTTCTGTGAATCTTTCTCCACGGCAGTTAAATGCACCCCAATTCGTGGAAAGTCTCGTTGCTACTGTGTCAAAACACAATATAGATAATCAATTGATTACTTTAGAAATAACTGAGAACCTTCTCATTGAAGACTTAACCTATGTATCTCCAATATTGAAGCAGTTAAGGGATCATGGTTTCAACCTATCTTTAGATGACTTTGGTACAGGGTACTCATCACTCAGCTACTTAAGCAATTTACCCATCAATGAAATAAAAATAGACCGCTCATTTGTGAATAAGTTATTAACTAATAGTGAAAGCGATAATTTGGTGAGAGCCATCATTGCTATTGGTGAGTCATACCGACTCACGATGGTAGCGGAAGGTGTTGAGACCGCTGAACAACTCGCTAAACTAAGCAATTACCACTGCCATATTGCTCAGGGCTACTATTTTGATAAACCACTATCTCTAACTGACTTAACATATAAATACCGCGCAATAGTGGATAGCTAAAGACAAACGGCTTTTAACCTTTCTTCTGTAGACTTTAGCCAAGTTCATGGGGAACCTCACCCGCTCAAAGCATGCGCGTTTAGCGCTCATTTTCTTAATCTTTAGTTATTTAATACATAATCTATAATTAATGACTACAATAAGCGCATTGTTCAGCCAAGATACATAAGCAACGGAATATATGATTGCTGCACCGCAGCATTGCACGTATAGTACTTATCGTACTTATCGTACTTATCGTACTTATCGTACTTATCGTACTTATCGTACTTATCGTACTTATCGTACTTATCGTACTTATCGTACTTATCGTACTTATCGTACTTATCGTACTTATCGTACTTATCGTACTTATCGTACTTATCGTACATAGCAGTATTACTCTGAACTTTAAGCACCTCAGCACACCCAGAAAAATCTCTAAAGGAAGCAGAGAAAATGGCCAGCATTGAACGTAAATTTTCAAATGATGTAAGGTTAATTTCAACAACCGATTTACGTGGACATATTATTTATGCCAACCCCGAATTCTGTGAAGTTTCTGGCTACTCTTCTGAAGAGCTAATCGGTCAACCTCACAGTATGGTAAGACATCCAGATATGCCACCTGCTGCTTTTGCCGATCTATGGGCACACCTAAAAAATGACCAACCTTGGATGGGCATGGTTAAGAACCTTTGTAAAAACAAAGAGCATTATTGGGTACAAGCTTACGTTATGCCGCTTTTTGATATCAACGGCAAAAAAATTGGCTATCAGTCTGTACGCACACGCCCTACAGATGAAAAAATAGCACACGCTGAAAGCGTATATGCCAAAATCAACAACAATCCTAATATCAAAATACAACGCACCAATACGGCTAACAAACTCACAATTATTACAAGTATCTTAGCAGCCCTATTAGTCATCACCCACTTCGCACCTATAGCAGCACTTTTACAACATTCTCTGATTATAGTTTTAGCATTAATGCTAGTTATAAGCATTGCCTGGTTCACTACGCCTTTCAGAAAAGCATCCTCCTTCGCCGACGAAGTTTATGACAATAAGCTTGCCCAGTGGGTAATGACAGACAATATGAATGAGTCTGGAGCGGTGGAGTTATCACTATTAATGATGAGGGCCCGCTTAAGAACAGTGATAGGACGAGTAGAAGACAGCATCAACACACTGGCAGATGTCATGCAGCATACCAATGAGTCTATCGACCAAACCACATCAGGTATTGAGCAACAGGACCAAGAAAGCGATATGTTAGCAACGGCCGCTAACCAGATGTCATCAACCGCACATGAAGTTGCCAAAAATACGGCGCAAACATCAGAAGCCACGAAAAAAACAGCGGCACTGGCTAAAACTGGAAAAAGCAAAGTGGAAGAAATGGTATCTGGTATCCAGCTACTTGTAGAAGATGTACAAAACGCTAGCCATGCATCTTTAGAATTAAAGAAAGAAGCCATCTCAATTGAAGATGTTGTAAACATTATTAACGGCATTGCTGACCAAACCAACCTCTTAGCACTTAATGCTGCCATTGAGGCTGCACGGGCAGGAGAGCAAGGCCGAGGTTTTTCTGTTGTCGCAGATGAAGTCCGCGTACTGGCACAACGCACTCAACAGTCAACGAGCGAAATAAGACAAACCGTTGAATCTATCCAGGACAAAGTAGACCTTACTGCACAAGCCATGGAGCGCTGTCACCGACATGCGGCTACCAATATTCAATGCGCTGAAGAAGCAGGAGATGCTTTCCAAAAAGCCAATATGGCCATGGTAGAAATTTCTGATCGAAGCACTCAAGTAGCAGCAGCTTCAGAAGAACAAAGTGCAGTGTCAGAAGAGGTCAATCGTAATATTCACAATATCAGGAATATTTCTTCTAACAACCTAGCTGCTGCGGGTAAAACTGCCGACGCATCTAAAGACTTAAGCGAACTCATATTAGATCTTAAATCTACAGTCAAAGCGTTCTAGGCTCACTCCTATGCTACCTTTTAAGGTTAATAAACGCCTTAGAAGGTACTAGCGTACACTGCTTTAATCCTGTTTCGTTAACAATTGCAATGCTTCGCCACTTTCACAAAAGCGGGACATCGCTTGCTATATTCACAATAATGCGCTGCCAATAAATACAAATAATCAAATAAGTACCTGTGTATAAATGCTTTACTTTATACTTGTATAACATTGCTACCTGTTTTATTTCTGCCCACTTCATTCACACATAAACCGGAATTACTAAACCAATGCAGTTGGAAGATATTGATAAAGCCCGTTACAACAAGCATATAAAAATCACATTTATTGCTATCTGCATTTTCATGCTCGCCGTATCTTTAACGGTATCCTCCCTACTCATCCATTTTTGGGGAGGCCCTGAAGGAGAAAACCTACATTGGAATATAGCGGGAGTCATCATCGCTGCTCTTTTGCTAGCGAAAATACTCACTGCTTACAAACAACACCCCTTTCTTTACGAAGCGGTGTATATGCGTAAAGTAAAAGCTGAGCTGAACCGTATCTATCGAAAGCAGCGAAAAATCAAGGAAGCTGCAGCCGCAGGCGATGCACGAGCCATGGCAATTTTAGATTTCAGCTACCGTGCCTCTAGGCATGTTTTTGAATTAGACAACAACACCATCACACTCGATGACCTCACTAAAAATCAGAATGATTTACTAACATTACAACAGAAATTCAATATCGAAGATTTAGCGCCTTATCAAGCGGAATGGGTTAAAGAATATTAATCATCGTTTTTTATTTGTAATGAAAATCATAAAGGGAAAGCAATATGGATATATCTAATACATTGGTCAATGAGTGGAATACCCTACAGAACCAATCAGACTCTTATGAAAAGCACTCGCTTTATATCAAGCTATTAGCCATTGCGATTACGGCTAGTGCAGCTTTATTAATAGCTCAAACTAATTTATACATTGTCATCATTCTGGCAATTTTATGGCTACAAGACGCCATCTGGAAAACCTTTCAAGCAAGGATTTCTGAGCGTCTAATTAAAATAGAAACCGCTTTGCGAGATACGAGTTCGCTTCATAATGTCCCGCCCTGTCAGCTAAATTCAGAATGGTTAGCGAAACGTTCAGGGTTTGTTGGACTTATAAAAGAGTACTTATGCCAAGCAGCTCGTCCTACTATCGCTTTTCCCTACATTCTTTTGATTGGCTTGCTCCTTAGTATATAAAGGAGCGCTAAGCCGACACCTTAAAAACTCATCACCAGTACTTTTGTTGGCACTGATTCAGCTTTATTCTGTCACACTAGAGTATCGTTATTATTGGGGATATAAAGCATGGGTTTGGGCTCCAAATTAAAAAACCTTATTGGTGAAGAACTACTGGATGATATCCAACATCAACTTAAAGAAGTTGCTACCCAGGGCTTAGACAAGCATGTGAAAATTGCCGTAACAGGGCTTAGTCGTAGTGGCAAGACCGTCTTTATTACTTCCTTGGTCCATCACTTATTGGAAGCGAGCCAAAGCCGTTCTTTACCTTTTTTTGAAGTCGCTAGTGAACAGCGAATTATCAGCGTTAAAAACCTCAGCCGTTCATCAGATAGTCCTTTTCCTTTAACCCAATCAATTCAAGCATTAGGGCAGGAACCGCCAAACTGGCCAGAATCGACAACAGGCTTATCTGAAGTAAAGCTCGCTATAAAATACAAACCCGCTAGCCGCCTGAAACGCCTAGTAAATGATACAGCCACCTTGTACCTCGACATTATTGATTACCCCGGAGAGTGGCTACTAGACCTACCGTTACTTCACTTGAACTTTGAGCAGTGGTGCAGTAAGCAGCAAAAACTATTCTTGCTTGAACCTAGAGCAACGCTGGCTAAAAACTGGGTAACGGCACAAAACACAATCGACTGGTGCGCTCCTGCTGATGAGCAGCTATTGTCCGTTTTGAGTGACGAATACACCAAGCTTTTACACCTACTTCGCAATAATGAGAACGCATTAAGCCTGATTCAACCGGGGCGCTGCGTTTTACCCGGCGACTTAGCATCTAGCCCCTTATTGCAGTTATTTCCGGTCCTGCAACCTCCTAGTGATCTAAAGTCTGTCCCCGAAGGATCAATGTATCAGCTATTGGAACAACGCTATGAAACCTATCGTGAAGACATTGTTAAACGCTTTTATCGCGAGCACTTTTCACGTTTTGACCGACAAGTCGTTCTCGTTGATTGTCTCAAAGCATTGAATCATGGCAAGCCCTGCTTTGATGACATGAAACTAGCACTCACCGATATACTCCAGAGCTTCAACTATGGGCCGTCAGGCTTCTTACGTCGCCTCTTCAGCCCGCGTATTGATAAAGTCCTGTTTGCGTCCTCTAAAGCGGATCATGTAACGTCGAACCAACACCATAATTTAGACAAGTTTCTTGAACTAATTATCCAAGATGCTCAACGCGATATTCGCTTTGAAGGCATAGAGACCCGTTGCATGGCACTGGCATCTATCCGCTCAACTGAAGCAGCTGAAGCAGTGCTCGATGGACAGACCATTTCCTGCTTGAAAGGAATCAACAAACAAACAGGTGAAGCAATAGCCTTGTTCCCTGGCGAAGTACCGACTGAACTACCAACTCAGCTCGATTGGAATAGTAGCCGTTTCCGCTTCCTTGACTTTGCACCTCAAAAGCTTCCACAAACTAACTTAAAACCTGCGCACCATATTCGTTTAGACCAAGCACTAGAGTACTTAACAGGAGATATATTCTGATGAGCAAGCAAACAGAATGGAAAGAGCCTGTATTGATCGACCCTGACAAGCTGCAAAGTCACACAGACAAAGAACAAGAAGCACCCAAGGCGCAAGAGATTCCTCTGCAATCAGTATCTGTGGTAACAGAAGACAACAACAGCACTCTGCAGGCTGACAAACCGCTCCATACAGATAAAAAAAGCAGCCGCTGGACAACTGTCTTTATGACATCCATTGCCCTACTGTTATCGGCAGGTGTTATTGGTGAAATATACCGCCTTATTAACTGGGGATTTGTTATACACCCGGCACTGGGTATCGCCTTTAGTACACTAACCGGTGTAACCATTATCAGTGGTCTATTCTGGGTATGGCAGGGTTTTAAAGGACTACGTCAACTCAAAAAAACCGAAGAGCTACATGCTCAAGCAGAAGCATTGCGAGGACAAAAAACTCACGGGCAAGCCCAGCCCTTACTCAAGAAGTTAGACGCATATTACGAAAATACGCCGGTTAATAAGCCCTTTAAAGAAGCCGTTCGACAAGTAGATTCCGCCTACAATGATGGCGAAATTATCAGCTATATTTCCCAACATGCACTAAAAGAGCAAGACGAAGCTGCTCGCCAATGCGTTCACCGCTACAGTGTACAGTCAGGCATCATGGTAGCGCTAAGCCCCTACGCTACATTTGATATGTGGCTAGTCGGTTGGCGGAACCTTAAAATGCTACGTGAGATAACAAATATTTATGGCATCTCTGCCGGAGCAACCACACAGTGGAGCTTACTGAAGAAAGTATTACATAATATTGCTTTTGCTGGCTTGAGTGAGATGACTATACACGCTAGCTCACACATATTAGGAAGCTCGTTAACCTCCACTATTTCGGCAAGAGCAGGACAAGGGATAGGCGCGGGCTTGTTCACCGCACGGTCGGGTTTACAGGCCATAAAACTTTGCCGTCCTCTTCCACAAGAGCAAAGCGAGCAACTGCAACTCTCTTCCGTGACGCAATCCATACTGCGTGATCTCAAATAATATAAGTAGATACCACTAATAACCTAGCTAAATACTAAGTTATTGACTCTCATCAACTATGCGATT
Source organism: Neptunomonas japonica DSM 18939 (assembly GCF_000422765.1). Lineage (GTDB taxonomy): Bacteria > Pseudomonadota > Gammaproteobacteria > Pseudomonadales > Balneatricaceae > Neptunomonas > Neptunomonas japonica. The sequence continues at coordinate 216,583 of NZ_AUGR01000002.1, read as the reverse complement.
AGGTTGTTAATATAGTATATGGGGCTTTATTTCTGAACGGAAACTGAATGGCCGGATGGATAACTTTCACAGGCTCACATTACAATCTATTTGCTCTTGCTCGTTAGTATCAATAGCTACCGATACCTTCGCGTCAGACATTATCCGCATCATGAGAGAACAGCGGTTGAGCTCTCTTATTGTGCTCGATTTATCAAAAAAACTGGTTGGAATAGTCACTGAAAGTAATATTATCCATGTAGCCAGCTCTACAGATATCAGTTCGCTACTAGCCGCAGATATTATGACATCCCCTGTTATCTCTGCTCCCTCCGATATGCCATACCACGAAGCTTATCATTTGCTCACTCAGCATGACATTAGACACCTAGTGGTCGTCAATAATGAAGAGCAGCCTATAGGTATAGCCACACCGACTGACTTTATTCATCATCTGGGTATTGAATATCTAATGGAGGTAAAATATGTCGATAATGTCATTGACCACAAACTTCAATTTGTACCTGCCAATGCCAGTCTCAAAGAAACATTCCGGTTATTCTCAAAAAACAAAGCTAACTGCCTTCTTATCGGTTCACGTACGAACGTACAAGGCATACTGACTGAAAAGGATATTGTACGCTTACTCGATGAAAAGATAGATCTCGATACCACAACTGCCCAAACGGTAATGAATACACCTGTTTTTAATGTTCGCTATGGCACTCCATTAAGTGAAGCTCGAGAACAAATGATTGCCCAAGGTTGTCACCGGCTACTCGTAACAGATGAACACGGCTTTGCCGCCGGTATAATTACCCGAAAAGGGTTAATAAGCGGCATTGAGTCACGTTATATAGCACTATTACAAGAGTCCGTTCTCAAATTAAACCACCAGCTAGACGTTGCAGAAAAGGAGATTCAGGAGAGCCACTTTGCCCAAGCTTTGGAGCATGTTGCTGCTCGTATGCTAAGTGCCACAGACATCAATACTCTTTTATCTGAGTCTATTACAGACCTATGCAGAGTGCTCTGTGCAGACCGCGTAAGCCTATTACTGGCGAACGACACCGAGCTCTCATCTGCTACCATTCTTTATGAAAGTTGCTCTCCTAACTTTCCTGGCGCACTTGCCCAATCAAGCCAGCTACCCTTTACAGAAGCAATGAAAGAAGCGGTGCAGAGAACAATTGAACAACAGAGTATATTCATTGACCATGACTCTCCCACCTCGCCTCTACACAGCATTTATCAACAGTGGAAAATAAAAACGTTATTTAATGCGCCTCTTCGCATCCCACGGACAAACCCAGCTTTTCTGTCTGTACATTTCTGTAAAGAAATACGCCAACCGTCTTCATCAGAACTACGTTTGTTACAAGAATTTACAGCCTATTTCTCTTCAGCCATGACGAGCCAATATTTACAAGAACGCTTAGCACAAGATATTAAAACAAGAAAAGCCACTGAACAGCATTTACAAGCAATTCTGAATACATTACCTCACGGTATCCAAGAACATGATCTTAATGGACGTATTACTTTCAGCAACCCTGCATATCATAAAATACTCGGGTATGACGCAGGGGAGCTCATCGGTAAATATGTGTGGGACCTAGGGTTCGATACAAAAGAGCGAAAAAAAACCAAAGCGCTCTTCAGCAAAGTTCTAGCGGAACAACCGTTCCCTTTTCCCATTGAAACAACCAAAGCTCATAAAAATGGAAGCCCAGTTGATATACGCCTTAACTGGTCTTATCAATATGACCAACAAGGGGGCTTAACAGGCTTTCTTGCAGTAATTACTGATATTACCCAACAAAACCTTATTGAAAATGAGTTGCTGATAAAGGATCGCGCCGTTCGTTCTACTGAAGATGGCATTCTTATTACTTCAGCACAGGGCGACTTACCCATTATTTATGCTAACCCAGCAATTGAAGAGATGACAGGCTACTCTCAAGAGGAGTTGCTGGGAAGAAACTCGAGATTTATGTAAAACGAAGACCGAGACCAGCCCTCTTTAGATACCATTAGAGAAGCAATAGAAAAAGGTGACTCTTGCTCAGTCGAGCTACGAAACTATAAAAAGAATGGCCAACTGTTTTGGGTAAGAATAAGTATATCCCCTGTCTATAATGATATTGGCGAACTGACGCACTTTATAGGTGTTCAAAAAGATGTAACCGCAAGTAAAGCAGCCCTCAAAGCTTTGGAAGACAGCGAGCATAAGTACCAAACATTCTTTGAAGATTCTAACGACGCAATTCTTGTTTTGAACCCAAACGATTGGAGTATTTTTGAAGTAAACCCAAAAGCAACGCAGATGTTCGGTTTTTCCTCACCCATAGAACAGCCTACGAACACGCGACCTAAAGATAGACAATTTAAGTCCAAGGTCATTATCACTGAGCTAAGCCCTTTCAAAAACACTGTATTTGATAATATGCAGGCGGCCTTTATTAAGGGAGATACAAGCTATCGCGGTCATGGCTATTGCGTCTCTTGCTCGGGGCAGCGCATACCTGTTGAAGTATCAGCAACACAGCTTACTGTTCAAAATCAGGAAATGGTCATTGCCACCCTACATGATCAGAGCTTCCAAGTTGACGCAGAGGAACGCTTACAACAATCTGCCGTAGTGTTTGAAAACAGCTTGGAAGGCGTGATTATTACTGACGCTTTCACGCGCATTATTTCTATCAATAAAGCATTCGAAAATATTACGGGTTATTCAGAAAAAGATGCACTCGGCCAAAAGCCCGCCATTCTGCGCTCTGGTCGTCATAATGCTGCTTTTTATCATGCTATGTGGTCCGAAGTCCGACGTAACAGGAAATGGACTGGCGAAGTATGGAACCGCCGTAAAAATGGTGAGGTATACCCGCAGTTATTAACAATTACCGCCATTGTCGACAAACAAGGCGATGTACAGAACTATGTAGCGGTTTTTTCAGATGTCTCAGCGCTTAAGGAGTCTCAGCAAGCTTTAGAGCATCAAGCCCATTATGACTCACTAACAGGGTTGCCAAACAAGCTTCTATTAGAAGCGCGTGTTTTACATCTTCTGGAACACCTACAGCGTGCAGGCGGACAGTTTGCCGTCTTGTTTCTTGATCTTGATCACTTTAAAAATATTAATGATAGTCTCGGCCACGTCGCTGGCGACACGTTATTAGTCGCTGTGACAGAAAGACTACAAAAATGTATTCGCAAAGATGACACGCTAGCAAGACTGGGCGGAGATGAGTTTGTCTTTGTTATGGAAGATATACACCAAGTAAAAGAATCAGCGGTAATGGCTGAAAAAATTATTAACCAGTTCTCTCTTCCCTTCACCATTGTTAACCAAGAAGTTTATATTTCAGTGAGTATCGGTATTAGCCTCACCTCTAAAAACAATGAAACCTATGACGAGCTTATCAGCAACGCTGATGCCGCCATGTTTCAAGCAAAAGCAGAAGGGCGCAACACTTACCAATACTATTCAAAAGAGATGACTAGCTTGGCTTTCGAGCGCTTAAGCTTTGAAGCAATGATGAGACAATCATTACAAGCAAACGACTTTACGCTCTACTATCAGCCTCAAATTCGCTTAGCCGATGAGAAACTCGTTGGTTACGAAGCACTAATTCGCTGGCAGCATCCAAGTTTAGGGCTAGTGATGCCTGATAAATTTATTGCTATTGCAGAAGAGAGCAATATTATTTTAGCGCTGGGTGAGTGGGTACTTTTCGAAGCCTGTCGAAAAGGAAAGCAATTACTCGAATCAGGGAAGTCATTTGATTACATCGCTATCAACGTATCGGTCCCGCAACTGAAAAAAGGTGACTTTCTCTCGTCAGTAAAAACGGCACTCTCAGAAACAGGGTTCCCTGCCAATAAGCTTGAGATAGAAATAACTGAGTCATTCTTGATGGGCAACGAGCTAGAAGCCACCCGAGTGTTAAGTCATTTACGCAACATGGGCATACATATCGCCATTGATGACTTCGGCACAGGTTATTCATCACTGAACTATCTAAAACAGTTGCCCATTGATAAACTAAAAATTGATCGATCTTTCATTCAACATCTTCCAGGCTCGCATAAAGACAGAGCTATCGTACAAACCGTGATCGCACTGGGGCAAGCACTTGGCCTAGAGGTTATTGCTGAGGGTGTTGAGACACAAGACCAGAAGAACCTTCTACTGTCGCTTGGTTGCTTTTCTGCACAAGGGTACCTTTATTCCCGCCCCCTACCTTCAGAGTCAGTTTGATACTCTTACAGACTCCCTCTTTCTACATAAAAAGGAGGTAAATTTTTCCTGTGCTAATATTAAATTAGCTAAAACCTCATAAGCCGTTTTCTTTCAACACTGTTAGAAAACCACATGCTAAATAACATAGGGATATGATTATCGATGCGAACTCTGCATTTACTAGACATTAAACATCGTCTTTTCTTACTCCCTCTCATTACTCTTGCAGTAATGCTGATCATTAGTACTAAAGCGTTTGCCCTGGAAAAAGTTTCTTTACAACTAGACTGGAAATTTCAATTTGAGTTTGCCGGCTTCATCATGGCAAAAGAGAAAGGTTTTTATCAAGACGCAGGATTAGATGTAGAGCTACTAGAATACCAAGCAGGCTTTGATACCGTTGAAAAAGTGCTTTCTCAAGAAAATAATTACGGTATACATAACTCCAGTGTCATTATCCACGAAGGTGAGCTTCAACCCATCATTTTACTAGCGACCTATTACCAACAGTCGCCGCTTATATTTGTCACTTCTAAAGAGATAAAAACACCGAAGGACCTGATAGGTAAAACAATTATGGGTACTAAAGATGAGCTTAAATACAGCTCATTAGCACTGATGTTAGACCATTTTTTTATAACCAAAGACAATGCAGAACTAGTTGAACACTCTTTTAACATCGAAGACTTTATTAACCACAAAACTGATGCCATGAGTGCCTTTAGAACCAATCAGTTATTTGAACTCGACAAACAAGGGATTGAATACAATATTATTGACCCTGCCGATTATGGCTTCTTTATGAGTGCCGTTAATTTGTTCACATCACAAACTGAAGCATTACAGCACCCAGAAAGAACGCAGAAGTTTATCGATGCATCTAATCAAGGTTGGGCCTACGCCTTAAAAAACCCACGAGAAACTATTGCCACTATTTACCAAAAATATTCCCAGGAAAAAACTGTCGACGCACTCACTTATGAGGTTGCTGTCACTAAAAAGATGATGCTATTAGACTTTTTTGAAGTAGGCGCCATTAATACCGATTTAAGCCTTAGAGCAGTAAAGCAACTACACCATAGCGGCCTATTACCCTCCACCCAAGAACTGGGCACCTTTCTGTTTGACGACCTGCTCTTAAAATACAACCACACTGTAATCTTTAATGAAAAACAGCAACTGTACTTACAAAAGAAAAAATTCATTAACCTTTGTGTAGACCCCGACTGGATGCCATTTGAAAGTATTCAAAACGGCAAGCATGTCGGCATTGCCGCCGATATCATCTCCTCTTTAGCTAAGCAACTACCCATACCTATTCATCTGATACCGACTCAAAGCTGGCAAGAGTCTATTCAAAAAGCCAAAAGTAGACAATGTGATATTTTTTCAATGGCATCAATCACACCAGAGCGCTCGCGCTATATGGATTTTACCACCGCTTACACAACCTTTCCTGTCGTGATGGCAACGACTACAGATAAGTTTTTCATCAGTGACATTGCTGACATTAAAGATAAAAAATTGGCGTGGTAAAAGGCTATTCCGTAGAAGAAAGTTTGCGTAAAGAAGTCCCGGGAATCAATATTATAGAGGTCGAATCTATCAATGACGGGTTACAGCAAGTAGAGAATGGCCAACTCTATGGCTACATTGATAACCTCATGACGATTGCGACAGCCATACAGAAAGATTATACCGGCAGCTTAAAGATATCATCTAGATTAGAGAATGATATCAACCTATCAATCGCCACACGAAATGATGAGCCCCTGCTGCAGGAGATATTTCAAAAACTCATACACAATATTGATCCTGAATTTAAACAGGCGACATTCAATAAGTGGGTACCTGTTAAGCAAGAAGTCTCTTTTGATTATTCTCTCATGTGGAAGATTATCATTGGCTTATTCTTATTATCACTCGGTTTTATCTATCACTACCATCAGCTCAGAAGGCTGAACCAGCGCCTTAAAAAGCTATCTGTTACAGACAAGTTAACAGGGCTTTATAACCGAGTAAAAATGGATGATGTTCTGATCGAACAAAAAGCAGAGGTAGACCGTTATAACGTTAATGCCTCCATTATCTTGCTTGATATAGATTTCTTTAAACGTGTAAATGATACCTACGGGCATGCTGTTGGTGATGCTGTATTAGTTGAACTCTCTAACGTTTTACAAGAAAACGTTCGTAGCACCGATTACGTTGGCCGATGGGGAGGAGAAGAATTCATTATTGTCTGCCCTCACATCGATGTTGAAGAAGGGAGAAATCTAGCAGAAAAACTACTGGCCAAAATACGCGAACATTCCTACAAACATATTGGAAAAATGACGGCCAGTGCAGGAGTCTCAAACTTTTTGCCATCTGTCACGATTAAAGAATCCCTCTATAACGTCGATCAAGCCCTTTACCAATCTAAGCTAGCTAATAGGGACAAGGTATCCGTCAAAAAAGGAATGGAATTACCACGATAGCCTTTAAACAAAAAAGAGGGCCGAAGCCCTCTAAAAGACCCAAGTAGATCGTAAGCTTAGAAGAAGCCCATCGGATTAATATCGTAGCTAACCAACATATTCTTGGTCTGCTGATAATGATCCAACATCATTTTATGTGTTTCACGGCCAACACCCGATTTCTTGTAACCACCGAATGCAGAATGTGCTGGATAATGGTGATAACAGTTAGTCCATACACGACCGGCTTGAATACCACGACCCATGCGGTATGAACGATTCATATCACGTGTCCATAACCCTGCACCTAAACCAAACTCAGTATCGTTAGCAATTTCCAACGCTTCTGCTTCATCTTTAAAGGTTGTCACAGAGACGACTGGGCCAAAAATTTCTTCCTGGAATACACGCATGCTGTTGTTACCTTTCAGTAACGTTGGCTGAATATAGTAACCATTATTTAAGCCATCACTTAAGCTTTCAGCACCGCCACCTATCAATACTTCTGCACCTTCTTCACGACCGATTTCGAAGTAGCTCAAGATCTTATCAAACTGTTCTTGTGAGGCCTGAGCACCCACCATAACTTCAGTATCAAGAGGGTTACCACGTTTAATCTGGCCAATACGCTTAATGACCATCTCGATGAACTTGTCGTAAATAGATTCCTGAACCAACAAGCGTGATGGGCAAGTACATACTTCACCTTGGTTAAAGAATGCGAGTACTGTTCCTTCGACACACTTACTAATGAATTCATCTTCATGGTTCATGATATCTTCGAAGTAGATATTCGGAGACTTACCACCTAGCTCTACTGTTGAAGGAATAATGTTTTCAGCTGCACATTTTAAAATATGCGAACCGACTGGCGTTGATCCAGTGAAAGCAATCTTGGCAATACGCTTGCTAGTCGCTAGTGCTTGCCCTGCTTCAGCACCGTAACCATTTACAACATTCAAAACACCCGCTGGTAATAAGTCACCAATGACTTCCATTAACACAAGAATTGACGCTGGCGTCTGCTCAGCTGGCTTAAGCACAACACAGTTACCCGCGACAAGTGCAGGAGCAAGCTTCCAAGCAGCCATCAATAACGGGAAGTTCCAAGGAATGATCTGACCAACAACCCCAAGCGGCTCATGGAAATGGTAGGCAACAGTATTACCATCAATTTCGCCAATAGAACCTTCTTGTGCACGAATACAACCTGCGTAATAACGGAAATGATCCACACATAAAGGTACATCAGCATTTAGGGTTTCACGTACAGCTTTACCGTTGTCCCATGTTTCTGCTACAGCCAACCTTTCGAGATTAGCTTCAATTCTGTCAGCAATTTTTAATAAGATATTTGAACGCGCTGTAACAGAAGTTCCCGCCCATGCATCTTTGGCTGCATGTGCTGCATCCAGTGCTAAATTAATATCGGCTTCTGTTGAGCGAGGGATTTCACAAAAAGACTCACCATCTACGGGTGATACGTTTTTAAAGTATTGTCCATTAACCGGTGCAACCCATTCGCCACCGATGTAGTTACCATAGCGCTCTTGAAAAGTAACAACTGAGCCTTCAGCTCCTGGCTGTGCATAAATCATCTTCTTGGCCTCTTTCTTGTTATATCAGCCCTGCCCAACCAGCAGGCGCCATTCAATTAATCACAGTTCGATATTAGCGACTCACAAGCCAAGTCAGGTATCACCCTTTGGAAGCGAAAAACTACTACTTTAGTGCTTATAATGAGAGCGAGGCATTAGAAAACCACACAGAAAAAACATAAAAATATTTAAATTAAACTTAATAATCAACAATTTATAAAAATTAAAACCATTATTACTGTCATATTTTATTTTAATATTACTTATTGTCGCATCCTCATTTTTTGCTCTGAAAAAGCACATTTAAGCATTTTCATATCTCTATTTATGACATTTTCGAACCCCGAAAATAATTTTCTAACAAGCCAGCTGGCTCAATAGTTAAGGTGTCTTTATTATAAAAGGCATAAAATAAGCAGGGTAATTTTTATTATATTTATGGGCACCTTTTTTCATGAAGCTATCTGATCTTGATCTTTTTATTCGCACTGCCGATAGCGGGAATATTACAGCAGCTGCCCGAGAACTAGACTTATCACCCGCCACTGCCAGTGCCGCACTGAAACGTTTAGAACAACAATTAGATACCAGCCTCTTTATCCGCTCCACTCGCAAGCTACGCTTAACAGAGGCTGGAGAGCGCTACCTTCCTCACTGTCGGCGTGCACTCTCTGAACTTAAAGAAGCTCAAGAAGCTCTTGAACAAGACAAAACACGACTCAATGGTGCGTTGCGCATATCTGTTTCTTCCGATTTTGGAAGAAACGTTTTACTGCCTTGGCTCGATGATTTTATGCAACAACATCCTCAGCTTTCGATAAGCCTAAATGCCAGCGATAGCCTCTCAGACTTTTACCATGACCGCGTGGATATCGCATTACGCTACGGGAAACCCGAAGACTCTTCCCTCATCGCATTCCCCATCTGCGAATCTGATCGGGTGGTATGCGCATCACCCGAATATGTTGAGCGTCATGGCCAGCCAAAGCATCCTAACGACCTTGCCGAACACAACTGTCTTTTATACTTGTTAGGAGACCGCACATACGATTTGTGGAGTTTTCGCGATGACCAAGAGCTAATGCGTATCAGGGTACAAGGCAACCGTATTTGCAATGATGCTGACCTCGTTCACCGTTGGGCCGTATCAGGCCAAGGAGTTGCATTCAAATCTAGACTAGATATGGCAGAAGACCTTCAAGCAGGGAGGGTTGTCGAATTAATGCAAGGATACTCAACAGAAGCGGCTAATTTATGGCTGGTCTGCCCCAATAGAAAACAGGTCACACCCGCAGTAATCATGTTTCGTGATATGTTGCGCCAACGCTGTAAAGCATTATTAGAACGTTAAAAAAAGCCTGGCTCTTACGAGTTCAGGCTTTTTTGCATTCCTATTTCAAGGATTGAATTTAAAGAGCTAGTCCCTAAATCAATTAGTTACTTGCTAGGTTCGCGTTCTGTTTTGGTAGCTTAAACGTCCAAACCATGCCGCCTTGGTTTAAGTTTTTAATACGTTTAGCCACTTCACCGCCCCACAATGGAACCGCGCCACCCCAACCGGACACAACGGAAACATACTGCTCTCCACCCATATCCCAGGTAATTGGCGTACCGACAATCCCGGAGCCTGTATTGAACTTGTACATCTCTTCGCCTGTTTTCGCATTAAATGCTTTCAGGTAACCTTCTGGCGTACCCATAAACACTAGGTTACCCTTAGTAACCATAGTGCCACCCCACAATGGTGAGTAGTTCTTGTAATCCCAAACCACTTTCCCGGTCTTAGGATCTATCGCACGCAACACACCAATGTAGTCTTCATTAACGGCTTTGATAGTAAAGCCTGCACCTAGGTATGCCGCCCCTTTCTTGTACGATACTGGCTCATTCCAGATATCCATTTCCCACTCATTGGAAGGCACATAGAACAAACCCGTGTCCTTACTGTATGACATCGGCATCCAGTTCTTACCGCCTAAGAACGCCGGTGCTGCTGCAACTGAGCTACCCTGTTTACCATCAGCTGACGCTGCCGGATTTCCCGGACGAAATGCCTCGTTATAAATCGGACGTCCGTTTTCATCCAGTCCTTTAGCCCATGTCATTTTATCCACAAACGGGAAACCACGAATAAAGCCGCCGTTCTCGCGATTCAAGACATAGAAAAAACCGTTACGGTCAGCAGTCCCTGCCGCCTTAATGGTTTTTCCGTCAGCTTTGTAGTCAAAAGAGATTAGCTCGTTTACACCATCGTAATCCCAACCATCATGCGGTGTAGTTTGGAAGTGCCATACGATTTTCCCATCATCAGGATCAATACCTAAACGTGAAGAAGAGAACAGGTTATCCCCAGGGCGCAAGTGAGAGTTCCATGGTGCTGGGTTACCTGTACCAAAGAAGAGTAGATCTACGTCAGCATCATAGGTGCCGCCTAACCATGTGGCTGCACCACCGGTTTTCCATAAGTCGCCAGGCCAAGTTTTACCGGCTTCGCCACCAGAAATACCGCTTTCAACTTTTTTGCCATCTTTCCATACATAACCCATGTGGCCTTCAACCGTAGGGCGTGTCCACGCTAATTGTCCTGTTTTCGCATCGTAAGCTTCTACTTTACCGACAACGCCGAACTCACCACCGGAAACACCCGTAATGACTTTACCTTTAACAATAATGGGAGCCGCGGTTAATGAATAACCCGCTTTATAATCTTCCACTTTCTTTTTCCACACCACTTTACCGGTATCTTTGTTCAAGGCGACCAGCTTGGCATCCAAGGTACCAAAGATAACGAGATCACCGTACAAAGCTACACCGCGGTTGATGACATCACAGCACGGCATGATGGCATCAGGTAAGCGAGCATCATACTGCCACAACTCATCGCCGGTTTTAACATCAATAGCAAAAACACGTGAGTAAGAACCCGTCACAAACATCACACCGTCTTTAACAACAGGCTGAGACTCTTGCCCGCGTTGTTTTTCACCACCAAACGAGAACGCCCACACTGGGCGAAGGTCTTTAACTGTATTTGGGTTAACGGCCGTCAATGTGCTGTAGCGCTGTCCGCGTAAACCCATACCATTGGAAACAACATCACCCGTTGTTGCCTGATCATTCATAATATCTTTATCAGTTACACCGGCCGAAACAACAGCAGAGAACGAGATAGCTGCGGCGAGCGTGCTGACCGCGAAACCTGTGCCTAAAGTCGTTTTGTTCATCACTAGCTCCTTTACGGAATCGTTTTTTATTGTGGGGTGAGCCGGGAAAGCTTCCCCGAATCATGTCCCTCATTTTGAAGTTTTAGTAGATTCCAACAATTACACCCCAGAACAACTTTTCTCGTTACTTAGTACTACTACCTGTTCCAAATAAGCAAAAAAAGACGCCACGAGGGCGCCAAAAGTCTTGCAGATGTTTGGTCGTATTAATGTGTTTAAAAAGAGGCTTCTTCGTAGCGGCTATAAAGATGAAATACCGAACGCACAAACTCTGATCTTGTCAGGGATATGCCACTAAAACGTTCATCGATAGGTAGCGCCATAACCTCATTCATACTAAGCCCTTGTGACGCTGCAGCGGTTAACGTGTTATCCAACCAATGCAAGTAATCGATCATCTGCTCTACCGCTAAGCCTGTTGTATCCACAGGCCCATGGCCTGGCACAATCGTATTGTATTGCCAGTTTTTAAGTTGCTCTAAATTCTCTATCCACACACTTAAACTAGGTGTATGCGGTGTTGTTAAAGCGCGTTGATAAAACACAATATCCGAGGCAAAAAGCACCCCTGTCGTTTCATCTAGCATCAGCAGGTCGGCACCGCTATGCCCTACCATTTTGAAAAACCGAAAATGATGTTTACCCACCGCCATCAACGGCACAGCAGCTATATCTAGCGGCTCAGTCGGTAACTGCACCTCAGTAGAGCGCATCCAGTCTCCCACCAAGCGATACATATTTTCGGCGAAAGCATTACCGTGTTGCGCTATGAGCTTACCGGTTTCGGGTAACGCCCAAATTTTTGTATCATTAAAGGCCTGATTTCCCAAAAAATGGTCTGGGTGATGATGGCTATTAAACACATGAACAACTGGTTTATCCGTGATCGAGGAGATCACTTGGCGCATTGCTTCGCCATAACGCTTAGAGGGCCCAGTATCAAAGACCACAACGCCATCCTCTGTAACGATAAAGGCGGTATTGACTATGTTACCGCCATTTTTACGCGTAAAATCTTCCAACTTGCCTTGTAGTAGCCAGGTATCATCCGCAATTTTTTGGGGTTCTAGCAAATAGGAAAGCTTGGCCGCAAATACAGAATAAGAAAGACCAACCAGTAAAAAACATAGCAAGCACTGTATCTTTTTCATTGATCTCTCCTAGAGCGGCTGCTCAAACTCATTACCATTATTATCGCGCAGCCATAAACGGTGCTGTGCACTCGGTTGAGTGACATCAAAGGAAAAAACCGGGTTCTCACTAACCGGTTGTGACAGGTCCATTTTTACCAGCGCATCTCCCTGTGCATCACGCAACTCAAGCTGCTGCAGGTAAAATTCTGGAATAGCATCCACCAGCCCGGTATCCATAGGGTGCACCACTTTAAACTTATAACGACCAAACGCTTCTCGTTGGAATTTCTTAGCGCTAATCTCACCTAAATGACTTTCCCAGTATGGGCTGGCATTAGCCACACTAGGTGTTGTGCAACCGCCACCCGCTGCATCTAAATAGCTAGTACCTATTAACCAATGGCCTTTTTTTGTTAAGACAGCCGCACGTATAGGCGTAGCCTGTTGCACCTTGATGCGTAAAGAAACGTTAGGTTTTACATCTTTAAGTGGGTAATAGGTATAGATATGTTGAATGGGGTTTAGGTCTGCCCATACCACGATTTTTTCTATTTTTTCAGACAGCCCTGTAGCATCAACCGTCACCGGTACTTGCGTTGGGTCTTCAGCAAAAGGAGGCACAGAAACAACAATACGATCATCAAATTGATAAGGCGTATCGCCTAAAAAAACATTACGTAAATAGTCCCACATAGGAGACTGAAGAGGGTCATCAGAGGCGTGCAGGGCCGGACTAACTACAAAACAGAGTAGTAAAGTAACACGACACAAGATCACATTAATAAAACGCATCTACACCTCCTAATAACACTTCGAACTAGAAACCATCAATGACGTTCCTATTGTATTTCTTGATATAGTCCTGGTAGTTCGTACGTTAATCCATAGCGGCTAAACAGTGCTTCCATTTCACCGGAGCGCACCATGCCATCAACAACTTCCTCGATGGCGTAGCCCAGTTGCCGATATGTACTTTTTACAGCCATACCCACATCCCATTTTTGCTTACCCATTGATGGAAAACCATTTTCAGCCACTTTATAACGCGGGTCATTCGCCTCAAATAACAGATGATCAATCTCTGAGCGCATTGCCATCACGGCATTAACCTTACCGTCTTGCATGGCGCTAAAGGCTTTACGTGCATTTCCATAATGATGAACGTTTTTGCGCATACGGCCCCGAAAACCTGATGTCAGATAAAAATCAGGCAGGCTGTCTATCTCAACACCAATCGGATAATACTGAAAAATAGCCATAGTTTTTACTGCTTCAATTTTTTCTGCATCAAACGAAACCCGCCAAGACTCACGCTGATATGGCCCGAACATAACAACCTGCTCATTCACCATTTCACCGGTCTGGGTATCTTGTCGATATGCAAACTCGCGGTCATACGGAACCCGCATCATCACATCAGCGAGCTTTTTCATCGCCAGCGGGTTTTCTGTATTCTTATCGAGATAATGACCTTTCCAAACATTATTGCGCAGGTCATCTTCCAGATTTTCGTCTGGCGTGATCCAGTGTAACTTCAGCTCAAGGTCAAATGCGGTGGCTATCGCTTTACCAAGCTCGATATCAACACCTTTAGGCTGACCATCGACAAGATAAGAATAGGGAGGGAAATCATGATAAACACCAACAGTAAGATATCTTGAAGCAATCACGTCATCGTAGGCTCGCGCTTGCACCTGTCCGGATAACACCAAGCAGATACTGATTGCCAGTACGCAGAGCCTACTCATCAACACTCACCGATTCTAACCAAGTGCGGATCGCCCATAGCGCTTCTTGGCTCAGATAATCTGCCATTTTTGGCATGTAAACAGCACCATCTCGTACCGCACCGTTCACAACACGATACTGATACCACTCATCACCCTCAAGACCAGTTTCAAGCATTCGCAAGTCAGGCGCTATACCGCCGGAAATACCTTCCAAACCATGGCAACGGGCACAGTTTTGAGTATAGGCAGAGAAGCCAATCTTGATAGCCTGTGCATTCTTTTCATAAGGTGGGCGGTATGGATTTTCTTCCAGCCATTCTTCACCCAGTGGATCCAATCCCTGTGTATCAACACCTTGAGGTGTCACATCTCCATGTGCCATCGCTTGAGTTGAAAGACCCGCACAAAACACTAGTGCAGCCGTCGATAGTAATAGTTTGTTTTTCAGGAACATAAGATTCACCACTTTTTTGTTTTCACGACACATCTGTCGGTTTTAAATAGACAGTGTTTCACTCTTCATCAAATAATGACGTAAGCTTGGCAATCCAAAAAGTGTACTTTGGCGCGCAAAAACTAGTTCCTTGGTACTAGGTTTTAACGCCAATGCCAGAACAGTGTCCACCATCACAACTGAGTATTTTTTGTTAATAAACAACGGGCTACTTGAGTAAATAGAGATACTAGATCGAGCGGGGCTTGAGTATTGGGGAGAGACATTTGATACCCACATACCCTCTATGATTACGAGAAAACTCACAGAGGGTATGGGCAGCTTGGCATTTGTAACCATAAGGAAATGCGGCTCCCTACTTCACACTAAAAATCCCTTTCATACCTTTTACTTTCAAACCTTCTGAGTAAAACTCAAACTCACCCGTTTTTACGGGTACAAAGTAGATTTCGGCTTCTCCTTCCTGCTCAAACTCCAGTTCAGTTAAGCTCATTGCTTTAATTTCCATATCGCCTGCTTCTACTTTTCGAAGAAATATAGACTGAAAAAAGCCCGGTGCTTTAATAGCATATTCGGTTTGGCCGCTAGAAATTATTTTCAGTTTATAAGACTTACCCGTTACTAATTCATAACGTGTTTGCGATAAGTGGTAACGATTATCTTCCGTGCCTAACACCAAGTTTGGTAGCTTCACTGGGCGTCTCGTTAAGTCTCCTTCGGCAAGCGCCTGCTGACCAGACAATAACATAGCGGCACAAATGGCCGGTGTAAGTAGCTTATTAATCAATCGCATTTCATCACCCCGTGCATAGCATCTTTAATTTTCTCTTACTTATGCTAAAGCGCCTGCCTAACAACAAAATACTACTTCAGTACTAAAAGTTTTGTACTTTATTCATATTTCCCCCTCTGTGCTTCCTGCTTATGCTGGGTACTCCACTTTACGAATAAAAATAAGAATGAGTCATCATGAATAATTACATAGGTTGGCCAGGCACGTACCTGTTGCGATATTTATTGAGTGGGCTACTTTTCTTTATGCACTCTGCACATGCACAACTCGATGTTGATATTGCCTATATAAAACTACAACAAGAGCACCGTCCGGTGTTGTCAAATATACTTCCTGAGCCTAAGGATGCAGGCCTGCGTGGTGCTGAATTAGCCCTGCAAGATAGCAACACAACAGGACGATTTCTTAAGCAGACTTTCCACCTAAGGACAGACATTAGCGATAACCCGGAAGAGACCCTCACACAGATACAGTTCCGCTACGAACAAGGCATACGTTTATTTGTTTTTGATCTGCCTGCCGATACGCTCAAAACAGCGTCAACGTGGTTGGCTAAAGCATCACTGAACACTGGCACAACCGATGATGTGCTAATTTTTAACACCCAAGCCAAAGAAAACGCACTACGCGTTAATCAATGTATCGACAATGTACTGCACACAATCCCTAGCCGTGCCATGTTGGCCGATGCACTCGCCCAATGGCTAACAGAGAAGCGATTGAATAAGTGGTTACTGATTAAAGGCAGTACAGAGGCAGATCACGCTTATGCACAATCAATGCAAAGAGCCGCAAAACGCTTTGGCAATAAAATAGTGGCACAAAAACAATGGAGTTTTGATACAGACCTGCGGCGTTTAGCACAAAAAGAGATGCCTCTATTTACACAAACAGAAGAATACGATGTCGTTGTTGTAGCCGATGAGCTGGGTGATTTTGGCGAGTACGTCTTATATAACACCTGGTATCCACGCCCTGTTGTGGGCACTCAAGGGCTCACCCCTGTTGCTTGGCATAGAGTCGTTGAGCAGTGGGGAGCAGCCCAGCTGCAGAGTCGTTTTGAAAAACTCACCGGCCGTTGGATGGACAGCAAAGACTACGCCAGTTGGCTGGCTGTGCGCTCTATTGCTGAAGCAGTCACACGTACCAATACCGCAGATACAAACACATTAAAGCAATACATTATTTCAGATAAGTTCGAGCTGGCAGGCTTTAAAGGCCGCAAGCTTAATTTTCGTACGTGGAATGGCCAGCTCAGACAACCAATACCGTTGGTCCACCCACGCTCTCTTGTCTCACAATCACCACAGGCTGGTTTTTTGCACCCATCATCTGAGCTAGATACGCTGGGATTTGATGCGCCAGAGAGCCAATGCCGTCTAGCGAAGCGCTTTTAGCGATAGGAAAAAACCATGAAAAAAACACAGCGCCTAACTCAGTTTTTAGCCATCTCAGCCCTGCTATTAAGTGTGCAAACAGCACAGGCTCAAACAGCTTACGTGTCTAATGAGAAAGATGACACGCTATCTGTTATCAACCTAGATACCTATGAGGTTACCGCTACGATTGATGTAGGGCAGCGGCCACGCGGCATTATCCTCTCCAAAGATCAAAGTAAGCTTTATATCTGCGCTTCAGACTCTGACACCGTTCAAGTAATGGACTTATCAACACATCAAATCATTAAAGAACTACCCTCTGGCGAAGACCCTGAGCAGTTTGCTTTACACCCCAATGACCGCCACCTCTATATTGCCAATGAAGATGATGCCCTAGCGACCATTGTGGACACACAAACGAGTGAAGTGCTGGCACAAATAGATGTCGGTGTTGAGCCCGAAGGCATGGCCGTTAGCCCTGACGGGAAAATAGCAGTTAACACCAGCGAAACCACTAACATGGTGCATTGGATCGATACAGAAACCATGCAGCTTGTAGATAACACGCTAGTTGACCAACGCCCCCGTCATGTGGAATTTTCAAAAGATAGCAAAGTATTATGGGCCAGCTCAGAGATTGGCGGGAATGTATCCATCATTGATGTCGCCAGTCGCCAAATCACCCATAAGGTCACTTTTAAAATTCGAGGCGTTCACCCTGATAAAATTCAACCCGTAGGTATTAAACTCAGTGATGATGGACAATATGCCTTTGTTGCACTGGGTCCTGCCAATCACATTGCCGTAATCGATACCAAAACGTTTAAAGTCTTAGAATATATTCTGGTAGGACGCCGAGTGTGGCATATGGCGTTTAACGCAGACCAATCACTACTACTCACTACCAATGGCATTAGTGGTGATGTGACTGTCGTTGATGTCGCTAAAATGAAAGCCATAAAATCCATCAAGGTAGGTCGCTACCCTTGGGGCATTGTTGTGAAATCACAATGAGCATCAACGTTGAACAACTAAGCTTTAGTTACGGAAGAAAAACGGCCCTAAGCGACCTTAACTTCACACTAGAGCGTGGAGAGTTTAGTGCTTTACTCGGCCCAAACGGTGCAGGTAAAAGCACCTTATTTGCTCTACTGACACGACTTTTCTCATTACAAAGTGGCAGTATTCAATTGCAAGGATTAGACCTGCAAAAGACACCCACACAAGTCATGCAGCAAGTAGGCGTAGTCTTTCAACAAAGCACACTAGATCTTGACCTTAGCGTGCAACAAAACCTTGTCTACCATGCGGCATTACATGGATTTAGCAGCGCTGAAGCGAACGCACGCATAGCAATAGAACTTGATCGTATGTCGATGGCCGATAGAGCCAATGAAAAAGTGAGAGCGCTCAATGGAGGTCACAGAAGGCGCGTTGAGATTGCCAGAGCGCTACTACATCAACCCAGCGTACTATTATTGGACGAACCCACCTCTGGACTCGACCCACAAACCAGAAAAATATTAAACCAACATGTCCGACAACTCTGTGAAGATCAACAACTCACGGTGTTGTGGGCAACCCACCTGATTGACGAAATCCATGCTAATGATCGTGCTTTATTGTTACACCAAGGAAAACTTCTTTCCTCTAGTACAGGGCAGAACTTATGCACGCTTAGTGGTAAGGAGCAATTAGCCCATGCTTTTGAGCACCTAACACAACAAACGGTAGCCGCCGCATGAATATGAGTTCAGCACAGTATTGGCACTGCTTTAGGGGTGTTTTGGTACGCGAGTACCTGCGCTTTATACAGCAACGTACACGCTTTTTTAGCGCATTGGTTCGTCCGCTTTTGTGGTTAGTGGTATTTGCAGCAGGGTTTCGTGCAGCACTGGGTATCGCGATTATTGAGCCCTACGAAACCTATATCACTTATGAAGTGTATATTGCACCAGGGCTTTGCTGCATGATCTTGCTATTTAACGGCATGCAAAGCTCGCTATCTATGGTCTATGATCGCGAGATGGGTAGCATGCGGGTACTCTTGATGAGCCCTTTACCACGCTGGTTTTTGCTGGTCTGTAAGCTTCTTTCTATCGCGCTGGTATCGTTACTGCAAGTCTATGCTTTCTTACTCATAGCACTTTTAGTAGACGTTGAACCGCCATTGTGGGGGTACCTTACAGCTCTACCCGCATTTTTGCTGGTCGCTGTTATGCTCGGCGCTATCGGTCTGTTTATTTCATCATGGATAAAGCAGCTAGAAAACTTTGCAGGGGTGATGAACTTTGTGATTTTCCCAATGTTTTTCCTCTCCTCAGCACTTTATCCGTTATGGAAAATGCAAGAAGCAAGCGAATGGCTCTATTGGATCTGTTCTAGCAATCCTTTTACCTATGCAGTCGAACTAGTAAGGCATGCGCTGTATATGAAATTTGATCTGCTTGCCTTCAGCGTTACTCTAAGTACTACGATACTTTTCTCTTTGCTGGCCATTAACGGATTTAACCCACAACGTGCCGCGAAAGGAAAATAAGAGCAAAGCTGCCCCGTCATAGTGATCTAATCTAATTCGTATCCAGCGGGTGAGATAACAGCTATTGAGGATGCAACTAAGGTTCGGCGATCTCGCTGTTGCCTTCAGTATTCTCAGCTGCTTTTAGTTTCGCCTGTTCCTCTTTCCATTCACGCATATCTTCGTAATATATATCCCAAACGCATGGCTCACACGCGCTTTCGCAACATTCATAATCCCCTGGAGGAGTCGGTTTTTCTAACATCGTTGTACCGTCATCTTTGTAAAGTATATCGCTATTTTACCACACACAGATCTATAACCAACTACCCTTAAACCACCACTTCGTTGATTATTCTGAACATTTAACCTGCTCTAGGTAGTGCTGCAAGCTGATAGTGTCAGTCGTCTCGAAATTTTTTGCGACTAGCTGCAAACGGCCAATTCTATCCAACCGAAACATCCGATACGCCTGTCGCAGCTCACACCAAGCAACGAGAGTCCATGCACGTCCCCAAAAGACTAACCCTAACGGCCAAACCACTCAGGTTTAAGCGTATGCTCCTGGTGCTGGCGCTCGGAGAGTACTGCACGAATTTTTTGCAAAGCACTATCCGCTGCTTTTCCAAGCGCTTCATCACTCCAGCCCTGAACCATTCGCACCCCTAGTAGTAATGCTTCCAATTCATCCTGATCAAACATGATCGGAGGCACAGTAAAGCCAGGATGTAATCGATATCCAACACCGGCCTCTCCTTCAATGGGCACACCGGAAAGCGATAACGCCTGTATATCACGATAGATTGTTCGTTCCGACACCTGTAAACGCTCAGCAAGATAACAGGCAGTAACCACTGTTCGCCGGCTACGTAATATCGTTAATAGTTGAAACAAACGCTCCGCTTTTCTCACCTTGTTTAATTACTCCTAGCCTCGAATATGAGCTACATAAGCAGCTCTATTTGAGCTGCTTATGTTTAGTTTTGATTAGTTCTCTGGGTCACATCCCATGGCGCAGGTAGCAACTGGCATATGAAGCACTTTACAGCTTTCTTCATCAATAAGAGCGCACAATGCTTGCCCAGCACTACTATCGATAAAGGCAGCAGAGCCTGCTTTAGCCTTCTCCATGTTTTCCCAATAAATCACATCAAACCAATTCCCTTTCCCATCATGACTTTGAGAGCGATAGTGAAACCCTGGCTGCGCAACTAGAACATTATTCACACCCTCATAAGTTTCTGCTACCTGTGCTTCGCTTATACCTGCGGCTAATTTAAAGGTTACCATCTCAACGACTGTTGTCATGCTGTCTACTCCTTAACTAATTGAAGTACCCAGCATATGGCTCCACTACTGACAGCGTTGTGTCAGTAGTGTTTGATACATGTTATAAATTCATATTATGTTGCTGGCAACTCACTCCAGCTAACACCAACGAGGCTAAACCCTATGTCTTTCGAAAGTGCTATTACATTCTTTATCGCCATTTTTATTTTTGGCATTACTCCAGGCCCTGGCATCTTCGCAATTTTAGCGCGAGCCATGACGGAAGGTAGCCGCTCATGTTTTTCACTCGCCTTAGGAATGACCATCAGTGACATTATTTATCTAGTGCTGGCCTGCTTTGGTTTAGCGGCCATTGCTGAGCATTGGGGAGGTGTGTTTACTGTAATTCGTTTTGCTGGCGCCGCCTACCTTTGTTACCTCGGCTGGAAGCTCTGGACTACACCGATAGACTTATCGGATGACTCTTCTGCGGCCAAGCCCCGACATGGCATCATGAGCTTTGTGCAAGGCTTTTTGATCTCTGCCTCAAACCCTAAAGTCATTCTATTCTATATTGCTTTCTTGCCTACATTCATGGACTTATCGGCACTAAGTGCAACCGATATTGTATTAGCTTCCACTCTGCAACTTGTCGCTCTCATGCTAGGGCTAATGATCATTGCTTACATGGCGTCTAAAGCCAGGAGCTTCTTTAAGTCAGAAAAATCCATGCGTAACCTAAACCGCTCAGCAGGGTCTATTATGATAGGTGCTGGCACCTACCTTGCTACTCGCCACTAGTCGCTTCTTTTTACTCCTGACGCTCAGAACCAGTACTTTAGTACTGGTTTTTTCACTCCAATGCAGAATGTACCTCACCCTCGATAGCACGGTGTAATACAGACTGTTAGAAAGAGTGAATCTGTATGAAAAAAATGATCGCTTGGTTTTGTTTACTGCTCTCATGCTCTCAAACACTACCAGCGCAAGAACAACAGGCTGTTCATAATGAGCCAACACCCTGGCCAAGCTCACCAGAAGATGAAAGTGAGCTTTACACCATGGAAGGCTATCGACTTTTTCGTTATCGCAGCCCAACACCCAAACAGCACGCTCAAGCAATAATGGTTTCCACCCAACAGCTGGTCACTTTATTAAAACAAACGCCCACACCAATATTGCTAGATGTGCAGCCATTGACCTGGAAGAGTGGTTTTTTTATTGAGAAAGAGCCTCGCTTGCACATTCCGGGTAGTCATTGGCTACCCAATGTCGGGCAAGGCGAGTTAGAAGAGGCCTGGGCAGATTATTTTCTGCGGTATTTACAAGATTTATCACGAGGACGACAAGACTACCCTATTGTGATTTACTGCACTGCAGATTGTTGGATGTCTTGGAATGCAGTCAAGCGTGCAGCACAATGGGGATACTCTCATCTTTACTGGTACCGGGATGGTTCCGATGGCTGGCAAGAAGCTGGTTTAGAAACAGCAAAAGGAAAACCAGAAAAATTTACACCCTGACCTTCAGCATGTAAGCCTTGCTGTCTGATCAATAATAACTATAAGTAAGGGAGAGTCTTGTGTATAAAATACTGATTGCGGATGATCATCCTCTGTTTAGGGAAGCAATTAGCAATGTCATTCATACCAGTTTTCCTGACTGTGAATTACTTGAAACCCAAACCCTAGAAAGCGCACTTGAGACCACACTCGAGCATGACGATTTAGATCTCATTCTATTAGATTTAAATATGCCGGGTATGAATGGTTTAAATGGCCTTATCACCTTACGCAACGAATCCCCGACTATTCCTGTCGTGATTGTCTCAGCAGAAGAAGATAAACAGATCGTACTTCAAGCAATTACTTACGGTGCTGTGGGCTTTATCACTAAGTCATCCTCACGCGAGCAGATGACCGATGCTTTAAAGCAAATTTTGGCCGGTAATGTTTATTTACCTTCTGACATTATTCGCAGTAACTCACCGGAAACACGACGCCAACCACGTCACGACGACAACCGTATTGCACCTGAGGCGTTGTCATCACTTACCCGTCGTCAGCTACTCGTCTTAGAAAGAATGTCCACAGGTGAGTCAAACAAGCAGATTGCCTATAATCTCAATATTGCAGAGACAACTGTAAAAGCCCATGTGTCTGCTATTTTGCGCAAGCTGAACGTACACAACCGTATTCAGGCGGTTTTATCAGCAGGTAATATCAATTTTAGTGAATATCTAAAACGCTAGCGATTTTTCAATAGATGCAGCAGAGTCGTTTTTAGTTTTAACGGCTTAACGGGCTTATTCATCAGAATATAGCCCAGTTCACGAATCTCTTGTTTCAGATCCTTGTTGTAGTTAGCCGTAATCATTAACACGGACAACTCACCTGCCATTCTTTGAGAGATCGAACGTGCTGCATCCACACCATTCTTACCATCATCCAAGTGATAGTCTGCAATCAGCAGGTCTACGGGGTCACTAGCCGGATCAACCAAAGCTAATAAATGCTCTGATGATAAAGCAGTTGTTACACAACAACCCCAGCCTTCCAGTAACGTTTGCATTCCCTGACAAATGGCTAGGTCATTATCGATCACCCATATATGCGCGCCTCGCAGGCAATCCTGAGCAACCTCATGACCTAATACAGGAATGGCCGAGTATAGAGCGAGTTCACCGTACGGCACCTCTACAGAGAACACTGAGCCCTTACCCCTGATGGACCGCACTGAGATAGGATGCGCTAGTACTCTTGAAATCTTATCCACAATAGCGAGTCCTAACCCAAGGCCTTTATCTTGCCCTTGGTCCTGGGGATTAAGCCGTCTAAACTCCTGAAAAACCTCCAGCAGCTGTGTTTCATGAATACCCACACCGGTATCCCACACTTCAATGATCAGTGAGTGTTGCTTACGCCTGCAGCCGAATAAGATACGGCCAGAAGAGGTGTAGCGAATGGCGTTTGAAAGAAAGTTCCTAATAATACGCGCCAACAATTGCGAGTCTGTGGATATCACTGCAGATGATGGAATATAGGACATCTTTAGTCCTTCCTGCTGTGCAAATTGACCAAACTCATTGGCGATATTCGCCATTAACTCTTGCACCCTAAATGTGGTTATATCTGGCGTAACAACACCGGCATCCAACTTAGAAATATCCACCAATGTACCGAGTAATGATTCAACATCGCTAAGTGCATGAGACACCGAATTAACTAGAGGACGTGTCGCTTCACTTAGCTGTTTTTCGGAAAGAGCCCCCGTAAATAAGCGCGCTGCGTTTAACGGTTGTAGCAAGTCATGGCTAACCGCCGCCAAAAACTTAGTCTTCGACAAGTTCGCCTGCTCTGCATCTTTTTTAGCTTCACGTAGGCGTGCTTCTACTTGAGTACGCTCTTCTATTTCCAAGAGTAAGTGCTCATTCACAGCCGTGAGCTCTGAAGTGCGCTCATCAACACGATGCTCAAGGTTTTGATAGGCCGCTTCAAGTTCTAGAGCCACTTTACGACGATCAGTGATATCTCGAATCATGACAAAGAAACCGACCGTTTTACCATCCGCACCTATATTAGGCACATAGGATTTGAGCATGTGACGCTGCTCACCTTCACCGTTACGTTCAGCTATATCAAAGGTGACATTTTCGCCAGACAGAGCTTGTTTGATATAAGGTTGTAGCTCGAGAAAGCTTTGCTCTCCGTGCACTTGAGTAATACTTTCTCCTGCTAAAGCCCCTCTCTCCCAGCCATACCACTCATCATAAACTTTATTGGTAAAGCGATAGCAAAGGTCATCACCCACATAAGCAATCAGTGCAGGTACGTGGTCGGTAATTAAGCGTATCCATTGCTCGCTTTCTTTTAAGGTTTCTGCATATTGGTAGCGTTCAGCAATATCGGTGTAAGTATTCACATACCAGCCATCAGGCATGGCGTGTGTCCTCACTTCAATAATATGCTCATCATGACGCATCACATTTGAGGTGTCAGATTGGCCACCTTTGGCTTTCATATCATGAAAGTGCCTAACATTTAACGCTCGAAACGGAGGATAAGACTCAGCCTCAGAGCGAGAAACACCGGTTAACGTCAAGAAACGGTCATTCCAAATCTCAAGCTGATCACTGGCATTAACCAAGGCCACACCTTGTGACAAGTTATCCACAGTTCGCTGTAACAACTCAGACTTTTGCGCTAAGGCTGCTTCTCTACGTTGTGTTTCGGATGCCTTCAATTGGCTAATATCCGTGTATAAAACAACCATGCCGCCATCCGCTGTAGGACGTTCGCTCATCTGTACCCATTGCCCAGAAGACAAGCGGAACACTTTATTGCCATCACCCGTTTCACCATACTCTTCTGCTATCAGGCCATGTTCGTCTGCTAAACGACGCACATCCTGAATGGTGGTTCCGGTGGCAATAACCTGTCCTGTATTTTTCCAAACAGACTGAAACTGACTATTAAACAAAACAATACGCCGCTCACGATCAAACAGCACAAAAGCATCAGAAATACTTTCAATAGCATCTACCAAACGCTGGTTGGCAAGATCTGCTATTTGATTAGCGCTTTTTAAGGCACGATGGCTACTTTTAAGCTCTGATAACGCTTCGTTTAACGCTTCTGTGCGTTCACGTACTTGATCAGCCAATACAACGGAATGCTCAAAAGCCGCATACGGGTTAGCCCCTTGAGCAGTGCTGGACTCCACTCGTTCAATCAACGCTTGGTTTATTCGTTGGAGCTTGTAGTTCTCCTTTTCTAACTGAGCCAAGCGTGCTTGCTCTGCCTCAATCATCACAAGGTCTCCCTATGACAACACCAGTAAATGTCTGGTTGATATGCATACCTTCTAGATGTTCACCGTACGTATTAAAACCAACCACTTTATGTTGACGTAACAGATTAGAAGCTTGTGTTGATATACCCAGGTGCTCAACTTCAAGACGACGTAAAAAACAGTCACAGCCAATAATTAGCTGCGGTGAACCGACTTTCTCTTCGATGCGTTCCAGCTGCACTGTCAGGTTTCTCAACATATCACCACGCTGCATCCGTGTGAGTACGATGCCATTTTCAACCGCACAGTAAAATGTCAGGCTCAGGTCAGGATTGACCTTTTGAATCGCGCGTACATAGAAGACTTCGCCAATTTTAACCGCCAAGGGGTTAAGTGCGAACACTTCTGGGTTTAACTCATCGACTGATACACCAATGAGGTTGGCATATTCTTGAGCAGCAGGCTCTGCATTTAGCTCAAACACCCTACGGCTATCTCGCTCTGCCGCTGTCACCACCAGCTTTTCGCTTAAAGGCTCCAGGTGATGCGTGGTAAACACTTCAAACTCACAATCCGTATTAAATAGCAGTACTACCGCTGCGCCTGTGTGAAAAGCACCATGGGCAAAAACATGTGTGTGAGCTAAATGAACATCGTCACCTGCCGATCCACCAAAATGTGGGATGTTTCCCAGTGCGGAGCTCAGTGTTGCTAATACTTGTTCCTCCTGAACCGACAAGCCATCAAGTAGCGTTAATACAAAGCTATTACCTTTAATCGGCGCTAGCTGCTTCTTCCTGCCTTTATTAATAAAGGATTCAACCACCGACTGCGCTTGCGTTAGCGTGAAATTATCCATCGCCTCAATAAGACAGGTCTCTACCGTGAAATGGCCGCGACTAAAACCGATGGCACTGATTGCCCCTTGCGCATAACCTTCAGAGGTTATCTCTCCTGCCGTTGTACAGCCAGCTAACGCTATATCAGGAAATGCAAAGTTCATTGCCTCTGCTAGCTGTTCTAAATCATATTCTGTCGAGCAGAAGAACAACACGAAGCTCAAATCATCAAAACGTAGTTGTTGGCGCAACTCTGCGGCTGCAGAAAACGGGTCGCTTTGATTGGAAAAACAAGACACGGCTGGTTCAGACATTAATATGACTATCCTTATCTGATGAGATCTCTCTTCAGTCTAGGCAGACTATTAAGTAGAGAACATACTACTTGCGACCTAAATATTTTCGCACTTGCAGAAATTATCAGGGCACTGATAACACATGCGTTAAGAACGCACGCAACTTTCCGGGTTTAACCGGTTTATTTAGCACTTGTAGCCCTAGTTCACGAAACAACTTCAAACTTTGATCTGCTCGTTCTGCCGTGAGCATTGCTGCGGGTACCCTTTCATCAAAGTGTTGTTCTAATTGCTCCAGCACATCGATACCGGTTTCATCATTATCAAGGTGATAATCCAGCAATAACACCCGCGGAATAACACTGTACTGCTGACATAATTTAATAGCACTAGCGGCATCCGTGACGGTATAAGGCCTAAGCCCCCACTGCTTTAGCAAAGTACTCATACTTAACAAAATATCGCGATCATTATCGACCACCAAGACAACTTCATCACAAAAATGGCTATTGCTCTGTACATGAGAAACCGGCAGCGGTGGTCTATTACTGGCTACCGCCAAAGGCACCCTTATAGAGAATACAGATCCCTTATCGGTTTTTGATTCAACATAAATAGGATGTTCAAGTACCCGGGCGGTACGCTCAACAATGGCTAAGCCAAGCCCTACTCCTGTGCGCATCCCATTACGATGTTGAGCCAACTGATTGAACTCTTGAAAGATATCCACAAGGCACTCGTCTGGGATACCTTCGCCACTGTCCCAGACCTGAATATCAAGATGCTCACCCCGCTTTCGACAGCCCACTAAAACTCCACCACTATTGGTGTAGCGCAAGGCATTGCTCACAAAATTACGAAGTACTCGCATCAACAAACGAGCATCCGAGTTAACAACGCACGCCGTACTTCGTATTTTCAACCGCAACCCCGCACTCTCAGCGACAGGTTTAAACTCACTCTCAAGAGTACTCATCAACTGTGACAAGTGAAATGCAGTGGGGTCAGACTGCACCGCATTTTGATCCAGCTTTGAGATATCAAGTAGGTCAGTTAGTAAGCTCTCAGCGCCTTCCAGAGCAACATGAACGCGCTCAACCAAATGATTATCTTGTGCTGCCATGTCTCGCTCGCGTAACGCAGCAACCAACAAGCGTGCGGCATTCATTGGCTGTAACAAATCATGGCTTGCCGCCGCTAAATATTTATCTTTACTAAGATTGGCTGATTCAGCTTGATCTTTAGCGACAGTCAGCTGTTGCTCCGCGACTTCTCGCTCGCGAATCTCTTCCCACAACTTAGAATTCACCGCAGCCAGGGCGTTGGTGCGCTCTTCTACACGCTGCTCAAGCTCTTCATTGAGCTTTTTTAAGCGAGCCTGATCTCGCACACGCTCACTAATATCCTGTACGAATGCTTCAATAGTGATGTCGCCCTCTTCCTGTTTTAGCAGGACATTCATCGATACATGCAGCGCTTCGCCATCCGCTTTGAGTAAACGTGTTTCATAACGATAAACTTTGCCGTCACGACGCAATCGATCCAACAGTACTTGGTAGTCCTGCGGCTCAACAAATAACTGCTGATCAATCGCACGAATACGGTGAACCAGCTGGCTTTCTGAGCAATAACCACACAGGGTTGCCATAGCGGGATTAGCCGCCCGAAAACGCCCACTAAGATCGGCCTGAAAAATACCGTGCAAGGCATTTTCAAACAGCCATTTGTAACGGTTACGCTCGGTTTCTAGCTCATCTAGTTTTTGCGCCAGCTCAGGGTAATAGTTCTTACGAGCAGAGTGATCCCCAAGACCTATCAGGTCTTCAAAAGAGGGGTTGTTATCATCAGAGCGCTTCTTCATAGACCGCTTCAACATCTCGCTGGTTTGATTTACGCGGATTTGTCACGATACAAGGGTCTTTCATCGCTTTAGACGATAAGGTTGGTATATCGGTGAGACTCACCCCTTGAGCAGCTAATTTTTGCGTCAGCCCTACATCGGCTTTAAGTGAGATGACATGTTGCATTAAGCGCTGCTTGATCTGTGGAGTGGTTAAACCACGCGTATCAATACCCATCGTTTGGGCAACAACTTTAAATCGGTCTGTCGCTTCAGAGTAGTTAAAATCAATCACGTGCTCCAACAACATCGCATTACATAAACCATGTGGCAGGTCTAAAAAGCCACCCAAGCTATGCGACATTGCATGTACTGCCCCCAAAATAGCATTAGAAAAGGCTAAGCCTGCTTTCATTGAGCCCAACATAATCTGCTCACGCAGATGCATGTCCTTGGGGTCTTCTACGAGGGGAACAATGTTCATATTGATCAAGCGGATAGCATCCAGTGCATGCATATCCGTTAAAGGGCCTGCACCAGTAGACACAAAAGCTTCGATCGCGTGGACAAGCGCATCAATACCGGTACAGGCACTCAAAAAACCATCCATTGTTGCTGTTGTTTCAGGGTCAATAAGTGACACATCTGGCACAACAGCTTTGCTCACAATGGAAAATTTCACCTTCTCATTTTGATCAGAAATAATCGCAAACTGAGAGACATCCGCCGAGGTCCCCGCAGTAGTGGGTATAAAGATAAGCGGAGGGATGGCCACATCGATGGTATCTACACCCTCAAACTCTAAAATATGACGGCCATGCGCGCTAACAATACCGATACCTTTAGCGCAATCCATCGGACTACCACCGCCAATACCAACAATAACATTGCAGCCTTGCTGCTCGTAAAACTGAGCACCGCTCATCACCTCTTCACAACGAGGGTTAGGCGATACATCCGTAAACACCGCATAGGGGATCTGCTGATCTTCTAAGCTGGTGATAACATCTTCAATCCAGCCAGCTTTCATCACACCTGGATCAGAAACAATCAGTACCTTACGTGCACCAAAGGTTCGCGCATAATTTGCAACAGTGTGGCGTGCGCCTGCACCGAAGATAATTTCCGGTGATACAAATTTACGTAAGTTAGAAATATCAGTGCTCATGAACTGTACTCAACTTTCTTATTGTCTTAGACGCCGCAATGAATCTGGCGTATTAGAGAGGATATGAAGTTTACACAGTTTTTACAATCCAGCCGGTATTTAGGGCTATGCTGCACCTGCCCAAAAAACTACCACTAAAAGCCCCTCCCAGTATTACACCTAGACCCACGACCATGGCACTAAGTCATTATATTACAGAGAGTTAGATTCTTTAAGACACGAGTACGACAAGGCTAATAGCCGATCAATTCAGCGCCAAAGAGGCATTCGCCAATGGGCCGCTAACCCCGATGATATGTACGTCACAGCGCTAAGCTAAACACACACTTTCGGGGACAATATGAAAAATAAAAAGTCACACCTCAAATCACATCTAAAGCTATTAACCTGCGCGGTGGCCGTTGGCCTATGCACCCAAGCATCAGCAGGTCTTAACCTTTATGATCAAGATGAAACTACTTTTAGCACCGATGGACTCATCAACACTTTTTACGTAAATAGCCAAATTGATGATATCGACAACACACTAGACCGTAGCCAGTCACGTGTAAAAATGGGTTTCTTGCCTAACTATATTGGTTTCAACTTTAAAAAACAGGTAGACGATCTTAAACTCGGTGCTCGCTCTTCTTTTTGGGTCTCTGTGAATGATGCAAATACCAACCTTACCTCTACCGGTATCGATGTTCGTCAATTTTACGGCACCGTCGACGGCGAGTGGGGACAAATTCTCATCGGTAAAGACTTCTCGTTATTTGGCCGCAGCAACATCCTGGGAGATGAACTATTACTCGGTTACGGACAAGTAGGCACTGACGGCTTAGTTGATGGGCAAGGCGTATCCTTTGGTAATATTGGTACAGGTTACTTATACCCTTTCCCTAATGCGCAGATCACTTATCGCACTCCTACATCTAATGGCTTCCAGCTGGCCTTGGGTTTAATGGATCCAAGTAAATCAAGTGCTGGCTCAGAAGAAAGCGCACCTCGTTTAGAGGCAGAACTAACTTTTGCTACACAGTTAAGCGAGAACGTCCCCCTTAAAGCTTGGATTAGCGGGATGGCGCAAAGCTCCGACTCTGGCACAGCTGATGTTGACTCTAGCGGCGTGGCCTATGGTGTTAATGTTAAGGTATCGGGCCTATCTCTTACCGCTTCTGGTTTTAGTGCTAGCGGTGTAGGTACGGCGGGGTTAGCTAACCTAGTCACCTCTGACAGCGCCGATGTAGATGGCTATCTGGTTCAGGCGTCTTACACTATGGGTAATGAGCGTCTAGTGGCGTCTTATGGAGAGAATTCAGGGGGCACAACGGCAGCAGCCAATGATCTAGATGCACAAAATACCGCCGTTGCTTGGTTCCATACAGTGAATAACAACCTCAAACTAGTAGCAGAGTACGACCGTACAGAAAGTGACGCCCGTGAAACGGACACTGTTGCACTGGGTGCCGTATTAACCTGGTAAGCAACACTTGCCACAGAGTGCGGCCCCCTTCACTTCACTCTGTGGTTTTTCTGCTACTTCTCTTTGTTAAAGATTTTCTGCCCTAAGCTCACAACCGCGACAGTTAAAGCACCCGCAACTATACCAATACCAAAATTCAATAACGTCGGCGTCAAAGCACCTAAAATAGAACCGACTGCCGGTAGCATTTCAGCTTTAGTTTCAGCACCTTCTATCAAGTGGTGCAGCACAGGGATTCCGTGCGAAATAATACCGCCACCAACAAGAAACATAGCGATAGTACCTACCGTTGCTAACCCTTTCATCAGGTAAGGCGCAGCGAGAATAATCCAATGCCCCAGCTTTTTCTGAAAGCTAATCCAAGCACTCACTCCTTTTTTAGCGTTCAGATAAAAACCCAAATCGTCTAATTTCACGATACCAGCAACAATCCCATAAACACCGACAGTAACCGCTAATGCTATTGTGATAAGCACGGCCAACTGAGTCACCAACGGCGCTCCTGCAACCGTTCCCAGAGTAATAACAATAATTTCTGCGGATAAGATAAAATCGGTACGAATAGCGCCTTTGATTTTCTTTGCTTCAAACGCCACCATATCAACACTGGCATCATCGATTGCGGCTTCAAGCTCAGCACGGTGTGCTTTATCTTCATCAGCACTGTGAAGATACTTATGAGCGACCTTCTCAAAGCCCTCATAACACAGAAACAACCCTCCCAGCATGAGCATAGGAATAATGAGCCATGGCAGAAAATAGCTAATCGCTAAAGCTCCGGGCACCAAAAAAACTTTATTAAGTAGCGAGCCTTTGGCAACAGCCCAAACAACGGGTAACTCACGGTCGGCTTTGACACCCGAGACTTGCTCAGCATTAAGAGCAAGATCATCACCTAAGACTCCTGCTGTCTTTTTAGCAGCTATCTTGGTCATTAACGCCACATCATCAAGTAACGTCGCAATATCATCAATTAAGGTTAACAGGCTAGAACCGGCCATCTTTTATCCTACTTATAGAAACACAAAGAGCTAAATCATAGCGGATTACGATGAATAATGTCTGACTCTACAACCTTTCAGGCATAAAAAAACCCGCATTAGATGCGGGCAAAAAGACCTGTTGATAACAGTAGAATACCAACGAAAAAACAGGAATGGCTTGAAGAAACAACAGGTAAATTATGCTTTTTCTTGCGGCTTTAATCCCTTCTGCAAAAGCGCAAATTTACTACTACTGTCGCTTTGCTGCTTTAGTATTAGATTACAGAAGGGAGTTTGGAGTTACTGTTTAGGCTCTTTATAGGGCACAGATAACTCTTCCTGCGTTAAATTAATCGCCCCCGCAATAAACATGTTGATTTTGTGCGTACAAAGCTGTGGCTGTACACGTGGGTAACGAGGCGTGATGCGATCATTAAGTGCCGGAAACTCCCAGCCTTTTGTTAAAGATATAAACTCACAAGCAAACTCGTGACCATGCTCAATACAACCCGCTAAAATTACGTCGGCATAACTCAAGGCGATGGGACAATCTTGTGTAGGGGGAGTAATTTCACAGGCGTGGTAGATCCACAAGGTCCCTTCTGGCAAAACAATCTCTTGATAAGCCTCTATCTGATGAGGCTCGATTCTTGAACGCTCGTATCCCTGCTCACGCAAATCAAAATGAGGAATTTCGCTCTCAGGCACTTCGACCAACACACCGTTACAATAAGCGCCTTCACGCTGCACGACAGCAACAGAACTCATGCCAAAGTCAGGTGACATCACCGACCAAGATCTTTCATATCCCATCACTTTTACGGGCAACACGGCACCAGACTCTCCTGTTACCGCTCGGCTAAGGCTGTTGATTAAACTACCGTAACCAAAAATATAGTGCTTATTCAGCGTACTCATTGATGTGTGCTTCTCTAATAATTTTTAAACTAAACTCATTCTGCGGGATGCCTTCCCCGATGAAAAGCCCATAAATACACTATTTGCACCCGTAAATAGGCCTTCAGGCTTGGCATATAAAGCCTAA
Organism: Neptunomonas japonica DSM 18939; assembly: GCF_000422765.1. Taxonomy (GTDB): domain Bacteria; phylum Pseudomonadota; class Gammaproteobacteria; order Pseudomonadales; family Balneatricaceae; genus Neptunomonas; species Neptunomonas japonica. The sequence continues at coordinate 183,377 of NZ_AUGR01000002.1, read as the reverse complement.
TCAGCTACTTTAACCGCCATATATCTCATCTTTTGTATGGTTTTACGCTTATATGCGCCAAGTTATGATGAATGCGGATCTTTTTTGGTCCCGTTTACCTTCGCTCCACAAATTTCTATCTGTGCTTCTTGCTCTATTAGTATTTTTAATACTGTTCTTGGGTGGAAACGATTCCAGCAAAACACTGACACTACCAAAGCTTGCTTCTTCAGAAGTCGACCTTAGCGACTTTGAATACAAAACTGACAGTAAAGACCCAGCAAATTACGCCTACAGTATCTCCAAAGGAGACTCTCTAAGTTCAATTTTTGAGCTGTTGCGTATCCCGCAATCAACCATGTATGCCATTTTAGAAACCGACCTTGCCATTCTTGCATTGGACACACTAAAACCAGGTAATACATTACGCTTCTGGTTAAACACAGAAACACAGAAACTAGACAGATTAGAAATCGAGTTCAGCCTGGCACACAAGGTTGTTTATCAACAGGTAGCTGCCGGTGGGTTTGAGTACCAAGAGTTGATTATTCCAGGTACTTGGAAGCAAGAAGTACTGGCTGGTGATGTTAAAGGTAGTTTTTATAACTCAGCATCTCGTGCTGGCCTTAAAGCTGGCGACATCATGGAAATATCCTCTTTATTGAAAGAAAAAATCAATTTTAATAAAGGTTTCCGTCTGGGCGATACCTTTCAGATTATTCGCTCCAAACAAGCGGTTGAAGGCCAAGAGACAGGCGAAACGCGTGTTGAAGCCATCCGTATCATTAATCGCAAACAAGAAGTCACTGCTTATCTCTATAAAGACAGCTATTACGATAAAAAAGGTGTCGGCCTAGAGCGTGCTTTTTCCCGCTATCCCTTGGTTAAAAAGTTCCGTATTACCTCTGGCTTTAACCCTAGGCGCCGCCATCCCATTACTCGCTTAATTAGGCCACACAATGGTACCGATTTTGCCACTCCGATTGGTACACCAGTATTATCAACCGGAGATGGTATTGTCACTGAAGTAAAGAAGCACACGTATGCGGGCCTTTATATCAAAATCAAACACGGCCAGAAGTACAAAACACGTTATTTGCACCTGAAGAAGGCTTATGTTCGTAAAGGCCAGCGCGTATCTCGTGGCCAAAAAATTGCTTTATCAGGTAACTCAGGGCGCTCAACAGGGGCTCATCTACATTACGAACTACATATAAATAATCGTGCAGTAAATGCTATGAGTTCAGATATTCCTATCATGACCGAGATTGAAGGCAGAAACCGCACTGCTTTTAAGAAGATGGTAGCGGCTTACAAAAAGAAAATGGGTTAAAGCAGAAAAGCCCAAATCATGCGTCAACGATACGCTGGTAGAAGTCATACTCTTTTTCCAGTGCATCAGCCAAGTTCTCACTCGATCTAAAGCCATGCCCCTCTTGCGCATAGTAATAGGCTTCAACAGGTATCGATTGATCATTTAACGCTTGTACCATGGCTCGCGTCTGCTCCGGCACAACCACCGCATCTCGCTCCCCTTGAAAAAAAATCACCGGCACCTGAATCTGCTTGGCATGCGCTAAAGGAGAACGAGCCTGATAAACCTCTTGTTCTGTAAGAGGTGAGCCAATAAGCCAGTCCAGGTAGTGCGACTCAAACTTATGCGTGGCCTTGGCAAGGGCTAAAGGATCTGTAACACCATACAAGCTGGCCCCTGCGGCAAAGCGATTTGAAAAAGCTAACGCCGCTAGCGCCGTAAAGCCACCAGCACTGCTGCCACGCACAAACACTTTGTGTGCATTAATTAAGCCTCTGCTTGATAAAAAATCAACGGCAGCGTCTGCATCTTCTACATCACTAATGCCCCACTGCTTATGTAACAGCAATCGATAATTACGGCCATAGCCACTACTACCCCGGTAATTTAGATCCATCACGGCATAACCGCGCTGCGTCCAATACTGAATACGCGGATTTAGTACGGGGTAGGCACACGCCGTAGGCCCTCCATGAAAGAACAACACCAAGGGCGGTGGAGAATCACCAACTTGCTTAGCAAGATATCCATCAAGCGGGGGATAAAACAAACCGAATGCTTCGCCGCTTTTTACCGGAAAACTAACATGCCTTGGTAATGAAAGCTCAGTGAGATTATTTACAGAACCAGATAGCTCTAGCGCCTTGCCACTAAACTGATCAATCTCGATCACCACTGGCAAACAAGAGGGAGAGTTCGCAACAGCGTATATTTTATGCGCAGTGCTAATCATTGACCTAAACTGGCTGTACTCTCTGCCAAGCTGGCGAATCACTTCACCTTTGTGTAGCTGCAATAAAGCAGCTGACGCTTGCTGGAGGCGCACCAGCGTGATTTTGCGCTGTGTAATCGCATAATGATAACCACCAAACTGCCAAGGTGCTGTCGTGCAATCCGCTTCTACTGACCAATAGGGTGTGAATACTTGCTGCTTGCTATCGTAACAACTCAGGTTCCACCATCCCGACTGATCGGTAACCGCCCAAACATTGCCCTCTTCATCAAACGACGGCTGTAAAATTGATTCTTCTACATCACGGCTCCCTGACAAGACGCAAGCATCAATCACATGGCCTGTAGCATCAAATGAGCAATGATGCAGCTGAGTCGCTATCCATGGCTGATTGGGGTGATCCCAGCTAATAAAAATACAATGCTGGCCATCCGATGAAAGCGCGATAGAGCTATAAAAATCATGCACTTGGTGCAATACCGTCAAGCGACCACTGGACAAACACAAAGACACGACACGATTTAATACATTCTTGCTGGAATGCATCTCTTCAAGCATGATAATACGGTGATGTTGCGCATCATAATGAGGCTCACCAAACCTAGATTCCAAATGGAATGTTAACTGTTTAGGTGGTTCTATATGAAGTGTTTGCAGGTATAGCTGTTGATCTTGCTTATTCACAAAAACCCAGCTTTGTGAATCAATTAAACACCAGCTTAAACCACCGTACTCATGCACAGTACTACGTACATCAAACTCAGCGGGGGTTAGGTTCTGCGGGTGTCCATTTGCATAGCGAATGAGGCAGTTTCGTCCAGCCTCTTCTGGGCGGTACTCAACCCAAAATAAAACACCCTCTGCATCACAGGCGAGCTGCCCATAATCTTTAAGCCCAGCGACTGCCTGCTCAGCAGTCAGTGGTATTAATGGCGTTTTAGCCTTTACAGAAGACACGTGAATTACGCTCGTTACGGTATAAGAACGGCTCAGCGGCGGGCTTTTCGGCCTCAGCTCTAGCGTTTAGGATGATGTCATGATGCGAGGATTTACTGCACACAGGGTCAGTATTATGCGCATCGCCTGTCATCATATACGCCTGACAACGACAACCACCAAAATCTTTCTCTTTCTCATCACACGAGCGACATGGCTCTTTCATCCACTCATAACCACGAAAGTGATTAAAACCAAATGACTCATTCCAGATATGGTCAAGCGAGTGCTCACGCACATTAGGGAACTCGATAGGCAGCATTCTTGCGCTATGGCACGGCAATGCTTGCCCGTCTGGTGTTACTGTCAAGAAGACTTGCCCCCAGCCATTCATACAGCCCTTAGGGCGCTCTTCGTAATAGTCGGGGGTAACAAAGATTAATTTAATCGGATTACCCGCAGCGGCCAGCTTAGCACGATATTCGTTAGTAATACGCTCAGCACGCTCCAGTTGAGCCCGTGTGGGCATCAATTGTTGGCGATTTTCATACGCCCAACCGTAATATTGGCAGGTAGCTAACTCAACATAATCTGCCTCTAACTCAACACAAAGCTCGATAATACGGTCTATTTGATCAATATTATGCCGATGTGTAACAAAGTTAAGCACCATAGGATAACCTTGAGCTTTTACCTCGCGGGCCATTTTTAACTTCTGTTGAAACGCCTTTTGTGAACCTGCCAACATATTGTTAACGCTTTCATCACTGGCTTGGAAGCTCACTTGGATATGATCGAGCCCCGCATCACGAAACTCCGCTACCTTGCGCTCGTTCAGACCAACACCCGAGGTGATTAAGTTAGTGTAATAACCTAGCTTGCGTGCTTCATGAATTAGCCTGCTCAGGTCTTGGCGTACCAAAGGTTCACCACCAGAAAAACCGAGCTGCACTGCGCCTAACTTGCGGCCTTCTTCAAATACTTTTATCCACTCCTCTGTCGTTAGTTCTTCAGTGAAATCGGCAAAGTCTTTCGGGTTAGAGCAATACGGGCACTGTAAGGGGCATTTATAGGTTAGCTCAGCTAATAACCAGAGCGGTTGCCCATGAGTAGGGGTTTCAGGCAATGAAGAGGGTTTCCCCTGGCAGCTACCACTCATACCACACCTCTAATCCAGTTTTGCTCTAGGGCGTCATCTATAAACACCACCACATCTTTATCAAGATCTTCTGCCTGTGGATATTTATCAACAAGCAGGCCGATAATATCAACTAGGTTACGCTTCCCATCGACTAATGACAAAATCTCACCTGCCGGGCCATTTAGCTTTACCATCCCTTCTGGATAGAGCAGTACATAGCACTGCTGGGCTTCTTCCCATTGAAAACGAAACATACTTTCTAATACGGGGATCATCTCCATACTCATCATACGGATAGCCCTCGATGGTAAACGCGCTGATCCGTGACCGTATGGTAAGGCGGCCGGTTTAGCTCGTAGGCCATGGTCATCGAATCTAACATGCTCCAGAGAATGTCAAGTTTGAACTGTAGTATCTCTAGCATCCGATCTTGCTGTTCACGCGTTGTGTAGTGATCAAGTGTAATCGTCAAACCATGCTCAACATCACGGCGAGCTTCGGTTAAACGGTTACGAAAGTACTGATAACCCTCCGCTTTTATCCACGGATAGTGTGTCGGCCAAGTATCCAAGCGGTTTTGGTGAATCATGGGGGCAAATAGCTCTGTTAATGAGGAGCTAGCAGCTTCTTTCCAATTAGCCCGGCGTGCAAAGTTAATGTATGCATCAACAGCAAAGCGAACACCGGGTAATACGTGCTCTTCAGAGAGTATCTCTTCACGCGTTAAACCTACCGATTCACCTAAACGCAGCCATGCTTCAATACCGCCTTCAGCACCTTCATAACCATCATGATCCAAAATCCGTTGCACCCATTGGCGGCGTGCATCTCGGTCTGGGCAATTAGCCATAATCGCCGCATCTTTTACCGGAATACTAATTTGGTAATAAAAACGGTTCGCCACCCAACCCTTAATTTGTTCTGGTGTACAGCGCCCTTCATACATCGCTATATGGTATGGATGCTGCGTATGGTAAAAATTCCCTTTGGCACGTAAAGTAATTTCAAATTCTTTACGTGTCATAGGTAATGTATTTGCATTACCTGCTTGATGGCTCATAGAAACACCTACAACTCGATACTCATCCCGTCATAAGAGATCTCAATACCGTGCGCAATCACCTCTTTACGCTCGGCAGAGTCCTCATCCAGAATCGGGTTTGTATTATTGATGTGGATAAGTATCTTGCGCGGCTTGGTAAGCGTATCCAGATACTCAATCATGCCACCCTCACCAGACTGTGGTAAGTGCCCCATGGTGACGCCCAATTTATCGCCAACACCGGCGGTAATCATCTCGTCTTCACGCCACAAGGTGCCGTCTACCAGTAAACAGTCAGCATTAGACATAAGAGGATTCAAATGGGGTTCTATTTTTCCTAAACCCGGCGCATAGAACAGCGTTTTTCCGCTACGTGTATCTTCTATGAGAATACCAATGTTATCCCCAGGATGAGGGTCATTACGGTGTGGCGAATAAGGTGGTGCACTGCTACGCAAAGGAATAGCCGTTAGTTTTAGCTGCGGTACTTGAGGCACCACAAAACTACTACCCTCTGCATTACTATCACTACTAACAGGAATAGTGTGACGCTCAATGCCACCGTTCCAGTGCTTCAACATAGAGAACACCGGAAAGCCTGTTGTCAGATCCTGATATACCATATCGGTACACCACACCTGATGCGGGCAACCTTCACGCAGCATCAGCAAACCCGTGGTGTGGTCTATCTGGCTATCCATATAGACGATAGCGGCAATACCCGTATCACGGATAGTTCTGGCGGGTTGCATGGGAGCAAACGCTGCTAATTGTTCGCGAATATCGGGAGATGTATTGAACAAAATCCACTCAATACCATCAATACTCACCGCAATAGAAGACTGCGTTCGTGCTTTGGCATTTAAGGTGCCATCACGAAACCCCTTACAATTGCGACAATTACAGTTCCATTGCGGGAAACCGCCACCGGCGGCAGAACCTAACACCTGTATTTTCATAAAAGACTCATGGCTCAGAAGCGTTTAATCGTTATTATTATAAAATGCTAGAAACGCAGCACCGGTGAGCATGAACCCGGCGCTGGTCTAGGCACTCTGTACTCTTAATTCTGAACACGGAGCACCGTCAATGCTTAACGGTTTGCGAAGTACATTGTTACTTCGAAGCCGATACGCAGATCTTGATAAGCTGGCTTAGTCCACATAGTAGGTACCTCTATTGTGATTAAGTGATATGAGAAATGTCCGAAGACTCACTAAATCATATGAGAGGTCAATAGATACCTATATGGTACTTTGGAACGAGAAACCACCTGTTTTGGTCGTAGGGTTGTAAGTGTAGTGCAACACTAAATCTGATTAAGCCTAGCGCATTCCTGTTTTAGCCCCTGCTTTAATTCTGTATCTTTGGTAGTGCCTTTTCTGTAGACACACTGAAATCGGCCAAATTTATAGTCGCCGTGTAGCCAATATCACCTCTCTGATACACAACCAATAATGATTCTTGACCCGTTAAAGAGTAACCAACCACACGATCGATACCCTGCAACACTTCACGGTAGGCTTGGCCGCTTGGCAGCGATATCGCTACGTTTTTAACATCCTTAGCCGTGAGCCTGTCATCATTGTTTGTATCTGAGGTTATCACCGTAAAGAGAATTGCCAGTGCTACTGCTTGGCCGGTGCTTGTGCTCTCAGACAACACATCGGCTTTCATTATGAGATGTTTATTGTCGCTTAACAGCCAGTGCTGCTGGTTTTCCTGCTTGTTGATAAACAAGTAATTACGTATGGAAGACGCCGATTTATCATAATATGACTGTGAATATTGCTGATCCGAGCTTAACGGAATCATCACAAAAGGAGTGCCCTGTATTGACGAGAGGTAACCCAACTGCCACTTCTCTTTAACCTCAGCAGACGTTTCTATATTCACAATACCGCTAACCCCACGCTCACGTATTGTCTCTTTAAAAATCTGATACGTAGCAAACATCAGAACACCAATGGCCAACAAACCGGCCACCAGAATAATGACGCCATTAATGCGCCAAACCTGCTTAAAAAACTGACTATTTTCCATATCGGACTTATCCACAGAAGGTTTTAACATTGTATTCCCTTTTAATGCCCTAAGGCTGCTAGCAGCATAGCAACACTCTGCTTTGGATTAACACCTGCTGTAGCTAATAAAACCTGTCTTAATACCCGCTTACAAGGTTACATGAGCCATGAATAAAGCAAACACTTGCTACTGGGCCACTCTCCCTGCTTACGTTATCATGCACTGCATTATTACAAGTTCACGGAGTCCCCATGCTAAAAGCCCTCTTCCTCGATATGGATGAAACCCTCTGCGATACACCTGGCGCTAATGAGAAGGCCAAGTTATTAATGGCACAGGCATTACAAACACAGCATGGTAAAGCATTTGACGGACAGAGGTTTGCCGATGCCTATGTAACGGGTATTTACCGTGAATGGAGCAGCGCACAACGGGCGCGCTATATGCCGATTATTGAACAACAAAGTGAAGAGGCTTTTCGCGTACAACTCATTCGAGACCTGATGGCCGAACACGGCGTGAATGACCTGAGCGATGAATCAATTCAAAGCCTGCAGAACAAATTTGATCAGGATCGTATCGACGCCTTTGATTTTTATCCCGGCATTAAAGAATGGCTAGCCCAGGCGCGTAAGATTTTTACACTGGTAGTGATCACCAACGGACCTGCGTTTTCACAGGTTCCCAAGGTTGAGCAAGTGAATATGATCGAACATGTGGATCATCTGATTATCGGTGGCCAAGAGCCAGAGGAAAAGCCCTTCCCCTCAATCTTTGAAAAAGCCCTTAGACTCGCCAACTGCGAAGCCCATGAAGCGATCCATGTGGGCGACAGTCTGGCGTCAGATATTGCCGGCGCTAACAACAGCGGTATTACATCGGTATGGATTCAACACCAGCGCCCATTGGATGCAGAACTAGGCATCAACCCAAGCCATACAATCGTGCACCCTTCCGAAATACCCGCACTGGTAAACAAGCTACATCAACAGTAAAAAAACCTACTATGCGCGCTATCAAGCGCGCAAACAGGTTAATCCGGCTTATCTAATCCTTTTCTATAGCCAACAGATAAAAACCGTTAACGGCATAAACAACTTCTACTGACTTTTTGATTCCATATTTCATTTTTAAGCTTTCGATCAGCTCATCTATGGCAGTCTCTACCGAGCGCTTAAGCTGAGCATGCTTGGTGAATCTATAGATAGATATACTCTGAGCCATTTATTGACGACCTTGTTAGCGAGATTAAATAGGAGTGACTTTCGTAATAAGCCCCCCTAAATATGACTTATAACCGGAAAGTCGAAATTGATCGCTATTAGACTTGTAGATTGATTGGCTTATGCATAGATGACGAGGAAAACCACTCTCAATAACCCCACCTTCGCTTCGATAATCACAAGCAAATCTTTCGTACTTATTAGTTGTTATTGCTGATGCATTAAAAATATGGCTCTGACCTTGAAGTCTTGTGTATAAAGTTGGAACTGTGTGCGCGAATAAAACCCAAGAGATACAAAGAGTGAATGCATAAGCCATCAAGGTAAAAAAGTAATGAACCCACGAGCTCTCTTTTTTATATTTTAATTTATAAATTGAGACGGTGCTCTTGAAGCTAACGAGCATGTATACACCTGTAAGAAAGCACGCCGCATAAAAACCGTATTTTGATGTTAATGATGTAGGAAGGAAATCCTCAAATATTGAATAGAAAAAAGATGAAAGCAGAACAATCCAAAAAAATGCATGTGCCTTGCTACGTCTCTTATCTTTTGAAAGCTTAAATTCCATAGTCTGAGCTTAATCTCGCTAACGCCTGCCCTTAGGCACTTATAAAACGGCAAGTAGTTCACAAATCAATAACTTGAGGAGTTCATGGATGTGGCGTCGATATACAAAAGAAGCCTCCATGCTCTTACTACTATTCACTCCCTTACAGTGAGCATAAACCTCCCACTTTAAAGATCAATGAGTTATCACTACTTTCTTTTTTATTAAGGAAGAACGTTAAAAGCGCTAAAGGGTGCACTGAACAAGGCAGTTTTAGCCTCTGCACCCTAAGACAAATATGACAGCAAAATGCCACTATTGACTAAATCTGTGTCACTTCAAGTTATTCCACTATCGCGGCTCTGCCACCGCTGATTAATAAAACCAACCAGAAACAAGCAGTTATAGCACAAAGTATAAAACTGGCACTGTCATTGCAATATCTATGGTAATTAAACAAACATGCGTGGAGATACGACAATGACACATACACATGAAGAAGGCGTTGAAGTAATTGGTGTAGTTCCCTCGATCCTAATGGTGCTAGGTGGACTCGCTATCGCTATTTTACCCGCCATTATGCAGATTATTATTCTCGCGAAGTAATTCCCCTTTTCCACCCACCTTTTTGCCGGGTTTGTCCCGGCTTTTTCATGCCCGAAAATCGTGAAACACGCCTTAGCTAAGCTCAAATGAGCGCAGCTATGCGCACGCAAAGTATGAAGACAAAAGTCAGCAAAAATAGAAGTTGATAGGCGTAACAAGATGAGGGATGTTGCGAACACAGCATTAACCGATTGGTGCAGATGGGGAGACTCGAACTCCCACGCCCGTGAAGGCACTAGCACCTGAAGCTAGCGTGTCTACCAATTCCACCACATCTGCATCGGTCTTACTTTTAAAGAAGGCATGCAGAAAACACACCTTTTAATTTTCTACTTTGCGCACCAAGCCTGAAGATTCAGAGTTTGGTGCAGATGGGGAGACTCGAACTCCCACGCCCGTGAAGGCACTAGCACCTGAAGCTAGCGTGTCTACCAATTCCACCACATCTGCTCGAAAGTGGGCGGTATTATATAGACCAGCTTTGTCTTTTGGAAGCCGTTCAGAATGTAATTTAGCTATTTCAATAGGCCACAGCTGCTAGGCTTTCTTTAATCCTGTAAACACTTCTTAAAGACCTGTGAAAAATCAGAAAGGAACGCCAGATAAGCACCTTTTCCAGGTGTTATGCTCTGCCCCAGAGGGTCTAGCTCTGCAGTACGAACATTCGTCCCAGAAGCAATTGTTTTCAGTATGGATGCACTAAATTGTGGCTCGCTAAAAATACAGACAGCTTTACTCTGGATGACCGCCTCACGTAGCTCGCTTAAATGCTTTGCCCCTGCTTTGCGTGATGGATTAATAGTCACCGCGCCGAGTTGTTGCAGGTTGTAGTGCTTAACAAAGCGGCTGTATGCATCGTGAAATACGACAAAACCTTGATCACTTAAAGGGGCCAACTGAGACATTATTAGTTGGTCTTTTTCTAATAAACCGGCTGCAAATTCTGCATAGTTTTGTTCGAGCAACGCTTGCTTGTCTGGCGCTACTTTGATTGCTGCATCACGAATTATTTCAGCCATTTCCAGTGCATGTGCAGGGTCAAGCCAAAGATGAGGATCAATACCTCCGTGGTCGTGCTCGTCATGTTCTTTGCTGCTTTCTAAAAGGTTTTCATCGCTATCATGATGCTGTGACCCGTGCTCATCTTCCTCTTCATGAGCCGCTTCGCCTTCGTGTTGATGCCCTTCCTCTTCTTCCAGAAAAGACAAGACTGTCGCATCTGTTTTACTGAGCGTTTTTTCTAGAAAACGCTCCAATTCAGGTCCAATCCAAAAAATCAGATCAGCTTGTTTCACTTTGCGCACATCCGAGGGGCGTAAAGAGTATTGATGCGGTGAGGCACCAGGGGGCAATAACACTTCAGGCTGTGAAACACCGGCTAGTACTTCACTCGCGATAAGCTGTACGGGCGTAATACTCGTGAGCACTTTTAACTCTGCTGCCCCTGCAACAGGTATAAATAAGGTAAGTAGTAGTGACGATAATAATCTTTGTAGGTGCATGCTCTTTTTCCAGCGTAATTTGATGTTACAATATAACAAGCTCATATAGTTGTTACAATATAACAAAGCTTAATTGTTGCCCATGGTTCATTACCTATGAATAACTCAGAAATTGCTTTCCAACCAGAACATGACCATAGCCGCTGCATTACCCAGGCTTTAAAAGACGCGGCTGAACTTTGCTCTAGCCGCCAACAGCGTTTAACGCCTGTTCGCGAACTGGTACTACAGCTCATTTGGCAAAGCCATAAGCCACTGGGTGCTTATGATATTTTACCGGCTCTAGCTAAGGCAGGCTTTAACTCTGCGCCCCCTACTGTTTATCGGGCACTAGACTTTCTTCAAGAACAAGGCTTAGTCCACCGTATTGCCTCTCTCAACGCTTTTATTGGTTGTAGCCACCCAGAACACCAGTGCAACAATACCTTTTTGATCTGCACTCGCTGCCACAGCGCTGTTGAGTTAGAGTCTGCTAGCGTCTCTAAAGCCATTAAGGCTTCTGCCAAGGCTGTTGGTTTTAGCGTAGAAACCGAAATGTTAGAAGTCGCAGGCATATGCCCAAATTGCCAACAGGAAGACAACACCCCATGAGTCACCCCGTCGACTTAATTAGACTCGATAGCATTAATGTTCAGTTTGGGCATAGCCATGTACTGCAAGATGTTAACCTAACTCTTCATAAGGACTGTATAACCACACTGATAGGCCCAAACGGCGCAGGCAAAACCACACTCGTTCGCATTGTTTTAGGCTTAATCAAGCCTACGAGTGGGAAGGTCTGGTTGCAACCTAATTTGCGTGTGGGTTATATGCCGCAAAAGTTACACATTGACCGCACATTTCCATTAACAGTTAAGCGTTTTTTACAAACAGCACGTGTAAAAGACCTATCTAAAATGCAAAGTGCCCTTAAAGATGTGAGTGCCGAGCACTTGCTAGAGCACTCCATGCATGACCTCTCTGGCGGCGAAACACAGCGTGTTATGCTGGCACGAGCACTCTTGCGCGAACCTGAGTTATTAGTATTGGATGAGCCTGTTCAAGGTGTTGATATTAATGGCCAGGTTGAGCTTTACAATCTAATCACTAGCATCCGTAAACAGCGCGGCTGTGGTGTATTGATGATCTCTCATGACTTACATCTGGTGATGTCTTCTACTGATCATGTGATATGCCTTAATCACCATGTCTGCTGTTCTGGACGTCCTGAACATGTCAGTACAGACCCATCCTTTATTGACTTATTTGGCAAACAGGGCGCTGAAAGCCTAGCTCTCTATAGCCATCATCATAACCACAATCACGACACCCACGGTGATGTTATTGCGGACCATCCTCACTCCAACGACCATAGCCCAAAAGCACATAGCGAGTGTAATCACTAAATGACTTATGATTTTTTAATTTACGCCATTGTAGGCGGTCTTGGTGTCGCCGCTGTTGCTGGCCCGCTAGGTGCATTTGTTGTGTGGCGTCGCATGGCCTATTTTGGTGACAGCTTGGCACATTCGGCACTTTTAGGCGTAGCACTAGGGATTTTACTCGACATTAGCCTCAACCTTGCCGTTATTGCCTGCTGTGTACTCTTAGCGCTCATATTGGTTTCCCTTCAAAAGCAGCGACTAATCGCGACCGATACCCTACTTGGGATCATGGCCCACAGCACCCTGTCACTGGGCTTGGTTACTATCTCGTTTATTGATGGCGCTAGGCTAGATTTAATGGATTATCTTTTTGGTGATCTACTCGCCATAGCCCCAGCTGACCTTGCATGGATTCTCGTGGGAGGCGCCGCCGTCTTGCTTACCATCCGTATCTTCTGGGAGCCATTACTTGCCATAACAATCAACGAAGAGTTAGCACAGGTTGAGGGCATCAATGTTAGTCGGACTCGTCTTATTTTGATGGTTCTTATTGCTGTTGTGATTGCCGTATCGATGAAGATCGTTGGGATCTTGCTCATTACATCTTTGCTAGTAATCCCTGCTGCGGCCGCTAGGCGTCTTTCTAGCACACCCGAGCAGATGGCTATTTACGCCTCAATACTGGGTTGTGTAGCAGTACTAATCGGCATATGGGGCTCTTGGACGTGGGATACACCAGCAGGCCCATCAGTTGTTGTTGCGGCATTGTTTGAGTTCATGATTATTTACCTGATGCCATCTAGGCACTCAGCAAACGCCTAATGCTTAAGGCACGTCCAACTTACTGGCCCACTCAACGCGACCATAAAGAGGTGTGGTCATTGGCGTGGCCAATGATTCTTTCCAATATTACCGTACCGCTGGTCGGTTTAGTCGATACAGCAGTTATTGGCCACCTGCCAGAGAGCCAACATCTGGCAGCGGTGGCAATTGGCAGCATGATCTTCTCGATTGTCTATTGGGCATTTGGCTTTTTGCGTATGGGTACTACTGGCTTAACCGCTCAGGCTGTTGGCGCAGACGACGACGCCACCAATCGTACTTTATTGGCACAATCTCTGGTGATGGCTACCTTAATTGGTATCTGCATTATTTTGCTGCAAGGCCCTATTATACAGCTAGCATTACATTGGATCGCTGCCGAGCCATTGGTAACAGAGGAAGCGCTTAATTACGCGTCTATTCGCATCTACGGAGCACCCGCTGTTTTGTGTAATTTTGCATTGCTCGGCTGGTTTGTTGGCAATCAAAATACCAAAATCCCTCTGCTGCTATTAACAGTAACCAACCTACTCAATATGTTGATGGATATTATTGCGGTTTACGGACTGGGCATGTTTGCTGATGGCGTAGCCTTAGCAACGGTCATTGCAGAGTATGGCAGTTTATTACTAGGGTTATATCTTTGCAGACGCGTCTTAAAGCCAATGGGAGGCCAGTTATTAAGGAGCTCTCTAACACAAATTAAACATTACACTGAGCTGTTTAAAGTTAACCGCTACCTCTTTGTACGTACGCTCGCTATTCTATTCTCATTGGCTTTTTTTACCGCACAAGGCGCCCGCCAAGGCACTGATATTCTCTCTGCTAATGCGGTACTGCTGAACTTCCTATTATTAATATCAAATGGGCTTGATGGCTTTGCACATGCAACCGAAGCCTTAGTAGGAAAGCGCGCCGGGCGACAAGATATAAAAGGCTTCTATCGTACCATTACTACTGCTGCTATCTGGTCACTCATGACTGCCCTGCTGTTCACACTATTTTTCTGGCTGTTCGGTGGAACAATCATCCGCTTACTCACATCACTTGAAAGCGTGCAGCAACAAGCGATGGTTTACCTACCCTGGCTAATTGTTTTACCCATTATCAGTGTGTGGAGTTACTTACTGGACGGTATTTTTATTGGCGCTACACAGGTTAAAGCAATGCAAAACACTATGCTATTTTCAGTGTTTTGCGTATTTTTGCCTGTTTGGTGGCTGCTGCGTCCATTAGAAAATCACGGTTTATGGATCGCATTTCTAACATTGTTTTTAGCACGTGGAGTCAGTGGTGGCTGGGTGTTCTGGCGCTTATCTCACCACCAGCTGTGGCAAATCAAACGTAAAGGCGTTTAGCTTATTAGCACGCTTTAGCTTAAAGAAAAGGCAGCACCGGCGTCACTACAGGCTTGGTATCGGCAACAGCTCACTTCATGATCATTGACCATGCCAACGGCTTGCATATAAGCATACATAATCGTTGGGCCAACAAAGCGCATTCCCTCTTTTTTTAGCGCCTTTGAAAGCTGTTTTGAGATGTCAGTTTCGGCAGGGACTTCGGTGTAATCTTTCCAGCTATTTTGTATCGGCTTATTATCTACAAAGCGCCACAAATAACGCGCAAAGCTACCATGTTCTTTCTGCAAGCGTAAAAACTCACGCGCATTTGAGATAGACGACGCCACTTTAAGCTTATTACGAATAATGCCCGGATCAGCCAGCATTACCTGCTGCTGAGCATCGTCAAATGCCGCCACGGCTACCGGATCAAAGTTAAGGTAATGATGACGATAACCCTCTCGCTTTTCCAAGACAGTGCGCCAGCTCAAACCCGCCTGAGCTGCTTCTAATACAAGAAACTCAAACAGCACGTTATCGTCTGTTTGCGGCATTCCCCACTCGTTATCGTGGTAATCCTGCTCTAACAAAGTCTGATTGGTTGCCCAATGGCATCGCTGGCACATAAATAACTCCTTTTTTAGCGCTAACAGTCTATTTAAACCTATATCGTTTAAATAGACCGCTTAGTTACCATCTAATCTTTTTTCTTAAGACCCGGGTTGGGTACAAACATCAAAGGTTGAGCAGCAGGGTTAGGGTCTGGCTTAGGCTCTGATTGCTTACTCGATTGCTTATTCACGCGTGTTTCTAACTCAGCCTCTTCAGGTGAGCCATCTAAGTTTTGTCCATCCACATAGTCGCATTTAACACATTCACGGTATTCGCGAATTTCATTGCGATAAACACGAATAGTATCCATCTCTCCACAACGAGGGCACACAGCCCCCGCTACAAAACGTTTAATAACCGACATAACTGTTCCTTACTATAAATCTAAACATTAATACCGGAATGTCTTAACAAGGCATCAACTTTGGGCTCACGACCACGAAAAGCAACAAACAGCTCCATAGGCTCTTTTGAGCCACCCTGCTCTAGTACGGTTTCGCGAAAGCGCTGCCCTGCTTCAGGGTTAAACACACCCTGCTCTTCAAACATAGAAAAAGCATCTGCAGAAAGTACTTCTGCCCATTTGTAGCTGTAGTAACCCGCCGCATAACCGCCACCAAATATATGGCTAAAGCTATGTTGAAAGCGATTAAACTCAGGTGGGGTAATTGCAGCTACTTGCTGGCGAACACCCTGCAATAATGACCGGATATCCGTTTTACCGGCTTCAAACTCATGATGCAGTTTAAAATCAAAAATAGAAAATTCTAACTGGCGAACCATCATCAATGCAGACTGGAAGTTTTTAGCGGCTAGCATCTTATCTAGCAGCTCAACCGGCAGTGTTTCACCGGTTTGGTAGTGCCCAGAGATAATCTCCAGTGCTTCAGGCTCCCAACACCAGTTTTCCATAAACTGGCTTGGTAACTCTACAGCATCCCACGCAACGCCATTAATACCGCTGACATCAGCATACTCCATCTGCGTTAGCATGTGATGTAAACCATGGCCAAATTCATGGAACAAGGTGGTCACTTCGTTATGCGTTAATAACGCAGGGTCACTGCCTACTGGGCCATTAAAGTTACACACAAGGTAAGCCGTTGGCAGCTGTAACGAGCCATCTTCTAAACGTCGGCGGGTACGGCACACATCCATCCATGCACCACCGCGCTTATTAGCGCGTGCATAAGGGTCTAAGTAAAAGCGTGCGATGGTTTCTGCATTACGTTTAACGACAAACAGACGCGCATCAGAATGCCAGCTATCAACCTCAGTGACTTCTTCTATTTCGATGTTAAACAAACGCCCTGCAACCTCAAACATTCCCTCTAGAACTTTAGGAAACGGAAAGTAAGGACGTAACATTTCTTGCGATAACGAATAGCGCGCTTGTTTGAGCTTTTCAGAATAATAAGACACATCCCAAGACTCAACACTCTCTGCGCCATAGTCATCTTTTGCAAACGCACACAGCTCTTTATATTCCTGGCGAGCCACATCAACGCTTTTATCGGCAAGGTCGTATAAGAACTGCAACACTTGCTCTGGCGTATCTGCCATCTTGGTGGCTAGCGAATAATGTGCATAACTATCAAAGCCCAACAGCGCGGACATCTCTTGACGCAATGTCAGGATTTCAGTCATCACCTCTGAATTATCCCACTGGCCAGCATTAGGCCCTTGATCAGAAGCTCGTGTTGCAAAGGCTTCATACACTTCACGGCGTAATGCTTGATCATCACAATGCGTAATCACAGGGAAGTAAGAAGGGAACTCAAGCGAGAGTAAATAGCCTTCTTTACCTTTTTCTTCAGCAGCCTGCTTTGCTGCCGCTAGCGACATTTCAGGCATACCTTTTAACAATGCTGGATCAGCGATTAGCTTTTCCCAGCCTTGTGTAGCATCCATCACATTTTCAGAGAACTTTGTGCTCAGCTCGGATAAACGTTGGCTAATGTCAGCGTAGCGCTGTTTTTTATCCACAGGCAGATCAATACCTGATAAACGAAAATCACGCAGGTTATGCGCTATGACCGTTTTCTGAGCCGCATCTAAGCTTGAGGGTTGTTCAGCAACGCGCTGATAAGCATTGAATAAGTCCTCATTTTGGCCCATCTCCGTCCAATAAACCGATAACTTAGGTAAATTCTCGTTGTAAGCCTCACGCAGTTCATCACTGTTCAACACGCTATTTAGGTGTGATACCGGTGACCACGCCTGGCTTAGCGCATCATTAATGCTATCTAACGGTGCAATGACTTTATCCCAGTCAGCACTGCTCACATCGGTATTTAATTTAGTAATTTGCTCACGCCCTTGTTGCAACAGTTGATCAACCGCTGGTGATATATCAGCCGGTTTAATCAAGCTAAATGGTGGTAGCAGGGTGGATTCCAATAACGGGTTGCTCATTGATTTCTCCAAATCGGGCTTTTGTATATCTGCATGCAGCCATATACACATCAGCACAGCCGTAAGTACTCTCGTAGCTGTTTATGACAGTGCTTGGTAGCTGCTTATACAGTACTTATGTCAATACAACAGAAAATAGTGATTAGTATACAATGGGGACTGATTATGGCGATGCAAGCGAGTGAGTTTAATGAATATTCGATCTTTCCAAGGAATGGCACCCACACTTGGTGATAAAGTCTTTGTAGACCCATCTGCGGTCGTACTGGGTGATGTAATAATCGGCGCAGATAGCTCTATTTGGCCACTTGTTGTGATTCGTGGCGATATGCACCGCATCCGTATTGGTCACTCGTGCAGCATACAAGATGGGTCTATCCTACATATCACACATGCAGGCCCTTACAACCCCGATGGCTACCCTCTAATCATTGGCGACCATGTGACTGTTGGGCACCAAGCGATGCTGCACGGCTGCTCTATTGGCGACCGTGTTTTAGTTGGTATGGGTGCAATGATCATGGATGGTGCAATTGTTGAATCAGATGTTGTTGTAGGGGCAGGAAGCTTAGTACCTCCAGGCAAAACACTGGCCAGTGGCTTTTTATATGTTGGCAGGCCAGCCAAGCAGGTGAGGGCGCTAACAAAGAAAGAGATGAGCTATTTTACCTACACAGCCGGTAACTACGTAAAACTCAAAGACCAGCACCTTCAAGAAGACTGGGCATAAAACGAATTATTCACTTTTGTTAGAGGTAATACAGTGATGCGCCTAGCAAGCAAAATTGTTCTCTTATTTTGCAGTGTGCTTACAACAAGCCTTGTTCACGCACAAAACCAAGTCAGTATTATCTACCAAGCGCCTGTGGATAAAATTGAAACCAGCATTAAGCAGCATCTGAAAGCATCCAGCGAAATATCAGAAACTCTGGCCTTGATAAACGATACATTTCGTTTAGACGCACCATTGCAGATCATCTTTGGCGGCGAAGAAGGCCCATTGTTTGATGGTGATTCGCTACAGATTTTGATTCCCTACCACTTTGTTAAAGAAGTGGAGTCACGTTTTGTTACAGCCGAGTATGATGACTCAGGCCGCAGTATTGCTGAAGCTACAATAGATGCCGTCATGCACACCTTGTTTCATGAACTGGCCCATGCACTCATATTTATGCATGAGCTACCCATTGTTGGCAAAGAAGAAGATGCTGCAGACAGCCTAGCTTCGGTTTTATTAATCGAATTATTTAATGAAGGCCAAGAGATCGCCATTAGTACGGCCGACTTATTTAACTTAGAAAGCACTGATAGCGAAACCTTTGAAGAAGATGATTTTTGGGATGAGCATAGCCTAGACGTGCAACGCTATTACAGCACCTTATGTCATGTATATGGCAGTAATCCAGAAGAATACGCCCATATCGCAGAAGATGCCGACTTTTCTGAGGATCGTACAGAGCTGTGTATAGAAGAATATAACAGTCTAAGCCATAGTTGGTTTACTCTATTGGCGCCGTATACACATGATGACCAAGCCTCTCAAAAGTAAGATTGGAGTGTATTAAATGCCCAGTAGACGTCGTTTTTTACACCGATTATCGCTTCTCAGTGGTAGTTTTTTAGCACAGAGTGCTTTTGGACAAAGCCACATGCCAAATAAATATTCTCAGAACTACATGCCCGATGAGAGCGCTCCACATAAGCGAACTTGGATGGCATTTATCGCCAGTTACGATATCTGGGAAGCGCGCCAAGTACCCGAAGTTCAACGTAACTTAGCAACAATTGCTAAAACTATTGCCAAATATGAGCCTGTCTCCTTATTAGTACGCCAGCAAGACTACGACACAGCATTAGCGCTGCTGGGAGGCTTAGATAGGCATAATCATCCCATCGATTTAATTGAGTTCCCCTTAAATGACTTATGGATGAGAGACACTGGACCAGCATTTGTCACCAATAAAGAAGGAGAAAAAGCAGCGGTTAATTTTAACTTTAATGGCTGGGGTGAAGACCAAGCCTATGAATACGATGCAAAAGTAGCTGACTTTGTTGCCCAGCAAGCAGGAGCGAAAAGCATTGTTTCTAGTTTAGTAATGGAAGGGGGCTGCTTTGAGTTAGATGGCCACGGTACGGCTATTCTGACTGAAAGTTGCATTCTTAATGACAATCGCAACCCAGGAAAATCAAAAGTAGAGGTTGAAGTTGAGCTAAAACAGCTACTTGGGCTGACTAAAATTATCTGGCTTAAGGGTATTAAAGGAAAAGACATTACTGATGGCCATACCGATTTTTATGCCCGCTTCATCAAGCCGGGTGTTGTTGCGGTTAGCCGAGATACGGACAAGGACTCTTACGATTACACGATCACCCGCGACAATATCAACATTCTTCGCAAGGCGAGCGATGCACTGGGCAATAACCTTGAACTGGTTATTTTAGATACTCCCTGGGATATCAATACAGGATACGGAATTAAGGACTTTGCTGCAGGTTACGTCGGCTATTACGTCTGTAATGGTGCCGTTATTATGCAAAAGTTCGGCGATAAAAAGGCCGATAATGCAGCTGAAAAACAACTAGCCGATGCTTTTCCTGAGCACCAGATAGAACAGATTTCTATTGATGGTATTGCTAGTGGAGGAGGAAGCATTCACTGCGCTACACAGCAAGAACCGGCTAACTAGCCGGTTCAGACAATGCGCTTTGATGTAGATAAGCAATACCCCTATTGCTTGTTGAAGTCCGTACTATTTTAGTACTAGTCCCCCTAATACTAAGCTTCGCTAGAGTGTGCTGGAACGTCTAAACCAAAGCTCACAACAGCGTCGTTATGTGCCTGGGTTACGTTGCTGTGATGACCACCACCTAAATGCGCTTCTTTAGATACGCCTAAGGTAGACAGTGGGCTGCTAGCAGACTCAAAGCCTTGTGCTGTTACGACATGGCCTGCAGCTAGGTTAGCTTCAACAGACTGAGTAGAAAAGTCACTTAAACCACCGGCAAATGCCTGTGAAGCGAAAAGAGCTGAAGAAAGAAGAGCAGTCGTTAGTAAAGTTTTCATGGTGTTTTCCTTAAAGTTGTTCAGCGTGTTTCGCTGTGATGGTGCTACTTTAAAAGCTGTAGCTGAAACCAAACTGAAATAAGAAAACATTTTTAATATTATTTTAGTTATATGTAATTAAGCATGGTCACCTTCAGTTGAGAGCCCAGTAAACTGCTGCCAACTATGATCTATTTCCTTAATCTCTTGCCGTATCCACCCCTCAAATTGTACAACCTTAGGACGTTTAAAATAAGACTCGGGGGCTACTAAGTAATAGTCATAAATAGATTTAATATAGATAGGAAGAGGGCAAATTAATTGCCCACGTTGTAGCAGCTCATACGCCAAACTAAAGCGCAGCATCGCAAAGCCTTGACCGCTTAATAATGCCTCAACAAGCATTGTAGAGTCAGACACATACAAGCGCGTTGTGTTTTGCGGTAAAGGCATGCCCAACGCCTGCTCAAACTGGGGCCAGACTAGTTTCATATCGGGAGCATCATCAGCTAACAACGGCAGCTCTATTAATTGTTCGGCAATTGGCAGCGAATTATCAAGCAGCGACGGATGACAAACCGGTAATAAATACTCTTTTTGTAATAGCCGTGAACTCAATCCGGGGTATTTACCCTGGCCAAAACGTACCGCTAGGTCAAGATCATTGGCCTCGAAAGAGTCTAGCTTTAAGCTTGGCGTCAAATGAATAATAAGCTCAGGGCAGTGCTGTTGGAACACACCCAATCTTGGTACTAGCCAGCGCCCGGCAAATGAGGGTAGAACACTCAACGTTAACCTGTTTGGCTGAGCGTCCTGCCCAAGTTCAGCCACTCCTTGCTCAAGCAAAGCAAAAGCCTTATTAACAAAAGGTAAAAGCTGCACACCCTCCGGCGTTAATACCACCTCACGTGTTAAACGCTTGAACAGCGACACTCCAAGCTGCTGCTCTAAGGTTTTAATCTGCTGGCTAATAGCGGCTTGTGTTACATGCAAACGTTCAGCTGCCTGTTTAAAGCTCTGATCTTGCGCAGCGTAATAAAAGGCCTGAAGCGCTTTCAGTGAAGGAAGCCTATTCATAAGCGATCACAATATAGATAAGATTTTCTTAATCATACTAACGAATTACTCGTTTGTCGCCTGCAACACATTCCTTAAAAATAACCTCATGAGCTGAAAAACAGCATTTCTGCATTCTATAACGTAGATAAACTTGATCATAAATGAGGAATAGCCATGAACACTAACGACCTATGCTTAAGAAAAGCCGTGTCAAACGAGGCCCAAAATGCAACATTCGCAGCACTGTTACAACAAAACATACAACGCTGGAAAGAATGCCTGCAGCACTGGCATATGAACTGGAGAACCCGCCAACAGTTATCCCAACTTAGTAGTTATCAATTAAAAGATATCGGTTTCAGCGCTGGAGAAGCTCAACAAGAAGTGGATAAACCGTTTTGGAAAGATTGATAGAAGTGTGTAGAACAAGGAGGTTGTGCTGGACAATCAATGTAACAATGGGAGGCAAGCCTCCCATTTTTTAAGCACCATATTTAAAACAAAATTACGTTAAATACTCAGCACTTATAGCAAAGTTTCTTGTGACTGAGCTGGTACATCCAAGCCCGCTAAAAAATTGTAACTCCTAGTATTAACAGTACTGTGATTATCGTTACTTAACTGTGCTTCAACTGACGTTCCTAAATCAGACAGCGGGCTATCAACTGAGATAAAAACCTGTGTTGAAGTAACATGGTCTGCGGCTAGCGTTGCTTCAACAGACTGTGTAGAAAAGTCACTTAGGCCACCGGCAAACGCCTGAGAAGTGAAAAGAGCGGAGGCAAGAAAAGCGGTTGTCAGTAAAGCTTTCATGGTGGTTTCCTTAAAGTTATTCAGCGTGTTTCGCTGTGATGGTGCTACTTTAAAACCTGTACCTGAAACCAAGCTGAAATAATAAAACAATTTTAAAAATATTTTATATTATTAGAACTAATCAAAAAAACGAATAGAAACCGTATTTTAATTAGCAATGATTCTTAATTAATAGCAGAAAAAATTAAAATAATACTATTTCATAGCTACTTTTTACCTGAATTTTTCATTGCTTTTATTGATAATAAAACCTGCTGCTTTTATAGTCCTTAAATAACTTTTATAAAAATATGCTTTTAGTAACACTCATATTGTGTTTCTAGCTTAAATATTTAAAAGAAAAGGGGTTATATTATGCAGTATTTACGTTTTATTATATTCCTCTGTCTAATTCCTTTATATGTAAATTCTGCAACAATAGACCCTTCATTATCAGCTGACTCTTTATATAAAAAAGGTATTAGTTACCTTGATCGTGCAAACCGCCACCCCCAAAAGGCTCTTGAACACCTTATTATCGCCTCAGATAAAGGCCATATACATTCATCATATTTACTCTATCTTTTATATACGAATGGAATTGGCACTACTATAGATAAGCGTAAGGCTAAAGAATATCTAGTGATAGCGGCGAATAAAAAACACCCCGATGCTTTGCATACATTAGGGCACAACTATGCCGCAGGCATTGGTGTAACAAAGGATACTAAACAAGCAACGTCCCTATTTAGACTGGCAGCAAAAGCAGGGCATAAACATGCCAAATTTGACTATTCAATTCGGCTAATACGGGGTGATGGCGTTACTAAAAATGTACCTTTAGCTGAAAAGTGGATGCTAAAGTCAGCACACGACAATAACCCCATGGCTCAAAAGAAAATTGCTTACTGGTATAGAGGTGGTTATGAGGGGATTGAAAAAAACCAAAAAAAATCCCATTACTGGTTTAAGAGAGCATTCGATAATTTTGAAATTGCAGCGACTAAAAAAAATGCATCGGCTCAATTTGAGTATGCTTACATGCTTTCAAATGGCTATGGAACTAAACAGAATAAAGCCAAAGCAGCAAAAATTTATCAGGCCTTAGCAAAAAATAATCATGCAGCGGCCCAGTTCTGGCTTGGCCAAATGTATGCAAGTGGTGAAGCGGTTACTAAAGATATGAACAAAGCAAAAGAGCTAACTTTAAAGTCTGCAGCACAAAACTTTAGACCTGCTTTAACGGTTAAGCAACAAGCGGGCTGGTAAAGGATTTACATATACTAATGGGAGGCTAAGCCTCCCAATATTCCTTAAAGCTGAGCTTCAGTTGACCCTGCGTGTACAACTAAACCTGTAAACGCTACTGTATTACTGTAAGTGCTGACTAGGTTGTTATTAGCATTACCCAAATGCGCTTGAACAGAAGCACCTAAGTCAGATAACGGACTGCTAACAGAAGCAAAACCCTGAGCCGTTACTGCATGATTTGAAGCTAAGTTAGCTTCAACAGACTGAGCAGAAAAATCACTTAAACCACCAGCAAATGCCTGTGAAGCGATAAGCGCAGAAGAAAGTAGAGCAGTCGTTAATATAGTTTTCATGGTCATTTCCTTAAAGTAGTTCAGCGTGTTTCGCTGTTGATGGTGCTACTTTAAAACTACTAGCTGAAACCAAACTGAAATAAGAAAAACATTATTGAATTATTTTTTACTAGTCTATTAGACCCAACAATACACATGACAAGGAGGCTATCGTAGTGACAACTTACCTATTCGATTGGGGAGATACCTTGATGGTAGACTTCCCTGATGCTAGCGGAAAAATGTGTAACTGGGATCATGTAGAAGCGATTACTGGTGCAGAAGAAACATTGGCACAACTCTCTAAAGATGCCCCCATATATCTAGCGACAGGTGCTGCTGATTCATCTGAAAAAGATATAATAAAGGCCTTCCAACGCGCTGGGTTAAACCCGTATATTACTGGGTACTTTTGTACAGAAAATTTGGGAGTACCCAAAGGGTCTCCTGACTTTTTCAATGCAATTTTAAAGCAATTAGATATTCCCGCTTCACAGGTCATCATGGTGGGCGACAGCTATACAAAGGATATAAAGCCAGCGCTTAGCGTAGGGATTACACCCGTCTGGTTTGCTCCAGATAACAATCAGCCGCCCTCACAAGAGGTGAGGACTATCCGCTGTTTGCGTGAGTTATACGTAGTAACATAATTATTTAGGGCCCTCTCATGCCACACTGTATTATTGAATATTCTGAAGGTTTAGAAGCATCGACAGCCCCAGCAGATTTGATTAATGCCGTTTTTCAAGGTGCACTCTCTTCTAGATTGTTTACAGAGGCAGACATTAAGATCCGAGCGCTCTGCTATAAGCACTATCAAACGGGCTCGAAGCAACAAGAGTTTGTTCACGTAACCTTAAAAATTTTATCCGGCCGAACCATCGAGCAACGCTGCAACCTATCTGAAGCCATTTTAAAAGAGCTTCAAGCAATAGAATTATCAGAAGTCTCATTAACAGTTGAAGTCTGTAATATGGAAAAGTCTTCCTACGCTAAAGCTGTACTGTAAATGCGTTAATCATCAGGAAACATAATAGCAAGAGGCGAATAAGAAATATGAATATCAAGGATTTATTAGGCATTGAATTACCTATTATTCAAGCACCTATGGCTGGAGTACAAGGGAGCGAGTTGGCCATTGCTGTATCTCACGCTGGGGGGTTAGGCTCGTTACCTTGCGCCATGCTTACACCTGACATGATTCGTAGCGAACTAACCGCCATTACTACAAAGACCAGTAAACCTTTTAATGTGAATTTCTTTTGTCACACGCCTCCTCATGTGAGCACAGAACGTGAAGGTATTTGGCGCAACGCGCTACAACCTTACTTTAGTGAATATAAAATCAATGCTGACGAGATTCCAGCAGGCCCTGGCCGCGCACCGTTTTCCCATGACATTGCCGATATCATTGAAGAGTTTCGCCCACCCGTCGTGAGCTTTCACTTTGGTTTACCATCACAAGATTTAATCGAACGCGTTAAAAACTGGGGCGCCAAGGTAATTTCATCGGCAACAACCGTTGAAGAGGCCCTATGGCTTGAGGCAAATGGTGCCGATGCCATCATTGCACAAGGGCTAGAAGCCGGTGGGCATAGAGGAATCTTTTTATCTGATGATATCACCACACAAATAGGTACTTTTTCGTTACTGCCTCAAATTGCTCAGGCCGTAAATATTCCTGTTATTGCTGCTGGCGGTATTGCCGATGCTAACGGTGTTTCAGCGGCACTATCTATTGGCGCAGCAGCGGTGCAAGTGGGTACCGCTTATCTACTTTGCCCAGAAACAAAAACCAGCAAGGTTCACCGCGCAGCACTGAAAAGCCCCTCGGCACAACACACCGCTCTTACTAACCTTTTCTCAGGTAGGCCGGCTCGTAGTATCGTTAACCGTGTTATTAGAGAAATAGGTCCTATTAGTAATAGCACGCCTGAATTCCCATTAGCGACAACGGCTATTACTGCGCTGCGCTCAAAAGCCGAAACCAATGGCAGCGGTGATTTTTCACCATTGTGGTGCGGGCAAAATGCGACAGGGTGTAAAGAGATACCAGCAGCGGAACTGACGAAGCAGCTAGCCAAAGGTCAGCTATAGCAGAGGATGTTTAGATGCACTCGTACAATAGTTTGAGCGTTTAACGCCCTACAAAAAAGCCGCTGAATTGTTCTAAATTAATTAGAATAATTAGCGGCAAAAGGTCTGTGTTAATTGAGGGAGGGCACGCCTCTCTAATAAGAAATTAAAGCTGTGTTTCTGTTGATCCAGCCGGTACGACTAAACCTGTTAGCGCAATTGTGTTGCTATAAGTACTGACTAGGTTGTTGCTACCTGCCAAGTGAGCCTCTACAGATGCGCCTAGATCAGACAGTGGGCTGCTAACAGAGGCAAATCCCTGAGCAGTAGATGCATGGCCTGTAGCTAGGTTAGCTTCAACAGACTGAGTATCAAAATGGCTTAAACCACCGGCAAATGCCTGTGAAGCGAAAAGAGCAGAAGAAAGAAGAGCAGTAGTCAGTAAAGTTTTCATAATGTCGTTTCCTTAAAGTGGTTCAGCGTGTTTCGCTGTTGATGGTGCTACTTTAAAACCACTAGCTGAAACCAAACTGAAATAAGAAAACTTATTTTAAAAATCTTTTGTTATTAAAACCTTTTCACTTAACTCGCTCACAAAGCATACACCTAACAACTCATCCATCACCTGCTATGACATTAAAGCGGCGCTAGTCCTTGGCAGAGAAAATATAAATCGAGAGCCCTGATTAAGTGTACTTTGCACTTGAATACTGGTGTCATGTAAGTCGAGTATGCGTTTTACTATTGCTAACCCTAAACCTGTCGAATGCGTATCTTCCCGGCTGTAGTCAGGATTGATATAAAAACGATCAAAGATAAAAGGTAAGTCTTCTTCCTTAATTCCACGCCCTGTATCAACAACGCTTACTTTTATACAACTACCTAAAGTTTTAGCGGTATTTTTGCCTTCACTTTCAGCAGCACTGTGCTCTGTCGCTTCTATGAGAAAAAGTATTTCTCCATTATCAGGCGTGTAGGCGATCGCATTACGGATAAGATTCTCAAACACCCGCTGAATCAAGCTAATATCAGCGAAAACGACTGCATTATGTTGGTCGTTGCGTACATCAATATGAATATTTTTAGCACTCACCTCCAAACTAAACTCCTGAATAATATCGAAGATCAACTCAGCCAAAGAGAACTGCTCGAAGTTAGGTACTACATGTGTAGACTCCAGTTTGGACAACTCAAACAAGTCTCCAATTAATTGCCCAAGCCGCTGAGAGCTTTTCATAGCAGTATTTAAGTATTCGAGCCTCTGCGCCTCTGTAAGCTGTCCATTCTTAATCAGCAGCGTTTCAAGATATCCTTGCACGGTAGACAGTGGGGTACGCAAATCATGAGATACATTAGAAATAAGTTCTCGCCTAACTTCATCCGCATCACTAAGCATCTCAAGTTGGCGGCGAATCTTTGTCGACATCCGTTCAAAGGTGAGCGTCAGTAGATCAATTTCATCATTAGAAGATTGGGGCTTAAGCTCTTTAACATCAAACAGCCGAGCATCTAATGTTAACTCACTAAAGCCATGCATTTTGTGACTTAACTTATTCAGACGCCGCACTAACAGGTTAAAAATAAGGACTCCTATGACCGCAGCAGCCAATGTAATCACAAGGATAGTCACCAGTATCATCGAACGGCTATAACTGCTTTGTATGCCATCCTCAATACCATCGTAAACCTCGCTTCCAAGAACGACATACAGGTAGCCTTGTAGTGTATCGGTATAACGTATTTCAGCTGCTGAAAATATCTTATCAATGCCTATATGGCGTGGATCACTGGCACGAATAGGAAATGTTGTGTCACCAGCCAAAAACTGTTTTATAGGTTCTAGTGGAACCGCCGCTTGCACGTTGGTTTCAGGCGGTAGGGCGTGCGCTATGATTTTTCCGTCAATATCGAGTAAATAAACCTCTGCTATCGGGTTGATAATCATAGCTTGGTTCGCCAAAGATTGAATTGCAGCGACGTTAGGTAAACCTTCAGCGCCCTGTATTAGCTGATATTCACCCGTAATATACATGGCAATACTGGCATTCAGTTTTTGCGTCAACTCTTCGTAATATATCCTCATCCACGCCTGACTCGCCGCCATCACGCACATACCAACGGCAATCACTATCATAATTACCGCAATGGAAAGGCGGGAGCTGAGCGTACTTGTGATACCACGCTTCATCGAGTAATCTTCAGCTGAAGGGGGTGACGTCGCCACTGTAGCGGTGGTTCTCATGAGGCGAGCCTTTGTGAATCCAGTTTATAACCAACACCCCATACTGTGACAATGATATTTGGGTTGTTCGGGTCTTCTTCAATTTTTGAGCGTAACCTATTAATGTGTGAATTAACGGTATGTTCATAACCATCATGACCGTAACCCCAAACGCCATCAAGTAGCTCGGAGCGACGAAAGACACGCCCTGGTTGGTTAGCAAAATGCAGCAACAGATCAAACTCGCGTGCCGTTAAATCAATAACTTTCTCAGCGAGTGTTACTTGGTGCAGCTCTTCATCAATACAGAGGTCACCAATGCGAATAATGCTCGCCGTTTGCGGTATCACTTTTTGCATAGCACTCACGCGCCGAAAAATAGCTTTAACGCGGGAGATAAGCTCCATGACACTAAAGGGCTTAGTCACATAATCATCTGCACCTAGGTCGAGTCCTAAAACACGATCAAGCTCACTCGAGCGCGATGTTAGTAGCAAAATAGGTACATAACCAACATTGCGCCTAACATTTCTACAAATTTCTAATCCAGATGGACCCGGCAGTTGGATATCGAGGATAAGCAGGTCCCATTCCACAGAACTGGAAAGGCGTAACCCTTCATGCCCATCAGACACGTGTGTAACCTCAGCGCCCAGGTCAGTAAAGTGCAATGTCAGTAATCCTGCAATATCATCCTGATCTTCGACAATCAGTATTTTTTTGTTTTCCATAAATAGCTTTGAACCCACCATGTCAAAATGGTTGCCTGCAATATCAACAGAGTTAAACCAGTAGCACTCTATTTTCCTTACGAACTACACGCTTTACATGAGCGTTTATTAAGATTCTACCTGCTAAATATCACGAAACTCTCACAATAAAAGCTTAAATATCACATCGAAGCCAACATTATCCCAAGCTGTTATTAATCACAGATAGATTTACCACAAACACAGAAGACTGCTGCGATAACTTTGTGCATAACCCCCCGTAAACTGCGCTTAGCCAGTAACGGTGATTTAAAAAGACTAAACATAATTCGTGCAGCTACTCTAAACAATCCCCTTCAATTGATTTGTGGTAGCAAAGACGCGCAACAACCAACCTAAGGAAAAATAACATGAACAAGAGCGCCAGAATTTTAGGTATCAGCGTCGCTACCGCCCTAGCCACAGCAAGTTTAAGTAATGCAGCACAAGCAGGTGATGGGTTTTACCTAGGTGGACATATTCAAAGCTCTACTTTGTCCCATAGCATTGAACGTAATACAGGACTAGCAACAAGCCCAAGCATCACAAGCTTTGCAGAAGAAAGCGATGTAGCGATAGGTTTGCACCTTGGTTATAAATATCACGTAACTGATGATGTATTTGTTGCTGCTGAAGTCTTCTATAACGATGAAAATGCCAGCACTACAAATATCAACAACATGCTACAAACGAAGATTGATTTGCAATCTAGCTACGGCGTTAACTTTAAAGCCGGTGTAGATGTCACTCATAAGTTCTCTGTTTACGGTATTGCAGGGGCTACTGCTTTAGATTTTGATATTCATAACAGTTACCCATTCGCCCCCCCTATGCGCAGCGGCAGCGAAAGCGAAGTAGGCCTAACACTAGGGCTTGGCTTTGAATACGCAGTCAATGATAAGTGGTCGGTTAAAGGGGAGTACACACGTATTAATGATGTAGATTTCTCACCGTTACCAGAAGTTGCAGTCCCTGGAAAAATCAATCCTAACGAACTTGATTATGACAGCATGAAATTAGCGCTAAGTTACTCTTTCTAACAGTCAGAGTTACGTAAAGTAATAGAGCCTTGAAGCCATACGACGCGGTTATGGCCTCAAGGTTGTAGATATAACTTACAGCTGAGCTTCTGTTGATCCAGCCGGTGCAATCAAGCCTGCAAATACAACAGTGTTGCCATAAGTGCTAACGATATCCTGACTAGCGTTATCTAGCTGTGCTTCTGTTGATACTCCTACGTTAGACAGTGGGCTATCAACGGATGCAAAACCTTGCGCTGAAGCAACATGACCGGCAGCGAGGTTAGCTTCAACCGAGTGTTCAGAAAAATCACTTAGGCCAGCAGCAAATGCCTGTGAAGCGAAAAGAGCAGAAGAAAGAAGAGTAGCCGTAAGTAGAGTTTTCATGATGTTGTTTCCTTAAAGTTATTCAGCGTGTTTCGCTGTGATGGTGCTACTTTAAAATCCGTAGCTGAAACCAAACTGAAATAAGAAAACTTATTTTAAAAATCTTTTGTTATATCCAATCTTTATACTTTTAAGCTTAAGCATGACGCCTTATTTGCTCTGAACAAAACGCTAACCGTTATTCATATCTCTTATCAGTCAGCGTTTTTAAAAAAGCCACCAGCGCATCAATACGCTTATCATCCAAAGCGGGGCCCGTTTCCAGTTCTTTACGTGAGAGAGTTTGCGCAATTTCTGGCTCACGCCATTGCTCTCCCGTTTCTGGGTTGATCTGTCGTTTTACACTACGGCTGTTGTATTTGTTATAGAACAGGATAACGGTGCGTAAGTCGGTAAAAACGCCGTTATGCATATAGGGCCCGGTCACCGCAACATTACGCAGTGTCGGTGTTTTAAATTTGCCGCGCTGGGCTACATCGTCTACGTCAGGATGGTTAAGCAAACCCTGGTCAAGCTGAGTAGTGCCATTAATTGCTCGTAATGCTGTGTTAACAGGCACGCCAATGTTATGGAACTCATAGTTACTAAATGTTTCTTTTTGCTGCTCTGGCAAGGTACGTAATTGGTGACAAAGGTTACAGTTGGTGAACTGCTGGGAGAAGAAAAGGGTGCGGCCTAAATCTTCTTGCGGTGTTAATTGGTACTCGCCGCGTAAATAACGATCATATTTGGCATCAAACGGGGAGAAAAACTCGCTTTCCTCAAAGGCGGCAATGGCATCGCTCATGGCAGCATAGGCTTTATCTGCATCTTCAAAAATAGCGTCTCCATAAATGCCTTTAAAAGCTACTTGGTACTGGCTGTTTTCTTGTATTCGAGCAGCCGTGCTGGCTTTATTTGCTAGCCCCATTTCGCCAGGATTTAGCGGTGGGCCACCCGCTTGTTCCGCTAAAGAATCAGCGCGGCCATCCCAAAACTGTCCACCTTTAAAAACACCCTCTGATGTTTTCTGAAAATGCGGTGAAAACGCGGCATAACTGGCTGATGGAGCATTGCGATCACCCAGCGATTTCCCATCATCACCTAGCGATGCAGCTAAAGCGGTACCTGAACCGCGATGGTCCGAAAAACCTTTGTCAGGCGCATGGCAGCTCGCACATGACTGTGTTCGATTTTGTGACAAATTAACATCAAAGAACAACTGCTGCCCTAGTGTTGCTTTTTGACTCTCTACTTGGGAGCTTTCAAGCGAAGGGGTTGGAACTGCATTTACAGCGCTAATATTGAATAGCGCGACCGAAGCTAACAAAAATACGCTTGCCGTTCTCAACGTAACATCTCCGAAAATATTCATAAAAAATAACAACACTGTTTGTAATGATAACGCTTATCATTTATATTTTCATCCAAGAATTTCATCTCAGGACTTTTCTAATGAAAACATTTACAAAACTAGCACTCACAGTTGCACTTGGAACCATTAGCGGTGCAGTGCTAGCCAACAATGCAACTTCTGTTATCGATACATATGGTGATATTGCCGAAGCGACTTATGGCGACTCCCTTACCACAGCTAAAACGCTCAAAACATCTATTGATGCGCTGTTAGCATCGCCTACTCAAGCAAGTCTAAATGCAGCCAAGCAAGCATGGATTGATGCTCGTGAACCTTACCAGCAAACAGAAGCGTTTCGTTTTGGCAACGCGATTGTTGATGAGTGGGAAGGTAAAGTAAATGCATGGCCTTTGGATGAAGGACTTATCGATTATGTTAACAATGGTAGTTATGGCGAAGAGTCAGACGAAAATTTACTGTATACCGCTAACGTAGTTGCCAACCCTATTCTGAAACTTGGCAATACCACTATTGATGCAACCCACATCACTCCACAGCTACTATCCGAGACATTACATGAAGTTGATGATGTTGAGGCAAATGTTGCGACTGGCTACCACGCTATTGAGTTTTTATTATGGGGCCAAGACCTTAATGGCACAGAAAAAGGGGCAGGCATCCGCCCAGTAACTGATTACAGCCTAACAGACTGCACGGGTGGCAGCTGTGAGCGTCGTCGTGAATACCTAAGTGCGGTTACAACACTGCTAATTACCGATCTAGAAGAGATGGCAAACAACTGGAAAGACGGCGGTGCGGCGCGTAAAGAGTTGGCCGCTAAAAGTGATAACCAAGCACTCGCTACTATCCTTAGTGGTATGGGCAGCCTCTCTTATGGAGAACTAGCAGGGGAGCGTATAAAGCTTGGTTTAATGCTGCATGACCCTGAAGAAGAACATGATTGCTTCTCAGATAACACTCATAACTCACACTACTTTGATGCCAAAGGGATTAAAAACGTTTACCTCGGCGAATACACTCGCGTTGATGGCAGTGTCGTTAAAGGGCCAAGCCTATCGTCAATGGTACGTGCTGAATCATCTGAAGTTGATCAGCAATTACGTGCAGAGTTAGATGCTACAGAAGCGGCTATGCAAGCAATGGTTGACCAAGCAGGCATGGGCAATACATTTGATGTACTGATCGCCAGCGGTAACCAAGCAGGTAATGCTGTCGTACAGAAAACTGTTGACGCTCTCACAACACAAACTCGTTCAATTGAAAAAGCGATGCGTGTATTAAAGCTAGACAATATTGAACTAGAAGGCTCTGATAGCCTAGATAACCCAAGTACTATATTGGCAAATTAATACGAGCGCATGAAAAAATCTTTTTTCATCTTGGTACTTATCGGCGCGGTTGCTGCTTTTACAGCAGTAACCGCGTCTAACCTTTCTTTGTTTTCTAAAGCGTACGCTGCTGCACCTTTGCCCTCTACTCAGAACGCCAGCAGCTCTCAACCTGCGGTTAGCAAACATATTTTTTCATTGCCCCAAGCCAACCTGACTCAAGAAGAGCGACTTTCGTTTGTTCTGGGAAAAAGCTTATTTGAGAAAATATGGGTGTCTTCGCCATCATCGACAACGGCTAGCGATGGTCTTGGCCCACTTTATAATGCTCGATCATGCCTAAGTTGCCATATTCGAAATGGTCGCGGCCAGCCTACAAATACTAAAAATCCCGACCACATGGCAGCATCTATGATGATGCGCATAAGCATTCCCGCACAAACAGAACAACATAAAGCAGACTTAGCAGCAGGTCTCATTGGCGTGGTTCCCGAGCCGACATATGGCACTCAATTACAAGATTCTTCGGTACAAGGGCTGCTTGCTGAAGGAAAAGCAACAATACGTTATAACGAAATACCCATTAAGTTATCCACAGAAGCTCCTAGTCCAACAGAGAAAAGTGCAATCTCGTTACGTGCGCCAGAATATACAATAGAGCAGCTTAACTACGGCCCACTACCAAACAATATACAGATGTCCCCACGCATCGCTCCCCCGATGATAGGCCTTGGGTTACTGGCAGCTATCAGCGAAACAGACATTCTTGCCAAAGAAGACCCAAACGATATCGATGGGGATGGTATTTCTGGGCGAGCCAACCGCG
Organism: Neptunomonas japonica DSM 18939; assembly: GCF_000422765.1. Taxonomy (GTDB): domain Bacteria; phylum Pseudomonadota; class Gammaproteobacteria; order Pseudomonadales; family Balneatricaceae; genus Neptunomonas; species Neptunomonas japonica. The sequence goes on along the minus strand of NZ_AUGR01000002.1, from coordinate 149,113 downwards.
TCTGGGATATCCAGCAACAACAAACCACTCTAGGGCGTTTTGGTTGGAAAGCAGGAAACCCAACACTGCTACAACAAAATAATGCAGCCCTACATTCTGACATTGGTATATCATCACCCATGTTCCCTTCAGGGGCAGGTGAGTGCACCGCACAACAAACTGACTGCCAGTCATTTACCAACGGTAATAGCGCACATTTGGATAATGCTGAGGCATCTGCTCAAATGGTGAGTTTAATAGAATTTTACACACGTAACCTCGCTGTTCCTAAAAGAAGAAATAGTCATACGCCAGCAGTCCTTAATGGACAAGCTACCTTTACACAAATAGGCTGCCAGCGCTGTCATACACCTCGTTATGAAACGCCGAGCGATGTACCTGCAGCTCAAGCTAACCAGGTAATCTGGCCTTACACAGACCTATTACTACATGATATGGGCGAAGGGCTGGCTGACCATCGTCCAGAGTTTCAGGCATCGGGGCGTGAGTGGCGCACTCCACCTCTGTGGGGAGTAGGCTTAACAAAAGCCGTTAGCCGGCATACTCAGTTTTTGCATGACGGCCGCGCTAGAAATTTATACGAAGCCATTCTTTGGCACGGTGGAGAAGCTCAAGCGAGTAAAGCTAGTTTCATGCAACTACCACTACAAGATAGAAACAATTTAATCACTTTTTTGGAGTCTCTCTAATGTTACCTACCGGCTCGCTGACACCTGTGCTACTCGGCGTCACTTTATTTATATTAGGAGCAGGTGTTGTTCACGCTGCATCGTCACAAGCTCCCTCTGAGGAGCAATGGCACACATTAAACAATGCCATTATCGAGCAGCATGTCTTACCACGTTACCAGCACTTAGCAGACAACAGTGCTGTGATGTCACAACAACTGGCGCGTTTGTGTGCAACCCCTAGCAGCGATAACTTAAACGCTGCCCAGACAAGCTTTAAAACCGCTCAAGCAAGCTGGCAAGGTGTACAGCATATACAGTTTGGCCCCGTCACCATGCTGATGCGTAATCACTCGCTACAATACTGGCCGGACAAAAAAAATACGGGCGCAAAGCAACTCAAGTCTATTCTAAAGACAACAGATCAGACATTTGACGATGAGTTTTTCCGCTCAGCTAGCATCAGCTTAAAAGGTTTTCCTGCACTAGAGCGCTTACTGTTTGCCAATAATAAGCATATACAAGATAGCAAAGCCGTTGAATGCAGCCTTGCTGCTGCAATCGCCCAGCATATTCACGAAACATCACTCTCTATCCAGAGCGAGTGGACAGAAGAAGCCCGACAGATCTCACTGGCAGGCCAAAAAGTACTTCCCGGCGCTAGCCATGTTGCGGCCTATCAAGTCTACGAAACTCCTTCAGAAGCCGCCACAGAGTTCATGAAGTCTCTCGTTGAGCCAGTAGAGGCAATTCGTGACAACAAACTACTGAAGCCATTAGCCGCCTCTGCCGAGGAAAGCCGCTGGAAGAAAAGCGAATCATGGCGCAGCGAGCAGTCTGTTAATAATATCCAACAAAATCTGGCTGCTTTACATGAGCTATACAGTGGTACACAGCCCTCCAGCGTTAAAACATTGCTCGAAGCGGCGGGGGATAAGTTAAATGCCCACGCAATTGAAGCAGAGTTTAATCTGATCAGTGAAGAGCTGAAAAACATACCCGCTGTTACTCAATTAAACGTCACAGCTGACACATATCAAACCTTGATGCACACCAGCGACCAGTTAAAAGCTCTGCAGGGTAAATTAGCCGCCGCTATGCAGACTCTCAATATTCAACTCGGATTCAACAGTCGTGACGGGGATTAATCGCCGTACGTTTCTTGGCTGGGCTGCTGCCGCGCCCGCTCTGTTACACAGCCACATAACACTAGCGGCTGTGGATAACTTAGGCACACAACGCTTTGCTTCAGCAAGCCAAGCAGCCGATGGCTTGTTCTATCTGTACTTGTTTGATGGTCTTGGCAAAGAGGTCGCCCAGCATTTATTACCAAGCCGTGCTCATCAAATAGTAAGCCACCCCACACAGCCATGGGTGCTAGCGGTAGCACGCCGTCCCGGCACCACTATTGATATCTTCAACTATCAAACCGGGAGCTTAGTAAAGCGACTTAATTCTAGTCACGGTTACCATCTATACGGGCACGCTCAAGTCACTACCGATGGCCGCTACCTACTCACCACAGAAAAAAAACCCTCACAAGAAAATGGGCGACTAGTCGTTCGTGATATCCAGCAGGGTTTTGAAATAGTAAAAGAGCACTCTACCGCCGGTATTGGCCCGCATGAGTTGCGTCTATCTGCTGACCAAAAAACCATGGTAATTGCTAATGGAGGCATAAAAACCAAAGGCCGCGAAAAAATTAATCTCGAGTCAATGCAGCCCTCATTAGCCTATGTAGATATCCACAGCGGCGAGTTACTAGAGCAAGTATATTTGCCTCCTCAATATCACCAATCCAGCATTCGACATCTTGATATCTCACCCAATGGTCAAGTGATTATGGCTATGCAGTATCAGGGAAACCCTGGCGACTCTGTGCCTCTTGTTGCTCTGCATTCTCGTGGCGAAGCGATCCAGACATTAACTATCCCAGCACAAATCAATGGACGTCTTAACCAATATTGCGGCAGTGCTTGCTTTGATAGCACAGGTGATTTTGCAGCGGTGTCTGCACCGCGAGGTAACTTGATTACACTTTGGAATATAAAAACGCAGCAGTTTCATGCCGCCATTAAGGTAAGCGATGGCTGTGGTATCGCCAAAGCAAAAGACGCCGGGGAGTTTATAGTGAGCTCTGGAACCGGCCGCTTGTATACACTGAATAGCCAAAAAATGACGCGTACAGCCATCCCAACAACGCTCAAGGTAAAATGGGATAACCATCTATCCAAGATCGCGCAGGTTTAATCTACGCGCCTAAACAGCTGTTGCTGGCGTTTCTCTATAGCTTGAGCCAATAAAAATAGGCTTTTTAACCTCTCATCAGTCAAAAAACAGTAAAGCTTACGAAAGCAAAGCAAAAACAGCTAACAACATTGATTATTAAACCATCCTGCTTTGTTTTCGTTAGTTAGTCTCTGTCTCCCACGTGTGTTCCCGCCTTACAATAGCTCCATTCAAGACCCTCTATTGGACGCTTACACATATGAACACACTGAAACCATCTCACGCGCTTCTCGTTTTGGTCGCCGCCATTTGGGGCTTTGCCTTTGTTGCGCAAACCACTGGGATGAAGCACCTTGGCCCGCACAGCTTTAATGCTGCTCGATTTTTATTAGGTGCGTTTTCTCTTGTTCCTTTGTGGCTCATTTTAGGTAAGCACAAACTTCCGCTAAACAAAGACTTGTTCATTGGTGGCTTAGTCGCCGGAACAGTTATGTTTGCAGGGTTTAGTTTTCAGCAAATAGGATTGCAATACACCACAGCGGGTAATGCCGGTTTTATCACCGGTATGTACATAGTTATGGTTCCGATTGCCGGAATTGCTCTGGGCCATGCGACTAATATGAAGACCTGGTGTGGGGTTTTACTTGCACTGGCGGGGCTTTTTGCACTGTCAGTATCTGATGATTTAACCGTCAACAAAGGCGATGCATTAGAGCTTGTGGGAGCGCTTTTCTGGACAGCCCATGTACTCATTTTAGGCTGGTTATGCCGTAAAGTAGACGCCATTAGCTTAACTATCATGCAGTTCCTGGTCGCAACGGTTTTAGCCACTGCCGCCATGCTTATTTTTGAAGAGCCCACTCTTGCGCAATTTGAGCTGGCGCTTTTACCTTTGCTTTATGCTGGTGTCGCCTCTAGTGGTATCGCCTTCACACTTCAGATCATTGCTCAGCGCCAAGTTGAACCTAGCGTCACCGCTCTTATTTTATCCACAGAAGCTGTTTTTGCCGTTATTGGAGGCTGGTTATTGCTCAACGAGCAACTCACTAACAACCAGCTGACAGGGTGTGGATTAATGCTATTAGGAATGCTGATTAGCCAATGGCCTCAGCGAAAAAGCAAAGTAGCCATTGAGCAAAGTGCCGTTTAGCCGCCGCTAACAGAATAAGCTTTACACAAAAAGCTTATTCAAAAAAGTCTACTCAAAAAAAGTATCGGGTAGCGTTCGGTGTACCGGTGTTGAAAGAATCATCATGGTATTGGTGTCACTCATATCACCAAAGAGTTCTAATATTTCATCTAATCTGGCCATCGATACAGTGGCCATTTTAATGACAAACGCTTGCTCTCCAGTGGTGTTATAACATTCGATAATATCCGGAATCGTTAGCAGCAGCTCTTTAAACTGGCGCTCCATAGCGCGAAACACTTTACATTGCACAATCGCTACAACAGGAAGCCCCAACTTATCCATATCCACTGATACGGAATAGCCGCTAATAACGCCTTCTTGTTCTAATTTTCGGATGCGCTCAGCTACTGCCGGTGCTGAAAGATGAACCTGTTTGCCAAGTTCAGCATAGGAGATACGAGCATTATGCTGTAGCGCTTTAAGAATACGGCGGTTTATATTATCAATCATACCTGCAAAATCTTTCCTTAAAAGCGACTAAAAAACAGCAACATTAGCGCTGTCGATAGGGGATCTGACAATAGCCAATTCCTCGCTTAGGCGCTACTCCTTCCTTCGCTAGATACATTGATAAAGAGTTCATTGAGAGGTTAATATTGGGAGTGGGACCTAAAAATATATGCTGAATCTGTAGCTTTTCTTCAGAGGGAGCTACCAGCGAAAACTCAAAGAAGGGCACCAGCATCGAGGTACCTTCACGATAATGCACTGAGGGGTCTTTAAAATCGGTAATGACCGGTGAAACAATGCGCCATTCCTCTTCTTCCTGAAAAGAAGGGTGTTTAAGTACCGCTGCAATACGTAGCAAATCACTCTCAACTTGCTCAAATACTTCGGCAAACACTAAGTCATCACGACAACCATGCGCACCACACGACAAAGCAGCGAGGTCTTCCACAAAGTCTACTATTTGATGGATCAGGGCGCGCTGGCGTTTACGGTCATAGATGCACTTACCCACCATAAACGACTGCTTGCGCGCACATGCGAGTATTTGCTTGGGATCAAAACCAATACTAACGCCTTTGCCTAGTTCACTGTAGCCTCGCCATTGGCTCAATAAATTACCATTGGCTCTGAACGATCCAGCAAATAACATATGACCGTTTGTCACCCGCCGAGCTATCCAATCTTCAAACTGGTTCAGTAGCTTAGGGTTAGGGTGGCCTAGGGTAATACGCTCGTTTACCTCTTCACGTATCAAGGTCACCATGTGGTTCAATTCGGCGGAGTCATTCATGTAGCGAATATCACTGGCCCATAGCGAGCCACTGGCCACTATACCTAACAAACCGGAGAAAGATGTATAGTGGTAAATCGTTTCACTGGGTGTATCGGAGTAGAGTTGTTGGGTAATTTCGCTAACCATATCCTGAGCCGTGCCTCTCAAATTAAACATGCGAACGTACAATTAACATTAGCACACTTTGCGCAGCAGCCTATCTCCAGGAGGCTATGCTCAAACAACGCACAAAGACCGCAATTAGAAAAACACTCATAAAAAAGGGGCCTCATACGCTGTATGAGAACCCCTTTAATTTAGCTCAGCTGTTGCTTATAGCTTTTTAGACAGCTCTGTTAGTTCGCGAATAACAACCGTAAAGGTAGCACTATCGGCATCAGTGGTAGAGCGTAGCTCTCCTAATACACGCTCCCAACGCTTCAAGCCTGGCTCGTTTTTCTCAAGCCAGCTTTGCGCGAGTGCTTGCCCACTTAACTCGCTATCACTCATCAATACAGAGCGTGTTAGACGGCTTTGCTGCGTGTTCAGATCTTCATTGAAGCCTTCACGAGCCAACAACTGCCAGTGGTTTTCAGGCTCAATTTGGCGAATACGCTCACTCACCCAATCCAGCTGTAACCGTTCGCCCAACCAGAAATCAACTTCTGCCGTGTTGAGAATCGGCTGGTTAACCTCATCAGACACTTCACTGATAGCAAGAGCCGCATACAAGCGCTCGGCACACGTAATACGCGCAGCAAGGTCTTCAGGAATGCCTACATCAATGAGCTTCTGGCATTGGCCTAACCAGTGCGTTTTCAAGTCACCTGAAAGCAACTCAGTAAACGATGTTCTGATCTCTGCTACTGCTGGCTTAAAGCGGTTAATCACTTCCTGTACTTTAAAGCAGCCTCGGTTACAGACATTACGTAGCAACCAGTAGCTTGCACGACGCATCAAGCGTAACAAATCAACCATCATTCGCTGCTGCACGCCCGTTGGTACGATGTTATCTAGTGCTTCAATCTGTTCCCAGATCTCACGCAGTTCGAACACATCTCGCGCTACCAGATAAGCAACTGCCACCTGATCTGCAGACTGGCCTGCGGTTTCCATCATGCGGTTAGTGAAAGTGATACCCATATGGTTCACCATCGCATTAGCCACCTGGGTTGCGATGATCTCTTTCTTCAGCTGATGGTCTTGCACCGCCTCAGGGAAACGTTCAACCAGCTGTTCAGGAAAGGCTTCTTTAATCTCATTCTTGACGTATGGGTCGTCAGTAATCCAGGTATGCGTTAACTGCTCTTTAAGCTCCGCCTTGGTATAGGAAATCAAAACCGATAGCTCAGGCCTAGTAAGCTGCAGTTTGGCCTGCTGGCGCTGCTGTAAAGCCTCGTTATCGGGTAAAAACTCCAAATCACGATCCAAACGACCTTCATCTTCAAGACGATCCATCAGACGAACATATTCATCCTGAGATTTTCCGGCATGTTCAAGCGCTAAACTGAGCGCTCTTGCCTGTCTGTCGTTACTTTTCAACACTTGTACTGCTACAGCATCAGTCATGTCACGTAACAAGTCATTACGCTGTTTAACCGTTAAGTCGCCATCAGCAATACATTTATTGAGCAAGATTTTGATATTAACTTCATGGTCGGAGCAATCAACCCCACCGGCATTATCGATAAAATCGGTGTTGCAAGCACCACCGTTGTGACAGAACTCAATACGTCCTAATTGAGTAAAGCCTAAATTACCGCCTTCTCCCAGTACTTTGCAACGCAGCTCATTACCATTGACACGTAATGAGTCATTCGCCTTATCACCCACATCTGAATGACTTTCCTGACTGGATTTCACATAAGTACCGATACCACCGTTCCAAAAAAGGTCGATAGGTGCTTTCAATAAAGCAGAGATCAAATCATTCGGAGAAAGCTTGTCTTCTTTAATATCGAAGTGCTTCTTCATCTCGGGTGTCAGCGTAATCGATTTAGCTGAGCGAAGGAAAACACCACCGCCTTTAGAAATTAGTGAAGTGTTATAGTCTTCCCAGCCAGAGCGCGGCAGTGCAAACATGCGCTGGCGTTCGACAAAGCTACTTGCTTCGTCAGGCGTAGGATCGATAAAGATATGCATATGGTTAAATGCGGCCACTAAGCGGATTTTATCCGACAGCAACATACCATTACCAAACACATCGCCTGCCATGTCGCCTACAGCGATAACGGTGAATGGGTCTGTTTGGGTATTGATACCCATTTCACGAAAATGCAGTTTAACGGACTCCCAAGCGCCCTTGGCGGTAATTCCCATGCCTTTATGGTCATACCCTTGGCTTCCGCCCGAAGCGAATGCATCGCCCATCCAGAAGCCGTAAGTCTCGGCAATCTCATTGGCAATATCAGAGAATGTCGCTGTGCCTTTATCAGCGGCGACCACCAAGTAAGGATCATCCTCATCATGACGGACCACATTCTCAGGAGGGATAACTTCGCCATTTTGTAAGTTATCTGCCACATCAAGTAAACCACGAATAAAGATCTTATAGCTGGCAATACCTTCAGCGAGTATCTCATCACGTGTGCCACCTTGCGGTAGACATTTAGCAACAAAACCACCTTTTGCGCCAACCGGTACAATAACCGCATTTTTTACTTGCTGTGCTTTAACTAAGCCCAGAACCTCAGTACGATAATCTTCCTGACGGTCTGACCAACGTAACCCACCACGAGCAACCTTACCACCACGTAGATGTACACCTTCAACACGAGGTGAATAAACAAACATCTCGAACATAGGTAACGGTTTAGGTATATCAGCGACTAAGTGCGGATTAAGCTTAAAGGATTGGTATTCTTTAGGCTCATTGTTCTCGTTGAGCTGGAAAAAGTTGGTACGTAACGTTGCTTTAATAAGCTCAAGGAAACGTCTCAGAATTTTGTCATCGTTAAGGTTATCAACCTTATCCAACGCATCAAGGATACTGCTTTCAATACGCCCGACTAATGCTTGTACTTTGCCTTTAGCCTGACGAGTTGGATCAAAGCGCGCACGGAACAGCGCCACCAGCAAACGGCTAACCTGTGTATGACGCGTCAAGGTTTCAGCAATGTACGCCTGACTAAAGCCAAAGCGAATCTGTTGGTTGTAACGAGCATAAGCACGCAACATCGCTACTTCACGCCAATTTAAACCCGCGCCCAGTACTAAGCGGTTAAACTCATCATTATCAGCCAGTCCCTGCCAAATAGCGGCATAAGATTGCTGGAAAATATCTTTAACTTCATCTAGCTCAATCGGCTCTGAGCCACCACGGTGTGATAACGAGAAATCATGAATCCAATAGGTTTTTCCGTTAACACAGCTCACCACATAAGGGTGCTCACCCACCACACGTAAACCTAAGTTTTCTAACACAGGAATAACGTCAGATAGAATGAGCGGCTCTTCTGCGGTAAATAACTTAAAGCGCAATACCGATTGAGATTGCTCAAGAAGACGGTAAAAACTCATGCTTAGAGGCTGTTTAGCCAGCAGTTCCATCTTTTCAATATCGTGCACGGCATGTAGCGTCGTAAAATGCTCGCGATACGCAACAGGAAACGACTCTCGATAAAGGTTACTACGAGTTGTACCTTGCTCTTCTCCACAGGCTTCAATCAGTGCGCTCTGCAGGTCATCATTCCATGAACGCGACAACTCTTGTACTTCAGCTTCGAGCTGCTCAAGGTCAGGCGCTTCCTGACCTGGTTTAACACGAAGTACAAAATGGGTACGAGCCAATACGGACTCGCTAAATGAATTGGTAAACTCAATATCCTGTGCATTAAAGACTTTCTCTAGCAAGTGCTGCACATTCAAACGCAGTGCCGTACTAAAGAGATCACGTGGTGCGTAATACAAGCATGAAAAGAACTGACCGCTCTTATCTTCACGCACTAACAAACAGGCACGTCGTCTTTCCTGCAAATAGAATATCTTAAGCGCTATCTGATACAGCTCTTCTTCTGATGCTAAAAATAACTCATCACGTGGAAGATCGATCAATACCTGTTCAAGAGACTTACCACTATGGCCATGAGGATTAAAGCCAGAGTGCGCTAAGACGCGCTCTACTTTCTGGCGAATCATTGGTATGCGCTTAGGTCTTTCACGATAAACAGGTGAGGTGTACAAACCAAGAAAACGCGTGGCGCCAACACATTCGTTTTGTTCGTTGAAGTGGCTAATAATCACTAAATCTAAATACGCAGGACGATGTACTCTGGAGCGCTCGCAATGGCGCTCAACCCGCAAAGGTAATTCAGAGCTCTCAGTATTACCAAGCTGAACCAGCTCAGGCAGCGTTAACATGCCTAGCGCTGAGTTCTCTTGTACAAGCATTTCGGTGCCGTTAAATTCAACCTGATCACTGGCTAAAAAAGTAAAGTGATCATCCATTAGCCATTCAGTAAATGCGTTCTCTTGCTCATAACCTGCATCGGCTAGTGCTTTTGCACATCCTGCGGCGCGGTCTTTCATCGAAGTGAAGTCATTAACCGAAACAGACACCGCGGACATGGCAAGCATCAATTCTGACTGTAGGTCTTTCAGCAGTTCTGGTTCGGTATGACGATCAACTTCTAGATAAATGTACGACTCAGTAACACCCTCGCCATTACTGGTTAACTCATTGAGAGCCTCGCCCTTACGGTCTACCCATAAGACAACATTCTGAATCACATGAATCCCAATACCTTGTCGATTAAGCTCCATACGAATCGAATCAACAATAAAAGGGGAGTCCACCGTCAGAATTTGTACAACCGTGTGGTTACTATGCCAGCCATGCTGTTCTAAATCAGGGTTAAACACCTGAATTTTAGAGCACGAGGCATCAAACTGTTTGAGGAAGGACCAGGAAGATAGAGTAGCGCCGTAAATAGCCTCTATCGGTCGTTGCGCAATTTCGTCTTCAGGGGCGTAAGTGAAAAACTGATCAGCAAACTGCTCAACTTTTGGGGCCTGTTCACCGCCTAGTCTTTTTTGGAGCAATTCCTTTAATTTGATCAAGGTTTTATTATTTTTTTTATTAGCTATCTCGCTGTCCATTTAGTGTGAGCTCCACTGTTTGCTTATCGGGATAAAATGGGATCAATGAAAAATCATAACGCTTAAATTATCAGATCTAGCTGTTTTCAGTATGATATGCCCTGAAAAGGTGCGCATCAAACTTTAGTATACTCTTTGATAGATTTCTGCAAAAACTTCCCGAGAATGGCGCAATTTCTCTATTTCATGGCGCAATTTTATCTTCGCTAAGCACCGCCATACGGCATATCTAGGGCATCTCTAAAGCAGATGGTCAATTCAGGTACTTTAGTCCTATAGAACCGGTGCTTTTGTAGAACAGCCTAAGAAAAGCCTTACTCAATATACTGTCTTTACCTGTTATTGAGAGGGGATACCTAATGAAAGCAACCTTGCTATCGACTTTAATTTTATGCTCTGCACTGGCTTCACCTTTATCGGTACAAGCTGAAGAGGGCGGTATGACTGAAGCCGGACGGCAGATATTTAACCACCATTGCACCGCCTGCCATTCACTTGAACCGAGTAAAAACTCCTTCGGCCCGAACCTGATCGGCGTAGTAAACCGTAAAGCAGCCTCAATGCCTCGCTTCGCTTATTCTGAAGCGATGAAAAAGTCCGGCATAACATGGGATGAAGACAACCTGCGAAAATGGATTTCTGACAACGAAGCCCTTGTACCTGATACACGCATGCGTCATGTGTCCATCACAGACAGAGCAGAACAAGACTACCTCATAAGCTTCTTACGCTCGCTGAAATAGCATCCGTAACGCCTATAACAACCAGAGGGGCACAAGCCCCGTCTGGTTTATTACTTTCAACCCGATGTTGTCGCTTTATGTAACTCTTTAAGGCGCTTCACTACTTGGTGATTAATACTGCGTTGAGTAAAGCTTCCATCAGCTTTACGTTTACCCACTGAACGCCCCATCAAGATTTCTAAGCACTCATCTACTGTAGCAACGGCATATATTCTGAACTCACCACGCTCAACGGCCTCTACAACCGTCTTTTTAAGCATCAGATTACGTACATTTGCCCGAGGAATGATTACGCCTTGCGGGCCCGTTAGGCCTCGGGTTTCACATAGCTTATAAAAACCTTCAATTTTTTCGTTCACACCACCAATTGCTTGGACTTCACCGTACTGATTGATTGATCCGGTGAGAGCGTATTGTTGAAAAATAGGGATATGCGTCAACGCTGAAATAAGCGTACATATCTCAGCTAATGAGGCACTATCGCCATCGATATAACCATAAGACTGCTCTAACGCGATACTAGCAGAGAGCGTTAACGGGAAGTCTTGAGCATACTGATGTCCTAAGTAGCCAGAGAGAATCAATACGCCTTTAGAATGTATCGACTGCCCTAACTGCACCTCGCGCTCTATATCGACAATGCCCCGGCTACCAGGGTGTACTGTCGCAGTAATACGTGCCGGTGTACCAAACGAAACATCACCCACTTGTAGTACGGTTAGACCATTACTTTTCCCGATGGCCTTACCATCGGTATCGATCAGCACTGTTTCGTTTAAGATGCTTTCCAAAATTTTCTGCGCAAGCCGGCCCGTACGTTTTTCTTGAGCATCTAGCGCCATTTCAACATGCTTGGCATTAATCAGGTCTTCACCTGCTGATTTTCGCTTGTAATCTGCTTCACATAACAGATCCACCAGCTCACCAATATGAGCTGATAATAGATCCTGGTCACCCGACAAACGCGAGCTTTGCTCAACTAAACGCGCCACGGCATCACGAGTAAGAGGTGCCAAGCTTTCTTCAGCAGCTAAGGTTTTCATCAAGCGTGCATAATTGCGGATGGTAGCAGGAGCCCGCTCCACGTCTTCGTCAAAATCTACAACGACGCGGAACATCTTCTCGAAATCTTGATCCATCTCTTGCAGCAAATAATAAGTATCACGCCCACCAATCAATACGACTTTTACATGCAGCGGCATGGGAGCAGGGCTTAACGTAATGGTACTGATACCCGAATACTCACTCATTGGGTTTTCTATACGAATTTCATGCGCTTTGAGTGCACGCTTTAGGGCCCCATATACAAAGGGTTGCTCTAGCAGTTTCTCCGCCTCTAAAACAAGATATCCACCGTTAGCGTTATGCAATGCTCCTGGGCGAATCATCTGGTAATTAGTGACCATTGCCCCCATATCATTATTGTATTCCACCCGACCAAACAGGTTCTCGTAACTAGGATGAGCTTCAAAAATAACAGGCGAACCTTTGGTTTTGCTGTTATCCACAAGCAGGTTCACACCAAACTGATCATCCAACAATGTGCGTCGACCGTTCTCGGTACGTGCTTCAATTAGTCTTTCATCATTAATCAAATCGGCGCTATTTTTGACGATATGGCTTTCTAGCTGATTAAAGTAATCAGCCAAACCACTAATATTATTATATTTCTCTTTAACTGTTTGAATCAGGGGAGATACTGTTTGGCGTGCGGTATCACGGTCGAGTATTTTCATTTTCTCGGCGGCTTCACGGCGCCATTGCGGCAATTCAGTCAGACTCTCTGTTAGATAATCTTCTAATTCAGAGATGTTTTTTGAAAATGTATCTCGCACCTCTTCTGATAGCTGAGAAAACATCGCCTCATCCATTGCCTGACCTTCAGCAACGGGAGTAAAACCTACCGTCCCACCTTCTTGATAAACCGCAATGCTATTTTCACGCGCGCGCTTTTCCACACTATCAATTGCCTGATCATAGTGGCGATTAAAATCGCGCTCTATTTTACTTTTCTTGCGCTGATAAGCAGGGTTCTCAAACACCGCGGGTAACTCTGTCATGATCGTTTCAATCATGCGCTTATTATCACGGCGTAGCTGTGAAGCTTTACCTGCTTGCAACTCCATCGCAACAGGGTAGCGGTCATCCAGGAGGTTATTCAGATAACACCAGTCACTGGGCTTTTTTTCTTTTTTCGCAATGCCTTTTAAACTTTCCATCGCGAATGAGAAGCGTCCGGTATGCGGATTACCCATAACAAAAAGATTATAACCGGGGCGACGCATTCCCACGCCGAAGCCCATGGCTTCGATGGCACGTTCCTGACCAAAAAAACCATTGAAGTTCTCCAAAGTTTCCGTGGTTAAAAAAGGCAATATATCGGTGTCACATACTTTATAAAGGGCTTCGGTAGGGAGGGATTTCAACTTTTCCATCAGTACATCCTGAGCCGGAGGGTTTATAAACTTTATAAACCCTGATCGGCAGGTATGCAAGAAAACAGATGAAATTAGTCTAGGTTTAAGGCTTCTAAATCAATGATTTAATATCTGCTCACGTAGGCTGCTAATAAGTGAAGTGGTATCGGGACGTACACCTCTCCATATATAGAAAGATTCGGCAGCCTGCTCAACGAGCATGCCAAGACCGTCTAGCTGCCGACAGGCACCTTCGCTGCTCGCCCAACGGTTGAATACAGTAGGCTGTGCACTATACATCATGTCATAACACCACGACTGTGAGTGCACCATGCCCTGTGGCAATACGGGCATTTCTCCTTGAAGGCTAGCCGCAGTACCATTGATAATCAGATCAAAGGGGCCACATAAGGTATCCAAAGATGATGCTCTAACATTACCAAACGGCGAAAATAACTCGGCCAAGGTTTGCGCTTTTGCAACAGTCCGGTTAGCAATCACGACTTCGCTTGGATTTTGCTCCAGCACAGGCTTCATCACACCGCGAACAGCGCCCCCTGCACCCAACACTAATACTTTTTTTCCGACTATCGAATAACCATAGTTTTCTTGGATATCTCGTACCATACCCACACCATCGGTATTCTCACCACACAGTAACCCTTCATCGTTTAAGTACAGGGTGTTCACGGCACCCGCAAGCTCAGCACGCTCGGAACGAACTTTAGCTACGTGCCATGCATCTTCTTTAAAAGGAACGGTCACATTTAGCCCTTTACCACCTTCAGCCAAGAAACTCATTACCGTTTCTTTAAACTTATCAACAGGTGCACAAATAGCTTCATAGCTCAGCAACTGAGTGGTTTGCTGAGCAAACTGCGTATGTATTGCAGGGGACTTTGAGTGTGATATTGGGTTACCAAAAACAGCATACTTATCCACAACTAAGTCTCCAACCAGTTCTGAGGTTGCAAATAACGCTCATACAATTCGGCTTCTTCACTACCTTCATCAGGCTTCCAGTCATAGCCCCAGCGTACTTCAGGGGGTAATGACATTAAAATTGATTCGGTCCGACCACCTGACTGTAAACCAAATAAAGTGCCGCGATCATAAACAAGATTAAATTCAACATAACGACCACGACGATGTAGTTGAAAATCGCGCTGCTTTTCACCGTAAGGCGTACCATTTCTGCGTTGAATAATGGGTACATAAGCAGGTAAATACGCATCCCCAATAGACTGCATCAAGGCAAAACTCTTCTCAAATCCAAATTCATTCAAATCATCAAAAAATAAGCCGCCGACCCCACGAGGCTCATCACGATGCTTCAGATAAAAGTAATCATCACACCAGGTCTTAAAGCGAGGGTAGATCTCATCGCCAAAAGGATCGCAAGCGGCTTTAGCGGTCATGTGCCAATGGCGGCAGTCATGATCATTGCCATAGTAAGGAGTCATATCAAACCCACCACCAAACCACCATACGGGTTCTTCACCTTCTTTCTCAGCAATAAAGAAACGCACATTCGCATGTGAAGTTGGTATGTAAGGATTTTTAGGGTGCATCACTAATGACACACCCATCGCTTCAAAACTACGCCCAGCGAGTTCTGGCCGGTGCGCCGAAGCCGAAGCGGGTAGGGCATCGCCAAAGACATGTGAAAAGTTAACCCCGCCTTTTTCAAAGATAGCGCCATCAACAATCACTCGCGTACGCCCACCACCACCTTGTGGTCTTTCCCAGCTATCTTCTACGAATTTTTGTTGGCCATCGGCCTCTTCCAACGCTTGGCAAATACGATCTTGAAGATCTAATAAATAACTTTTTACTGCGTCAATATCGGGTGCAGACATAATCAGCCACTCTCCAATGTCGTCAAATATTATGAACGAACTACGCGACTATCACGCAGATCCTGTATACGGGTTGGTTGGGCCGAATCACCTAGGGCCCCTGGAAGGTAGTAATCCAAGCCATGACCAAAGTAAGTACTTACTCTCAACAAAGTCTTTGCAGGCTCTGTCCCGGAGAGGTTTGCCGACGTAGAGACCACAGGCCCATCAAATGCATTACACATTGCGACAATACCTGGATGAGCACTTATTCTAACGGCAACAGATGTGTGCTGCCCTTTAATCCAAGACGGTATGATATTAGTAGGGTCAGGAATCAACCAAGTATTTGGTCCAGGCCAACTGCTCTTTAGACGAGCTAAACTTTCGTTATCTAGATGGTTTAACAACGGTTGTATCTGCAGCATACTCGCGGCAACCAAAATCACCCCTTTATCCACTGGGCGTTTCTTCAGCGCTAATAACCTTTGCACTGCTTTTTCATTATACGGATCGCACCCCAAACCCCATACTGCTTCTGTGGGGTAGGCGATAACTCCACCACCGTGCAATATCCTGGCGGCCTGAGAGAAATGCCACTGATTCATGCCAAAAACTCTTTGTATTAAAGCCGGAAAACTACCTGTTTCACAGCCTACTTGCAACTGTACTTGAGTGTATCAACGTATCCTACGATAGCCACCACCTGTAGCTTCAATCCAGCCAAGTAACTCTAACTCTACTAAGTTTGATTGCAACTGGCAGTCTATACTACCCATGCGTATGGTAATCTCTTCCAGTAATGTTTGCGAGAAATCGACCGCACTCAATATCGTATTTTGAATATCCGATAGACCTTCTTGAAATTCGTTCTGATTCCCCGCAGCCTCTATATTTTCAGACACCCGCAGCAACAAACCCAGCATGACCGATAGCTCATCCAATATATGATCTACAGACTCAACTAGTACTGCGCCCTCCCTAATAAGCGCATGACAACCTCGACTCCCGGGATGATCAATAGAGCCTGGTAATGCAAACACTTCTCGCCCTTGATTGAGCGCCATTCGTGCGGTGATTAGAGAACCACTTTTCAAGGCAGCCTCTACCACCAGAACTCCAGTCGAAAGCCCACTGATTATCCTGTTGCGCCTTGGAAAGTGTGCAGCCAATGGTCCTGCGCCTGGTAACAGCTCAGTGATCAGAGCCCCACCTGTCTCTAATATTTTTTCTGATAATTTCTGATGACGACGTGGATAAATCCGATCACTTCCTGTGCCCATCACAGCGACCGTAGGTAAACCCAGATCCGCAGCCGCCTGATGCGCAGCACCATCAATACCCAATGCCATACCACTCGTTACCACAAAGCCTCCTGCCGAAAGCGCTCTAGAGAACTGGTAAGCATGACGTAACCCCGCTGCGCTCGCATTACGGCTACCCACAACGGAGACCATGGGCAAATGTAAGGCGTTAATATTACCTTGCAAGAACAACATTACAGGATGATCGGGGGCTTCTCGAAGAAGAGCAGGGTAAGCATCATCATCTGCCAACAAACATTGAACGTTTATAAGCTGCAGCTGCTCAACAAGCTGCTGTGTTGAATCCCACAAAGGCCCTCGCTGCATAACGTAATTATGCAGCTGAGCTTTTTGTAGCTTGTTTAACCGAGGAATATTACTTGAAGTAGCCTGCTGGCTATCTTGATCTGCTATCAGCTTCTTAGGTGTCCATTTACCACGGAATAACTTACCTAATGTTGCAGGGCCTATACCCGGCAACTGACTGATAGCGATCCAATCCTTTGGATCGCTTGGCATAGTACGCTCTCATTTTTTCTAATTGGTATTATTTCTTAATTATCAGCGTCAGGAGAACGGATCGTATCCCCGATAGACAACACATTTGTTGCTGTCATGATCAAACCGTAACTGACTTTTTCATAGGTTTTAAAAACCATTAACGTGCCAGCCTCTTCAGCTGGAAGTGTGACTTTCTCTTTAGTAAGAGGGTCTTTAATCGTTTCACCACGAGTGAATACCTTAAAGACATGTCCTGTTTTTAAGCCTTCACGTTTACCCAAATTAATAGTCACGGCATCGTAACGACCAATTTTGGTTACACCGCGCAAGACAGCAAGGATCTGACCTTTCGATTCAAGAGGTGCCGCTACTGGATAAAAAACCGACTGTATGCGCGCTTCAGGAGCAGGAATAACACGGTCTAATACACGAACTTCTTCACGAGATTTAATAATCTCCAAGCTCGTAATATCACCATTTAAAGCGCTAATTCTCGCTTCCGCTACTTTTAGTAACTCATAGCCCAACAACTCTTTAGTGCTAGGGTCGATATACTCTTTGGCAGGACGGTAAACGTTTTGTGCTATATGCCCTTGATCAATTTCACCACGCGCATAAATTCGATCACCTGCACCCGCAATAATTCGCTCATTACGACCACCCAGTACATAAGGGGTTTTCTTCAGTAACTCTTCATCCAGTACAACGTTATCACTGAGGAAGGCATACAAGTCTTTTAATGGAATAGCGGGAATCGCACTATCAAGTTTAGAAACGCGAGCACGCGGTTGCATGCGATCATTTTTAAAACTTAATTTCGGCTGGCCATTCACCCATGTGAGATAAAGAATGTCTCCTGGGTAGATCCAATGCGGGTCATCAATCTGCGGATTTACATCCCACAGTTCAGGCCAGCGCCAAGGTTTTTTCAAAAAGTGTCCTGAAATATCCCACAGAGTGTCGCCTTTAACGACCACATATTCTTGAGGATAATTCTCTTGCAGCTGTATTTGATCAGCTCTTGCTTGCACTTGAGTAGGCGTTGACAAAGCAAGCCATGAAGCCAAACATATACCAAACAGTCTTTTCATCTCAGTTCCCTTGCTGAGTGCCCGGAATGATCCATTGCACCTATAATAAACAATGGTAAACGACAAATGCATCGTAGCGCCATATCAGTATAATAGGTTAAATGATATTTTGTGCCGAATATGGCTCTTATAATAATTTTGTGAAGAATATGTGAATTTATGGCCCTGTTAACCGTTCTAGAATTTCCTGATCCACGACTGCGCACCATCGCAGAGCCCGTTGAACACGTCGATGATGCATTACGCCAAGTGATCGACGATATGTTTGAAACCATGTATGACGCGCCTGGTATTGGTCTTGCGGCAACACAAGTCAATATTCATCGTCAAATCATCACTATTGATGTATCAGAAGATAGTGATGAACCTTTGGTGCTGATAAACCCTTCATTTGAATCTATCTCGGATGAACTTGAACAGATGCAAGAAGGCTGTTTGTCAGTTCCGGGTTTTTATGAAGAAATTAAGCGCCCCAACCATATTCGTGTAAAAGCTTTAGATCGAAATGGCGAATCTTTTGAAATGGAAGCGCATGATCTACTGGCCGTTTGCATACAGCATGAGATTGATCACCTTAATGGCAAGCTGTTCGTTGACTACCTATCTAACTTAAAGCGAAGCCGTATTCGCTCTAAGCTAGAAAAAATACATAAACTTGAACAGTCTAACTAGAATTGTTCGATATTGATTACCAACAGGTTTGCCAGATGCAAGCCTGTTTTTGTTTATGGACACCTAATGACAACACCTTTAAGAATTATCTTTGCTGGCACACCTGACTTTGCAGCGAGCAGCCTAGCGGCTCTCATTAAGAGTGAACATCAGGTCATTGGCGTTTACACTCAGCCCGACCGCCCCGCAGGTAGGGGCCGTAAGCTTAAAGCCAGCCCCGTTAAATCACTTGCCCTTGAGCATGATATTCCGGTGTACCAGCCTCAACGTCTTAAAGGGGAAGTAGAGCAAGCTGAGCTAGCATCGCTTAATGCAGACCTGATGGTTGTCGTGGCTTATGGGTTATTACTGCCTTTAGCTGTCTTAGAAGCGCCCAAGCGTGGCTGTATCAATGTCCATGCCTCTTTACTACCAAGATGGCGCGGAGCGGCTCCTATTCACCGCTCACTACTTGCGGGCGATGCTGAGACTGGCATAACGATTATGCAGATGGATGAAGGTTTAGATACAGGTGATATGTTATTTAAAAACACCTGTCCTATTTTACCGGATGACACCAGTGGCAGCTTGCATGACCGCTTAGCCACTTTTGGCGCTAGTGCCTTAGTTGAAACACTCCAGCTGCTTCAATCAAACCAACTCAACCCTCTTAAGCAAAACGACGCTGATGCGTGTTATGCACACAAGTTAACAAAGGAAGAGGGGCTAATCGACTGGTCGAACGCTGCAAAAACTATCGATAGGCAGGTGAGGGGGCTTTCACCTTGGCCCATTGCTTACACCTCTCTAGGTAACGATAACTTGCGTATACTAAGCGCAACTCCTCAGCCAGAAGTAGAAAAC
This sequence comes from Neptunomonas japonica DSM 18939, assembly GCF_000422765.1. GTDB lineage: Bacteria > Pseudomonadota > Gammaproteobacteria > Pseudomonadales > Balneatricaceae > Neptunomonas > Neptunomonas japonica. Next base: position 129,296 of record NZ_AUGR01000002.1, on the reverse strand, counting down.
GTTAGCGCACAACCCGGCACTATCATAGAAACACACAAAGACCGCATCATTATTGCTTGTGGTAACGCTACAGCACTTGGTGTGACCCGTCTCCAACTACCGGGAGGCAAGCCACTAGCGACCAGAGATGTGCTTAACTCTCGTAAAGAGCTCTTCTCTACAGGAGTACAATTAGGCATATGATTAACGTTCGTGGTTTAGCCGCTCTCGCCATCGCGCCTCTGCTTGAAGAAAGGGGTTCATTAAAGCAATCGTTAGCTGACTCATTACAACAGTGCGATGAAAAAGATAAGTCACTCCTTAGGCAAATATGCTTTGGTACCGCTAGAAACTACCCAAAACTACAGCTAATAGCCGACGCGCTACTTGAAAGACCGATTCGCAAATCTGACACACACATCCGCGCATTACTACTTGTGGGTCTTTATCAGTTACTAGAGATGCGAATTCCGGCCCACGCCGCCATTAGCGAAACTGTTGAAGCGGCACACCAACTGGATGCGATGAGAGTTACTGGTCTTCTTAATGCCGTTCTTAGACGTTTTAACAGAGAAAAAGATCAAATCATTGAAACCTTATATGATGAGCCAGTTTTCTTGTTTAATCATCCGAGTTGGTTTATAGAAAAACTTAAACACAACTGGCCGCATTTTTGGCAAGAAATTCTGGTGCAAAATAATCAACAAGCACCAATGACAATCCGTGTAAACCAGCAACATGTTTCACGTGAAACATACTTATCCACTTTGGCTGATATGGATATTAATGCGACCCCATGCCTTTATTCTGAACACGGCATAACACTTGCCACACCCATCGATGTATCAAACCTTCCAGGGTTCGATGACGGAAATGTTAGCGTACAAGACGAAGCAGCCCAGCTGAGTACATCGTTATTAGCAGCACAAGAGGGCGAGCATATCCTCGATGCTTGCGCAGCTCCGGGCGGAAAGCTATGCCATTTATTAGAATCAGTGAAAGGCATTTCAGTTGATGCATTAGAAATATCTGAAAAACGAGCCAACAGAATTAACGAGAATCTTGAAAGGCTTAGACTTAATGCAAAACTCATCATTGGTGACGCATCCATGAATGAGTGGTGGGATGCCACTCAGTACGACAAGATTCTAGTAGATGCACCATGCAGCGCAACGGGCGTGATTCGCAGAAACCCAGACATTAAGATTTTGCGTAAAGCAGAAGAAATTTTAGCCATATCAAATCTTCAGCTGAAGATACTTAATAATTTATGGGACATGCTAAAAAGTGGCGGGACGTTAGTTTATGCGACATGTTCAATTTTCCCTCAAGAAAACGAACGTCTTATCGAACGTTTCTTAAAACAGCGCGAAGACGCGAGCCACCTCCCTATTGAGGCAAGCTGGGGAGTAGAAAGGCCATACGGAAGACAACTGTTCCCTCAGCCAAATGGCCATGACGGATTCTTCTACGCAAGCCTAAAAAAAGCTGACGATTAACCTTAGCGGAAAAGCGGATGAAAATAGTTATTCTAGGAGCAGGTCAGGTTGGCGGCACGCTTGCAGAAAACCTAGCAAACGAAGCCAATGACATCACTATTGTCGATACTGATATAAATCGATTACGTGAGCTGCAAGACCGATTGGACATCCGCACCGTGGAAGGTAACGCATCTTACCCAAGCCCTTTAGCACAAGCGGGAGCCCAAGATGCAGATATGCTTATTGCGGTAACCAACAGTGACGAAGTAAACATGGTGGCGTGCCAAATAGGGCAAACTCTATTTAACATCCCAACCAAAATAGCGCGCGTCCGAGCCCATGATTATCTAGAACAAGACAAGCTCCTCTTTAATAAAGAAGCCATGCCTATTGATGTACTAATCAGCCCAGAACAATTAGTAACTCAACATATTAAGCGACTGATCCAGCAACCCGGCGCACTACAAGTGCTCGACTTTGCTGATGGCAAAGCCCAACTTGTTGCGGTTAAAGCTTACTATGGTGGCCCTCTGGTAGGCCGAGAAATAGCTTACTTACGTACGCATATGCCTGCAATCGACACCCGTGTTGCTGCTATTTTCCGACAAGGCAAACCAATCATTCCTCAAGGGGATACTGTCATCGAGGCTGATGATGAAGTGTTCTTTATTGCTGCCAAGAAAGATATAAGAGCAGTAATGAGTGAGTTACGCCGTTTGGATAACCCTTATAAGCGTATCATCATTGCCGGCGGCGGTAACATTGGGGCTCGTTTGGCCAGCAATATAGAGTCTGATTTTCGAGTCAAAATTATTGAACGCAGCATGCAACGCTGCAACCAACTCGCACGCACACTGAATAACACAATTGTTTTGAATGGTAGCGCCTCAGACAAAGAACTATTGTTAGAAGAGAACATTGAAGACACCGATGTATTCTGCGCATTAACGAATGATGATGAAGCAAACATAATGGCTTCGATGCTGGCAAAGCGCCTTGGTGCAAGAACCGTCATGACGCTCATCAACAACCCAGCGTATGTAGACCTTGTCCAAGGTGGTGTCATCGACATTGCTATATCACCACAGCAGACCACCATTGGCGCTCTACTAACTCATGTGAGACGCGGCGATGTAGCGGCAGTACATTCTTTACGCCGTGGTGCTGCGGAGGCTCTAGAAGCAGTAGCACACGGCGATAAACGCAGTTCCAAAGTAGTTGGCCGTGCCATTGAAGATATAGACCTTCCCCCAGGCACCACTATTGGGGCCATCGTACGAAACGATGAAGTGTTAATCGCGCATGATGATGTTGTGGTTGAAAACGGAGATCATGTGATCTTATTTTTAGTTGATAAACGACGCATTAGCGAAGTCGAGCGGCTATTCCAAGTCGGCCTCGCATTCTTCTAACCCTGAGATCTCGTCATGCACTATCGCGTAATACTAAGAATTTTAGGCATACTTTTAATGGTGTTCAGCATTACTATGCTGCCGCCAATCGCTGTTTCATTATTCTATGATGATGGCCATGACTACGCCTTTGTAGGTGCCTTTGCGATTACTATAACCACCGGATTTCTCATATGGCTACCAGTTTATCGTGTTCGACAAGATTTAAGAACACGAGATGGCTTTCTCATAACAGTACTATTTTGGGTAGTACTGGGGATGTTCGGAGCCGTCCCATTAATACTTTCACAAAGCCCACATCTCATCGTTGTAGATGCCGTTTTTGAATCCCTCTCAGGCTTAACCACAACCGGGGCGACCGTCATAACCGGCATTGACACTCTCCCCAAATCCATACTCTACTACCGCCAACAGCTTCAATGGCTTGGTGGTATGGGTATCATCGTTCTCGCCGTTGCAATACTCCCAATGCTGGGAATCGGGGGGATGCAGCTATACCGAGCAGAAACGCCAGGACCAGTAAAAGACAGCAAGCTAACACCACGGATCACAGAAACAGCAAAAGCACTCTGGTATATCTATCTATCGCTCACTATTGCCTGCGCACTAGGTTACTGGGCCGCGGGCATGACTCCCTTTGATGCTATAGGCCATAGCTTTTCAACCGTAGCTATAGGTGGATTTTCAACACACGATGCAAGTATTGGTTACTTTGACAGCTCTGTTATCGAAGCAATCTGCATCTTCTTTATGGTGATTTCTGCCGTAAACTTCAGTTTGCACTTCTTTGCATGGCGCCAAAAAACCATACTGCATTACTTCCAAGATCCTGAGTTTCAATTTTATGTAAGCATACTCGCTGCTGTCACACTGATCACAATGCTCGTACTTATTAGCACAGAAACATACGCACCAATTGAATCTATGCGAAAATCTATTTTCATGGTTGTTTCTATAGCGACCACCACAGGTTTTGCTACAGCAGACTTTGCGCACTGGCCCGTCATGTTGCCATTCATGCTATTTGTAGCGGCTTTTGCTGGAGGTTGTGCAGGCTCTACCGGCGGCGGTATGAAGGTGATTCGCGTATTGCTTATTCTTAAGCAAGGCTACCGAGAGATCATGCGGTTAGTACATCCCAATGCGGTAATACCCGTTAAGCTTGGCAACAAACCAATCTCTGATCGCGTGCTAGAAGCAGTATGGGGCTTTTTCTCTGTGTACTTGATTGTATTCATTATCATGCTAATTGCACTACTAGGAACAGGGCTTGATCAAGTCACGGCATGGTCTGCGGTTGGTGCAGCACTGAACAACTTAGGGCCAGGCCTGGGTGACGTTGCCGTTTACTATGGCAACCTAAACGAAACAGCCAAATGGATACTGTGCTTTGCTATGCTACTAGGGCGCTTAGAAGTATTTACACTACTCGTACTATTTACGCCAGCATTCTGGAAACGCTAGTCTCAGTGCTTCCGATAGGGCCTTAATACACCTTCAGGCTGATGATCAAAACGCTTATATTCCCACTGATACTGCTCAGGAAGCGCTCTAACACAGCGCTCTACTGAGCGATTCATCCCGTCAATTGCTACTGACAGGTCTTTCTCGTAGATAGAAGGGTCTGCTTCAATGAAATGAAGATTAAAGCCTTCACCATTTCCCAAACGCTCGGCATAACCACAGATAACCTTAGCCCCCGTTTGTTTGGCGAGTTGTGGTAGCAGCTTCATAGTGTAAGCAGAATTACCAAAAAAAGAAGCGTACTCACCACCAATAGCTGGCTCTTGATCGGGCAGTATTCCAACCATCTCACCTCGCTTAAGTGCCTTCATAACAATCCTGACACCTGAAGCATCAGCAGCAGCAAGCTTTGTACCTAAGCGTGCCCGCATCTTTTTAATCATATCGTCCATCAATTTTAGTTTTGGAGGACGATACATAGCCGTAAAAGTATAACGACCAGACAAATATAAATTGAGAATTTCCCAGTTACCAAGATGAGGAGCAATCAGGATAACGCCCTTACCATGTGACAAGCTCTCTTCAACGAGTGACTCATTATTTACTTGCTTAATAGTTTTAAGAGAGCGCGCGGGAGGCCATAACCAAGACATACCCATCTCTGAAAATGTCTTACCAGTTTCTATAAGGCTGGTAGTAATAAGCTTCTTTTTTTGTTCGGGAGACAGCTCAGGAAAACACAGATCAACATTAATCTTAGTAATACGATACAAGTTTGAGCCATGATTTTTTGATGATCGCTTACCAATAAAAGCACCTAACGACTGAGCCCACTTTAATGGAAGTAATGACATCAACCCTAATACTACAATAGCGAGAATAGCTTTCAAGTGCTTCATCGCACGCCCTCAAAACAAAAATGACATTATATATAATCCTGCTCAAAAAAATTAATAAAACAGATATTCATAATTAATTTGTACTAATTACTACAATTAGCTGAGCTCACATTTAACAGGATACCACCCACTTAGATGATTTCGGCCCGTTGTGCTGCGTTTTGAAAAGGAAAAACAAAGCCAATGGTGTATAATTTAGCGCTAAATTTTTCACTCTATTTCAAAATGGTGGTTTCCGTGACGGACAATGTGACTCCGGATGTAAGTACGTTCCAGGGATTGATCCTGGCACTCCAAACCTATTGGGCTGAACAGGGCTGCGTTATCATTCAGCCTCTGGATATGGAAGTGGGTGCGGGGACATTCCATCCTGCTACATTCTTGCGTGCAATAGGGCCAGAGACATGGCGCTCAGCCTATGTTCAACCAAGCCGACGCCCAACAGACGGCCGCTATGGTGAGAACCCAAACCGCCTGCAACATTATTATCAATTCCAAGTTGCACTGAAGCCTTCACCAGATAATATCCAAGAGCTGTATTTGGAATCACTACAACGTGTTGGTGTTGACCCACTGGTCCATGATGTGCGCTTTGTAGAAGATAACTGGGAATCACCGACATTAGGTGCTTGGGGTTTAGGCTGGGAAATCTGGCTTAACGGAATGGAAGTATCGCAATTCACATACTTTCAACAAGCCGGCGGATTAGAATGCTACCCCGTTACAGGTGAGATCACTTATGGCCTTGAACGTATTGCTATGTATTTGCAAAACGTCGATAGCGTATATGATCTCATTTGGGCAAAAAGCCCGGACGGCAGCGTAGTGACCTATGGCGATGTATTCCACCAAAACGAAGTAGAGCAATCTACTTACAACTTTGAACACGCCGATGTGCCAAAACTTTTTGAGAATTTTGATCACTACGAAGCAGAATGTAACAAGCTTCTTGAAGTCAATTTGCCACTACCAGCTTACGAGCAAGTTCTAAAAGCTTCTCATACATTTAACCTGCTTGATGCTCGCCATGCCATTTCGGTGACAGAACGACAGCGCTATATATTACGCGTTAGAACCTTAGCCCGCGGTGTTGCACAAGGCTACTATAACACGCGTAAAGAGCTTGGCTTCCCGCTGGCGCCTGAAGCATTACGCAACGAAATATTAGCAGCTCATCAGGAGGATAAGTAATGACAGCACGTGATTTCCTGGTAGAACTCGGTACTGAAGAGTTGCCACCGAAGGCCCTCAATAACCTATCTAATGCCTTTACCAAAGGCATTACCGATGCCCTGACTAAAGCCAATATTAGCTTTGGAGAAGTCAGTTCATTTGCAGCTCCGCGCCGCTTAGCCGTTAAAATTTCTGCATTGAGCAGCGAACAACCCGATACCGCTGTTGAGAAACGCGGCCCATCTTGTAAAGCACCGCAGCAAGCCATAGATGGCTTTGCTCGCTCTTGTGGTATTTCGGCTAGCGAGCTCGAAGTGCTTGAAACTAACAAAGGTGATTACTTTGTATTTCGCGCAACAGAAAAGGGTAGCGATACCATTTCGTTGCTGCCTAGCTTTATACAAGATTCAATTAATGCACTACCCATTCCAAAGCGCATGCGCTGGGGTGCGAGCCGCATTGAGTTCGTAAGACCATCTAAATGGTTAGTAATACTATTTGGAGATGAAGTAGTTCCAGCTGAAATTTTGGGTGTGACTTCAGGACGCAAAACACGCGGCCATCGCTTCCATTACAACCAAGAAATTGAGTTGATGGCAGCCTCCGAGTATGAAGAAAAACTACTTTCACCAGGCTATGTCATTACTGATTTTGCAAAACGCCGCGCTAAAATTGAAGCTCAGATCATTAAAGCAGGCAGCGATATTGGTGGCACAGCAGAAATCGACCCTGAACTGCTTGATGAAGTTACTGCCCTAAATGAGTGGCCAGTCGCACTTACTGGCCGCTTTGAAGAGCGCTTTCTTGATGTTCCTCCTGAAGCACTCATTCTATCCATGAAAGAAAACCAGAAGTACTTTCATGCAGTAGACAGTGAAGGCAGCCTGATGCCTTACTTCATTACTGTTGCCAACATTGAATCTAAAGACCCTCAACAGGTTATCGCAGGTAACGAAAAAGTTATTCGTCCTCGCTTAGCTGATGCTGCATTCTTCTTTGAGACAGATAAGAAGACTACACTTGAGTCACGAGTGGAAAAGCTATCTAGCGTAGTTTTTCAAAACCAATTAGGCACTGTACTTGATAAAGCCAAGCGCATTTCTGAGTTGGCAGGCTATATAGCAGAGCTTCTGAACACTGATGTAGATAATGCTAAAAGAGCAGGGTACCTTTCAAAAGGTGACTTACTTAGTGACATGGTATTCGAATTCACAGACCTCCAAGGCCTCATGGGTTATCACTATGCATTGAATGATGGTGAAGCTAACGAAGTGGCTACAGCTATCAACGAGCAATATCTTCCAAAATTTGCTGGGGACGAACTGCCTGCAAGCAATGCCGGTATTGCTGTTGCCTTGGCGGATCGTTTAGATACACTGACTGGCTTGTTTGGTATCAAGCAGCCACCTACAGGCTCTAAAGACCCATTCGCACTTCGTCGTGCTTCATTAGGTATCCTTCGCATTATCATTGAACGCGAATTAAACCTCGACCTAACAGACGTTGTTGCTAAAGCGGTTTCTTTGCATAAAGATTTACCCGCTGCAGATACTGCAACGAAGCAGGTAACAGACTTTATGCTGGAGCGACTACGCGCATGGTATGAAGACAAAGGGGTTTCTATTGATAGCTACCTTGCCGTTGTTGCTGTTCGTCCAACACAACCTTTAGACTTTGATAAGCGTGTTAACGCTGTAAATAACTTTAAGGCATTGCCACAAGCCGCATCACTGGCTGCTGCGAATAAACGTGTTTCTAACATTCTTGCCAAAAATAAAACCAGCGAATCAGCTTCTGTCGAAGCACCACTACTTAACCAAGCTGAAGAAGTTGCTCTAAACAACAGTGTTGATGCATTGCAAAGCCGTATACAGCCACTTTTCGAAGCCGGTGACTATACCAAGGCACTTGCTGAGTTAGCTACACTCCAGACTGATGTTGATGCGTTCTTCGATGCTGTAATGGTTATGGATGAAGACATTAAGGTTCGCAATAATCGTATAGCGATTCTTGCCAAGCTTCGTGCTTTGTTCTTACGTACTGCAGATATTTCGTTGCTGAACAGCTAAACAATACTTATTTTACTGTATATAAAAAAACCGGCTTAGGCCGGTTTTTTTATTGCCTGCTATTACAATGTTTCACGTGAAACATTAGGCTTAAGCACTTTTATTTAAAAAGCCACGTCCAGGTAAACGAACACCCAATATTAAACCATTGCCTAACAAAACCAATAACAAGCCAACCACGCTGCTAAGGCTCCACACATAACCTTCAAAAACGGTCGAAAGGCTAAGCGCGACAACAGGAAACATTACAGTCGCATAGGCTGCTTTGTTAGCGCCAATACGACCAACTAAAGACAAGTAAGCAGTAAAGCCTATAACCGTCCCAATAATAGCCAAATACAGCAGACTCCCGACATAACGAGAACTCGAATCCCATATCAAAGGCGTACCAGTAATCCATATCAAGCCTGCAAGAAAGAGTGCACCATAGATCATTGCATAACCATTGCTTGTTAACGGCTTCAGCCCTTGTTTGCTGTGCCTCAAGGAAATCATATTTCCTAATGAGAAAAGGTATGTACCCAATAGCCCCAAACCAATTCCTTTTAAATCAGATAGCTCAAAACCGTTACGGCTAAGCTCAGGCCAAAACATTAAGCAAAGCCCAAACACGCCTAAAATTCCTGCGAAAAAAACTTCAGAAGAGGGGCGCTCTCCCCAAAACAATCGACTATTCATTGCGTTGAATAAGGTGGCAGCAGAGAAAATAACTGACAACAGCCCACTAGCAATAGTATGACTTGCTGTGTAAAAACATACGAAATTCATTGAGAACAAACATACACCTTGCAGCAGCATAAAGCCGTGATCCGCTCGCGTTGTGGTTTGTACACGTCGGAACAAGTAGAGCAACGGCAGCAGCACTACACCCGCAATAGCAAAGCGATAAAATACTGATGCGAGAACAGGCACCTCACCTGCCTGCCAATGGATGGCTATCCACGTCGTACCCCAAATTAATACCGTGTTTAAATATAAAAATGCATTCATGGCTTTCTCCTAAGACCTAGCATGCTAAGACTTATTCCTAGGAGCAGATATCATGATCTTGCTATTTTGTTCTTATCTTGCGGTTAGCTGGTAGCAACACATCAATTAACAAACACCCTGTCAAACACTGGTGATAGACTAAAACCATGACGCAGCTAATTACCGCACGAGAACATAGCCCCTGTAAGCAGCCATCCAGTAGGGTGGATGACACACTAGCGGCCTCAAATGCTGTACAAAGAAATATCTGTGAACTACCTGGAGGTCTTAGCTTTGCCCATTGGGCTAACGACTGGGATCGTGTGACCTACCAAAACCTTAGTCACCATACACTGAGTATTTATCTTCAAGGTGGAGGCACGCAGGTCCGTCGATGCGATCTACCGCAACTCAGAGGGGAACCAGGCAGTGTTTGTCTTTTCCCGGTTGGGCATGATTCAAAATGGGAGATAGAAAGCCATCTTGAATTCATACATCTGTACTTCAGTGACGATGCTATTCGAAAGCTAGCCATCACGGCTTTCGACCTAGATCCACGCTGTATAGAATTGCCTGACTTAACCTATGTAAATGATCCGCAGTTAGTACAAATACTGCATAACGAAGTCTTGCCACTGCATTGGCAAGACAGTAGTGACTTCCTAGCTTTGCAACAGGGCAGCGAAGCAATAATGCTGCATCTGCTTAAACAGCATATACGCCTTGGCACTGCACCTGAGTTATTTCGTGGGGGTTTAACAACAGCTGTGCGTAATCGTGTTATTGAATACCTTCACAGCAGATTAGGAGAGGCCGTATCATTAGAAGATCTTGCTGGCGTAGCACAGCTGAGCCCCTTTCATTTTAATCGAATGTTCCGAACGAGCATGGCATGTACTCCACACCAATACCTTACCCAACTAAGAATTGACCATGCTAAAGAGCTACTAGCCAGTTCACAGCATGAAGAGGAGCTGACATCCTTAAGCGCTATAGGACTACAATGTGGCTTCAGTAACCAAAGCCATTTTGGGCGTACCTTCAGGCAGTATGTTGGTATAACCCCCGCTCAATATCGCAAACTAATACGCGAGTGACTCATAGTAATGCCGGGTAGATAAGACGAACTACAACAAGAAAAACTATCCATCTGCGGGGGTGTTCACAGAGCAAGTGCCTCACCTAACAGAGAACTTACCGCGTTTAGTAAAGGGTCTTGGTTACGTCTAGAAAGGTGTGCAAATAGTACTCTAACCGTACTTTGCACCTCACACAGCAATTCCACATCACCATTAGTGAGTGCATCCTTAGCTGCATTAGCATGTAAGAGGCCGATACCAACACCACCCGCAATCAAGGTGCGTGTAACGCTTTCACCATCAATACTGATAACTTGCTTAGGCTGTATCGAATGTTCCTGAAATAGACGCTCTGCTGCACGCCCACAGCAAGTACTAGACGTAGGACATATCCAAGGCAACTCTGCGAGCACAGACCAGTCTAGGGGCTGCTCAATAGCCACCAGCCCTAAAGGCGCCGCTAAAAAAATACCAAAGCGAGAAACCTCTACCGTAGTAAACATTGCATCGGATTCTCCCACTTCACTGTAGAAACCCGCATCTAAATGCGCATCACGGATACCGTTAAGAATATCGAGCGAAGTTGCATATTGATGAACAACTACCTCTAGCTGGGGATAGCTATCAGAAAGGCGCATAAGCAGCTGACCTAGTATTTCTGTACTCTCGTTACCACCAGCACCAATATGCAACTTCCCAGAAACACTCTCTTTAATACTGGCGGCTTCCTCAATAAACTCTCGATGCACTAATAAGGTGTGCTCTGCTTTTGCAAGTAACCGCTTACCGTCGCTAGTCAAACTCATTCCTTTAGGAGTACGCTCAAACAAGGTAAGACCCAGTGTTTCTTCAATGGCTTTTATATGTGCACTCACCGCAGGTTGACTTAAATAAAGCCGTTCAGCTGCGCGAGTGATACTCCCTTCTCGCGCAACAGTCACTAGTGTTTTTAGTTGATGAATTTCCATTTAGTTCCTACCAGAAAGTTCTTACTATGATCTATCAATAAAAAAGAAGAGCCTCTTAAAACACGTCTAGAAAGTGCCACCACAATATGTCTAGTGGAATCAATATTAGCGTGCTACAGACGAACAATGCTATGCACAACTTGCTCATTGCACCCAACGGTAGGTTACCCAGCTGCATAGCCATAATTAAGGGTGGAGACTGATAGGGCAAAAACACGTTGGAAAAGGCTAAGACCTGTGTCATGAGTACTGTGCCCAAAGGTAAACCTGTAATGCTCGCCAAGTTATCACTAATAGGACTCATAACCGCGGGCACACTCGGTAAACTTGCCAACAATGCAACCAATGTAGAGATTACCGTCAACGCGATAACATTCCACAACGGTCGCTCGCTTGAAAAGCCAGCGAACCCACTCAAACTTTGTACCATTACTTCACCCAAGCCAGTTGAAGAAATAACCGCACCTAAGCCCATAATGCCCGCGACAAAAAAAAGTGACCCATACTTTATATCTTTATCTAAGCAGTTTTTTGAGGTCAGGTTAGAATACGGCCAAAGGCAATAAAGTGCAGCGGCTAAGCCTACCCACCCAGGGGAAATATGATGAATACCATCACAGAGCCAAAAGGCAAGACACACACCCAGCAAGGCAACTAAGTGCCATTGCGTAGAGTTCATTGCGACGTTATCGTCTTTATATAACTCTTTATGGACAGGGTCTCTGTCTGGAAACATCCAAACAATGAGTAAAACCAAGCAGCCCGCTTTAATAAGACCTAATACAGGAAAGTGCAGCAGCAAATAGCTCCAATAAGAAACGTCGTATGCATATAGATTTTCTGCCATTCCAGCCAAAATCATATTAGGTGCATTGGAAGGTAAAATAGCGAACGCGGGTAACCATGTACCGAAAGCCGCCGCCGTAAGCATTCCTATGCGCCCATTAGAGGTTGAGCTGTATTCCATATGATCCGCAAGAGCAATAATAATAGGAATCAATAAAACAATACGTCCCATCGAAGAGGGCATCACAAAAGCAAGTAAGACGCTAAAGACAACAATACCTAAAATAACACGGCTATAGCGCAACCCTAACATGCGTGACAAAAGGCCCGCTGCACGTTTACCAATTCCTGTATGGCGTATAGCTACACCAATAACCATACCGCTAAATAACAGCCAAAAAGTTGATGAGTGAAAGCCTGAGAACACAACCTCTGCAGGTGCTATTTCAAAGACCACAGCAACGAGAAAAAACGCCAGCGCTGGCCAATACTCAGGAACGGCAGCCGTGGCCCATAAGCCAATACAAAATACCGTTAGCCCAGCGACAACAGCCATATCGATAGAGACAAACTGTACCGCGGTCCCTGCAGCACATATAGCAGCAACTACGATAATAAAAATGTGCCATATACGATTATTGAGTATCTGTAAGAGTCTATTCTTCAGTATTGATGAACTATTGGTTTCGACAATATTTTCTGCCAATGGGCTATTCGAAGGGGATGTTTGTTTTGTCATAAATAAACCTTGCTTGCGGCACTTATCCTGTAATGGGGTAACTTTGCCACCTAAGCACTAGGCTAATCTAATTGTTTATCTGGAGGTTCTACCTCAGAAAAATTGAGGTAGATAATTACTTGTATACGAGCGTTGCTAGCATGAGTGACGGCAAGGTGTCGGTATTGATGAATCAAGAAATATATAAGCTTTACTTAAAAAGTAAAAAGTAAAAAGTTTTCCTATTTCAGTTTGGTTTCAGCTGCTGGTTTTAAAGTAGCACCATCAACAGCGAAACACGCTGAACTACTTTAAGGAAATGACCATGAAAACTTTACTAACTACAGCTCTTCTTTCTTCTGCTCTTTTAACTTCTCAGGCATTCGCCGGTGGTTTAAATAATTTTTCTGCTCAGTCTGTTGAAGCTAACCTAGCTACGGGCCATGTGGCAACTGCCCAAGGTTTTGCATCTGTTGGTAGCCCACTATCTGACTTAGGTGCTTCTGTACAAGCCCATTTGGGTAATGGTAATAACAACCTAGTTAACGCTTATAGCACGACAGTTGCGCTGACAGGTTTAGTCGCTCCCACTGGATCCACTGAAGCCCAACTATAATATTGTGATATTGCATAAGGGAGGCACGACCTCCCTTAAACATTCCAACAACTATATAAAAACTTTACATTACTATTGGCATGTATTATCTGTCGGGATAACGTTGCAGCCAAAGCACTACGGTAATCCTGCCATTCAGACAGATAACAGACTGCCCGAGTAGTTCTTATCTAAATACTGTTAAATAGAATACTGAGCCAGTAGCAGTGTTTGCATTTCAGACTAATTGCTCTAGCGCTGTTGAAGTAACAATTTTCTCTAATTGCGGTAACTCTGCTAGCTGTTGGCGTACATGAGTCAAGCGCTCCATTGATCGAGCCTCTACAAACACTAATACATCCGTTGCTCCACTCAAGGCATGTGCTTGGCGAACTTCCACAATCGCTTTTATGCTCTGTTTCACTGCAGGCAGGTCGAAAGGCCTAAACGTCAACTCAAAATAAGCACATACGCTTTGCTGCTCCTGTATATCTCCTCTCTCAATGGTGTAACGACAGATCACTCCTTGGCTTTCAAGTTTACGGATACGGTCATTAACCGCCGTACGTGATAGACCAATAGATTCACCTATTGCAGCCAATGGCTGTCGGGCATTTTGCGCAAGAAGGTCAAGAATGGCGCTGTCAAATTTATCCATTACAGCTCTCTCATTACTTTTATATTTTCACAGATAAATAACACAAATCACCTCTACCGATAAACTGCTCTTATTCACGGCAATCTTACTGAAATAACGTCACTTTAACAGCAAATTCAACGCATTTAGCAGCAGAGGTTACAAGCCTATTTTCGTAAGCTTATAAACACACAGACGACGTCTTTTATCATCATATAGGTCTTCATAATGACATTGCCACTCACTGAACACATTCTCTATACCCAAGACCAGTTACACATCGAAGCATGTAGTATCGAGTCGATTGCGGCAAAAACTACTACACCTTTTTATTGCTACTCTAAAGCCCAGCTGTTATCCAATATTCATCATTGTCAAGCAGCGTTCAAGCCTCATGGCATGGATATTCACTATGCGATGAAAGCGAACAGCAATCTAAGTATTTTAAGGCTAATAGCCGACCAAGGATTAGGTGTTGACCTCGTATCTAGTGGAGAACTACTGCGCGCTCAAGCAGCTGGCATACCCGAAAAATCAATGATATTTTCAGGAGTAGGTAAAACGACGGTCGAACTCACGCTGGCTATTAATGCGGGTGTTGGTCAATTTAATGTGGAGTCGGTAGAAGAGCTAGAGCTACTCGCTACGCTGGCAACACAACACGCTAGATCAATTAACGCGGCTCTTCGTGTTAACCCTGATGTAGCAGTCGATACTCATAAAAATATCACAACAGGGCGCAAAGGGAATAAATTCGGCATCACGATCGAACAAGCCTTATCTCTCTATCAGTGCTATGCAGACCACCCTTGGATAAAGCTGAGTGGGTTAGCAATGCATATAGGGTCACAAATCCAAAGCGTTACTCCTTACCGCCAAGCGATTGAGAAATTGATGGCTTTGGCAACAAAACTCGAAGAAGCGGGCTTTTCTATTAACAGCCTAGACCTAGGGGGAGGTTTTGGTGTGGATTATGGGGATGGAGCGAACTTAGATTTAGTGTCAGTTGCTCAAGAAATTGCTCGTTCTACAGCCAATTTCAGGGGCCGTATTATCGTTGAACCAGGGCGCTCTCTAGTAGCAAACGCGGGAGTGTTGGTTTCACGTATAAGCTACATCAAAGAAGCACAGCCCAACCCATTCCTGATCCTTGATGCAGCTATGAACGACTTAATGCGAGCTGCTCTCTACCAAGCATCACACCCCATTGTACCAACCAATACTGATAATGACTCTGCTATACGTCACTATGACATTGTCGGTCCTATCTGCGAAAGCACTGATACCTTTGCGCGCAGCTACCCATTGAGCAAATCACTGAAAGCAGGCGAGCTCGTTGCTTTTCTCTGCACGGGTGCTTATGGGTCGGTGATGAGTTCAACTTATAACAGCCGAAGTATTCTGCCAGAGCTACTGGTTAGCGGTACTGAAACGCAGATTATTCGTAAAGAGATCACACAAGCCCAACTCATAGAATATGAGCTGTAAGCCTTATACCGCTCTTAAACGCTCTTAAACGCTCTCAGCGATACATAAAACAGCGACGGCACTTGCCGCCGCTGAGGTTTAAGCCCAAGAATTAAAGCCTACGACCATCCTTTTTTACGTTGTTTAGCATGATGAGATGAAACAGAGCGGTAAAAGCGAGTTTTGGCTCGATCATTAGCGCGCTTTTCAGCCAACGAGGCACTATTAAAAGCTTGCTCTTGCATTAGTTTGTTAAAGCTAGCTAAGCGCCGGCTCTCTAACTCTCCAGATGCAATAGCCGCTTGAACTGCGCAACCCGGCTCGTCCTGATGATGACAATCACTGAATCGACATAGCTTTTCTAAGTCGCTAATGTCAGTAAAGGTCTCTTTAACACCTTGTTCGCAGTCTGCAATTTGTAGCTCTCGCATCCCAGGTAAATCTAAAAGAATCCCTCCACAAGGCATAAAATGCATAGTTCGCGCTGTGGTAGTGTGCCGACCTTTATCATCGGCATCACGAATCAAGCCTGTTGCTTGTTCTGCATACCCTAGCAAGGTATTGATCAATGTTGATTTTCCCACACCAGAAGAGCCTAGCAACGCAATCGTTCTTCCTTCACCGCACCAAGCATCTAAGCCTTGAATACTCGTAGCATCAAGAGCATTGACGGCCTCAACAACCAATAGAGTATCAAGTGCCTGAACCTTGCGAACATAACTCATCGCATCTTCACAGTGGTCCGCTTTGGTCAGTACCACAACAGCGTCTGCACCAGCGTCTTTCACAAGAGACAAATACCGCTCGATACGGTTCAGGCTGAAATTGCTATTGAGTGAGCACGTAACAAAAACTGTATCAACATTTGCAGCTATAGATTGGGATACCAACTTGCTACCCGGTGCTTTGCGCGAGAAAAACGACAACCGATTTAACGCCCGATGAAAGCGGCCTTTTCCATCAAGTAAAAGCCAATCACCTACAGTAAGAAGCGGCATATCACTGGCAAGTGGTAACCTTTGCTTTCCGTGTAGATTAATCAGTTCGAGGTAAGAACGGTGCTGCGCTACAACGCGTGAAGGAATAAAAACATCCCACTCCTCGAGAGAAAGCTGTTGCTGAAAAAAAGAAGTCCAACCCAATTGGGATAAAGAGTAATTTGTAGTCATAGTAAGCCCTGACGCATAAAAGCATCATAGAAACGTTTCATCAGGGGCTGGTAAGCCCCGGCTTAGAAACCGGGCAGAGAAATCAGGTGTTACGTGAGATCAGACGACTGCCCGGAAGGTGTTGACTACAAACATGAATACCCTCCAGTGCGGAATTAGTTATAAAACACCACTAACTTAACAGTTTAACGTTACTGGTCAAGTACTAAAAACTAGCAGTACAAGCGCACATCAACTTATCTGTATCAAGCGATTCTCTCGTTTTACAAATCTTTACCTAGCTTTACATTTTCAGTTATTAATAACCGATAGGGGAGCCGTTAAACTTCCATCTCCTAATATCGTTTGAGCAATTAATATGGATACCCTATCAAAGTTTTCTAAACACACTGTCGCTCTTCACTGGTTGATTGCCTTTGCGATGATCGGAAGCCTCGCATTCGGGCTCTATCTAGAAGAGCTGCCTCGCTCTCCTGATAAAGGTTTCCTCATTGGCATACATAAGTCGATCGGTGTGTTGATATTACTATTTGCTCTCTACCGCGTGGTACATCGGCTGCGCAGTAAACTGCCGCAACCTCTGACAGTCACGCCGCTATGGCAACAAAGGTTTGCAACCGCTGCTCATATATTCTTACTTGCTGGAACTGTGTTTATGCCTATCTCAGGAATCTTAATGTCAGTTGGAGGGGGCCATTCCGTAGGCGTGTTTGGGGTCGAGTTAATCGCGGCAGGAGAGGGCAATGAGGTGATAGGTAATATAGGAGGAACAATTCATGGTTTAGGAGGCAAGCTGCTGATATTGGCCGTTGTACTTCATGTCGTCGGTACGTTAAAACACCACTTAATTGATAAAGACGGGACACTCAGACGTATGCTTGGTGCACGCGTCTAGTTTTGAGCCTCTAAACGCACTCATTTCACTTAATATACAAGCAGCCGCGGGGCTGCTTTTACTTATACTTTTCTTGCATCTGCGAGAGCATGCTCTCTCTTTCATAAGCGGTAATATACTCAAGAAATGTATGTGCAACGACAGAAAGTTTTTTAACCTGCAAGTTCGCAAGATACCACTTAGTTGTAATAGGTAATTGCTGTACGTCCAGCACAACCAACCCTCCACTGCCGCCAAACGCAAGCGTATGACTGGAGAGAATAGAAACACCGAGCCCAGACATCACCGCATGTTTTATTGCTTCATTGCTTTCTATGGTCATCCTCACATTTGGCCGAATCCCATGTTGGGAAAAGTGCTGTTCTATTGCGTGACGAGTACCAGACCCTGCCTCGCGGATCAAAAACGGCTGATCAGCAAAGGCCTCTAACGAAATGTTTTTTTCACCGGCAAGTGGATGATTCTTTTGAGCTATCGCTACCAAAGGGTTCGGTAAAAACTCATGTAAATGCAGCTTAGCGCTTTCAGGCGGGTGATGGAAAACATAGAAATCATCCTCGCCTGTCGCTAACCGATCCATGATCTGCTGACGGTTACCAACTTTAAAATTTATATCAATATCAGGATAGAGCTTTAAAAACTCCCCTAAGAGGTGCGGTATAAAATATTTTGCGGTAGTCACAACCGCCAAACGCAATGTACCCACCTTCAACCCTTGAAGGTCGGATAGCTTCATTTCGAGCCGCTCTATACCATTTAACACATCACGGGCGCTGTTAATAACTTCTAAGCCAGCCTGTGTGAATACTAGCTTACGCCCTACATGATCGTAGATAGGCACTCCCACCGCATCAGAGAGCTTCCTTAGCTGCATGGACACTGTTGGTTGCGTTAGGAACAACTTTTTCGAAGCCGCGGTGATTGATCCCGTCTGATAGACAGCCAGTAGAATTTCTAATTGCCGGAATGTTCCAATCCGCGAGTGTAACTTAGCCATAAAAAGCGACCCAATGAATAGATAATTATCTATTTATAACATAGTTATTATCAATTTCTATCTATATAGAAAGCACCACATAATAATTCTAGCGCTCTTTCTAGAAGTCCAGTTATTCAAGTTGAGAGAAAAGCAGTCAACGATAATGTCAGTAATCTCGTCATTTAACACCTGAGGTGAAATAATGAAAAAATTTGCACATATCTTCACAATATTGGCTTTTTTGTTTTCCCCTTCTTTACTCGCAGAAAATATGCAAAATGATGATATAGATAGTACCTATGTTGCTGGCTTTTTAGCTGGTGCACAGTTAACCGATCGTGTCATTATTAAACGCTTTAATACTTATATTAAAAACGAGGAACCATCAGACTTTTTCAAGAGAGCATTTAAAACTCGTGTAGGTGAGCGCCAAGCGGCTGTACCAGCCACATACTATGCCGGTTTTTGTATCCCAGAGAAAACTTCAGAAAAAACTGTAATAAGCGCTATTCTTAAAGAAGTTAAAAGCGCCAACAGTAGCAAAGACTTACAAAAAGCCAGTGCTGTTTATCTAGCTTTACGAAATCTTTATCCCTGCCAACAGTCATAAGTGCTAATTGGGAATAAATAGGTGAAATCTTGCGCGAAATAATTAAACATACATCTTTTGTGAGTTTTATACAGTTTGAGCTAAATCTCAAAGGGAGATCATAATGAAGCGCAAGCGCAGGCCTTTAGGGAAAGGGAAAGAATACATAGCGCCTTGGGAGCTCGCATTTGACAAGGTGCTCTCGCCAATAGATGAATTTATTCACAGGCAAACGACTAGTGGTGTTTTGCTGATGCTCTGTGCTGTTATTGCTCTGTTTATTGCTAACAGTTCAATGGCTCATCACTATCATGACTTTTTTCAGCTCTATTTCACTATCGGGCTAGAAAGTTTCCAACTATCCAAATCACTGCACCACTGGATCAATGATGGCCTTATGGCTATATTTTTCCTCGTTGTAGGACTGGAATTAAAACGTGAGCTTCTAGTGGGCGAGCTTGCTAATGTGAAGCAGGCACTGTTACCGATTATTGCTGCTGTTGGCGGAATGCTAGTACCCGCTTTGATTTATATATCCATCAACCCAAGCGGCCACACCCTAGATGGGTGGGGCATCCCAATGGCAACTGATATAGCATTTGCGTTAGGGGCCTTAGCATTATTAGGAAATAGAGTTCCGCAAAGTCTTCTGATGTTTCTAGTCGCTCTGGCTATTGTGGATGACTTAGGTGCAGTAATAGTCATTGCGCTTTTTTATACTGAAAGCCTCAATGTAACTGCACTAGTGTTGGCGGGCTTCTCAATTTTCATTTTGATTTGCTTCAACTTGGGAGGCGTACGCACCTTACTGCCCTATATACTCATAGGCATTATCCTATGGATAGCCATGCTCAAGAGTGGTATTCATGCCACATTGGCAGGGGTTATATTAGCCTTTACGATTCCCATGAAGCCCAAATATGACCCGAAGCGATTCCTTTCTCAAATTCAGGAGGGTGTAGAGAAAATAACATCTGCCTTTAAAAAGAATGAAAACATACTCGTTAACGATGCGTTACGCTCTCGTGTCCGCGCACTTGGTAATGGGGTTAACCTAGTACAAGCGCCTGCTCAAACGCTTGAGCACAAGCTACATCTTTCATCAGCCTATCTCGTTATTCCTATTTTTGCGCTTGCCAATGCAGGCGTACCGATAGACTTTGGAAATATTGGTGGTGTTCTGTCGCATCCGGTAGCGATGGGTATAGGCCTAGGCCTAGTATTCGGCAAGCTGATCGGGATCGCTGGTTTCACCTGGGCCGCTGTAAAACTGGGAGTAAGCGAGCTGCCTAAAGGCCTCAATATGAACCATATAATTGGTGTTTCATTCATGGGGGGAATAGGTTTTACCATGTCTATTTTCATCGCAGAGCTAGGCTTTGTGAACCACCCAGAAGACTTATTGATGGCTAAAACAGGGATTCTATTTGCTTCACTTACTGCAGGCTTAGTTGGATTTACATGGCTTTATCTGACATCTAAAAAGCAGCACAGCAGTGATGATGAACCAGAATTAGTGCCTGAAAATCCTCATCATTAGTTCATTGAAGCAACACATTTCAGCAAATAAAAAACCACTCTATATGAGTGGTTTTTTATTAGCTAAGTGGAACACAGAAACAGCTTCTTACTCTAGGTCAGACCAGTCACCCCAACATAGTTGCCACAGTATCTAGGCGTAATAGACTCCAAATGACAATAAAAAAATATGGGTGTATATAAAATGGCGACACCATCACAGGCGATTATAACGGGAGTAGAAGTCCTAGCAATTAGGCTTCCAATGGAAAAGGAACACAAAACGGCAAGTGGTATTGTATCGGAGTCGCCGTTGGTTTTAACGACTATATATACAAATACGGGCATAACAGGCCATAGTATAGTATTCACCTATACTCCCATAGCTCTTAAACCCGTAGCCGACTTGGTTATGAACATGAGCCCTCTCATAGAAAAACAAGTCTTGGCTCCAATCGCTTTAGAACAGCAACTTAGCTCCCGATTCAGGTTATTAGGAAGCCAGGGGTTAGTGGGCATGGCCCTAGCCGCAATAGACATGGCTTTATGGGATGCTCATGCAAAGCTACATGACTGTAACCTAGTACAATTACTCGGGGGTGCTCAAAAGACTATTCCAGTTTATGGCGCTATTGGTTTTGAAGGCGAAAAGGGCTCAGCCGAAACAGCTACTCAATTAGCCCAAGCGGGTTTTAGAGGTGTAAAAGCTAAAGTTGGATATCCTGATATAAAAGAAGAGCTTCGCGTAGTATCTGCAATACGAAATGCAGTAGGGCCAACAATAGACATCATGCTTGACTACAACCAATGCTTAACGCCCACCGAAGCAATAGAGCGAACTAAACGTTTTAATGATGCAGAAATTACGTGGATTGAAGAACCTACCTTGGCACATGATTACAAAGGCCATTCAGTTGTTAAAAACACATCATCCATCCCTATCCAGTGTGGTGAGAACTGGTGGAATACCTTAGATCTCCAGCATGCTTTAGATGCTGATGCTTCAGATTTCGTAATGCTAGACGTTATGAAAATAGGGGGGGTAAGCGGGTGGCTAAGAGCTGCGACAATATGTGCAAGCCATCAAAAACTTGTATCAACACACCTATGGCCAGAAGTTAGTGCGCAATTACTTTGTCTAACACCCACCGCTCACTGGCTTGAATATTGTGATTGGTGGAACCCCTTGCTTAAAGAACCACTCCAAATCGAAAATGGCCTAGCTAAAGTAGGAAGCAACACCGGCTTAGGAATGGATTGGGATGATGATGTTGCTGCACAATTTAGTATTAACTAAGCTTAAAATTCCCGTTCTTACCGTAAAAACGCACCAAAATTGACAGCTCAAGTTACACGTCACAAAAGTAAAAGCCGCTCGATTAGAGCGGCTTTTACTTACCTAGTAATGCTAGAAGCATAACTAGCACATTCAGCATGACCCTTATTGAAACGCACTGCTGACGCGGGGTGTTTCTCAAGGTGCTTAGTTGGCCGTATTGGCCGCGGTACAAACCCGCCACCGCAGTTTGGGCATACGCCATGAAATTTCATATCAGCACAGTCATTACAAAAAGTGCATTCAAAGCTGCACACTCTGGCATTCTGGCTTTCAGGAGGCAGGTCAACATCGCAGCATTCACAGTTCGGTTTTAAAATAAGCATTCTTAGTTCCTATCCAGTGACTTGACGTTTAAAATAGCAATTTTATATTTGGCAGGAATGCCATAATGAGCTCCTTTACTGCCATGCAATCACAACATAAAAAACACCGACCTATCATTGCCTTTATAGTGTATCCAAATATCAAGTTACTCGATCTTGCAGGGCCTCTACAGGCCTTTGCAGACGCTCAGGATGAGAGTGGCGTTGCCGTATATAAAACCGCAATTTTATCGCTAGACGGCAACTCGATTAATTCTGATACCCCTGTCTCACTGTCCACTGAATCCATATGGGAATGGACAGAACACTATATTGATACGCTGATCGTTGTCGGTGGATCAGGCGCGAGGGTAGCTAGCCAAAACGCCGACCTCTTAGCAGGTATCGCTGAACTAGCTTCTAAATCAAAAAGAGTAGGGTCTATATGCAGCGGCGCGTTTGTATTAGCCGCGTGCGGCTTACTCAAAGGTCATCGCGCGGTAACTCATTGGGAGTCCTGTGAAGAACTTGGCGCTTTCTACCCCGATATAAAAGTAGAGTCGGAACCCATTTTTATTAACGATAGAAATGTATGGACCTCTGCCGGTGTTACTGCCGGGCTTGATATGGCACTCGCTATGATCTCTGATGATATTGGTCGTTCTGCGGCACTCTATTTAGCGCGATCATTAGTTACCTACGTTGTTCGACCCGGAGGGCAGTCACAATTTAGCGAGGCTTTAAAAGTACAGACTGCAGATGGTAACGGGCGTTTCGATAGTCTTCATCAATGGATGCGATGTAACCTTGATCAAGACCTTCATGTTTCAATCTTAGCCAATCAAGCGTTAATGAGTGCTCGAAACTTCGCGAGGTTGTATGTTGCTGAAACAAAGCAAACCCCAGCCAAAGCAGTTGAAGCGATGCGTGTTGAAGCAGCACGTAGCATGTTAGAAAACGGAAAGTTATCAATGAAAGTTATTGCCAAACAGTGTGGTTTTGGCAACGAAGAGGGGATGAGACGATCCTTTGTCCGATTGATAAAAATAACACCCAGTGACTACGAAAAGCGCTTTACTTGTGAAGTAAACCAACCATGACTGCTAACTAACAAAATACCAACAATAATTAGCCCTGTACCTATAACAAAGTTGGGTTCAATTTTCTCGTCTAACCACCAACTACCGAGTAAGACACCAAGAGCAGGGGTCATGAAGGATAAAATACCAAGCTGAGAGGCTTTGTAGTGGGTTAATAGCCAGAACCAGAGCAAGAAAGCGAGGAAAGCAACGCCAATACCATGAAAGGCAAGACTTGCCATTACCGCGGGCGTTAGATTTACATCTGTCTGCCCAGTCCAAACAGACCATAGAGTTAGCACAACAAATGCGATTAACAGCTGATAAAGCAGGACCTGCTTCGCCGGTAAAGCCGCTAATCCGGTCGTACGAACGACAACCGTAGTTGCTCCCCAAGCAGCCCCTCCTAGCAGTGCCAGCAGATCTCCCCAAAAGATAGCGGCGTTAAGTTTTATATCTTCTCCCCCCAAAAAAGCTAAGGCAGTGCCTCCAAAAGTAAGCGCTATGCCAAACCATTGGAAGCTATTCATACGCTCATTAGGAATCTTTATGTGCAAACCTATGGCTGCAAATATCGGTGAAGTGTAGAGAAGAACAATCGTATGAGAGGCGCTGGTATAAGTTAATGCTTCCCCTACAAACAAAAACTCCAAAGTAAACAGCACCCCGATCCATATGGCTGGTAAGCGGTTCTCAGGAGCTAATTTAACCTGCGATCGCTTGGTTCGAATGAGTAATACAAGAAGCATAATGGCAATGCCATAGCGCAACGCTATCTGGAAAACCGGAGTAATATCATCTGCGACCGCTTTCAGTACCACTTGCTGTGAGGCCATAACGATACAAAATAGCAGCATACAGCCGAAGGCAAAAAGGTCGAGTGATTTGCGGGTTCCCATACCTATTCCTCAAAATGAACATGAGGTCACATTATGGTTTGTCTAATTTTATTGATATAGCTAAAATCAGACAAAGCATAATCAGGATCGGCCAGGCATGTCGAAAAAGCCATTTATCCATACGCCACTGGAACTCCAGACACTGCCGCAACCAGTCTTCCTTCAATTGCGCTCAATGCCTGAAGGCACAATCTATCCTCCGCATCAGCATCTGTGGGGTGAGTTTGTCTATTCTTTCAGCGGAGTATTAGCAATGCAGGCAGAGGGTAAAGAGTTTCGTGTTCCTCCTAGTTTCGGTTTATGGCACCCCCCAGGCTCAAGGCATCATGGCAGCAACCGTCATGCCTCATACCACTGTTCACTCTATATAGATCAAGAACTGGCCGCTGAACGCGGCATGCCAGAAAAAACCTGCGCCTTGTTGGTCAACCCGATGCTCCGAGCGATGCTAAATCACCTACGGCTTAATCCACCGCAACCTCCCTATTCACTGGAAGAAAACAAACTATTAGATGTGATACTGGATCAGTTGGTTATTACTCCCAGCGCGGGCAGCTATCTTCCAGATTCTAATGATCCTTTACTGAACAAGGTGCTTAGTTATTTAAAAGACAACCCAAACAGTAACTGCTCGATAAAAGCATTAGCAGAAAAGTTCGGAACCTCTGAGCGGACCTTAGCGCGCAAAGCACAACAGGATCTAGGTATCGCTCTGAGTGAATGGCGTCAGCGGCTGAAAGTAATGCGCTCGGTTCCCATGCTACAAGAAGGCGCTAGTGTTGAAAGTGTCGCTCTGGATCTAGGTTACAGTACGGCTTCTTCCTTTATCGCTATGTTCCGACGCTTACTCGATACAACACCAGATGAATATCGTAAAAACCGTGGTTAGCCGATAGAAAGAGCTTTATGACCTACCCATTTATTTTTTCCTATCAGTTTGATATCGATGTCGCTCTTGGCACAAACCTGACGTATTCCTGAGTATAGGGCGAAAAAAAAGCAGCCGATGGGCTGCTTTTTTCTATTTCACACTAGTGAGAAGGCATTTCATTTCAAATGACAGAAATGACACTAAACATCCACATTGGTTGCATGTAAAGCGTTGGATTCTATGAAATTTCTTCTTGGCTCTACTTCATCACCCATCAAGGTTGTGAACAATTGGTCAGCTGAAATAGCATCTTCAATGGTTACCTGCAGCATACGGCGAGCATCTGGGTCCATTGTCGTCTCCCATAGCTGGTCTGGGTTCATTTCACCCAATCCTTTGTATCGCTGTATGGCATTACCACGCTTAGATTGCTCTAGTAACCAATTGATACCATCTTTAAAGAAGGTAACAGGGAAAGTTCTCTCGCCTCGTTTAACGAACGAACCTGGCTCTAGTAGATCATGTAGCTCAGTCGCTAGCGCGGCAATTGATGCGTATTCACGTGATGAGAAGAAGTCTCTTCGAAAAACAAAGTTCGTATCAACACCGTGATTGATATGCACAATCTTAGGTAAGTAAACACTATGCTCTTTATCGTAAACTAATTCAGACTCATAACGCTCACTGACACTAGCTTGCTTCTCTAGCGCTTCTACCAGCGTCTTTAACCAGCTCTCAACAAGGTCAGAGTTAGTTAGATCGTCAGCACTCAACACTGATTGATAAATCATTTGTGTGAGTGCTGCTGGCGGATAGAGCTTACATAGACGATCAATGTGTTTCTCTACACCACGATACTGGTTAATCAGTGACTCAAGTGCTGCGCCAGCAATCGCTGGAGCGCCTTCATGCACATGGAAACTAGCATTATCAAGTGCACCTTGGAGTAAGTAGCTTTCTAGTGCTTCGTCATCTTTCAGATACTGCTCTTGCTTGCCTTTTTTGATCTTATACAAAGGCGGTTGAGCAATATAAATGTACCCACGTTCGATCAATTCTGGCATTTGACGGAAGAAAAAGGTCAACAATAAGGTACGAATGTGTGATCCATCGACGTCGGCATCGGTCATAATAATGACACTGTGGTAACGCAATTTATCAGGATTGTATTCATCGCGGCCAATACCGCAACCCAATGCAGTAATCAGCGTGCCCACTTCTACTGAAGAGAGCATCTTGTCAAAACGTGCTTTTTCAACGTTTAGAATTTTACCTTTAAGCGGCAAAATAGCTTGTGTACGGCGGTCACGACCTTGCTTAGCCGAACCACCCGCTGAATCACCCTCTACTAGGTAAAGTTCTGAAAGGGCTGGATCTTTTTCTTGGCAATCGGCCAACTTGCCCGGTAAACCCGCGATGTCCAGAGCACCTTTACGGCGTGTCATGTCGCGTGCTTTACGTGCTGCTTCACGCGCCCGTGCCGCTTCAATCATTTTGTTAACGATTGATTTGGACTCTTGTGGATTTTCTTGTAAATAATCCGAAAAGTGCAGAGCAAACATCTGCTCTACTGCGGTTTTAACTTCTGAAGAGACCAACTTATCTTTGGTCTGTGAAGAGAATTTAGGATCAGGAACTTTAACCGAGATAATAGCGCATAAGCCTTCACGGCTATCATCACCCGAAGTGCTAACCTTACTTCCCTTGTTTAAACCTTCACTCTCAATATAAGAGTTAAGCGAACGTGTTAATGCCGCACGAAAACCTGAAAGATGTGTTCCGCCATCACGTTGTGGAATGTTGTTCGTGAAACAATGCAGGCTTTCTTGATAGCTATCGTTCCATTGCAAAGCCACTTCAACGCCGACACCATTTTCATGCATACCGGTGAGGTGAACCACTTTATTGACAGCGGTTTTATTCTGGTTAAGAAACTCGACAAACGAGCTTAAGCCGCCCGTATACTCAAAAATATCCTGACGAGCGCTACGCTCATCTGTCAGGACAATACGCACGCCTGAGTTAAGGAAGGATAGCTCTCGTAAGCGTTTAGCCAATAGGTCGAACTGGTACTCAACATTCGTGAATGTTTCTTCTGACGGCTTAAATCGTACTTCTGTACCGGATTGCTCAGTTTCACCAACAATAGTAAGCGGCGCCTGCGGTACACCATGAACATAAATCTGCTCGTGTACTTTACCATCACGGCGTACTGTTAGTTTCAACTCAGAGGATAGGGCGTTTACAACAGAAACACCTACACCGTGCAAACCACCGGATACTTTATAGCTGTTGTCATCAAACTTACCGCCGGCATGCAGAACCGTCATGATGACCTCTGCTGCAGAGACACCTTCTTCATCGTGTATGCCCGTAGGAATACCACGGCCGTTATCTGAAACAGAAACACTTCCATCTGGATGGATGATGACGCTAATCTCGCTACAGTGGCCTGCAAGGGCTTCATCGATTGAGTTATCTACAATCTCGAAAACCATGTGGTGCAGACCGCTTCCATCATCTGTGTCACCTATGTACATCCCAGGGCGTTTACGAACCGCATCCAGTCCTTTAAGGACCTTAATACTGTTGGAATCGTAATTTTGCTCTTCGCCACTCATGGTATTCTCCTGACTCAGTGTGTTTGTACCAATTGGCCTGCTTCAATATTGAAGTAGGCCACTGCTGTATCGGGCTTCCAAAATCGACTTAAGGATTCTGGGTCAACACAGGTGATGAAACATTGATTATTAGTTTGTTCTAAAAATTCACAAAATAAACGGCTATGCTGTTTATCCAGTTCAGACGGTAAGTCATCAATCAGATAAACACATGGCCTATTACTTAAACGATGAAACAGCGCTCCCTGTGCCAGTTTTAATGCGCTGACAACGAGCTTCTTCTGTCCACGGGATAAACGTTCCGCAGCACTAATACCTTCAGATTTAACTTTTAAATCAGCCCGCTGGGGGCCGATACTGGTAAATCCTTGCTTAAGGTCTCTGGGTAAATTTTCTGCTAACAATTCGTCCAGAGGCCTTTTTTGATCCCATCCAGCAGAAAACTTAAGTGTGATCGATAAATCACCGACCAGCCTTAATAAGATCTCTTCAAAATCAGGTTTTAACTGTTCAATATAGCGTTCGCGCATGCTGGTTAACTGCTCAGCATACTGAATAAATTCCTGATCCCATACCTGCCGCAAAACAGGGTCAATTTTACCACACTTCAGCAAAGAATTACGCTGTTGTAATACACGTTTAAATGCACGCCACAATTGAATAAATACGGGGTCTGAATGAAACACTCCCCAATCAATAAACTGGCGTCTTGTTCCCGGGCTACCTTCCAGTAACTCAAAGGTATCGGTATTAATCAATTGAAGCGGAACAAGGGTGGCAAGCTCAGATAAATCAATACTATTGCCGTTAAAACGTATGCCAACATCACCGTCTAAACCACGGCTAACACCTAATGGTTTTAGCTGGCCATTTCCCACTGCATCTATTTTAGAAAAGACCAGTGATTCTCTCTCTGAAGAAGTGACCAAATAACGAAATTGATTCGTTCGAAAAGAGCGTGTTAGACCAAGAAAGTGCACAGCTTCAAGCAGAGTGGTTTTACCACTGCCGTTAGCACCATAAATGATATTTATACGCTCTGAAGGCTCAAAAGATACGGCGTCGATATTGCGTATCTTATTAACAGAAAGGGATCTGATTGGCATAAAGTGTAGCGTGAAGCCGAAACCGGCTTCACACAAGTCATCCTATCTTACATTCTCATCGGCATGACAACGTAGAGATTACCCTCTTCATCATAGCCTTCGATTAATGCACTGCTATTAGAATCAGACAGGGTAAAACGAACCACATCAGAATTCAGGATAGATAACGCGTCCAGCAAGTAGTTAACATTGAAGCCAATCTCAAGAGAGTCGCCTTCATAGTCAATAGCGATGGTTTCTTCTGCTTCTTCCTGCTCTGGGTTATTTGCCATCACTTGCAAGAAGCCGCTGGTCAACGTCAAACGAACACCACGGTACTTCTCATTTGAGAGGATCGCGATACGGCTAAACACTTTACGTAAGGCTTGGCGATCACCTAATACATACTTATCGCCGTTACGTGGAATAACACGCTGGTAATCTGGGAATTTCCCATCAACCAACTTAGAGGTGAATATAAAATCACCTACATGAGCGCGAATATGATTAGCACCTACGACTAACTTAAGCGGCTCATCGCCATGTTGAAGCAAACGTGCCAGCTCTAGAATCCCTTTACGAGGAACAATAATCTGCTGAGCTGTTTGTTGATCGGTTTCAACACTAGCAACGCTCGTTGCCAAACGGTGGCCATCAGTAGCAACCGTACGTAATGAGCCGTCAGCAATCTCCAGCAACATACCATTTAGGTAGTAACGTACATCTTGCTGAGCCATCGAGAAACCCGTTTGCTCAATAAGATAACGTAGCTGCCCTTGTGACAAAGTCAGATCAAATGTTTGCGGACTATCCTCAACATTTGGGAACTCAACAGCAGGCAGGGTAGACAGCGTAAAGCGGCTGCGACCAGACTTAATAATCATTTTTTGGCCGGTAAGGGTCATTTCAATCTGTGCATCATCAGAAAGTGATTTACAAATATCCATAAGCTTACGCGCCGGTACGGTGATAGAACCCGGCTCTGCAGGCTCATCAAGCATCACACAACCAACCAGCTCAACTTCAAGGTCGGTCCCTGTCATCGACAGTTTATGATCTTCAGCAACCAATAAAATATTGGACAACACTGGAAGTGTCTGACGACGCTCCACCACACCCGCTACCAATTGCAGCGGTTTAATTAGTGCTTCACGTGAAATAACGAATTTCATGGCAATCTACCTTTATTCCGCTCCGGTACTACGCCGTCAGATGACGTAGCAGGTTCTGATAATCTTCTCTAATATCCGGTTCACTTTCCCGTAACTCTTTGATTTTACGGCAAGCGTGTAACACTGTCGTATGATCGCGACCACCAAAAGCATTCCCAATCTCAGGTAAACTGTGATTAGTGAGTTCTTTAGAGATGCTCATCGCAACCTGACGTGGACGTGCTACCGAGCGGCTTCTGCGCTTAGATAACAAATCGGATATCTTAATTTTATAATACTCCGCGACCACACGCTGAATATTGTCAATACTAACTTGTTTGTCCTGTAATGCCAGTAAGTCTTTCAATGATTCTTTAATGAAAGGCGTAGTTATTGCATTACCTGTAAAATGAGCGTTCGCAATGACACGTTTAAGCGCACCTTCAAGCTCACGAACGTTAGAACGAATCTTCTGTGCAAGGAAGAAAGCAGCGTCATCTGGCAGTACAATTTTTGCTTCTGCAGCTTTCTTCATAACAATAGCGGCGCGTGTTTCTAATTCTGGTGGTTCAACAGCAACAGTTAAGCCCCAACCAAAACGTGATTTTAAACGCTCTTCAACACCGTTAATTTCTTTAGGATAGCGGTCACTGGTCAAAATCATCTGCTGACCACCTTCAAGCAAAGCATTAAAGGTGTGGAAAAACTCTTCTTGGGAGCGCTCTTTGCCTGCAAAAAACTGAATATCATCGATCAGCAGGGCATCAACAGAACGATAATAACGTTTAAAGTCATTAATGGCGTTCAACTGCAATGCTTTAACCATATCAGCAACAAAACGCTCAGAGTGTAGATAAACGATACGAGCATTAGGATTTTGACGCAGCATTTCCATGCCAACAGCATGCATTAAATGGGTTTTACCTAAACCAACACCGCCGTATATAAACAGTGGGTTATAAGCACCACCGGGGTTGTCTGCAACTTGTTGTGCGGCGGCTAATGCCAACTGGTTTGATTTACCCTGAACAAAGGACTCAAACGTAAATGCTCTATTCAAGTTTGATTGGTGGCGTAAACCACCCTCAACATTTACATCGATAGTTCTGCCAGGTTCAGAAACACCTACGTCTAATTCAAGCTGAGGCGCTGGTATAACTGCAACTGGAGGGTTGTGAGCACTTACTTCTTTGCTAGGTACTGATGGCGCTCGCTGCTCATATTCTGCTTGTTCAGGCTCTACATAAGCAGATACGGGTGGCGGAGCAGCAGGGCGAGGCCTTGGAGGCATGCGCCTCGCTTGAGAAGCACCGGTAGATATTGCTGCAATATCCACGCGTACATCAATACTGATATCGCCAGATACATCACTGACGACCTGTCGAATACGAGAGAGGAATTTATCATTTACCCAATCGCGAACGAATCGATTGGGAGCAAGAAGAACCACAACAGAATCTTGGCTTTCATCAGCACTCAATGGGCGAATCCAAGTATTATACTGCTGGGCAGGGAACTCACTTTGCAAACTAGGCAAACAACGTTCCCACAAATCTCCCGACATAAACTCTCCGCAAAAATAATGATTCGCACTGAAAACAGCATAAGTTACTGTTATATAGCCGCTATTCTACAGTGATCCACAGCACTTATCCACACAGCAATGCTAAATATTGATAACTTAAGTGAAAATTATAACAAGAGCACCAACAAACGGAAAATTGTATGTTTTTTATACTGTTTTCAACTTACAAACAGTAAATCAACATGATACATAACGAGTTACTAACAGGCTAAGCCATTGTTATATATTGAAATGAAGATTTATAAACATTTTTATACAGTTTTACTTATCCCCTGAGTCAGAATATAGGTCAGGTAAATTTCTTTACCTCTTTTAACGTATTAACTAAAAAACCATTTGAATTATCCTAATTAATTCACTAGAATTTCGCGTCTTAATTTTGCTCTGTAGCTTCAGCCAGCTAATAACCGAGCACTTAACAAGCGTTAATAGTAGGTACTGACTGATGAAAAGAACATTTCAACCAAGCGTTTTAAAACGTGCTCGTACACACGGCTTTCGTGCTCGCATGGCTACTAAAAGTGGTCGCGCAATTATCAACCGCCGTCGTGCAAAAGGCCGTTCGCGTCTGTCTGCTTAATACAGACTGCGACCGGATCTGGTAGTTGAATGACCGAATTCGGATATCCCCGACAGCTGCGCCTGTTGACTGCCGGGGATTTTCAACAGGTCTTTGATAGTGTCACTATCAAGGTGCCAGACCAGAAAATACTTATCCTAGCCCGTCATAACGGACTCGAACATCCACGTCTCGGGTTTGTGATTTCAAAAAAAAATGTACGTAGAGCAGTGAAACGTAATCATGTTCGGCGTATCATTCGCGAGTCATTTCGCCTTAATCAACATAAACTACCACCCGTCGATATGATCATTCTGGCTCGTCCAGGACTGGGTGATATGAGCGCAAGCGAGTTACATCGCCTTGCCGATAAGTGTTGGTCTCGGTTGAATAAAAAATCCAAACACGTACTTAACAAGCAAGATTAACGGTCTTAAACTTATGGATGTACAGCGAGTCATACTAGTTGCCGCCTTGGCACTTATCTCATATATGCTGGTTTTACAGTGGAATGAGGATTACGGTCAGCAACCAACAGCACAAGCCCCGGCTGCTTCTGTTTCTGTCTATGGCAGTGCGTCAACAAGCAGCGACCTTCCTACTGCAGTTACTGCTGAAAAGAGCACTTCTGGTGAGCTACCAACAACAGGAACAGTCACTGAAGGCACTACGCCAGCACAACTAATCACAGTTAAAACTGATGTTCTAGATGTTCTGATTGATGCGAAAGGCGGCGATATTATTCAAGTAGCCTTGACTGCATACAAAGCAACACTAGGAAGCGAGCTTCCATTTATCTTGCTTGAACAAAATACTAATCGCACTTACGTTTCACAAAGTGGCTTAGTGGGTACAAACGGCCCAGATGCTAATCCAGAAGGGCGCCCTAGCTACTCAGTAGCGAAAAGCGAATACACTCTGGATGGACAAGACAGCATTAATGTTGATTTAGTTTTTAGCGATGCTAAAGGCGTTAACATTACTAAGCGTTACGTCTTTAGTAAAAATTCTTACACTATCGGCCAAGAATATATTGTTAATAACGGCTCTAGTGAACTATTCCAAGCAAACTTGTTTGCACAGATTAAACGCGACCAAAGTGCTGACCCTAACTCATCTACCGATATGGGTATGCAGTCTTACCTTGGTCCTGTTTTTTCAACGACGACAGATAGTTATCAAAAATATGATTTTGATGACATTAATGAAGTCAATTTCAATGAAACAACAGCTGATGGTTGGGCAGCCATGGTACAGCACTATTTCTTAAGTGCATGGATACCAACACCTGGCGCTGAATACACATACAGCACACGCAAGCTTAATGGTAACTACATTGCAGGTTTTGTATCGCCTTCATTTGAAGTACCTGCTGGTGGCGAGAAAACTGTTTCAGCATCATTTTATGCAGGTCCTAAAGATGTAGACCAGATGGAAGCGGCGGCTCCAATGCTGGATCGTACTCTTGATTTTGGTTGGTTGTGGTGGATTGCATCTCCTCTTTACATAGTGCTTAAGTGGATACACGGTCTTGTAGGAAACTGGGGGCTAACTATTATTTGCATCACGCTTCTGGTGAAAGCATTACTCTTCCAGTTAAATGCTAAAGCCTTCAAATCTATGGCGAAAATGCGTAAATTCGGTCCTGAAATGACGCGTTTGAAAGAGCTACACGGTGCTGATCGACAGAAGATGTCCCAGGCCATGATGGAGCTCTACAAGAAAGAGAAGATCAACCCGTTAGGCGGCTGTTTACCTATCGTTGCTCAGATGCCGATCTTCATCTCTTTGTATTGGGTGCTAATGGAATCTGTTGAGCTACGTCACGCAGACTTCCTCTACCTAACAGACCTTTCAGCAAAAGACCCTTACTTTATTCTGCCAATCATCATGGGCGTGAGTATGTTTATTCAGCAATCGCTGAACCCAACACCTCCAGATCCAATGCAGGCTAAAGTAATGAAGATGCTGCCTATCATGTTTACTTTCTTCTTCCTGTGGTTCCCTGCAGGTCTGACACTGTACTGGGTAGTGAACAACATTCTGTCGATTGCACAGCAATATGTAATCAATAAACAGATTGAAGCAGAACCTAGCGCGACTTAAGATAACGTCACGTACAAAAAAAGGCTCCTGAGGGAGCCTTTTTCAATGCTGCAAGAAAAACGGAGTACCTATGAGCCTGATATCTCAAGAAACCATTGCTGCACAAGCCACCGCTCCCGGGCGTGGAGGTGTGGGAATTATTCGTGTATCAGGCCCCAAGGCTGCAGAAATTGCAAAGCAGGTTCTTGGCTACTTACCTAAACCCCGTTATGCACATTACGGGGCATTTAAAGATGCACAAGAAAACGAGCTGGACGAGGGGATAGCGCTTTATTTCCCTGGCCCTAATTCGTTTACCGGTGAAGACATTTTAGAGCTACAAGGCCACGGCGGCCCTGTAGTGATGGACTTCCTGCTACAGCGAGTACAATCACTTGGTGCCAGGCTTGCCAGACCTGGTGAGTTTTCTGAACGTGCTTTTTTAAACGACAAACTCGACCTCGCCCAAGCAGAAGCTATCGCAGACCTTATCGACAGCTCATCACAACAAGCTGCACGCTGTGCTTTACGTTCCTTACAAGGAGAGTTTTCTCGGCGAATCGACACGCTCGTAGAATCACTTATCCAGTTACGTATCTATGTTGAAGCGGCTATCGACTTTCCCGAAGAAGAGATCGATTTTCTGGCAGACGGAAAAGTGCTCTCTGACCTGCACGGCATTATTGCCAACCTCGCTGCTGTATTGAGTGAAGCGAAGCAGGGGAGTTTGATTCGTGAAGGGATGAGTGTTGTGATTGCAGGACGCCCCAATGCGGGCAAATCTAGCCTGCTAAATGCACTAGCAGGAAGAGAAACCGCCATTGTGACCGATATTGCCGGGACAACACGTGACGTGTTACGTGAACATATCCACATTGATGGCATGCCGCTACATATTATCGATACCGCAGGTTTACGTGACGCCCCCGACGAAGTTGAACGTATTGGTATTAGCCGCGCCTGGGAAGAGATTCACAAAGCAGACAGAGTGCTATTGATGGTCGATAGTACAAAGACACATGCTGATGATCCCCATCAAATTTGGCCTGAGTTTGTCGATCAGCTACAAGATCAAAGTAAAATCACGGTTATCCGTAATAAATCCGACTTGAGCGGCGAAGGGTTTGGCCTACAAGAGGTACACGGCCATACGCTAATCAATCTCTCAGCTAAAGCGGGAGAGGGCATAGAGACGCTTCGTGACCACCTTAAGACCTGTATGGGCTACCAAGCCACAACTGAAGGCGGTTTTTTAGCTCGTCGTCGCCATCTTGAAGCACTCAATACTGCTTCACAACTGCTTGAAACTGGTCGAGATCAACTTATCCACAACGGTGCAGGTGAACTACTCGCTGAAGACCTAAGGCAAGCTCAGCAAGCCTTAGGAGAGATTACCGGCCAATTCAGCAATGATGATTTATTAGGAAGAATCTTTTCCAGCTTCTGTATTGGAAAATAGTCTTCCTTCTCATCCAAAGCTAATCAACCAGTAAACAACATCTAATCTAGGTCAGCACCTTTGTGGCGTTCAGGTACCTGATCAGCTTCTTCGCCCCAGGTGCGGTTGACCTTGCGACCACGAATAACAGCAGGGCGCTTAGCAATATCATTCGCCCAGCGCTGCACATGTGTATATTCATGTACGGATAGAAACTCTCCAGCATCATAGAGGTGCCCCAGCACTAAGCCCCCATACCAAGGCCAGATAGCAATATCAGCAATGCTGTATTCGTCTCCTGCAATATACGGGCGCTCAGCCAATGCGCGGTCAAGCACATCTAATTGACGCTTAGTTTCCATGGTAAAACGATCAATCGGGTACTCAAACTTCTCGGGGGCATAGGCGTAAAAATGCCCGAAACCACCTCCAAGATAGGGCGCAGAGCCCATCTGCCAAAACAGCCAGTTCATCACTTCAGTCCTGTCGGCTATCAACTTAGGCAGTAGCGCATCAAACTTTTCAGCGAGATAAAACAAAATAGAACCCGACTCAAAAACGCGCGTTGCCTTTTCGGTACTGTTATCCACAAGCGCAGGGATTTTAGAATTAGGATTAACCTCAACAAAACCACTTGAGAACTGATCCCCCTCCGTAATACGGATCAACCAAGCATCGTACTCTGCATCTTTATATCCAAGTGCTAATAGCTCTTCCAGCATAATGGTTGCCTTCATACCATTAGGCGTCGCAAGAGAATAAAGCTGCAAAGGATGCTTACCCACAGGCAGCTCCTTAGTATGAGTTGCACCGGCAACCGGACGATTGATATTAGCGAACTCCCCACCACTGGGTGCTTCCATAGTCCAGACCTTGGGTGGCGTATAGTTTGACGAATCACTCATGACATTGGCCTCTTATACTGTCAAAAAAAGCATTGAGATAAATAGCTAAGGTGAATAGAGAAAGTAGATATTTAAGAGTTATAGCACGCCGAGCGCGTTATAAAGATGTAAAAAACTAATTTGTAAAAGCAAAAACTTGACTGAAAAACGTCGATTACGCATGAACAGCTGAAAATTACTGATATTAAAGCGACCAGAGAGCGTCAGATGCATCCCAGATAACGGGGACGCTATCACCCCACCAGACCAACACATCAAAAATGTCATCGCCAATAAGTCAGGTGCAACATTAATGTTTGCGAGCAAGCCACCCGCCGTAGCAACAGTAATAACAGGATGTACACCAACAATCGCCAAAACCACAGATATTATCAACAGACCACTGGCTTGCCATGCACCAAAACTGGTAAAGCCAAGTGTTAAATCAGCCGATGTCATCACAGAACCAATACCTACTGCGAGAACGCCAGCAGCCAGAAATAGTAATAATTCCGAACCAATATTGGGGATAACATTAAGAATGTGGTGTTTATACACAGGCAAGCCTGTCGGGGGCTTTTCTCCGATAGCGGACTTTTTAAAAACCAGTACAACAAACGGTAATAAGATCGATAAGAAAGAGATCAGTGTAAGTACAGGTACCAAAGGCAGTAAAAAATGACAGGCCATAATAGAGATAGCCAACAGTGTAGGCATCCACAGGGCCGATAAGTCTAGTGGATAACCTTTAAACTCCTCTACTTCTATCTCTTTAGTAATGTCTGTTCCTGCCAGCCACAAAGCAACCCCAGCAATGGGTAAGCCGGCAATGGCTAACACAAATAAATGTGCTCCAGGCGCGTTAGTAAGTGCCACCCCCATTGCGGCAAAAAAAGGCGACCAGAGTGCCGCCGTACCAAAGCCACGCGAAAGAGTCGCTGCCTGTGTCATGGTTAAAGACTGCTTTTGATTAAGGCGTTCCGCCATAATCATCATTGCAGACAGGTTAATAATTGATCCAAAAAAATGAACGCCTAGTAACGTTTTCCAGAAAGCACTTTTACCTTGTGGTTCGCTGTGGCTTTCACTCATCGAAGAAGCAGCTATCAAACGCAAAAAACTTACCGCTGCTAACATAGTTACAAGAGCTTGATTGGCGCTCAACGCTTTTAACCATAGCACCGCTTCACTGTGTGCAAAGCTCCATAACAAGCAGCTAACACCCACCAGCAGCATCAGGCCAGACTGCAGGAGTTGCATCCTACGTACACGGCGTAATAGCAACAACGCAGCCAACCAACCTGCGACACCCGCCCACCAGCTAGGAACAGCACCACTGAGCCCGTTTACAACTGAAAGCAATATCATTAAATACAGCGTAATGCCTGCCACACACACATGGACAGGGCTACTAGGTTGACTGCTCGCCTGATGATTAGACATTCATTACCTCAAGAGCGGTCTCAATATGCGGATATCACAATAGTTTCAATACGGGTTGCTGCAATGCAAAGAACTGCTCTCGTAGCTGTAATAGATGCTCACCCCAGTAACGCTCTGTATTAAACCAAGAGAAATTATGAGGAAAGGCAGGGTCATCCCAACGCCTCGCAATCCATGCAGCGTAGTACATCATCCGTAGCGTTCGTAGCGCCTCAACTAGATGTAATTCGCGGGGGTCAAAGTCAGCGAACTCATTGTAGCCTTCTATCACTTCACCGACCTGTAACTGTTGCTGATGCCGATCTCCGGTTAAAAACATCCACAAATCTTGGATAGCCGGCGCCATACGCGCATCGTCAAAGTCCACAAAGTGTGGCGTATCATCACGCCATAAAATATTTCCCGCATGGCAGTCACCGTGCACGCGTATCAACTTCACGTCTCCTGCACGTTTAAAAGCAGCATCAATCTCACGTAGAAGATCCGATGTAAGACTGTCATACGCATTTTTTAACGAGCTGGGGATAAATTCTCGACTAATAAAATCGGCACTGTCGATTCCATAGCTTTGAATATCCATAGTAGGCCTGTGGATAAAATCATGAGACTGGCCGACTTGATGTATCCGACCGATAGTACGCCCCAATTGAAACTGATGTTCAGGATCATCTAGTTCTGGAGCACGCCCACCGCGACGTTCAAATAGGGAAAAGCGAAAATCTTCGTAACGAAACAAGCTATCGCCATTGGCATTTTTCATCGGAGCGACAACAGATAGCTCTTGATCCACCAGCTCATACATATACTGATGTTCTTCTAGTATCTGCTCATCACTCCAACGTTGGGGGCGATAAAACTTAGCAATAAGCGGTGTCTTCTCATCAATACCCACCTGATAGACGCGGTTTTCATAGCTATTGAGCGCCATGATACGTCCATCGCTTAAGTAGCCAAGAGACTCTACAGCGTACAAAACGGTATCGGGCTTTAATTCAAAAAATGGCTGTTTATTCATAGCACGACTGCCGCAGATAATGGTTTAGTAGGAGGGCATATACTAAACCTAAGTAAAAGGAATAGCGCGTCTAAACTCAAACAGACTCAATCTGCAGGATAATAGAATTCTTTGTATCTTGAGGTAAAAAGCTCGCCTTAATACTATTGATCGCTAGCTGTTGTAACTGAGCAGGCGTCATCTCTAATGACTCATATAATGCTTGGTAGTTTTCAGCCACATACCCACCAAAATAAGCAGGATCATCAGAGTTCACAGTAACCATAACGCCTTGTTCAAGCATTTTAAGTATTGTGTGGTCAGCCATATCTGTGAATACTTTTAAACGTGTATTTGATAACGGACATACCGTTAGTGGCACCTGCTCATCGATCAAACGTTGCATCAACTCAGCATCTTCATAAGCGCGCACACCATGATCGATACGATCTACGTTGAGCAGGTCTAGCGTTGACCACACATACTCTGGCGGGCCTTCTTCGCCGGCATGAGCCACCGCTTTAAAGCCTTCAGCGCGTGCTTTGGCAAATACACGCTGGAATTTCTCTGGAGGGTGCCCCATTTCAGAGCTATCAAGACCCACAGCAATAAACTGATCACGATATGGCAGTGCCATCTCTAACGTTTCAAAAGCAGCTTCTTCAGGTAAATGACGTAAAAATGAGAGTATCAGGTAACTGCTAATGCCTAGCTGCGTTTGAGCCTGCTTTAATGCAGAGCTAATACCGTTGATCACAACCTGAAAAGGAATGCCTCGGTCAGTATGCGTTTGCGGATCAAAGCATGGTTCAGTATGCACCACGCCTTGCTCTTTACAACGTAAAAGATATCCCCAGGTTAAATCGAAAAAATCTTGTTCTGTTTGTAATACATTGGCGCCTTGATAATAGATATCAAGAAAATCCTGCAAATTGCCAAACTCATAGGCGGCTTTAATCGCCGCTATATCATCATAAGGTAAAGACAGCTTGTTACGCTGTGCAAGCTTTAGCATTAACTCTGGCTCTAAGCTACCTTCAAGGTGAAGATGTAACTCAGCTTTAGGGAGCTGTGTAATAAAGTCAGTCATATTTTTCATAAAAGCTCCCAGCTTGCCCAAAAAAAGATTCAAAAAAGGGGGCATAAGCCCCCTAGTGTTCCTTAGATTGTCTTTCCTATTTAACGAGGAATCTCACCTGGAACACCTTCTATATACCAGCTCATACCTGCTAGCTCACCATGCGGTAAGATCTCACCCTCAGCCACTTTAAGTTCACCCGCCTGATTTTTAATCGGACCGGCAAACGGATGTAGAGTTCCTGCTTTGATCTGAGCAATCAACACTTGAGCTTCTGCTACAACATCTGCAGGGACGCTATCACTGAACTCAGGGATAACAATCTCTTCTTCAGCCATGCCACCCCAATGGTCTTCAGACTTCCACGTACCGTCCATCACTTGCTGAACGCGTTTAATGTAGAAGGGAGACCAGTTATTCACAATCGAAAGGATATGCGCTTTTTCACCAAAGCTAGACATATCAGAAGCCTGACCTACGGCATAGGCACCACGTCTATTAGCCGCTTGCATCGCTGCTGGGCTATCTGTGTGCTGCAAAATAATATCCACGCCCTGATCAATCATGGCATTAGCGGCATCCGCTTCTTTACCTGGATCAAACCAGCTATTTACCCAAATAATTTTTAATTCAGCATCCGGGTTATATTTATTCAACGCCATCTGTACCGCGTTGATATCACGAATAACTTCAGGAATAGGGAAAGAGGCGATATAGCCAATTTTGTTAGACTTGGTCATTTTTGCAGCAGTAAAGCCTGCGATATAACGGCCTTCATAGGTATTAGATATGTAAGTACCTACGTTTTTTGATAACTTGTAGCCCGTCGCATGCTCAAACGTCACTTTAGGAAAGCGCTTAGCAACTTTCAACGTTGGGTTCATAAAACCAAACGAGGTAGTAAAAATTAGGTCGTGGCCCGTTTTAGCAAGGTTACGGATAACACGCTCAGCATCAGCACCTTCTGGTACATTTTCAACATAGGTTGTTTTTACCTTATCGCCAAAATGCTTCTCAACGGCCAAACGCCCCTGATCATGTTGATAACTCCAACCATGATCACCTACAGGCCCTACGTATACAAAACCTACTTTAAAAGGGTCAGCTGCCTGAGCGCCTAATGTTGCCACTAAACCTACGCCAGCAATTAAGCCAGTCAGGAGTTTTTTCAACACGATTTTTTTCATTACGGAAATCCTCGTTAAAATACTTTTTATTATTGGCTAAAACGCTCAGCCCGGGTTGTTTGTTCTATCAGCTAACGGCGTTGAGAAGGTGTACTCCATATCCCACGGGAATCTAATCCAGGTATCCTGACTGACTTCCATCGCATACGTATCAACCAAAGGCCTACCAGCAGGCTTAGCATATAAGGTTACGAAATGTGCTTTAGGTAGCATTTCACGTACACACCGAGCGGTTTTACCCGTGTCAACGAGGTCATCTACCAGCAAAAAGCCTTCACCATCGCCTTCGACACTTTTAAGAATGTTCAGCTCTCCCTGGTGCATTGCTGCATCGCCTTCGTCGTTAACACCATAGCTGGTAACGCATACGGTATCGATCAAACGGATATCTAGCTCACGAGCTAGAATAGCAGCAGGCACTAAACCTCCACGAGTGATGGCGATAATACCTTTCCACGGGCCTAGTTCCAGCAATCGCCATGATAGCGCGCGGGAGTTACGATGCAGCTCCTCCCAAGTTACTGGAAAATCTTTACTGTATGGCGACTGTCCCATCAAATATTCCTCATCAATCAAAGCTTCACATGTCTTACAAAAAAATAACAAGACATGACATTGTCAGAAATCATAACCTAATAGTCAGGTTTTTCTAGTGTAAAAGTATTCTAGTGCGACAGCTTAGCCGCCAGCTTGTTGGCTAAGGCGCTGTGCTCAGCGATTAGCGCCTGTCTATCAACACCTGGCACTTCACCATCTTCGACAGTCCAGCGCCCAGCGATCATAACGCGGTCAGCTTTTTCAGCACCACAAAGTAGTAAGGCTGCTAATGAGTCATGACTGCCTGAAAAACGTAGCTCATCTAACTTAAACATTGCCAAATCTGCCTGCTTACTCCGTGCTATTTCTCCTACATCACTTCGCCCTAAGACAGTAGCAGAGCCCTGTGTAGCCCAGCGATATGCATCAAAATGCGTTACAGCCGATGACCCATAACGTAAGCGCTGTAGATACAAAGCCTGACGAACTTCCTGAATCATATTGGATCCATCATTTGATGCCGACCCATCCACGCCTAAGCCAACGGGTACACCCGCCGCTTCTAACTCTTTTGTGCGAGCAATACCTGATGCCAGCATCATGTTAGAGGTAGGGCAGTGGCATACACCCACACCCGCCTGACCTAAACGACGAATCTCTTCATCATCAAAGTGAATACCATGTGCTAACCAGGTGCGTGACGATAACCAGCCTACGCTCTCAAGATAATCAACAGTGCGCATACCAAAACGTTGCAAGCAGAATGTTTCTTCATCGATGGTTTCAGCTAAGTGAGTGTGCAGACGCACATCATGACATTGTGCTAGCAATGCACTTGATTTCATAATCTCTGGCGTTACGGAAAAAGGTGAACAGGGGGCCAGTGCTATTTGAATCATGGCGCCTTCACCACGTTGGTGATAACGCTGGATAAGCCGCTCACTATCACTCAGTATTTGTTCTTCACTCTGAACCGTTGTTTGTGGTGGTAAGCCACCATCTTTCTCACCCAGGCTCATCGAACCACGCGTCAACATCGCCCGTATGCCCAGCTTTTCAGCCTCAGCCACCTGTACATCAATGGCGTTTTCCATACCGTCAGGAAACAGGTAATGATGATCTGCTGCCAATGTACAACCCGATAGCATCAACTCTGTTAGCGCCAAGCGGCTGGCAGAAGCTAACATCTCAGGCTCTAAGCCTGCCCACAGGGGGTAGAGTGTCTTTAACCAGGGAAACAGTTCTTTATTCAACGCACCAGGATAGGCGCGAGTCAGTGTCTGGTAAAAGTGATGATGAGTATTAATCAGCCCCGGCAGTATGACATGTCGGCTGGCATCATAAACCTGATCACATGGCTGAGAGGGCATTTCCCCTACAGCTACCAGCTCAATAATTTTATCGTCTGAAACAACAATGCCGCCGCGTGCATCGTTTTCTGGGTTCGACAAAATGGCCAGTGGATTTTTTATCCACAGGGAGCTGTTTTCAACCATCTATCTTAAGCTCCCGCATGAAAAGGTTTGCCCAAAGAGATCGGCGCATACATTTTACTGCGCCCTTGGTTGCGCGACATCATTACCAACACCAACACGGTAGCAATATAAGGTAGCATCGCTAATAGGTTTGGCGAGACGGCAAAGCCTAAGCCTTGCGCTACCAAATGTAGAATACTGGCTAAACCAAAGAGATAAGCACCCAGCAATATTCTCTCAGTGCGCCAGCTAGCAAAAACAACCAATGCTAGTGCAATCCAACCGCGCCCAGCTGTCATGTTCTCAGCCCACAGAGGTGTATAAGCCAGTGATAGATAACCTCCGGCTAAGCCCGCCATTGCACCACCAAAACCTACGGCCAAATAACGCGTACGCATCACAGGCAAACCGATCGCATTAGCAGCATGCGGGTTCTCTCCAACAGCCTTTACAATTAAGCCGGTACGGCTGGAGCGGAAAAACCAAAAGATAACGCCAAATAAGACAAAAGAGAGGTAAACAACTAAGTCTTGAGCAAATAACATCTTACCAATCACAGGGATATCGCTAAGGAAAGGAATAGCAATCACTTCCAACCCTTCAATGGGTTTACCCACAAAGCTTGAACCAATAAACGCCGACAAGCCGCCTCCAAAAATAGTCAACGCTAGGCCTGTCGCTACTTGGTTAGCATTAAGCCCCAGCGCTATCATGGCAAATAATTGCGACATCACTACACCAGCAACAATTGCCATCAGAAAACCAAAAAATAGATTGCCCGTCAGCCATGTCGCGATAAACCCAGCCACTGCGCCCATTAGCATCATGCCTTCTTGGCCTAGATTCAACACGCCGCTCTTTTCACATACCATTTCACCCAGCGCTACAATCAGCAGCGGTGTTCCTGTGCGTATCATGGCGTAGAGAATATTCGTAATCAGATCAATATCCATTATTGTTGCTCCACACGGCTTGTCACTGTATCCATACCCGACCAAGGAAATTTAATTTTGTAACCAATTAAGACATCACAAGCGAGAAGGTAAAACAGCAGCATCCCTTGAAACAAGCCGGTAATAGCCAGCGGCATATTCAACTCAATCTGAGCCATCTCTCCGCCCATATAAATGAGGGCCATTAACAGGCTAGCAAACAAAATACCTATGGGGTGTAAGCGCCCTAAAAAAGCCACAATGATGGCGGCATAACCATAACCCGGTGATATTTGTGGTACTAGCTGCCCTAATGGGCCTGCTACTTCACCTGCACCGGCAAGACCTGCC
Organism: Neptunomonas japonica DSM 18939; assembly: GCF_000422765.1. Lineage (GTDB taxonomy): Bacteria > Pseudomonadota > Gammaproteobacteria > Pseudomonadales > Balneatricaceae > Neptunomonas > Neptunomonas japonica. Next base: position 84,555 of record NZ_AUGR01000002.1, on the reverse strand, counting down.
AAACCACCACTGATTAACATAGCAATCCATACAAGCTTTTTATCCTTAAAGCCGGCGAGTCTTGCAGCACTGGCATCTAGTCCCAATACCTTTATTTGAAAGCCGATAAAGCTTCTCGCTAATAAAACCCAAATAACCACCACCGCTAACAAAGCAAACAAGATACCGGCGTGTACCCGAGTATCTTCTACTAATACTGGTAATAAAGAAGCATCACCGAACATGGCAGATTCAGGAAAGTTATACCCATCAGGATCTTTTAACGGACCATGCACCGAGAATATAAGTAAGTTAAGCGCTATATAGTTAAACATGATGGTTGTTAGAATTTCATTCGCATTGAAGTGGGTTTTCAGCCACGCCGCTAATAATGCCCATAGAGCACCACCAGCAATTCCCGCCAACATCACTGCCGGCAAAGCCCACGCCGCTTCCACTTCGATAATATTGACAGCTAACGCGCTGGCAGTAAGCCCACCAATCAAAAGCTGCCCTTCGGCACCGATATTCCACACTTGTGCCTTAAATACGATGGCCAAACCAATAGCACAGAGTAATATAGGTGCCGTTTTCACGCACAGCTCTGCTAAACCATAGGTATCTGATATAGGTGTATAAAGCATCGTTTTTAGTGCAAAAAGAGGATCATGCCCCTGCAGGTAAAAAAAGATGCCTCCGGTAATCAAAGTAAGAACACCGGCTAACAAGGGGGATAAATAAGCCATCTTACGGGAGTGTTCGGCACGCGGTACTAATTTAAGAAACATCTACCACTCCTTTAATGAGTATGAACGGCGCCAGCCGTTGCATTTGCAGAAACTGTTTGGGTTTCGGGCGCTAGAGCGTCACAAACGTCTGTATCAAATATGCCCGCCATCCAGCGTCCGACTTCTTCTACGGTTGTATCAGGAGCGGGTTTGATCGGGGAAAGAGCACCATCACACAAAGCACACAAGCGATCTGATATTTGAAATAGCTCATCGATATCCTCGGACACGATCAAAATAGCTGCACCGTTATCTCGCAATTCAATCAATGCTTGATGGATAGCCGTTGCCGCGCCAATATCTACTCCCCACGTGGGGTGGGCTGCTATTAATAATCGTGGGTTTTGCATAATCTCACGACCAATAATAAATTTCTGCAGGTTACCACCCGATAAGCTTTTGGCATGCGTGCCACTATTGGGCGTCTTTACTTTGAATTTTTTGATGATTTTTTTTGCAAAGCTTTCAGTGCTCTCATGGTCAATCATTCCATTTTTAATCAAGCCTGTTAAAAAGCCGGTTAGCAGGGCATTATCTTTCAAGCTCATATCAGGTACAGCACCGCGCCCCAAGCGCTCTTCAGGCACAAAAGCGAGTCCTTTACCGCGACGCTTTTCTGGGGATAAATTCCCAACCGGGCCACATGGGAAATGAATAGCATCATGGTTTTTAATGATGTCTTCGCCACTAAGTGCTGCTAATAACTCTTCTTGGCCATTACCCGCAACACCGGCAATACCAACAATTTCACCGGCATGTACATCCAAATTAACATTTTTTAAATCAACACCGAAAGGGTCTTCACTGATGCGGCTCAAACCGCGAATTTGTAAAAATATATCCTGCCCCTGAACCTTGTCATAATCCATGCTGATAGGGGTTTCATCGCCTACCATCATCCGTGCCATACTGGATGCATCTTCTTCTGCAGGAAGACAAGCACCTGATACACTCCCTCCACGTAACACAGTAGCACGATGACACAAGGCCTTAACTTCGTTTAGTTTGTGGCTAATAAACAAGATACTGCAACCTTCTTCTGCTAAACGACGTAACGTCACAAAAAGCGTATCCACCTCTTGAGGCGTTAACACTGATGTTGGTTCATCCAAGATTAGCAAACGAATATCTTGCACAAGACAACGTACGATTTCAACGCGCTGCCTTTCTCCTACCGATAGTGAATGAACATAGCGCTCAGGGTTAAGCGCCATTCCATAACGTGCCGATACCGTGCGTATTTTCTCAGCTAAGGCTTTCATATCCTTAGCTTCATCACCTAGTGCTAAAGCGATATTTTCGGTAACGGTGAGAGTTTCAAACAAGGAGAAGTGCTGAAATACCATACCTATGCCTAACTTCCTGGCATGCGCTGGATCTTTAATGCGGATCTTGTCGCCTTCCCAGGTTATCTCTCCAGCATCAGGTTTAACCACACCGTAAATAACTTTCATTAAGGTACTTTTGCCTGCGCCGTTCTCACCCAGCAAGGCATGTATCTCTCCTACGCCGATATCAATATCAATGCTATCGTTTGCTAGGCAACCAGGGTACTGCTTGGTAATACCTTGCATAATAAGCCGTTTGGGACGGTCGGGCTGAAAACTTGCCGTAGGAGTGTTCATGTATGTCCTCTTCTCACCGTTGAGCATTCTTTGCATCATGTACTGCACAGTACTAATGTAAAATTAGTTTCTCTCAGAAGTGCAAAAAACCAGCCAACCGCTCAAAAATAGATTCTTATTTTTAACGCACAATGGCAGAATTAATACAAAACCTGACTAATAAGACAAGTTTTTGAATAACTTGAATACAAATATTATTTCAGATGGATGCTAAATAAGCTTCTCAAGAAATAAAAAACCATTCAAAAACAAACTATTAAATATTCGTTACCTTTGATAAACAGATACTTTTTAATTCTGTAATGCACCGAGTCTTCGCATTTTATCATGTTAGTGGCGTAATAAGAGGCATGAAATATGGATCCTTACCTAATAGATTGGATCAGCTTAATACTGCGTTTCTTACACGTAGTCACAGCGATTGCTTGGATTGGCGCCTCTTTCTATTTCATCTGGTTAGACAACACACTACAAAGCCCTGCGCAATGGAAAAAAGACAAAGGAATTTCTGGGGATCTCTGGGCAATACATGGGGGTGGTTTTTACGAAGTTGCCAAGTATCGACTAGCGCCTGAGCAGATGCCAGAGACTCTGCATTGGTTCAAATGGGAAGCATACAGTACCTGGATAACGGGCTTTTTATTACTCAGCTTGATCTATTATGTCGGTGCTGATGCCTACTTAATCGATACAAGTAAAGCCGACATATCTCAGCTTTCTGCTATTGCTATTGGTTTAGGTAGCATTTTGGGTGGAGTCATTATTTATGATTTGGCATGTAAGTCACCATTAGTTAATCATGGTTTGATATTTGGCCTAGTTATGTTGGTTTTACTGACCCTTGTTGCCTTTGCTCTAGGCTTAGTCTTGAGTGATAGAGGTACTTATATTCACGTAGGTGCGATCATTGGTACCTCTATGGCTGCGAATGTACTCGTCGGTATTATGCCTGCACAGCGCGCACTGGTGGCAGCTGTTGAAAAAGGCGAAGCGCCTGACCCAAAATACGGAATGAACGCAAAGTTACGTTCAACTCATAATAACTACGCGACCTTGCCTGTGCTCTTTATTATGCTCAGCAGCCACTACCCAATGACATACGGCCACGAATACGGCTGGCTAGTTTTGGGGGCGATAATGTTGATTGCAGCATGGGCACGTCATTTCTTTAACTTGCGACATAAAGGCATCGTTAAGCCATTTATTTTGGTCTCAGCATTGTTAGCGTTTATAGCACTAGCTTGGGTCATAGCGCCTAAACCGGTAAGCCTGGACCCTTCAAGTAAAGCGCTTTCTAATAGTGAAGCGGTCAGCTTGATTCAGCAACGTTGTCGTAGCTGCCATAGTGCTACTCCAACTGATGAGCTATTTACAACAGCACCTGCAGGCGTCATTTACGATACAGAAAAACAGATAATGAAGTGGCTTCCACGCATTCATGCTCGCGCCGTTATATCAAAAGATATGCCATTTATGAACAAAACAGGTATGACAGACAAAGAAAGAATAGCGCTCGCTGACTGGTTACAAAAAAACTAGCTTTATTGACCGCGTAATAATGGCTGAATAGCGTTTTTGCCTCCTAGCTGCTTCATTTGCCGCTTAATCCACGCGACACGTTGCTTTATATAAGTAGAAGGGCGCCCTGCATTATACTTTTTAGGGTTAGGCAGCACAGCCGCGAGCTTAGCAGCCTGTGTTCTGGTTAAGTAGCGAGCCTTGATTCCAAAAAAATGTTGGCTGGCCGCTTGCACCCCATAAATACCATCACCAAACTCTGCAATATTAAGGTATACCTCCATAATGCGCCTTTTAGACCATAGGCCTTCCAACCCCAATGTAAAGCCCAATTCTAAAACCTTACGTATGTAATGCCTGCCATTCCAAAGAAAAAGATTTTTTGCTGTCTGTTGAGAAATGGTACTCGCACCACGAAGTGAGCCCTTTTTACGGTAATCCTTTAATGCGATCACTAATGCCTGTGTATCAATGCCCCAGTGCTTAACAAAGCCTTGGTCCTCACTGGCAATAACGGCTAATGGCATCCACTGTGAAATATTCTCAAGATCAACCCAGACATGTTGGACTTCACGTTCAGGGTTCTGCCATTGATCGACCAACATAAAAGAAGATGACGGAGGATTAACCACCTTAAAGAGGCCAATAATAGCTAATGACAGCAAACATACTGTTAGTAATGTTAAAAATACGTATCTCCATAGCGAATTTAATATTGATCTTTTCGCCATTCAATAGCCTCCAAAATAAAGGTTAGCTTCATACATTGAAGGAGCTAACCCTGAACAAAATAAGGACTAAGACAACAGCCAATGTAAGAGTTCAGCTCATGGCTAATAAAGCACGACGATGACTAGTCGATTAATTGAGCGTATAAAAAAGAACCATTACTTGTTAAAAAGGGGTATATCAAATAAAAATAACAACTCTTAGCCAAGCAGGCGAAAGAGCATCAGGAGAAGTTATGCACCCGTGTGAATTTCAGGCTGATTATATCATTATTGGAGCAGGTTCAGCAGGCTGCGTATTAGCTAATAGACTCTCAGCTGATCCAAAAAATAAAGTCCTGCTATTAGAAGCAGGAACAAAAGACACCTACCCCTGGATTCATATCCCTATCGGCTACATCTACACCATGAACAATCCTAAAACTGATTGGTGTTTTAAAACACAAGCAGATGCAGGGCTTAATGGACGCGCACTAAACTACCCTCGCGGTAAAGTGTTAGGAGGATCATCTTCTATTAACGGCATGATCTATATGCGTGGTCAAAAACAAGATTACGATCACTGGGCTGCTTTAGGCAATGAAGGATGGAGTTGGGATGATGTTCTACCATATTTTAAAAAATCTGAAGACCACTTCTCAGGTGCATCCGATATGCATGGAGCCAATGGCGAGTGGCGAGTAGAAGAACAGCGCCTTTCATGGAAAATACTGGACAGCTTCAGGCAAGCTGCTGCCGAAACAGGCATACCTTCAATAGATGACTTTAATACGGGAGACAACGAAGGGTTTAGTTATTTTCAAGTAAATCAGAAAAAAGGCAAGCGCTGGTCATCAGCTATTGGGTTCTTACACCCAATAGCACATAGACCCAATCTAACGATTATTACCTGTGCTCATGTTGACCGTTTACACATTGAAAATAAAAGAGCTTTAGGTGTTGCGTTCGATGCTCAAGGCATTCCCACCTACGCTCGAGCGAATAAAGAAATCATATTATCAGCCGGTGCTGTTGTTTCTCCCATTATTTTACAACGTTCAGGGATAGGCAATCCCAACCTCTTAAAACAACACAACATAGACCTTGTCCACAATCTTCCTGGTGTTGGTGAAAACCTACAAGATCACTTACAAGTTAGGGCTGTATTTAAAGTCCAAAATGCTGACACCCTCAATGAACAGGCTAATAGCTGGCTAGGCAAAGCCAAAATGGCTTTTGACTATGCTTTTTTTAGACGGGGCCCCTTATCAATGGCACCGAGCCAATTAGGAGGCTTCGCGAAAAGCGATAAACAATATGATACAGCTAATCTCGAATACCATATTCAACCACTGAGCTGCGAAAAGTTGGGGGACCCACTACATAAGTTTCCAGCTATTACCGTCTCTGTTTGCAACCTCAGGCCCAAAAGCCGTGGCCATATTAGGTTAAGCTCAGCTAATCCCTACGCCTCTCCCGTCATCACACCTAACTATCTAAGCCACGAAGAAGACAAGCAGGTGGCCGCTGACGCACTAAAACTCAGTAGAAATATCTGTAAAGCAGGCGCCTTTAAACAGTACCAACCAGAAGAGTTTAAACCGGGTATTGAGATTAATACTGATGAGGAACTCATTAAAGCTGCAGGTGATATTGCCACCACTATTTTTCACCCTGTTGGTACCTGTCAGATGGGTAACAGCTCAATGTCAGTTGTTGATTCACAATTAAAAGTCCACGGAATCGACCAACTCCGCGTAGCCGACGCATCAATTATGCCCACTATTACCTCTGGAAATACCAATTCACCCACAATTATGATTGCAGAAAAGGCTGCTGAGATGATTTTAAGCAAATAATTGAAATTATTTTCTACTTTTTTTGTTCCGATCAGCCTCTCTATAGGCTGATCATTCCCTTAAAATTGTAAATCACTCACATTTTCTTACACAAAAGTTATCTACACTCTAAATCATATACATATGTAACATATTGATTTTAAATAATTAAATATAACTATTAAAGACTTATCCACTGTTGATAAAATGATAAATCACACTTTTATCTTTTCATATAACTTATTCACATTCTAAGTTATTCACACTTTACACAGGTTTATCCACATCTAGGTTTTGGGTTATTCATTAGTTAACCACTTTTATTCTTGCTGTGAGTAACGTCTGTGTAAAACAGGGGATATCTAGGTGATCAAGTTGGGGGTAGTTTCACCTGTGCATAACTCGCTATTTTATGCACACCTTATATACTTATACAACAGAGGTATCTGACAGTTTCAAGGCCCTGTTTGATTAGCTTTATCTACTTGTTTTTGTTGATAAATATAGGTTTAAGAACAGATAAGGGGCTGCTTAATAATAACAACAACAATAATCTTATATATATATACATATACCTTTAATATTTATTTAGAAGAAAGAAGTTAAAGTATAAAATTGGTCAATTTTTAGACATTCCTTCAATCAATTAAGACTGTATAATGCTCGTCCTATCAAATCTGTTTCGCTGTAAATAGATGAGTAACCTGCTTTATATCGAGGTAAAAGCATTGGACTATCCTGATCAATTTGATGTCATTATTATTGGCGGAGGACATGCGGGAACAGAAGCCGCATTAGCTTCTGCTCGTAAAGGCGCTAAAACACTGTTGTTAACACATAACATCGAAACACTTGGTCAGATGTCATGTAATCCAGCAATTGGTGGTATTGGGAAAAGCCATCTTGTAAAAGAGATCGATGCTCTCGATGGAGCAATGGCTCGTGCTACTGACAAAGGTGGAATTCAATTTCGAGTTTTGAATTCTCGAAAAGGACCTGCAGTACGTGCTACACGTGCTCAAGCAGATAGAGTTCTTTACAAAGCAGCCATACGTAGCATTCTTGAAAATCAGCCTAATCTGCAAATATTCCAGCAATCAGCTGATGACTTAATTGTTGAACAAGACGAAGTTAAAGGTGTAATTACCCAAACGGGTATTCGTTTTATTGCTAAATCAGTTGTGCTGACAGCAGGTACTTTTTTAGGTGGGTTAATCCACATAGGAATGGAAAATTTTTCAGGAGGTAGAGCTGGAGACCCTCCATCAATCGCTTTAGCTAAGCGCTTACGGGAACTTCCATTTCGTGTCGAACGCTTGAAAACAGGTACGCCACCACGTATAGACGCTCGTAGTGTTGATTTTTCAGTTATGCAGGCTCAACCTGGTGATACACCAAGGCCGGTAATGTCGTTTATGGGTTCTAAAGCTGATCACCCTGAACAAATTAGCTGTTTTATTACACATACTAATGAACAAACCCATGATATTCTTCGCGCCGCATTAGACAGGTCACCTTTATACACAGGCGTTATCGAAGGTGCAGGCCCACGTTATTGCCCTTCAATTGAAGATAAAATAATGCGTTTTGCTGATAAGAATCAGCATCAAATTTTTGTTGAACCTGAAGGGTTAACGACTCACGAACTTTATCCGAATGGCATTTCAACGAGTTTACCGTTTGATGTTCAATTGGCTGCGGTTCGCTCTATTAGTGGTTTTGAAAACGCTCATATACTCAGACCTGGTTATGCGATTGAATACGATTTCTTCAATCCTCAGGATTTAAAACACACATTAGAGACAAAATTTATTCAGGGACTTTATTTTGCTGGTCAAATTAACGGCACTACAGGTTATGAAGAAGCGGCAGCTCAGGGTTTACTTGCTGGATTAAACGCTGCAGCAAGAGCTCTGGATCAGGACCAATGGTACCCACGTCGTGATGAGGCATATATTGGTGTGCTGGTGGACGATCTCATTACCATGGGAACATCTGAACCTTATCGGATGTTTACTAGCCGTGCGGAATATCGACTTGTCTTAAGAGAAGATAATGCTGATCTTCGGTTAACAGAAAAAGGTCGCGAGCTAGGTTTAGTGGGTGATGAACGTTGGGATGCTTTTTGTAAGAAACGTGAAGCGATTGAGCAAGAAAAACAACGTTTAAGTAGCACATGGATACAGCCTGGCACTGAAGCGGCAGAGAAAATTAAAGATAAACTCTCTTCAGAAATGCAGCGTGAATATAATTTAGCAGATCTGATTCGTCGTCCAGAGCTAAAATATGCGGATGTTTCTGAATTAAAAGGTGAAGCGGTAACTGACCCTTTGGTTGCTGAGCAAGTAGAAATACAGTTTAAGTATGAGGGTTATATCAACCGTCAAATTGAAGATATTGAACGGGTTAAGCTGCAAGAGAATACACCTCTACCTGAAGATTTTGATTACGAAGTAGTCGGTGGTCTTTCAAACGAATTAAAAAGTAAGTTACAAGAGCAGCGACCAGTCAGTATTGCACACGCATCTCGGATTCAAGGCATGACTCCTGCCGCAATTTCGTTACTATTGGTTAACATTAAGAAACAACAAATGATTAAGAAGCAACAAAAGGCCACTGGTTAATGGATTTGACACAATTACGTGCTTCACTGGTACGACAATCGCAAGAGATGAAGCTTTCGTTATCAGATGAACAGGTAGATAAGTTAATGGCTTATCTACAATTATTAGTGAAGTGGAATAAGGCCTATAATCTTACTGCCGTAAAAGACCCTGCTGAGATGATCACGCGCCACTTATTGGATAGTTTAAGTTTACTGCCATTCGTAAAAGGTCCTCGAATTATCGATGTAGGCAGTGGCCCAGGCTTACCTGGTATTCCGTTGGCTATTTGTTGCCCTAGTTTAGATGTCACCACATTAGATAGTAATGGTAAAAAAACACGTTTTCAGAATCAGGTAAAAGTTGAATTAGGGTTAACTAATTTAACGGTTATTAATGGCCGTGCAGAGCAATGCGATGATGAACCATTCAATGAGGTTGTTTCGCGTGCCTTTGCTTCTATGACTGATATGATCAAATGGACACACCAGTTGTGCCGCCAAGATGGTGTTTTTCTTGCCATGAAAGGTTTATATCCTACTGAAGAGTTAACTCAACTGCCGCCAGATATTGAGTTAAAAGCCAGTCATTCACTGAATGTAGCAGGCACTCATGGCGCTCGGCACTTAATGGTTCTTGGGAGAGTGTGAACGTGGCTAAGATCCTGACGATAACTAACCAGAAGGGCGGTGTAGGGAAAACGACAACCTGCGTCAATCTAGCTGCATCACTTGCTGCGACCAAGAAGCGTGTATTGATGGTCGATTTAGACCCTCAAGGCAATGCTACTATGGGTAGCGGGGTCGATAAGCATGATTTACAGCACTCTGCTTATGAATTGTTGACGGGAAAATCGACAGCGGCAGACGCCATTATTAAAAACCCAAAAGTGGGCTACGACGTTATTGGCTCAAACGGTGATCTAACGGCTGCAGAAGTTGAGTTATTACAACTTCCTAGAAGAGAGTTTCGCTTAAAAACGGCACTCGCTCCTATCATAGATAATTATGACTTCGTACTGATCGATAACCCGCCATCACTCAATTTGCTGACAGTTAATGCGCTTGCTGCATCGTCAGGTGTCATCATACCTATGCAGTGTGAATATTATGCTCTTGAAGGTATCAGCTCATTAATTGGCACTATCGATAAAATAAACCAACGTCTGAACCCTAATTTAAGAATTGAAGGGATTCTGCGTACCATGTTTGATCCACGAATGAGCTTGACGAAAGATGTATCGAACCATCTCGTTGATTATTTTGGTGACAAGGTTTATCGCACAGTTATTCCACGCAATGTTCGTTTAGCAGAAGCGCCATCTCATGGGTTGCCCGTATTGTTTTATGATAAAAACTCACGCGGATCAGTAGCCTACCTTGCATTAGCAGGTGAGTTGATAAGAAAAACAACGCAAGAATTAAAGAACTCCCAGAAAGCCGAGCAACAGGAAGCATAGTAATGGTGAAAAAAAGAGGTTTAGGTCGCGGACTGGATGCGTTACTGGCGGGTATCAATACAGAAGATGAGGTTTCTTCCGATCAGCAGGTAGAAACACCAAAAAGCGGCTATGAACTGATGTCTGTTCATAAAATTCAACGTGGTCGCTATCAACCCCGGCGTGATCTAGAGCCAGAAGCCTTAGAAGACTTAGCTAGTTCTATTCGTGTGCAGGGAGTTATTCAACCAATCATAATTCGATCGGTTGAGGATGGTCGTTATGAAATTATAGCCGGTGAGCGTCGCTGGAGAGCGTCACAAATGGCAGGGTTAGATGAAATACCTGTCATTATTAAAAATGTGCCTGATGAAGCAGCTATCGCAATGGCGTTGATAGAGAATATCCAACGGGAAGATTTGAACCCGATGGAAGAAGCGATAGCGCTACAACGCTTACAAGATGAATTTGAATTAACTCAGCAAGAAGTAGCTGATGCGGTAGGTAAATCTCGCTCTACAGTCACTAATTTACTGCGTCTGATGAAGCTGACTGATGATGTCCGAAAAATGCTGGAGTATGGTGATATAGAGATGGGCCATGCGCGAGCATTGCTTGGTTTGGAGTTAGAGCAACAGTTATTAGCCGCCCAAGAAGTGGTAGGTAAGGCGTTGTCTGTAAGACAAACGGAAGAGCTTGTTAGGAAATGGCAAGCCGGTGATGCTATTAAAACTGTGCGTGAAGCAAAAAAAACAGATCCTCAGCTTGAACAGATATCGAGTGACTTATCGCGTCGTTTTGCAGCTAAAGTATCGATTAACCAAAGCAGCAAAGGTAAGGGAAAAATCACAATAGCGTACGATTCTCCTGACGCATTAGAAAATATATTGAAAAATTTTGCAGAGTAAATTTTCAAGTAAAAACTCTACAAGGTGGATGTTTTAAGGACTTAAGTATGATCTGCGATAAGACATTAGTGCAAAACCCTTACTATCAGGTTGAGTCTCTCGGGCTAACCCCATATAATCGGCACGCTGATTGGAAACAGGTTTCCAAAATAGAGCAAAAGAGTCTCACTGAAGGTGAAACTTGGATATGAACCTGAAGCCAGGAAAGCATACTCAGGCGACACGACACAGAGTTATTAGAATATTTCTAATACAGGCTCTTTTGATAGCAGTAATGGCCGTCATCACATTGCTTTATGGAGTGACGCAAGCCTACTCAGTACTACTGGGAGGGCTACTTTATTTGCTACCCAATGCCTATTTTGCGAAACGTTTACTATTCGGTCGCCAGAAAAGCTCAGCAAATCGAGCACTGGCAGAAATGTATATCGGTCAAATATGGAAAATGGCGATATCGATAGTAGGGTTTTCCGCTGTCTTTATCATGGTTCGACCTTTGAGCCCATTTTCCTTATTTTTTGCTTTCATCTTGCTACAGGTATCCGGTTGGTACTTACAAATGAAAGCGAATTACCGATTCCTAAAACTTTAAGAAACGAGAGAACTGAGAATGGCTAGCGGAACTGTCACATCCTCAGAATATATATCTCACCACTTGACCAACTTGACGTTTGGCAACCATCCTGAAAATGGACTAGGTTTCGCTCATACGGCAGTTGAAGCGGCTGAGATGGGATTCTGGGCAATTAATGTTGATACTATGTTGTGGTCTATCGGTCTGGGTGTGTTATTTACCTGGCTGTTTAGCAAGGTTGCTAAATCTGTTACGGCAGGTGTACCTGGTAACACGCAAAACTTTGTAGAGACACTCATTGAATTTGTTGAAGAGAACGTCAATAGTATTTTTCATCATAAAAATGCGCTGATTGCTCCTTTAGCATTGACCATATTTGTCTGGATTTTCCTGATGAATACGATGGATTTAGTTCCTGTTGATTGGATTCCTTATATCGCAGGCCAGATGGGTATTCACTTCATGAAAGTGGTTCCTACTACAGACATCAATGCCACAATGGGTATGGCGTTGAGTGTTTTTGGTCTGATTCTTTACTACAGCATCAAAATGAAAGGTATTGGTGGTTTCTTAGGTGAACTGGCCTTCCAGCCACTCGGTAAATGGATGCTTCCGTTTAACCTGTTTTTGGAAATCGTTGGCTTGCTTGCAAAACCAATATCGTTGGCATTGCGACTGTTCGGTAACATGTATGCAGGTGAGATGATCTTTATATTGATCGCTTTACTGCCGTTCTGGATACAGTGGGTTCTTTCTGTTCCGTGGGCGATTTTCCACATTCTAGTTATTACATTGCAGGCATTCATCTTCATGGTATTGACAATTGTCTATATGGCCATGGCACATGAAGAGCACTAATGTGTAATCGCTGAATAAAAAGATTTTGTTTTAAAATTTCAACCTTAACTTTAACTTTAACTTAGCAAATTAATCGGAGAAAAACTGATGGAAATGGCTTTGCTATATATCGCTGGTGCACTGATGTTGGGTCTTGGGTCCGTAGGTGCTGCAGTAGGTATCGGTATTCTTGGTGGTAAATTCCTAGAAGGTGCTGCTCGTCAGCCTGAACTGATTCCACTTCTACGTACACAGTTCTTTATCGTAATGGGTCTTGTTGACGCCGTTCCGATGATCGGTGTAGGTCTGGGTCTATACGTACTGTTCGCTGTTGCTGGCTAATAAGTAGAGATGCAAACCATTCCCAATAAAATGGGTAACTACTTTTTAGAACAACCGCGAGAGGTAATGGCGTGAATATCAATCTAACCATCATTGGTCAGGCCATCGCATTCGCTATCTTTGTTATGTTCTGCATGAAGTATGTATGGCCACCAATTACAGGTGCCCTAGCAGAACGTAAGAAAAAGATTGCTGAAGGTCTGGACGCTGCTGAACGTGCTCAGCGCGATTTGCAATTAGCACAAGAAAAAGCTGTTGCGAATATGCGTGAAAGCAAAGAACAAGCAGCCGCCATCATCGAACAGGCTAATAAGCGGGCTAGTCAACTAGTCGACGAAGCTAAAGAGCAAGCACGTGTTGAAGCAGAACGCATCAAGACAGCGGCTCAAGCTGAAATCGAACAGGATGTTAACCGTGCGAAAGAAACTCTTCGTTCACAGGTTGCTGCACTTGCAGTAGCTGGAGCTGAAAAGATTCTTGAGAAGTCGGTCGACAAAGCAGCCCACGCTCAGCTGGTTGATAAACTAGCAGCGGAGCTTTAAGCGAGGTTTACGATGGCTGAACTCAATACAGTCGCTCGTCCTTACACAAAAGCTGCATTTGAATTCGCTCAAGAAAAGGGCAGTTTGGATCAGTGGTCAACAATGCTTTCAACAGCTGCAGTAGTAGCTAATGATAGTGTTATGGCTAACGTGTTGGGCAATCCTGCGCTAACGAGTGAGCAAAAAGCAGGCGCTATGGTATCGGTATGTAAAGACCATCTGGATGAAGCAGGTGAGAATTTCATACGGTTACTAGCTGGAAACCAGCGTCTTGGTTTGCTCCAAGAAGTTAATGCGCAGTTCGAGCAGCTCAAAGCAAATTTGCTGAAGTCAGTCGATATCGATTTGACAACTGCTTATGAACTGGATGAGCAACAGCAACAGAAATTAACTCAGGCACTCAGCGCTAAGCTGGGTCGGGACGTAACACTAACATCTACCGTAGATAAAGATATCTTGGGTGGTGTTGTAGTACGGACACAAGACCTGGTAATCGACGGCTCAGTTCGCGCCCGTTTGGCGAAACTAGCTGAAGCACTTAATTCCTGAGTATGAGGAATAACCATGCAGCAACTGAATCCATCTGAGATCAGCGAGATTCTCAAGAAGCGCATCGAAAAGCTGGATGTGTCTTCTGAAGCCCGAAATGAGGGCACTATCGTCAGCGTATCCGATGGTATCATTTTGATCCACGGACTAGCTGACGTAATGTACGGGGAAATGATCGAATTCCCTGGCAGCATTTACGGTATGGCGCTCAATCTTGAGCGTGACTCTGTCGGTGCAGTAGTATTAGGAGATTACCAAGGCCTAGTCGAGGGCATGACTGCTCGTTGTACTGGCCGTATCCTTGAAGTACCGGTCGGACCGGAACTACGAGGCCGCGTTGTTGACGCGCTTGGTAACCCAATCGACGGAAAAGGCCCTATTGAGGCTAAATTGTCTGACGCTGTTGAAAAAGTAGCGCCAGGTGTAATTGATCGTCAATCAGTTGACCAGCCTGTACAAACAGGTCTGAAAGCAATTGATGCGATGGTACCTGTAGGCCGTGGTCAGCGTGAGTTGATTATCGGTGACCGTCAAATCGGTAAAACAGCTATCGCGATTGATGCGATCATTAACCAGAAAGGTACTGGTGTAACGTGTATCTACGTTGCCATTGGTCAGAAGCAGTCTACGATTTCAAACGTAGTACGTAAGCTAGAAGAGCATGGCGCAATGGATCATACCATTGTAGTCGCTGCTGGTGCTTCTGATCCTGCATCCATGCAGTTCCTAGCTCCTTATGCTGGTTGCTCTATGGGTGAATATTTCCGTGACCGCGGTGAAGATGCTTTGATCGTATACGATGACCTGACTAAACAGGCATGGGCATACCGTCAGATCTCTCTGTTGTTACGTCGTCCACCTGGTCGTGAAGCTTATCCTGGTGATGTTTTCTATTTGCATTCTCGTCTACTTGAGCGTGCTGCTCGTGTAAACGCTGATTACGTAGAAAAATTCACAAATGGTGAAGTGAAAGGTCAGACCGGATCTTTGACAGCTCTACCGGTAATCGAAACTCAGGGCGGTGACGTTTCTGCTTTCGTACCAACCAACGTTATCTCCATTACTGATGGTCAGATCTTCTTAGAAAGTAGCCTGTTTAACGCAGGTGTACGTCCAGCGATCAACGCTGGTTTGTCTGTATCACGTGTAGGTGGTGCAGCACAGACTAAGATCATCAAGAAGTTGGGTGGTGGTGTACGTCTGGCGCTTGCTCAGTATCGTGAATTGGCTGCGTTCGCGCAGTTCGCATCTGATCTAGATGATGCAACACGTGCACAATTAGAGCATGGTCAGGCTGTTACTGAGCTAATGAAGCAGAAACAGTACTCACCAATGTCTGTTGCAGATATGGGCCTTAGCCTATTCGCAGCAAACGAAGGTTTCCTGAAAGACGTTGAAATTAACAAAATCGGTAGTTTTGAAGCTGCTCTGATCTCTTTCTTCAACAGCGAATACGCTGATCTGATGAACGATATCAACAAGAGCGGTAGCTTCAGCGATGAAATCGCTGCACAGTTCAAAGCAGGTATTGATAAGTTCAAGTCAACTCAGACTTGGTAAGCACTCAGTGAGTGGTGGCCTGTATTATTTTGCAGGCCTTTACTAAGTTAAGGTTAGATAGGCGGATCTATGGCAGTCGGAAAAGAGATTAAGACGCAAATAGCGAGCATCGGTAGCACACGCAAAATTACCAGCGCCATGGAAATGGTTGCTGCGTCAAAGATGCGTAAAGCTCAGGATCGCATGCATTCTTCCCGCCCGTACGCTCGCAGTATCCGTGGTGTTATTCAGCATTTGGCAAAATCAAATCCTGAATACAAGCATCTTTACATGCAGGAACGTGAAGTTAAACGTGTTGGTTACATTATTGTAGCAACTGACCGTGGACTTTGTGGTGGACTGAACATTAACTCGTTCAAGAAAGCCATGTTAAGCATGAAAGAGTTCAACGACAAAGGCGTCGAAATTGACGTTTGCGCGTTAGGATCTAAAGCAGTCTCATTTTTTAAGAGCTACGGCGGTAATGTAGTAGCAGCAAAAACCCATTTGGGTGATCAGCCAGAAGTAACGGATCTGATCGGTGCTGTGAAGGTTATGCTGGACTCTTATTCTGAAGGCAAGCTGGATCGTCTGTATGTTGTGGCTAACACTTTTGTTAACACAATGACGCAGACCCCGCAGGTTGAACAAGTGCTTCCACTGAAAGCAGAAGACGATGAGGCGCTGCTGAATCATCACTGGGACTATATTTATGAACCTGACGCTAAAGAACTGCTGAATGGCCTTCTTATGCGTTATGTTGAGTCCGAAGTGTATCAGGCAGTAGTTGAGAATAACGCCTGTGAACAGGCGGCGCGAATGCTGGCAATGAAAAGTGCAACTGACAATGCCGGTGATTTGATTGACGAACTTCAAATGATTTATAACAAAGCTCGTCAAGCAGCAATTACTCAGGAAATTTCTGAAATTGTTAGTGGTGCTGCGGCTGTTTAATGCGGTGAACGGGTTAAAATTTAAGAGGATCCGAACATGAGTAGCGGACAAATTGTTCAGATTATAGGCGCGGTAGTCGATGTGGAATTTCCACGTGACAGCGTACCTAAAATTTACGACGCGCTGACCGTTTCAAAGAATGGTCTGACACTAGAAGTTCAGCAGCAGCTGGGTGACGGTGTTGTACGTGCGATCGCGATGGGCCAGACTGAAGGTACTAGTCGTGGCTTAGAAGTGAATAATACTGGTGCTCCAGTTTCTGTACCTGTAGGTACAGCAACATTGGGACGCATCATGGATGTACTAGGTAACCCAATTGATGATTGTGGTCCTATCGGTGAAGAAGAGCGTATGCCTATTCACCGTAAGGCACCTACTTATGCTGACCAAGCAGCCTCTAACGAGCTGCTTGAGACTGGCATCAAGGTTATCGATTTGGTATGCCCATTCGCCAAAGGTGGTAAAGTTGGTCTGTTCGGTGGTGCCGGTGTAGGTAAAACCGTAAACATGATGGAGCTTATCCGTAACATCGCTATTGAGCACTCAGGTTTCTCAGTATTTGCAGGTGTTGGTGAGCGAACTCGTGAAGGGAACGACTTTTACTATGAGATGAAAGAGTCCAATGTATTGGACAAAGTATCTCTGGTTTATGGTCAGATGAATGAGCCTCCAGGAAACCGTCTGCGTGTAGCGCTGACTGGCCTGACTATGGCTGAGAAATTCCGTGATGAAGGTCGTGACGTACTGTTGTTTGTTGACAACATTTACCGTTACACACTAGCAGGAACTGAAGTATCAGCTCTGCTAGGTCGTATGCCTTCAGCGGTAGGTTACCAGCCAACGCTGGCAGAAGAGATGGGTGTTCTTCAAGAACGTATCACATCAACTCATACGGGTTCTATCACGTCTATCCAGGCGGTATATGTACCAGCGGATGATTTGACGGATCCATCTCCTGCAACTACCTTCTCCCATCTTGATGCGACAGTTGTATTGTCTCGTCAGATTGCAGAGCTAGGTATTTATCCAGCAATCGACCCATTGGATTCTTCTTCTCGTCAGCTAGATCCTTTGGTTATCGGTCAGGAGCATTATGACATTGCTCGTAATGTGCAGGGTGTTCTTCAGCGTTATAAAGAGCTGAAAGATATCATTGCTATCCTAGGTATGGATGAGTTGTCTGAAGAAGATAAGCAGGTTGTAACACGTGCTCGTAAGATTCAGCGTTTCTTGTCTCAACCGTTCTTCGTTGCAGAAGTATTCACTGGTTCTCCAGGTAAGTACGTATCTTTGAAAGACACTATCCGTGGCTTTAAAGGAATTTTGGACGGTGATTACGATTCACTTCCAGAACAAGCGTTCTACATGGTTGGTGGCATTGAAGAAGCTGTTGAGAAAGCCAAAGGCATGTAATTGCTTTTGGTAAACCTTTAGAAGGAAAACAACATGGCTATGACTGTTCATTGCGATATCGTAAGTGCTGAAGAAGAGATCTTCTCTGGTCTGATCGAGTTCGTATCAGTAACAGGTAGCCTGGGTGATCTGGGTATCTACCCAGGTCACGCTCCGCTTCTGACGGAACTGAAACCAGGCCCTGTCGAAATGCGTAAGCAGGGCGGCGAACAGGATATCTTCTACGTATCTGGCGGCTTCCTAGAAGTACAGCCTAACAAGATCATCGTTTTGGCAGACACTGCATTGCATGCAGGCGATCTGGACGAAGCGGCTGCTCTTGAAGCGCAGAAACACGCTGAACAAGCGATGGGTGATAAGCAAAGCGAATTCGAATACGGTCGCGCTGCTTCTCAGCTGGCTGAAGCTGCGGCTCAACTCCGCACGCTACAGCAAATTCGCAAAAAGCTCAGTAAATAAAACTGACGTCGTTGAGTTACAATCGAATAAAAAGGCAGCTTCGGCTGCCTTTTTTGTGTCTGAAATTTGTTATAAATATGTAGAAGCCTTAAAGAACACCCCACAATGTATCAAAAATA
Organism: Neptunomonas japonica DSM 18939; assembly: GCF_000422765.1. Taxonomy (GTDB): domain Bacteria; phylum Pseudomonadota; class Gammaproteobacteria; order Pseudomonadales; family Balneatricaceae; genus Neptunomonas; species Neptunomonas japonica. The sequence continues at coordinate 65,823 of NZ_AUGR01000002.1, read as the reverse complement.
ATTTTCTGAGCTGCGGAGACTTCTTTTGAATCTATCAGTACTGCCGTTGGGTAGTTATTGGAGGCTAAAGAAATAATCGCACATTTTGGTGGATAAATAGCAATATAAGCGGCATCTACATGACCTTCTGTTTTAATCCATTTTCTCTCTGACAGTTCGGCGTCTTCGCCGCCATCACCAATGGCAATAACACGAACGCCAATCTGTTTTTGGATCCTTTGAGCAGTGTAATTGGGAAAAGGTCTATACAGATGAGATCGTATTGGCTTTGATGAAAAAACAGAATACTGCCGCTCATTGCTTTTAGAAACACTACTCAAAATATCTCTGAGTACGAATTCAATCCCGTCATCTCCTTCATAAAATTGAACATTAGCAGCAGAAAAGTCCGGTTTGAGATGGTTTAACTCAGGAATGATCGAAGTTTTTAGCTGTTGGATCGTATTTTCTATCTCATGCTGCCTTTGTTCAGCTAGCTGTAAGAGTACTTCAGGGTTGCGTGGAGAGAAAAGGCGACGCTTTCCTTTTGGTAAATAGCTGACAATACCTTTTTGTAGAAGCCCTTTTAAGCAGTCGTAAGTTGTACCACGATTAATACCGGCTTTATCGGCAATGCTCCTTATAGGGCTAGGGCCAAGCGACAGTAAGGCTCGGTAGATCGTTATTTCTCGCTGGTCAAAGCCGAGTCTTTCAAGAATTGAATATTGCATTTGTCAAAATTTTCCAGACAAAAAGTATTGTATAAATTGAACTATAATATAGATTAGCGGACATAAATAAATTCTGCCAATAACACATCATTAGATGCTACAGGATCGGATAATGACAACGGATATTGTAATCCTTGCCGCGGGCCAGGGAAGCCGCATGAAATCTTCTCTGCCAAAAGTTCTACATGCTGTCGCTGGAAAGCCGATGGTGCAACATGTAATAGACCACGCTCGCCAAATAGAGCAGGCAAAGCTTCATGTAGTGATTGGGCACGGTGCAGCATTACTAGAGACCGCTCTTGTTGATGAGAAACTAACATTCTCTATGCAAAAGGAGCAGTTAGGGACAGGGCATGCTGTCGCTCAAGCCTTACCTAACGTTGATCCTGAAGGCGTCACATTGATCTTGTATGGCGATGTACCGCTCACCCGCTCTGAGACAATGCAGCAATTGGTTGATATTGCCGCTAAAGGAAATTTGGGTTTATTGACAGTACATCTACAAAACCCAACGGGCTATGGTCGGATTATTCGTAATGATGCCAATAAAGTCATTGCCATTGTTGAGCAGAAAGATGCTTCAGATGAGCAGCTTAAAGTAACAGAAGTTAATACTGGCATAATGGCAGTACCTACAGGCTTGTTGCTTAAGTGGTTACCACTGCTTTCTTCGAATAATGCTCAGGGCGAATATTATTTAACCGACATTATTGCTATGGCAGCAGAGCAAAGTGTTTCCATAGAGACTCAGCACCCTGCTTGTGAGCAAGAAGTTCAGGGCGTTAATAATCGAGTTCAACTAGCTGAACTCGAACGTTGGCACCAGTTACAGCAGGCAGAAGTTCTAATGCTGAATGGTGCAACACTAGCAGACCCTTCTCGTGTAGATGTAAGGGGTAATGTATCAGTTGCTGGTGATGTCATTATCGATGTAAACGCGGTGTTTGAAGGCGATGTAGTGTTGGGTCACGGTGTATTGATTGAACCTAATTGCATTATTAAAAATGCAACGATCGGTGATAACACACATATCCGTGCTAATAGTGTCATAGAAGACTCTACGATTGCCGCTAATTGCGATGTAGGGCCTTTTGCTCGAATTCGCCCAGGTACACAGCTTGCCGCTGGCGCCAAAGTGGGTAACTTTGTAGAAACGAAAAAAGCGATTGTAGGTGAAGGATCAAAAATAAATCACCTCAGTTATGTGGGTGATGCCGTTATCGGTAAAAACACTAATATTGGTGCAGGTACCATCACCTGTAACTATGATGGTGTGAATAAATCTTTGACTGAAATTGGTGACCAAGTATTTATTGGTTCAAATACAGCTCTAGTGGCGCCCGTTAAGATCGGCTCTGGTGCTACTGTCGGTGCCGGTTCTACCATCACGAAAGAAGTTACTCAAAGCCAGCTTGCGGTTGCTCGTGGCAAACAAACTAATTTGTCTAACTGGCAGCGCCCAGTCAAGAAAGGCTAAGGAGAAGCAAGTATGTGCGGTATTGTTGGAGCAACAGCTGAGCGTTCAGTATCAGGGATTTTATTAGAAGGACTACGCCGACTGGAGTACAGAGGATATGACTCTGCAGGTATGGCTGTTTGGGATGGTGAGCTAATTCATCGATTACGCCGTGAGGGTAAAGTGCAGGCTCTGGCTGATGCTCTTGATGGCCAGCCATTGACTGGTTCTGCGGGTATAGCACACACACGCTGGGCAACACATGGAAAGCCTTCTGAGCATAATGCTCATCCACATATGTCAGGTACATCAGTCGCAGTTGTACATAATGGTATTATTGAGAATTTTGAAGAGCTAAAGTCAGAGCTGATGATTTCTGGTTATAACTTCAGTTCGCAAACCGATACCGAAGTTATTGCTCATTTATTAGATCAGGCAATTAAATCAGGTGCTGATCACTTAAGTGCAGTGAAAGATACGGTCGCTTCTTTGGACGGCGCTTTCGCACTCGGTGTTATTCATGAAGATAAACCTGGTGAGCTAATCGCTGCTCGTCAAGGTAGCCCTTTAGTGATTGGTGTGGGTATTGGTGAAAACTTTATTGCTTCAGATCAGTTGGCACTGTTGCCGGTTACCGATCGCTTTATGTTTCTTGAAGAAGGTGACATTGCACACCTAACAAGAGACGAAATCACTGTTTGGGATATTAATGGTGAAATAGTTGAGCGAGAAGTCACTCAGTATAAGCATGCTACTTCGGCGACAGAGAAGGGTAAGTTCAAGCATTTCATGATGAAAGAGATCTACGAGCAACCAACGGTAACATTGGCGGCTTTTCAGGATCGAATCCAAGACGCTCTAGTTAATGAGCGAGCATTTGGTGAGCAAGCTGCACCTATCTTTGATCAGGTTAAGCAAATTCAGATCATAGCGTGTGGCACAAGTTATCATGCAGGCCTCATCGCTAAGTATTGGATGGAAGGGCTAGCGGGTATTCCTTGTCATGTTGAAGTAGCAAGTGAGTATCGCTATCGTCCTGTTGTAATTCAAGAAGGTACCTTGTTTATCTCTATCTCTCAATCAGGAGAGACAGCCGATACACTCGCTGCATTGCGTGATGTTAAAGATCAAATTTTAGCGAGCCTGACGATCTGTAACGTGCCGGGAAGCTCGCTAGTTCGAGAGTCTGACCTGTGCTTAATGACCAATGCTGGCCCAGAGATAGGCGTGGCTTCAACTAAGGCATTCACGACTCAGCTAGTATGTTTGCTGTTAACAACGCTTGTTATTGGCCGACGCTTTAAAATAACAGAAGCACTGGAGCGCCAAATAGTTGAATCAATGATGTTACTGCCTGCATTGATTGAAGAATCACTGCAAATGGATAGTGATATTGAGCTAATGTCGCAAGCCTTTGCTGAGAAGCAGCATTCTTTGTTCTTAGGTAGAGGAACGCTTTACCCGATAGCAATGGAAGGGGCGTTAAAGCTTAAAGAGATCTCTTATATTCATGCAGAAGCTTATCCAGCAGGAGAGCTTAAGCATGGGCCTTTGGCGTTAGTTGATAAAGACATGCCTGTTGTGACTGTTGCTCCACGCAATGATATGTTGGATAAACTTAAAGCCAACTTGCAGGAAGTTAGTGCACGTGGTGGAGAGTTGTTTGTTTTTGCGGGTTGCACACAGAAAGTCCAATCGGGTGAAGGTGTTCATGTGTTAGGTATGCCTGATATGCCTGAAATACTTGAGCCGATCGTTTATACGATTCCACTGCAGCTATTGTCTTATCATGTGGCTGTACTGAAAGGCACAGATGTCGACCAGCCTCGTAACTTGGCTAAATCAGTAACGGTAGAGTAAAGCGCTAGCCATCTCTTTGATCGCAATGATTAAAGCCTGCGATAAGCAAGCTGCTCTGTAAGGGGCCGCTAATAGATAGAGGTGTTATCTTTTTGGATAGCACTAATAAGTAATGCCCGCTTTTAGAAGTGGGCATTACTATCATGCCAGATAGATCCATTGTGCCCTTTCCCTTTGATAAATATATTTTAAATGCTCACAATAGAACCCCAAGTTCCTAAAAAGGCTTTTTAAGACGATGACATCGCAACGTGCAGGGCGAGGCCCATCAGTAACTCGAGTTATGGAAATAGTGGAAGCGGTGTCCTCCTTAGAGCAGCCGATGTCGCCTGCTGACCTTTCATTTCACTTGGGCATTCCAAAAGCTAGTTTGCATCGCCTTATTCAACAACTAGAAGATGATGGCTACATTCAGATAAATATGCGTGGGAAAGTTGTACCCGGAAGGCGTATGTACAAGGTCGCATTGGGAGTTTTGTACAGTAGCCGTTTTCAAATTCAACGCCAAGCTATCTTACAACGGCTGGGCCGTCAGTTAGACGAGGCCTGTGGGATTGCAATTCCAGATGGAACTGAGATGGTCTATTATGACCGAGTCGAATCTAGTTGGCCTTTACAGTTTAACCTTAAGGCCGGTAGTCGAGTACCATTATGGTGTACGTCTAGCGGTAAGTTGTATCTTAGTTTCCTTCCAAAAAATATGCGCCATAGGGTAATAAATAACCTCCCTCTAGATAAGCTGTCTCGTTCAACGTTAACGGACCCTGATTCCCTTGAGGAGTCTTTGATCTTGACTCGAGCTAACGAGATGGGCATTGATAATGAAGAGTATATCGATGGCATGGTGGGGTGCTCGGTACCTATTAAGAATGAAGATGGGCAATTCATTGCAAGTTTATACACCCATGTTCCTGTTGTGCGGAAAAGCCTTGAGGAGTTGAAGGCGTATGAGCCGTTATTACGACAGGCAGCAGCCGACATAAGTGATTTGGTGAACTCTCCCGTTATGGATAGCGGAGAGTGACCTGTAAACACAAGGTCTGCTTTAATCAATAAAAAGCCTTGGTTAGAAAACCAAGGCTAGGGTTCACTTAGATGTTACGCTGGGAATGAGAAGTCGACACCTTCTCGGACTCCGCTAGAAGGCCAGCGTTGAGTAATCGTCTTACGTTTGGTGTAAAAACGTACAGCATCAGGGCCGTATGCATGTAAGTCACCAAATAAAGAACGCTTCCAACCACCGAAACTATGGTAAGCAACAGGGACGGGTAGCGGAACGTTGATTCCTACCATTCCTACTTGGATATTGTCAGAGAAGTAACGTGCTGCTTCGCCATCACGAGTAAAGATACAAGTACCATTACCGTATTCGTGATCATTGATCATCTGCATTGCTTCATCCATGCTGTTCACGCGAACGACCTGTAGAACAGGACCAAAGATCTCTTGTTTGTAGCTCTCCATATCGGTGGTGACAGCATCAATCAAGGTGGCACCGACGAAGAAGCCGTCTTCGAAACCTTCAATTTTAGGGTTGCGGCCATCTACCACAATCTTGGCGCCATCTTGCTCGGCACTGTCGATAAAACCAACGACCTTCTCTTGATGTTGTCGCGTAATGACTGGGCCAAAGTCGTTGCTGCTATCAGAGTAAGCTCCCACTTTAAGAGGCTGCATAGCAACGCTCATTTTTGCAATGAGGGCGTCGGCTGCAGCATCACCTACAGCAACGGCCACTGATAGTGCCATGCAGCGTTCACCGGAAGAGCCGAATGCAGCACCTAACAATTGGTTAACGGCGTTATCCATGTCGGCATCAGGCATGACGATAGCGTGGTTTTTGGCACCACCTAATGCCTGGCAGCGTTTTCCATTGGCGTTCGCTGTGGTGTAAATGTATTCAGCGATTGGAGTTGATCCGACAAAGCTAACTGCTTTTATACGCTCATCGCGTAGCAATACATCAACAGCTTCCTTGTCACCATTTACCACGTTTAACACACCGGCCGGTAGACCTGCTTCGTGTAAAAGTTCTGCAACCAGCATCGCTGAAGAAGGGTTGCGTTCAGATGGCTTAAGTACAAAGGTGTTACCGCAAACAATTGCCATTGGGTACATCCACAATGGCACCATTGCAGGGAAGTTAAACGGAGTGATACCCGTAACCACACCTAGTGCTTGAAATTCGCTCCAGCAATCGATTCCTGGACCAACATTTCTACTGTGTTCGCCTTTTAACAGTTCGGGAGCCGCGCAGGCATATTCGACACATTCGATACCGCGTTGTAGTTCACCCATGGCATCATGGCTAATCTTACCGTGTTCTTCTCCAACAACTTCGGCAATACGTTCGGCGTTTTTCTCTAATAGCTCTTTAAAGCGAAACATGATTGCTGCACGTTTTTGTGGAGGAGTATTGCGCCATGCTGGGTAAGCAGCTTCAGCAGCTGCAATCGCTTCTTCAACTGTGGCTGTGCTGGCTAAGGCGACATTTTTGCTCGCTTGACCAGTTGCCGGATTATAGACAGGCGTTGTACGTGTATTATCGGCCAGTGTTACTGCGCGATTGTTGATTAGATGTCCTACAGTTTTCATAAGTGGTTACTCTCTTTTTTAAAGGCTTTATAAAGGGGCTAATAGTCTTTTTTAATTCCAAAGGGTCTTATAAATGGCAATGATTTCGTCTTTACTTGGAGCACGAGGGTTGTTGCCGGGAGAGCCTGAATTCAGTGCTTGTGTTGCCATTTCCTCTAGCAAAGACAGGAATTGATCCTGATCGATACCAAATTGTGACGGTGTCGGCACTTTCAGCTCATCGTTAAGCGCATGTAGCTCGCTTAATAGTTTTTGATTGGCTTGCTGGGTATTGTCTTGTGAGTCGGCAACACCCATTGCACGGGCGCAGTCGGCATAACGCTCTGGCGCGCCTTCGATCGAAAACTCCGTTACGCTTGGTAGCAGCATGGCGTTTGATAGGCCATGGGGGACATGGAAAAATGCACCTATCGGGCGGCTCATACCATGTACCAGAGCAACAGATGCATTAGAGAAACCTATGCCGGCTAAGGTAGAACCTAGCATCATGGCTTCACGAGCCTGTTTATCTTTGCCGTCGTGGAAAGCGCGGCGCAAATTAGGGCCGATCAAGCGCATAGCTGCAAGGGCTTGTGAATCGCTGTAAGCGTTGGCTTTTTTACTGACGTAGGCTTCCATCGCATGCGTTAGGGCATCGATACCGGTATCGGCAGTGATTCTTGGTGGCAGACTTAGAGTCAAGTCAAAATCGACCAAGGCGGCTACTGGCATAAATCCAAGACCAACACAGAGCATTTTCTCATCGTTGGCTTCATCGGTAATAATAGTGAACTTGGTAGCTTCGGAGCCGGTGCCTGCGGTTGTTGGCACGGCGATTATCGGTAGCCCCAACTCATTGACGATTCTAGGGAATTTATAGTCGCGCATCGAGCCACCATATTTGCCAAGAATGGCAATCGCTTTGGCGCTATCGATTGGGCTTCCGCCACCGACAGCGATAATCGCATCGTAGTCACCGTTACGAACCTTGTCTACGCCAGCCATAATTGATCCGATGGTGGGTTCGGGAACCGTATCATCAAAGACGTCACAGCTAATGTTTTGCTTGGATAACACTTCTTTAATGCGGTTAACATAGCCCAGCTCAACCATTACTTTGTCTGTAATGATCAGTGGTTTTTGGCAATCAAGGCTGGCCAATACAGAGGAAATCTCTTGGCTCGCTCCTTCACCCACCTGCATGATGCGTGGCAGTATTATTTGAGTAGACATTGTGGCTCCTACATTTTCAGATTTTTAGGACAACTATTAATATTTTTTTAGTTGGCATACTTGTGAGTTAAGGCGCATAAGCGGTGGCTGGCAGCCAGGTGACGATACCTTGCCAATAGAACACAATCGTCAGACCCACTAGTTGTATCAAGATAAAAGGCAGTACACCGCGATAAATATGGCCGAGGTTGATACCCGCTGGTGCGACACCTTTTAGATAGAACAGTGCAAACCCAACAGGTGGTGTTAAAAAAGAAGTTTGTAGGCAGACAGCGAACAGTACTGTGAACCAGATCAGATCAAAGCCTAAGGCGGATACAACGGGAGCCACTAGAGGCAGAATGATCAGGGTCAACTCGATCCAATCAAGGAAGAAGCCTAGGACAAAGGTGATTGCCAGAATGCAGATAACGATTCCTGTAGGACCAAAAGGAAGCCCAGTCAGAAACCCTTCTATTAGCTCGTCGCCACCTAAGCCGCGCAAAATCAGTGAAAATGCAGTGGCACCGAGTATGAGGGCGAAGATGAATGCCGTGGTCTTGGTTGTTTCGCGGCCCACGTCCCTGAGTACAGAAATGGACAGACGACCGTTAGCAAATGCAAGCAAGGTAGCCCCCAGAGCCCCAACGCCAGATGCTTCAGTCGGCGTGGCGATACCGAAGAAAATGGAGCCGAGAACCGCGATGATAAGACCTGCCGTCGGCAGTACCGCCTTGAGTACGCTGAATACTACTTTTACTGAAACCGATTCGGCATCTTTTGATAAAGGTGCAGACTGAGGGTTAAGAAAACTAAGTGCCATAATATAAGTGACATACAGCCCGGCCAGCAGCAAACCAGGGAATAGGGCGCCCAGAAACAAGTCTCCCACCGATACGCCAATACGATCTCCCATCATTACTAGCATGATGCTGGGAGGAATCAGGATACCCAAAGTGCCAGTCGAGCAAACTGTGCCGCAGGCTAGTTCCTTGCTATAACCCTGTTTCATCATCAGCGGAACACCGAGCACAGCCAGCAGTACCACTGAGGCTCCGATAATACCGGTAGAGGCTGCTAGCAGTAGGCCGACGAAGGTGACAGTAACGGCCAAACCACCTCTCACTCTGCCAAATAGGCGGGATAAATTGACCATGAGGTCTTCGGCTACACCAGAGCGGTCTAGCATCAACCCCATGAAAACGAACATCGGTAGGGCTACGAGTACCCAGTTAGTCATCACGTCCCACATTCGGGGGATCACGACGGAGACAAAATTCCAGTCGATACCTATAAAGGCATCAAACCAGTGGTCCATTAGCATAGCTAAGGCTGAGAAGATGATAGCTATACCGCCCAGCACCCACGCTACCGGATAGCCGGTAAATAGCAGTAATATAAAGCTGCCAAACATGCAGGCGGCAAGGATCTCGTTGATTTCCATAAGTAATACCTACTTTGTCTCAGCCAAAATAAAGGGGGAGCTCTGGCGCAGAAATAACAGGGCACAGACTCGTGATAGTCGAGATAGTGCTGCTAGAGCCAGTAACCCGAAGCCAATAAAGAGCATCGATTTGATTGCCCAGCGGTAAGGAAGACCGCCCGGAGCATCGGATACTTCACTTAGTTCCCATGAGTAGAGGATGAAAGGCACCGCATACAAGAGAACGAGGGTTAGAAATGGGATCAGTAAAAAAATAATTCCCAGTAGTTCGATCCAAGTTTGGGCCTTGAGCGATAGACGGTCATGAATTAGGTCTACCCGCACATGATCATCGGCGGTAAAGCAGTAGGAAAGCCCGAATAACCAGCCTATCGCGTAGAGGTGCCATTGGAGTTCTTCGAATTCGATCCGCCCCTGATCAAATAGGTAGCGCATCACGACATTTAAGATTATCACCACCATCAGCACTACCCAGGACCAGGACATAAGGTTGCCGATTTTTAGTAGTACTTGGTCAATCAAGTTCGACATCCGAGTATGTGGGAGCTCGGTATGGTGGTTAAAATGGTCGAGGTCCATAAGCGTTGCTATGGGTCGGCCGTTACCTCCTTTGTTTTGCGGCATAAGTCCTCCATTTACGGTAGGTTGTTAAATAGGGGTCTGCTTTTTCAACAAAGTGAGGCCCTGATCTGCGCCCGCAGGCGCAGAGGTTTATGAAGTAAAGATATGGAGCAAGTGGGTAGTGGCAAAGCATCCGGCCACGGTTAGATATTATTCAAAGTCGCGAGGCAGGTAGGCCAGTTTCTTCCAAGACTTATACTCAAGCATAAAGGCCTGCTGGGACTCGTACACGCGCTTGAAGTCAGCATCTTTAGCAGATTGTTCTTGCATCACTTCGTTGGTCAATCCTTTTAAGTCTGCTAGTAATTTGCCGTTAAGTGTTCGTGCGGTGACTCCCTTTTCTTTGAAACCATTAACAATTGCGCCTTGTAACGATTCCCCGCGAGTCAAGGCACGCAAGGTACCTGCGGTACAAGCCATCTCTATCATCGCTTGCTTAGAGCTATCGAGGTTGTCCCAGATCTCTTTATTGACGATCAGGTGATTGGCGGTAAAGGTTTGATGCCAACCCGGGAAGTAGTTGTTCTTTGCCACCTTATCGAACCCAAGCAACTGATCAATGGCCGGCATCGAAAACTCTGTTGCATCGATAGCTCCCTTTTCTAAGGCTGGAAAAATTTCACCGCTAGGCATTGATGTGACTGATGCGCCTGCTTTTTGTAGTACCTGACCGCCTAAACCGGCGAAGCGTATTTTTAGGCCTTTAAAATCATCAATGGACTTCATTTCCTCGCGGAACCAGCCAGCCGTTTCTGGGCCAATAACCCCACACAAAACGGGATGAATATTGTGCTGTGCGTAGAGGTCTTGAGCTAGCTTTTGCCCTTCGCCGTCATACCACCAAGAAGCGTATTCCCAAGGCTCCATACCAAAAGGTACGTTGCTAAACAGGCCAGAGGCCGGGATTTTTCCTTGATCGTAACCTAGTAGGTAAAGACCTGCAGGGATCTGCTTATTTTTGACCGCTTCTGAAATGGCAAAAGGGGGAACAATTTTGCCCGGCTCATAAACTTTGAACTGCACGCTACCGTTACTCGCTTGCTTGATTTGCTCGGCAACTTGGGCGATGGGGTCACCTAGGGCAGGTAAGTGTGTTCCAAATACCGACTGTACTTTCCAGCGAACGTTATCTTCAGCTTGGAGTGCTGTACTCATTGATGTTGCGATAACCCCGGCAAGGGTTGCTTTAATGATGGACGAGCGAAGTTTAGTTGTAGCTTTGTTCACAGTTAAATCCTCAAGTTTGGCGACCTAATGAGCGTGATAAAGCCTCAGTAACAGGTCTTTTTTATTAGTATTTAAGGTTTCATTTATATAAATTGGAACTTTAAATACCATAATAAGGTTATTTTGCTGTGTCAATATATTTCTATATTGGTATTTTAGGTTCCATAATGGATTTTTGTGATTTCTGATGATGAAATGACTGAAGCTTAAAAGGTGTATTTGAATTATCTCTGGTTATTCAGTGTCACTTGTAGAGATGCTGATAAATGACAGATATCTGCCGGTAGCAGGCTTACACCAAGTGTTAATTTTCAGGTTAAAATGCCTGTATGAAAGCAATTAATGGTGTTGAAAAATAACTGTGAGCCCAGTCGTAGTGACGGGGGAGAGGAGAGCATATTTTCAGTTTGGGTAGTTGCCGATAAACGCTATTATTTTCTCGTATTTAGAACAACTAGCTGCTTATCTTGCAGTATATTTTTCAGGGGTGTGGCAAAGGTTATAAAGCATTGGGTTATACGGTTACCGACTCAAAAATTGATAACACTATCGCAAGTGTCGCTAATTTTAAGTTGTGGTTTATATGCCCCTAAATGAGGCATATAAATATGATAAATTTTTGGAGTAACCGCACCTAATTTAGGCGGTTTCTGCAAGCGCGTAATCTAGCTCTTTTAATAAATCCTCAACAGATTCTGCGCCTACAGATAAGCGTAATAAGTTTTCTGTAATACCTGCTAGAGCTTTATCTTCTACCGGCATTCCTCCATGGGACATGCTGTAAGAATGATTGATCATACTTTCGACACCCCCTAAAGAATCTGCCAAAACAAAGTAATGTAAGCGTGCAATAAACCTCTTTGTTTCTTCCAGGCCACCGACCAAACGTATTGCTATTACAGCACCGCCACTTACCATTTGGCGAAGGCATAGTTTATGCTGAGGGTGGCTTTCTAAGCCTGGATAGAAGACTGTTTCAATACCTTTATGCTTCTCAAGATGGCGTGCTATGACGAGAGCGTTATCACTTTGGCGCTGCATGCGTAGATCGAGTGTTTTTAACCCACGTAATGCTAGGTAGCTATCGAACGGGCCTTGAATGGCGCCAACCGCCATTGATACAAATTGCAATTGTCTAAACAGCTCTTCGCTAGAGGCAACAACAGCCCCACCAATTAAGTCTGAATGGCCTCCGATATATTTGCTGGTGGAGTGCATGACTAAATCAATACCGTGCTGTAGTGGTTGTTGGTTCCATGGTGATGAGAAGGTGTTATCTACGCAGCTTAGGATATTATGCTTGTGTGCAATCTTTGCAATTGCTTGTAGGTCGACCAACTTCAATAAAGGGTTAGTGGGTGTTTCTATCCAGATCAAGGCAGTATTTTCTTGAATACACGCCTCTACTGCTTCTATATCATTAAGGTCAACGTAACTAGTTGTAAATCCAGATGTTTTAGAACGGCAATCTTCTAATAAGCGAAATGTACCGCCATATACACTATCAGTAACAATCACATGAGCATCTTTAGGTAATAGCTCCATTACTGTTGCTGTGGCGGCCATGCCTGAAGCACAAGCTACTGCGCCCACTCCGCCCTCCAATGATGCTAAACAGGTTTCTAATGCATGTCGTGTAGGGTTTTCGCCGCGGCTATAACTAAATTGAGCGGATGCATCTATGTTGGGCTTTACAAAGGAGCTTGCAGTAACTATTGGTGTAATAATAGCATTGTACGCAGGGTCTGTTTGCTCGCTTGCATGTATCACTTTAGTAGAAAACTGAGCTGTCTTTGGCGTCATATTGATTCTCGTGCGTTACTTTAAAGTTGTTGTGTTTAAGGTACAGGTGAAATATTTGTTGATTCCAGTGCGCGAGTTTCTTGTGGTAATGCAAACCAGCGCAATTTTTCGGCAGCTTCAGGAAGTATCAATTCGTATTGCAAACCATCTCTGTTATTTTTGCGAATTTCCTCTTCCGCTAGAGCCATGTAGTCCGATAAATCTGTACCTGAAGGCAGGCCAGTCGTCGGTTTTAGATGGTCGTCAATATGATTAAAATCTAAAGCGGCTAAGCTAGCATTTTGAGTGTTTTTTATATCCTGATAGCGCCATACACCACTGGATTGATCAAAGTTGTAAAAGGACAAGAGCTTGCTACCGTGTTGTGCAATTAGCTCTACTGCGCGAACAATGTAATTAAAGCTTTCTTCATCAATAAAATAATTGAAGTTTAGGCGAACCCAGCCCGGTCTAAGAATCATCTGACCCTCGAGAAGTTGTTCTTCGAGCGCTTTGCTATAAGTCATATCCATGCCGAGCAAGCTGTGACCGTAAGGGCCAGCACACGAGCAACCTCCGCGTGCTTGAATGCCGAAAATATCGTTAAGTAGAGAAACGACAAATCCATAGTGGAGATCTTTGTCATTGTGTTTTATCCGCAAAGAGATAATCGATAATCGGGGAGCATTCAGGTTGCCCAGAATCTCTATATTTTCATAGGCTGACCAACGCGTTAGAGCACGTTTAACGAACAGTGTCTCCCGCCGTTCGATCTCTTGTGTGCCAATGGCCTGTTGCAACTTGAATACTAGACCAGCCCGAATGGACTCTACTATTGCTGGTGTCCCTCCTTCTTCACGACGTTCCGTGTTGCTTATGTAGCGGTGATCTTCTGGAGCAACATAGAGAACAGTGCCGCCACCGGGAACAGCGGGTACGTGATTATTGATGACTCGTTGGTTCACAACCAAAACCCCTGGTGTACCTGGTCCTCCAATAAATTTGTGAGGAGAAATAAAAACCGCATCTTTACTGCTGTTGCCTAACGTGTTTTTGCTATCTGTCATGTCTATGCCGACATAGGGAGCTGCGGCTGCATAGTCCCAAAAAGAGAGTGCATCGTAGCTGTGCAGTAATTGTGCAACAGCCTCTACATCGGTTTTAAGCCCGGTCACATTAGACGCTGCGGAGAAACTGCCAATTTTCATTGGCCTGTTGTTATAGGCTTTTAATTGAGCCTCAAGAACGGTTAAGTCTAGTAGGCCGTCGTTAGTTAATGGAATAACAACTAATTCTGCAATACTTTCACGCCAAGGTAGCTCGTTAGAGTGGTGCTCATAAGGGCCAATAAAGACGACAGGGCGCTGGTTTTTGGGTATATGCTGCTGCAAGTTGTAGCGCTTATCTAAGTCGTAGGGGAGGCGAATATTCAATATGTCGATCAGCTTATTGATGGCGGCAGTGGCCCCGGATCCACAGAAAATTACTTGATCTTCTTCTCTTGCATTAATTGCACTACGGATCTCTTTACGAGCTTCCTCCCGAAAAACACTGGTTTGCGCCCCTGTATAGGAGGTTTCTGTATGAGTATTGGCATAGAACGGAAGAACTTGCTGGCGGATATAATCCTCGATAAACCCCAAAGAGCGGCCTGAAGCTGTGTAGTCTGCGTAAATGAGTGGCTGTTGGCCGAAGGGCGTGTCTATGATGCAGTTTTCGCCAATCACAGATTCTCGAATCTTATCTATCAGTGTGTTCATCTTATTTTTGCCTAGTGTGTTTGAAGTGACATTTTAGGCGAACGGTTGATAAACAATGTCCCTAATTGAATTATAAAAATAACAGTAATGGGTTTTAAGTTTCGGTAAATATCAATATATTGGAATAACGTCCCATTAAATTAATTAATATAAGAATTTCGTGTGTTTTTGTTGGAGGGTGTTGCATGGTTAAGGTGAAAATGGATAAACAAGATCGAGCGATTTTGGAGCTTCTGCAGCGGGATGCTTCTCTTTCAATAGGAGATGTAGCGGAGCGAGTGGGTATCTCTAAATCTGCTTGCTGGCGAAGAATCCAGAAACTGGAACAAGACAATGTTATAAGTGCGCGCGTCACTTTATTGAACCAGGAGCAGGTTAACCTACCTCTGACCGTTTACATATCTATTCGCACCAACCAGCATAATGACCAATGGGCTGAACAATTTAAGAAGGTGATAGAAGAGATCCCTTTAGTACTAGAGGTATATAGAATGAGTGGCGACTTGGATTACTTGATAAAAGCGGTGGTGACGGATATGCCGGGTTACGATCGGCTCTATAAAAGTTTTATTAAAGCGGATCTGTTTGATGTGAGCTCCAGCTTTGTAATGGAAACAATGAAGCAGACGACTCAGCTGCCGCTGGAATATATTAGCGATTAAAATAAAAACAGCATGGCGCGACTTAAGCTTTTTGTAGGTATTAGAGAATGAGCCGCTGATTTTTTTCTAGAAACTATTATGTGCTGAATAATTTCGTAAAAATGAATAAACGTACCTATATTTCAATAAAATAGAAGTTTTTGTTCGTTTGGTTAGTTTTTAACCGTTCAATTAGGCACATTGTCCCTCTTCATAGCGCTTACAATTTTACTTGACTGAGTAAAAATCGAATTAGGACGGGGTTAAGAAAATGAGACCGAAACTTTCGATATTCGATTCGAGTTGCAACATAAAGCCAATAAATTAGATAACGTAGATTATTTATCAGATATATAAATGAAATTTTTTATGCAAACTAAAAAATTTCCTTTAGATTCAAAGGTTATTTTGTTTTCGTACTACTTATTTAGTGATAAGTTGTACTTGAACACTTATTCAATAAAAACAAAGAAGAGAGCAATATATGAAATCATTGAAACTGATCGTTGGCGGTACCATCGCAGCAACAGCAGCTTTGAGTACTTTTGCTATGGCAGGTGAAACTGTTGATTCGATCAAGGCAAAAGGTTACGTGCAATGTGGTGCCAATACTGCGTTGGCTGGTTTTTCTGCCCCAACTTCTGAAGGTAAGTGGGAAGGCTTAGATATTGATTTATGTCATGCGGTTGCTGCTGCTATTTTAGGTGATGCTTCTAAAGCTCGTTTTACACCCTTGACGGCAGCTCAGCGTTTTACGGCACTGCAGTCTAAGGAAGTTGATTTACTGGCGCGTAATACAACTTGGACGCTATCGCGAGATACTAAAGTTGGTCTTAACTTTGCCGGTGTGAACTACTACGACGGCCAAGGCTTCATGGTTGCAAAAGCATCTGGCATTACCAGCGCAACTGAATTAGACGGTGCGACTGTATGTATCGAACCTGGTACGACAACAGAGTTAAACCTTGCAGATTACTTCCGTGCACAGGGCATGAGCTTTGAGCCAGTGGTTATCGAAAACGCTGTAGAAGCTGTACAAACATTCTTCTCTGGTCGTTGTGATGTTTATACAACGGATGCATCAGGCTTAGCTTCTTACCGTCAAACAGCACCGAACCCTGATGATTTTATCGTGCTACCTGAAATCATTTCTAAAGAACCTTTAGGCCCTGCTGTTCGACATGGTGATGAAGAGTTTGCAGATATCGTGCGTTGGACGCACATTGCAATGTTAGAAGCTGAAGAGAAAGGTATTACATCGGCTAACGTTGATACTTTCAAAAAAGACAGTAAAGACCCAGGTGTACAGCGTCTGCTAGGTACAACTGGCGACATGGGTAAAGCGCTTGGTGTTAGTGATGATTGGGCATATAACGTCATTAAACAGGTAGGTAACTACGGCGAAAGTTTCGACCGTAATGTTAAAGCTAAATTAGGCCTAGAGCGTGGATTGAATGCGTTGTGGACTGATGGTGGTTTGATGTATCCAGCACCGATTCGTTAAGACGGTGTGACCAGAGCCCCGATTATCGGGGCTTTTTTTAAGGGGCTTCTAAAATGGATGTATATGGATTCGCCCCTTTTACTTATTATTGAATGCGTTAACGGTTAATGCGTTTTGTTGAGTAAGTAGGCTGTTATTGTGATCATATAGCGATGATGAAACAGTATGCTCAGATAATAATTAGAGAGACAGGCTAATGTCCGAACCATTAAAGAGCCGTAAAAGGCTATCCAGTTTAATCTATAGTGAGAAGGCGAGAGGTGTTTTTGCTCAGATACTCGTCACTGGGGGTATCGCATTTATTGCTTGGTATCTTATTTCAAACACCTTTGAAAACTTGGCCAATCAAGGCATTGCGACGGGTTATAGCTTTTTGTCGTTAGAGTCATCATTCGGCATCAGTGAACATATGATTGAGTTCACGCCTGCTGATAGCTATGGCCGAGCACTCATGGTTGGCTTTCTTAATACAATGAAGGTCTCCTTTCTGGGAATCATATTCGCCACATTGATCGGTTTCGTTGTGGGTGTGTCGCGAATGTCAAAGAACTGGATTTTGAGCCGTATTGCTGCGGTATATATCAATCTGTTCCGTAATATTCCTGTGCTATTGCAACTTATTTTTTGGTACACACTGATTAATAATGCCCTTCCTAGTCCTAAGCGTGCATTAGAAGTTTTACCCGATGTGTTTTTCAGTAATCGTGGCGTTTTATTTCCGGTACCTGCGGAGCATCCTGCGTATTTTTGGATGGGCGTTGTGTTTGTTATTGCACTGGTTGGTGTGTGGTTACTACGCCGCTGGGCATTAGCGCATCGTGATAGAACGGGGCAGACGTTTCCGTATGTATGGGCCGGCTTAGCACTAGTCGTTGTCAGTGTTTTCATTACTTATCTTGTTTGTGGTGCGCCTACAGAAATGAGTACGCCTGTACTTAAGGGTTTTAATTTCAAAGGTGGCGCTAAGCTATCTCCTGAATTTCTTTCTTTGTTGATAGGCCTAACTTTATATACATCAACCTATATCGCTGACATCGTTCGAAGTGGCTTGCTGTCAGTGCCAAAAGGGCAAGAAGAAGCTTCTACGGACTTAGGCTTAAAGCCAAGTCAAACGTTGATGCATGTTGTACTACCTCAAGCGTCACGCGTAATGATTCCTCCGCTAACCAGCCAATACCTCAACCTAACCAAAAATAGCTCTTTGGCGGTAGCCGTTGGTTATCCTGACTTGGTTTCATTATCAAATACCACAATGAACCAGACAGGGCAGGCGATTGAAGCAATTTCCATATTCATGGCTGTTTATTTAGGGATAAGTCTAGTGATTTCGCTATTCATGAATTGGTATAACAAAAAGATGGCACTGGTGGAGCGATAGATATGAGTAATATAGCTATTAAGCCGCCAAGTCAGAGCGGAATCGTGAATTGGATGAAGGAAAACTTGTTCAGTAATAAGCTGAATACAGTGATCTCCATCATCTGTATCTATTTAGTGGTTAAGTTTTTAGCCGGTGTGGTGGACTGGGGCATTTTAAATGCCGTGTTTGCTGCTGATGCCTCGGCCTGTAAGGCGGCCTCTGACGGTGCCTGTTGGGGGGTTATTTCAGAGAAATACCGCTTTATTATTTTTGGTACATATCCCGCTGATGAGCAATGGCGGCCGCTGCTTGCAATGGTGTGGTTTGTCGGTTTAATCATTTGTAGTTTGCTCAGGTCATTCTGGAAGTTGTGGCTACTTCCGTTATGGATCGCAAGCCTGATTGGCTTGGGCATTTTGATGTGGGGTGGTGTACTCGGCTTAAGTTACGTAGAAAATACGCAATGGGGTGGTCTGCCGTTAACGCTGATGTTAGCGGTTGTTGGTACGGTTGCTGCTTTCCCGCTTGGTATTTTACTCGCGTTAGGGCGCCGTTCTGAGTTGCCCTTGATTCGTGTTTGGTGTGTTGCTTTTATCGAGTTGGTACGTGGGGTTCCGTTGATCAGTGTGCTGTTTATGGCCTCTGTGATGTTCCCGTTATTCTTACCCGAAGGCGTAACGATTGATAAATTGCTCAGAGCGCAAATCGGTATCATCCTATTTACGTCGGCGTACCTTGCTGAAGTTTTTCGAGGTGGTTTACAGGCAGTGCCTAAAGGTCAGTACGAAGCGGCAGCAGCGATGGGGTTAACGTATTGGCAAACGATGCGTGTTGTAGTGATGCCGCAAGCACTACGTATTGTCATTCCGCCGACGGTAAATAGCTTTATTTCGATGTTTAAAGATACTTCACTGGTCTTGATTATTGGACTGTTTGATCTACTGGCTACGGCCAAAGTAGCCATTACAGACCCTGTATGGAGGGCTTTTTACATCGAAGTGTATATCTTTGTTGCGGCTATCTACTTTGTCTTTTGTTATTCGATGGCTTCATACGCGAATAACCTTGAAACAGAATTGCGTAAAGGCGAACAGCATTAATAGCGCCTCTGTTTGATAACACCACAGAATTGAGTATAGGTATAATTTATGAGTTCAAATGGCCAAACATCTGCTGACGATATACTGATTCATGTAAATGATTTGAATAAATGGTATGGCGAATTTCATGTCTTGAAAGATATTAATTTGCATGTCAAAAAAGGCGAGAAGATTATTATTTGTGGTCCATCGGGTTCGGGTAAGTCGACTCTTATTCGTTGTATGAACCGTTTGGAAAAATACCAAGCAGGCGAAGTCCTGATCGACGGTATTTTACTGGATGATAATGTTAAAAACTTGGAAGCTGTGCGTAAAGAAGTAGCCATGGTGTTCCAGCATTTTAATCTATTCCCCCATATGACTATCTTGGACAACTTGACGTTAGCGCCGCGTTTAGTGAATAAAATGCCCAAGAAAGACGCTGAAGAGATGGCAATGAGCTATCTTGAGCGAGTTAAGATTCCTCAGCAAGCGAATAAGTTTCCCGGACAATTGTCTGGTGGACAGCAGCAGCGTGTGGCAATAGCGCGAGCGCTGTGTTCTAACCCACGTGTGATGTTGTTTGATGAGCCAACTTCTGCGCTTGATCCTGAAATGATTAAAGAAGTGTTAGATGTCATGGTGGAGTTAGCCGAAGAAGGCACCACGATGATTTGCGTAACGCATGAAATGGGGTTTGCTAAGCAAGTCGCAGATCGAGTTATTTTTATGGATGAAGGCCGCATTATTGAGGAAAATACACCTCATGAGTTCTTTGATAATCCTCAAAATGAGCGTACACAGTTGTTCCTCAGTCAGATTTTAGGGCACTAATACAGTCTCTACAGACACCGAAATCCTTACTCTTATCAGTAGGGTATTTAAGCCCTCGTACAAGGACGTTCGCTACTTCTGTGTTTCTTCCCTCATAGTTAAAACTAATATTGAAAGGGCGCTTACTTGATAGGCGCTCTAGGAGTATGCCGTTCATGATCGATTTTGATACCTACCCTCGCATGGTCATTGGCCATGGGCCAACGCCACTTGAAGCCATGCCTCGATTGTCACAAGCATTGGGTTGCAACTTGTTTATTAAACGAGATGACTGCACAGGGTTGGCGGGTGGCGGTAATAAAACGCGCAAGCTGGAATACTTACTGGCGGCTGCACGTGATGCAGGTGCGGATACTCTAGTCACTATCGGCGGGCTGCAGTCGAACCATGCTCGCCAGACAGCCGCAGCAGCGGCAAAGTTTGGCTTTGCTTGTGAGTTAGTACTTGAAGATGTAGAAGGCACACCAAAGCAAGACTATTACAATAACGGCAATATTTTACTGGATAAGCTGTTTGGCGCAACCATTCACGCTGTAGCTGAAGGGGTGGATAGCGTTGCATTTGCTGACCAATTAATGGCTAGACTGATTGACGCTGGGAAAAAACCTTACCTTATTCCGGTGGGTGGCTCTAACGAGGTGGGCAGTCTTGGTTATGTTCGCTGTGCCAATGAAATACTGGCACAGGTAGCAGAGCAGGGTATTAGCGTGGATCACATCGTTCTCGCATCGGGTAGTGCGGGAACACAGGCAGGGTTATTGGCTGGTCTCATCGCAGCGGGTGCTGATATTCCTGTGCTAGGTATTGCGGTAAGCCGTGACACACAGGCACAGCAGCTATTAGTCCAAGCGCTATTGGAAAAAACACTCCAGCATATGGGACTTGATCCCGCGTTAGCTAATGGGCGAGTGATTGCCGATGGCGGCTATTATGGCGCAGGCTATGGTATCACTACGCCTGCAACAATAGAGGCGGTAAAGATGTGTGCCGAACAAGAAGGCGTGCTACTTGACCCTGTATATACAGGCAAGGGGATGGCAGGGCTCATTGATAAATGTCGTACAGGCGCCTTTCCTGCGAAACAAAATATTCTGTTTTTGCACACAGGTGGGAGCCAAGGGCTCTTTGCCTACCGAGAAGTATTATCATGACGTTTTAAAAAGGCGATTGCCACGTTTTACGACAAACATATGTAATTATGAGAACCACCATGTATCTCGATAAACTTGCAACATCATTGGTGAGTGCTGGCCGCTCTAAGAAATTTGGTTTGGGCTCAGTCAATAGCGTTATTCAGCGCGCGTCATCGTTAGTCTTTGATTCTGTTAAAGATAAAAAAATAGCCACAGCTAACCGCGCTAATAGCGAGCTGTTTTACGGACGCCGTGGCACTTTGACGCATTTCTCACTGCAAGAAGCGATGGTTGAGCTTGAGGGCGGTGCCGGTTGTGCTCTCTACCCTTGCGGCGCGGCGGCCGTTTCTAATGCTATTCTTTCCTTCGTTGTGGCAGGTGATCATATATTGATGACTGGCGGGGCTTATGAGCCAACACAAGATTTTTGTAACATCATTCTCAATGATATGAACGTTACTACCACCTATTATGAGCCAACAATAGGTGCTGATATTCGTCATTTGGTAAAGAAAAATACCAAGCTCCTTTTTTTAGAATCGCCTAGTTCTATTACGATGGAAGTTCCTGATATACCGGCAATGGTGAAAGCGGCTCGGGCTATCAATCCCGAAATAATTGTCATGATAGACAACACTTGGGCTGCTGGTGTGCTGTTCAAAGCACTAGAACATGATATCGATATTTCAATTCAGGCCGGTACCAAATACATTATTGGTCACTCAGACGCGATGTTGGGTACGGCGGTATCCAATGAGCGCTGCTGGGAGCGGTTACGAGAGCGCTCATACCTGATGGGGCAAATGGTTGATGCAGATACTGCCTATATGGCGGCTCGGGGTCTGCGTACAATGGGCATCCGGCTAAAACAACATGAAGCTAACAGTATCGCCGTGGCGAACTGGTTAAGCGGGCGACCTGAAGTTGAACGTGTTAACCACCCTGCATTAGTGAGTTGTAAGGGGCATGAGTTCTACAAGCGTGACTTTAATGGTTGCAATGGGCTGTTCTCATTCATTCTGAAACAACGCTTGAGCGATGAAATGTTAGAGCAGTACCTAGATAACTTTGAGCATTTCAGTATGGCTTATTCTTGGGGTGGCTATGAGTCTTTGATTCTGGCTAATCAACCTGAAGAACTTAATGCTATTCGTCCCTCGGGTAAGGTCGATTTTGAGGGTACGCTGGTCCGTGTCCATATTGGGTTGGAAAATGTGGACGATCTAATTAAGGATCTTGACGCAGGCTTTGGACGAATAGCTGAGTAACGATAGGCATTTTTAATGATATTGTTTTTAGGTTTGTTAATTAAGCCTGTGGATAAGTTAATTTAATATGACTATATTCGCCTACACTAACGTTAGAGTAGGATTGGCCTATCAATGAATTAGGGGATAAATGATGAGCGATACGGTTACTATTTTTGCTATCAATTTTATAGCAACTATTGGGATTCTATTCTTGCTAGTTGTGGTCGCTCTATTGGTTACAGGCTTCATTCTCTATCGTAATGATAAGAATCAAACAGCTCAAACAATTCGACGTAACTACCCA
Organism: Neptunomonas japonica DSM 18939; assembly: GCF_000422765.1. Lineage (GTDB taxonomy): Bacteria > Pseudomonadota > Gammaproteobacteria > Pseudomonadales > Balneatricaceae > Neptunomonas > Neptunomonas japonica. Next base: position 43,072 of record NZ_AUGR01000002.1, on the reverse strand, counting down.
TTAATTGGGCGCTTCCGTTATTTATTTGAGCATATGGGTGAGTTTTTTCGCCAATACTTTTTTGCCATGGACCGAGAGGAGTTACCCTTTAACCGCGCACAACGTAGCTGGGTATATAGGGCCTCAAAGAATATAGACAACACCATCGCTTTTGGCTCAACACGTGACCTTCGCCGTCCCGGCACTCATTACTTTCTTAACTGCCCCTTCCCGACGCTTTCTGAAGACGCCGCTTCTTCTCAACCTTCACGTATTGGGCCTTACTGCGAACACCCTTACGATGCTCCGTCGTTCTTTAATGTTTCAGGCATGAGTTATGGCGCTTTATCAAAGCCTGCTGTTCAAGCACTTTCACATGGAGCGGCTAAAGCAGGGTGCTGGATGAATACCGGTGAAGGGGGCTTATCTCCTTTCCATCTCGAAGGAGGCTGTGACCTTGTCTACCAGATAGGAACGGCTAAATATGGTGTAAGGGATGCCGATGGCGGGCTTTGTGATGAAAAGCTGAAAGAAAAAGCCGCTATTACTCAGGTGAAAATGTTTGAAGTTAAACTGTCTCAAGGGGCGAAACCCGGTAAAGGCGGGATTTTACCCGCAGAGAAAGTGAGTAAAGCCATTGCTGAAATTCGAGGTATTCCAGAAGGGCAAGCGTCTATCAGCCCGAACCGACATGCTGATATAGCCTCTATTGATGATCTACTGAATACCGTTGAACGAATCCGTAGGGTGACCGGAAAACCGTGTGGATTTAAATTAGTATTAGGTACCACTGAATGGCTTGATGAGTTTTTTGAGGCGGTTAACAAGCGTGGTATCGAAAATGCTCCAGACTTTATTACTCTGGATAGCTCGGATGGTGGTACCGGCGCTGCGCCAATGCCTTTAATGGACAGTGTGGGTTTACCTGTGCGTGAAAGCCTGCCGATTTTGGTAAACAAATTACATCAACACGAGCTGCGTGAGCGTATACGCGTGATTGTATCCGGCAAAATGATCAACCCAACAGATGTCGCAGCGGCATTATGCATCGGTGCAGACTTTGTGGTGAGTGCGCGTGGATTTATGTTTGCTTTGGGCTGTATACAAGCTTTGCAGTGTAATAAAAATACCTGTCCAACAGGTATTACAACGCATGATCCTGATTTGCAGCAGGGCTTAGTGCCGGAGAGCAAGGCTGAGCGAGTTGCTCATTTTCATCACAATTTAGTGCATGAAGTAGAGATTATCGCTCACTCTTGTGGAGCTTCAGAGCCACGCCAATTAAAACGTCACCATGCAGCTATCGTCATGGATGGTGGTAACTCTGTGCCTCTGAATATTATTTATCCAGAGCACCAATAGCCCTCCTCAGTAGAGAAGCCTAAAGCGAATCGTACCAGGCTTCTCTATCTATATGTTTTGCTAGGCTATGCCTTTCCCGGCGTTCTTCAATGGCACGTCTGGCTTTAAAAAGGCGCTTTGTTGCCTGTTTTTTACTGATAAGGTTTTTATCGTCTTCATAGCCCATTAGCGCGTTCATGATTTCAAGCTGTACTTCGTTTAGCGGGTTAGCATTTTGCTTTAACATCATTATCAACCTTTTATCATGGCCTGCCTTTAAATAGAGTCGTGCTTAGGCAGGCTGTTTCTTGATATAAAATGACGGCATAGCGAAAGGTGGATTTTTTAATTCCCCAGTGTTTGATCCGCTATGTGTTAAAGGCAGGTTAGTGTATTCAGATTGCAGAAATATTAAGAAAGCAGCTGATGACCTTATACTTCAGTATCAGGTTTTGCTAAGAGGCGTTTATCGTTTTGTCGTAGGCTACGCAAGCTACGTTTAATAGTTTTCAAATGATCCAGTAACGCTGGGCCAAGGCGCATAGCCACGCCGACAGCAAGTACATCAATGGCAACAAGATGAAGAACACGCGAAGACATCAGCGTGCTGAGGTCTTTATCTTCTTCGACATCAATATGAATAGCGATATCAGCTAAATCAGCGAGCAGTGTGTTTCCAGGGCATAGAGTGATGACGGTTGCCCCAGTTTCTTTGACCAGCTTAACCGTATGCAGTAAATCTTTGGTGCGTCCTGTTTGCGAGACGGCAACAACAACATCGCCAGCTGACATAGAAACAGCAGAGATCGTTTGCATGTGCGGGTCAGAATAAGCTGCTGCAGAGATTTGTAAACGATAGAACTTGTGTTGTGCATCACTACACACTGCAGCGGAAGCCCCAAACCCGTAAAACTCTATACGTTTTGCTTTTACTAATGCGTCAATCGCATTTTCTAGTGTTTCTGCGTCTAGCTTGTCACGAATATCGATTAAATTACCGATCATTGAATCGAAAATCTTTTGCTTAAACTCAGAAACAGTATCTTTAGAGTCCAATGCAAACTGTTCGAAGTTGGGGTTACTGGCTAACCCTTGAGCGAGCGTTAGCTTGAAATCTTGAAAGCCATCATAGTGTAGAGCACGGCAAAATCTGACGACGGTAGGCTCACTGACATTTGCTTCTGAGGCGAGGTCCACAATACGCATGTGGATAACTTCCTGAGGATTAGCCAACACAAAGTCTGCAACTTTTTGCTCCGATTTGCGAAGCTTAGGCAGAGCATCTGTAATTGACTTTAGTAAGTTTGCTGCGTTCAAAAGTAATTCTCGTTAAGCGCTGTTACGTAACGTATCAGTATATCAACGAAATATGAAAGCACATAATTTCATTGGATTTTATCCGCGCGATAGCGCAATTACTTTTCTACAAAACATGTAACTTTTTACTGATTGTTTTTTGCCATCTGGGTAATACCACGTACGTAATAAAAGAGCTGTTAGTGATCGTTGCAGGGGCTTATAGTGCATGCTATGTTTATTGTAAATCACTGAAAAATAATAACGTAAGGAGTAGGCCTTTGAAGCGTCGTCAATTTCTAAAAGGTGCCGGAGCTGCAACCGTAGCAACAGGTGCCATGATGTCTACCGCAGCTCAGGCTGCGCCAGAGTTTAAGTGGAAAATGGTAACCACCTGGCCTAAGAACTTTCCTGGTTTAGGTGTGGGTGCAAATAACTTGGCTAAGCTGATCACTGAAATGACCGGTGGCCGAGTTGAAGTAAAAGTTTACGGTGCTAAAGAGTTAGTTGGCGCGCTGGAAATTTTTGATGCAGTTTCGCGCGGAACGGCGGAAATGGGTCATGGCGCTTCTTACTACTGGAAAGGTAAAAGTCGTGCAGCACAGTTTTTTGCAGCGGTACCTTTTGGCTTAACAGCTCAAGAGATGAACAGCTGGTTGTACCATGGTGGCGGTATGGAGCTATGGGAAGAAACATATGCACCATTCGGTCTTGTGCCGGGTGCTGCGGGTAATACCGGTGTGCAGATGGGTGGTTGGTTCAATAAAGAGATCAACTCTGTGGCTGATCTTGAAGGCCTTAAAATGCGTATGCCTGGCTTAGGTGGTGAAGTACTTAAGCGTGCTGGTGGTACGCCTGTGCTACTTCCTGGTGGTGAAATATTCCCTGCGCTACAGTCGGGTGCCATTGATGCAACTGAGTGGGTTGGCCCGTACAACGATGCTGCATTTGGTTTGCATAAAGCGGCTAAGTTTTACTACTACCCGGGTTGGCATGAGCCAGGTACAACACTTGAGTGTTTCATGAACAAAGAAGCATTCGAGAAACTACCAACGGATCTGCAGGTCATCGTACGAAATGCTATTCGTGTGGCTAACCAAGATATGCTGGCTGACTTCACAGCGAAGAATAACCGTTCGCTTGAGCAGTTGGTTAACGAACATAATGTGCAACTCCGTAAGTTCCCAGACGATGTACTGGCTACTCTGAAATCACTGTCTGATGAAGTTATTGCTGAAGAAGCGGCTAACGATGAGATGACGAAGAAAGTATTTGATTCGTTCGTTAAATTCCGTGACCAAGCAACGAAATGGCATCAAGTATCTGAACAGGCTTACCTCAACGCACGTAACCCTGTTTAAGTTTGCTTAGATAACAACGCTTCAATTTAAAGCCGGCATTAGCCGGCTTTTTTGTGTGTCCGTGTAAAAAATAGTCTGCAGACATCAGCAAAAGCATACTTCAGCTTACCTAGCACTAGATAAGTGTGCTCTGTTGAGGAAAGTCCAAGCAGCTTCTCATCAAATAGCTTAATTAAATTCGGTTGCTAAAGCATCAGCGGCACATTTTTCTTCCTGCTCAGGGGAGGGTGCTCCAGACATACCGATTCCGCCAATGACAGCACCATTGTTTGTTATTGGTAAACCACCAGGTAGAAGTAGAATATCATCGCCCATTTTGGCCAGTTGAGAAAATTTTGGCATATCGACAAAAACTGCCAGTGTTGACGTTGGCATTTTCAGTGAAGCAGCAGTGTATGCTTTACGAAAACTTGTTTTAGCTGAATGAGGGCCAGTATCCTCACCGCGCTGGAAATATATCAGTGTGCCTTGTTGGTCAACGATGCTCACCGATGGCGTAAACCCTTGTTCGACACAATTTGTATAGGCTGTTTTAGCTATCTGCTGCGCAAATGTAGTTTTTAGTACTTCGACGGTGGGTAAATCTTTTGCGAATGTTAGGCCAGACAACAACATACTGCCTATTAACAAAACTGTTCTTTTCATACAATGTACTCAATCTATAGATTAAAAACCTCACTTTAAGCAACACTGCGATTAAACTCTGCAATCAAGATTGCAGTTACTAAGAAAAATGGGCTGATAATAATGTGGGATCTTTTAGTTTTATCTTTTTATATCCCAATTCAATTGCGCCTATATTTTGTAGTTCATTCAGATGAACGCCCACGGCCTCTCGAGTTACCCCGAGCAGCGAGGCCAGATCGGTTTGAGTTATATTCAAAGCCTGTGTTGATTGCCACTGCGCTACCTTCAACAGCATTTGAGCTATACGGGTGCGTAACGAGAGATTAACTGCTCCGAAGTAGCGATCAAAAAAATCAGTACTATATAGCGCGACCTGTCTCAAAATTGAACGATATATCTCTGGGTATTCATCTAATATCTCATCCAGATAGACCCCTTTCATAAACGCGACGTGGCATGACTCCAACGCATTAGCATCCTGCGGGCGAGTGCCCTCACCAAAATAACCCATAAACCCGAACCAATCTCCAGGAAGAAGGTCCTGAACCAGCGTATAGCGCCCTTCACTATCGCTGCTACTGAAGCGAACCACACCAGATAACACACAAAAAATCCCTTCTGCTGTATCTCCTGCTTGATGAATGATCTCTCCTGAAGACAATTTAGAAGACTTCATGTCTTTTGATAGCTGAAGTCGACGTGACTCATTCAGCAGAGAAAAAGGGCTGTCATCAGTAAACAGGAGCTGGTTGTTTAAAAGCTCAGATGCCATAGTTAAAACTCTTCTACATCTGTAAATTTGTTAGAGAACATTTCACATGAAAGACTCTAAAAAGGCAATATGTAACGCCAAGTACCTAAGTTCAATTTACCCAATATTGATTGTTAGGGCACTCAGAAGTAAAGCAAGCTATGTTACCGAGCTCGCATTGAGTTGGTTTCTGACTAGTCTCTGTTTTCCCTGGATGTCCACTTTTAGCACAATCCACCCATATAGCAGCCCAAAAAAAGAGCCGTAGATAAAAGATCTACAGCTCCTCTTTTTAGATGGTGGGCTAACCCTTATCCGTAAACAGCGTGAGGTAACCAGGTTGCTAACGCTGGCCAAGCGGCTAATAGTCCTAGCATGGTGAGCTGTATGGCAATGAAGGGGATGACGCCTCGGTAAATTTGCCCTGTTGAAATGGACTCAGGAGCAACGCCTCGTAAGTAGAACAGGGCAAAGCCAAAGGGGGGCGTGAGGAACGATGTTTGCAAGTTAAGTGCAATCATAATGCCCAACCAGATTGGGTCGAGCCCCATGGTCAGCAAGATTGGGGCGACAATAGGAACAACAACAAATGTGATTTCAATAAAGTCTAAGAAGAACCCGAGTAAGAACATAACTAGCATAACCACTGCTAGGGCTCCCCAGACGCCACCAGGCAGGTCTGTTAAAAAGTCCCGCACCATGTCATCGCCACCAAAACCACGAAACACCAGTGAAAATATAGATGCGCCAACCAGTATAATGAATACCATCGAACTGACCTGAGTCGTCGAGCGCATTACGCCAGTCAACGTCTCCAGATTGAAGTTACGCTTAAAGATAGCCAGCACCACCGCTCCAACCGCACCCACGGCAGCCGCTTCTGTCGGTGTCGCTAATCCGCCTAGAATTGAGCCTAAGACCAAACCTATAAGTAAAATGGGTGGCACTAAAGCACTAAGAACCTTGCCCCAAAGGTTATCTACTGCATCACGTTCTTCTTTAGGAATAGCAGGAACAGAGGAAGGCGAGATAACGGCTTTTCCTACGATATAAAGCGTATAGGCAAATACCAGTAATAGCCCCGGAATGAGTGCTCCTAAGAAGAGGTCACCCACCGTAACGGTTTCAGGAGAAAATAAACCTTGGTCGATCTGCGACTGCTGATACGCGGAACTAATCACGTCTCCCAAAAGTACCAACACGATAGAAGGTGGGATTATTTGCCCTAGAGTCCCAGAAGCACATATAACGCCACAGGCAACCTGAGGGTCATAACCACGGCGCAACATGGTCGGCAGGGATAATAGGCCCATTGTTACTACGGTCGCACCGACAATACCGGTACTGGCTGCTAGCAGCATTCCTACGATGGTTACTGAGATGCCTAAGCCGCCGTTCATTGATCCAAAGAGTATCGACATTGTGTCGAGAAGCCCTTCGGCAATTTTGGATTTCTCCAGCATGACGCCCATGAAAACGAACAAGGGTACCGCGATCAGTACTTCGTTATTCATGATACCGAATAATCGGTTGGGTATTGCCTCAAGAAAAACAGAGTCAAAGTGCCCGGTTAACGCTCCTATGCCCGCAAAAAGAAGACCGGTTCCTGCAAGAGAAAAGGCAACGGAGTAACCCATTAATAGGACGATGACCGCGCCTAAAAAAAGAAAGAGAGAAAGGTATTCCATCATACTGTGTGCTCCGATACATCTTCTTCAAGGAGGTGCCCCTGGCCTGTTAGCACGAGAATGCAACGGCAAAGCTCTGATATCCCTTGCAGGATAATTAAGACAGGCATAGCGATTAATGCTGTTTTGAGAATATACCGAAAATCTAAACCTCCGGATTCTTGAGAGCCTTCCAGAAGCGACCATGACGATGCTACATACTCCCATGAGATGTAGGCGATAAAACCGGCGACAGGGAATAAGAGTAATAAAATACCAAAGATATTTATCCAGGCTTTACCTCGTTCACTTAACGGGCGATAGAATATATCTACACGCACATGACCATCATGTTTGAGTGTATAAGCTGCACCTAAGAGGAAAACAAAACTGTGCATGTAAACTACTGATTCTTGTAGGGCTATGTTGCCTACATTAAATACGTAGCGCATAACAACGATTACAAACGTGACGATCACCATAAACAAGGTTAACCAAGATACGGTTCGCCCTGTCCATTCGCTGAGACCATCGAGTAATCGGACTAACTGACTAAGAAAATTGCTCTGCATTATTCTTCTCTTATTAGCAAGATAGGTTCTAAAGTTGTGTTATTTAAAAGTATAACAACAAAAATCCGCTATATTTATCCGTAATTCCACCGGTTTATCTACTCGATGGCTGCAAAATCCTCTAAATCCCTTACAATAGCGGTGTTACTTACCCAAGCAGAGATCTATATATGACTGATAGACTGCCCGTAGAGGCGCAATTACGCTCACTGGATCATAAAAAATTGGCCGCTTACTGTGTTGCAGTAACCGAGCGTCAGTTTCCGAACTTTGTGCTTTTTAATAAGCTAGTTGAGTTTGGTGATCTGAAACAGCTGGAAACAGTATTGGACGGTGTGTGGCAGTCACTGGTACCTGGCGGTGCCAAAATGAATTTTGAGGTGCAGCTAGATAGAGTCGATGCCAACATGCCCGATCTTGATGAGCATGAAATGTATGGTGCGTCACCGGCATTAGATGCCGTTGTCTCTTTGTATTCAACGCTGATATGTATCTTGGAAGCGGATGTTGATGAAGCGATCGCTGTGGGGAGCGTTTCTCGAGAATGCGTCGCGATGTTTATCGAAATATCTGAAGGCGATGACCAGATGTCAGATGTAGAGATACTTCGTCTGATCAACAATCATGACTTGATGGTTCAAGAAGATGAATTTCAGGAAGAAGTGGTTGAACGTTTAATGAAGATTAAACAGCTGGATAAAACCTTTATAGGCGAGTTACGTGAGCTAGCACATAATCAGGGTGTTAGTAATATTGGGATAAGTGACGAAGACGCCTAATGCTCAGAATTGGATTAATACTGCTGGTAGTCCCTTGTTTATTGCTCATGGGGGGCTACATGTATGAGCAGTCCCTCGTCGGTGACTGCTTAGACCTAGGTGGTTCATTTAATTATGAGCTACTCGTTTGTGATCAAGAGAATAATCATTCTTTCATTCCTTATATGGCAAGGCATCCCCAGTTTGTAAATGGTGGCATGCTGCTCTCTGTTATCGGGTTGTTTTTTTGTATTATCGGTCTGTATAAACGCAGCTAATTTCGGAATGTAGAAAATATATTATGTTCAAAAAATCACTCTTAATCATGTTGTTGATACTGGTTGTTGCTGCGATCTATGGTTGGTTAAACAGAGAGAGCTGGCTGGCGGACTTTAATCAGGAAAGGGCGGTGACTACTGCACAGTTTAAGCAAGACGGTCAGGCTTATGGTCAGGCAACGGATCAACAAAACTGTTTGGATACTGCATTACAACAATTTGATGGGTGCCTAGGGTTTAGTTGTACGGTTAATCAGGGTGTGTTTTTGAAAGCATGCTTGAGCCAAGCAAAAGCAAGTGAAGGCTTTTGTGATGGTGTGCCTGAATACCGTGAAACACCGACTGAAGATGATAAAGCTTGGGCCAAATATTATTGCTGGAACAATAATATTAAAGGCGAGGGTTGTCGTTTTTTAATGAAACAGCAAAAATATTTTTGTAGCCAATAACAGGCAATTCGTCATTTATTTTCGTCATTCTCACAAGAACAACAGTCTGTTACTTCAATAATCTGCTTATATCGACTATTTTTAATATCTGCTTAGACTAAATGCTGAGCAAAAAGTAGTCGGTAGGAACTCCTCTGACACCATCGCGTAATAACAATAATAATTTTGGGTACGCATGCATTATCACAAGTTACTCTTTATTGGCCCTGTAGGCGCCGGTAAAACGTCGGCTATCCGTGCGGTTTGTGACGGCCATCATAATCTTGAAACAGAAGCGAAAGCTTCTGATATGACGGGGTTACGCAAGGCCACGACAACTGTAGCAATGGATTATGGATGCCTCACACTTAATGATAACGAAGGTGTACAGCTTTACGGTACGCCGGGGCAAGCGCGTTTCAAATTTATGTGGGAATTACTTGCCAATAATCTGGCAGCAGATTGTGCTGGTATTGTCTTTTTAGTGGATAACACACGTAATTATCCCATGCGTGATCTTAAATATTATTCGCAAGAATTTGCAGAACTGATCGCTCGAAAAAAAGTCATTTTAGGCGTTACTCGTTCTGATTTACGAGATGATCCAGGATTGCTTGAGTATCAGAAAGCGCTGTTAGAGCTGGGCATTGAAGCATCCGTGCGTTTTATTGATGCACGTAAAGCGAGCAGTGTACTGCCCTTAGTAAAAGAGCTGGTGGGCGATAAAGTTACCTTTGATGGTTGGTCTGAGCTTGCTAGCCAGGCACTGGGTAGCGAAGAAGAAACATTATTCGAAGAAGTGGAATTGCCACAGGATGACGCCCACTTTGCCATTCAGGATTACCTGGGAGAGGAGGTCGTTATGAAAGACTCAATTATTGATGATGTGATGAATCTGAAAGGCGTTCGTGGGGCTGTATTAACGGATGATATGGGCGAGATTATTACATCCTCTATTGAGTCGACAGACGTAAATGACTTTGTGGGCTTTGTTGCTGGAGTGGTTAATGTCTTTGAAGAAGCCTCTGGTTTAGGTTCCGTTCAAAATATTTGTATAAAGAGCAGTAAAGAGGACAACCTTTCAGTGTTTATTGGGGGGGAAAAGGCCCTAGGGGTGCAGTCTTCAAACCGAGTCTCTGTTAGGACACTCAAACAGCAAGTCGATGACTTGTTGCAGTGGAGTTAACTGAAATGGAGAAGATACTAAAAGATTTTGAACGTTTAGGTGGGATACATCATAGTTGTTTGATGAGCACTGACGAAATGATGGCCTCAACATTTCCAGAGACGCTTGAAGAGAACCTGATGGGTGCTTGTAGGGTTGTTTATCAAATGTTTATGGCTGTTGAAGGTATGGGCTGCAGCCATCGAGAAATATTTATTGAGTTGGAGGAGAGTTTATTAATTGGTTATTACATCGCCGATGAAACGGTATTAGCGTTGCTGACTGACAAAGACGTCAACCTGGCATTGATTAATACCAGCGTGAGATCTTCATTGGGACGTATTAAAAAGCAGCTAATACCCCCTAATGTAGAGCCACCTGTTGTTCATGCAGCGCCAATAAACACTGAAAGCCAAAGACGTGTAGAAGTTGAATTGACAGGGCTTATGGGAAATTTACAAGAAGGTCTCGCTGAACATATAGGGCCCGCGGCTGAAATTGTATTTGATGATGCATACGCTGACTGGAAAGCGACACACGGAGTAAAGAGAAGCAAAATAGCTGAACTTATTAAAGCACTCGCGTTTGAAATTGAAGATAAAGCAGACAGAAGCCGTTATTTACAGATGGCAGTTCAAACGGTGCGTACATTTAACGCACAAAGCGTAAGGTCATAGATTTTTAAAAGTTATGACCTTGGCTTGTTAGCTATGGTTTATATAGTAAGAATTACCTTGCCTTGGGTATGGCCGGATGCAATATCTTTAAAAGCGTCAGCTGTATTCTCTATAGGATAGGTTGCTGTAACGTTTAAACGTAATAGCTTGCTCGCATTAAGCTGAGCTAATGATTGGAGTTGCTCGGCATTTGGCTCAACACGCAGGGGCAAAACATTGAGCCCTCGCTCTTTACCTGCAGCGATAACTTCATCTTTTGTTACCGAGGGAAGCGTGACCATTGTGCCAGACCCTTTCAGACAGGCGAGAGCCTCTATCGCTGTTTGTCCGCCAACACCGTCAATGACTAAGTCAACATCTTGTACTGCATCACTCACATGCTGCTGGTTGTAATCAATGACTTGATCACAGCCTAGTTGAGTAAGGAATAATTGGTTTGCCTGTGATGCGGTACCTATAACCGTGGCGCCTTTCCATTTTGCGAGTTGAACCGCTAAGTGGCCGACACCTCCTGCAGCTGCCAGAATCAGAACCTTTTGCTTGGCGAGCAGCTGTCCTTTATCGAAAAGTGCTTGCCATGCAGTAAGCCCTGCTAGTGAAAGTCCTGCAGACTCTGTTAGGTTACACTGCGCGGGTAGCAGACTAATTTGATCACAAGGCACTGCAATTTCTTGGGCATAACACCCTGCTGCGCTAGGAAACCTCACAAAACCAAAGACGTGATCTCCCGATGTAAAACCTGATACATCGGCCCCACAGGCAATGACGGTACCTGAGAACTCCCAGCCCGGCGTAAACGGTAGGTCGCCAATAAATGGCGCGGCACCACCGCCACTGCAGGTTTTCCAATCAATAGGGTTAACGCCAGCGGCATGATTTTTAACGAGAACCTCTCCTGCTTTAAGCTGCGGTTCTGGTACTTCTTCATAAACTAATGCTTCGGGTCCACCGAAGGTATGAATTCGGATCGCTTTCATGGGTTTTCTCCTGAGTGGGCCTTAATAGTTCGTCTAAGTGATTAGCTATTTTCAAAATATTAGAGGTTATCTTTGCAGCCTGAACAAAGCAATTCTGTTAGTCTTATCTGTTTTAAAATCGGCTGATAAGTGAGAAAACATGTACTTTTTGGTATTACTTGAACAAATACTGTTTTGGGGTGGTCTTATTGTTTTTTTGGTATCTCTGGCCATGTATGCCGGTAGAACAAAAGACTTTAAGTCTTTAGTGATGTTCTGGCAGCCTACCATTGAGTTTAGCCCTAAAGAGTTCAAGGTTAACCGTGCAGGCATGATGATGATCGTTGGTTTGGTCTTACGTCTTGCGGTTAATTTCATCGTTTAATATTAGGAGGGAAAATGCGAGGCAATCCGGTAAAAGGAGCAGGGTATTTGCTCAGAGGGTTCAGTATGTTACCTGAACCCGGCATTCGGCAATTTGTATTGATACCAATGTTGATCAACATATTTATCTTTTCCGGTGCAATTTGGTTGCTGATAAATGAATTTGATGGCTGGGTTAATTATTGGCTGGGGCAACTACCGCAGTGGATGTCGTTCCTTGATTGGTTGTTGTGGCCGCTGTTTGCTGTATTGGTATTAATTACGGTGTATTACGGCTTCTCAATGGTCGCTAACCTGATAGCTGCACCTTTTAATGGTTTCCTATCAGAGAAGGTTGAGAAGATGCGTAGTGGAGCCGTTATGGAGGATGAAGGCTGGAAAGGGATGCTGGCTACCGTTCCTCGTGCGTTGCAGCGTGAACTATCGAAAGTTGCTTATTATTTACCACGGTTGCTTTTATTACTGATCATTAGCTTTATTCCCGTTGTGAATGTGATTGCTCCTTTCTTATGGTTTTTGTTTGGTGCGTGGATGATGGCTATTCAGTATTGCGATTATCCGATGGATAACAATAAAGTAAGCTTTAGACAAATGAAGGTTATGTTGGCTGAACGGCGCTTAACATCACTTAGCTTTGGCGCCCTTGTTCAAATTGGCATGATGATACCGCTGGTGAATCTAATTATGATGCCGGCTGCTGTTATTGGTGCGACATTATTTTGGTGCGAAGAGCATTGCTCTAATCAAAATGTGGGTCATTAAGGAGGCCCTTAGACAATAGAATCTAAGGGCTTTACTTTGTCTAACATATCGAGAGAAAAGTGGCAGCTGAATAAGCTGCCTTTGCCAAGCTGGCTGTCAATAGTCAGTTTGGCTCCATGTCGATGTAAGGCATGTTTGACTATAGCTAGCCCTAGCCCTGTTCCTCCTGTTGAAGAGGAGCGCCCCTCGTCAACACGATAGAACCTTTCGGTCAGACGTGACAAATGAATAGACTCAATACCTAAACCATTATCCCGTACCGAAAAATGTCCGCCTTCCTGATCAATCCACCACTGGATATCGACTTTGCCTTTTTGTGGTGAATACCTGACAGCATTAAATATTAGGTTTGAGAACACGCTGTGGAGTTCTTGAGGTTGGCCTAGTAGGTCATATTCCATGTCTATGTTTAGCGTAATGTCATGTTCTTTATTTTGTGAGCGCGCCAAAATAAGAGCATCTTGTTGGATAGCGTTGAGCATTTCTTGAATACGTATTGGGTTCTCATCTGGAATATGCTGGCTAGCTTCTAAGCGTGATAAAAAGAGTAAGTCAGCGACTAAACTTTCCATTCGGCTCGCCTGAATTTGCATTTGATTCATGGCACGCGTTAGTGGCTTTGGTAGTTCTTGGTCTAGGAAGGTTTCTAAATAGCCGCGAATAACGGTGAGCGGAGTACGTAATTCATGAGAGGCGTTGGCGACAAAATCCTGCCTTGTTTGCTCAAGCCGGACTAGCTGTGTGATATCTCGGGCGACTAAAAGGCGGTCGCCAAAACCAAATTCTGTAATCTGATATTGCAGAACAGTATCATTTAACACTGGGCTTGGTAGTTGCAGTGGATCTTCATAATTACCTTTGCGGAAATAGCGAATGAAGCGAGGGTCACGCAATAGGTTAATGACAGGTTTACCACGGTCAGCCGATGCTTTGAGGCCAAGCAAACGGTCTGCAGATAAATTCCACCACTCAAGATTATTATGCTGATCAATAATAACAAAAGCATCAGCAAGAGCCGATGATGATTGCTGAAAACGCACAATGATATCTTTTAACTGCTTGGTTTTACCTTGTTGGCGCTTTTGAATACGTGCTAAATCATCAAAAATATCGCCCCACGGCCCTTGTGCTTCTGGCGGTACGGTATCGGAGCGTTGTAGCCAGTTTCTAAGCTTTTCTGTCTGGCGTATTTGTACAACACACCAGATAGATAAGCCAATAACTAAGCCCCAACTCAGGTATCCGATAAGTAACCCTATTGTTGCAGATATGAGTGCAATAATAATAAGGTTACCGAAAGATGCATGTGGCGAGTTTTGCATAAAATCCGTTTAACTCTGTAGTATTAAGCGGCTTTAATTAAGCTACTTTTGTTGAGAAACGATAACCCGTACCTCTGACGGTTTGTACCAGATAATCATGTTGATTACCTAACGCTTTACGCAAGCGGCGAATATGCACATCAACCGTTCGTTCTTCTACATAAACGTTACCACCCCATACCATATCCAGCAGCTGGCCTCGTGAATATGCACGATCTTGATGGGTCATAAAGAACTGTAATAAGCGAAACTCGGTTGGTCCAAGGTCGATAGGGCTTTCATTCGATGTGACGCGATGTGACACGGGATCAAGTGTTAAGCCGTCAACAGAGACCGGGTCTTCAATACCTTTAGGAGTGGCGCGTCTTAACACTGCTTTTAGACGAGCAACTAGCTCACGAGGAGAAAATGGTTTAGTGATGTAATCATCAACACCAGCTTCTAAGCCTTTTATTTTATTTTCTTCTTCGCCTTTGGCTGTCAGCATAATGATGGGAATGTCGGCAGTGGTTTCATCCTTTCGCAGGCGTCGTGCTAGCTCGATGCCGCTCATGTTGGGCATCATCCAATCGAGCAAAATCATGTCAGGTTGCTGGTCAACAATCATGGCATGTGCTGTTTGTGCATTGTCTGCTTCGCTGCATTCATACCCTGCCATTTCCAGAGCAACAGCAATCATTTCACGAATGGGTGCTTCATCATCAACAATTAGAACTTGTTTACTAGTAGACATGTTAACCGTCCCTACGCATAAAATATGTCGGGAGTATTACACTGCTTTTATATGACATAAATGTTACATCTATGTCTTAAAGTGTCATATAGTGCAGAAAAATGCCTGCAAAAAGTGCTAACCCAGCATAATGGTTGTTCAGAAACGCTTTAAAACACGGCTCACGCTCTCGGTCTTTAATTAAAAATTGTTGGTATATAAAGAGAATGGCAGCGATCGCTAAGCCTAAATAAAAGCTCCAACTAAAGTTAAGTTGCTGGCCTACTAAAAGGAAAATTATGAGGGTCAATAGCTGTAAAGTACCAATAATTACCTTGTCTAAATCCCCAAATAAAATGGCTGTCGATTTCACACCGATTTTCAAATCATCGTCACGGTCAACCATGGCATACATAGTATCGTAAGCTACCGTCCATAGTATTTTGGCGATATAGATGAGCCATGCGATGGTAGGAATTGATTCGTTTACAGCAGTGAAAGCCATCGGAATAGCCCAACCAAAAGCAGCACCGAGAACTACTTGTGGTAAGTGAGTATGACGTTTCATGAAGGGGTATAAAGAGGCTAGAAACAGCCCGCCAAATGACATCAAGATAGTCATTTTATTAGTAAAAAGTACCAAGCTAAAAGCAATTAGCATCAGTACGGCAAATAGAGTCAGCGCTTCTTTACTACTAATACGACCGGTTGCCAACGGGCGTTGTGAGGTACGTTTAACGTGTGCATCTATCTTTCGGTCAGCAAAGTCATTGATAACGCAGCCGGCTGAGCGAGTGAGGAATACGCCTAATACAAAGATAATGATGAGTTTGGTATCAGGGATGCCTTCTGCTGCTATCCATAACGCACAGAGTGTTGGCCAAAGAAGTAGGTAGCTGCCAACGGGACGATTAAACCTTGTTAGATCAATATAGATCGCAAAGCGCTCTCGAAGGGATAAAGCAGGTTTTGGTATGGTTTCTGACATGGAATTAGTATCGGCAAGTTTGAATTATGGAGTGTAGTGTACCTGCTCCAGTGCCGGGAGAAAAACTTCACACACGAGAAGCGGTTTCCCTGATAGGAAAAACTTAGAGCGACGCGCCCACACAGTTTGTTGGTTGGATAGACGTAAGCGTGAAATTTGTAGTGGCCCACGGTGCATGGTTGGATCACTAAACAGGACGCTGCCCAGAGAACGGTTTCCCACATGACTCAGCTGGCGCTCACGTCCTGTCATTGTGGATGCAGGAATGATTGAACGCGCATAAACCCATACTTGATCGTTGCCTAACAAATGGACTTCGCGAATTAAGGCCAGCTGGCGAAGAGGTATACCTAGCGCGAGAGCTTCAGAACGGGTAGGGCGAGCCCAGCCTTGGCGTACTACCTCTACACGAAACTTGCCATTACTGGCGTTGAGTAGGTGTTGTGTTAATGAAGCACGGTCGGTTAACCAGCGTTGCCAGCACAGCGGTGCATGCAAACGTGTTACGCGTCGCAGGCCGGTCCAGCGAACATCAAAATTCATGGAGGTCAGAGCAGAGGGAATGGGCACAGTGTCTTCCTTATTTAACCGGGCTATATTCTACCTTATCTGTCTATAAACAGTATATCTGACTGGTTCATTGGCGCTGTTTGGATTAGGATGCCGCTATGAAAAAGAACACTAGTATTGAATATAAACATGAAGACGTGATTAGTTTAAGCCGCGAGTGGGTTGAGACTATTGTGGTTGGTCTTAACTTGTGCCCTTTTGCTGCTCCTGTGGTGCGCCACGATACGTTGCGTTATGCCGTTAGTGATGCGCAAACTGCTGAGGGGCTGGCCAGCTCTTTTTTAAAAGAGCTTAACCTAATTCAAGATGCTGATGAGAAAACGATCGCCACAACTTTGCTGATAATGCCGCAAGGGCTGGCTGACTTTTATGATTATCTTGATTTACTCGCCCATTTTGAAAAACTGCTAGCAAAAGCAGGGCTATCAGGTGTGTTTCAACTCGCTAGTTTTCACCCGGCATACCTGTTTGCTGGCGTTGCTCCTGATGACTTGAGCCATTGGACAAATCGCTCTCCGTTCCCCATGGTACATATTATTCGCGAAGGTCAAATGAGCCGGGTATTGATGCATTACGAGAATCCGGAAGAGATTCCCGAGCGCAATATTAGATTACTGCAAGAGATGGGGCGTGAAGGCCTAGAGAAGCGCTTCCCGTCGTTTGCTGATTTTATTGATTAAGCAGCGACGACGCAGTTTCGTTGGCTACTTTTTGCTTTGTAGAGTGCTTGGTCCGCCTGTTCAACGAGTTCGTGAGGGTTGTTACTGCTAGAGGGTATTAAGGTGGCGACACCTTGGCTAACCGTCACGACTAAACCTGTTGATGAGCGGTCGTGAGCAATGCCCAATAGCATGATCTGATTGCGAATAGCTTGCGCTACACGTTGAGCGCCTTTTTTGTCGGTATCAGGTAATAAAATAGCGAATTCTTCACCGCCATAGCGGCATACGGCATCGTGGGAGCGGTTAACCGTTGTTTGCATTACGCCAGCAAGGCGTCGCAGGCAACTATCACCGGCTAAGTGACCATAGCGATCGTTAAACGCTTTGAAATGGTCAACATCTAACATGATTAAAGAGAGTGGCTGGCGGGTACGGGCACTGCGACGCCATTCCATTTCTAAGCTCTTTTCAAATTCCCTACGATTATTGACGCCTGTTAATCCATCAATACGAGCTGAGCGCTCAAGAAAATCACGTGATCTTTTTAGTTCTAGCATCATGCTGATACGGGCACGGATAATACCCGCCGCACGATCCTGAACTAGGTAATCAGAAGCGCCATGTGCATAGGCTTTAAGTTCTTGTTGATCG
Organism: Neptunomonas japonica DSM 18939; assembly: GCF_000422765.1. Taxonomy (GTDB): domain Bacteria; phylum Pseudomonadota; class Gammaproteobacteria; order Pseudomonadales; family Balneatricaceae; genus Neptunomonas; species Neptunomonas japonica. Next base: position 25,165 of record NZ_AUGR01000002.1, on the reverse strand, counting down.
TCACTTTCTGCGCCGACTATCGCAATGGGTACAAAGGTGTTGTTGATATTTTGTATCAGGCGCTGGCAAAGCAATAGATTATTTAACCAGTCATCCGTTGCGTGTATTAATACAAGATCTGGTGTTTGCTCTGCAGATTCTAATTGCTGTTTAAGGTCGCCCAGTGTTGCCGGGAGGAGAATGTTGTAGTCACTGCGCAATGCCTCAATGAGCTGCCACACCAGTGTTAAGCCTTCGCTGGCGAAAACGGCAATCGTGTGATGTTCTGAGTACTTACACATTTGACGAGAATCGTATTCGACCTTGTTGTCTTCCCCGGCAAAAAAAGCACTCACTTCATTAATTGACGCTAGACCAATTAATTTACGGTTGTCAGGTGAGAAAATAACAGGTACTCGTGATCCTGTGTGGCTGTTTTCCCAGCGATCTTGCCACTCATCGAGGATGTCTTCGGCATCCATATCGATAGACAATTCTGTAGGTAATCCCGCGGCTTCCAAACAATCATAAATAACCGTAGGGCTCGCAATATCTAAGCCGTCTACCCACATCGCTTTGTAAAATAGATCTCTAAAAATAATGGCTTTTTGGCTATCGATTTGTGCTGCAGCAATAACACATAGAATTGCAAAGCGGCTATCAGGGCGTTCAGGCGGAAGAGAGATAGGTATTTCACTGGCATAACTACGTACTGAAAATACATCACTTGCCAGCTCTGCGAGCATATCGGGGGTATTTTCATAGAGGCCAATATCTTGTGCATGCTCTACTAAGCGGTAATCAACTTTATCAAGAAGGTTGAGTGCTTTGAGGCGTTCGTGTAAAGCATAGCTATAAGGGCAGTTAAGGTCGCCATAAACAACATATTGGTTCAGCGTAACGTTAGACATGTGTAATACCACTTATGTTTTCTTATCATATGTATAGCGGCTAGACCGAGCGAAACTTGTGGAATATGTCAGTTGTTACTGATTTGATGGATGCTAGAAAGAAAAAAACAGCCGGCTCGGCTGTTTTTTTTAAGCAATAAAGTAGATCTATTTACTCTTTAGGCTCTTCCGGTTCACTAATACCTGCTGTTTGCTTAATCTTTGAAAGTGGTTGGTGACGTACGTCGGTGCCACTCACAAGATAGATAAGATGTTCAGCCATATTACGTGAATGGTCTCCAATACGCTCCAAGCTGCGTAATACCCAAATAACATTCAAACAGCTGGAGATTGCACGCGAATCTTCCATCATATAAGTCATGAGGGAGCGCATCGCTGTTCGGTACTCTTGATCAACTGCCTTATCTTGCTTGGCTACGTGATAGGCAAGCTCTGTATCGTTACGTGCAAAGGCTGTTAATACATCTTTCACCATGGAGCGCACCAAGTTGCCGATATGACGTACTTCCTGGTAGCCACGCTGTGATTCACCATCTTCTACTAACTCGATAGCATGACGGCAAATACGGCTGGCTTCATCACCCATCCGCTCAAGATCATTAACAGCTTTTGAGATGGCAACGATTAGGCGTAAATCACTCGCTGCAGGCTGGCGTTTAGCTATGATGGTGGTGCAGCGCTCATCGATCATCAGCTCCATGTCGTTGGTTTGTTTATCAACACGACGTGAACGCTCTGCTAATTCGGCATCGCCGGTTAATAGTGCTTCCACTGCATCGTGCACCTGGCGCTCTACTATGCCACCCATAGTGAGAAGTTCGGTGCGGATCTGCTCAAGCTCATTATTGAACTGCTGAGATATATGGGTCGAATAGGTATCTTTAGTGAGTTCCATGGTAACGGTACTCCGTCCTTATTAGTGATTCACAAACGAAAAGTTTATATGTTTTATTATTAACCGTAACGGCCAGTAATGTAGTCTTCGGTTTGCTTCTTTTCTGGGTTAGTAAAGAGAGTATCAGTCACACCAAACTCAATAAGGTCACCCATATACATGAAAGCAGTATAGTCTGATACGCGAGCTGCCTGTTGCATGTTGTGTGTCACGATAACGATGGTGAAATCGTTTTTAAGCTCATGGATTAGCTCTTCAATTTTCAACGTAGAGATAGGATCCAGTGCTGATGCCGGCTCATCTAGAAGTAAAACTTCTGGCTTTACGGCGATCGTCCGAGCAATAACCAAACGCTGCTGCTGTCCACCGGACATTCCTAGCGCACTTTCATGTAGACGGTCTTTAACTTCATCCCACAAAGCCGCAGATCTCAGTGCCCACTCTACGGTTTCGTCTATATCACGTTTCTTTTTAATGCCCTGAATACGTAAGCCGTATGCAACGTTTTCATAAATTGATTTTGGGAATGGGTTCGGTTTCTGAAAAACCATACCCACACGGCGACGTAAATCAGCAACATCGACAGTGCGATCAAAGATATTGTTGTCATCGAGTAGAATCTGGCCATTAATATTACAGCCATCTACTAGATCATTCATACGGTTAAAGCAGCGTAATAAAGTAGATTTACCACAACCGGACGGCCCGATGAATGCGGTTACACGCTTTTTAGGGATGTCCATGTTAATACCATGGAGTGCTTCTTTGTCACCGTAGGATAAACGTAGATCTCTTACTTTAAGCGTCGTTGTTTCGGTATCCAGATCTAAAGTTCTGGCTTCACGCTGCAACGATGAGATATCGATACCATGTGTTTTAGCGTTAGTTGTCATTTTCATTCTAACCTTCTCAAAGTTATTCGTTATACAGCGTTACATTTCTAGCGATTTATACTTTTCACGGAGGTGATTACGAATCTGCACCGCTGAAATATTCAGTAGCGCAATAACCGCAACCAAAAGCAGAGCCGTTGCATAAACAAGGGGGCGTGCTGCTTCGACATTCGGGCTTTGGAAACCAACATCATAGATGTGGAAGCCCAAGTGCATGAATTTCTGGTCCAAATGCAGGAACGGATAGTTAGCATCAAGCGGTAGGCTTGGTGCCAATTTAACCACCCCGACTAGCATCAGCGGGGCTACCTCACCGGCGGCACGTGCAATAGCCAAGATAACGCCAGTCATCATGGCTGGGCTGGCCATCGGTAATACCACTTTCCATAAGGTTTCTGCTTTGGTAGCACCTAGAGCAAGCGAGCCTTCACGCACTGCACGAGGGATACGTGATAAACCTTCTTCTGTGGCAACAATAACAACCGGTACCGTCAATAGTGCGAGTGTGATTGATGCCCAAACTAGACCTCCCGTACCAAAAGTAGGTGATGGCAATGCTTCTGGATAAAACAGTCTATCGATGTTACCTCCAAGGAAGTAAACAAAGAAGCCAAGCCCAAACACACCATAAACGATTGATGGAACACCTGCCAAGTTGTTAACGGCGATGCGAATCAGGCGAGTAGTAAAGCCTTGTTTAGCATATTCACGCAGGTAAACCGCTGCAATAACACCAAACGGTGTGACCAGTATCGACATCAATACGACCATCATCACGGTACCAAAGATAGCAGGGAATATGCCGCCTTCTGTGTTTGCTTCTCGAGGGTCATCTGAGACGAACTCTTTGATTTTTTCAGCATAGTGAATCAGCTTAGCGCCGACAGACATGTCATTTGGTCGAAATGCGCGAACAATTTTAGCGACAGCAATATCGATCTCTTGGCCACCAGATACTTCAGCAATAATTGTATCCCGATTGATTTCTGTATAAAGGTCAATCAAGCTTTGCTGTAGCCCTTCGTAAGACGTGTTCAGCTCTTTTCTACGTGCTTCGATCTCTGCATAAGGTGCTGGATCAGAAACCTCTTTTAGCTCAAGCGCACGTTGCTTTAAACGCAGTCGTTCAAGCTCATAGTTAATAGAACCAATTTCATGCTTCTCAATCTGGTAAATGTCTTTACGTATGATCAGGGCTCGTTCAATGCTGGCTTCAAAGCCTTTCCATAATGCTACGTACTCAGGGGTTTTTTCATAGCCGTCATATTGACCAACTAATTTATCGCCTTCCTTAAGTGCACGCAGGTAACCATAAAAATTACCCCATTCACGACGCTCTGCGGTGAACAGCATTTCGGGGTTACTACGCTCAGATAGGTTATTATCCAAGACCCAGGTGAAGTCGGTTCCAGTAACATCGCGGTTACCAATCTTCATTAGGTCACGGCGCATCATTAGTGTTCCTTCAGGAACGATAACACCGGCATCACGCAGCTGTTCAGCAGGCACTTGTTCCGACTCTACAATTTCGCCGATAACACGGCTTTTTTCACCATTAAGAGAGTATGTTGCCTGCTGGATATCTGCAGGCCAAAAATGCCCAAGACCACGTACAGCAATCAGGGAAAGTAGGCCTACTACCATAATCACACAGATGGCTACTGCCCCTGCATTTAACCAGACCCATGGTGAACCGGATTTGGTCCATTCTGTAAAAGAGACTTTCATCGTCTTTAATCCTTAATCATCAATGGGTTACAGAGAACCGTATTTTTTACGTAAATGTTGTCTTACCAGTTCGGCCAATGTATTGACCACAAAGGTAAACATGAACAGAACAAAGGCTGCGAGGAACAAAATACGGTAATGAGTGCTGCCAACTTCTGACTCCGGTACTTCTACCGCAATGTTGGCCGCTAAGGTACGCATTCCTTCAAAGATGTTCATATCCATAATAGGGGTGTTACCGGTAGCCATTAATACGATCATGGTTTCACCAACCGCACGTCCCATACCTATCATTAAGGCAGAGAATATCCCTGGACTCGCTGTTGGCAGCACAACACGTGTGAGTGTTTGCCATGGTGTTGCTCCCAGCGCTAATGAGCCATAGCTAAGGTGCTTCGGTACAGCAAATATAGCGTCTTCTGTAATTGAGAAGATGGTAGGAATAACCGCAAAGCCCATAGCAATACCAACAACGAGCGCGTTACGTTGATCGTATGAGATATCTAGTTCATTGCTCATCCATAGGCGCATATCACCGCCAAACAGAATGCCTTCTATACCATCAGATACAGATAGGCTGAATAGCGTAGCGAGGATAACGACAGGAAGAAGGAGCGCAGCGTCCCATCCTTCGGGAATCATGAAACGGTATTTGTTAGGCACCTGTGCCCAGGCAAAGCCGAATGCAACTATCGCGATAGGCACGAAAAGAAGGGTGACAAAGATGCCTGCTAGCTGGTTCTCCATAAATGGCGCCAGCCATAAGCCTGCAAGGAAACCGAGAATAACAGTAGGTAATGCCTCCATTAATTCGATGAAAGGTTTTACCTTACGACGCATCGCAGGAATCATGAAGTAGGCAGTATAGATTGCGCCACAAATGGCCAGTGGCGTACCTAATAACATGGCATAAAAAGCGGCTTTCAACGTACCGAAAGCTAATGGCATTAAGCTATATTTAGGTTCGAAGTCATTGTTGGCCGCAGATGACTGCCAGATATACTCTGGTTCTTCATAGCCTTCATACCAGACTTTATCCCACAAAGCAGACCAAGAAACATCGGGGTGCTCATTATGAATTTCTAGTAAAGATAGTTGCCCATCTTTTTCGATAAACATGGCATTTGAGCGTGGTGCATAGCTGATGCTATCTGCAGTACCTTTAATAACTGTTGCGGTGAGTGCGTTGCGTTCAGCTGTTGTATTGAACAGGCGCAGAGTACCTAGTTCATCAATAGAGGCGAAACCTTTGCGGCGGTGCTCGATGGTAAGGTCAACAACGGCTGCGTTGCCTCCACTAAATTCACGAATCTTAGTGAATTTCCAATCAGTGTCTTCGTCGCGAATAAGAAACCACTGAGATACTTTTCCTAAATCATCGGCGATGAGTACAGCATTACCACCTAACAGCATTTGGAAGTTGGTGATATTGCCTTTACTCGCTTCAATTACTTGTGTTGTTCGTGGACCGTCTTCGGCTTTAAGGTCAACAACGGCAAGTGTGCTTTTACCTGCCACCAGTAACCAACGTCTGTCTGGGAACAACAAAAGTTTTTGCGCTTTTAGGTTAAATTGAGGAAGCGCTTCAGACTCCGTTGTCGTCTCAATTTCGCCTGTCATCATATTTTCTTCGACAGAGATCTTAGTCTGAGTCAGCCCAGTTTCATCACCACCGATTAAATTCCAATTTTCTTCAGTATGAGAGATACCTAAAAGCTTGAGTGGTCTGTTACCAATATGTATCGGCGCTTTGCCTAAAGGGTAAATCAAAGCGGGGGTTATAACGCGCTCACCATCTGGGTATGAAGAGGTGTAATTGTGTTGAATGACCAGTGCATCACCGTTGCTGAAACCGATAGCAAATTGGCGTAGTGGATCTGAGATAGTCGAAAGACCAGTAATGCTGCTGTTAGCTGGTATATCAATTGTTTCGGATTTAATAACTGAACCGTTCAAGGTATTGAAGAAGACGACTTCTCCTTGATCAGTAACACGAACACCAATTTCAGCCTGCTCTTCCATGGATAAATATAACGTCTTGCCACTTCCTGGAACTGAGTAGCTTTCTATTGCCTGCTCATTTTGCTGCCATGGCTGCACTTTAGCTGACTGAAATAGCGGCATTACTTCATAAAGTAGGTAGAAGAAAATCAGAAGAATCGCAACGATGACACTAATGCCGCCAACCGCAATACCACCTGAGGCCAGTTTATCCTTAAGTGCGCGAAACTTACGCATGCGCAGCTGGGCCGGCGTGTTGAAGTCAATTTGAGGAGCTGATGTGTTTTCAATACTCATGGGGAATGTAGTCCTAATGGATCCATGATAATAGTGGCTATAGGATAAGCAAATTATGTGACACTAATGTTACGGAGCATCATAAACGCAAAAAGGGAGTGTCTTTCGACACTCCCTGCTTGGCGAGTCTAGTAGGCTGCTTTTACAGGCCTAGATCAGCCATCTGTTTAGCAACAACTTTTGCTGGCAATGGGATGTAGCCATCTTTTACAACGACTTCCTGACCTACTTTAGCCAGTACCATTTTCAGGAACTCTGCTTCCATTGGAGGAAGAGATGCGCCTGGCTTTTTATTAACATAAACGTATAAGAAACGAGACAGTGGGTAAGCACCGCTGACAGCATTTTCTGGTGTTGCTGCTACGAATTTACCGCCTTCTTTCTTAGCCAATGGTAAAGCGCGAACCGATGATGTTTTGTAACCAATACCTGAGTAACCGATGCTGTTCAGTGATGTTGAGACTGACTGTACAACAGAGGCTGAACCAGGCTGCTCGTTTACATTGTTTCTGAAGTCGCCTTTACACAATGCTTTCTTCTTGAAGTAGCCATAAGTGCCTGACACAGAGTTACGTCCAAATAACTGAACGCTTTTGTTGGCAAGAGCGCCTTCAACACCTACTTGTCCCCATGTTGTGACATCTTTAGCGGCGCCACATTTACGAGTAGAAGAGAAAATGGCATCAACCTGTGGAATAGATAATCCTTTAACTGGGTTATCTTTATGTGTAAATACGGCAAGAGCATCAATAGCAACAGCAACAGGTGTTGGTTTGTAGCCGTATTTCTTCTCGAACGCTTCGATCTCTTTGTCTTTCATTTTACGAGACATTGGGCCCATGTTAGAGGTGCCTTCTGTCAGTGCTGGTGGCGCAGTAGATGAGCCAGCCGCTTGAATCTGAACGTTAACATTTGGGTATACGCGTTTGAACTCTTCAGCCCACAACGTCATCAAGTTAGCCAATGTATCTGAACCCACACTAGATAAGTTGCCAGATACGCCAGAAGCTTTTGTATAAGTTGGCAGGTTAGCATCCAGCAGGTCTGTAGCATTAGCTGTTAGGCATGTGGCAGTCATTGCTACAGCCGCGAATAACTTCTTCATGGGTTTCATTTTTTAGCTCCAAACAAACTATGGGTTTATTAAGTTAGTTGGCCGTAATATAAATACAATTTGTGACAAGAATGTGACAGTCGCAGGCTGTAAGCTGAAAAGCAGGCTAAAGTTATTGAATTGTTAGGAGTGACGTTTCAGTATCTGCTAATATGGTGGAACTGTTTTATACTTAAGTCTAAACTTTTGTGTAAGTATCTTCGAATTGTTAAAAATAACAAAATATTGAACAAGAAAAATAATGAAAAGTGAACAATCTGATTTAACGCCGCGTGGTGAATTGACATTAAAAGTTCCTGCTAGTCATGCAGCGACTAATGTTTTTGGCGATGTATATGGCGGTTGGGTGTCTTCGCAAGCAGTATTAGCTGCTGAGATGCGTGCCGGAGGTGAAACCGCAGGTCGTGTTGCTACGGTATCTATTGGTGGTATGGAGTTTATGTCACCGGTACTCGTGGGTACCATTCTGAGTTTTTATACGGATATCGTTGAAGCGGGTAATAGCTCTATTCGCATGAAAGTAGAGGTATGGGGACGCTGCCCTGATGGCCGAGCTTTACGCAAAGTTACAGAAACCGAGTGTGTACAAGTCGCTATTAATGATGATGGGCATATTCGTTCTTACGAATAGGTCCCACTTGATTGTTACGCCTGTCTAGGCAACGCTGCTGTTTAAGTATCAGCGTTGCCATATAAGTAATTGATTATTGGCAGGCATTAGGCAGTCTTCTACTAGTAATAAACCCTGTTCATGTGCAAGAGCATTAACGGCTTCAAACTCACGTATTCCGCTCGCAGGATCACGGTCTTTCAGCCATTGATCAAACTGTGCGTTACTCGCTGATGTATAGGTGTTGTTGTAGCGAAAAGGACCATAAACAAATAAATAGCCGCCTTTTTCGATGAGTGTACCGATGCCTTTAAAAAAAAGTTGTACCTCTTCCCAGCTCATAATATGTAATGTATTTGCGGTGTAAACCCCGTCATACAAGGCGCTCGGCCACGCTTTGTTTACGTTCAGTTCGATGGGGGATAAAACACCTTGGGAGGCATATTGTTCAATGTTAATCTGCAAAGCATCTAGGTATCGCTCTTGATCAGAGGGCTGCCAAGTCAGGTGCTGGTGGTGTGAACTTAAAAATAATGCGTGTTGGCCTGAACCACTACCAACTTCTAAAATAGTTTTACGGTATGCCAAGTAAGTAGACAGTTTTTCTAAAATCGATTGTTTGTTGCGCTCGCACGCTTCGCTGTAATTGAGCATATGAACTAATGTTCTTTTGTTGATAATTTAATTAATAGGTTGGCCGTTAAGAGTTAAGACAAAAGAAAAACAAAACAGTTTCGTTCATGCTAGTCACATAAAGGTTTATAGAAAGTGTTTATGTCGATCATATCTTTATCATAGTCACCACTTGTCGTGATGAATTTTCCGATACCCCCACGTTTGTTTTTATAATCAACAAAGGCTAACGCAATAGGTACTTGTGCTCCATGAGCAATATGGTAAAAACCACTTTTCCATTGTTTTACGCGCGCTCGAGTACCTTCTGGCGACATCATGATACGTAGTTCGGGTAGCTCTTTGAATTTTTCTATCGTTGCGTTGACCATATTATTGGAGTGTGAGCGGTCAACCGGTATGCCACCCATCCAGCGCATTAAACTGTCAAACGGGAATTTGAAAATGCTTTGTTTACCAACCCAGTGTAGCTGAGTATCTAACGAAAACGCTATCATCAAACTTAGAGGCATATCCCAGTTTGATGTATGTGGCGCTGCAATTAAAACGCATTGTTTGACATCTGGAGGCATACTGCCAACAATTTTCCATCCTAAGAGCTTAAGTGTCACGCGTGAAAAGCTACGTAGCAGGGGGCGAATAATTGGAGCAGTGAACATGGTTTTTTGTAGCATGCAGGTGCAGTCTCTGAAATTTATTATTTTTATTCTAGACGAAGTGAAGTATAACGGCATTGCTTAGCGAGTGAGAACTGCTCAATCGTTAGAAATAAGAATATAGAGGGTATTAATGGGTACGCTTTTAACACTGCTGAGTCGATTCTGGTTGGCAATTACATTACTGATACTGCTGGCTATTACGCTTCTTTCTTTATGGCCTGCCGATGGTTTGCCTAGTGTGCCGGGAACGGACAAAACACATCATTTTATCGCTTATGCCGGTTTAATGTTCCCTGTCGCATTACGCCAGCCTAAGTACTGGTTAATTATTGGAATGTTTTTTATTGGCTGGAGCGGCGCTATTGAACTCATCCAGCCGTACGTAAATCGCTATGGTGAGTGGTTGGATATGCTGGCCAATAGCACAGGGTTACTATGTGGGATGTTATTGGCCCGCATGGCTACATTTTTCTTCGATGTAAAGCCTGCTAATTGAATGGAGCCGGTATTTACACCGGCTCTAACTTAGCAAAGCCCAAGACTAGCCATTTCATGCCGACATTTTCAAAATTAACCTGTATACGGGCTTTAGGGCCTGTGCCTTCGCAGTTCAGGACGATGCCTTCTCCGAAGCTTTGGTGGCGCACTTGTTGACCAATATAGAGTTTAGGGGTGCCGTCATCCATTTGAACCGAGTTTGGACTAAATTTGCTATTGGATGAGTTGTTATAGTCATTTCTTGAGGTCATTGGACGGCTGACACTAGCGTTTAAGCGTACTTCTTCGATTAGTTCAGAAGGGATTTCCTGAATAAAACGCGAAGGGCGGTTAAACGTTTCTTGGCCATGCATCCGACGGGATTCGGCGTAAGTTAAAAACAGCTTTTGCATAGCGCGGGTAATACCGACATAACAAAGCCTGCGTTCTTCCTCCATACGCCCCGGCTCTTCTGCTGACATTTTATGCGGGAATAAACCTTCTTCTACTCCACCGAGAAAAACCATCGGGAATTCTAGACCTTTGGCTGAATGTAAGGTCATTAGCTGAACGCTATCTTGGTGGTCGGCTGCTTGTGCATCACCAGCATCCAGGGCCGCTTGATCCAAAAAGGCAGATAGCTCGTTTACATTCTCTTCTTCAGGGCTAGCGACCCATTGACCGCTAAACTGTTTGGCCGCGTTAATCAGTTCTTCAAGGTTTTCTAATCGAGATTGGGCTTTTTCACCTTTCTCTTTCTTGTGATGGTCGATTAAACCACTGAGTTGAATCGCATGGTCTGTTTGTTCGTGTAACTCTGTGCCCATAGAATCGGTATCGATCTGGTTAATCAGATCTAGAAAGAGTTGTAGTGCTGTCAGTGCGCGAGAGGGCAGCTTTTTATACTCTACGACTTCATTTGCGGCACGCCACATCGATACGTTTTCTGCTCTGGCTTGTTCGCGAACTATTTCTATTGTGCGAGTACCGATACCGCGTGTGGGCACATTAATGATGCGCTCCATGGCTGTATCATCTTCGCGATTGGATACGAGGCGCAGGTAAGCTAAAGCGTTTTTGATTTCTAAACGGTCGTAGAAACGATGACCGCCGTAAATCTTATAGGGCATGCCGCTACGGATGAGTGCTTCTTCTAATACTCGAGATTGGGCGTTTGAGCGGTAAAGTATGGCGGATTCTGAGCGTAGGTTGCCTTCGTCGACCCACTTTTGGATCTGGCCGACAATAAAGCGTGCTTCATCTTGCTCGTTGAAGGCCGCGTAAAGACTGATTTTTTCTCCGTCTTTGCCATCTGTCCAAAGCTCTTTTCCTAAGCGTCCTCGATTGTTTTCAATAACGGTATTAGCGGCTTTCAGGATTGTTTGTGTAGAGCGATAATTTTGCTCCAAGCGTATCGTGTCGGCCCCAGGGAAATGTTCTGGAAGATTCTGGATATTCTCAATACGTGCACCGCGCCATCCATAGATAGATTGGTCATCATCACCGACAGCCATGAGCTTGCGGTCATTTCCACAGAGTAATCTTAGCCATGCGTATTGAATGGAGTTGGTATCTTGGAACTCATCAACGAGCAGGTAACGAAAGCGCTGCTGATAATGTTGTAGCAATGACGGGTTACGATCACGTAATAGTTCTAAACAACGCAGCAGTAGCTCACCAAAATCAATCATTCCTCCACGATCGCACGCTTCTTCGTAGGCTTCATACATACGAATCATGGTGATGTCATGTGGGTCGGCTGTTCGTTCTAAGTGGCGACTGCGCAATCCTTCATCTTTTTGCGCATTGATGAACCATTGGAATTGACGTGCGGGCCAGCGAGTATCATCCAATGACATCTCTTTACATAGTCGCTTTATCAGGCGTAACTGATCTTCGCTATCCATTATCTGGAAGTTTTCATTAAGGCCTGCGTCGCGCCAATGAGCGCGCAATATACGGTGCGCCAAACCGTGGAAAGTACCGACCCACATGCCATTGGGGTTAACGCCCAGCAGTGTTTCTATGCGACCACGCATTTCGCGTGCCGCTTTGTTGGTAAAGGTCACTGCCATGATGGAGTAAGGAGAAATATTCTCTGTTTGCACGAGCCAAGCAATACGGTGTACCAGTACGCGTGTTTTTCCTGAGCCTGCACCGGCCAGTATTAATAGGTTTTGTACTGGCGCAGTTACAGCGCTGCGTTGTGCATCGTTTAAACCATCAATTATTGCAGTTACATCCATCGTTAAAGGCGCTTTATTTATGAGTTCAGTGGGAAACTGCCTAGTTTTTAGCTAGGCAGGCTCGAAGGGGTTGCGATGCGATTGAGTAGTATACGTTTAAGCTCATCAGGGTCTTTAATCACCATGTCGCCACTTTGGCGGCCTGCTTGCTCAATGCCACATGCAGGAATAAGGCGTGATAACCAAAAACGCATGGCAGCAGTGCGTGTCAGCTGTGGCCATGCTTTGTACTCATCAGCGGTGAAAGGCCTTTGGGCATGATAAGCTTTTAATAATGCTTGCTCACGTTGAGTATCAATCGTTCCGTCGGGTAGAGTGCACCAGTCGTTAGCGACGATCGCCAAATCAAATAATAAGAAGGCTGTCGCGGCATTATAAACATCAAGAATAGCCGATACCTGGTTACCTTCAAATAGCGCATTATCATGAAACATATCGCCATGAATGATACCCATTGGAAGCCCCCAAGGTTGTTCGCGTAGCTCATCAAATAAGCGAACTTCTTGAGCGAGTAACTCGCCATCTTCTTTGCTTAAGTAGCGTTGAATATTCTGGCTTTCACGTCGCCACCAGAAAACTCCGCGATGCGCTTGTCGACGTAAATAGAAATTTTCTGCTGCTAGGTGAAATTTGGCCAGGTGCGTCCCGATAGAGGCACAGTGCTCAGGGGTTAAATCTTGTTGAGCAACATGCTCGCCGCTAAAGCGTGGCTGTATGAGTGCCGGGCGGTTATGCAACTTTTTGAGTGCAATACCGTTACTGTCCTTAAAAGGAAATGGCACGGGTAATTGCCGCTCAGCTAGCCAGGTTGTGAGTTCTACAAAGAAGGGCATATCGTCCATGCCAAACTCTTCAAACACTGTCAGCACATATTCAGTTTGCTGATGGTCTTTTTCGAGCGTCACGAAGTAATTGGTATTTTCAATACCGCCTTCAATGCCTTTGTAGGAAACTAACTGCCCTAAGTCATACTGGACGAGTAAGTTTGTCATGTCGTCTTGCGAAAGTTGTGTATATACGGCCACGTGATTACCAGCGAAAAATAACCCACTTAGGGATCAGGAGTGATGATTCTTCAATACGGACCATAGATCCATGTCCTTCTGAAGGAACCAGATAATAGGGCTTACCAACGGATGGCACCACTTTAATTTCTCTTAGCTCACCATTGATACGGTATTCGTAATAGGTGGTATCATCCTGATGATGAATACTAATCTCTGGCTGTCCCTCTTCAGGATCTCCAGGTACACCTGCGGCAAAAGCGGTAACTGACATAAAAAGTGCCAGTAATATCAGTAATTGTTTACTCATTCTTCCATACCCATTGGTTTGGTCGTGCCATTTTTACTATGATTGTGAGCCCGGACACTTGCTCTGTAAAGTCTCAGGGATAACTAACTGACGGATTGATAATGACCCAGCAACCAGCCCCCCTTATTTTAGTCGACGGTTCATCTTATTTATACCGTGCTTTTTTTGCTTCTCAACAAGCGGATTTACGGACCAGTGATGGCACGCCTAGTGGTGCTATCCGTGTAGTCACCTCGATGATACGTAGCTTGATTAACCAATATCCCGACAGCCGTATTGCCGTTATCTTTGACGCTAAAGGAAAGACGTTCCGTGATGAGATTTTTGCAGAATATAAATCACATCGCCCTCCTATGCCAGATGATCTGCGCTTACAGATAGAGCCGATACACAACATTATCCGTGCAATGGGGTTGCCACTAATTGTTGAGGGAGGTGTGGAAGCGGACGACGTGATAGGCACTATGGCTTTGCAGGCGACTGAGCAAGGTTGTGATATTTTGATTTCCACGGGCGATAAGGATATGGCTCAACTGGTGAATAAGCATGTCACCTTAATTAATACCATGACAAATACTGTAATGGATGAGAAAGGAGTTGAAGAGAAGTACGGCATTCCTCCTAATCTAATCATCGATTTTTTAGCATTGATGGGTGATAAAAGCGACAATATTCCAGGTGTAGCGGGTGTTGGAGAAAAAACGGCACTGGCTTTATTGCAAGGTATTGGTGGGATTTCAGAGCTCTATCAACGTTTGGGTGATATTGCTACGTTAGGTTTTCGTGGTTCGAAAACAATGGCAAAAAAATTGGAAGAGAATCGAGAAGCGGCTGACTTATCGTATCTGCTAGCCACGATTAAAACGGATGTCCCACTAGATTTTGAGCTTTCAGATATAAAGCACCCCAAACAGAATAAAGAGCAACTTTTGGAACTCTTCAATACCTATGAATTTCGCACTTGGGTAAAGGAGCTTGAAGAAGGCATTGAAGCGGTAGCAGTCGAAAAGGCCGCAGTAGCTGCGATGCCAGACATACCGCAAAGCGTAGACTATCAGGTGATTACTGAGCAGGCCGAACTAGACCGTTGGCTTGAAAAGCTTAAATCCGCTGACCTTTTTGCTTTTGACACAGAAACGGACCGGTTAGATTATATGGAAGCTGAACTCGTCGGTGTTTCTTTTGCAGTAGAGGCAGGAGAGGCCGCGTATGTTCCTTTAGCGCATGATTATATGGGAGCACCGGCTCAGCTGGATCGCAACTCAGTCTTAGCACAGTTAAAGCCGTTATTAGAAAGTGATGCTCACAAAAAAGTAGGTCAACACATTAAGTTTGATATGAACGTGTTAGCTCGCTATGACATCGACTTAAAAGGCGTTGCTTTTGATACGATGCTGGAATCTTATGTGTTGAACTCAGTGGCTACCCGCCACGATATGGATAGCCTTGCACAAAAGTATCTGGGTGTTAAAACGGTTACCTTTGAAGAGATTGCCGGGAAAGGTAAGAAGCAGCTGACTTTCAATCAGGTTGATCTTGAGCAGGCAGGCCCATATGCGGCTGAAGATGCTGATATCACGTTGCGTTTACATCAAGCATTAGATGCAAAGTTATCCACAGAGGCATCGTTAAGTCGTGTTTTTACCGGCATAGAACGACCATTGATTCCTGTGTTATCTAAAATTGAGCGCCATGGTGCTAAAGTGGATGCAAACCTACTGGGCAAGCAGAGTCTAGAGATAGAGCAGCGTCTTGCAGAGCTGCAGCGCTCGGTGCATGAATTAGCAGGTGAAGAGTTTAATCTGGCTTCGCCTAAGCAACTACAAGTCATACTGTTTGAAAAAATGCAGCTACCTGTGCGTAAGAAAACACCCAAAGGCGTACCGTCCACGGCTGAAGAAGTTTTACAAGAGCTGGCGTTGGAGTATGAACTACCGAAGTTGCTTCTTGAACACCGTAGCCTGAGTAAGCTGAAGTCGACCTATACGGATAAGCTACCTCTGATGATTAATAAGCGTACCGGGCGTATTCATACTTCGTACCATCAGGCAATAACCGCTACAGGGCGGCTTTCATCAACCGATCCAAACTTACAAAATATCCCCGTAAGAACGGCTGAAGGTAGACGCATTCGGCATGCCTTTGTCGCACCTGAAGGCTATGTATTGGTGGCTGCCGATTACTCTCAGATTGAACTGCGCATTATGGCGCACCTGTCGGGTGATGAGGGCTTGCTCAATGCCTTTTCACAGGGAGAAGATATCCACAAGGCGACAGCTGCGGAAGTCTTTAAAACTGAGCTCAGCCAGGTCACCGCTGATCAGCGTCGTAGCGCAAAAGCGATCAACTTTGGTTTGATTTATGGAATGTCAGCATTTGGTTTGGCGAAGCAGTTGGGTATTGGCCGTAATGATGCGAAAAAATACATTGAACATTATTTTGCTACTTACCCAGGGGTGCAAAATTATATGGAAGACATTCGCGATAAAGCTAAAACTCAGGGTTATGTAGAGACCGTATACGGACGGCGCTTATATCTGCCTGCAATTAATGCGAGTAATGCCATTCAGCGTCAAGCTGCAGAACGAACAGCGATAAATGCGCCGATGCAAGGGACAGCAGCTGACATTATTAAGCGGGCAATGATTAAAGTTGATCAATGGCTTCCTGATAGCGGCTTTGATGCCAGCATGATTATGCAGGTACACGATGAGTTGGTCTTTGAGGTTAGGGCTGATCAGGTTGAGGCGTTTAGTGTGCAGGTCTCTGAGCAAATGCAGCATGCAGCGGAACTTGATGTACCTTTAATTGTAGAGGCGGGAAGTGGCGAAAATTGGGAGCAAGCGCATTAATTTCAATAAACTGTATTTTTTTTGAACAATCCGGGAACTTAACTAATAACTTGGTAGTCATTAGTTATATACATCGTAAAAGTTCCCCTTTTTAGTGTTCAGTACGATAGTTCAGTACAAACAGTACCGATGTGTATTTATAGCAGGATGCATTACCCCAGATATAGCCCTCTCCCCCTTCAGGGCTTTGTCTGGGGATCTATTTACATCACTTAGCTTTCTTCTGGTTCTTCTTCGTATTCATCAAAACCTTGTGACAGCCACTCATCCAAGCGTGCACTCAAGATATCAACACCCGCGCGCTTTAAAGAAGAGAAGGACTGTACACTGACCTTATCGCCTAATATCTGTGTTAGTTCTTTGCGCAGTGTTAATACGATTGATTGGGCAGGGCCACGTTTTAACTTGTCTGCTTTAGTTAATAGTACATGCAATGGAACGTGTGTTGATTTACACCACTCGATCATCATCAAATCAAATTCTTTCATTGGGTGGCGAATATCCATCACTAACACCACGCCTTTTAAGCTGTAACGCTGTTGTAAATACTGGTCTAGATGCTTTTGCCAGTGCTCTTTCATGGCGATAGGCACTTTTGCATAACCGTAGCCAGGTAGGTCAACTAGGCGTAACCCTTCAATGTTCAGGTCAAAAAAGTTGATAAGTTGAGTTCTTCCCGGCGTTTTAGAGGTGCGGGCAAGCTTTCCGTTATTCGTAAGTGCATTAATAGCGCTGGACTTACCTGCGTTAGAACGCCCTGCAAACGCAACTTCTGCTCCGCTATCTTCTGGACACTGGCTCAATTTATCGGCACTGATCAAAAAACGAGCAGCGTTATAATGGATAGAATTCACGTTAGCAGTCATAGACTTTAGGTTACCTAAAGGGATTGGTTCTATATTAACCGTTCCAGTTTGTGTGGATATTAAGTTATAATGCCGCCAAATTTTACCCTTGAACAGAGTCTAGCTCTAGTGGCAAGGCATAATAAAGATTTACGGTTTGTTTTGACGTCACTTGTTGATGTTAAAATAAACATTCATTTTACTGAATGACAAGAGTCTGGGTTAATCATGAATAAACTACTGATCGGCTTACTGTTAACCTTAGGTATCACTGGTGTAGCGAATGCGGCAGGTGATGCGACAGCGGGAAAAGGAAAAACAGCAGTCTGCGCGGCATGCCATAGTGCAGACGGTAACAGTGCAATTGCCAACTTTCCTAAGTTAGCAGGCCAAAATGCCACTTATCTCGTTAAGCAGATGAAAGAGATTAAAGCGGGAACTCGTCCTGTTGTAGAGATGACTGGCTTGTTAGATAACCTGAGCGATCAGGATATGGAAGATATTGCCGCGTATTACTCTGGTAACGCTATTCAAGGCGGAAAAGTTGCTAAGGATCAGTTAGAGCTGGGCCAGCAAATTTATCGTGCAGGTTTGGCTAAAAAGGGTATTCCAGCCTGTACTGCTTGTCATGCAGCTAATGGTAAAGGCATGGCTGCTGCAGGTTTCCCCGCAGTAGGTGGGCAGCATGCTGCTTATGCTGAAAAACAGTTGAAAGATTTTCGTGTAGGCTCGCGTAGCAATGACCCGCAAGCAATGATGCGTGATATCGCTGCTAAACTTAGCGATGTAGAGATCAAAGCTGTTTCTAGTTATGTTCAAGGCTTATATTAAGTCTTAAGCTATTTATAAAAAAGGCAGCTTCGGCTGCCTTTTTGTGTTTATGGGTGAACCCTTTAATGTAGTCATTGTCAGATTGAAAAGTCAGACAATGTAATCGGAGAAATAATATGTGGAAGACTTTAATGTCTGTCCTATTGGTTTTAGGCTTAGGTACAACGGCTTCGGCTGCACAAGAGTATGAAGCGGGCAAACATTTTGTAGAGTTGCCTTCTACTGTTAAGACAGCTGATCCCACAAAAGTCGAGGTCACAGAGTTGTTCGGTTACCCTTGTCCTCATTGTAATAGTTTTGAGCCAATGCTTGAGGCATGGCACAAGAGACAGTCAGAAATTGTCGACTTTAAGCGAATTCCTGTTGTGTTTGGTCGTAGCTGGGAACCTATGGCGCGTGCTTATTACACGGCCGAGTTACTAGGTGATGTAGAAAAAACACATCAACCGATGTTTGATGCAATTCATCTTCAGAAAAAGCGTTTCAGAAATATGGATGATCTAGCAGATTATTATGCTGACCTGGGCGTTGATCGAGCTAAGTTCGAAAAAACTTTTAGTTCATTTGCGGTGAATACTAAAATGAATCAAGGTGATTCCAAAGTGCGTGGCTATCAGGTGGACGGTGTGCCATCGCTTGTTGTGAATGGCAAGTATCGTATCACAGCGGTCATGGCTGGTGGGCAAAAGCAGATGCTAGATGTTGTTAATTACCTCGTTGAAAAAGAGCAAAAAGCGTTAGCGCAATAAGCGTGTAGCTTTGCGATAAATAAGCCGCCTTATATAGGCGGCTTTTTCGTAACTGTATGATAGGAAATACGGCTTCTTTGAACTAATATTAAATGAGTAGCCATCAATAAACGGATAGACAGAGTGAGTAAGGAACCTATCGACTGGAAAAAGAAGTATAAAGAAGCGGCGTTGGAAATTGATAAACTGGAGAAAAACCAGAGCAATGACCAGTTACGCTTGGCCGTTTCTCATATGACGCTTGGGCTTCAGGGGCAATCTCCTGATTTAGACCAGGCGCTTACATCACTACGCAACACGCTTAATAGCCCTACGCAGGTCTCTCCATCAAAAAAAGTTATTACTAGCATAGAAAAACATGTGCGTAAGCTAGATCAATCCAGGGAAGATACTTCCCAGTCTATTACTAATGCCGTAATAGCCTGGGTTCATCAGTTAAAAAAACACTTCAGGGTTGGTGCATCGGAGCTTAATACATTAGCGGAATTAGAGAGTGTTACGGCTGACTCTGTGGAGCGCTTGTATAAATTTCCCCCGTTAATCAATTCTCTTGTTGCTGTGCAAGTCAAGGTGTTGGCTTCGATGAAAACGGAGCTAAGCACAGCAAAAAACCAGTTAGCCGTTGATGTTGATTTGTCTTTGATTGGCTCAGAGCTTATTCAATTAATTGGTGTGCTTAATCTGACTAGAGAGGGAAGAAAAAAAGCACATGATTTAGTAATCAGTATTGAAAAAGGCCTTACATTAGAGCAATTGACAGGTGTTCTTGCAAAAGTGGTTGAGCTAGCTCAGCTGGCCGCGGTTACTAGTAATGAAGACTTTGAAAACTATCTGATTAATTTGAATACCCAGCTAGTTGAAGTGCAGGGTTTTCTTGAAGAAAGTCATACCGAGCAAGCTATCGCTGGTGATGCACATAAGCAGTTGGATCAACAGGTAAGGCACGATGTTGGTGCTATTAGTAAGGTAGTGAAAGACTCCCATGATTTAAGTGAGTTGAAGATGTCAGTTTCATCCCAACTCCTTGAAATTGTGCGCGCGATGGATGAGTTTAAGCGCGGGGAGGAGGATCGTGACGAGCGGTTGCATGCGCGTTATGATGCCTTGATGCAGCATGTTTCAGAAATGGAGGAAGAAACCAAGCGTGTTAAAGCGCATATGGAAGAAGAGCGTTTAAAAGCTAGAACGGACTCTCTCACCGGGCTACCTAACCGTTCTGCGTATGATGATCACTTGAATAAAGAATTTGAGCGTTGGGGGCGATATAAGCAAGGCTTTTCAGTGGCTGTTGGCGATCTAGACTTTTTTAAACGTATTAACGATACGTATGGACACTTAGCTGGAGATAAGGTTTTACGTTTGATTTCTCGGGTGCTATTGCGAAACTTACGAGCTTCTGATTTTGTTGCGCGCTTTGGTGGAGAAGAATTTGTTATTCTTATGCCGGCAACAGAAGCGGAAGAGGGCGCTAAAGCGATTGAAAAGCTGCGAGAGTCTATTAGTAAGAGCCCTTTCAACTTTCATGGTAAGCCCGTGACGATCACGATGTCTTTTGGGGTGACCCAGACGCGTGAGACAGATACTAAGGATGCATTATTTGATCGTGCTGATGCAGCGCTTTATAAAGCGAAGCAAGAAGGGCGTAACCGTGTTTGTATCGGCTAACGCTTTACCTATCGAGCGGGAACGGGCACACTTGTGCCGCTGATTTAGCTCTGTATTTATAGGATTTTTCCCGGTGCGACGCCTCTCCCGAAGTTTGAAAATAGCTAATACTATTATTCGTTATCGTCTTGATACCTTTTTTGATGATTTGCCATTGCCTTGGTATCTGAGAGTTCTCCTGTATTTAATGCCGTGGCGATACTTGATTAAAGCGACGCAGCCACGAGGTGTTCGCCTGCGTTTGGCTTTGGAATCGCTGGGGCCTGTTTTCATAAAGTTCGGGCAAATGCTATCAACGCGTAGAGACTTGCTGCCCGATGATATCGCCAATGAACTAAAGCGATTACAAGACAATGTTCCTCCATTTTCTGGCCCGCAAGCTCAGTTAATAATCGAAAAATCATTGGGCAAGCCGGTAGCTGAGTTGTTTGCTGCTTTTAATGTTGAGCCGCTAGCCTCAGCATCGGTTGCGCAAGTCCATGAAGCAACGTTAATAGATGGTCGCGAAGCTGTTGTAAAAGTTATTCGTCCAGGCATAGTCAAAACCATTAGAAAAGACGTAGCATTATTGTATACGCTTGCGCACTTGGTTCATGCTGCATGGCAGGAAGGGCGCAGGTTACGCCCTGTCGAAGTAGTCGCTGAATATGAGCAAACCCTGTTTGATGAACTGGATTTAAGAAAAGAAGCGGCAAACGGCTCCCAGCTCAAACGTAACTTTGAAGATTCAGATATTCTTTATGTGCCTGAAATCTATTGGGATCTCACACGCCAAAATGTCTTAGTTATGGAGCGCATCTATGGTATTCCTGTAGCCGAAGTGGGCGAGCTTCGGGCGCAAGGAACCGATATGAAAACCTTAGCTGAACGTGGAGTTGAGATTTTTTTCACTCAAGTGTTCAGAGATAGCTTCTTTCATGCTGATATGCATCCAGGAAATATTTTTGTTTCACGAGAGAACCCAGTAACACCTCAATATATCGCTGTTGACTTTGGAATTATTGGCTCGTTAACAGCAGAAGACCAAAGTTACCTTGCGCGTAACTTCTTAGCTTTCTTTACACGGGACTACCGTCAAGTTGCACAGCTGCATATTGATTCTGGCTGGGTGCCTGCTGATACAAATGTCACAGCGTTTGAGACAGCAATTCGCAGTGTATGTGAACCAATCTTTAATAAACCGCTAAAAGATATCTCTTTTGGGCAGGTATTATTGGGGCTATTTCAAACAGCTCGGCGCTTCAATATGGAAGTGCAGCCGCAGCTAGTATTGTTGCAAAAAACCTTGTTGAATATTGAAGGCTTGGGCAGGCAGTTGTATCCAGAACTAGACTTGTGGCAAACAGGTAAGCCTTTTCTTGAGTCATGGATGAAAGATAGAGTGGGTCCTAAGGCTGCTTATAGGACACTAAAGCAGCAGGTTCCAGACTGGCTGGATAAAATGCCGCATATTCCTCAGCTTGCTTTTGATACCTTGCAACAGGTTAAAAATCAACCACTGCAAAATCGTACGGCCATGATAGAGCTTGCTCAAAAAGAGGAAGAGCGCAGTCATAAAGCTAGCAGAAAGAGATTGCTTGCGGTTCCTTGTATTGTTGCTGCATTGTGGTTTGGGCACGGGCCTAGTCATGAATGGCTAGAGCAGTTGAGTTTGATGGGCTGGGCATTAGGTGGTTTAGGTGTTTATCTTCTCCTTAAATAAGTAGAGATAGATCAATATGAGTAATATCTGGGATGGAGCTTATCTAGTTGATCCGGTATGCTTGCCCTTCTCTGAGACCGAATAGTTGTAGAAAAATGACAGATAGTTGGCTAGAAAGTATTAAGTGGGATGAGAAAGGTCTGATACCTGCAATCGCTCAGGATTATAAAACTGGGCGCATACTGATGGTTGCTTGGATGAACCAGGAAGCATTACAGCTTACGGTTACTGAGCAGCGTGCTATTTATTGGTCGCGTTCTCGTCAGAAGTTATGGCGTAAAGGCGAAGAGTCAGGACATGTGCAGGTTCTTCATGAAGTGCGGTTAGACTGCGATAATGATGTGCTTGTGCTGCAAGTTGAGCAAAAGGGTGGAATTGCTTGTCATACAGGAAGAGAGAGCTGTTTTTATAGCGTCTTGCGTGATGGCCAATGGGAGCCTGTTGATCCTGTCCTCAAAAATCCTGATGACATCTACAAAGGGTAAGTAGTCCGATGAGTGATGTGTTGACACAGTTGGGCAAGATTCTTGAAGAGCGGAAAAATGCCCCTGCTGAAGCCTCTTATGTAGCAAGCCTACATGCTAAAGGCCTGAATAAGATTTTAGAGAAAGTTGGCGAAGAAGCAGTAGAAACAATTATTGCGGCAAAAGATGCCAAGCTTTCTGGTAATACAAGTGATGTGGTTTATGAAACTGCGGATCTATGGTTTCACAGCTTAGTGATGCTGTCTCATTTAGATGAGTCGCCGCAAGCTGTCTTAAACGAGTTGGCTCGCCGTTTTGATATGTCGGGCTTAGTTGAAAAAGAATCGCGCAATAAGCCATAAAATCGTTATCAATGGCGTTATTTGTATCGCCTTCTGGCGCTCTAGATATTGAGGAGAAATAAAATGGGTTTTGGTGGAATTAGTGTTTGGCAGTTAGTGATCGTACTTGGAATCATTGTTTTATTGTTCGGTACTAAAAAGCTTCGCAATATTGGTGGAGATTTAGGCAGTGCAGTAAAAGGCTTCAAAAAAGCGATTAAAGAAGAGCCTGAAGATGCAAAAAAAATTGAACAACAAGAGCAAGATGCTAGCTTTACAGAAGAGAGTAAGCCTGCAGCAAAGCAGGAACAATCGACTGATCAAAAATAATACGGATCTGTTGAATGTTTGATATAGGTTTTGCTGAAATACTATTAATAGGCGTAGTTGCGCTGATTGTGCTGGGGCCCGAAAAGCTGCCGACCGCTGTGCGTGCTGTCGGCTTATGGATGGGGCGAGCTAAACGTGCTGTTTCTAGTATTCAGAGTGAAATATCTGAAGAGCTGCGCCTTGATGAGATGAGACGAACGGCCTCTATCCAGAAAGAAGAGCTCGATAAAGAACTAAATGAAATGAAGCAGCCTTTCAATCAGGCGTTTGCAGATGACTCTCCAATCGCTACAGCGACTTCTTCTCCAATCACAGAACAAAGCGATGATGTAGCTGCTGTTACCAGTGTCGCTAAACCTGAAAAGCCCGCTAATGAGTAATCAGCTAGGCGAGACGCCAAAGCAAGAGCAGGAACAAACGTTGGTCTCACATCTTGTAGAGTTACGCCAGCGCATGATGCGTATTCTTATTATCGTATTTGCTGTGTTTCTTTGTTTGTTCTATTTTGCTAATGATCTATATGAATACCTTTCTGCACCGCTAACAGCGCTGCTGCCAGAAGGCACCAGTATGATAGCGACCGATGTCACTTCGCCATTTTTTGCTCCGTTTAAATTGACGTTAGTGCTAGCAATTTTTCTTGGTATTCCTTTCATCTTGCATCAAGTATGGGGGTTTATTGCTCCTGGCTTATATAATCATGAGAAGCGATTAGCAACTCCGTTGCTTATTTCCAGTGTGTTTTTGTTTTATGCCGGAATAGCTTTTGCCTACTATGTTGTTTTCCCGCTGATTTTTGGCTTCTTTACTAGTACGGGTCCTGAAAGCGTAGCTATCATGACGGATATTAGTAGTTATTTAAATTTTGTATTGAAGTTGTTCTTTGCTTTTGGAATTGTTTTTGAAATCCCAATAGCAACACTATTACTGATCTGGTCAGGCGCTACTACCGCAAAAGCGCTAACAGAGAAGCGTGCTTATGTGCTGGTATGTTGTTTTGTTGTCGGGATGTTGTTAACACCACCGGATGTTATCTCGCAGAGTCTTTTGGCTCTTCCTATGTGGTTGTTGTTTGAGTTAGGTATTGTTCTGTCCAAATTCTTCGTGAAAAAAACAGAAGAGGATGCAGATGATCTGGATGATGAGTTAGACGCTGCCATTGATGAAGATGAGGCAAATAGCCAGAATTCATAATGTATCCAGTAGTAAGAAATCAAAATAAAGGCGCCCTCGTGGCGCCTTTGTTGTTTTAGGGCTTTTATGGCAAATAAATGACTTTTTTTAGGGCTGGGTGTTGACTCCTTTGAGGGTGTCTGTAGAATGCGCACCTCTTCCCAAGGAAGCCCCTCAAAAGGGTGGCTTAGATGAGAAGGTACTGGTTTTTAAGTTCTTGATAATTAACATATTTTCAAGGTTTTTAGATTAGTAGTTGGTGTCTGGTTTTGCAGCCAAATGAGTTTCAGAAAGTTGCAAAATAAAGGTTGACACCAGCGAGGCGTTCGGTAGAATATGCGCCTCACTTGAACGACACGTTCAAGCGCTCTTTAACAGATTGGTCAGATAATTCGTGTGGGCGCTTGTCAGGACGAAGCTACAAAAGCTTTATCAGGATAAGCAACCTAGCGAACA
>NZ_AUGR01000001.1 GCF_000422765.1 Neptunomonas japonica DSM 18939 | reverse complement strand
ACGGTCGTCAAGGTGCCATGCCTGCATGGGGCGCTGTACTCGGGGAAGAAGGTGTTCGTGACGTAACCAGTTATGTACGTACACTTAGCGGCCAGGAATCTGATGCTGATGCTGCTGCACGCGGCAAGACTCAGTTTCAGGCACTTTGCACAGCTTGTCATGGTGTTGACGGTAAAGGAATGCTAGCACTTGGTGCTCCAAACCTTACTGATAATACTTGGCTATACGGCGGTTCTTTTGAAGACATCGCTCATACCATTCGTTCTGGACGTAATGGTGTAATGCCTGCTCATAAAGACCTGCTTAGCCAAGATAAAGTGCAGTTAATTGCAGCTTACGTATATAGCTTGTCTAACAAGTAACACTAACCTTATGAAAACCCGATGAGCAAAATTTATTAAAGAGAACAACTAGCGTGCGGGAACCATCACTTGGGTCCCGCTCCTTCATTTCCCGCCTCCAAATAAACTCTATTTGAAATTAGGTATTCAGCAATTGCTTTGTTTTCAAGGCAACTGTCCGTACATAGGAAACCCCTACCGCATCACAAGCACGGATCAGTGCCGCTAAGTTCCTGGGTTTATGCACCGGTTGGCATCGTTCAGCGTCGATATCAGGTTCTGCTTGCGTTGCGGTGTCATTATTAAGCTCTGAGTCCTATTCGATGCGCTATTTTAGCGAAAATAAGCTGACTTAACTGCACTGTAGCCTCTGAAAAACACACATAACCCAATATTTATGAGTTCTAGCCACCTGTAACCTTTCAGGTTAGTGCTACAAAAAATGTTAACAACGCTTGCTAGGCTCTATTATGCTTAAATAAATCCATTTCATAACGCTGCTAAAGGAAGGCTTACATTGAAACACCCTCTTTCCGTGACTGAAGCCATCGCCTTAATACCCGATGGTTCAACTATAATGATTGGTGGTTTTATGGGTGTTGGCTCCCCACTAAGCCTGATCAAAGAACTGGTCCGCCAAGGTAAAAAATCGCTCTGCGTCATTGCTAATGATACCGCTCAAGAAGGTGCAGCTATTGGTCTGTTAATTGATGCACACTCTGTAAATAAAGTGATTGTGTCTCACATAGGGACTAATCCAGAAACACAACGGCAGATGATCGCCAAAGAGCTAGAGGTAGAGCTATCTCCTCAAGGCACATTAGCAGAGAGAGTGCGTGCTGGCGGCTACGGTTTAGGGGGCATACTGACACCCACCGGGGTAAATACGCTGGCTGCTGAAGGGACGCAATTAGTAGAAGTAGATGGGGAGAGCTTTTTGCTTGAGCGCCCACTAAAAGCAGATTTTGCGCTAATTAAAGCCCAACAGTCAGATTACTATGGAAATCTGAAATATCGCCTGACGGCACAAAATTTTAATCCATTAATGGCCATGGCTGCTGAGCATGTCATCGTCGAGGTTGAAGAGATGCTTCCTGTTGGTTGTATCGCGCCTGATGACGTACACACCCCAGGTGTGCTAGTTGATATGATTGTGAAGAGCGAGGCCAAAGCATGAAGGATAAAGAGATTATAGCCCGCCGTATTGCGCAAGAAATTGCACCGGGGTCACTGGTTAATTTAGGTATTGGTCTGCCAACTATGGTCGCGCAATATGTGGATAAAAATGACCATGTATTCTTTCAATCAGAAAATGGTGTCATTGGTATAGGAGGCTTTCCTGAAGGGATGGAAAACCCTTCTTTAACCGATGCTGGCGGCAGCTTCATTGGTGTATTACCGGGCGCAGCAGCGTTTGATAGTGCTTTTTCATTTGGCCTAATTCGTGGTGGACACCTCGATATGACCATACTAGGCGGGCTTCAGGTGGATGAGCAAGGCCACTTGGCCAACTGGATTATCCCAGGAAAAATGGTCCCCGGCATGGGTGGCGCAATGGATCTTGTGGCAGGCGCTAAGCGTGTAATTGTCGCGATGACGCATACCGCCAAAGGCAATGCAAAGCTAGTGAAATCGTTAGCTTTCCCAATGACAGCAGACCGTAGAGTCGATCTAATCGTAACGGAAAAAGCAGTCATACAGCCCACTGAAGAGGGCTTGCTTCTTAAAGAGCTAGGCCCAGGGTGCACACTTGATGAAGTACTCAGCTTGACTGATGCTACCTTAATCATTCCGGACGACCTACCACATATGGACATATAAGCGTTCACAAGCTTTAACCAAAAAGCGCCCCTCATTTGAGGAGCGCTTTTTTAACATCTAGGTTTTAACACTGATCCCTACACTTTAAATCGCTTAACACTTCCCAGTAGCTTACTAGCCAACTCAGCAAGAGCCGCGCTGGTAACTATGAGATTTTCAGAATCTTGGCTCGTCTCCTTGGACATTGTACTTATCTCAACAATGTTTTGATTAATATGTAGTGACACTGATTTTTGCTCTTGTGCCGCTGAAGCTATCTGAGCATTCATATCTGAAATATCACTGACAGTTTGCTGGATTTCACTTAAAGAAGCCGTTACCTGAGAGGATCTTGATAACAAAGTTACCGCCTGATCAGAGCCCAAACGCATGGAGTTAATAGATGAACTAGCGCTGGACTGTAAGCTAATGATCATTGACTCAATTTCCGAAGCAGATTCCTGAGTACTTTTAGCAAGCGAGCGTACTTCATCAGCAACAACTGCGAAGCCTCGACCTTGTTCTCCCGCTCTTGCTGCTTCAATAGCGGCATTAAGTGCTAGCAAGTTAGTTTGATCAGCGATTCGTTTGATCACATCAAGAATCCCCGTAATTTCCATCGCACCCTGCTCTAATTTGGCAATATCGACCATCGTTTCATTGAGCTGTTGAGATAAACCATGAATACCATCAACGGTGCTTTCTACTAACACCCCTCCTTCATCTAACTGATTTTTAGCCTTTGCTGCAGCATCTGCTGCAGAAGCAGTATTTCTCACAACTTCCTCAGCGGAAGCTGTCATTTGAGTGACAGCCGTTGCAACTTGCTCGGTATTTTGGTGCTGAAAGTTCAAACCCTGATTAGTGTTCTCAGCGATAGTGATAAGATTATTAGAGGCTTCTGCTACCTGTTGTGATCCAGACTTGATACCAAACACTAATCGCTTAAGACTATCCTCCATACGAATGAGTGAAGAAAAAACACCCCGCTCTTTATCAGCGTTTAACGCCTTCGCACTTAAATTCCCATCAGCAATTCGTTGCGAAAGTAACTGCATATCTTTTGGTTCAATGCCAAGCTGGCCCCAAATAATGCGACCTATGAGGTAGGTTGCTAGAATCCCTACGATGACTGAAATAGCCATAATAACCGACAAGGTTGTCATGGCTTCCTGCTCATGCTCTTTGGCTGAAATAGCTGCGTTTCCGGTAAATACGCTAATCTCATGGAGCAAGCTTTCAAGGGCCTGAGTTAACTCGTCTGATTCGTGCTCAACCTCACTAGCCAAAATACTTAACTCTTCAGAACGGCGCTGTTTAATCACCTCGAACAAACGATGGCTGTGCTGTTCAAATGTATAATGCTTCACTCCTATCGACTTAAGCTCTGCCAATACATGAGAGAACTCGTCTCGTTCCTCATCATTATGGGCATGACTAATCACTTCTTTAGCTTGCTTTGCAGAGTGTTTTATCTCGTTAGCGACCCGCAAACTCAATTGATCAAATTTAGACACTTCTTTGTTAACAGTCTCTGTGTCAACAGAACCTCCAACGACAGCCGGTTGTCCGTGACGTAAGGCCCTTTCCAAATGGATAGTTTGTTCCAATTGATGCTCAGTAATACTAATAAGCGATGCCGTTAAGGGGATATCTTGCTCAGCTATT
Source organism: Neptunomonas japonica DSM 18939 (assembly GCF_000422765.1). Classification (GTDB taxonomy): domain Bacteria; phylum Pseudomonadota; class Gammaproteobacteria; order Pseudomonadales; family Balneatricaceae; genus Neptunomonas; species Neptunomonas japonica. The sequence continues at coordinate 421,170 of NZ_AUGR01000001.1, read as the reverse complement.
CCCTCTAACTCCTGACCAACCTGAGCCATAGAAAATATTGAAAATGTAAAAGATATTGCTAGCAACATTAATAACAGCAGTGAATTAAAAAATATGAGTCCACGCATGGAAAAAGCACTTAGAAAAGCAAACATCCCTGACATCAAAAAATCCTCTATAGCGAGTGCGGCCTATGTATAACAGCCAAAAAGCAATGTAACTCTTTCTTATTAAAGAAAGAAGCACGTAAATTAACCTCAAACACTTTAGTACAAAATTCCAAATTAAGTAGTTTGTACTCATATAATAACTATAAGATTTGTGAAAATAGCTTAGGCTTTGATGGCAGTACTCTTTACTAGATGACAGGCCTTAGAGGAGATGGAGCGTTTCCATGTTGAACGGGTGTTAGAAGGTACGCAATGGCACCGAGGAAAAGCATGCGAGATATTGGGTATATCCCGCCAAAAATCACAACAAATGATTAAGAAATGGACTGACCCTACTGGTTCTAATCAAGATTAACAGGGTCAATCTGGCAACTTATTTACTTAACATTCAATTGCGTTAACGGCCAAGCCTCCGCGAGAAGTTTCCTTATACTTATCTTGCATATCCATGCCGGTATCCCACATGGTTTTTATGACTTTATCCAAAGAAATAAAGTGCTCACCGTCACCACGCAACGCCATTTGTGTGGCATTAATGGACTTCATTGCACCAATAGCGTTTCGCTCTATACAAGGAACTTGAACCAAGCCACCCACAGGGTCACAGGTCAAGCCTAAGTTATGCTCGAGGCCTATTTCCGCCGCATTTTCTACTTGCTCAGGTGTGCCACCGAGTACTTCACACAAACCCGCTGCCGCCATCGCACACGCAGAACCCACTTCACCTTGGCAGCCAACTTCAGCACCCGAGATAGACGCATTTTTCTTGCACAAGGCACCAATTGCCGCCGCTGCTAACATAAAGTCAACAATACACTTTTCAGTAGGCTTATCGGTGAACTCCGTGTAATACATCAGTACTGCTGGGATAATGCCTGCGGCACCATTCGTAGGTGCTGTTACCATACGCCCACCCGCTGCGTTCTCTTCATTTACCGCTAATGCATACAGATTAATCCAGTCCATTGCGCCCATTGTTGTGCTGATAACATTAGGTTTGGTCGAGCGGATCAAGGATTTATGTAAGCTCATTGCACGGCGCTTAACATGTAAACCGCCCGGCAAGGTGCCTTCTTTGTGTAGACCATTGGCAATACACTCTTTCATCACAGCCCAAATATCCATTAGGCCATCACGAATCTCCTGCTCACTGCGCCAAACTTTTTCATTTTCCATCATCAACTGACTAATCGATAGGTTGTTTGCTTTACATAGTTCCAACAATTCAACCCCGTTATGAAACTCATACGGCAAGGCAACCTGCGGTACTACATGGGCATCGGCTGTTGCTTCGCTTTCATCAATCACAAACCCCCCACCTATCGAATAGTAGGTGTTGCTATAAATCGCTTGGCCTTGTGCACCAAAAGCTGAAATTCGCATCGCATTAGGGTGGTAAGGGAGGTTTTCTTCAAGCAGCAGCATATCCCGCTTCCAAATAAACTCTATTGGAAATTTATTGAGTAAGTGCAGCGTATCACTCTCTTTTACAGAGGCGACTTCCTGCAAAATAATATCTGGGTTAACGGTATCTGGACGCTCACCTAACAAACCTATAATGACTGAATTATCAGTACCATGCCCAATGCCAGTCGCACTTAATGAGCCAAACAGATCAACCTGTATGCGTGCCACATCAGACGCTAAGCTTTTCTGCTCAAGGTAATCCGCAAACTTAGCGGCCGCTAACATCGGGCCGACGGTATGTGAACTGGATGGGCCTACGCCTACTTTAAAGAGATCGAAAACGCTAATAGACATGATGCCTCCGCACTAAGTACGTAAATTATTATTCTGATAGACATGGGATTATGTGCTCACTCAAAAATGGCGTATGCCAATTTGCGACCTGTACGTTTCTTAAAGCGTTAAAAGAGTCATAACATGGGGATTTTTTGATAACTTTGGAATGTTAAATACAACTTATCAACTTTATCGCTCATCACGTGACGGGATCACAACAGTTAAAGGGGGCTCAATAGAAAAGTAAAATGGATTAAGGAGTCTCTACCCTGCATCACAAAATTGATGCATTATCACCCATCAACTGATTCAACACACAACTAGGTGTTAATGTGGAGCGACTTAATCTCAATTTACTCAGAGCACTGACGGTACTACTTGAAGAGCGAAATGTAACCCGCGCTTCAATCAGGCTCAGCCTCACTCAATCGGCAATGAGTCGACAGCTTAGCCAACTTAGAGATTATTTTGTCGACCCGCTTTTGATTCGTGACGATAACGACTACTTATTAAGCGCCAAAGCAATAAAGCTTCTTCCCAGAATCCAAGCGATTCTTTCTGACGTCGATAGTTTACGAGGAGAAGACCGCTTCGACCCAGCTTTATGCAATCGTCGTTTCTCCTTTGCTTGCACAGATTATGTTGCTCAGTTCATATTCCCCGACATCTTGCAGCGCTTACAAAAAGAAGCACCTGGAATCGATATCATCTACGAAATGTGGAAACCAGAATGGCTTAGCGGACTTGGTCAGTTGCCATTAGATTTCGTTTCGACGACAACCTCTACAATGCCAGAAAACCTATCCAGTGTGCACTTAGGCTTTGACAGCCCTGTTTGCTTGATGGCACATAATCATCCATTAGCCGATAGCGATTCTATGACGCTTGATGAAATGCTGAATTACTCTTTCGTGCACTTGAACAGTGGGGGTGATAAAGACTCTTTTTTTGATCGAGCCTTAGAAGCACGAGGAGTTAGGCGACGAATTCTATTTGAAGTGCCTTTTTTCTCTGCAGCATTTCAAGTGCTGGCCGGCAATCAGTCCTTAATGGTTCTGCCTGCGCATATAGCTCGCAATGCTGCAAATCATTTTCCACTGACTTATCGACCTTTACCGGTACAAGTACCGCAAAATCATTATCATCTGTGCTGGCACGCTATGCACAATCTAGATCAAGCACACGCGTGGGTTAGAAACTGTATCGCGGATCAACTCATCACCTCGATGTACTCATCCCAAAAGCATGATTTAATATCATAAGCATCATTCTTAATTTGCATTTCTCGCATACTACAGCCTCGAATAAACTAGTAAACCTAAATTAATTCGAGGCTAATACCATGAACCTAACCACATGGCTTTCTCTTGTTGCTATCTGTTGTATTGGGGCCATATCACCGGGTCCAAGCTTAGCTGTGGTACTGCGCCATAGCATAGGCAATAGCCGTGCCCACGGCATTATTGCATCCATCACCCACGCCTTCGGGCTCGCTGTATGGGCACTATTAACTATTTGGGGGCTCGCCGTATTAGTGACCGAAACACCTCTGCTATACAAGCTGATCACTTACGTTGGCGCGGCTTATCTGGCTTGGATGGGAGTAAAGGCAATACGCTCAAAAGGAAACAATAAACTTAGCGTTGATAAAACCACAGCGCCTCTAATAGAAGCAGCTCAGGACGGGGTGATGATTTCCCTACTGAACCCAAAACTAGCTATTTTTTTCATCGCATTGTTTTCGCAATTTGTCACAGCAGACTTAACATTGACAGATCAGCTGATCATGCTTGGCACGGTGGTATCCATCGATAGCCTATGGTATATCCGCGTTGCCATCGTATTATCTCATTCTCGCTTAATCGATAAGCTACAACAAAAATCGGCCATGATCGATAAAATAAGTGACATCGTACTTGTAGGGTTAGCTCTTAGAGTTGTCACTCTGTCATAAGAGCACTCAAAATGAACCCTACCCGCTCACTCTTTGGGTAATGAGTCTTACCTCTTAACTTTTCTAAACGGTTATTACTGTATTGTTTAAAGCTGTAAAATATTGTAAACGTAATGTAAACAGCTCTTGATGCATTAGTAATCAATAGACTAACCTAGTGGGTGGGTTGCCTGTAACTGAGTAACCTAAAGATAATAAAAACAATAAAGTGGCTCAGCCTATCTAGGATCTAAAATAGTATGAATACTGATGTCCGTATCCTTGTAGTTGATGATGAAGCAGTGACTCGAGAATGTCTTGTAAGCTACTTCAAAGAAGAAGGCTATAACGTATTTAGTGCAGAAACAGCCGAACAAGCGGAAGCGGTACTCAGCAGTAGGGCCATTGATGTGGTACTCCTAGATATACGCTTACCCGGCAAAGATGGCCTAACACTAACCAGAGAACTTAGAGTGCATTCTGAGGTAGGCATTATTTTAGTAACCGGGCGTCAAGATGAAGTTGATCGCTTGATTGGCCTTGAATGTGGGGCAGATGAATATGTCACTAAACCGTTCAACCCTCGCGAGATCTTGGCTCGTACTAAAAACCTCGTTCGTCGTGTACGACATTGCCATAGCCACAAGCCTACAGACGCTCTACCACACACGTTCAAAACCTTTGAGCGCTGGAAACTCAACCTCGATAGACGTCAATTGATTGATGAAAATCAGATAGAGATACAGCTAACCGAAGGTGAGTTCCAGCTATTGAATGTGTTAATGCTGAACTCAGGTAAGGTGATGAGCCGGGAATTAATTCTTGATCAGATCCGTAACCGCGAGTGGGTTCCTTCAGACCGAACCGTCGATGTACTCATTGGTCGCTTGCGGCGTAAACTATGTGATGATCCTGCCAACCCAAAAACAATTTTAACCGTTCATGGCGCTGGATATTTATTCACCCCTAAACCCGCCGACCTACCATGAAGGCGTGTTTAGGGCGACAATTACTCCCTCATATTATATCTATTATTTTACTCTTCAGTTCTCCGGCAGTTTTTGCAGAAACGCTTAAGGCTTGCGGCCACCCTTTTTACCCGCCGGTCTCTTGGGTGGGCAACGGTCAATTAACAGGGCTTGCCCCTGCCATCACAAAAAAAGTATTTAACGAGCTAGGGTATGAGATTCAACTCATCACGGATTACAACTGGAAACGCTGCCTATTAGAAGTACAGCTGGGTAACGCAGACATTGTGGTCGCTGCCTTCAAAATACCAAGTAGAAAGACGTTCTTACATTTTACCGAATCCCCTTTAATCGTCGACCCTATCGAGCTGTTCGTTAACCGACAAGCACCCATCAAAGTAAAACAAATGAGCGACCTTAAGGGCAAGACAGTCGGATTGTTATTGGGTGATAGTTTCGGCGAAAAGTTCGATCATTTTGTGCAAAACAATAGCGATATAGAGTATGTCTCTCGCAATAGCCAAAACTTTACAAAGCTCGCCCTTAAGCGAATCGACTACGTGCCAATTGGTGCGTTAAGTGGAGAATTACAAAGTAAAAAACTAGGCCTTCATGATCAAATTATGGCTCTCGACTACAGAATCAGTACTGAATTTTTTTATTTAGCCCTAGGAAAAAGCAGCTCGCTTGAAAAGCACCTTCCCTACCTAAATCGCAGACTTAAAGAACTCACACAAGACGGAACAATAGAGCAACTGACACACTTTTACAGCCATCAATACACTCACTCAACAGACCCTCTTACACCAAGCGCTCTAACACCAAACTCTCTGATTCATGAGATCAGCAAATAATGAAGTCCTTCAAAGACTTGCCCCCCAACCTCAGGCGGTACTCAAAAGAACATCCTTTGGGCTATAAGGTGATGCTCTATGTATGCGGCTGTAGCTTTCTATTTATTCTACTTTCTACAGCTCTTCAATTAACACTGGATTACCGCCGTGAATTTAAAGCGATAGACCAACAAGTTGAGCTAATTCGCAGCAGTTACCTTGCTAGCCTAGCCAAAAGCGTATGGGATATTGATCAAGCACAAATTAAACTACAGTTAAAAGGGATTGAAAATCTGCCTGATGTTGCCTTTATCTCACTCGATAATATCAACAGTGATAGTATTCATTTGCCTACTCAAAATACCAATAAGAATATTCAGCAGATACAAAGCCATCAATTTAAACTTGTATATTTTCACAATAAACAACAGCGATCATTGGGCACTTTAGCAGTCAGTTTTAATTTAAAAGCTGTCTATGCTCGCATTTGGAAAAGAGGCTTCGGTATTCTCTTAAACCAAACACTTCTCGTTTTGTTAATTGTATTAGTCATCATAGTGATTTTTCAGCGACAGATAACTCGACACTTAGAAGCGATGGCCAATTACAGCCGTGAAATTGGTTCAGGTCAATTAGAAAACAGCCTGCAGCTAAACCGAACTTCTCCCAAAAACAGCGATGAATTGGACCAACTTGTTACCGCTTTAAATGAGATGCGCTTGTCTATCCGCAAAGAGATTAGCCGCCGTGAACAAGAGCAAGAGGAGCTACGCTACAACAGAGACCAACTCCAAGCGATGGTAGAGCGGCGCACCGAAAGTTTACAAAAAGCCAAAGAGGCGGCAGAAGAAGCAAGCAATGCCAAGTCTCGTTTTTTATCAACCATGAGCCATGAGATACGCACACCGATGAACGGTATGATGGGGATGATACAGCTTCTCAAAAGCAGCGAACTCAATGACGAACAACACAGTCATATTTGTGTTTTACATGATGCTACCAACGCGCTTCTGGAAACGTTCAATAACGTTTTAGAATATGGCCGCCTTGTTGAAGGTGCCTATAGTGTTAGCTCTACACGCTTTTCGCTACACAACCTACTTCATAACTTAACGGCACTGCTAAGCCCCGAAGCGAACCGTAAACAACTAACTCTAACTGTAACTGTTGCTGAGAATATAGGTGATTATTTTCTATCGGAAGAAAATAGCTTACGCCAAATTTTGACCAATCTACTCGCCAACGCTATTAAATTCACCGATCAAGGCAGTGTAGAACTGCACGTTTCATGCTTAGAAGATACTCCAGAACATCAAACACTACGCTTTGCTATATCAGACTCTGGCATAGGTATAGCTCCAAATTTGCAGGAGCATATATTTGACCGTTTTACTCAAGCAGATGAAACTATTACTCGTCGCTTTGGCGGTACCGGTCTAGGGCTCGCTATCTGTAAAGAACTAGCGGAGCATTTAGGCGGTAATCTTGGTCTTGAAAGCAGACCGGGGCAGGGTAGCACCTTTTGGTTAGAACTAACCTTACAATGTACACAAGCAGAAGCGAAAAAACCAAAACATCTTAATGCTGATGTATACACCCCTTCAGCTCAACATATTCTTCTTGTTGAAGATGTTGAGATTAACCAACAAGTTATTTTAGGGTTACTTGCTGGACATAAAGTCACTATTGCCGACGACGGGGTTAAGGCTTTAGCCATGGGCCGAGAACAAGTGTTTGACCTCATTCTTATGGACATGCACCTGCCAGGACTTAGCGGTTTGGAAGTCAGTAGACGCTTAAATCACGACCCTGATTGCATCAATTATAAAACGCGGATTATTGCACTCACTGCCAGCGTAAGACCCGAAGATATCCACAGTTACCTTGAAGCAGGTATCTGTAGCGTAATAGCCAAACCTGTTGATAAAGAACAACTTTTACAAGCTATAGCAGGCCACCAGCCCAGTGATGAATACAACACTATTAGCTCGAAATATAACGACACTGACAAACCAATACTGGACAGCGCAGTAGTAAGTGTTCACCAACAAATGCTTGGCGCTGAAAAATTAGCAACGTTAATGAAAGGTTTTTGCAAAGTCCTTAATGAAACATGGCCAGTATTGCAGCAAAGTATTTTTGCACAAGATTATTATGAATGTAGCCAGCAGGCCCATAAACTAGCAGGCGCATGCGACACCATGGGTTTTAGCCGGGCTAGCCAGCTCCTACGATCGTTAGAAGAGACGGCAGATCTAGGAGAGGAAATTAACTCTACATTTATTGATGAACTACAAGATGTCATCACTAGCACACAAGCACTGGCTAAAGAGTGGACATAACACACATACACAGAGCTATTTACAGGGTCGTTAACCTAATAAGAGATGAAACAAACAAGTCTACAAAGACTGGCTTGTTATGATGGTTCGTTCACCCAATGAATAGTCACTTTTCTTTTTCCCCACTCTTTGGCTTTCTTGGTGTCTTTTCCCATATAGATATCTATTTTTCGCTTCCATCTCTTATTCATTTTATCAAGCACCTTATATTTCCCTTCAAACCCCTCTATTGAAACTTCAACACCATGACCTAACCCCATTTTAATAAGATCTCTTGATACCGCTATAGTTTTCATTCCTGGGCTAAGCGTATCGCCCCATGCTGCAAGCGAAGGCGTGGAATCTGTTTCATTAGCATTTGAAGTATAGGCGGTAGCGGTAACCTCTAAAGAGTTAGCATTACTGCACCCATATAAGAGATGCATGGTTATCAAGATTACAAAATACTTATATTTTTTCATGCTTCGTATACCGCTCTAAACTACCCACAATAAGAAGTAACTTTACTCTTTAAGACACAAAAAAACCCTATAGAAGTGATCTCCTATAGGGCTTTTTTTATGTAGCGTTAATCCAAAGACAAATTAGGGAAACTCAGCCTATTATACTGTGCTGCCAGCAACCACTTCATCTGTATGCATTATTTCGCTTTCAGCCTTCGCAGCTTCAGCCTCTTCCTCTGATATTTTAGGAGAGAACAAGCCTGTAGCGGCATAAAACAAACCTATGACAGGGGATAACCAGCAGGCAAAAGCCAATGGGATGTAAAGTAAGTTTTCCATATTACCATCACTAATACCTAACCCAAGTGCTGTGATAACAAAAGCTCCACCTGCATTCCAAGGAACCAATGGAGAAATCAAAGTACCACCTTCTTCAACAGCCCTAGATAAGTTAAGTTTAGAATAACCTTGCTTCACGTAAGCAGGTGCGAACATACGACCTGGAAGTGCGATAGATAGGTACGGATCACCAGCGACTAGATTCGTTGCTACTGCTGAACCCATTGCTGCGGCTTGTAAGCCAAAAAAACCACTCACTCGACGAACTATAGCTTCAATGATAGTTCCCAAACAACCGGTGCGTTCTAACGCTCCACCAAAACCTAAAGCGATCATGACAAGAGTGATTACCCATGTCATAGACTGAATACCACCACGGTTAAGAAGGCTGTCAATTTCGCTAACGCCTGTATCAATTTTATAACCCGACTGCATGAAACCAAATACTTCATGCAAAGAAGAACCTTGGACAAACATCGCCATCAGTGTGCCGACAAGTACCCCAGCAAAAAGAGACGGCAATGCAGGCATCTTTTTCAAGGCTAAGATAACAACAAGCAAAGGAGGCAGTAATAACATCCACGATAATTCGAAGTTTTGCTCTAGGCCACTAGTAATAGCATTAATTTTTGAAAAATCCACGGCACCAGTACCGATCATATTAAAGCCGACAAACAAGTAAATGGCTAAAGCAATTAGCATTGCTGGGACAGTCGTTGGCATCATATTACGAATATGATCAAATAAATTAACGCCTGTTACTGCCGGTGCTAAATTAGTTGTATCGGAAAGAGGTGAGATTTTATCGCCAAAGAACGCACCAGAAACTACTGCACCAGCTGTCCAGTAAACAGGGATGTCAAAACCTGCACCAATACCCATCAGTGCTAAACCGACTGTACCTACAGTACCCCAAGATGTACCTAGTGAAACAGAGACAACTGAACACAACAGCATTGCAGCACCGAGGAAATACTCCGGTGAAAGCACTTTTAAGCCGTAGTAAATCATTACAGGAACAGTACCGCTGGCAATCCAGACACCAACAATCATTCCGACAGTCATTAAGATAGCAATAGATGGCAGACCAACGCGTACCACTTGCATCACGCCGCCTTCAATATCATCCCATGTATAGCCACGCATCCACGCGAGTACTGCGGTAATCGCAAGACCTATCGCCAAAGGCACGTGAGGAGTGAAGTCATCAAAGTAAAAAAGTTGTATCCCGAGCACCGCGAGGGTGAGCACAATAGGCAGTATTGCCATGCCAAAACTGGGCTGTAAGTTTTTTTCATTAGTCATGTGTTTTTCCTATCCGGTTACCTTGTTTATTTTTGTAATTGGCTTCTACGAACACTTTAAAAATACAGTTTTTCCTATGTATTATTTAATCAAAGAGACAATGCTTTTTAATACAGCATTAATAATCTGTTGATACTTTTATACAGGTAAAAAATTCAACTGAACATATAGGGAAAATTTAGGAAAATCATAGAAAAACTAACTTAAGGCAAAGTATGTAAACGAACAATTACATTAAATATAAATAACGCAATAGAATTAACAATCACTTAGAAGTAACAAAAATACTAAGTAAATAAAAACAAATAATATTTTCAAAATAATTAATACTTATTTACATCTATTTACATTTTTTTACATTACCATGTCTATAAATTACACCTAAATTCTATGTTTATTAAAAACCTGTTATAAACAACAAACAACAGTCGCTTAATTAATAGCAGCCTGTATAAGAGACAACATAAAATAGGTATGGCTTATGACTGACAGCAAAGAGAAGCGCAACTTCAGCGCAAAAATGCGAGATACTAACAGTGCTTTCTTGCCCTCTGAAAGCCCTCAATCTGAACCAACACATGTCGGTTTTATTCTACAAAAGCATTTCTCAATGATGGCATTCACGGCGGCCGTTGACGCTATAGTCACAGCCAACCTTGTCAATACTAGCCCGCTGTTTAGCTATGAGACACTTGCTATAGATAGTTCCCCTATTATGAGTGACCTGGGCATAGAGATTTCTGCCGACTCTATTATTAATGAGACAACAGCCTCACACAAAAGCTTCCCTAAGATACTCATTATTTGTGGCGGCTTTCGCTGTTCAACAGAGGCACACCTCCCCCTTAGCATGCTGCTTAAAGAAGCCGCCAAACAAGGCGTTATTATGGGAGGTATATGGAATGGAGCGATTGCGCTGGCGCATGCAGGACTATTAGACAAACAAAGCTGTGCCGTTCATCCAGATAACCACGCATTTATGCGGGAACGCTTTCCTCAAGTAACTACATCTAACCAAGTATTTGTTAGCGACAATAACCGCCTCAGTTGTGCCGGCCCGGTTAGCGCTTTAGAGATGATGCTTTACCTGATTGGTGATATACATGGGAAAGCAATTGTTAGAGCCATAAAAGAGATTCTCAGCTGCGATCAAATATCAGAAAGCAGTGATGTACGCCTTAATCAAGTTATTGATGACCCCTGTCTGCCTGAAAAACTGCGTGATTTAATGGCATTAATGGCTGCCAATATTGAAGAGCCAATTAGCGCCGAAGAGCTTAGTGAATTTGTGGGTATATCAAGGCGCCAAACAGAACGCTTATTTCAGCATCATTTGGAAACATCTCCTAGCCGCTATTATTTAGAACTAAGAATTACTCATGCACGCCGATTACTGCTACAAACCAATGATTCAATTACCAATATTGCGCTAGCTAGTGGTTTTGTTAGTACCAGCCACTTTAGTAATTGCTATAAAGACTATTTCGGTGTATCTCCCACACTGGCTCGCGAAAACCGTTAAACAGCCTAGACCTAGTAAGCCAGGCTAGAACATAGCAAAACGTTACTCGTTCTAGCCTAGTGTTAACTGCAGTCGCTAGTAATACTAGTTACCAAAGACAACAGTACGGCTACCGCTTAGGAAAACACGTTTTTCAATGTGATAACGCACGGCATTAAACAGGGTTATGCGTTCTACATCTTGGCCTTTAGATATTAAATCTTCAGGATAATACGCATGATCAACCGACTGAATACCTTGAGCAATAATAGGCCCTTCATCCAAGTCATTATTCACATAGTGAGCAGTCGCCCCTACCATTTTCACACCTTTCTCCCACGCCTGATGATAAGGACGTGCGCCTTTAAAGCCAGGTAATAAAGAGTGATGAATATTGATCGCCCAGCCATCAAGATGCGTACATAGGTCAGGAGATAACACTTGCATGTAGCGAGCAAGCACAACTAATTCTGTATCGTATTCTTTTAGCAGCTTCATAATCTCAGCTTCTTGCTGAGGCTTCGTTTCTTTGCTAATTGGCAAGTGGTAGTAAGGAATATCATGCCATTTTGCTAAATGTTCAAGATCAGGATGATTAGAGATAATCACCGGTATCTCAATATTCAACTGGCCAGTACGATGGCGGTACAGTAGATCATTTAAGCAATGATCATATTTAGACACCAAGATCGCTACCCGTGGGCGATGCTCAGGCTCAGTCAATTCCCACTGCATCTCAAACTCAGCAGCTCTAACGGAGAACTCTTCGTTAAACTGCGCTTCGTTAAAGTTGTCAGTGTTAGGCTGAAACTCAATTCGAATAAAAAACCGGTTGGATTCTCGATCATCAAAAGAATGAATCTCGTCGATATAGTTTCCGGACTCAGCCATAAAGCGTGTTACTACATCGACCGTGCCTAATAAACTCGGGCAGTTCGCTGTAAAAATCCAAGGCTTGTTTTTTGTATTCATAAAAACCTCATGTCAGCAGCATTTCGCATAGAAATACTGCCTCACGACGAATCATTCGTCGTGAGGTCAACATTATTAAGAGTTTAGGATTAATAGCTCAGGGCTAATGCGTCGGACTGATGCTCATAATTATGAGTTCAGGCTTTTACGACAAGACCAAATTCACGGCTGGTTTCTTGAAGCCAAAGCCAGATGTAGTCTGAGAAACTACGTCGAATAACGAGTTCGAAACTGTGCTCTCCTGTACGACGGATGATGGCTGAGCTCTTTGCAAACACCGTTGAGACAACTTTACCCACTGGAAACAGCTTAGGGTGCAAGTCAATCGATGTGCATCTTTTCAAAAGCTCAACAACATCAGGACCAGACAGCTCCAAAACAGTAGAACCACCACTGCTGTTAACCAATGAATAGTGTCCGCCCATCTCATCTCTAAACTTCGACTCAACATCAAAAGCTTCAAGACCCGGCACCAAGATCAACCATTCATCTGGAGACATCCAGCGTACAGAGTAGCTACCACTCTCGACAGAGGTCAGTGGCTGCAGTGGCAAAGCCACACCCAACACACGCTCTGCAGCGGCTAGCTGATCATCATTCTCAGGATTAAGGCGCAGTGTTAGATGCCCCAAAAGCTTATGCTCACGCAGGTGAACACCACCTTGCTTTGGACCAACCTTTGCCAGCGAATCTAAATCCGCATGATGCAAAGGAGACTGCCCCTGTATTTCCGGGCCAGGAACCTGGTCCATTACTGCAGCTTTCGTGGCTGCCATTTCTGCTGCTGTCATCACATTCAAATCAGACATTTTGACGCTCCCCTTTCGGATCCAGGAAGATTGGGCTACAGATTTCAGCTTCAATCACAGTACCGTCAACGAGTGGGTAATAAACAGTCTCACCCATCTTATCTAAACCACCTTTGACAAAGCCCATCGCAATAGAGTGGCCTAAATTAGCACTCCAGTAGCTGGAAGTAACATGACCTACCATCTTCATAGGAATAGGTTCATTAGGATCCAATACTGCTTGTGCGCCTTCAGGAATGACCACTTTTGGATCTTTGGTCTTAAGACCAACCATCTGTTTACGGTTATCACGCACACAATCCTGTCGGTTCATGCCGCGCTTGCCCACGTAACTGAATGGTTTTTTATTGGATACACACCAGCCCATGCCCAAATCAAACGGATGAACCGAACCATCCGTATCTTGGCCTGCAATAATGAAGCCTTTTTCAGCTCGTAAAATATGCATGGTTTCTGTGCCGTACGGCGTCAAATTGTACTTAGCACCCGCTTCGAACAGTTTCTCCCATACATGCGTACCGTAGTTAGCCTGTACGTTAATCTCAAACGTTAACTCACCCGTGAACGAGATACGGAAAACACGTGCAGGCACGCCTGCTACTTTGATCTGCTTCCAATCCATGAATGAGAAGTTATCGTTACTCAAATCATAGTCGGTCAGTTCTGCCAACAACTTACGGCTGTTAGGACCAGAAATAGTCAGTGTCGACCAGTGATCGGTAACTGTATTGAAATATACTTCCAACTCTGGCCATTCAGTCTGGTGATACAGTTCAAGCCATTCCAGCACTCGTGCCGCACCACCCGTCGTTGTGGTCATCAAAAAGTGGTTATCGCCTAAGCAAGCCGAAACACCATCATCGAAAACCATGCCGTCTTCGCCACACATCAGACCGTAACGACACTTACCTACTGCTAATTTAGCCCAAGCATTACTGTAGATTCGACCAAGGAATTCACGCGCATCTCTGCCTTGAATATCTATTTTACCCAGCGTAGACGCATCCAAGATACCAACACTGTCACGTACCGCCAGACACTCACGATCAAGAGACTGCTGCATATTTTCGCCCGCTTGAGGGAAGTACCATGGACGCTTCCATTGGCCAACATCCTCAAACTTAGCACCGCGCTCTACGTGCCACATCTGCATCGCTGAGTAACGCTTAGGATCAAATAGCTCACCGCAATTACGGCCTGCGATTGCACCAAAGGTAATAGGTGTATAGTTAGGACGGAAAATAGTCGTACCCGTTTCAGGGATAGTCTTATTGAGCGCTTTCGCCGCTACCGCCATACCGTTGATATTACCCAGCTTACCTTGATCAGTACCAAAGCCCATCGCGGTATAACGCTTAACATGCTCGATAGACTCGAAGCCTTCACGACATGCTAGCTCAATCCCTGCTGCTGTCACATCTGTCTGATAATCGACAAACTGCTTCGGCGCCTGTGACGTAGGTTTTAAGTGTGGAATATGGAAAAGAGTCATTGACGCACCCTCTTTCACATCCTCTGCTTTAGGTAAAACAACTTCAGCAGCGTTTAAGCCTACTTCAGCAACCGCTTTCAGACCTGCCTCTAGTCCTTCAGACAATACTGAATTTGTATTGTAGCTACCGTTTATACCACCCGCCGTTAGCTGCTTCTGAACTGTTGGTCCTGGAACGAAACCAACAATCTCATCATTCCAAATAGGACGGCTGCCAGTATGGCTAGACAGATGAATAACGGGGCTCCAGCCACCCGACGTAGCAACGGTATCGGTGTTTAACTTAGTCACAGAGCCGCTGACTTTATTACCGTCAGCACTGATAGGTGCAACAGATACGCCTGAAACACGTTTTGAGCCTTGTACATCAATAACGGCAGAGCCTGTTATGACATTAATACCGCGTTGACGAGCTGCATCAACACGCTCACCAGCAGGGTTAGCACGCGTATCAACTACCGCTACTACTTTACGCCCGGCATCATGCCAATCTAGTGCTGATTGATAGCCATAATCGTTAGTCGTTGTGACCACCAGCTCATTACCAGGAACGACGCCGTAACGGTTGATATACGTAGAAACAGCACCGCTTACCATGCAACCCGGCACATCATTGTTCGAATAAACTAGTGGACGCTCATGCGCACCCGTCGCCAGTACAACCCATTTAGCACGTACTTTATGTAAGCGCTGACGAGCCTGATTGACAGGCGCAATGTCACTAAGGTGATCAGTGCAACGCTCATGGATCGTCACAAAGTTATGGTCGTGGTAGCCGTTTACGGTAGAGCGCGGCAATAGCATAACGTCTTCATAGCTACGTAACTCTTCAGTCACTGCACTCACCCACTCAGAAGCAGGCTTGCCATCTAGCTTCTCTGTAGTACTTAGTAAGCTTCCACCAAACTCGCTTTGCTCGTCCGCCAAAATGACACGAGCGCCACTGCGTGCAGCAGCCAATGCTGCCGCTAAACCAGCAGGGCCAGCACCGACAATCATTACATCGCAGTGTTGATTAATGTGGTCATAAGAATCTGGGTCATTCTCAAGAGGTGAACGCCCCATACCTGCAGCTTTTCGAATCAAAGACTCATAGGTATTCCACAAAGACTCTGGGAACATAAACGTCTTGTAGTAGAAACCTGGAGGCATCATTTTGCCACCAACCTTACCTAAGACAGACATCACATCGGTATCAACGTTTGGCCAGCCGTTCGTCGATTGGCTTACCAATCCATTGAACAACTCTTGCTGTGTAGCGCGTACGTTAGGTACCTGAGTTGCTTCTGTAGCACCCAATTGCAAAATTGCATTTGGTTCTTCAGCACCGGCGGCCACAATCCCGCGTGGACGACTGTATTTAAAACTACGGCTAACGACATTAACGCCGTTGGCCAACATAGCAGATGCCAGAGTGTCGCCCTGAAAACCTTTATATTGCTTACCATTGTAAGTAAAGGTTAATGGCTTAGAGCGGTCTATGCGACCCCCACTCTGGAGGCGGTTTTGCTGTGTCATAATTCCGCTCCTGTTACTCAGCGACTACAGATGGCTTTTCGCCAATCTTGTAGACTTCTTTAATTTCGTAGCTCTGGGTATCGCGTGTTATATTGAAAAATTTGCGACAACCGGCGGCATGAACCCACAACTCATGATGAATACCACGTGGGTTTTTACGGAAAAACATATACTCGCCCCACTCTTTATCAGAGCAAGCTTCTGGATCCAGTGGCCTAGCGATATGCGCCTGACCTGCTGCGTGAAATTCTTCTTCTTCACGATATTCCGCACAATGCGGGCAATAAATATGAAACATGTTAATCAGCCCCTTTTAGTGTGCTACGCCCGCAGCGCCGTGTTCATCGATCAGCGCGCCGTCATGGAATCGGAACATAGAGAATGGTTCAGCCAACGGATGCATTTCACCTGTCGCTAACGATGCCGCAAAAACGTTACCAGCACCTGGTGTTGCTTTAAAACCACCCGTACCCCAACCGCAGTTGAAAAACAAATTCTTAACCGGGGTTTTACTGATAATCGGGCAAGCATCTGGGCAAGTATCAACAATACCTCCCCACTGACGGTTCATACGCACTCGGCTGAAAACCGGGAACAGCTCCACAATGGCTTGCACGGTATGTTCGATAGTTGGGTAAGAACCACGTTGGCCATACCCTGTGTAACCATCAATACCGGCACCGATAACTAAATCACCTTTATCTGACTGGCTCACATAACCATGCACGTGATTAGACATCACTACTGTGTCTAGGATCGGTTTGATTGGTTCAGAAACCAGTGCCTGTAGAGGGTGAGACTCTAACGGCAGTTCAAAACCTGCCTTCTTCGCAAGAACACTTGAGTTACCTGCGACAACACAACCAACACGGCCCGCTTTAATGTCACCATAACGGTTTGTTTTAACACCCGTAATTGTGCCATCTTCAATAATGAGGTCAGTAACTTCCGTTTCTTGAATCAAATCAACACCGAAGGAGTCTGCGCCACGAGCAAAGCCCCAAGCAACCGCATCATGACGTGCAACACCACCACGAGGCTGCCAAGAAGCGCCCAAAATTGGGTAACGCGTATTATCAGAGCAGTCCATGTGCGGCACGATCTCTTTGATCTGCTGTGGATCCAATACTTCACCGTCAATACCGTTAAGGCGGTTAGCATTAACCCGTCGTTCGATATCACGCATGTCTTGTAACGTATGTCCTAGGTTTAACACACCGCGTTGAGAGAACATCACGTTGTAGTTAAGATCTTGAGATAGACCTTCCCACAATTTCATGGCGTGCTCATATAGATGAGCTGACTCATCCCACAAGTAATTAGAACGTACAATTGTAGTGTTACGAGCCGTATTACCGCCCCCTAAGTAGCCTTTTTCGATCACGGCAACATTAGTAATACCGTGTTCTTTGGCTAGATAGTAAGCCGTTGCTAAACCGTGACCACCGCCACCGATAATGACAACATCATATTCTTTCTTCGGCGTAGGGTTACGCCAAGTACGCTGCCAATTCTCATGGTGCGTGAGACTGTGCTTGAGCAGTCCAAAACCTGAATAACGCTGCATATCATCAGCTCCTGTTGTTAAGCGGCAACCGGTACATTTTTAAAGGCCGGCTGCCTGTATATTCAGTAAAAATTAGCGATATATAAAACGGCTTACTTATAAACTGGGTAGTCCGCACATAGCGCTTTAACCTGCTCTTTTACTTCAGCAATTTTGGCATCAAGTGCTTCAGGCTCATTCAGTACATCCAATAGATCAGCAATCCAACCCGCTAGCGTACGACACTGCGCTTCTTTAAAGCCACGCGTTGTGACGACAGGAGAACCAATACGCAGGCCTGATGTTACGAACGGAGACTGAGGATCTCCTGGTACTGCATTTTTGTTAACAGTGATATTGGCAAGACCTAGCGCTGCATCAGCTGCTTTTCCGGTTAGGCCCTGCTTAATAAGGCTTAGTAGGAATAGATGGTTTTCAGTACCACCCGAAACAATTTCAAAACCACGCTCAATTAGCACTTCTGCCATCGCATTGGCGTTCTTAATGACTTGCGCTTGATACTCTTTAAACTCCGGCTCCAATGCTTCTTTAAACGCTACCGCTTTAGCCGCAATAACGTGCATGAGCGGGCCGCCTTGGCCGCCAGGGAATACTGCAGCATTAAGCTTCTTCTCTAATTCGTTATCACGAGAGAGGATCAAACCACCACGAGGGCCACGAAGCGTTTTATGCGTAGTGGTTGTTGCTACATCAGCGAAAGGTACTGGGTTTGGATATAAACCCACAGCAACTAAACCGGCAACGTGTGCCATATCAACAAACAGGTAAGCGCCCACTTTATCAGCGATCTCACGGAAGCGCGCCCAATCAACAATGCGTGAATAAGCAGAGAAACCAGCAACAATCATTTTTGGTTTATGCTCTACTGCCAAGCGCTCTACTTCATCGTAGTCGATTTCGCCCGTCGCTTCGTTCAGGCCGTATTGAACTGCGTTATAGATCTTGCCCGAGAAGTTCACGTGAGAGCCGTGAGTCAGATGGCCACCGTGCGCCAGACTCATACCCAAGATAGTATCGCCTGGTGCACAAAGAGCCATATAAACGGCTGCATTTGCTTGAGACCCAGAATGCGGCTGAACGTTAGCATATGTTGCACCAAACAACTCTTTAGCACGATCCAGAGCCAGCTGCTCTACAACGTCAACATATTCACAGCCGCCGTAGTAACGCTTTTCAGGGTAACCTTCTGCATATTTGTTAGTAAGTACAGAACCTTGCATCTGCATTACACGAGGGCTTGTATAGTTCTCAGATGCGATTAGTTCGATATGCTCTTCTTGACGCACTTCTTCTTTACAAACAGCAGCCCACAATACATCGTCGTATCCCTGAACCTGATCATTTTTGCTAAACATTCATGCCTCCACACCCAGCCAGCAAGGCGAGTATTCGATCAATTTCTAATTATTTTTCCTGCTTTCAAGTGCTTCTCTACATCAAAGCAAAACAAACAGCGTAGGTAGGAACTGCTACTTCACATTACACTGAAGTGACATAGCTAAGTACGCTTAATATATGTCACACAACTCCCATGCCAGCAATGGTATCGGGAAACATCTGAGCCACTATGCTTAGATGCGCCTCGAGGGTGTCAATTTACGACAGTGACCTGTACTTAAAGATACGCTATTAACAACACAGGACTCCTCATAGCGATAGCGATTTTCAAGTTGATTTGGTAATCTGCACGACTGGTTTTAAGCGTGCAATTAATTACTTAAGCACGTCTGATCTAATGAATTTTATGTGCAGCCTAGCTGTTGCTTTAAAAGAGCAGCTTACTGCCAAATTGAACATCACTAATACAGAATCATAATGAGTAAAAAAACGAATACCCCAAAAGTAGCCAAGCCTGAACACACACCAATGATGCAGCAGTATTTTAAGATCAAGGCAGAGCATCCTGATGAGCTTGTTTTTTACCGAATGGGCGATTTTTACGAACTATTTTATGATGATGCTAAGCGTGCTTCCGCTTTACTCAATATCTCTCTAACTGCACGTGGAAAGTCTGGTGGCAACCCTATTCCTATGGCGGGCCTGCCTTTTCATGCAGCAGAAGGCTATATTGCTAAGATTGTGAGAGCTGGCGAGTCTGTGGTTATCTGTGAGCAATTTGGCGACCCTGCTGCTAGCAAAGGCCCAATGGAGCGCAAGGTTGCTCGTATCGTTACACCAGGCACCTTAAGTGATGAAGCCTTCTTAGACGAGTCCCGGGATAATATATTACTGGCCATCTACTCTTCACAGTCTCGCTATGGTGTTTCTTTGGTCGACATCAGTACCGGCCGCTTTAGCTTGATGGAACTTGATGATGACGAATCGCTATTAGCTGAGTTAGAGCGACTAAAACCTGCAGAAGTTCTGTATAACGACGACAGTAACCTTGATCTACTCCTCAAAGGACGCAAAGGTATTCGCCCTCAAGCGCCCTGGAACTTTGAGCCGGAAACATCGCAACGTTTGTTATGTCAGCAATTTAACACACAAGACCTAGAAGGTTTTGGCTGTGCTGAGATGCCTACTGCTATCGGCGCTGCCGGCTGCCTCTTGCAGTATGCTAAAGATACACAGCGCTCATCTTTACCACATATCCGCCGCTTGCAAATTGAGCAACGCTCAGACACGGTTATTTTAGATGCCGCCACTCGTCGCAACCTAGAAATTGACCAAAACCTAGCAGGCGGGCGAGAAAATACACTGCTGAGTGTCATGGATAATACCGCTACACCTATGGGTAGTCGCTTATTGCGCCGCTGGTTAAATCAGCCACTGCGAGATAAACACGTACTGCTACAGCGCCAACATTCGATCCAATGGCTACAACAGGATTATCGCTACGAACCTTTAGCGGAAACTCTTAAGGGTATTGGGGATATCGAACGCATTTTATCTCGTGTAGGTCTTGGCTCTGCACGCCCCAGAGATCTTGAACGCTTAAGAGATTCCTTACAAAGGCTACCTGAGCTACAAAGCTTTCTCGCTGATGAAAACCGTGCCGAGCATATCAATAACTTAGCAAGCTCTATCAGTGAGTTTCCTGTACAGGCAGAGCTGCTACAAAAAGCCATCTTAGACAATCCGCCTGTTGTTATTCGTGACGGTGGGGTTATTGCACAAGGCTATGATGATGAGTTGGACGAGCTACGCAATATCAGTGAAAACGCTGGCGACTACTTGATAAAACTTGAACAACAAGAACGTGAACGCACAGGTATTGCTACTCTCAAAGTGGGCTATAACCGCGTACACGGCTACTTTATTGAAATCAGTAAAGGCCAATCAGGTGGAGCTCCTGTCGATTATATACGTCGCCAAACATTAAAGAATGCAGAGCGCTTTATCACTCCAGAACTAAAAGGTTTTGAAGACAAAGCCCTCAGCGCAAAAAGCCGTGCCCTAGCGAGAGAAAAGGCGCTCTATGAAGCACTGGTCATTACTCTGGCGGAGCAACTCCCAGCCCTACAAGACTGCGCTCAAGCACTCGCAGAACTAGACACCCTTAATAACCTTGCAGAGCGAGCTGATACACTCAACTTTAGCGTGCCACACTTACATGATACGCCGCAGCTCAATATTATCGCGGGCCGTCACCCTGTCGTTGAGTCAGTGCTGGACTCTCCTTTTGTCGCCAATCAGTTGTCACTTGATCCTGAGCGCCGCATGCTGATTATTACCGGTCCGAACATGGGTGGTAAATCTACCTTTATGCGCCAAGCAGCTCTCATCAGCTTGTTAGCCCACATCGGTAGTTATGTGCCAGCAGAGCATGTTGATATAGGTATTATGGATCGCATTTTCACGCGAATGGGCTCGTCTGATGATTTAGCAGGCGGGCGCTCTACCTTCATGGTTGAAATGACAGAAACTGCCAACATTTTACACAATGCAACGCAAAGAAGCCTTGTGTTAATGGATGAGGTTGGTCGTGGCACGAGCACATTTGATGGCCTATCACTAGCATGGTCAGCGGCTGAGTTTCTTGCTCAACATATTAAAGCGTTTACCTTATTTGCTACGCACTACTTTGAACTAACCGCTTTACCTGACCAGCAAGAAGGTGTTTTTAATGTTCATCTAACCGCTCTTGAGCACCAAGATACCATTGTATTTATGCATGAAGTCCAGGACGGGCCCGCAAGCCAAAGCTATGGCTTACAGGTGGCACAACTTGCTGGCGTCCCAACACATGTTATCGATCAAGCTAAACAAAAGCTGTTTCAGCTAGAAACAGATAGCGTTGTATCTAATAGCCGACTAGCACCACCGCCGCCAGTACAAGATGATATGTTTAATTCAACCACTCACCCTGTTATTGAACAGTTAAAAACCGCCGATCTAGATGATCTGTCTCCACGCCAAGCACAAGAACTGCTATATTCATTAAAAAACAAACTCTAATGGCAACTCAGCGTGGAGGTATAAGATGACCTACGTGGTAACGCAAAACTGTATACGCTGCAAATACACGGACTGTGTGGAAGTTTGCCCGGTGGACTGCTTTTACGAAGGAGAGAACTTTCTGGTCATCCATCCAGATGAGTGTATTGACTGCGGTCTATGCGAACCTGAATGTCCAGCCGAAGCTATTTTCTTAGATGATGATGTCACTGATGATCAGCAGATCTTTATAGAAATTAATGCACAGCTTTCAGAAAAGTGGCCCAATATTACGGAACGTATTGAGCCACTTGAAGATGCTGAGGAATGGAAAGACAAGCCAAACAAACTTGCCCTTCTGATCAAGTAATAACGTAGCCTATGCCAGCAAGTCTTCGCTGGTAAGGCCGTTTTTCTCAACGATCTCTCGTAATTTACGCAATGCTTCTACCTGAATTTGTCTAACACGCTCACGTGTTAAACCTATTTCAGTACCTACCTCTTCCAATGTACTCATTTCATAATTACGCAAACCAAAACGCCTTGATAGCACTTCAGCATGCTTATCAGGAAGCATATCTAACCACTTATCAAGGTTGCCACTGATATTCGTGTTTTGAAGCAAAATTTCAGGGTCAGACGTTTCTGTATCTGCAATTGTTTCAATAGCTGATTTATCAGAATCACCCATTGGAATATCAATAGATGCTACTCGTTCATTCAACTTTAAAACTTTCTGGACTTTATCTACTGGTTTGCTAACCAACTCAGCAATTTCTTCTGCTGTCGGCTCATGATCAAGCTTTTGAGAAAGCTCTCTAGCAGCACGCAAATAAACATTGAGCTCTTTAACCACATGAATCGGTAAGCGGATAGTACGCGTCTGATTCATAATAGCCCGTTCAATCGTTTGACGGATCCACCAGGTCGCATACGTTGAGAACCTAAAACCACGTTCAGGGTCAAACTTTTCTACTGCACGAATCAACCCAAGGTTACCTTCTTCGATCAAATCAAGCAGGGTCAAACCACGATTGATATAGCGACGTGAGATTTTCACCACTAAACGAAGGTTACTCTCAATCATTCGCTTACGCGCTTTAATATCGCCCTTAAGCGCTAATCTAGAAAAATATACTTCTTCTTCAGCACTGAGTAACGGCGAAAAGCCAATTTCATTAAGATACAACTGCGTAGCATCTAAAGACTTAGCATTGATTAAGTCTTTATGTGCCAAACTACCTCGCCCCCGCCCGCTATTCAGGAACTCAGGCTCTTCTGCTGCAGTTGTAACCTCATTGCTGTCTTTCGATTCGAGTAACAGCTCTTCACTTTCCAGCTCATTTTTATCGAGACTCGTCATCACTGTCATCACCTATCCATCACTATCAAATTATTATCGCCTACCTTTTTGGTAGATACCGTAGCGGGTTTACTGGTTTTCCATCCTTGCGAATTTCAAAATGCAGCATTGTACGTGTGGCGCCACTATTACCTATTTCGGCAACTTTCGCTCCAACATTAACATTTTCGTTCTCTTTTACTAAAATTAAGCTGTTATGTGCATATGCACTAAGATATTCCTGGTTATGATTAATGATTATCAGGTTGCCATAACCTAATAAACCACTCCCTGCATATACCACTTTTCCTGTAGCAGCAGCATAAACAGGCTCGCCCCGTGTGCCAGCCAAATTAATACCCTTATTCACATTCCCTTTGGCTGAATAACCACTAATTACCTTGCCTCTTGTCGGCCAGCGCCACCTTACCTTTTGTGACTTGTTAGATAACGCAGTACTTCTGGCGGGAACGCTAGAAGATGACGATTTCACTTTTGCGGCTTTAGAGGCAGTGGTTTTAGATGGGGAAGCTTTTGCAACGACAACTTTATTGTTTAAGGATTTCTTTTCAGCAGTGGATGCTTTTGAACTAGCACGAGACTTACTAGCAACCTTCATTTTAGTACTTGTCGTTTTTAAGCGTAACTTTTGGCCTGAATTAATCCGAAAATCACGACCAATACCGTTAATACGTGCTAGCTGGCGATAATCCAGACCATAGCGCCAAGCAATTGAGTACAGAGTGTCGCCACTTTTAACACTATAGCTTGCTGGTGCTTTCTGGCGCCTAGACGATTTAACAACTTCAACTTTATTATTATGCACCACAGAACGCTCACTCACCGGAGCGTATCCCGATGAGCAGCCCTCCAGCATCAGCAGCAAGCCGGCTAGAAACAGTACATGTATATTATTTATTATTTTACTCTGTTTGATATACACAACTTATCGGTTAGTTGATTGGCCTCTTTCCATCCACAGTACAATTACCATTCCCAGCACAAACAATACAATTGATGCCATCAAAAAAGAGTCTTGTCCGCTGAGTGCTTCATAGTTAAAAGGTGATACATTATCTTGGGCTAAAGGCACCTGCTTACCATGACTATTCAATGTGTAAGCCGTTGTATACTTCCAAGGCCAAACTTTATTGAGCGAGCCTAATAAAAAACCAGACATAACCGCTAGCGTTTGCATTTTATAAACGGTAAATAACCAATTAAGCAATCTTGAGAAACTCAGTAAACCAGCGGCGCACCCTGTAGCAAACAACCCGATGATGGTTAGATCAAGATCTTTGACAGCTTGCAAAATAGGGCTGTACATCCCTAAGAGCAACAATATAAACGATCCTGAAATTCCAGGTAAAATCATTGCACAGATAGCAACACTGCCCGATAAAAATACTGTTAGCGCCGACACTTCAATTTCGGTTGGGGTCAAACTTGTTATTAGATAGGCAATAACAGCACCCGATAAAAACAACAGCGTAAAGCTCGAATCCCAATGTTTCACATGACGGGAAATCACCCATGTAGATGCCAAAATCAACCCAAAAAAGAACGACCACAGCATAACGGGATAAGTTGCCAGCATGAAGAGCACTATATGCGCTAATGTCGCAAGGCTAAACCCTATTCCAAGCAATAAGGCCAACAAGAAACTTCCATTAACGTGCCGCCAAGCCGCTAGAGGCCCTTGCGTAAACAATAACTTAAGCGCTTCTAAATCAAACCGCCTGATACTCCCTATTAGCTCTTCATAAATCCCTGTAATAAAAGCAATAGTGCCTCCTGACACTCCTGGTACAGCATCAGCTGCGCCCATCAAAATACCTTTACAGGTTAATACCACATAATCTTTAAGTCGGCGAGACTGGCTCACAATATCTATCTCCTTATCGTATTGTTCCAGCCAGCAGAGGAACGAAATTTACATTTTCGATAATACGGGTTTTATATTCAAGATCACTTTGACGCGTGATCAGCTTTAACTGCTGCTGATCTTGCCCTACCGGAATGACTAAAGACCCGCCGATAGCAAGTTGTACTAATAACTCTTCAGGCACTTGTTCTGGTGCTGCAGTTACCATAATAGCATCGAAAGGCGCCTTCGAAGGCCACCCCATACCACCATCAGAGTGCTGCAAATGCACATTTCTCAAACCCATCTGATTTAAACGTTCTTTCGCCTTATCTTGTAACGGCTTAATACGTTCGACTGAAAATACTTGTTCAACCAACTGCGCCAATACTGACGTTTGATAGCCGGAACCCGTTCCAACTTCAAGAACGCGCTTCAATGGGCCTGTAGACACCAGCACCTCTGTCATCTTAGCCACAATATAGGGTTGTGATATCGTTTGATTAAAGCCAATAGGTAATGCCGTATCTTCATATGCACGATGAGATAACGCTTCATCAATGAAAATATGCCGAGGGGTTTCTCGTATAGTATTTAACACCTGCTCATCACTAATGCCCTGCCCTTTAAGCCGGCTGATTAAGCGGTCTCTTGTTCTACGAGACGTCATGCCTATGCCTTGAAGTTGAATATCATTCACAACAAGCCCTCCAGCCACTCTCCCAAATCATCCATACCTGAATATAACGTCATATCAATATGTAAGGGGGTGATGGACACAAACCCATGCTCAATAGCATAAAAGTCAGTTCCTGGTTCTTTATCAACAGCATCACCGGCACCTGCAACCCAATAGCGTATCTTCCCTCTTGGGTCAGCAACAGCTTCTGGTTTCCCAGCCGCCGCTCTATGTCCAAGGCGAGTAATGTGGACACCTTTAATTTCAGAAAGGGGCAAGTCAGGCACATTTATATTCAAAACAGTACGTGCGGGTAAAGAAAGTTTGGTAATTCTTTGCACCATGCTTTTAGCAATTTCAGCTGCTGTAGAAAAATGTTTAGGATTATGACCTGCCAGTGAGACGGCAATCGGTGGTAATGAGAGAGCACGCCCCTCCATCGCGGCCGCCACCGTGCCCGAGTAGATCACATCGTCACCTAGGTTTGCACCAGAATTAATACCAGAAACAACAATATCAGGCTCCATACCGAACAAACCGGAAATCCCCATATGGACACAATCAGTTGGGGTACCGTTTAAGCTAACAAAATCATTATTCTCATGGCGATGAGCATCGACAGGGCGAGTAAGTGTTAACGCATTGCTCGCACCACTACGATTCCTATCTGGAGCAACAACTTGTATCTCGGCCACCTCAGACAATGCTAATGCGAGTGCTTCAAGGCCTGGAGAAAATACACCATCATCATTTGATATAAGAATCTTCATCGCTATTTATCTTCTATTCCAGCCGTCAAAGGTTCACATAATTCTCTGAGTACACTTGTGGCAAAAGACCCTGCTGGAAGCGAAAAACTCAGCAACCACTGCCCATCAGATTCTTTAACTGCTTTTAGCCCTTCAGGTATTAATCGTAACGCGCGGCGCTCTTGTTGCAAACCTAAATGCTCAAGGCGTTCGGTGACGCTCTCCCATGGATGAATAACAGCGCCTTCCCACTCAGCAGCCTCACCTTGAACAAGCGTTGAACCTCGCCCCCACAAAGGGCCACTTAAATGTAGATCATGCTCTTTCAGTCTTGAGAGTAAACTCTCATCAACTGCTTCAGCAAGAAAGTGACTACGTGAACCACTTAACATCATCATATCGCCCGGTAACACGTTATCCCATAAATTTTGAGCAATACGCTCTGAAACTATATGATTAAACAACCAAGACCGAACAGCTGAAATATATAAACCTTTCTTGTGCCTTTGGCGTTCTTTAAACTCACCATTAATCAGCGCTAAACCTTTGGTTAAGTTACCACCGCCATGCCCAAAGCGCTGCTCACCAAAATAATTAGGTACGCCTGCCTTTATTTTTTCAAGTCGCGCAACAAAGTCGTCTTCATTTGTCAGGTCTCTCAAGCGAATAGAGAAGCGGTTACCTAGTAAAGCGCCTAGCCTAAGTTTCCTCTGATGCCTTACAGATTCAAGTACATGAATCGACTCACCACCAAAAAGAGCCCAATTTACTTTACGTGTCATGGGCAAACGTACGCTAAACCACTGCTCTGTAACCGCGTGACGATCTTTTTTACCGGCATAGCCAACATCTTTAATAGGGATTTGGCAGAACTTAGCTAACAGCTTTGCTACCCAATCTGTATTCTCTCCAGTTTTACGAATAAGCAGAAACTCATGCTCCCCCTCACCTTCCGCAATAAATGAAGGAATTTCAACAACATGAAAATCTTCAGGTAACTGGCGAATAGTGGCTTGGCTAGTAGGTGGGTTGTACAGATAGCGGTACTGGGTAGGCAAATCCATTCTTATTTCTCGATAGCTTCAACAGACGGTTCAACAAGCTGATAAAAGGTTTCCCCCTCACGCACCATTCCCTGATCACTGCGGGCACGCTCCTCTATAGCAGAAAGACCTTTTTTCAAATCGGTCACTTCGGCTTCAAGCTGCCTATTCCTCATTTGCAAACGCTCATTCTCATCAGCTTGAACAGCGATCTTTTCCTGCAAATCTAATATTTGAAAAATATTAGCATCACCGAACCAGAGTCGATACTGAAGTCCTAAAAGAATCAAAAGCAATAATGCAATAAACCAACGGAACACAGCTTACCTCAGAGTCTAAAAAGGGGGCCTAAGCCCCCTTCTAAAGGTATTCAAGCGTTATGCTTGTCCCTTAATTTCTGCAAGACCGTTGTACACAGCCTTCTCACCTAGTTCTTCTTCAATACGCAACAAGCGATTGTACTTAGCGACACGATCTGAGCGGCATAATGAGCCCGTTTTAATCTGTCCGGCTGCAGTACCCACTGCTAAATCAGCAATAGTGGTATCTTCTGTCTCACCTGAACGATGTGAAATAACAACCGTAAAACCAGCATCTTTAGCCATTTTTATAGCGTCTAGTGTTTCAGACAATGAACCAATTTGGTTGAACTTGATTAGGATAGAGTTACCGATGCTTTGCTCAATACCACGGCTTAAAATCTTAGTGTTAGTCACAAAAAGATCATCACCGACTAGCTGAACTTTGTTGCCGATTTTTTTAGTCAGATATGCCCAACCGTCCCAATCAGATTCGTCTAGGCCATCTTCAACAGAAACAATTGGATAGTTTTCCGTCAATTCAGCTAGATAGTCACTGAAACCTTCAGCATCAAATACTTTACCCTCACCTGAAAGGTCATACTTACCATCTTTATAGAACTCAGAAGCTGCGCAATCAAGTGCTAGGGTTACATCTTTACCTAACTCATAGCCTGCATTTGAGATTGCTTCTTTGATAACAACCAAAGCGTCTTCGTTTGATGCTAGATCCGGAGCAAAACCACCTTCATCACCTACCGATGTACTTAAACCTTTCGCTTTAAGTACAGCTTTCAATGAATGGAAAATTTCAGCACCGCAACGTAGACCGTCAGAGAACTTAGTAAAGTTAACGGGTTGAACCATGAATTCCTGGATATCAACGTTGTTATCAGCATGCTCTCCAC
The DNA here is from genome assembly GCF_000422765.1 of Neptunomonas japonica DSM 18939. Classification (GTDB taxonomy): domain Bacteria; phylum Pseudomonadota; class Gammaproteobacteria; order Pseudomonadales; family Balneatricaceae; genus Neptunomonas; species Neptunomonas japonica. The sequence goes on along the minus strand of NZ_AUGR01000001.1, from coordinate 391,992 downwards.
CGTTGATGATATTCATCATCGGTACTGGCAATGAGAACTGACCTGCTGTGCCATTGATCTCAGCAATATGCGCATATAAAGGAATGTTCTTTTCCACTGCTGCCGCTTTGGCTGCCGCTAAAGAAACAGCCAAGATAGCATTAGCACCTAAATTTTCTTTATTCTCGGTTCCGTCCAAGGCCAGCATCGCATTGTCCAATGCACGCTGTTCGGTAACATCCATACCAACTAATGCATCACGAATAACGCCATTAACAGCAGCTACTGCTTTCAAGACACCTTTACCGAGGTAACGAGATTTATCACCATCACGCAATTCCAATGCTTCACGCGAGCCAGTCGATGCTCCAGACGGCGCACATGCAGAGCCAACAACACCAGATGCTAAAATAACGTCTGCTTCAACTGTTGGGTTACCACGAGAATCCAGCACTTCACGTGCTTTGATATCGGTAATCTGAGCCATTCTTTCTCTCCATTATTCCTAAAACGATGTAAATCCCAGTACGCTCGATTACTTAGCGGCGTGCCTGTTCAGTTATTGCTGCTTCGATAAATCCAGTAAAGAGCCCATGCCCATCACGTGGCGAAGAGGTAAATTCTGGATGAAATTGGCATGCCACAAACCAAGGATGATCAGGCACTTCAACAACTTCAACCAGTTCACCATCTACAGAACGGCCCGAGATACTTAACCCAGCATCTTCTAAGGCCGACACGTAGTTATTATTAACTTCATAGCGATGACGATGACGCTCAACAATGTCTGTACTACCGTAAGAAAGTGCTGCTGTAGAGCCTTCTTTCAAATGACACTTTTGCGCACCAAGTCGCATAGTTCCACCTAAATCAACTTCAGCATTACGTACTTCAACATCACCTTCTTCTGTAATCCATTCAGTAATCAAACCAATTACTGGGTGTTCAGCATTTTTATCAAACTCTGTAGAAGTAGCGCCGTCTAGCTTGGCTACATTACGGGCAAATTCAATAACAGCAACTTGCATTCCAAGACAGATTCCTAGATAGGGGACTTTATTCTCGCGCGCATATTGTACGGCGGATATTTTACCTTCCACACCACGCTCGCCAAATCCACCTGGTACCAAAATAGCAGCAGCATCTTTTAAGATTTCTACGCCTTCACGCTCAACGCGCTCAGAATCAATATATTCAATACGTACTTTTTTACGCAACTGGATACCTGCATGAGAAATCGCTTCTATGAGCGACTTGTAGGCATCCAGTAATTCCATGTACTTACCAACCATAGCGATTTTAACTTCACCTTCAGGGTGAAGGTGAGCATCAGCAACCGCTTTCCATTCACCAAGATCTGCGGCGGGAGCTTCTAAGTTGAAACGTTCAACAACAATATCGTCCAGCCCTTGGTTACACAGCATTTCAGGAATATCGTAAATAGTCTCAGCATCTGGCATAGAGATAACAGCACGCTCTTCAACGTTAGTGAAGAGTGACAATTTACGACGTGCCGAATCAGGAATAGCCTTCTCTGAACGACAGACTAAAATATCAGGCTGAATACCAATTGAACGCAATTCTTTTACAGAGTGCTGAGAAGGTTTCGTTTTAATTTCACCTGCTGTAGCAATGTATGGAACCAATGTCAGGTGCATAAACATAGCACGAGAAAAACCAACTTCAGCTTTCAGCTGGCGCACCGCTTCCAAGAACGGCTGTGATTCAATATCACCAACCGTGCCGCCAATTTCTACTAACGCAACATCTACATCACCAGCGCCTTCAACAACGCGTCGTTTAATCTCATCAGTGATGTGCGGGATTACCTGAACAGTACCTCCCAGATAATCGCCTCGGCGTTCTTTATTCAGTACATGTTGATAAACACGCCCCGTCGTAAAGTTATTACGCTTATTCATAGTGGTACGAATAAAGCGTTCATAATGCCCAAGATCAAGATCCGTCTCAGCTCCATCTTCCGTAACGAACACTTCCCCATGCTGGAAAGGGCTCATCGTACCAGGATCGACATTAATATATGGATCGAGTTTCAACATAGTGACTTTTAAGCCGCGGGCTTCCAAAATAGCTGCAAGCGAAGCGGATGCGATGCCTTTGCCCAAAGAGGACACGACACCACCTGTGACGAAAATGTAACGCGTCATGTGGAACCTGTTTTAGCTGAAAGTGAGGAAAAAAAAACTAACCAAAGATGGGGCTACAGGGTAGCAAAGAAAGGGACTTTCGACAATCAGAAAGGCTCCCATCTTAGTGAGAATCCTGGCAATTCAGAAGATGAAACACCCCACCCTTCACAGACACATATGCCGGGGATGGCAACGATCTCATTTCCGACCATACAAACAGGCCAGTTTTTTCTTTGCCACGGAGGAATGGACGCTTCTTGAAAAAGTTTTTTAAGCGACTTAGTGCCTCGACCAACAGGCTTACAGCTCATTCCGTTCGTCCTTTGAACACAAACAAGCTTATCTAATGTTTTCAAGCAGCTAGCGCCACTGAGCTCACTTTTTACCGTGAGAACACCCGCCTTTCTCTTGTACTGCCCTGGGCTCAAAGGCTGAACGTTTGACTCCTCCTCAAAAACAAGGTTGGCGCATAGATATAAGTTTTTACGATATCGCCTAAGAACTCCTGCCTTCAAAATAAGCTCAGGATTTTTATCTATACCCGATTGAAAAAAGTTCTTCTCTAACTGCAACAACTGTGTTTCATTTAAAGACTCACCTTGCTGTGTATAAACCCACCGACGAATCAGCGCCTTTCGCTTATCAACTGCCAACGACGCAAGCATCAGCCCATTAAGAACAATCTTACTGAGCATCAACCCAGCAAGTTCTTGATCAAGATATTCATCAAGCAGCTCCCGATCCTGATACAACAGTCGGCTAGTCGATGAAAATCGCTCTACCACATTTGGCCAGCGCTCTTTCAAAACAGGGAGGACATTTAATCGTAGAAAGTTTCTATCGTAGACATCCTGCTGGTTGCTAGGGTCTTCTACCCAATCCAATTGATGTATATGCGCGTAGTGCTCAATATCGGCGCGCGATGCAGACAATAACGGACGTACAATATCATTAGCGCCCAACTTCCTGCTGACTGGAATGCCTGCAAGCCCACGCAAGCCACTGCCTCTTAATAAACGAAACAGTATCGTTTCCGCTTGATCATCAGCGTGATGAGCCAATAGCAACCCATCACCATCCTGCAAAAAATCGTTAAATGCATGATAGCGCGCATCACGTGCAGCAGCTTCGCCATTGCTCTGAGGGAACACATCGATTTGGCTAAATGGCAGGGACAGATCTTCTGATTGGCTTTTACAAAAAGCAGACCATTCATCCGCACTACTCTGCAAATGATGATTAATATGAAGAGCATGAAGCATATTAGAAGGGAGATGCGATGCCGCCAAATGCAGCATCACAATCGAGTCAAGCCCACCACTTAAAGCAATAACCCATCGCTTAGCGGGATATTGATTAATTGATTCTAAGAAATCAGCAATCAATGGTAGGCGAGTCATCTTTTAGCGCTTACGCAGACGTTAATCCGTAGGACATTAAGCGGTTATAACGGCGTTCAAGTAGTTCATCAACCGATAGACCTTCTAGCTTTGACAAGGAATCGACCAGTGACTGTTTCAAGTCTACGCATAATGCTTCAGGATTACGGTGTGCACCACCAAGAGGCTCAGGTACAACTTTATCAACTAAACCCAGCTCATGAAGACTGCTAGAAGTAATACCCATTGCTTTAGCTGCATCGGAAGCTTTTTCTGCGCTTTTCCAAAGAATAGATGCACAACCTTCAGGCGAAATCACTGAATAGGTAGAGTATTGCAGCATCATTAGCTCATCACAGACGCCAATTGCTAATGCGCCACCGGAACCGCCTTCTCCAACTACCGTTGAAATAATAGGAGTTTTCAATTGCGACATTTTAGCAAGGTTGTAAGCAATCGCTTCACTCTGACCGCGCTCTTCAGCATCAATACCAGGATAAGCACCTGGCGTATCGATGAAAGTTAACACGGGCATCTGGAAACGCTCAGCCATCTCCATCAGACGTAACGCTTTACGATATCCTTCAGGGCGTGGCATACCAAAGTTACGACGCACCTTTTCTTTTACTTCGCGGCCTTTTTGATGACCGACAACCATCACTGGGCGGCCATCTAAACGAGCCACACCGCCAACAATAGCGGCATCATCAGAGAAATGACGGTCCCCATGTATCTCTTCAAAGTCTTCGAACATCAACGACAAATAATCTAAAGTATACGGACGCTGAGGATGACGTGATAATTGAGAAATCTGCCAAGCGGAAAGGTTTGTAAAAATAGATTCCGTTAAACTGCGGCTTTTTCCTAACAGCTTAGTTAGCTCATCAGCAATGTTAATCTCTGTGCCATCACCAACTAGTCTTAACTCTTCAATTTTGGCTTCGAGCTCTGCTATAGGCTGCTCAAAATCCAGATAATTCGGATTCATTTGATTCTTTCCGCTTAATCATTAAATAAATATGACAAATTTAAAGTGCAGATTTTACAGTTACCCTCGCAGGATAACCACCCTGATCAGTACTCTAGCATGATGCTTTCGTCACCAAAATGCTCTTTCAACGCCAAAATCAGCTCATCTGAAGGGTCTACTCTCCAGTTATCACCAAGTCGAACAGCACCAGCAGCATCATCTCTTTGGTATTCTACTGCAACCGGCAAACCCTCCACAGAACTATATGTCTGCAAAATATTCTCGAACTGCTTTAAATTGCGACCAGAGAGCATCTTCTGGGCTGATTTAACTTTAAACAGCGAGCCATACTGTGTTCTTGCCTGCGAAATACTCGATAATTTATTACAACGAACCTTGAGGCCGCCTGAATAATCATCTTGGTTAACCTCGCCCTCCATAATAACAATGGTATCTTTGACCGCCCAATCACGAGTTTGCTCATATATTTCACCGTAAAGTGTAATGTCGATACGTGCAGAGCGGTCATCCAATGTCAAAAAGCAAAGAGAGTCACCACGTTTAGTTTTCTTCACTCGCTGATCAACAATCAAACCCGCTATCTTTTGCTGCCTTCCGCGCGCTGGCTGCAGATCTACAATTTTTTTAGACACAAAGCGGTTAAGTTCTTTTTCATACTCATCAATAGGGTGACCGGTCAGATATAAGCCAAGCGTATCTCTTTCGCCTTTAAGACGCTCTTTATCGGACCAAGTACGAACCCCTTTATAATCTTCGTAAGGATCTCGAGGCTGTTCAGCTTCTACCTCCCCGAACATATCAAAGATACCAGCACTTTGGTTACGCTCATTCTGACCCGCTGACCGTAAACCATCACTGATAGCAGCCCAAAGAACAGCACGATCGGCGCCCAACTTATCTAGCGCACCTGACCTAACAAGCGCTTCCAACACACGTTTGTTAAGTTTTTTAGCGCCAACTCTTTTACAGAAATCAAAGAAATCTTTAAATTCACCACCGCCGTCATTACGCGCCTTAATAATAGATTCTATAGGCCCTTCACCCACCCCTTTTATGGCTCCTAGACCATAAACAATCTTACCCTCCTCGTTGACCGTAAACATATACTCGCCTGAGCACACATCAGGTAATTCAGGTGGCAGCCCCATTGCTCGACAATCTTCAATAAAGATAACGACTTTTTCAGTATTTTGCATATCAGCAGACATTACTGATGCCATAAAAGGAGCAGGATAATGCGTTTTTAGCCAAGCCGTTTGGTAAGAAACTAAAGCATAAGCTGCAGAATGTGATTTGTTAAAACCATACCCTGCAAATTTTTCCACCAGATCAAAAATGTTTCCGGCAAGGTCTCGATCGATGTTGTTTTCTTCGCACCCTACCAAGAACCCTTCACGCTGCTTAGCCATCTCTTCAGGCTTTTTCTTACCCATAGCACGACGCAGCATATCGGCGCCACCGAGCGAGTAACCCGCCATCACCTGAGCGATTTGCATTACTTGCTCTTGGTAGAGAATAATCCCGTAGGTAGGTTCTAGCACTGGCTGCAAACTATCTAGCTGATAATCGGCGTGCGGCCAAGCCATTTCAGCCCGCCCATGCTTACGATTGATAAAGTCATCTACCATGCCAGACTGCAAAGGCCCGGGACGGAACAATGCTACTAGTGCGACAATATCCTCAAAGCGAGAAGGTAATAGACGTCGAACCAAGTCTTTCATACCACTGGACTCTAACTGAAACACAGCCGTTGTGTTTGCAGACTGCAGCAGGTCAAAAACCGTTTTATCTTCCAAAGGTATTAATGAAATATCGAGAGGCTCTTTATCCTCTTTAGCACGAATACCATTAATTGTTTTCATAGCCCAATCAATGATAGTGAGTGTTCGCAAACCTAGAAAGTCAAATTTAACAAGGCCCGCTTCTTCGACATCATTTTTATCGAACTGTGTAACTAAACCATGGCCTTCTTCATCACAATAGGTTGCTGAGAAATCAGTGAGCTTCGTTGGGGCAATCACCACACCACCCGCATGCTTACCAACGTTTCGGGTTACTCCCTCCAGCTTGTAAGCCATGTCCATAATTTCTTGAGCTTCTTCACTGCCTGAAACAAAATCGCTCAAGGCAGGCTCCTGCTCCATCGCTTTGGTCAGCGTTATTCCTACTTCAAAAGGAATCAGCTTAGACAACTTATCAGCTAATCCAAACGGCTTACCCTGCACACGTGCCACATCTCGAACAACAGCTTTGGCTGCCATCGTACCAAAGGTAATAATCTGTGAAACCGCATCACGCCCGTAAGTTCGTGCGACATAATCGATAACCTGATCACGATTATCCATACAGAAATCGATATCAAAATCGGGCATCGAAACACGTTCAGGGTTAAGAAAGCGCTCAAACAGAAGGTCGTATTCTAATGGATCTAAGTCAGTGATTTTTTGTGCATAAGCAACCAAAGAGCCCGCACCAGAACCACGGCCCGGACCTACTGGAATATCGTTATCCTTAGCCCACTGTATGAAGTCCATAACAATCAAGAAGTACCCGGGAAAACCCATTTGGGTAATGATATCCAACTCAAAGGTAAGACGGTCATCATATGCTTTGCGCTTTTGCGCATACTCAGGATCATTTTTATCGAGCAGTACTTCTAAGCGCTGCTCAAGACCATCTTCAGAAACCTTACAAAAAAACTCATCCATCATCATCCCTTCAGGGACAGGGTATTTTGGAAGGTAATAGGTACCTAAATCTAGTTCAATATTGCAGCGCTTAGCTATCTCAACGGTATTTTGTATTGCACTTGGAATGTCAGAGAAAAGTTCGACCATCTCATCTGCAGTACGAAAATACTGTTGTGCTGAGTAATTACGTGTCCGCCTTGGGTCTTCTAACGTGCGACTTTGATTAATGCATACTCGCGCTTCGTGAGCGTCAAAGTCAGACTCTTGGAGAAACATAACCTCATTCGTCGCGACTAATGGACACTGCTTAGCCAAGCCTAAACGAACGCTCTCTGAAACAATTACATCCTCTCTTGGGCGTCCTGTTCTTTGAACCTCTAAATAAAAACGATTAGGAAATATTTGCATCCACTCATCTAGAATAGCATCTGCCATGCCATTGCCTGAAATCATGGCACGCCCAACTTCGCCCTCACGCGCACCGGATAATGCAATAAGCCCTTCCGACTTTTCAATTAACCACGACTTTTTAACCAAAGCTTTATCTAAAATAAAACCCTGCCCTTCTGCGTAAGCTCTAGAGATTAACTCCATCAAATGCCGATAACCCAGCGCATTCTGTACCAACAAAGTAACGCGATAAGGCTCAGCCTCGTTATCATTTTCGTTCAGTACCAGTATCTCAGCCCCACAAATGGGCTTAATCCCAGCGCCTGCCGACGCCTTAAAAAACTTCACCAAGGCAAACAAATTAACCTGATCAGTAACCGCTACCGCCGGCATGCCCGCTTCTTTAGCCGCAGCAACTAAGCCTTTAACACGTACTAGCCCATCAATTAGTGAGAATTCGGTATGTACACGCAAATGTATAAATGAGGTTGTAGACATACTCTTCCTATTATTTAACTAATGCATCGAGCAGCTTTGCAACTGGACGAAAAGACTTCCTATACTCAGGAAGAGGGCCATACATTTTTAAGGCGTTCATATGTGCGGCAGTCGGGTAACCTTTATGCTTATTAAAGCCGTATTCGGGGTGTAACTCGTGTAGTACATACATTTCTTTATCACGCACCACTTTTGCCAAAATAGAAGCAGCGCTGATAGCTGCAACTTTAGAGTCTCCTTTAACAACTGCCTCACAAGGGTATGTAAGTTGTGGACATCGATTGCCATCTACCACCACATAGTCAGGCGGAACATTCAGTCCTTCAACTGCCCGCTGCATAGCGAGCATACTAGCGTGGAGAATATTTATCTGATCAATCTCATCAGGCGAAGCATAAGCGACATGCCAAGCCAGTGCGTTTTCAACTATCTCTATATATAAAGCGTCACGCTTCTTTTCTGTTAGTTTTTTTGAATCAGCCAACCCATGAATTTTATAATTAGGATCTAAAATAACGGCGGCGGCAACAACATTACCAACTAATGGGCCACGTCCAACTTCATCGACACCCGCTACGTTTCCATAGTGTGAAAAATCAAGAGCTATTGATTGCATGTTAAAATACCTCGCTGCTGCAAAAGCGATATAACGGCGTCTGCGGCTCTCTCATCTGCATCCAACTTTAATTGTTGATTAATTTCAGTAAAGCGTTTATCGAGCAAAGCTTGATAAGCCTTATCTTGAAGAGTTTTTTCAAGCTCCGCGGCCAATCGAGCTGGCGTCACATCACCCTGCAACACCTCAGGGACCAACTTCTCACCTGCCAAAATATTGGGTAATGATATATACGGGGTTTTGATCATGCGTGAATAAATCGCATAAGTTAATGATGCCATTTTATAAACAACCACCATCGGTTTTTTCAACAGAGTCGCCTCTAGAGTCGCTGTTCCTGAAGCAATCAATATGGCATCCGCCGCTGCCATCGATTCTCTAGATTGATTGAGTAATAAGCGCACATTAAGACCTGAAAACTTCTCACCAAGTAGTTCTTTAAGTGATTCCTTGCGCTTAGTATTGGCAGCAGGAAGAAGAAACAATATATCGGGGTATTTTTTTTGTAATAATTCGGCGGCCTGCAAAAAAGGCTCAGCCAAGTACTTTAGCTCGCTACCACGACTACCTGGCAAAAGGGCTATCACTTTGGTTGTATCCGCTATATCAAAATGCGCTCGTGCTTCAAGTAGGCGCGAATCATTAGCAATGAGGTCTGCTAAAGGGTGTCCAACAAAAACAACATTTTGTTTTGTCGGTTTATAGTGCTGTGCTTCAAAAGGGAACAAGGCCAATACAAGGTCTGTAGATTCTTTAATCTTATATATGCGCTTTTTCTTCCATGCCCAAACAGAAGGGCTAACATAATGAACCGTAGCAATACCAACGGCCTTTAATTGATGTTCTAATTTCAAATTAAAGTCAGGGGCGTCAATACCAACAAAAAGATCAGGCGGATTATCGATCAAACTATTACTTAATTTCTTTCGAATAGACAACAACTCAGGCAAACGCCCCAAGACTTCAACCAGCCCCATTACTGATAGCTTATCCATGGGAACGACTGAATCAAAACCTTGAGCGCACATCAAATCACCGCCAATGCCATAAAATACAGCATGGGGATAACGTTTTTTAATTGCTTGAATCAGGCCTGCTCCGAGAATGTCGCCTGAGGCTTCTCCAGCGACCATTGCAATGCGCAGTTTGGTCACATAGCCTCCTAGCGAACAATTCCTCGAGATGAGGCTTGTAGAGAATGAATAAGTGGAAGTATTTCCGCCGTATTTACGGCCATCTCCCTAAGCTGCTCTAGTGCTTGTTCAGAAGTTAACTTTTGACGATAAATAACCTTATAGGCTTGTTTTATCTGCCTTATCACTTCAGCACTGTAACCTCTACGCTTCAACCCTTCCGAATTTATGCCATGTGGCTTTGCTGGGTTTCCAGTAGCCATAACATAATCAGGAATATCTTTAAGAACCACCGTGCCAGCACCGCACATTACATGAGAGCCGATATGACAGAATTGGTGGACAGCAGTAAACCCACCCAAAATTGTATTATTACCTACGCGAACATGTCCCGCAATTGCTGCATTATTTGCAAGAATCACGTGATCACCAACAACACAATCATGCGCTACATGTGCATAAGCCATAAACAAATTATGACTACCAATTTTTGTCAGAGCTTGATCCTGCACGGTTCCGCGATGGATAGTACAGCCTTCGCGAAACACGTTGGACTCACCCACTTCAAGATACGTTTTCTCACCAGCATATTTTTTATCCTGACAGTCTTCACCGATAGATGAAAACTGAAAGATCTGGTTATTAGCACCTATCTTAGTCGCACCTTTAACTACAACATGCGAAGCAATAGTCGTACCTTCCCCAATTTCTACATCAGGGCCAACATAAGACCAAGGACCAACACTAACGTTATCTGCCAGCTTAGCCCCAGGGTCAATAATGGCTCGTGGATCAATCACTTATTTACACCTTTCGATCAGCACATAGAATTGTTGCTGAACTAACCATATCACCATCAACCGTTGCTTTCACCGCAAACTTCCAGATTCCTCTCTTTTCTGAAAGGATGCTTGCTTCAAGCTTAAGCTGATCGCCCGGAACAACAGGGCGCTTGAAACGTAATTTATCCGACCCTACAAAATAGTAGATAGATCCGTCCTGAGGTTTTTTATCCATGGTTTTAAAACCAAGGATCCCAGCGGCCTGCGCCATCGCTTCAACAATCAACACACCCGGCATAACAGGATGTTCTGGGAAATGGCCATTAAAAAATGGTTCATTCACCGTCACGTTTTTAAGGGCTACGATGGACTCTCCAGGTGTGATTTCAAGAACCCTATCAACCAATAAAAAGGGGTAGCGATGAGGGAGATATTCCCTAATTTCATTAACATCCATTATGTGTACTAACCTTCACTAGAGAAATTATCAACTTTGTTTTCTAACGCTGTAATACGCTTTGCCATACTATCTAATTTTTTAAAGCGTATGACATTCTTCTTCCAGCTTCGGTGCAGTTCTTGCCCCGTACCTGAAGATAAAACCTGCCCTGGCTGAGTAACCGACTTACTAATTAAACTCATAGCCGTAATATGGGTATTATCAGCAATAGTAAGGTGCCCTACTATTCCACTCATCCCAGCAATAGTACAGCGGCGCCCAATTTTAGTGCTTCCGGCTATCGCCGTACAGCCAGCTATTGCAGTTTGCTCACCTATAACTACATTGTGAGCAATTTGAATTTGGTTATCGAGCTTCACGCCGTCTTTGATATAAGTGTGATCTAATGCGCCACGATCAACAGTTGTACCAGCACCAATCTCAACATCCTGCCCAACACGCACACCGCCTAACTGATAAATTTTTACCCAAGCACCTTTTGTGGGAGCAAATCCAAACCCGTCTCCTCCCAACACTGCTCCAGAGTGAACTAGGCTTCTCTGCCCAATATGCACATCGTCATATAGTATAACACCCGCTTCTATACGAGCATCTTTAGCCACTACACAACGATTGCCAACAACGGCGTTTGGACCAATATAAACGCCAGACTCAATTATAGTCTCTTCGCCCAGCACTACTCCTGCAGCAATGCTTGCTTGCTCATGAACTTGAGCAGACGCGCTGATATGAGCTGAAGACGCAATACCAAAGTTTGCTTTAAGCCGCCAATCAAAAAACTTACTTAACTGTGCAAAAGCTAAGTAGGGATCATCAACTACAACGGCTGCACAAGGTGCGTTTACAAGGTGATTTTCAGTAATTAACACAGCGCCTGCCTGAGTCTGACCAAGGCTCGCTGTATATTTAGCATTAGCCAAAAAACTCAATTGACCTGACTTAGCAGACTCTAAGGTGCTTAGTGAGTTAATAACCAGCTCACTATCACCAACTAGCCTACCCTTAACAAGAGAGGCTATCTCAGAAAGTGTAAAACTAGGTAAAGTACGTATCATTTACTTGTTAAGAAGCTTCACAACAGTAGGCGTTATATCAAACCCTTTGCCGTAATAAACAGTAGCCTGCTTTGCAAGAATAACGTCATACTGGTTGTCTTTAATGATTTTACGAATTATGTCATCAAGCTTTGGCTTCATATCTTTAATAAAGCCTTGTTCACGCTCAGCTCGCTTTTGTTGTAGTTCTTGCCCGTTACGTTGATACTCTTGAAAGACCTTCTGAAACTGCAGTCTTGCCTGCTTCAACTCATTTTCACTCATTGAAGAGCCGTTTTTCTGAATTTTTTCACGCATCAGTTTGGCTTGTTTTTCAAGCTCCAACAAACGGCTTTCATCGCCTTTAAGCTCGTTTTGCAAACTTTTCTTAAAAGAGGCTGCAGCGTTTGATTTCAATAAAGCTTCTTGAACGCCTAAAACAGCTAACTTATCGGCAAATACAACAGGAGCAAATGCAATTGAAACAGATACAGCAATAACCTTTAATAACTTCATCTTTAATTCCTTACTTAAGAAGTCGTAAATTTAAAAACTTTGACCTAATGAGAACTGAAATATTTCAGCATCATCACTAGATTTTTCATTCAGAGCCTTACCTACCGAAAAGGACAGAGGTCCCAATGGAGACAACCAGCTAAGCCCTATACCTGCCGAATACCTTATCTCATCAAATAAAACACCCTCTTCACAGCTAGATGAAGCGGATGTTGAGGCTAAACATTTCGTAGTGAACACATTACCGCCATCAAGGAAAAATAATGAACGCCAACTACTCTTATCTTCAATGAACGGGAATGGGAAAATCAATTCTGCTCCACCGACAGCCATCACATTGCCACCAAATGGATCATCATTTGAATCCCTTGGGCCTAGAGAGTTGTTTTTATACCCTCTAACTGTTTTAAGCCCACCTGCAAAGAAGTGTTTAAAGAACGGGTAAGTATTATCGCCATAGCTTTGAGCATAGCCTAAACGTCCCTTAAGACCCAATATCCATCCTGAATTATCAGATAATGGGCGGTACCACTTAGTTCGATATAACGCCTTGTAATAACTTAAATCACTGCCAGGGACTGAAATTTCTAAACTAGCACGGTGAGAATAACCACTCGTAGGAAAAATAGAGCGATTTAGATGATTATTACTCCAAGCAAAAGTAGTTTTGATATTTAGATACTCACCACCTTCATCATCGATAAATGACTGAATTTCATCAACCGGCTTAAATTGGTTTGCATTTACTTCAATATTCTCGATACCCAAAGAAAAGCTGAGTCGTTGATAATCATCAATAGGGTAACCAAAAGTCACACCGCCGCCATACTCATTCAATGAATAGCTACTAACATCATCTTCTTCAAAGTCGCTTTCACGATAGAAAATATCAAAACCACGACTAACACCATCAACCGTATAGAAAGGATCGAGGTAGTTAAAGCTTGCCTCTTTTCGTGTTGAGCTATTAGCAATATTAAAACCAACTTTTTTCCCAGAGCCAAAGAAGTTGTCCTGCTGAACTCCTAAGTCTAAAATTAGACCATCGCTTTGCGAAAAACCGACGCTCGCCGTAAACTGTCCAGACTGCTGCTCCTCAACCGTATAGTTCAAATCCACTTGGTCATTTGTACCAGCAACAGGTACTGTCTCAAGGTTTATCGACTTGAAATACCCAGTACGCTCTAATTTAGCTTTTGTTCTCTGAATACTTTCGGTTGAAACAATAGCAGCTTCCATTTGCTGAACTTCGCGGCGAACTACATCATCAGCGGTACGGCTGTTACCACGGATATTGATACGCCTTACATAAGTCTGCTTGCCTGGATCTATAAAGAACTTTAATGAGACAGATTTATCTTCTTCATGAACACTAGGTACTGGGCTAATATTTGCAAACATATAGCCGTTATCACCCAACAGCCTTGTCATAGACTCTTGCGCATTGGTCATCGCTTTACGTGAAAATATTTGCCCTTGTTCAAGTGCTATCTTCGCCTTAAGCTCCTCTTCAGAAACCACAAGATTTCCTGAGACATCTACATCACGTATTGTGTATTGCTCACCTTCATGGATATTCACTGTAATGAAGACGTTTTTCTTGTCAGGAGTTATAGATACCTGAGTTGAATCTATGGTGAAATTCACATAACCGCGATCCATATAATGCGAACGTAGCCTCTCCAAATCACCAGAAAGCTTCTCTCGAGCATAACGATCATCCTTAGTATAGAACGACCAAAAACTGGGTAACTTAAGCGCAAATAACTTTTTCAACTCATCATCTGAAAAAACGCTATTACCAATAATATTGATGTGCTGAATAGATGCAACACTGCCTTCTTTTATATCGATATTAAGTGCCACTCGATTGCCTGATAACGGCTCAACTTCGGTATCAATTGCGGCACCATAGCGACCCTGACCAACATAGAGGCGTAATAAATCTAATCGGATCTGATCGAGTGCAGAACGCTTAAATACATCACCTTCACTCAACCCTGATTGTTTAAGTCCTTTAAGCAGATCTTCATCTTTAATAACTTTATTACCATCAAGTCTAATCAGGCTCACCGATGGTCTTTCTTTAACAGTAAGAATCAGATAATTTTCATCTTTCGCGATATCAATATCTTCAAAGTATCCCGACTTAAAAAGCTGCTTAGTAGCCTCTATTAAGCTTGCTTCACTGACGGTATCTCCAGACGCAATAGGAAAATTCCTAAATACAACACCCGGCTCAACTCGCTGCATACCTTCTAACCGGATGTCATGGACCTGAAAAGGTGCAAAGGCAGCATGCACATTACCTGCCCACAAAACCAAACCAAGTACCAGACCAAATTTATTCTTCATGAAACCTCTTCCTAGTATAAGCTACTGCTTTTTAAAGGCGCATAACATCATTAACGATGGCCAGTGTCATAAGCGACAAAAGCAAAGCCATACCCAACTTAAATCCAATTTCTTGTATCTTTTCGCTTACCGGCTTGCCCGTTATTAGTTCGATACCATAGTAAAGCAAGTGCCCACCATCAAGAACGGGAATTGGTAGCAAATTTAACACCCCCAAGCTAATGCTCAGGTAAGCAAGAAAACTAATAAAAGGCTCAAAACCTGAAGCAGCCGAAGCACCCGCCACTTTAGCAATGGTTATCGGGCCACTCAAGTTTTTTACAGAGATGGCCCCTTCTATCATTTTCCAAATAGAATCTAGCGTTAAACCTACCATATGGAGTGCTTTATTATACGCAACACCAATCGCATCAATAGGTCCATATTGAATCGTGCGCAACATCCCTTCAGGCCATACTGGAGGTTTAACACCAGCACCTATGACTCCCTGCACATCACCATTTTTTAAAACTCGATTCTTAGGCGTCACTTGCAACACGCGTAGCTCACCTGCCCGCCGAACTGAAAACGCCAATGTTTGACCCGCAGATGATTGAATGGTTTCAACCAAAGCCATCCAGTTAACAATAGAAACACCATCAACATCTACAACGATATCACCCGCCTGCAACCCTGAAAACTCGGCGGCACCACCGGGTACAATATGACCTAGAATTGGTTCAATCTCAGGTCGATACGGCTGAATACCCATAGCTGACAAGGGCGATTCATTTTCAATATCAACATTCCAATTTTTTAATGCAACATTATAAACTTTAGGCGCAGCAGAGGCAGAGCTGAGCACAGCAATCGACAATAAGCCTGACTCACCAATTCTGGATGCAAAGCGCAAATTTACTTCATCCCAAGAACGCACTGGATAACCATCAACCTGCACAATTTCTACACCCGCAGGCACACCCGCTTGCTCCATAACAGAGCCCTGCGCCACAGAACCAACAATAGGAACCACAGCACTAACGCCCACAACGAACATAAGCCAGTAAGCAAATACTGCAAAGATTAAATTAACGAGAGGACCTGCTGCTACAATCGCTATTCGTTGTAACACAGGCTTATTATTAAACGCTTGAGAGCTCAAGTGTTCAGGAACATTACCTTCACGTTCATCGAGCATCTTGACATAGCCACCAAGAGGTATAGCTGACACTGAGTATTCAGTGCCATCTTTACCTGTACGCGACCACAGAGACTTACCAAAACCAACAGAAAACTTGAGTACCTTTACTCCGCAACGACGAGCGACCCAGTAATGGCCCCATTCATGAATGGTAACCAGAATACCGAGCGTGACAATCGTCGCTAAAAGCGTTTGAATAATTTCCATCAGCACTCACAAGATAGGCAGAAAAGTTAAGCCCAGAAAATAAAAAGGCGCGGCAGCAAGCACACTATCGATACGATCAAGAACACCACCATGACCTGGCAGAATCGACCCACTATCTTTAACTTGAGAATGTCGTTTAAGCAAACTTTCAAAGAGATCACCCATCACTGAAACCAAACCGACAATCAGCCCCAACGCCAATAAGAAAGCACTCGAAGCAACACCTAAACCGTTCCACCAAGCAAACACTAACGTCGTTAACGCAACAGCCAATAGCCCACCGTACATACCTTCTCGGGTTTTTCCAGGGCTAACTTGAGGAGCTAGTTTAGCTTTACCCCAGCGCTTACCTGAAAAATAAGCACCAATATCGGCAGCCCATACAATGAGTAAAATCAATAGCAGCCAAGCATTCCCTGACTCCAAAGACTTTAACTCAAGCATACTTAACCAAGCTGCCGCCAACATCAAAACACCACACAAGGCTCTAACCAAAGAGTGCTTCCACGAGCCTTCAGACGGGTAACGAATAGTCCATATAAATGCTAAACACCAAAGGGCAATAACAGGAAGTAGCACAAAATCTTGCGCCTCTTCTAAATGCAACCACCATCCCAAAAGAATAGACATCAGCACGACGACAGAAAAACCTATGCGCTTAATTGTTACTTTAATGCCAGAAAGCAAAGCCCATTCCCAAGCTCCAATCAATGTGACGACAGCAAAGAAAACAGCAAACCCTTTAACAGGTAATAGAAAGACACCACACAACACAAGAGGGGCCAATATCGATGCCGTTATAATTCTTTGTCTAAGCACTCGTCTTAACCTCTAACTGCTCACTGGTTTTACCAAAACGCCGTTCACGTGTACAAAAATCACGAATAGCCAAACCTAAAGATTTTTTATCAAAATCAGGCCAAAAGTCATCTACAAAGTAATATTCGGTATATGCCATTTGCCAAACGAGAAAGTTACTAATTCTACTTTCTCCGCCAGTTCTTATACAAAGATCAGGCTTAGGCTGATCATGCAACATCACATATTCATCAAACACAGCTTCGTTAATATCATCCGCAGAGATAACACCCTCTGCGCACTCTTTTGCTAAACGCTTAGCTGCCTGTACGATATCCCAATGCCCACCGTAATTTGCAGCTACATTCAAGGTCAACAAAGTATTGTCAGCAGTTAGCTCTTCGACCTTAGCGATTTTACTCTGCAAAGCTTCGCTAAAACGAGATTTATCACCGATAACATTAAGGCGAATGTTGTTTTTATTTAATTTTTTGGCTTCTCTGTTAAGAGCCAAGAAAAACAACTCCATCAGCCCTTTTACTTCAAGCTCAGGTCTTTTCCAGTTCTCACTACTAAACGCAAATAACGTTAATGACTCGACACCATACTCTACACAGCCTTCAATGACACTGCGTACACTATCGACACCAGCCTTATGACCTGCAAGACTCGGTAAGCGATTTGCTTTTGCCCAACGGTTATTACCATCCATAATAATCGCAATGTGTTTAGGCAATGCTTTATCAGTTGGGATATTTAATTTTGAATGTACTGACATATAGAGGGTCAGATAGGCCAGTTCTCACCAGCCCTCCTTCTGATTTTAGATTTCCATCAAGTCTGCTTCTTTCTTCTCAAGCAAACCATCAATTTCTGCGACGTATTTGTCAGTCAGTTTTTGAATACCATCCTGACCACGACGCTCTTCATCTTCCGAAATATCTTTTTCTTTTAGTAGTTCTTTAAGGTCGCTATTAGCATCACGACGAATATTCCGAACCGACACCCTCGCTGACTCAGCCTCACTGCGCGCTTGTCGGATATAAACTTTACGCGTTTCTTCTGTCAATGCAGGCATAGGAACACGAATAACACCACCATTTGACGAAGGGTTTAAACCTAAATCAGATTTATATATGGCTTTTTCAATATCGGGAACAGTCTGCGCCTCCCATGGAGAAATCATCAGCGTTCTAGCGTCCTCAACAGTGATGTTGGCAACCTGTTGAAGCGGTACCGGCGCTCCATAATACAAAACCTGAACGGAGTCTAAAATACTTGGGTGAGCACGTCCTGTTCTAATCTTTTTAAATTGCTCTACAACTGATTCAACGCTTTTTTTCATCCGCGTATCAGCATCGCTAGCTATCTCATTCAGCATATTGATCTCCAGTTACTTCACCACCTATCAAAGTACCCTCATCTCCGCCTCCCAGCAGATTAACAAGCGCACCAGGGCGATTCATATTAAACACCCGGATAGGCATATCATGGTCACGGGTTAGACAAATCGCCGTCAAATCCATCACTGCCAGCTGCTTTTCCAATACTTCATCATAAGATAAGTGCAAGTAGCGCTTAGCAGCCGGGTCCTTCATTGGGTCTGCAGTGTACACCCCATCAACTTTTGTCGCTTTTAAAACGACATCTGCATCTATTTCAATACCTCTCAAACAAGCCGCAGAATCCGTTGTAAAGAAAGGATTCCCTGTACCTGCTGAGAAAATAACAACATCGCCTTGGCTTAAATAACGCATGGCATTACGTCGGTCATAATGATCTACAACACCACTCATAGGAATAGCAGACATCACGCGTGTTGCAATATTCGAGCGCTCTAGCGCATCCCGTAGCGCAAGTGAATTCATTACAGTAGCCAGCATACCCATATGGTCGCCCGTTACTCGGTCTAAACCAGCAGCGCTTAAGGTCGCACCGCGAAACAAATTACCGCCACCAATGACAATACCGACCTGTACACCAATACCAACCAACTGGCCTATCTCTAGCGCCATACGGTTAAGAACTTTAGGGTCGATACCAAAATTTTCTTCTCCCATTAAAGCTTCACCGCTTAACTTTAGAAGAATACGTTTATATTTGGCATGTTTAGAATTTACGGCAGGCATTACAGGATCTCCGCAGAACGAAGTTAGAAGGATATAGACTTATAAAAAACAGTGTGCGTACTGTAACACAGCACACACACCTTTCTAGCGCGCAGAGTTATTTATTATTTAACTGTGCCGCTACTTCAGCTGCAAAATCCAACTGCTCAACTTCGATACCATCACCAACTTCTAAACGAGAGAAAGAGGCAACTTCACCGCCAGCTGCTTTAACCATTGCACCAACAGTCAGCTCTGGGTTTTTAACAAATGCTTGCTCAACAAGACTGTTTTCAGCAAGGAATTTATTAATACGACCAACAACCATCTTCTCTGCAATTGCAGGTGGCTTACTAGCCATATCAGGCTGAGCCAAGATGATTTCTTTTTCTTTAGCGATTACAGATTCAGGCATATCGCTCTGAGAAACCACTTGTGGGTTTACTGCAGCTACATGCATCGCAACATCTTTAGCAACGTCAACACTAGCACCTTTCAAAGACACTAATGTAGCGATACGGCTATTGCTGTGAACATAAGCACCAACCAAATCGCCTTCTACGATGGAGATACGACGAAGACCGATGTTTTCACCGATTTTCTGAACCAATGCTTCACGCGCTGATTCCAACTCACCTGCCATCAAAGCAGCTACATCATCAGACTTGGCTGCAAAAGCTGCATCAGCAACCTTTCCAACAAAACCAAGAAAACCTTCATCACGTGCAGCAAAATCAGTTTCAGAGTTAACTTCAACGATGATACCGTAAGAATTATCATCAGCAACACGGACAGCAACTACACCGTCAGCAGCCGTACGACCAGCTTTCTTAGCAGCTTTCATGCCTGATGACTTACGCATTTCATCAATTGCAGCTTCAACATTACCGTCAGCTTCTACGAGTGCTTTTTTGCACTCCATCATGCCCAAGCCTGTACGATCGCGCAGTTCTTTAACTAACTTAGCAGATACACTTGCCATTCCAATTACCCCTTGATTACGCATTCAATCAAAATCTAAAAAAGGGGAGCAAAGCTCCCCCCTGGTACTCAACGCTGCTGAAGATAGACTTCGCAGCTGCAGAACTTATTCTGCAGCAGCTTCTACTTCAACAAATTCGCTTTTGTCGCCACCAGCAACTTCAACGCCTTCGCCACATGCATCAGCTACAGACTTAACGTAGATCTGAATTGCACGAAGAGCATCATCATTACCCGGGATAACATAATCAATGCCATCTGGGTTGCTATTAGTATCAACGATACCGATAACTGGGATACCTAGCTTGTTTGCTTCATTTACAGCGATGCGCTCGTGATCAACATCTACTACAAATAGAGCATCAGGAAGACCACCCATATCCTTGATACCACCAATAGAACGATCCAGCTTTTCCATTTCACGTTGACGCATCAACGCTTCTTTTTTTGTTAGCTGAGAGAAAGTTCCATCGCTTGAAGCACTTTCAAGCTCACGCAAACGACGAATCGACTGACGAATAGTTTTGTAGTTTGTCAACATACCACCTAACCAACGGTGATTAACAAACGGCATACCTACACGTAGCGCTTCTTCTTTAATGATTTTGCTTGCAGCACGCTTAGTACCCACGAACAAAACTTTGTTTTTGTTCTGAGCTAAGCCCTGAACAACATCTAATGCACCGTTTAGTGCAGGTAGAGTGTGCTCTAGGTTGATGATATGAATTTTGTTACGAGCACCAAAAATGTATTGAGACATTTTTGGGTTCCAGTAACGAGTCTGGTGACCAAAGTGAACGCCTGCTTTAAGCAGCTCACGCATAGTAACTTGTGCCATGTTTAGCATTTCCTGTTTTAAATTGGGTTCAACCTCCACATATCCCAGCATCCAACCGTAAACGGCACCCGGAAACTGTGACGATATGTGTGTGAGATATTCCTCGCAATGCAGTCTGCATTTCGGGAGCGCGTTTTATACCACAAGATGCGATCAATTTGAAGGTCGACTTCGCTCAGGAGGGATAATTCGGTACAATCGGTTTAATCTATGCTTAATACTCAGACTTACCCTCATTTAAAGTCTGACATTCACTATTTCAAGGAAAATTATGTCCGTTATTATTAAGACCCAAGAAGAAATCGAAAAAATGCGTATTGCTGGGCGGCTAGCTGCCGAGGTTCTCGAAATGATCGGACCTCATATTGCCGTAGGGGTGACGACAAACCAGCTAGATAAAATTTGTCACGATTACATTACTAATGAACAGCAAGCTATTCCTGCACCACTGAATTACCACGGCTTCCCTAAGTCCATTTGCACCTCAGTCAATCAAGTAGTTTGTCACGGAATCCCCAACGATAAACCGTTAAAAGATGGTGACATGATCAACGTAGACATCACCGTCATTAAAGATGGCTACCACGGCGACACCAGTAAGATGTTTTTTGTTGGTAAAGAGATCCCTCATGCTAAACGCCTCGCAGAAGTCACCTTAGAGTGTCTTTACCAAGGCATTGAGCTAGTAAAGCCGGGTGCCTTTTTAGGTGACATTGGTCACGTCATCCAAAAGCATGCCGAGTCCAACCATTACACTGTAGTTCGTGAATATTGCGGACACGGTATTGGCATAGAATTTCACGAAGATCCGCAAGTTTTGCACTATGGCCGCTCAGGCACTGGCATTAAACTTGAAGAAGGTATGATTTTCACTATAGAGCCTATGATTAATGCAGGAAAACGTGACGTTAAACTTTCCAAAAAAGATGGCTGGACAGTGGAAACAAAAGATCGTCGTTTATCAGCACAATGGGAACACACAATCCTAGTCACAGAAACAGGATTTGAAGTATTAACCCGACGATCTGAAGAAACCTTTTAATCATATTGAGATTAAATAATGAACACGACCTTGCAGCAACTTGCAGAGACTGACGCTTTTATTGACATTCACGCTTTTGAAGCACGCTTAGCCAGCGGTGAACCACCCATCAAGGTGTTCAAAAGCACAATCAATAAGGCCCAGGCTGAGATGGACGCCCGTTTCAAGTCTGGCGAAGATATCCGCAAGTTAATCTATGGTCGTGCAGGGGTTATCGATACCATACTCACCTCTGCTTGGGATTTATTTACGTGGCCAGATGATAAACAGATATCTTTAATTGCTGTTGGGGGGTATGGGCGAGGCGAATTACACCCTCATTCTGATGTCGATCTTATGATCCTTGTTGATGCCATCGACCCCGCAACCTATGAAGAAAGCATCAGTCAATTCCTCACGCTGTTATGGGATATCGCCTTAGAAATCGGTTCCAGCGTGCGCAGCATAGAAGACTGCTATGACAAATCACGTGATGACATTACTATCGCCACTAATCTCATTGAGTCTCGCCCATTAACGGGCGACCCTCAACTGCATCAGCGCATGTATGACCGCGTGACATCAGAAGGCGCTTGGACTGACAAAGAGTTCTTCATTGCCAAGCTAAAAGAACAAAAAGCACGGCACGAAAAAACCAACAACACCGAATACAATCTTGAGCCTAACTTAAAAACATCACCCGGCGGCCTTCGCGACCTACAAACGATCGGCTGGGTTGCTAAACGTCACTTTGGTACAACCTATATTCGTGACTTAGTTGATCACGGCTTTGTTACAGAGTCTGAGCTTGAAACACTTAATCGGGGTGAACTCTACCTCTGGACGGTTCGCTACGCCTTGCACATGCACTGCAGGCGCCGTGAAGATCGATTACTGTTTGATCATCAGCGCACATTGGCTGACTTCTTCGGTTACAAAGACCAACATGGCGCCCTTGCTGTTGAACAATTTATGAGCAAATATTATCGTGTTGCTATGGCTATGGGTGAATTTAATGACATGCTTTTGCAATATTTTAGCGAAGCTATTCTCAAAATTGATGACAAGCAAACAATTACCTCCATCAACAAGCGCTTCCAAATTCATAATGACTATTTAGAAGTCACCTACGATAAAGTTTTTGAATACCACCCCTTCGCTCTGCTAGAGGCTTTTGTACTACTGGCACAAAATGATGAAATACTGGGCGTAAGAGCATCAACAATCAGACTAATTCGGGATCATCGCCACCTGATAGACGATGATTTTCGTAGCGATCTACGTAACACCAGTTTATTCATGGAACTACTACGCTCACCAAATGGCGTATCCACCGAACTCAAACGCATGAACCGTTATGACATTCTTGGCCGCTACCTGCCAGAATTTGGAAAAATTGTAGGCCAAATGCAGCACGACCTTTTCCATATTTATACGGTCGACGCGCATACCATGAAAGTCATTCAGAAAATGCGCCAATTTCGTCATACCGACCACCGCGAACAGTTCCCCATCGCGCACAGGGTCGTCAATAACCTTCCTAAAATCGAACTCCTATACATAGCGGGCCTTTACCACGATATTGCTAAAGGGCGCGGCGGAGATCACTCAGAATTAGGTTCTGTGGATGTTATGGAGTTTTGCGAGCGCCACCATTTAGGAAAATGGGACAGTCATTTAACGGCTTGGCTAGTACGCAGCCACTTATTGATGTCAATGACAGCACAGCGCAAAGACATCACCGACCCAGATGTTATCCATAACTTTGCTATGCATGTACGCGACACGGTTCACCTAGATTACCTCTACGTGCTGACAGTTGCCGACATCAACGCCACCAACCACACCCTATGGAATAACTGGCGAGCCACGTTGCTCAGACAGCTATATATGGAGACCAAACGAGCATTAAGGCGCGGACTGGAAAACCCTATCAATAAAGAGGATCGAATTGATCAAGTTCAACACGATGCCATGCTCATTTTGGCTCACTCAGGACAACCGGAAGAAGAAATAAAAGAGTTTTGGAGCATGTTAGGCGAGGACTACTTCTTACGAGAAGAAGCCAGAAATATCGCATGGCACACGCAGTCCATTCTTGAACACGGCTCAAATGAACTTCCCTTGATTTTGATTCAGCAAACCTCTTATCGCGTTTTTGAGGGGGCGACTGAAATTTTTATTTATAGTGAAGATATTCCAAACCTCTTCTCTGCAACGGTCGCCACTTTGGATCAACTGCATTTAAACATTCAAGATGCACGCGTCATTTTGACTGACGATGGAAGAACGTTAAACACTTACACGGTGTTAACCGACGATGATGAAGCACTCTCAGAGAATCCGAGCTATTTGAGCAGCATTCAGGAACGCCTAATCGAAGAACTAGACGATCCAGACGATTACCCAGATATCATTCATAGACGCGTCCCTAGGCAAATGAAACTCTTTGCCATGCCAACCACGGTCAGCCTGAGTAACGACCCAAACTTACAACTAACGGTAATGGAAGTAAGAAGCCCCGACCGCCCTGGCCTTCTAGCGCGTATCGGTCAAATTTTCTCAGAACTTGATATTTCTGTGCGTAAAGCAAAAATAGCGAGTGTTGGTGAACGCGTAGAAGATTTCTTTTTCCTAACAGATAACGATGGCTTGCCTATCAGCGACCCCGTACTCTGCCAAGAACTGCAGACACGTGTCTGCAGAGAACTAGATGAACATATTCGTGATGAATAAATAACTGACAGAGAAGAATAATGGATCAACAAACGAGAACTGAAATTGAAGCAGCAGCGTTTCGCCAACTGGTTGCACATTTAGACAAGCGCAAAGACGCGCAAAATATTGATCTTATGAATCTAGCAGGATTTTGCCGTAACTGCTTATCAAAGTGGTATAAAGCTGCAGCCGAAGAACGCGGAGAAGAGATCGACTACGAACAAGCCAGAGAAATAATCTATGGCGAGCCTTATTCTGACTGGAAAACAAAGCACCAAAAAGAAGCAACAGCAGAGCAACTAGCTGCGTTTGCTAACTCCGAAGCCAGTAAGTAGCACTAGAGCACTACCAGCTTCAGAAGCTAATTAATCCAAGCACGCTGAAGCTGGCTCATATCCACCTCAAGAATAGTTGCGTAAGTATCATCTTGTATAGGGTAGGTTTTTACCACTCTAGCCCCGCGAACAAAGCCTGCGACAGCTGCTTTAAAAGAATCACGCTGCATCACCATATCCTGAACTGTTGTAGTACCGAATATATACTGTCCATGCACAACCCCAACCAACTCTTGATAAGCCCTAAGTTTCGAAGCTCGCATAGCCATCACGACTTTTTGTTGACGAGTAGCTCCTGGCTGCAAACTAATGGGGGCATACCCTGTTGCTTGCACCCAGTCTGCAGCACCACTTTTAGAAGTATCGTTCTCTATAGTAGGCGCAGGAAGTTTATCTACAACCTCGTTAGCTGTAATCCAAGCGGTTTCACAACCACTTAACAGAGCAGCAACTATAACAACGAACAATAACCTCATTTCACTCCCCTCACAGAACTCGCACCATTTTCGATAATATAACCATTATTTAGCGCCTTAACAGGATCAAAGCCGGGAAGCGCCCCTTCGAGCCGCTTATTAGGTATATGAGTTTGAGCGGCAGCCAACACTTGCCGAGTCGTCGTATCTAGCACTCTAGCGTTAATCACAATACCGTCAGGGTGATGCGCATATGTTCCAGTCAGTACAAAATAAATTTTATAACGCTGGCGAAGTGCAGAAATACTCTGCCTTGATACGGGAGACTTGACTGTAGTTGCTAAGCTTACTGCACGATAATCTACCAAATTGTAACCACGCTGCTGCAAGGGGAAGATAAAGCTTTCTGACAACCGATCTCCAAACAATGAATCAGGCACACTATGACGCAATGAGGCAAACGGCAAAACAGCAATAGGAAAACGCTTCACTCTATTCTGGCTCAGCCCATTCACCAACTGATCTGCCATCTGCTCGACAGCCTCGCTAATCGGGTCAACCTCTAAATTACCACTAGATACCGCAGCCGTAGCCGCAGGCTGAGAAATCACAGTGTTACGCGCGGAGCTAACTAATGCCTGACTCGCTTGCGGGCTCAGTTTCTCAATAGTGACAGGCACTGGCTGCTGATATGAGCACCCGCCACAGAATAAGCTAAACAACAAAATTGAACCGATATTTCTGATCATAACTGCCTGTATATATCCATTCGCTACATAATGCTGATAATTTTTTTGAATTAAAATACACATGATTTGCATGTAGAGCGCAAATTGCATACCTTTTCTTCTATTAATCATATATCGGTCAGGTTGCTCTCATGTTGAGACATTTTCAAGATTATTTCTTCTCTATCATTATTTTACTGTGCAGCACTTACGCTTCAGCTACTACCGTAGAAGCAACAGGCCAAGCATTAATTCATAACAACAATATAAGCCAAGCCCGAGAACAAGCCATTGCTGATGCCAAACAGCAAGCGTCTTTACAGGCAGCCGCCTACATTAGCAGCACCCAACAAGTAGAAGATGGCATTCTTGAAATTGACAACATGCGTATCTCCACTATGAGCCAATTATCGAACATTAAAATTATTGACGAAAAGCTTTTCGGCAAGAAGCTTCATGTGCGCATTAGCGCTGATATTGATACAAAAACCACCTGTGAAAATGGGAATACAGGCAACAGCTTTCGCAAAACCGTCGCCATTACTGCATTCCCTCTCGAACACCCCTTACAAGCAAGCCTAGGCAACCTGAGAAGCGTTGAATCCAATCTCGCTTCGCAACTTGCGTCTCGTTTAAATACAACCGAAGGCATTTCAGCACTTAATGCAGGGAACTTGCTGCTACATAAACAATTAGGTACCGCGACTTCCCGCCAGCTAGATAACGGGGCACTCACCACTATGCTACCTTACACTCAACAACTAGATAGCCAGTTTATTATCTCTGGAGTTATCCGAGACTTATCGATGATGAACCCTAGCACCGCAAACGAACAGAATTGGCTAATAGACACCTACAATAAGCTTGATTATAAAAGTAAAAAACATTTACGAAACTTTAGCCTAGACCTCTTTATTCACGACGCTTTCAGTGGCACTTTATTAGAACAGAAAAGCTACTCCACCCAAGGACGCTGGAATCATTCAGAAACTGACAGAATAGGCTTTGCCACTCCCACCTTTTTTAACGGAGATTATGGGAAAAATGTCAAAACACTACTTGATAATATCAGCACGGATCTGTCCCAATCTCTTCGCTGCTTACCTTACTCAGCAAGAATAACCCGCACAGAAGAAAACAAGCTTTGGATAAATGCAGGCAAGGACAGTGGGCTATCAAGAGGAGACAAACTTAGCGTTTATCGTAAGACCATGTTTTACAATCAAAGCAGCCAACCAACTACAGAATTAATCAACACTCGCTTAACAATGATAGTCGATGAGATACAGCCAACAGTCGTAAAAGGACACATCGACAGCCTTACCACACAACACAATATTCAGCCTGATGATATCGTGATGTTCTGGTAATGGTTTACTTCGCACGCACCCACTCTATAATCGGCATCTTTAAATAGTTTTATGATAAAGGGTCTCCAATGCAAACCGAGCTGTTCAACCAGTTAGAAACTAAAATTGAAAGCATGATCGACGAAGTCGAGTTACTAAGAATGGAAATAAGCGAACTACGTGAAGCAAAACAAAAACTGGAAGACGGACAACAAGTCTGGCAGGAAAACCTGCAGCAACTCCTGAATAAGTTTGATTCAGTAGACGCCGCAGAATAGTGTGATCAAGAAGGGGACTCAGCCTATTATTTCTGAGTCCCTCGAATATTAATTTCTACACGGCGGTTCAATGCACGCCCAGAAGCATTACCATTATCAGCTACTGGATAACGCTCACCGTACCCTTGTGTACTAATACGCAACCCATTGATGCCATTACTAGATAGCTGATTAGCAACACTGGCCGCACGCTGTTCAGATAGCTGCTGGTTGTACTCAAATGATCCAGTGCTGTCGGTAAACCCATTCACGCTCAACGCCGTTTTATCAAACTTAGTGAGAACCGTTACAACAGAATCCAAAACGGGATAAAAGTTGCTCGCTATTTGGTACGAATTAGTCTGGAAAGTGACATTCCCCGGCATAATCAAACGAATCTCGTCACCGACACGCTCAACACTCACACCTGTACCTTCTAATTGCTGACGTAACAGAGCTTCTTGCTGATCCATGTAGTAGCCGATCCCTCCGCCTGCTGCACCACCTACCAACGCACCAATAACTGCGCCTTGAGTTCGATCACCTTTACCTGACACAGCAGAGCCAAGTAACGCTCCAGCAAGCACACCAATACCGGCGCCTTTAGCCGCATTTCCCGTTTTTTGCTCCCGGGTGTAAGGATCGATAGTTGTACAACCAGCCAGCACACTGGTTGCCAATAATGCTATCACTAACTTTTTCATAAACTTCCCTCTGCGTGTCATACAAATTTTAATAATTAGTTCAATTTAGCTGCGCGACGACTAAATAGCTAATACATGCAGGCACCTATGTAAATGTTCATCATAAGATCCATATAATATAAGGCTACCTAATCTAAGCTAACATTACTCTGCTCATCGCATCGACAGCTGTATTAACAGCCATCATCCGACATCAATAAGCCTAATACAAATCGTCCTTAGAACAGTTTCCAACAAACTTAGCCACAATCAATACACTGAATAAGTAATTTTCCTAAGATTAGCCTAGATTCTATCTAGTCACAGCACCAGTGTGCCGCTAGAATATGAAATTTACTGTACCTATTCAGTCCGGTTAATCCAGTTATAGTTCCAGCCGAGGAGTTTTCATTGTCACATCTACCTCTAATCGTCGGTTTCGGTGGAATAAATCCCGCAGGTCGCACATCATTCCATCATGCTTACCGCCGTTTAATTTTTGATAAACTGGATCAAAATAATCAGCAAAACATCCTATTAGGGCTAGCCACACTTATGGGCTTGGCGTCCTATGAAGACGGTCATTACTTCAATAAGGCCGGTGAACAGCTTCCTCTAGACGCACTTATTAACAACATCAAAGAGCAGCTACTTAACTCAACGCTAATTCGCCGCATTGAAGCCAGTAGCTTTGATATTAACAAGGTTACCTTTAATAAAGCTGCCACGTTAAAAAATACCGATAGCAACAATATATGCTTTACATTACGCAAGCGTCACCTACCCAACATCATCCCTGACAACTGGTCGATTTCGCCAGGCAATGGTCAAGAAGTAGAAGTGACTGTTAGTGGAAGCCTAGAAGCAATATTTCCAGATTTTAAAACAGCTCAAGTACAGTCTGCAGGGCAACTACCTTCTGGCTTTCAGCCCGGCAAGCTATACCAATCTAGAAATCACCCCCGTAATCTACAAATGACCGTTTTTAGTGCATCAGATGCATTACTCTCGGCCGGCATACCTTACGAGGATATATTAAATAGAATTTCTCCAGACCAAATTGCCGTATATGCTAGTAATTCTATAGGACAACTGGATGACTTTGGTTTTGGCGGGCTAACTAAATACCCCTCTATCGGCAAACGCACCAGCTCCAAACAAATGCCGCTAGGCTATGCACAGATGCCCGCAGACTTTGTGAACGCCTACATATTAGGTAACGTAGGGACTACTGGAGGAGCGCTAGGCGCGTGTGCAACCTTTTTATACAACTTACGCAGCGGTGTTCAAGATATCCGCTCAGGACGCCGAAAGGTTGTCTTAGTCGGTGGTAGTGATGCACCAGTAACCCAAGAGGTTATTGAAGGCTTCCGTGCCATGGGAGCTTTGGCTGAAGATAAAGATTTGCGTAATTTGGACAAACTAGCTGAGCTAACTGATAAAGATTACCGTAAAGCTTGCCGCCCGTTTGGTGACAACTGTGGCTTTACCATAGGCGAGTCTAGTCAGTTCATAGTCCTGATGAGTGATGACCTAGCTCTAGAGCTAGGCGCAGACATATTCGGCGCGGTACCTGATGTCTTTGTTAATGCTGATGGCCATAAGAAATCTATTTCAGCACCAGGAATCGGCAACTACATTACGCTAGGAAAAGCCGCGTCCCTGATAAAGGACATGCTAGGCCAAGCATCGCTACAGCAACGTTCTTATGTTCAAGCACACGGCACGAGCACTCCACAAAACCGAGTAACCGAATCACATGTTATTAACGAAATAGCGAAAGCGTTCGATATTAAGTCGTGGCCTGTCGCTGCTATTAAATGCTACCTCGGTCACTCTCAAGGTACGGCCGGTGGCGATCAACTCGTCACGTCACTTGGTACATGGGCGTACGGCTATATCCCAGGTATTATCACTACTGATGAAATTGCTTCAGATGTACACCAATCAAACCTATTGCTCTCTCAACAGCATATGGAAGTAGGTGCCCTGGGAATGGATAGTGTCATTCTTAATTCAAAAGGTTTTGGCGGCAATAATGCCAGCGCACCGATACTCGCTCCGCATATTGTAAAACAAATGCTTTTAACCAAGCACGGCCAAAACAGAATTACTGAGTGGGAAAGCAAAAAAGTTATCACACAAGCACGAGCCAGTGATTATGACCAGCAAACTACTTTAGGGCTAACTAGGCCTATCTACCACTACGACCACAATGTGCTAGCCGGTGATGATTTAGAAATCACAGCCAGTAGCATTCGCCTTCCGGGTTTTGAAAACAAGATAGACCTGAGTTCAGGAAACCCTTTTAGCGATTACACTACTAAATAACCCCTCATCTAGAGAGAAGATTCATGAACAAGTTGTTTACCTCACTCATACTACTAACCATGACTCTTCTTAGTGGGTGCTTTTCAACAAGCTCTCTTATACCAGAGAAAAAAGACAGCAGCTTTTATCTAGTCGATACCAAAGAGGGAAGATTGTGCAAAGGGAATACGGGTTACTGTGTTCGCTTAAGTCTCGTGGCCAGCCAAAACGGCCAGCTCGATTCATTTGAAAAAGCCTACCAACAAAAAATCACAGGCCCTAACTACCCTCGCAGCTTAATGATTATTCTTCTTAAGCCGGCTGATAACAGTTATCGCGCTACCAGTTTAGACACAAACGGCAGATTATATAGCCTACCTAAGAACGATAAAACAAACACAGCATGGAAAGCACTAAGCGACCTTTACCGAACAGAGTACCAATAGGTTTTATTGCTTAGTAAAACGACTCTAGGAGCCATCTAACTTAAGCAACCGCCTAGCATTAGCGGTTGTTATTGCCGCGATGGTTTCTATAGATTCAGGTCTTAAGCCTGCTACCTCCTTAAGCACATCAACAATGTATTTAGGCTGATTTGGCTCTCCCTGTCGCCCATACAGTCGCATATCAGGCGAATCCGTTTCCAACACAATAGAGTTAAGCGGTAACGTTTTAGCCAAGTGCCTTATCTTATTAGCCCGAGGATAAGTCACTACCCCACCAAAACCCAACTTAAAACCCATTTGTATGTAACGCTCAGCTTGAACAGCCGAGCCACTGAACGCATGCACAATCCCGCCCTCATCAAAACTCATTTCCCTGAGCATTTTCAGCATAATGTCATGCGCTTTTCGTACATGTAGCAGAACAGGTAACTGATGCTCTTTGGCTATCTTCAACTGTGCTTTTAATAAAGAAATTTGAGCAACTGAATCGAAACCCTCTAAATAGAAATCTAAGCCAATTTCACCTACTGCACAGACAGGTTGAGATTCTATATATTCAGCTAATTTTTCTAAATCAGATAATTGGTGCTCCTGCATAAAGCAGGGATGAAGCCCTAATGCAAAAGATACATGTGGGTAAAGGGAAGCCGTATCAATAACGCGTTGGAAGTCTTTATACGTAACAGCCGGTATTACGAAATGGCTCACGCCAGCAGCTTGCGCACTTTGCACAAGCTGCTGGCGTATTGCATCAAACACAGGAAAATCCAAATGACAGTGACTATCAATAATTTGCCAGTCAGCCATCTCCCTTCTCCTTAAGCCTTGTCACTAAATGACTTAATGCTCTCGTGTTGCGCGGAACTGCACATCAGGCCAACGCTCCTGAGTCAAACTCAGGTTTACACGAGTTGGCGCCAGATAAGTCAATAAACCACCACCATCAAGTGCGAGGTTTTCATAACCTTTTTTACGTAGCTCTTCGAGCATTTTATTATCATCACATTCAACCCAGCGGGCCGTTTGTACTGATATCGGCTCATACTTACAGTCTACTTTGTACTCATCTTTTAAGCGGAACATAACCACTTCAAACTGCAGCTGACCAACAGCACCCAGCACTAGATCATTGTTTTTAAGTGGCTGGAATAACTGTACTGCCCCTTCTTCAGCCAACTGCTGCAAACCTTTCTGCAACTGCTTAGCCTTAAGTGGATCTAGCGACCTAACACGTTGAAACATCTCAGGTGCAAAATGCGGTATACCGGTAAACTTTAAAATTTCACCTTCTGTAAAGGTATCACCAATTTGAATAGTACCGTGGTTATGCAAACCAATAATATCGCCAGACCAGGCCTCTTCTACATTCTCACGATCCCCTGCAAGAAATGTTACGGCATCGGCAATGCGCACATCTTTGTTAATACGCGTATGCTTCATTTTCATACCACGGGTATAACTACCTGAACATATGCGCATAAAAGCGATACGGTCACGATGCTTAGGGTCCATATTGGCTTGAATCTTGAAAATAAAACCAGAGAATTTACTTTCATCTACAGCTACTTTGCGAGTCGTTGTTTCGCGTGCAATCGGTGCAGGTGCCCACTCAACAAAGTCATTAAGCATTTCACGAACACCGAAGTTACCTAGCGCTGTCCCGAAAAAAACTGGCGTTTGTTTACCCGCTAAAAAAGCTTCTTGATCAAACTCATGGCTCGCACCACGAACGAGTTCTATTTCGTCAGCAAAATCATCGTAGTCATCACCTAATAACTCACGTGCTTCTTCAGACTCTAGACCATGAATCTTTGTATCATCCGACAATACTGCATTTTGTCCCACTTTATACACATGGATAGTATCGGTATAAAGGTTGTATACGCCTTTAAAAAACGTACTCATGCCGATTGGCCAGTTAATAGGCGCTGCTTGAATTTTCAATACCTCTTCAATTTCATCTAGTAACTCAATTGGGTCGCGAATATCACGGTCCATCTTGTTAACAAAGGAGAAAATTGGCGTATCACGCAAGCGACATACATCCATCAATTTAATAGTACGATCCTCAACACCCTTCGCACCATCAACAATCATCAAGGCGCTATCTACCGCCGTTAAGGTGCGATAAGTATCCTCAGAGAAATCTTCATGCCCTGGTGTATCCAGAAGATTTACAACACGATCATTCCAATGGAACTGCATCACCGAAGAAGTAATAGAGATCCCACGGTCCTGCTCCATCGTCATCCAGTCAGAAGTTGCATGACGATCACTCTTTTTACCTTTGACCGTACCAGCCTTTTGAATCAAGTTACCCAAAAGTAATAATTTTTCAGTGATTGTTGTTTTACCAGCATCCGGGTGAGAAATGATCGCAAAAGTCCTGCGCTTAAATACTTCTTGCGCAATAGCTGAGTTAGACATGAGATAGAGTCTTCTGAGTTATGCATAGGTCGGCAGCCTGAGACTAAAATTAGTCAACAACTAACGTCAACCCGCATGTGTTAAATAGGATTACTGACTATTTTCGCCGATATAAGGAAGAGAAACAATCCGCGCAGGATGGTTTAAGCGAATATACGCCCGCTAAGCAGCCCACCAGCCATTAATTCCTTTGTATAAAATCATAATAGCTGATGCACTTGAGATGAAAAGCAGTACGGGCTTAGTCGACGAAACACTAATACGGTTATCACAAAGCCGTGCGACCCCAAAACCTACCAGCACTCCAGGGAGCATTTTAAGGCTCAGCAATAGACTACCCATATCAACCCGCCCTTGCAGGACTAGAAACAAGATTGAAATAGGCGTTCCAATAAGAAAAAAAGCGGCAAGCTCATTACGTGCAGTGATTCTATCTACACCCTGGTAAACCAGTGCGATAGGCGGCCCACCTACCGATGTAGCTGTACCTATGAGGCCTGAAAAAAAGCCGCCTATACTTAGCGTTATAGGGTTTAGCGTAATTTTGCAGGTA
Source organism: Neptunomonas japonica DSM 18939 (assembly GCF_000422765.1). Taxonomy (GTDB): domain Bacteria; phylum Pseudomonadota; class Gammaproteobacteria; order Pseudomonadales; family Balneatricaceae; genus Neptunomonas; species Neptunomonas japonica. The sequence goes on along the minus strand of NZ_AUGR01000001.1, from coordinate 357,664 downwards.
AATAGGGATATTAAAACAGCCATCAATAAAACACAGCCGAACAGTATACTAAGTAGATAAGTGGGCGCTGCAACCAATAGAAGAGCGCCGCACCAGCAACCAGGAAAGCGCGCAATAATTGCGGGTAGAACCCGTCGCCAAGACAGGAATTTTCGCTGATTTAATACCAAGAGCAACGACAGACTAAACCCTAAGATTAAAGCGGGGACTGGCACATAAGCAGGATCAACTAAGTAGAGTATTGGTGCAGCTAGTAAGCCAAAGCCAATACCTACCCATGTTTGTAGAATGATCCCACTCATGACTATCAGCAGTGCCAATAGATCCAGTGCAGAGTAGCTAATCACGAGTGGCGAAAACTCACCTGCCGCCAGCACCCATCCGCGAACGTTCAGTATTTTCTACTAAGATACCTTCGCCAATTTTGTTGATTTGAGACCACAGTGTTTCATCAATATCAATGCCATGATCAACACTGTACTCTTTGTTTGCCGCTACCTGTGAAGCGCTTACGTAACGGGCGTTTGAGTTCCCTTTGGATTGCTGCAAAGAGGTGGTCAGATCGACACGAGAGCTACAAATAATCGTCAGTGCTTGCTTCTCTGCAGCCGTTGCATCAAGACTGGCTAAGTTCGTTGTCGCTTCACTGTAACTCGGATACCGGTCACCCGCGTTAATCGAAACCGCATGCTCACTGACCACCTGACTGCCATTCTGCCAATAAGCTGCTGCACTAATTCCTCGTCTTCCGCAATCAGTCAGTGCTTTTAGTACGAACATGCGGTTATGGCAGTTATGCACAGTCACCGTCGCAATACCGCACTCCAGAGCCTTGGCATGAGCAAGGTCTACAGAAGCAGCAATACAATTCAGCGCGCTACGGCCATTACTATCAATAATAGCGGATGTATTATCTTCATAAATAACTGTACTTAACGGTTTTTCTTTATCTTCTTTTATATAAGAAATAGCTCTATCCAATTCACCCAGACCATTAAGCCCGTGCTTTTCTAGCCACAAAATCATATTGGCAGCATCTTCATAGTTGCCTACAAAATAACCACTGGCCTCGAAACAACGTCGCAGGGCAGCTTTGAGTTCTATCATTGATACATGCATAGCTTTCTCCTACTGTGCTGAAGCTTCAGGGTTTGAAGTATTTAATGTTGATGCGTCTTGCTTAGGTGCTAAAGGCATAAACCAGTCGTCATTAAATGTTTTACCGATATCTTCCAGTAATGGAGCCCCCTGAAACATAGTGTTGCGCACCCATAAGCGAGATCGAGGGTCAAACTTACCAACACCAAAAAATGCTAACTTCGCGCGCAGCAAATGCATTGGAAGAACGTTTCTATCCAGCAAGTTGGCCTGAATATCACCGTATACGCATTTATTCATAGTCTGAATTCTGCGTACAATGCCTCGCAATTTAGGGTTAGCCACCATAAAGCGCGCCGCAGTATGCTCCGGATAAGCCGCTACATACTCGCATAGTTGGTCATAGCACTTGCGTACGGCATATCCCACTCCCAGTGCCATCTGTTTTTTACGGCCATCTTCTAACTCAGTACCACCCAAACGCGGCTCCATTTTTTCTTCTGAACGATACCAGAAAATTTCGCGAGCACCCTCTGCATTAAAGTCGATCGCCAACGCCCAGTCATAACGCTGCTCTATCACCTCTTTCAACTGCTGCACTGGCATTAGTGGATCAAGGTCCAAAAACTCTTCTGCTGTATGATAGTCCTCTAGATCATCCACTAGCTCAGGATATAACTCTAGCATCATAGAGATCAGCATTTCTTGACCTTGCAAAGAGCAGTGTTCCTCGCTCCATTGCAATAACTCATTCCAATTATTGAAAGAGTCCGCCACACGTTCTTTTAGTGCACCCATATCTTTGAGCACTTGCTGGTTATTAGCGCTCTGCCACTCATCTTCCGTGACTGTTTCAGCGGTGTGTACACAACAACGATCAATCAGCTGATCCAGTTGCTGATAAACGTGTGCATCAATTCCGCCTAACACCCGAACACGAGCCAGTGCTAACTCACGCATTTCGACCCATTGATTAATCAATATCGGGTGGTTTATTAAGTAAGGAGCCATTCCCAAGCCGGTTGAATTACCGATACCAAAGAAGCGTTTAATCTCTGGCTGCATAGGTACAAAAGACGTAGGTGATTGATTTTTAGCTATATATTCGGCTTGTAGCAGGCTGAAATTACGTAGCATCAGACAAACAAACATCTCAGCCGCAAAAGGACGTGCGAAGTCAGGATAACGAGTAGAGACTTTCTCCCAATCTGCCATACCCAACTTCCCGCTGCCATAAACGGCAGTCGTTCGGTACAAGTATCCGACCTGTGCAATTTTAGCGACATCCGGCTGCTCACCATTAGCTAATTGATTCACTACATAATCAAAGTTACGCGCGCTGCGGTTGGCACGTGATAAAACAAACACACGTGAATCTACTCGCCCCGCTTCCTGCTTAGGTACGTTCTGGCGTAATGTTTCAAGATAGATATCGTCAACTTCACCATCGACTAAAGCCATGGTGAGATCCCACTGTGTAGCAATAACACGATCATTGCGATCTTCTGGGGCAAGGTAATCAGAAAACAGAACGAAGCTAAACAAGCCATGAGGCGCTTTAACTTCATAGACTACAGTACCGTAACCTTGCGCATCAAGCTCAAAACGCGACGGTTCAATCTGCCAACGCTCACGCATGATTCGGCGAACTAGCGTGCGCATAAAGCTTAATCGGCTTTGATGCATGGCACCCAATCGATCAAGGTTCATAACTTGGTTGATAGGCCGTAACGGCAGTGCGTTATCACCCCGAAGGGCAGCATTGATGGCTGCAGGCGTTGTCATTATTTTTATCCTCGTTTGTTTGCTCACATCTGGTTTCAGAATGCCGATATCAAATCAGCGACAGCATAGATGTGTTCAAAACCATGACGCTTCTAACCCTCTGCTGGCTTTGTCTATAATCATTATTGACAGAGGAAGCCCACCTTCAAGAAAATCGACTCACACGATTTTTGCAACAAGGGCCACTTATCATCAGCCAAATAACCAATACCACTCAAATCAAAAGGTTATATCGCCTGATAAGCAATACTTATCAAACTGCTATAAACCATTATTTTTCCTATGCTAGAGCCCCTTTTTACCTATTCATTTTTTTGTAAAATAATTAGCCAATACTGATTTCAATCAATTTTTACTCTCTGCAAGAATAAAATCCACAAGTGCCTGAGCCGGAGGCGTGAGTGACTTGTTACTCAATTTAACAATACCAATACGCCGCGTTACCTCAGGGGTTTCCAAAGGGATAAACCTCAACGTCGTACTCTCTTGAGGAAACGCATACCACGGCAACGTTGTCATTCCAAAACCAGCTTCCAGCATAGCAATCAGAGAGATCATATTGGAAATATAGAACTGTGAGTGCCCTAACAATGATCGTGCCTCAGTATCCTCTAATAACCGCGAAGTCCCGTTACTAATAAGTCGGTGCTTTCTCAACTCTTTCCAATGTATACCCGTTTTGCCTGCCAGTGGGTGATCTTTTGGGCACACCACACCAATGCGGTCTTCCCAAATAGGTGTAAACACCTTGTCACTATGGTCCTGCTCGTGGAATAAATGAGAAATGCCAAAATCAACTTGCTGATTTTCTACCATTTTTAAAACGGCATCCGAATTATCATCAAAAAAACTGACATGCAGTGACGGAGAATTAGTGACAAACTTCAGCAAAATCTCTGGCAACACCCTGCTCGCTATAGAGGGCACAGAAGCAAGCCTTAAGTGACCAGTTTTATGCTCTGACAACAACATCATATCTTCAGCAATACGATCATGATGCGCTATCAGTTCTTTTGCTTTGGGCAAAAAGTATTTACCAAATGGCGTTAGCTCAGTCTTAGCCGTTTTAGCATTTCGCTTTTCAAACAACCCCTCGCCCAATTTATTTTCAAGATCACGTATAGATAATGAGATGGCCGGCTGTGTCCGGTGTGCTTTCTCCGCAGCTGCATGAAACCCTTTTAATTCAGACACCCACACAAAGTGGCGCAGCTGAGTCACTTTCAATTCTGGAAGCATAATAAGAAAACCTTATCGCTAGATATTATTTATTAATTTTTATTATTACAGCACAAGTTTTATGATCAATCCAACTACATTCGGGAGGTCAATATGTCTGATTCAGTATATAAAAATTACATCGCAGGTGAATGGGTAGAAGGTAACAATGCAAGCGTGGCTAATATCAGCCCTGCCGATACCAGCGACCTGATCGGTCATTATGCTCAAGCAGATAGAGCACAAACTGAAGCAGCCATTGCTGCTGCAGCTGTTGGCCAAGCCGAGTGGGAAAAAAGCGGGTTAGAGCAACGCTACTCTGTTCTTATGGCCATTGGTGATGAGCTTATTGCACGTAAAGACGAGCTGGGTGAGTTACTTGCACGTGAAGAAGGTAAAACGCTTGCAGAAGGCGTTGGCGAAACATACCGCTCGGGTCAGTTCTTTCACTACTACGCCGCTGAAGTATTGCGCCAGATGGGTGAAACTGCTGAATCTGTGCGCCCCGGTGTTGAAATTGAAACACGCCGTGAGCCAGTGGGTGTCGTGGGTGTTATCACACCTTGGAACTTCCCAACAGCTACCGGCGCTTGGAAAATCGCACCAGCATTAGCGTTTGGTAACGCTGTTGTTTTCAAACCAGCTAACCAAGTACCTGCAAGTGCTTGGGCGCTAACAGAAATCATCTCTCGCCAAGGCTTACCAGCTGGCACACTCAACCTAGTGATGGGCCCAGGCTCTGAAGTAGGTGATGTCATGATTAATTCACGTGGTATCAATGCATTAACGTTCACCGGTTCTTTAGAGACTGGCCGTAAAGTTGCTGCTGCTACCGCTGTAAACCTAGTGAAATGCCAATTAGAGATGGGCAGCAAAAACGCATTGGTCGTTCTGGATGATGCTGATCTTGATAACGCAGTGGAGTGCGCAGTAGGCGGTGCTTACGGCGGCACAGGCCAAAAATGTACAGCGTCTTCTCGTTTGATCATTACTGAAGGGATCCATGACCGCTTTGTTGACGCCGTTATTGAACGCATGAAAAAACTGGTTGTTGGCCACCCTCTAAAAGCAGGTGTTCACATTGGTGCGGTTGCTGATGCACGCCAGATGGAACAGAACCTTCGCTATTTGGAAACAGCCAAATCAGAAGGCGGCACCCTTGTTTATGGCGGTGAGGTATTAACAGAAGAAACTGACGGCTACTACATGCAGCCAGCACTATTCACTAACACCACGAATGCCATGACGATCAACCGTGAAGAAGCATTCGCGCCTATCGCCTGTGTCATCAAAGTTAAAGATTATGCCGAAGCACTCGACACTCTAAACGATACAAACTTCGGCCTGACAGGCGGTATCTGTACAACCTCTTTGAAATACGCAACAGACTTCAAGCGTAACGCTAAAACAGGTTGTGTCATGGTTAATTTGCCAACAGCAGGTACTGACTACCACGTGCCGTTCGGTGGACGTAAAGATTCAAGCTTCGGGCCTCGCGAACAGGGCACCTATGCTAAAGAGTTTTACACCATTGTAAAAACGACTTACATCCGCGCCTAACAGGAGCAGATCAATGAATAGTGCACTGCATAACGATTTGATTGTGATTGACGGTCTGCAATATTCGAACTGGAACCGAAAAATTTTCGAACAGCTACACGAAGGTGGTGTAACGATGGTGCATGCCACCATCGTTTACCATGAACAAATTCGTGAAACATTGCTGCGCATTTCGGAATGGAACCGGCTTTTCGAACAAAACAGCGACTTAATCATGCCAGTGAAAAGCGCGATGGATATCCGTCATGCTAAAGAGCTAGGCAAAGTAGGTATCATGTTTGGGGCGCAAAACTGCTCCCCAATTGAAGACGATATCGGCATGATCGAGGTAATGCGTGAGCTAAACCTTATGATTATGCAGCTGACATATAACAACCAAAGCTTACTCGCTTGCGGTTGTTACGAAGCACACGACAGCGGTGTTACTCGCTTTGGCCGCCAAGCGATCAAAGAGATGAATCGCGTCGGCATGGTTATAGATATGAGCCATAGTGCTGAACGCAGCACGCTGGAAGCCATCGAAATCTCACAACGCCCTATTGTAATTTCACATGCTAATCCTACGAGCTTTCACGAAGCCAAACGCAATAAGTCCGATACCGTTCTTAAAGCGTTAGGGGAATCGGGTGGTCTGTTGGGCTTTAGCTTATATCCATTCCACCTAAAAAATGGCCCGGATTGCACGCTAGATCAATTCTGCGACATGGTGGCCAGTACAGCAGAACTGATGGGCATTGACCATATCGGCATTGGCACCGACCTTTGCCAAGAGCAACCATTATCAATCCTAGAGTGGATGCGTAACGGTCGCTGGTCAAAAGATATGGATTACGGCGAAGGCTCTAAATCGAATGCGAATTGGCCGCGCCCACTTTCATGGTTCAAAGATAGCAGGGACTTCCCAAACATCACCAACGGATTGTTAGCACGTGGTTTTAGCCCTGAAGACGTGGCTAAAGTCATGGGGCTGAATTGGCTGAACTTTCTGGACGATTCGTTAAAGCCATTAAACCTAGGCGCTTAATAACGCGGGCCATGCGCTCCCGCTATTAAGTAGATGACCTGATACACCAATAAATATAAGAGATCCATCAGGAGACTAAAATGAGTAACGCAACTCAGGCTTCTCTGGCCAAAGACACGCCAGATAGCAGCCAAGGCAAATTGCTGGCAGGCGTCGATATGCCGGTATTCCTTATCAGCGGTGGGGCAATAGTACTGTTTGCAGTATTAGCACTCTATGACATTGATATGATGTCAGGCTGGGTAAACAGTGCATTTGCTACATCAACTAAGTACTTTGGTGCTTATTGGCAAGTATTACTTCTGCTGACATTTATCATCGGTATTTTCCTGGCTGTCGGGCGTACTGGTTCGGTTGTTCTGGGTGGCTTAAAAGCCCCTGAGATGTCCACTTTCCAGTGGATATCTATCATCATGTGCACCCTACTAGCCGGTGGCGGTGTATTTTGGGCAGCCGCTGAGCCTATGGCTCACTTTACCTCCCCTCCTCCGCTATTTGGTGGAGAAGCAGGTACAACTGATGCGGCCTACAATGCATTAGCACAAAGCTTTATGCACTGGGGCTTTCTTGCTTGGGCGATTCTCGGAAGCCTGACAGGTATTGTTTACATGTACCTGCATTATGAAAAAGGACTTCCACTCAAACCGCGCACTTTGCTGTACCCAGTATTTGGTGATCGTGTCATGAAAGGCCCTTTCGGCGCCATTGTTGATTCTTGCTGCGTACTCGCCGTTGTAGCGGGAACCGTCGGCCCAATCGGCTTTCTTGGACTGCAAGTTAGCTTTGGACTGGAAAAACTTTTCGGCATTCCAAACACCTATACAACTCAAGTCATGATTTTACTCGGACTTATCGCCATCTACACCTTGTCAGCTGTAAGTGGTGTAACCCGTGGTATACAAATCCTAAGCCGTGCCAACGTTATACTTGCTGTTGCCCTAATGGCATTTATCCTGCTCTTTGGCCCAACAGCCTTCATCATTGATAGCTACCTGCACTCTTTTGGTATCTACCTTGATCAGTTCATTCCGATGGCAACCTTTCGTGCTAGCCCAGGCTGGTTAGACTGGTGGACTGTCTTCTTTTGGGGCTGGTTCCTAGGGTATGGCCCATTAATGGCAATGTTTGTGGCACGTATATCTCGTGGCCGTACTATCCGCCAAATGATCTTACTCATATCCATTGTTGCACCGGTTATCACCTGTTTCTGGTTCACCATTGTAGGCGGGAGCGGCTTAGCATTTGAGCTGGCAAACCCCGGCGTTATCTCTGAGCCCTTCACCGGCTTCAATTTACCTGCCGCCTTGCTAGCGATTACTGAACAGCTACCCATGGGTTTTGTGATCTCTGTACTGTTCTTGATTCTGACTACGATTTTTGTCGCCACAACAGGTGACTCAATGACCTACGCAGTATCTATGGTAATGACAGGAACTGATCACCCAAAAAGCGCTGTACGCGTATTTTGGGGCATCATGATGGGTGTTGTCGCTGCACTACTGATCTCTATAGGGTCAGGTGGTATTTCAGCACTACAGTCTTTCATTGTTGTTACCGCAGTACCCGTATCTCTGGTGTTGCTACCTTCATTATGGACAGCTCCACAGATCGCTTTAAAAATGGCGGATGAGCAAGGGCTTTAACTTCAATAGGTTAAACAAGGAGCTTGATTAAGGCTCCTTTTGTTCATTAAAAAACTTATTCACATTCACGTTTACAAAAAAGTGGTAACCCATATGAAAACAGCTGTTAAAACAGACCTATTTGCCTCAGCCGCTCCACTAGAGTGGGCTATTATCGCTAACAACCAATTCTATACAGCTCAGATCCCTATTGATGTTAACGGTAAAGTTGTTGAAGGCGGTATTGAAGCCCAAGCACGCCAAACGATGGACAACTTAAAGCACACCATTGAAGCAGCTAAACTAACGATGGATGATGTGACGCAAGTCCTAATCTATGTAACTGCTCGTGAACAGCTACCTATTTTCAACAAGGTCTATGCCGAATATTTTGCAGCACCCTACCCAAACCGCGCTGCAATGATAGTCGCAGGACTGGCTCGTGAAGAGATGCTGTGTGAAGTCGTTGTCTACGCTGCAGTACCTCAGTAAATACATAACTTAGCTTTCAGTTACTAAATTTGTAATGATCAGCCTTTCACAGATTAATTACTCCACAAACCACAACTCACAATAAAAGAGTTGTGGTTTAGTACCGCTGTTTTTAGCATCCCACAAACCTTAGACTCCAACAACCGCGACAATTTGTCCCAATCTGCAACGCAGCACTTTTCAGTTATAATTCGTCCTAACCTTATTTTGGAGCAGGACAGGACGTGGCAGGCAACCATCAACAGCTATTACAACTGACTTACATTCGCTTTGTTATCCTGTTTTGTCAGTGTTGCGCGGTTGCATTTGCGCTTGTGTATTTAAGAGTCGACCTCAACCCATGGGCGACCGGTTCAGCATTACTATTATTAGGATTATTAAACCTAATAACCTACGCACGCCTTCACTCTTCTTGGCCCGTCACTCAACCCGAGTTTTTTACTCAGCTACTCGCTGACGCCATTATTTACGGTTTTATACTGTACCAATCAGGTGGAGGCACTAATCCATTTATTTTCATGCTGTTGATCCCCCTGATCATCACCGTTATGACACTCAACAACCGCTATATTTGGATGATGGCCATCACAGTAACGGCTATATACGGCTCCTTACTGATTTATTACGTTCCTGTTGTCACTGCTCTATCAGAACACCAGCATTCACTAACGTCTCTTTTTAATTTTCATATGCTAGGGATGTGGTTGAACTTCATCCTCACTGTGATTGTTATTACCTATTTTATTGTACGCATCAATCGTGCTCTACAGCGCCAGCAACAAAGCCTTATTGAAGAACGAGAAGCCAAAGTCCATCACCAGCAAATACTCGCATTAGGAACCATGGCAGCAGGCACCGCGCACGAGCTTGGCACGCCCCTCAGTACCATGAGTGTTATTTTGCATGAAATGCGCACTGACTCTACGCTATCGGATGAACACAAGGAGGATATTGATATTCTGCAGCAGCAAGTGCAGACCTGTGCCGATAAACTACAGCATATGACGCGCTCCGTTGCAGAAGAGAAAGACAGCGAAAAAACATCGCTAGCAACAGAGCTCCTTAGCGAAATCATAGAACAGTGGAATATCACCCGCCCAGAAGTGACCTATAGCGTTAACATTCAAGAAGACCTTCCACCAGATTTGCGCAATACAACCGCATTGCGGCAAGCTATTTTGAATCTATTAAATAATGCAGCTGACGCGTGCTCTAAGAATATTGAAATATCGTTACGCTGGGACCCAACCGCTATTTGGTTAACTATCCGAGATTATGGCGCGGGTTTATCGGTTGAACAGGCGAACACCTTAGGTCAACCTTTTATCTCGACCAAGGGTAAGGGTTTAGGTATAGGCTTGTTTCTCACCTCGACAACGCTCGCCCATTATGACGGCGACGTTAAACTCTATGCCGCACAGGGTAAAGGTACAATAACTGAAGTTCGCTTATCCCGGAGAAGTGTTCATGGCTGAACAACCAAAGTTTTTAATTATCGATGATGATGCCACTTTCACACGTGTACTAGCACGCGCCATCACAAAACGTGACTTTAATGTGAAGGTAGCAAGAAGTGCAGAAGAAGCGCTTGAAGTAATAAAGAACTGGCTACCTGATTTTGTATCACTGGACTTAAAAATGGAGGGAGCCTCTGGGCTCACGGTTATTCAACCATTAAAGCTAGCACACCCTACAGTGCGCATCGTCGTTTTAACGGGCTACGCAAGCATCACTACCGCTGTGGAAGCCATCAAACTAGGTGCAACACAGTACTTGCCAAAACCAGTCAATGCAGACGAAATCCTGCATGCTCTTGAGCAAAGCGATGCCGATGAAGAGGTCGACATATCTAATCAGCCGATGTCAGTTAACCGACTAGAATGGGAGCATATTCAAAAGGTGTTAAGTGAAAATGATGGCAATGTTTCAGCCACAGCGAGGGCGCTAGATATGCACCGCAGAACCTTACAACGCAAGCTCGCTAAACACCCCGTTAGACAATAAACAGGGCAGTAACGCTTTATTGCTCATCAATATAGAGGCGTGCATTAAAGGTTCTTATCCAGTCGGGATAAAACACCATTATTCCTGTCATTAAAATGCCGTTGACTAAACCTTCGGGGAACATAATCAGCGGTAAGTAGTTTATGTATTCGTGCTGAATTTTGCTCCACGGATAAACACCATCAAGCCAGAGTATGGTGGACACTGCGACTCCCGAAACAGCAATCACCACACCAGCGCCGATAAAGCCGCATATGAACAGATAGATAAAAAAGTTCTTTGGTAACTTTTTATCCACCAGCCGATGAATCCAATAGGTTAAAAGTGCAGGTATCACAACTAAACACAAGCCGTTGACAGCGAAGCCTTGCCAGCTTTCTTTACCCAGCAACGTCATTCCCAATAAAACTAATGACGCAGACAGTATGGCAAGATCCCAGCCTAAGATAAGAGTTAGCGCTGTAACACCGAGAAAATGAATACTGAGCCCAGGCGAAATACCAGCCCTCATACTCCACATAAGCAACAACAGCACCGTCGCACCACAGAATAGATGCTGCAGCCCCCTATTATTTACAATGACTTGCCATGGGCTGCGCCATAGCGCAAACATAAGCGCACACAGATATAAAACATCTGTAACCCACAGCCACGAACCTGAAAGAAGACTATCTGTAATATTCATATCAAAATCATTAATTAAGGAAAAGCTTATATTAAGTAATTCTACGCTTTTCTACTGAATATAAAATGCATGAAAAGGCGACCTATAAATAAAAAGTAAAGATGGCTCACCGATGAGAAGGAATATAGTGCAATGGTACTGCCGTTGTATCAATCACTTTACGCATAATAAAGGCAGATTTAACCCCGGTAACACCCTTAATACGGGTGATCTTTCCTAACAATATATCATGGTAACTATCCATATCTGGAACCGCGACTTTAAGTTGATAATCGGCATCATGTCCTGTAATCAAATAACACTCCATGACTTCTGATATTAAACCGATCTCTTTTTCGAATGTTTCAAACCGCTCTGGAATATGTTTATCCATACTGATATGAAGTAAGGCTATGAGGTTCAACCCAACACTACGCTCACTCACCCGGATGACACGATTAGCAATAACACCAGAATCTTCAAGTTGTTTAACTCGACGCGAACACGGTGCAGCCGTTAAACCAATCCGTTCTGCCAACTCCTGATTAGATAGCGATGCATCACGCTGTAATTCGCGCAATATTGTTATATCAAAACGGTCCAATTCAACACCTAACATCGACAAAACCTCTAGCAGCGCAATTTAAAGCAATCATATAAACTAAATACTCACATAAATTTGCGTAAATAAAAAGCATTCAGCAACATTAGCAAGGTAATTGCGCACCAACCTACGTAAACTTTGTTTCATTGAATAACAGACCGGTATCTACCCGACTTCCGGCGAGAAAGTAATCAAAAGTTACATACCTCATCTGTTTTTTCATTGCCTATCCAGCAACTCTTTGCCCCACAAGAGCAACAGATACTCAGCAAGCCCTGCCGCAACTCTATAGCGAATCAGGGCTTTGCCAGCAACCGTTTACGTTAAGCAACTTTACCCACTATGCATCATTAAACTTATTCTTCTTTACATATAGGAAACCGGTTATGTTTGATCATCGCAAATATCGTCCCTTCACTCCGATTCGCCTTTCTGACCGTACCTGGCCAGATAAACAGATCACTTCAGCGCCTAACTGGTGCAGTGTAGATCTTAGGGATGGTAACCAAGCGCTGATCAACCCAATGAATGTTGAACAAAAAACACGTATGTTCACTTTATTGGTTAAATTAGGATTCAAAGAGATTGAAGTTGGTTTTCCTTCGGCATCGCAACCTGATTTTGACTTTGTGCGTAAATTAATTGAAGAAAACTTAATTCCAGATGACGTATGCATTCAAGTTTTAACACAGGCTCGCGAAGAGTTGATCAGCCGTTCTTACCAAGCTCTTAAAGGTGTAAAACAAGCCATTGTGCATGTCTACAATTCAACATCCACAGTCCAACGTGAGCAAGTTTTTGGCTTAGACAAAGATGGCATTAAAGCGATTGCCGTCCAAGGTGCCAAGTGGGTACGAGAGTATGCGGCACAATATCCGCAAACAACCTGGAGCTTCCAGTATTCGCCTGAAAGTTTTACAGGCACCGAAATGGAATACGCGGTAGAAGTATGTGACGCCGTCGTAGAGGTGTGGGCTCAGGATAAAGGGCGCGGCATGATTATTAACTTGCCAGCGACCGTTGAAGTATCAACGCCCAATGTTTTTGCTGACCAAATCGAATGGTTTTGTCGCAACATGAAACAGCGTGATCTAGTACAGATTAGCTTACATACGCATAACGACCGTGGTTGTGGAGTTGCTGCCGCTGAATTAGGCGTTATGGCGGGAGCCGACCGTATTGAAGGTACATTAATCGGTAATGGCGAGCGTACCGGCAACATGGACATCGTGACAATGGGAATGAATCTATACTCCCAGGGTATCGATCCTGAACTAGACTTCTCTGATATTAAAGAAATTATCAATGTTGTGGAATACTGTACTGAGTTGCCAGTGGCCGCTCGACATCCGTGGGCAGGAGAGCTCGTTTACACAGCGTTTTCTGGTAGCCACCAAGACGCTATTCGCAAATCCATTAATTACCACGACGAACACAGCTTACCTTTTTGGGAAGTCGCCTACTTACCTATAGATCCAAGAGATATTGGGCGCGAATATGAAGCAGTCATACGCATCAACAGCCAGAGCGGTAAAGGCGGCGTAGCATTAGTGCTAGAGCGAGATTATGGTATTAGCTTACCAAAGTGGATGTATGCAGAGCTGAGCAAAGTCGTACAACAGGCCACTGAAGCTTCAGGCGAAGAGATATCAGCCACAACAATCAAAGCGCTCTTTGACCAGCACTTTACTGTTAGCTCCGAGCAATGGTTATTAAACGGCTATGACCTACATACAGAAGACGGACATGTAAGCGCACAGTTTGATATAAATCACGGCCGAAATATCTTTACTGGCAAAGGCACAGGAGCCGTTGATGCTTTATGTAATGCTTTAGCTCAGCAGTACTGTGTAGATATTGAAATCACTCAATTTGATGAGCACGCAATGGCACATGGCAGCACTGCTAAAGCACAAGCCAGTGTGGCATTAACTATCAATGATGACGCTTACTCGGCTGTCGCAATCGCAGAGGATACATCCGGCGCAGCGCTACAAGCAGTGCTAACAGCATTTTCTAAGTGCGATTCATATGAAATGAAAGGCGCGGCTTAAAGCGCCTTTCATCTATTGTTATGATTAAGAGCAATCACCTTTCTTTCAAGCAAATCAACTACTCACCAAAAGAATAATGGTTTTCTTTAGTTTCTTTGCTATAACTTTATAGAGCTATATTAAATTCTTCTTAATTGAGCCTTTAGTTTTCTAAAGGCTCAAGCATTAGCTAATAGGCGTTCTGCATGCAGATATTAGTTGTTGATGACAACAGATTAATACGCGAAATGGTTAGCGCCATCATTACACACGAGGGCTACACACCTTTTTCAGCTTCAGGTGCAGAAGAAGCTCATAAGGCCCTCGATAAAACTGACATTGACCTTATTCTCATGGATGTGGAAATGCCGGACGTGAATGGCTTTGAATTAACACGCCAAATCCGTGAGCGCTTAAAAGAGCAGTGGCTTCCGATTATTTTTCTTAGTGGGCAAACTAACGATCAACACCTAGCAGAAGGCATTGATGCCGGCGGCGATGACTATCTAACTAAGCCTGTTAACAGCGTTGTACTGAGTGCAAAAATACGTGCGATGTCACGTATTGCGCAGATGAAAGCAGCATTAGACGATGCTAACCAGCAACTTTTAAAACTCACACATGTTGACGCTTTAACAGAAGCGATTAACCGACGCGGTATGGACGAGGCTCTTGATAGGGCGTGGAGAGTGGCGCAACGTGAAAAAACCGAACTATCGATAGTTATGTTAGATATCGACCACTTCAAAGCTTATAACGATAATTATGGTCACCCGCAAGGGGATGCCTGTTTAAAAGAATTCAGTAAAATACTGCAAGCCCAATTATTTAGACCTGCTGATTTATTGGCGCGCTATGGCGGTGAAGAGTTCATGATCATTTTACCTAACACTCCCGTGGAAGGCGCAAAAATGCTCGCTGGCAGAATAATTCTAGACTTAGCAAAAAATAAGATTTTGCATGAATTTTCGGCAACAAGTGATCATATAACGGCAAGTCTTGGTATCACCTCCACTCGATTCGGAGCAAAAAATGTTGCCTCGTTAATTGAGCAAACCGACAAAGCTCTCTATGTCGCAAAAGGATCGGGAAGAAATCAACACATATGTTTTGCTGATATGCTTACAGGAAGCACCACTCACCTAGTAGATACTCAAGCGAGTATTAAATAATCTGGTAACTGTACAACAAAGCATCTTCTCGCCCTTGCAACGAGGTGTAATAGCCTTTGCGGCGCCCATCAAGCACGAAACCAAATGACGTATATAACTTAACGGCCGTCGTATTGGTTTCTCTTACTTCGAGCATCAAACGAGTAATGCCCAACACTTTCAGCCTCTTCACTAATTCTTGCAACAGGCCTATCGCCACACCACACCCTTGAGCTTTTGGAAGAATAGCAATCTGATAGAGTTCCGCCTCATCTAAAACACTACTAACAAGTGCGAATCCGATTAACTCTTCTGATGTACTTACTCCCAAATTGAAACAACGTGGATTGCCCAATTGGCTTTTAACTTGCCCCTCACCCCAGCAATCCTCTGTAAAGAGCAATGTTTCAATAGGCATTACAGAAGCGATATCCCCTTCACAGAGCAGAGAAAACTCAAGCATCGATAGGCAAGACTTTCTGAAGGTCATTCCAGACCTCTTTCTTACATTCAGGGATCTGAATCATTTGAGTCAAACTTAAAGAGGGCAGCGCTTTAATTTGGCTCGTGTAATTAAAGAGCACGGCACGCAGTTCATCTAAACTTTCAGTGCGCTGCATAGACATCTGCGCTGCAGACTCTCCCAAGAACAATAATAGGCGTGGTTTAGCCAACAGCAAAAGTTTTTGTATTTTATGATTCACAGCCAACGAAGCTTCCGCTCGTCCCTGATCCAACGAACCGCCCGCCAACATCGGCCAAGCCAGTACATAAGGTGTAGCCAACAGCTCAGCACTTAAACCCATCGCCGTAACCATATTTGCACAAAGGCTTTGGTATTTATCCTGCGTCACGCCACCTCGACTTAACAAAGGAAGGCTATCAACGACCAATACATCTTTATACAGCCAAAAGCCCAAGCGAAAGCGCGGTGCTTTCTCCTTATTAACACGCGCCTCAATCGTCAACTGCGGGATATCAATAGGAGTAGACGCAGTACGAGCCTTCGCTGAATGACGACTATCATTTAAACCCGCCACTTGCGCTTTGCTATTAATGCCGGTAGGCGCAGAGTCCGTCGAAGACAACTGCAGTGATTCTGCCGTAACAGGCGCTATATGAGATTTCTTCTGTTCAGAAGAAATCGCACTGATACTAGACTCAACGCCTGTAGTCCCAGCTACGTCACTCTCAAGATCAGTATCAGACGCAAAGTCGTCTTCCTCTTGTCCATACAAAAATTGATAGACACTGTCTGGCGAAGACTTAGCTCCCGACAATACAGCACGAGGCAACCAGCTTGTTACCCCTATTGCCGCCAAATACCGATGGCGACGCTGCTCTAATTGCTCAAACGACATTACCATTAAACCTGAGGGTGCGCTTTTTGAATGTTCGCATCTAGCAGGTTAAGCGCGTGAACGTACGCTTTGGCTGAAGCAATAATGATATCAATATCAGATCCCATGCCGTTCACAATCCGCCCTTCCTTTTCTAAGCGTACCGTCACTTCACCTTGAGAATCAGTTCCACTGGTAATGGCATTAACCGAGTAGAGTTCCAGAGTTGAATCAGAGCGCACAATCTCTTCGATCGCTTTTAGTGCTGCATCAACTGGCCCACCACCTTCTGATTCTGCTTTAAACTCAGCACCGTCAACCACCAAAGACACTTGCGCAACAGGAACCTCACCTGTTTGCGAAGTAACATTCAAAGAAGACAGTTTATACTTTTCATAAGCATCCGCAGCACGCACATCAGACACTAGCGCGATAAGGTCTTCGTCAAAGATTTCATGTTTTTTATCAGCGAGGTCTTTGAATCGCGCAAAGGCATGGTTCAACTCAGCATCAGAGCTGAAAGTTGTGCCAAGCTCATCTAAGCGAGAACGAAAAGCATTACGCCCCGAGTGTTTACCCATCACCATTCGGTTAGTCTGCCAACCAACATCTTGAGCTGTCATGATTTCGTAAGTTTCACGGTGTTTGAGTACACCGTCTTGGTGAATACCTGATTCATGTGCGAATGCATTAGCGCCAACAATGGCTTTATTCGGCTGCACTGGGAAGCCCGTAATACTTGATACTAAGCGCGACGCAGGAACAATCTGTGTTGTATCAATATTAGTTTGCAAACCTAACAGATCCTTACGTGTACGGATGGCCATTACAAACTCTTCAAGCGAAGCGTTACCTGCGCGCTCACCCAGACCATTAATCGTACACTCTACTTGGCGAGCACCTGCGGTAACCGCCGCCAATGAGTTCGCGACCGCCAAACCTAAATCATTATGACAATGTACCGAGAAAATCGCCTTATCGGCATTAGGTATACGCTGTAATAACTGCCCAATGGTATATCCAAACTCTTCAGGAATTGCGTAACCAACAGTATCAGGAATATTGATGGTACGAGCACCCGCATCAATTACTTTTTCAATGATGCGACACATGAAATCAAGCTCGGAACGGCTCGCATCTTCTAATGAAAACTCAACATCACTAATTAGGTTATGCGCACGTTTAACCGCATGCACCGCGTGCTCAATCACCTGCTCAGGCGTCATTTGAAGCTTATACTTCATATGGATTGGTGATGTTGCTATAAAGGTGTGGATACGCCCAGAAGCGGCTCCTACAAGGGCCTCTCCAGCACGATCAATATCAGCATCCAATGCACGTGATAATGAACAAATTGTGCTCTCGGTAACCGTATTAGCGATAGCTTTAATGGATTCAAAATCACCTGGTGAAGCAATAGCAAAACCTGCCTCTATAACATCCACACGCATTTTTTCTAACTGCTTGGCAATACGCAGCTTTTCATCTCTGGTCATTGAAGCACCAGGACTTTGTTCACCATCACGCAACGTTGTATCGAAAATTATGACTTGATCTTTAGTGCTCATCGGAGGGGCTCCAATCAGTTACTCAGTGCATAACAAAAGCACTGAATTAAACGAATTATTTAAACGAAATTTAACAAGGACGAGAACGCGACATAACTGCCCTAAAGCAGTGGACGTAGAGGCTGTAATCGAGTTAATTCACCACACGCAGTGGGCGTCGTATCAACACGTGCTATGTAGTTCACATAGGCACTCACGAATTGCATATTCACTTGTTAACCGAATTGATTTGAATTACTGATAACTATAACCTGAAGCTAGCTATTTGTAACCTCTGAGCCGCTATAATTACCATGAGAAATCACTCTCATTTATTAAGCAAACGCAGAATAAAGTAGGAGAACCTGATGACGCCGATAAATTTTGATACTTTTATTGATCGTAGCGACACTGCCAGCCAAAAATGGGAGCGATACCGAGATACTGAAATTCTTCCTATGTGGGTTGCTGACACTGACTTCATGGCCCCACCTAGCGTCATCCAAGCGCTGCAAAAACGCGTTGAGCATGGTGTATTTGGTTATACCAATACACCAGCAGAACTCAATCAGCTGGTCATTGATAGAATGCAATCGCTTTACCAATGGAAGATCAAAACAGACTGGTTAGTATGGTTACCCGGCCTTGTCTGTGGGTTAAATTTAGCATGCAGAGCGGTTGGTGATACTGGTGACCATATTATTTCCCCTCAGCCGATCTACCCACCGTTTGTTTCAGCACCGCATCTATCAAAACGCAAAGTCATTCAGGTACCCATGACACAGGAAGGCGAGCGTTTTATTCTTGATTTCGCCGCACTAGAAAAGTCTATTACACCCGACACGCATATGATTCTTTTCTGCAACCCTCACAACCCAGGTGGTAGCGTATACAGAGAAGAGGAGTTACTACAGCTAACTGCAATCGCAAAAAAACACCAGCTCACCATTTGTTCTGACGAGATCCATTGCGACCTAATTCTTGAACCCGGTTTACAGCACACCCCTCTGGCTTCGCTGAATTCAGACAGTGCCTCACGCACCATTACCCTCATGGCACCAAGCAAAACTTACAACATTGCCGGCTTGGGTTGCTCGTTTGCTATTATTCCTGATGAGCAGCTGCGTAAAAAATTTATCAATGTAAGAAAAGGTATTGTGCCTGACGTTAACCTACTCGGTTATACCGCCGCTATTGGCGCCTATCAAGCCGGTGATGACTGGAATCAAAAGCAGCTACGTTATTTGAGAGAAAATAGGGATTATCTAATACGAGAGATAAACCAAATCCCCGGCTTAAAACTGAACCCCATTGAAGCCACATACTTAGCGTGGATAGATATATCAGCAGCAAAACTAGAAAACCCTGCACGCTTTTTTGAAGAAGCTGGAATCGGCATGTCACCAGGGCGCGATTTTGGTGATGCTAACTATATGCGACTTAATTTTGGTTGCCCAAAGCCTTTATTAGAAGAAGCCGTTAAACGCATAAAAAACGCATTACTTAACCACCTACCGGCATAGCAGAGACCCGCTTTAAACCTCAACAGGCTTAAAGCGGATTCTAAATATTTCTATCAAGCATTTCTGAATGCAAAAGGTATAACCTCTTTAATATGTGAGACCTGTAAGGCGAGCATAACCAGCCTATCCACACCTAGCGCAACGCCAGCACAATCAGGCAAACCATAATCAAGTGCTGCGACCAAACGCTGCTCCAATGGCCGTTGAGGCAACGCTAATGATTGCCTTGTCAGCTGATCAGCATCTAATCGACGTTGCTGCTCTTTAGGGTCAGTGAGCTCGTGGTAACCATTTGCCAGCTCCATACCCCCAACAAATAACTCAAAGCGGGCAGCCACTAATTCACCTGTTGAATTTTCTTTAATTCGCGCCAATGCTGATTGGCTCGAAGGGTAATCCGTAACAAAAACGGGCTCATCTTTTAACAAAGGCTCAACCACG
This sequence comes from Neptunomonas japonica DSM 18939, assembly GCF_000422765.1. GTDB lineage: Bacteria > Pseudomonadota > Gammaproteobacteria > Pseudomonadales > Balneatricaceae > Neptunomonas > Neptunomonas japonica. The sequence continues at coordinate 337,558 of NZ_AUGR01000001.1, read as the reverse complement.
TGTGACATCAATAAATTCAACCACGCATCACGGTCTTCCAAGCCCATATCCACTTCTACGTGCTGACGCATCACGGCTGCTAGTTCTGCAGTACTCGTCTTTAGCAGGTCAATACCCAGCTTTTCTAAAAAAATAGAATTGTATGTACAGCGTCGAATAGGCCCAACACCCAACACCAAACGCACTAAGCGCTCAACATCATCCATTAACTCATTATCATCAAGTCCTAGACGATACCATTCCAACATAGTGAACTCAGGATTATGAAAGCGTCCCTCTTCACCATTTCGGAACACTTTACCCATTTGATAAATTGAACCGCTGCCCGCCGCCAAAAGGCGCTTCATGGCATATTCGGGTGACGTTTGCAGATAGCAGATTTCTGCCTTTGCTTCAGGATAACTGCGAAAGCTCACTTCCAACGAGTCAATAAAAGGATCGCTTACCGCGCACTGAGACAAAACGGCTGCATCAACTTCAATTACCTGTCGCTCAGCAAAATACTGGCGAATCAACGCTAATACAGCGGCTCTTTTGTGTAGGTTTTCAATACACGCCGTCGGCTTCCAGTCAGACATTTACATCACACCATTGACTAGCAAAAACATCAGAAACAAAAACGGCAGCCGAAGCTGCCGTTTTAACTGCATTTCAAAACTACGCACGGCTAACGTAATCGCCAGTACGTGTATCAATTTTTAAAATATCGCCCTGCTCAATAAACAATGGAACACGAACGGATGCACCCGTACTCAATTTAGCTGGCTTAGAGCCTCCCTGAGCAGTGTCACCTTTTAAACCTGGATCAGTTTCAACAACTTCGAGTTCAACAAAATTAGCTGTTGTAATCGCGATTGGGTTATCGTTCCAGAGTGTGACCATGCAGGTGTCATTTTCTTTGAGCCATTTAGCAGCATCACCTACCGCTGTTTCATCAGCAGCGTATTGCTCAAAAGTAACCGGCACCATGAAATGATACAACTCACCGTCGTTATAGAGATATTCCATATCGCGGTCCATAACGTCTGCGCCTTCAACGCTTTCGTTAGATTTAAAAGTACGTTCCCAAACACGACCGGTTAACAAATTACGCATTTTTACACGAGTAAACGCTTGGCCTTTACCCGGTTTTACAAACTCTACATCCTGCATCGCACATGGATCACCTTCAAGCATAACTTTCAGGCCGTTTTTTAACTGGTTCGCGGAATATCCCATAATTTTCTCTAATTAATAATTAAGCTAAAATAATTTCACTAAAAAATAGTCGAGCTAAAAAAGGTTTTCACACCAAAATTGACACCTATTCTACTTGAAAGGAGAATGCGATCAAAATTGAATTATCTCAGGCTCCAGTCATCATGAACCATATTACACCTATTTTCATCGAAACCGACTGGCAAACCCTGCTACGACAGTCTATTTGTAACCTTGATGAACTTTTAGATAAAGTTGAATTAGACTCAGAATCACTGCCCGCTTGCTCTCACGCAGCCAAAGACTTTGCTATTAGAGTTCCAAAGCCTTACTTAAATCGTATCGAAAAAGGCAACCCTAACGATCCACTTCTACTACAAGTGCTACCTCAATCAGCAGAAATGGAACGCTACCCTGGCTACTCAAATGACCCATTGGAAGAACTCGATACCAACCCAGCCCCTGGGCTAATCCACAAGTATAAAGGCCGAGTACTTCTTATTCTTAGCGGAGCCTGCGCCATTAATTGTCGGTATTGCTTTAGACGACACTTTCCTTACCAAGAAAACCAACTAGGTAGCCAGCAATGGCAACAAGTATTGCAATACTTGCAGAATAACCGAAACATTACTGAAGTTATCTTCTCAGGTGGCGACCCGTTAGCCACTCCGGATAAACGTTTAAGCAGCATGATTCATGATCTGGAGGCTATCACGCATATAAAACGGCTCAGAATCCATAGCCGCCTCCCCGTGGTCATTCCTCAACGTGTTACCGACACTCTCTGCCAAACATTAGCATCTTCTCGCCTTAATACTGTCTGTGTTTTGCATATTAATCATGCCAATGAGGTAGACGCTCAGGTAACCGGCAGCATTGCTAAATTACAAGCAGCCCAGGTGACCGTGCTAAATCAGTCTGTGCTTTTAAAAGGCATTAATGATTCGGTTGATTGCTTGAAGAACCTCAGTGAAACACTCTTTACGTGCGGAGTTCTTCCTTATTACCTTTTTGTTCTCGACCCTGTACACGGAGCCGCACACTTTGACATTAGCGATAACGATGCCATTGCTTTAATGAAAGAGCTACAAACTGAGCTTCCTGGTTATCTTGTCCCTAAGCTTGCACGAGAGATACCCGGTCGCCCGTCAAAAACATTGCTTTCTTTGAGCTGAACTATGGGTAGTCAAAAAAATTTAATCAGCTACCCTTAAGCTAACTCGTGTATAAAGGGAACCACACCTGAACAATGAGTGTCTACTGCTCTAATATTGCCATTAGCTATCGTCACAGGACTTATCAATGCAGCTCATCAAACGATCATTTATTCTTATTACGCTCGCCTTACTGGTCGCTTGTAGCACTGAGAAAGAGATAGTTAAGGTACCAGAACCTGTTCCAATTTACGTACCAGAACCCTTGATCACACTTGAGCTTGCCGAACCTGTCCAAAAGAAAAAACGCGGCTCAATAGGTGCCAATATCCACTTCACCAATTCTTCATCCGGCACTTACCAATACATACTTTTTCGTGCCACCGCTTATGACAAAGATGGCAATATTGTACGCGCTCGAAAAAGCCGAGATCATAGTGCCTACTTACGCGTTTCCGGCCCCGTTCACCCCGGCGAATACAGTAAAGGTAACTCATGGAAAAACACGTGGAGTCGAGCAAAAATCGATTGTATCGATGTTGATCATGTAGAAATTATATTTAGTGATGGCAGTGTTGAAATTGCGCAAGGTGATAGGCTAACGAAACTCACTAGCGGAGCATGTGTTCAATAAACAAGCTCATTCAGGGTTCTTTCTTATAAATACTTAACGCACGTAAGAAAGCACCCTGGCCTCAAGCCCCCACACCTAAGCACACATCACACTAACGCTTCTCTTATCACTCACCAACACTCTTAAAATCAGGCGCCCTTGCCTGAATTCCCCTTACGATAAAATCGATTTTAACGCACACCGCAATACCTATCAAAACGCCCCTCTATCCAGTACAATGATCGGTCTTTTTGCAAACGATAGAACAAGGTGCGTAATGGCGAAAAAGCTATTTATTAAAACTCATGGCTGTCAAATGAACGAGTATGATTCTGCCCGTATGTCAGACCTACTTGGTGAAAGTCATAAGTTGGAGTTAACCGATAGCCTGGATGATGCCGATGTCCTGTTATTAAATACTTGTTCTATTAGGGAAAAAGCGCAAGAAAAGGTTTTTCATCAGCTGGGACGCTGGCGTAAATTAAAGGACAAGCGCCCAGATCTAATTATTGGCGTAGGCGGCTGCGTAGCTAGCCAAGAAGGTGACAACATCCTTAAACGCGCGCCTTATGTTGATATGATTTTCGGCCCGCAAACACTACACCGCCTGCCAGAAATGATCGACCTAACCAACCAGGGAAAAAAAGGTATCGTTGATATCAGCTTCCCTGAGATTGAAAAATTCGACGTTTTACCCGCTCCCAAAGCCGAAGGCGCTGAAGCATTTGTCTCTGTAATGGAAGGCTGTAGCAAATACTGTTCATTCTGCGTTGTTCCCTATACACGTGGAGAAGAAGTTAGCCGCCCAATAGATGACGTTATCACCGAGTGCGTTGAGTTAGCCGAACAAGGCGTCAGAGAAGTAAATCTATTAGGCCAGAACGTAAATGCCTACCGTGGTGATACACATGATGGCGACACAGCAGATTTAGCTGAGTTGATTCGTAATGTTGCGGCAGTTGATGGGATAGATCGTATCCGTTTTACTACTTCACACCCCGTCGAGTTTACAGACAATTTAATTCAAGTTTTTGCTGACGTACCGGAGCTGGTTAACCATCTTCACTTACCTGTACAGTCTGGTTCTGACCGCATTCTGATGGCAATGAAGCGTGGACATACCGTATTAGAATACAAATCAAAAATCCGCCGACTGATGAAAATACGTCCAGAGCTAACCATGTCCTCTGATTTCATCATCGGCTTTCCGGGTGAGACCGAAGCAGACTTTGAAGCAACCATGAACCTCATCCAAGAAATCGGGTTTGATAACTCATTTAGCTTCGTCTACAGCAGACGCCCAGGAACACCTGCATCTGATTTGCCTGATACCGTGTCTGAAGAAACCAAAAAAGAGCATTTGCAGATTTTGCAAACACGTATTATCCAGCAAACAATGCAGATTAGCCGTCGAATGATCGGTTCGACGCAACGCATTCTGGTTAACCGTTACTCCAGAAAAGACCCTGGGCTTTTATCAGGACGCACCGAAAACAACCGTGTTGTTAATTTTAAGTGCGATAATCCAAATCTGATAGGGCATTTTGCGGATGTGCGCATCCTTGATGCTTATCAGAACTCCTTGCTTGGTGAGCTTGTTAGCTCTGAGCTCGACTAAACCCATTGCGGATTGAAAAACGCCAGTATGACAACACAAACAACTAAAGACGTTAAATTTTTACTAACGCCTTTTCATGCAGATGCCCTTGCCAATCTATGCGGCAAACTTAATGAACATCTGAAGCTATTGGAATCGCGCCTAAATGTCACGATTCATAACCGTAGTAATGATTTCCAAGTTTCGGGAAAAAGCCAGCAAGCGCAACTCGCTGGTGAAATGATTAAGCAACTTTATCAAGACTCAATCGATGGGACTGATATCACGCCTGAGTTGATCCACTTGCTACTACAACAGTCAGGCGTGGAGCAACGCGTTAGCAATGGTAACAAGCAGCTAAAGGGCGATATCAGCATTCGCACGCGTAAAGCTCTCATCAGGCCACGCGGCCCTAACCAGCAAAACTATCTACGTTCTATTTTGCAGCACGATATCAATTTTGGTATTGGGCCTGCGGGAACCGGAAAAACTTACTTAGCAGTTGCCTGCGCGGTGCAAGCATTAGAGCAAGAAGAGATAGAGCGTATTCTACTTGTGCGCCCTGCTGTTGAAGCTGGCGAGAAGCTCGGCTTTTTACCTGGCGACTTATCACAAAAGGTTGACCCTTACCTGCGCCCTCTTTACGACGCCTTGTATGAGATGCTTGGCTTTGAAAAAGTCGACAAGCTTCTTGAGCGCAACATCATAGAAGTTGCCCCCCTAGCCTACATGCGCGGCCGCACACTCAATGGCGCCTTTGTTATTTTGGATGAAAGCCAAAATACCACACGCGAACAAATGAAAATGTTCCTCACTCGCATCGGCTTTGGCACAACAGCGGTTATCACCGGCGACATTACTCAGGTCGATCTACCTAAAGGCACGCCTTCAGGCCTCAAACATGCAATCCATGTATTGGGCGGTGTTAAAGACATTGGATTCACTCACTTTTCATCTAAAGATGTAGTGCGTCACCCATTGGTTCAGCACATTGTTGAAGCTTATGAGCGCTTTGACCTAGAACAAGAACAGAGCAAAGGCAGCACATCATGAACTACGATGTGGATATCCAAAGAGAAGTCGACAACACCAATCTAGAACTACCTTCTGATGAAGATTTTCAACACTGGGTCACTTTAGCCCTTACCGGCAGAAAATCACGCGGCGAGATCTGCATCCGTTTAGTGGAGCCGACAGAAAGCCAACAGTTGAACAACGACTATCGCGGTAAAGATGCCCCCACTAATGTGCTTTCTTTCCCTTTCGATGGGCCTGAAGGCATTCCTATGGATTTACTGGGCGATCTTGCCATTTGTGCCGATATCGTTACAAAAGAAGCACAAGAACAAAATAAACCGGTGCGCAACCATTGGGCACATATGGTAATACATGGAACCTTGCATCTTATTGGTTTCGACCATATAAATGACAGTGATGCTGAACAGATGGAAACTCTGGAAATAGCACTACTAGCATCCATCAATATACCTGACCCTTATCAGCAAGGAGTGTGAGAAATTAGTTATGAGTGAAGATCGATCGGGACAACCACGAAGTTGGTTCGGGCGTTTTGCCCAGGCATTTTCTGATGAGCCCAAAACACGTGATGAAGTATTAACCATTTTACGTGATGCAGCAGAAGAAAGTGTACTGGACCAAGAGGCCCTCAGCATCATTGAAGGCGCTATTCAAGTTGCCGAGATGCAAGTTCGAGATGTTATGATCCCACGCTCCCAAATGGTTGTGGTAGACGCAGAACTAACACCTAAAGAATTTCTTCCCCTTATCATTTCCAGTGCCCACTCTCGCTTTCCTGTTATCGGAGAGTCTCCTGATGAAGTCATCGGCGTCTTATTAGCAAAAGATCTTTTACCTTTAATTATTGATGATGGCCAAGAAGAGTTCGACATTTACAACAAACTACGCAAAGCTACCTTCATTCCAGAAAGCAAGCGACTCAACATTCTACTGAAAGAGTTTCGCGCTAATCGCAATCATATGGCTATTGTGATTGATGAATATGGCGGCATAGCAGGCCTTGTAACTATCGAAGATGTCCTAGAACAGATCGTCGGTGAAATCGAAGATGAGCACGATGTCGACGAGGATGAAGGCAATATCCGCTTATTTGACGACAACGCTTATATTGTTAAGGCTTTGACTGAAATTGAAGACTTCAACGAGTATTTCAACACCAGCTTTCCTGATGATGAGTTCGATACCATTGGCGGCATTGTTACACATCGCTTTGGCCACCTACCGCGTAAAGACGAAGAAGTCTCGATACAAGACTTCACCTTCAAGGTATTGTCTTCAGACAACCGTCGCATCCGACTGTTACAGGTAATACGCAAATAATAAAGTGTCATTAAGCATGCTAAAGTCTTTAACAAAATATCGCGCCTTGATCGCTCTTATCTGCGGCGCTCTAACACCGCTAGCGTTTTCACCTTTTGATTTTTGGGGATTGGTTCTTATCACCCCCGGAATCTTATTCCTACTGCTTCAAAACCTTACGCCAAAAAAATCAGCATGGGTTAGCTGGTGCTTTGGCACCGGCTTTTTCGGCACAGGCATCTCTTGGGTATATGTCAGCATTCATACTTACGGCAATGCCCCTGTCTGGCTTGCTTCACTCATGACACTGGCATTTGCAATGGGGCTAGCGCTTACTTTTGCTCTGCAAGGCTGGTGTTATGCAAAATGGCTATCAAAATCCACTCTCTCCGGTGCAGGCTTTATTGGCTTGTGGGTTATTTTTGAATGGATTCGCAGCTGGTTTCTTACCGGCTTCCCATGGTTGTATTTAGGTTATGCCCTGATAGATTCACCGCTTAAATTTTGGGCTCCTATAGGCGGCGTTTGGCTGCTCTCATTTACGGTACTATGCATATCAATTGCCACAGCATCACTGCTTACCACACGCCACGCCTCACAACGCATCGCACTCGCTGTTATCATCACACTACCTTGCTTAGGCTTTTTTCTCCCTAAAGAGTGGACGCAAGCAAGCGGACACATTCAAGAGATAGATATAGTTCAAGCCAATATTCCTCAACAACTTAAATGGAATAAAAATTACCTACCTGAGTTCCTCAACATCTATGGCCAGATGACCCTTGAAAAAACCCAAGCACCACTAATCATTTGGCCCGAGACAGCAATCCCTGCTCTGCTGTCATCAGCAAAACCCTACCTGTCCGACCTGCTAACTCAACTAGAGCAAGATAACCGTTCACTTATCAGCGGCTTACCTTCTATCGAGAGAGACACTGAACACCCTAACGGCTACCGCGCTCATAACAGCCTGGCATTATTGACTGGAAAAACAGATATATATCACAAGCAGCGACTGGTTCCTTTTGGGGAGTACGTACCAGTGGAAAACTACTTACGCGGCTTAATCGAGTTTTTCAATTTACCTATGTCGAGCTTTAGCTTGCCCGCACAACAACAAACAACACTTAAACTTGGCTCAAGCAAGATTGCTGCGGCCATCTGTTATGAAATAGCCTACCCAGAACTTGTCAGAAAACTATCTATAGACAGTGATTGGATTCTTACTGTCTCCAACGACACTTGGTTCAGCCACTCCTTAGCACCGGCTCAACATATGCAGATAGCACGTATGCGTGCATTAGAAAATGGCCGGTGGTTAGTTAGAAGCACCAACAATGGGCTAACCGCAATTGTCGACCCTTATGGTGATATAACGGCACAAGCACCGGCTTATCAGCCAGCTGTATTAAAAGGAAGCGTTGAGAAAAGAAGCGGAGCAACCCCCTATCAAAAGTACGGTGTCACTCCTGTTTTGCTGTTCAGCTTATTGCTGATAGCGGTGTGCTTTACTCGTCGGCAAAAAGGAAGTTTCTGATTAGCTCTTTACCACCCTCGGTAGCAAAGGACTCAGGATGGAACTGAATTCCCGTGATAGGGTATTCACGGTGACGTACTGCCATCACTTCGAACTCTCCTCCTTGATGAACTTTTGCATAATCATCAAACTCATCTGCCGTTAAATCACCCACAATAGAGGTCAATTCCAAGCATTCAGGAAAGCTCTCTGCTTCAGCCATCAAAGAATGATAACGCATCACCTCAAGCTGATCAGGAATGCCACGAAATATTCCTTGGCCATTATGTGTAATAGGGCTCACTTTACCGTGCATAGGCACATGCGCTTTAACTACCTTGCCACCAAACTGATGCACAATCCCCTGCATTCCCAAACACACACCAAGTAAAGGCGTAGTTTTACCGAACTGTGATATTACCTGTGCACACACACCAAAATAGTGCTCATCATCTGGTGATCCTGGGCCTGGTGAAATAATAATGCGATCGGGATTAGCCGCTTGGATCTCTGCTAACGTAATCTGATCATTACGCTTAACAACAATCTCAAAATTATCCAGTACACCTTTGGATTTCTCAGATGCCAGGATCTCACCAATAAACTGATATAGGTTATACGTGAAGGAGTCATAATTATCGATAATGTAAACTTTCATGCTCACGCCCCCTCCTTAATAAACTGATCTAAGACTTTTTTAGTACCGGCAAACTTGCGACGAATCTCTTCATACTCATCTTCAGGGTTGGAGTCATACACATTTCCACCGCAGGTTTGTACATAAGCTTTATCACCATTAGCAAATACCGTACGAATAGGAATTGCAAAGGCACAATCTCCATTAAAGGAGAAGTGCCCAACGGCTCCACCATAGGGGCCACGACCATCTGATTCAAGATCGTCAATTACTTTCATCGCTTCAATTTTTGGTGCTCCGGTTAGCGTACCTGCCGGAAAATTACTTGCAAGCGCCGAGAACATATCGTGCTCTTCTGCAATGATGCCAACAATCTCACTGGAAATATGCTGCACATGGCTAAAGCGCTTAATATCCATCAAACTACGTACTTTCACGGTTCCAAACTGCGCTACTCGACCAATATCATTACGGTGCAAATCCACAATCATATTGTGCTCTGCAATTTCTTTTGGGTCGTTTAATAAAACACGTGCTAATGCGCGATCTTCATCTTCGGTTGATCCACGTTTGGCTGTGCCCGCTAGCGGGAAGGTTTCCATCTCTCCCTGTCGCAAACGAAATAGCAACTCAGGGCTAGCCCCAATCAACTTTTGCTCACCAAACTTAACGTAGTACATTTGCGGTGATGGGTTCACCTCACGCAATTGCTCATAAATATTGATGGTGTCACCTTCCAGCTTAAAGCGCTTCTTAAAGCCAACTTCTGTCTGGAAAATTTTACCGTCAATAATATCCTGCTTAACTTTCATGACAGCTGAGGCGTGCTCTGCTTGCGTCATCGTTTCCCCCATTGGGGTAATTTCCAACTCGCCGTTGCCAACATATTCTTGTGCAATCAATGACTCAACTAGGTCCAAGCGGCTATCCGTGTAATAGAAATAGATCACTTCACCGGTCATTTTATCGAGTATCAAGCCATCTTTATAAAGACCAAACTTAAACGCCTCAAACATATCACTGCGCTGTAGGTTAAGTGTTGGCTCAAAGTAGTTCATGCTGTCATAACCGATGTAACCGGTCAGACCACCTGCGTACTTTCGAGATAGAACATCTTGTGGCACGAGTTCACGTAACAAATAATACGGATTATCACTTTGGTACTGTGCGCACTGGCCATCACGTTCCTGAATGAAAAGTGTTTTTTCTTCTGCCCAGATGATTTTTTCCGGATCAAAACCAATGATCGAATGGCGAGAAATAAAGCTATCTTCACCTAACGATTCCAACATAAAACAAGTCTCAAATTGCTTTTCGATTTTCTTAAATAGATCAAAAAAATCGCAGTCAGAAGCAATCGTTACATAATGCGGTTTTCTAGACAGATCGATACGATCAGGTTTACGAGAAGTCATTGTATTTAACCTTATTCACTAGCATTCATTCTAATCGGCTTTAAGCGCACGCGACCCACGCGTCACAGTCGCAATGCCCACACCCAGCGTTTCAGCAATTTGGCGTTGCGGTACACCTTGTCTCAACATCTTAAAAATCTGTAAACGCTTCGTGACTTCACTAAATTCAGCTGGGGTTAGTAGCGCACATAACGCCTGTTCCATCTCATCTGGTGTTTTTAATACCAGTAGATGCTCCATTAACTCAAGAGTATATTGCTTATCTGTATTCATGTACTAGTATGCTAGTGCAATTTAAATAATTGTCAATACATATCACTCTAGAGCAACAAGTATCCCCAACATTTTTAGATAATAAAACACCCACTAACCTTATAAGGTTTCGTTTTAATGGCGGGTTATTGCTGAATAATTCCTAATAGCTCTGAAAACACCGACCAACAGAAACAAAAAAGCCAGCACAGTAAACCATGTTTTCAACTGCGTGAAAGCACTGCAAATATTAACAAGTTCATGAGAGACATTCGGGTATGCGCTGATCATTTGCATAATGCCTATATTTTCTAGGTAATCAAAAAACCCACCTAAAAACGGAATCACCGTAAAGTAAAATACCTTAGAGCCAGGCGCATAGCCTTTGCCAAAAACCCACATAAGAAGCAACGCACTCGATATTGCCAAAAGCCCCGGGAAAATAAAATCTACAGGTAGTTGAAGGTGTAGATATACATATCGTCCCTGCTCACCTAACGTTGCGAGCAGTGAAACAGCGTACTCATACGAATACCCCGTAAACGATAGATCAAATAAAGTTTTTTCGGGTACAAAGTGCTCAACTGCTGGGAGTGAATATAGCCACATAACTGAAAAGGTAGCCATTGTGGCTACCCATAAAAGTAATACAACCTTCCCTGAAGCATTCATCCTCAGCAGATTAACTAACCTTTGCATATAACATCCTTATTTTAGATAGCAAAGCAAACTAAGCATCCATTATTAACTCTCACACAAGAAAGCTAATGTTAGGCATGAAAAGGTAGTCTTTTAGTGAAGCGTGTATCCGTCTTCTGCTATTAGCTTTCGGGCTTTCTCCAGATCAAGCGCCTCAATAGGCTCAGCCAGATAATAAGGCAGAGCGACAGGGTTCTCGCTCAACTTAATAAGCTTACCCTCTTGGAGTCTCTCAACCACCGAATGTACCGTCTCTTCAAGATTAGCAGGCGCTGAAGAGTAACGACTGCTTACGTAATCCAGCAATTCCTGAATTGAATGCGCGCCATCCGCTAACGAAACCACAAGGCCAAGCCACTCATCTAAGGGAGTAACATTATCTGGTTGGTTAATATCAACCAAACCAATTTCATTATTTTTTCGGGTATAAATAGCTGTACGGTAAAAGTAATGTAAATTATTCAAAATCAGCACCCATCTATTCTTTTAGCATTAACATTGAAGGGCTAAATTACTCAGCCGCGACAACAACCGGCTTGTCTACGGGTAACGCTCCACTATCAGTAATTTGCACTTCCTGTTGAGGCGTATTACTTCTATCGGTTTTTAATTTTTCAACCTTTTTTAGCACGTCTATGCCGTCTAGCACTTTCCCAAAAACCGTGTGGCGCCCATCTAGCCAAGGAGTTTTAGCGAACGTGATGAAAAACTGTGACCCGTTTGTGTCTGGACCTGAATTTGCCATAGATAACCATCCAGCGCCAAGATGCTTCAACTTAAAGTTCTCGTCGGGAAATTTTTCTCCATAGATCGACTTTCCTCCGGTCCCATTGCCGTTGGTAAAGTCACCACCTTGCATCATAAACCCAGAAATAACTCGATGAAACTTGGAACCTTTATAACCAAACCCTTTCTCGTGAGTAGACAAGGCATAAAAGTTATTCGCCGTTTTAGGTACGGCATCACCAAACAAACCAATGACAATACGCCCCTCAGACTTTCCGCCAATAGAGATATCCATAAAGACTTTCTTCGTGACCAGCAAGTCAGTAGCTGCATGTAATGGAGATAAACCAATAACAAACAAGAAAACAAATATAATCGCTTTTTTCATTTTTACTCTTCTATTATTTAAAAACACAAATTGAAACTCTTCGATTAATCTAAAACAATTAACTCTTAGCTTTGCTACTCAAGTATATCATTCAGGTTGATACTTTCACTTTCGCTTATGCACGCCCCAACAGTCTGAAGTTCCAATTTTCCACTTCATTTTTTTCAAGGCGCTGTACTACCTTATCCATCCAACTCGCTGATAGTTTGCATTGCTGTTTTAATGTTAGCAGTCCATCTTTATTCAATGGGTCGCCAAAGAAAACTTCACACACTTCACGTATTGTCATCGCATTTGGCTCTCGGCCCACCAGCACTAACGGCTGCTTTACACTCACGACACCAGGCTGAATAACTCGATATAGCCAACCACAGCGTCTTAGTGCCTGCATATCAACAGAAAAGTCCTCAATATCCCAGCGTTTATTAAGCTTAAAACAAGGTGAGCGAGGTTGGCTAACCTCAATGATAGCCTCACCCCATTGATAACGATCCCCCAAGCAGACGGTATCTTCTGTCATACCTGTACAACTGAGGTTTTCTCCCATACCTGGTGCCTGCCATTTATGATCAGAACCATACTTCTTTCGCCAGAAAGCATAGTGCTCCAAAGGATACTGATGCAAAGCCCGCTCAGCCCCACCGTGGTGGTGCTGATCAGCACACTGATCACTTTCAAGCCCTGTAATAGAGAGGTAAAGGTCTGTGTTAACTGCTGATTTATCAATCGCAGTTTCAAGGCCATAATGCTGCGCCACTTGGCCACAATAAACTTTATCGAGGTAGTTTTGATTGCTCATATAATCCTTATAACCTGAGTAGGTCGTATCAAAATCTACACCAACCCGGTAGCCAACGTCCACATTACACAGCTACGCCAAGTATAGAATTTAACTGACGAGGCTAAAGGTTTTATAAAAGAGTTACAGGCACCGAGCTATCATCATTATTATTAGATGTTAACTAACAACAATTCACAAGCTTTCCTCATAAAGGAAGCGTCTAATTATTCAACAGCTAAACAGAAATATAGCGCAGGTAGGAAAGTAAAATTAACTTGCGTCAACTTTATTTAAATAAATATAAAGCTGGAAAATAACTGGATAGCTCGCTGATTAAAATACCTTCCTGCCCCCTGCCTATACTGCACCGCTGAACCATTTCAGATATCTGTACCGTTAATCTTTTTCGCATCTGTACATATATAAAAAAAACACGCGGCCGATACAAGAGCTAAGTAGAAACTATGGCGGTAATTCGGACGACTGAAACTACAAGGATGGAACCATGAAACTCACCTCTACTGTTCTGACGAATATCAAAACGGTACAACTTAGCTCCCGGCCCGAAAACACCGCGCTGAAGCAACTCAAAAGTAATCTGCAGGAAGATAACAAAAGCCTGGAAAAACAGCAGAATGTACCTGATACACAACGAACTGAATCGTTTCAAAAGACAGATCAGTCCGCACCTATAAAGCAATACATCATCATTGGCGACGAGTTAAATAAACGCATCGAAAATGCCTTAAACCGGGTTAGCGATGAGCAGCGTCAGTCGTTAATTAATACCGAAATAATTTTGGATGAGCGCTTTCTTGCGCTGGCAGAGTCGCTAGGCGACACAGGTCTAAGTCACTTAGCCAGCAGTATTGATAAATTACAAACACCAGCAACCGTTAACCAGGCACCCGATTATGGAATGGCAACATCCCGGCTGGCTAAAGAATTCATCTATGACCTAACCGCTTTATCTGCGAGTACGCAGCTAAGAGTGCTGGAACAAGCCGCCACTTATGCAGAACAGGTCAGCAGCAGGCCTGCTGATATTACTTATACTGCCAATGCCATTTTACCCCATACTCAGCCTTCGCCTTCGGCTAATAATCTCTACAACTTCGTCAGCGCCATTCATAAAACCGATGACCCGGATACCATGCTGGACTCCCTGAAGGCATTCACGGACACACAACAAGATACCCTGCTGCTGATTTTCGGCTCCGATAATCAGTTAGGTCAGGATGTTGTCAGTGGCCTGGCAGATCGTTCAGAACAAGCGACTGATTCCTTTTTAAATTATCTCGGTGGATTAACGGAGCAGGCACGCCCGGGGTTCGAACGAGGCTTTAGCCCCTGGGCAAATTTTCAAGAACCTGGTCAGGCGAATATCGATTGGGATAATGAAATGCCTTGGGTACTCAAGGACATGCTTAACACTACCATGAGCTTTATTTCTGAGTATCAGTTCAGTGATGAACAGCTATCCGCAATGACCGATAAACTTAGTTATATGGATGCAACCCACCAGCGCAGCTATCTTGAAATTACTCAGGTAGGCCTTGAGACGCTGGTCAAAGATGAAGCAGAAAGCCTCGAACTGAAAGATAATCCACAGATCATCGAAACGCTTGACCAGTTACGCGACAACCATCAAACCCGCGAAGGAATCTCTCTGAGCCGGTTAGGTGATAACACCGGTGACCCGAAAGCACTCTATGAAGTCAAAGATGACTACCAGAGTAAATGGGATCAGGAAAGCATGATCCGCCTGATGGTGACAGACGCCTGGCTGAATCAGGATGACATCAGCCGCAGCACAAAGCTGAACACCACTTTCTCTGAGTTAAACGCTGAACAGCGCGACCAGTTAGTGCAGGACATCAACCAGCTGAACATTGGAGCAGCCCCTCTGGCGCTGCAGGACTCAGATGAACAAAGCCTGCAGTTTACAAGATTCCTGACTCGCACGAACAGCCTTGCACACACGAATAACCCTGCAGCGTTACTACAGGCAGAGGCAACTCAGCCCGAGGAACAGAAAGAAAAACTCTGGCTGGCCACTGAACTTGCCGGCGATCAGGTTGACGCATTGGTTGGTGTACTGCTAACTAACAGTGAAGCAGTAGGCACTCAATTACTGGAAAACCTGGCCAGCAACGCAACTGATGTAAAAGCGGGCGAAATGGGATCATTTCAAGCCCGCACGCAATTGATAGAAACTTTAAGTTTTTTCAGTGAAGCACGCGCTGAAAAGGATAAAATCGAATACCTGCAACACGTCGTGAACTAAAAGACCGAGGCAGAATTTTAGATCTTCAGTCCTGATCCTCAAAGATGTTAACTAACAACAATTTACAAGGTTTACTCATAAAGGATGCGGCTAGTTATTCAACAGCCAAACTGAAATATAGAGCAGGTAGGGAAGGACAACTAATGACAGGCTTCGCCCCACAAATGGAGAATCACACGCGCCTAAACAGACGCAATACACCATTAAATAGGACAAAACCTTAAAGCAGTTAGACCTTAAAAGCATCAATCGAGTTATTGAGATCCCGCGCAATGCCTGCCAACCCTTGTGCTAATTGCTTATTCTGTTCAGATCTATCAAACGTATTTTTTGCCAGGTCATGTATTTCAACAATGCTGACGTTAATCGTTTCTGCAACAGCAGATTGCTCTTTCGCAGCGGTGGCGATATGGCTATTCATATCCTGAATAGTAACTGCTTCAGCGCCTATTACCGAAAGCGCCTGATTTGCTTCTGAGGATTTAGCGCCAGTAATCTCTGCAGCTGATGCATTTTGCTCCATAAGCTTCACCGCATTCATTGCTGCTGACTGAAGGTTATCGATCATATTTTGAATTTCACTGGTGCTTGTTTTGGTTTTGTTAGCTAAACCACGAATTTCATCTGCAACTACAGCAAAACCCCGACCAGCATCACCGGCTCGTGCCGCCTCAATAGCAGCATTCAAAGCCAGTAGGTTAGTTTGTTCAGAAATACTGTTAATCACATCAAGAATACTGCCGACGCGGTTAGTTTCACTATCCAGCTGAAGAATAACTTCTTGTACATTCGTAATACCGGTAACCAACTGAGCAATATTGCCATTCATCTCACCAACCATTTCACTGCCATTAGTGGCAGAAACCTGAGCCTGACTCGCAGAATCAGCAGCATTTTGAGCACTGCGGGTCACATCATCCACCGTCATGGTCATCTCATTCATAGCAGCAGCAGTTTGTTCTAACTGCTCCATTTGTGAACGGGAGCTATGATTTACTTGGCCAGCAGATAACATCATTTCTTGAGAAGAATCATTCAATTGTGCCGTAGTGTTATTAATGGTCGATACCGTATGCCGAAGATTAGTAATCATTGCCAACACCTGAGCATAGACACCTGTTTCATTCCCCTTAGCCTCAGAAACATCACTCAAATCACCTTTGGCAACTCTGCGCACTAATGCCTCAATAACCCGCGGCTCACCTCCAATAGGAAGGTACATCAAGCGATGTATAAAGTAATAAACAACAGCCAAAGATAAACAGATAAAGATCAACGCAAGTATGCTAGCCAACATAAGATTTTTATTCGAAGCCAATAAAATTTGATCCCATGACTCCCACGCCCAAACAGTCCAACCGAATTCAGCTACCTGCGAAGACACCACAAAATACTCCTTACCCTCGAATACATAACTATGCTCGCTGCTCTGCGAATCCTTAAAAGATTGATAACTTGGGCGCTGCTCATACAAATTAGCACCTATATAATCGGGATATTTTGCTGCCAAAATAAACCCATCAGCCCTACTCACAAACAACTGATTATTCTCATCCAAGCTTTCAATAAAGTCAGTGATTGTATTCAGCGATAAATTGATAGATAAGACGCCCACTACAGTGCCATTACGTGTGATAGGCACCGCAACAGCCATAACTAAATTGCCCGAAGCACTTTTATAAGGCGTCGTAATGATTTTCCTCTCACCAGCCAATGCTCGTAAATACCACTCGCGTTGTTTTTTCTTAGCATTAAAATTAGGAATTAAGCCATTCTTATTGATTGCATAGGTCCTCCCATCCCGCAAACCAACATAGGCATTCAGTACTTTGAATTGGCTTTTAAGTGAGCTCAACTGCGGTAACAGCACTTCTACAGTTACTTCTCCTGACGTGCTGATTTCTACTTCATCTGCGGTTAGCTCTAGCGCATCAAACATACGATTCATCTTTTCGCCAATCGCCCTAGAAATCAAAAACGACTGATTCTGCAACTTCTGTTCATAGCTATGAACCGATGCTGTTTTAAAGTGATAAAACCCGACAACAGATATGCTTACTATCGCCAAAGCGAACAACATACCAACATAGATTAGCAACTTTGCTTTAGCACTCATCAAACAGCCTCCCAGAAAATACAGCTTTGAGAATAGACTACGAAACCACAAAATATCAAACACAAAACTCAAAAAAAGAAACCAAAAGTCTCACAAAACAAAGTAATAGGAATTAAATAATTTGTGTTTTAAGTATTATTTTCCACAAAGAAACCGACTAACACCTTGCAAGCATTACGCTGAAGCAGGCTAGAGCAATCTATTGACGGAGTTATAACGAATGGATGCATAAAAAAACGAAACTACTTAACCTTATACAGAATAAGACCAAGACAAGAGCTACATCAAAGCACAACAATCACTAAACCTTGTGCTATTTCACAAAAACCTCCCTGATAAGAAACACTCAAAAGGTGATTAAACCTCATAATGGCAAGCCAACTTTTATAAAATACGCCAAGCTACACTTCCTTAACAAAAAACGGCGCTTGCAAGATAGATTTCCTTTATAATAGCCGCCCTGTATTTTGGCTGTGGCTGTGTCCACAAAGGAAAGATAATGAAATTCTCCTCTTTAGATCTTGCACCCGAGTTGCAACGCGCTCTTGATGCTTGTGGTTACAGCCAAATGACACCCATCCAAGAGCAGGCGATTATTCCTGCTCGTCGCGGTAAAGATGTACTGGCTAATGCGCAAACGGGCACGGGTAAAACAGCGGCATTCACTGTACCTGTTTTGCAGCAGATGCATGACCGCCCTGTCACTACTCAGCCAGGGCAAGTGCGTACGCTGATTTTAGCACCTACGCGCGAACTTGCTGATCAGCTAACCACTACCATTAAGGGTTATGCCCAGTTCCTGCCTTTTACGGTTAAAGGTATTTATGGCGGCGTGAGTACTGACTCACAAAAAGGTAAATTAAAAGCCGGTGTCGATATCCTAGTTGCTACTCCAGGGCGGCTACTTGAGCACGTTGTACAATGTAATATCAGCTTATCTAAAGTCGAATTTGTGGTACTGGATGAAGCCGACCGTATGCTTGATATGGGCTTTATCAGCGACGTTTACAAACTAATCCAACAAACATCAAAGAAACATCAAACGCTGATGTTTTCTGCCACAGTTACGCCTACGGTTAACGAGTTAGCCAAAAAACTAATGTCACGCCACGAAACGATCCGTGCTGCGAAGCAAAATGCGACGGCCGATACAATCGAGCATGTAGTTTATCCCGTTGAAGAGCGCCGCAAAGCAGACCTGTTTGTTGAGCTGATCAAAAAGCATAATTGGTTTCAGGTGTTAGTATTCACCAGCACCAAAGCCCAGGCAGATGAGTTAGTAGTCGATTTCAAAATGGACAAAATCTCTTATGTTGTTTGCCATGGTGATAAAACCCAAGGATCGCGCAAACGTGCTTTAGCCGACTTTAAAGCCGGTAAAGTGCAGGTAATGATCGCGACTGAAGTAGCCGCTCGTGGCTTGGACATTAAAGGGCTTGAGTATGTTGTTAACTACAACCTACCCTATCTTGCCGAAGATTATGTCCATCGTATTGGCCGTACCGGCCGTGCAGGTGCTAAAGGCCACGCCATATCATTTGTTAGCCGCGAAGAAGAACGTGCCTTGGATGATATCGAGCACCTTATCGGCAGTAAGATAAAACGTATCAACATGCCTGGTTATGAAGTCGGTAGCCGCGATAACTTGCTGAAGCAGATCACCCAAAAAGCACAAAAGCCACGTACCAATAAGGCCAGTCAAACTAAAATCATTCGTAATAAAGTTACGACGGCCAAAGCGACAGGCAAAGCAAAACAAAAACAAAAACAGAAACAGAAACAAAAGAAATAACGACGCAAAAAAGAGACAAAATTAGTCAGTATTTTTTACAGTCTCTTTTATGCGACACTTTTGTTATTTTACAACCCTATTAATATCAATAACTTAAAAAGTTGGCATTCGAATTGCTCTGCACTTGAAAATTAAATTATCAATGTAAGGCGAAAACATGAAATACCTAGCAATAGCTTTTATCAGCTTGTTTACTTTAAAAGCTCAAGCAGCACTGATTACAACGTTTACGAATCAAGCGTCTTTTTTAACTGCTGCTGGTTCAACGTCTTCTTATAATTTTGATACTAATTCAGCTAGCGGATTCTCTAACCAAGACTTCGGTGACTTTTCAGTAGTAGCTGCAGGTTCTGGTATACGCCTTTCTGTTCTTGGAGGCGCTTCATCAAGCACGTTCTCTAGCAACCATTTAGACTTCAATACTGCTTGCTGCAATATCCCCGACACTATGACCATTACTTTTGACAACGGTCTTTTAGCATTTGGTTTTGATTTCTCTAATGAAGACCCAACCTCTGACTACACAGTACTAACTGTTGATGGACAGTCGTTCAACGTAGGATCTTCAGGCACATCTGGTTTCTTTGGTCTAGTAACAGATACCGCTTTAAGCTCTTTTGTTTTCCAGGACGACCCTAGCAACGGCGGTGCAAATACATCTACTAAGTTTGATAACTTCCTATTCGCATCAAATAGCAACGATGTGCCAGAACCAGCTACTTTGCTTTTATTCGGTCTGGGTTTAGTTGGCCTACGCTTCTCAAACATAAAGAGTAAAGCTGTTTAATCTTTACATAACAGCGACTCCCAAATGCCCTAGCTTGTACTAGGGCATTTTTATATCTACTAAGCACTTGCTTCTTCTTACGTAAAAATCGTGTCTCATATTTTTTAATCTGATAAAATCCCCGCCTAAAACCTATTCTATGAAATCTATACAACCCACCCTGAACAGGACAGCGTAACTCATGAGTCTTGCCGATAAAGTGCTAGCCGTTAACAACGATCTTCCGATTCGTACCGATAGCCCCGTCCACAGTGGTAAAGTACGCTCGGTTTACTGGCTAACCGAAGCTGATAGCCGACGCCTTATCGAAGAAAAAGGCTATGATGTTGCCGCCGATGCTCCACTAGCCATTATGGTTATTAGTGATCGCATTTCTGCTTTTGACTGCATCTGGCATGGCGAAGGTGATATGCATGGCGTACCTGGAAAAGGTGCCGCACTTAACGCAATATCCAACCACTGGTTTAAGCTGTTTCATGACAACGGTTTAGCAGATAGCCATATTTTAGATATTCCACACCCATTTGTGTGGATCGTGCAAAAAGCCAAACCAGTGATGATTGAAGCTATCTGTCGCCAATACATTACCGGCTCTATGTGGCGTTCCTACTCTAAAGGTGAACGTGAGTTTTGTGGCATTCAATTACCCGATGGCTTGCAAAAGGACCAAAAGCTTCCTGAAATCCTGATTACCCCTTCTACTAAAGGCATTCTCAAAGGGATTCCGGATGTGCCAGAAGCTGACGATGTAAACATCACCCGCCAAAATCTAGAAGATAACTTTGCTGCGTTTAACTTTCGCAGCCAAGATGATATCAAGCAATATGAAAAACTATTGAAAGAAGGTTTTGGCGTTATTAGTGATGCTTTAGCAACCTTGGGGCAAATATTTGTCGATACAAAATTTGAATTTGGTTATGTCACAGATGCAGCAGGCAACGAGAAACTAATTTATATGGATGAAGTAGGCACACCAGACTCTTCAAGAATTTGGGATGAAACTTCTTACAACAACGGGAAGATTGTTGAGAATTCCAAAGAAGGTTTTCGCCAATGGCTATTAAACCACTTTCCTAATCCAGATATTCTGCTTAACAAAGAGCGCATGCTTGAGCGTGAAGCGCTAGCGCGAGATAATGCATTACCTGAAGCGGTGATGATGGATATTTCAGCAACCTATGTAGGTATTGCTGAGAAAGTAACCGGTAAAAAATTGATACTTTCTGACAACCCCAAAGCAGATATTATTGATATTTTGCGCAATCAGTACGATCTTATAGATTAGACGTATATTTTTTAATCCAAGATTGAGACGACCGATGCCGCACGCCATTCTATCTTTTATGATCGCATTGCTACTTACCAGCCCAATAGCAAACGCAGAAATATATAAATGGAAAGATGAAAATGGCAAGCTCCACTACTCCAGCACGCCACGCGTGCTGGCTCCTCATGTTCAAGAAGTAAAGCTACAAAAACTACCGGCAGATCGTGCCAACGCTAACAGGCAAGAGCGCTTACTAAATCAGAAAAAACGAGATATACGTCGCGTAGAAGAAGATAAAAAAAACGAGATACGAAAAGAAAAGCACGTACAGGCTGAACAGAGAGCCATGCTCAAGCAAGAAGCACGTGATAAAGATATGTGTGAGAAATATAAACAACGCTACACAAAATACAAAAACAATGGCGTTAAAGGCATTAATTTGGTTACCGGTAAAAAGCAGAAGCTAAAAGGCGCTGCTGCACGCAACGCCATTAATAATGCGAAAGAAAACGTAGAACTCTTCTGCAAGTAGACTGCTATTCGCCAATTACTGGCCCAGCATTTATCTTACACATTCCACGGATTAGATACGCGCTTAAAGTGCTCTGAACCACACACCTCGCACGCTTGAATCAGGCTGGTTTGCCTAAGCTGCAGCTGCTGTTGACACCCCTGACATTGAAACGTACCTACAGCGGCAATCTCCCCTGCCATATATTCATCATTCTCATTGGCTAACTGCTCTCGTAATCTTTCTTGCTCAACCCGAGTTTGATCAGCTAGGGCTACCAGCTTTTTCACAAGTGTATTTTCAAGAACATTCAGATCAAAATGCAACCAGGCAGCAATCCCTTCGCCGGTTTCATGCGCATAATAACCCAGTTGCTTAAGATCACGCTTCAAATAAGCACTGAGCAGATCCATCTCATCACGCGTCATCTCTTCAGCGGTTAGCTCAAGTTCTACCGCTTCTTCTATTTTCTCTTGTAGATAATCCCACGAACGATGCTCGGCGCTTTCTAGCGTGTCTGCTAAACGATCCAAAACACGATTATATAAACTCGATACATCCTGTTTGTTTTCTGGCATTTTTTTTGGTTTATTGTCCATTTTCAACTCCGGCCTGACACAATTATACGACCTATACTGCTGTTGATAGCAGGGCTTATATTGTATGCTATGCAGCATACTCTAAACTTTCCAGTAGACTCTTTAACCGGCATCAATATAAGCCGGTTTATTGTTTGAGATTCCGACACGATACCATTATGAACGATCAATACGAACCGCAAGAGATTGAAACCCAGACTCAACAGTACTGGGAAGATAACAATAGTTTCCTATGCACAGAAGATACCAGTAAAGAGAAGTTTTACTGCCTTTCTATGTTCCCTTACCCCAGCGGCCGCCTTCATATGGGTCACGTTCGTAACTACACTATCGGTGATGTAATCTCCCGTTACCAGCGAATGCAGGGAAAAAACGTCCTACAACCCATGGGATGGGATGCATTTGGCCTACCCGCTGAAAATGCAGCAATGAACAATAATGTTCCACCGGCTAAGTGGACTTACGAAAACGTAAGCTACATGCGCGACCAACTAAAGCTAATGGGCTTTGGTTACGACTGGAACCGTGAACTCGCTACTTGTCATCCAGAATACTACCGTTGGGAGCAGTGGTTCTTCACACGCCTAATGGAAAAAGGGCTTGTTTACAAGAAAGAAGCTGAAGTGAACTGGGATCCAGTTGACATGACAGTACTTGCTAACGAGCAGGTCATCGACGGTCGCGGATGGCGCTCAGGCGCGCTTGTTGAGCGTAAAAAGATTCCTCAGTGGTTTCTTAAGATCACTGACTATGCAGACCAGCTCGTTGACGACTTAGATAAGTTAACGGATTGGCCGGAACAGGTTATTACGCAACAGCGTAACTGGATAGGCCGCTCTCAAGGTGTTGAGCTCAAATTCCACGTTGAAGATGGCTCAGATTTAGAAGTTTTTACCACTCGCCCAGATACACTGATGGGAGTGACCTACGTTGCAGTTGCAGCTCAGCACCCTTTAGCACTTAAAGCTGCTGAGTCCAATCCAGAGCTAGCCCAGTTCATTGATGAATGTAAAAACATCAAAATGGCTGAAGCAGACATGGCCACCATGGAAAAACGGGGGATGGCACTTGGTATTAAAGCAACACACCCGCTTACCGGCGAGCAAGTCCCCGTATGGACAGCAAACTTTGTCTTGATGGATTACGGTTCAGGCGCTGTGATGGCAGTACCTGCTCACGACCAACGTGACTGGGAGTTTGCTAAAAAGTACGGACTACAAATCAAACAAGTTATCGACTCAACCAATAACGATGTGCAGGTCGATATCGAAAAAGAAGCTTTCACCGACAAAGGCATATTGATCAACTCGGGTGATTTTAATGATCTTGAGTTCGATTTAGCCTTCAAAGCTATTTCCACTGAGCTTGAGCGCCAACGTAAAGGACAGATCACGATCAATTACCGCCTGCGCGACTGGGGCGTTTCCCGCCAGCGTTATTGGGGAACACCTATTCCGGTTATTAACTGCCCAAGCTGCGGGGCACTACCGGTACCGGAGGATCAACTACCGGTGGTATTACCTGAAGACGTTGAGTTTGATGGCAGCGGCTCACCTATAAAGAAGATGGACAGCTTCATCAACACTACCTGCCCGTCATGTGGCGGTGCAGCTGAGCGCGAAACAGATACCTTTGACACCTTTATGGAATCAAGCTGGTACTACGCTCGTTATGCGAGCCGCTCAACTGATAATGCCATGCTTGATCCAGATAAAGCTAATTACTGGTTACCTGTAGATCAATATATTGGTGGTATTGAACACGCAATTCTGCATCTATTGTACTCTCGATTTTTCCATAAGCTGATGCGCGATGAAGGACTAGTCAATTCTGACGAGCCATTCACCCGCTTGCTTTGTCAGGGCATGGTATTAGCAAATACCTATTACCGCGAAGATGACAAAGGTGGCAAGGTTTGGATAGCTCCGACTGACGTTGTTACTGAAACAGACGAGAAAGGCCGTATTATTAGCGCCACTCACAAGGATGACGGCAAAACCGTTATGCAAGCGGGTGTCACTAAAATGTCCAAGTCAAAAAATAACGGTATTGATCCGCAGGTCATGATCGATAAATACGGTGCAGATACCGTACGTTTGTTTATGATGTTTGCAGCACCTCCTGAGCAATCTTTAGAATGGTCTGATACAGGTGTTGAAGGCGCAAACCGTTTCCTACGCCGTTTGTGGAAACATGTACATGATCACTTACTAGATGGCCAAAGTGTTGTAGAACTAGATACCAGCGCACTAACTGAGCCGCAAAAAGAATTGCGCCGTAAAGTTCATGAAACCATCAAGAAAGTATCTGATGATATTGAACGTCGTCAAACGTTTAATACCGCCATTGCCGCAGTAATGGAGCTATTAAACAGCATCACTAAATTTGTTGATGTTAGCGATCAAGGCCGTGCGGTGATGCGTGAAGCATTGCAAACAGCTATACAGTTGCTATCGCCTATCGTGCCACACATCACGCATAAGTTATGGAGCGAGCTTGGCCATACAACAGACCTTCTCAATTCACCTTGGCCTACTTTTGATGAGACAGCCTTAGTACGCTCATCTATCCAGATGGTTGTACAGGTAAACGGTAAAGTACGCGCGAAAATGGAAGTCTCCGCCGATGCAGATCAAGACACTATTTTGCATACAGCACTGGCGCTTGAGAATGTTCAGAAGTTCATGGTGGACATGGCGATTCGTAAAAAGATCGTTGTTCCCGGGAAACTGGTCAACATTGTTGTAGGTTAAAAAGGAGTGATCAAATAGATGACCAATTACCGTTTTTTATACAAGTTTATGTGCCTAATTCTGGCTAGTCTTCTAATATCTGGTTGCGGCTTTAAGTTACGTGGCTCTGCAGATGTTCCGGAGTCATCCAGATTGGTAACACTGATATTAAAAAGCGGTACTCCGGCATCGTTTGAACAAGCGCTAAGGCGCACACTCTACCAGCAGGGCATCGCCCTTCTGGAGACTGCGCCTTACCAACTGGCCATCAAGCAAGTAAAAGAGAATCGTCGCTCCATCACATTAGACCGTAAAGCGAATGTTGATGAATATGAGCTTCTTATGCTAGTGAAGTTTGAAGTGCTTAATACTGAAGGAGAATCTATCTCTGGCCCACTAGTTGCTCGCATTGAACGCATTTATGACTATGATGCCGATGCAGCTACTGCCAGCTATACACTTGAAAAAGAAATTCGATCGGAAATGTGGCAGTCACTTTCTGAACGCGTAGTGCGTCAGTTCGTTGCACAAACACACTAAAGCGTCGAGATAGCTATATGAAACTTTCTGTCGAACAGCTAACAGGGCATTTGCAAAAATCACATGCGCCTGTCTACCTGATTTCAAGCGATGAGCCACTGATCAGCGCTGAGTGCTGTGATCAATTACGCAGTGCATTTCGCCAGAAAGGCTTTAGCGAGCGAGAAGTACTACATGTTGAGGGACAGTTCAAATGGGAGTACTTACTCGAATGCGCTAACGCCCTCTCCCTTTTCGCTGAGCAAAAACTCATTGAAATCCGGCTAGGCAGCCATAAAGTAAACAAAGCTGCCAGCGACATTATCCAAGAGTATATCGCTCATGCACCTCCTGAAAATATCCTGCTAATTATTGCGAATAAGCTGGATGGCGGTGCAAAAAAGTCTGCATGGCATAAAGCGATTGAGCAAAAAGGCGTCTGTGTAGAAATCTGGCCCGTTGAAATAAACCAACTCCCCGGATGGATAAGACACCGTGCTAACAGCAAAAACATGCAGCTTGATGATAGCGCTGTAGAGTTACTTTGTGATCGCGTCGAAGGTAACTTACTCGCGGCAAAGCAAGAACTCGATAAGCTCCATTTACTCCACCCTGAGGGTATCCTAACAGCAGAACAAATAGTCGATGCTGTATCTGACAACTCACGCTACGATGTTTACGGGCTAATGGACACTATCGCTTTAGGGCAAAGTGAGCGATGCATCAAGATTTTAAACGTGCTGCGCCAAGAAGGAGTTGAACCTCCTATTGTTTTGTGGGCATTAGCACGAGAAATAAGGACGCTATATGCGATTAGTCAAGGCTTGGAGCGCGGCTTAGCTTACGACACCATTTGCCAAAAAGAGCGTATTTGGGGCAAGCGAAAGCAGACTCTGCGCCGTTGCGCTGAGCGACTTAGCTTGACCACATTAGAAAGCCTTTTAAAAACTAGCCAACAGCTAGACAAGGTTATCAAAGGCATGGCGACAGGCTCACCTTGGTTAATCTTATCGGATATTACGATCACACTCTCCGGCAAACGCCTTCAACTCACCTCTCTTTCCTAGCACGCACGTGTAACTCGCGAATAAACTATACTGACAAATAGCATCACAACACAGCCTGAGCCACTCTTGAAGAACTTCGTTTCTCAGGTCTGCTCCCTACTCTCATTTCTTATTTTATCGGGCTGTGCTGAAGAATGCCCTTTTGTAACTAAAGCAAGGCGATCAACTCTACAGTTATTATTGTATGCAATGCCATATTAGAGTTGGTATTGGCGCTATGTATGAGCTCTTACCTGAAAACCGTAAGAAAATGACCAGCTATAAAATTGTTTTAATGATTAAATATGGCTACAGCATGGGCCATAAAATGCCGGTATTTACTCAGTTATCAAATTAGCAAGCAGACGCTATTGCAGAGTATGTAGTAAAAACAGAAAAAACAGAGAAGCAATAGGTCAGAGTAGGCAGCCCTGACCCAATAAGTGTTACTCGGCTAGCGTATGTACTACTTCAGTCGCCAGTTTAATATTGTCATGCAACGGGCAACGATCACACACCTCATCAAGAAAAGCCTGTTTCTCAGCTGATGATAACTCTGCTTCAATTTCAGCCGTGACACGCACGACCTGAAAACCAGAACGGTTATCCGTAGCTTTTCCTAACAAGCCTGCTGGATCATAATCCGCCTCTACAGACACTGAAAAACTACGCAAATCAATCTTCTGCTGCTTAGCTGCAACGCGCCCAATAGTTGCAACACACCCAGCTAAAGAAAAAAGAAAATACTCTAGAGGAGTTGGGCCTTCATCGGTACCGCCACCGGCAGCTGGCTGATCAATAATAACTTTGTGGCCACGAATATCAGATTGAACACGAAATGAATCACCCATTTGAGCTTCAACACGAACCGTTTTAGTAACAGACATAATACCTCCATATAAGAATTAACTAATATAATTATATCAGTAAATACCACTATAGAAAGCGCTTCATTTGGGTTTATTAGAAGAACAGGGAAATCGAGATAAAACAGGCACTACTTAGCAGTACCTGTTATATGATTATGGCTACAGAGGGTTTAATCGATTGCTTTAACCGACCTTTTCACCCTGGGCTTGTAAGTCAGCATGATAAGAAGAGCGCACTAATGGGCCACTAGCAACATGACTAAAACCTAATTCCTTGGCTACACGCGCAAACTCGTCAAACTCATCCGGTGTCACAAAGCGATCTACCGGCAAGTGATTACGGCTCGGCTGCAAATACTGTCCAATTGTCAGCATATTGACATCATGAGCACGCAGATCTTTTAAGACCTCAATAATCTCCTCATTAGTTTCACCTACACCGACCATCAATCCGGACTTGGTGCGAATATCAGGGCATTTTTCTTTAAAACCCTTCAACAGATCAAGCGACCACTGATAGTCTGCACCAGGACGCACTTTACGGTACAAGCGAGGCACTGTTTCAAGATTGTGGTTAAATACATCAGGAGGTGTCTGGCTAAGAATATCCAATGCCACTTCCATACGACCACGAAAGTCAGGTACTAATGTTTCAACTTGAATAGTCGTCGAACGCTGGCGTGTTTCAGAAATACAATTTGCAATATGTTGAGCACCACCATCACGCAGATCATCACGATCTACAGATGTGATAACGACATAACGCAATCCCATATCTGTAATAGCTTCGGCTAACTCTCTAGGCTCGTTTTCGGCCAAAGCATTTGGGCGACCGTGTGCAACATCACAAAACGGGCAGCGCCGCGTACAAATATCACCCATAACCATAAAAGTAGCGGTGCCATTCGTGAAACACTCACCAAGGTTCGGGCAGCTAGCCTCTTCACAAACTGAAGATAATTTATGGTGACGCAGCTTTTCTTTAATTCTTTGAACTTCCTTGCTCGACCCCATGCGAACGCGTAACCATGAAGGCTTACGAAGCATTTCATCCTTTTCTGTCGGGATTACTTTGATAGGGATACGTGCCATTTTTTCAGCGCCACGTAATTTAACACCCTGTTCAACCTTCACTACTGAAGAGGCTTTATCGGAACTGTTCGCCATTTTATTGTGAGTCCAAGGAAGTTTGATGTGATATGGAATTATAACCTATTTCTTTAGTCAAGTAATTCACAAGCCATTGGGTTGCTTGATGCGGGTCGGCATCTCTTACTAAAGAGCATAGTTGTGTCATTTGCATACCTGCATAGCCACACGGGTTAATCCTTAAAAATGGTTCTAAATCCATATTCAGATTTAAAGCCAGACCATGAAATGTGCAACCACGTCGAACACGCAAGCCAAGCGAGGCTATTTTAGCTTGATTGACATAAACACCTGGCGCATCCGCCTTTGCATAAGCCTCTACACCAAAGTGCTCCAATGTATTGATGACTCCCGTTTCCATAAGAGTCACGACATCACGCACACCGAGCTTATTCCTACGAAGATCTAGCAATAGATAAATAACTAACTGCCCCGGCCCATGGTAAGTGACTTGGCCGCCTCTATCGACTTTCACCACAGGAATATCACCTGTAACAAGCAAATGCTCTTCTTTACCTGCCTGACCTTGCGTAAATACAGGCTCATGTTGAAGAACCCATATTTCATCAGAGGTTTCTGAGTCTCGCTGATCGGTAAAAGCCTGCATCTTTTGCCATATAGGCTCATAAGGTTGAATACCGAGATCGCGAATAACCAGCTTATTGTCGGTACTCATCAAATTACTATATGCACGCGATCTGAAGCGATTAGTTCTTCGTGCAAACTTTTAAGTTGCTCTTCCCCTGTCGCCGTAATAAACATTCTGATCGACCGGAATGTTCCTTTTTTACTATCTTGAATAGTAATCCGGCTTTCGTCTAAATCGGGCACATGGACCCTCATTACCTCAACAACAAACGACTGAAAATCATCGGCATTTTTACCAACGACTTTAATCGGGTAATCAGGACAAGGAAATTCAATCTTGGGGGGTTGTGGCTCTGTTGCTGTTTGTACTTTTGGTGACTGCTCTTGACTCATAAATTACTCCCCCGTCATCAATTGATGCTGATAACGAGTAAAAATTTCAAACATACGCTGCCAAAGAAAGCCCTTTAGGCCATCTCCAACCACATAATCATCTATTTGCACTACAGGTACAATGCCTCTTGTTGAGCTCGATATCCAGACTTCATCTGCCTGGATAAGTCGTTGATAATCAATTTTCGCTTCTTGGCGTGGAATACCATTTTGATCAGCCAACTCTAAAATAAGCGCTCGCGTTGTACCACTCAAGATCGCTGTTCCAATGGGAGGCGTATACAAAACTCCCTGTTCGACAATAAAGAAGTTACAGCTTGCCCCTTCGGTTAATGCTCCATCACGTTGTAATATCGCCTCTTGAGCACCCAGCTCACTGGCCTGCTGCAAGACTAAAATATTAGGCAATAAACAAGTCGACTTGATATCACATCGATGCCAACGAAGGTCTGCTGTCACAATGACCTTTATACCTTCAACCTTGTCTGCACCTTCTTGATAAACATCACGGATCGGTTGACAGCACGCAAACACGGTAGGCTTCAGGTGGTGATCAATAGCATGAACACGCTTGCCGGCACTGCCACGCGTTACTTGAAGGTAAACAGACAGATTGCCTCCACCATTTAATTCAACAAGGCGACTTAGCGTAGAAACCCAGTCAAACTCCAGCTCAATGCGTAATGCGCGCAAGCTGTGCTCTAAACGCTGTAAGTGCTCTTCCAGCCTAAAGCCTACTCCCTGATAAAAGGGAATAACCTCATACACACTGTCGCTGAATAAAAAGCCACGATCAAATACTGACACTGTAGCTTGATCCGCAGGGATATACTCCCCGTTTAAATACACTGTATCCATTGTCACCAAAACACAAAAGCTCACATCAAAAATGTGAGCTTATGTAAAAAGCCAACTCAAATCAGAGTTAGCGGCTAACCAACTATCAGCTAATCAAGCTCATAAAGAATAACATAATGGTATGCCATATTTGCTTCAATATGCCACCTTCCTCTACATTTTCCATGGCAACAAGAGGCACCCTAACAACATCTTCGCCATTTAAAGTAACACGTACTGCACCGTATTCCTGCCCTTTAACAACAGGCGCTTTAATGACTTTATCGACATCCATCGTTGCATTCAGCTGGTCAGCTTGTCCTCTAGGGATTGTGACGGCTAATGACTCATCAAGACCTAAGCGAACCTGATCTTGAATACCGCCCCATACTTTAGCGGTGCTAAGGATCTCATCAGCACCGTAAAGCTTGTGCGTACGGAAGTAGCGAAATGCATAAGCCAATACTTTTTGACTTTCTTGTGCTCTTGCTTCTTCACTGCTTGTACCCATAACAACAGATATCAAACGCATACCATCACGTTTAGCTGAGGCAACTAAGCAGTATCCTGCTTCGTCCGTGTGGCCTGTTTTTATGCCATCAACGGTGCGGTCACGCCACAGTAACTTGTTACGATTTGGCTGACGGATATTGTTATAGGTAAAATATTTTTCAGAGTACACACCATAATGCTCAGGAAACTTCTGAATAATGGCTTTTGCCAAAATAGCTAAATCTTTCGCTGTTGAGAAGTGCCCCTCAGCAGGCAAGCCAGTAGCATTATTAAAATGGGTATTGTTCATACCTAGTAGTTTGGCGTGCTGATTCATCAAGTCGGCAAAAGCAGACTCACTACCCGCAATATGTTCAGCAACGGCAACTGAAGCATCGTTACCCGACTGGATAATAATGCCCTTTAACAGGTCATCTAGCTTAACCTGCGTCCCCTCTTTGATAAACATTCGTGAGCCCGGAGTTCTCCAAGCTTTTTCACTGACCAATACTAGGTCATCTTTGCTGATATTCCCTTTATCCAGTTCATATTCAACAAGATAACTGGTCATCATTTTAGTTAGACTCGCTGGTGCGAAGCGCTCATCGGATCGACTGGATAGGATTAACTTCCCGGTATCAGCATCCATCACTAAATATGAAGTTGCCGAAATCTGTGGTGCAGATGGGATCAAGGCAGTCGCTGCTTGTAAATGTCCAACACTTAGAAAAAGGAATAGAAAAGTTAAAAAGGCTGTTCGCAGTCTCTGCACAGTAAATTCCTAGATAGGTATGCTAATTTATTTCGAGAGTAGACGTTAATACTAAGATTTAGTTCTACTCAACTTTATATTTTATAGAGGTATATCACGTTAATTTAGAAGTTTACCAGATGCGCTCCAAGAAACCCTCTTTGAGTCAGCTTTTCAATCATATTATCTGCTTCAGTACGATTAACCACAGGCCCTAACAACACTCGATATAGGCTCCCACTAGCGCGTTCTAAGTTGTTCACATGAGTATCAATGGTAAAGTCGTTATCTAATTGACTAGCCACTTTACGGGCAGATGCCTCAAGTGAATACGCCCCTACTTGCAAATAACTTCCCGCAGCTAACACTCCTTTGCTCGATACGTTAGTTCTCAATGGTTTTGGTAGCGTATCTGGTACTATCTTGGTAGCACTTGAAGCAATTATTTTTGACGCATTCCAGGTAACAGGATTGATAGCTTCTACTTCAACCCTAGCAGTACCGCTTCGTAACATGCCTAACTTTGAAGCCGCCGCATAAGAAAGATCTATAATCCGACCTTTATGAAATGGGCCCCGATCATTTACACGCACGATAACTTGCCGCCCATTCTTTAAATTTGTCACCTTCACATACGTCGGGATAGGTAACGACTTGTGTGCAGCAGTCATTTTATACATATCATACGTTTCGCCATTAGAGGTCAAATGGCCATGAAATTTATTACCGTACCAAGAGGCCCCACCTATTTCGCGATAACCATCTGATGCAGGAAGTACTGAATAGCGCTTTCCTAAGACTTTATAGGTACTTTTATTGCCGCCACGGCTTTTTGGCTCAACCTTGGGTACCGCATCAGGAACATTCGAAACATCCACAGGAGCGGAGGGGCCATGGTCATGCTTAATACTATAACGGCTCCCACTACTAGGTTTGCTTGTATTCGTACAACCACTCAATAACAAGGCTGCAATAGAAAGCGCCAATATCATAATTTTCATTCAACACTAACCTTTCATGCTAGATCGTTTAACTGACGTTTAATTAGAGAGCTTTTTAGCTTTTATCTCTTCACTCAACAGCAGCACTGCCATTGCATACAAACGGCTACGGTTATAGCGAGTAATGACATAATAATTATTGTAACCAAGCCAATAGGAGGCTTTATCTTGGTCTTTCATGCGTAATAACACAGCGGGCAAATGCACCTCATGACTCTGATCAACACTGACACCCGACGCTTTCCACTCAGACAACGGTCGACCTGGCTTCTCTCCTGTATTAACAAAATCATCAGGCAAGGCATGCTCTAATGCAACGGCAGAAACAACCACCCCATTAGGCTCCCAACCATGTTGCACAAAATAGTTAGCCACGCTACCAATTGCATCTACCGGATTCTTCCATAAATCTTTTTTACCATCACGATCAAAATCTACAGCATAGGCAAGAAAGCTAGATGGCATAAACTGCCCATACCCCATCGCACCAGCATAAGAACTTTTTAGCTGCGTAACATCAATATTTTCGTTTCTCGCTAACACCAACAGATCTTTTAACTGGTTTTGAAAAAATGTAGCACGACGAGGATAATCAAAACCAAGCGTTGCCAGAGCATCTAACGCTCTAAAGTTACCGGTATTGCGGCCATAGTGAGTTTCTATACCAATAATTGAAACGATCACCTCTGCTGGAACACCATATACTTGCTCTGCCCGATGAAGTGTTTCTGCATGCTTATTCCAGAAATCGACACCGCGAGTGATACGTTTAGGCTGTATGAAGAGTTTACGATACCCTCCCCAGTCCAGGCGTTTCTCAGCAGGGCGGTTCATCGCTTTTAGTATTGAATCCTTCTTTTTAGCCGCTGCTAGAATTGAGCGCAAATAGCTATCAGAAAATGCTTCGGCTTCCATCTCCTTTAACCACTTCTCTGCTTCGGGGTGACCACTGTAACCCACAGTGTTGCTTCCAAAAGCAACGCTATTCACACACACACTCAGCGTTACTGTGGCTAACATTTTCCAACTCAATTTCATCTGCGTAATTACCTCATCACCATCTGCTTATGACTATGCACTGACATTAAAATCCCAAAACCTGCCATGAGTGTAACAATAGACGTTCCACCGTAACTAATCATCGGTAATGGCACACCCACTACAGGTAATAAGCCACTAACCATACCAATATTCACAAAAACATAAACAAAGAAAGTAAGCACGATGCTGCCAGCAACAAGGCGCCCAAAGCTATCAGGCACACGTGTTGCCATCCACAAGCCTCGACCAATGATCAATATATAAAGGCTCAACAGCAGCAAAACACCAAACAACCCAAGCTCTTCAGCAATCACAGCAATGATAAAGTCGGTGTGTGATTCAGGTAAAAAGTCCAACTGCGACTGAGTCCCTCCCAGCCAGCCCTTACCCCAAGTACCGCCGGAACCTATCGCTGTTTTAGATTGAATAATATTCCAACCAGAGCCAAGAGGGTCACTTTCAGGGTCAAGAAAGGTCAACACCCTCTGCCGCTGATAGTCTTTCATGACCATCCATAAACCCGGCAGAGCCGCTGCGGCAACACCTAGCGCACCCAAAATATAACGCCAACGAATACCCGAAAACAGCATCACAAAAACCCCAGATGCCGCAATCAATAGCGAGGTTCCTAAATCAGGCTGCTTCATAATCAACACCGTTGGCAACCCTATTAACACTAAGCTGACGATACAATGCTTGAAACTTGGAGGTAAAGAACGTCCTGCTATGTAGCAAGCAATCATTAATGGCAAAATGAGTTTCATGATTTCAGATGGCTGAAAGCGAAAACCAGGTAAAGCAATCCAGCGCTGCGCACCTTTCGCTCCTACACCAAAAAACATAACCGCCAATAGTAAAATAACACCCGCAGCATACACCCACGGCGCCCATCGAATTAATATCCGCGGACTGAATTGAGCCAAAACTACTAATACTATAAAACCAGCACCGATACGCACGGCTTGACGTATAACGTAATCAACATCTTGCCCAGATGCGCTATACAACACAAACAAACCAAAAGAGCATAATAAAAATAGTAGAAACAACATCCAGGCATCTAGATGTGTATAACTCCACCAGCCTTTCTTACGGCGTAAATGATGTCCAGCCTCAGGCATAGAGCGCTCAAAATCACGACTACTCATGCGCTACTCCCAAAGCTACATCTTGTTCTGCATTAGGGTCTATTCCCAGTAAATAAGCATCCATCACCTTTCTCGCTAAGGGCGCTGCAGTACTCGAGCCGCCGCCACCATTTTCAACAATGACCGCCAAGGCAATTCGTGGTTTATCTGCAGGAGCAAACGCTAAAAATAAAGCATGATCATGAAACCGTTTTGATAATGCACTTGCATCATACCGCTCATCTTGTTTTATACCCACGACTTGCGCAGTACCCGTTTTTCCGGCAATTTGATATTGAGCATCTAAACCAATTTTTCGTGCAGTACCGCGCTTACCATGTACAACTTCAACCATATTATCGACAATT
The DNA here is from genome assembly GCF_000422765.1 of Neptunomonas japonica DSM 18939. GTDB lineage: Bacteria > Pseudomonadota > Gammaproteobacteria > Pseudomonadales > Balneatricaceae > Neptunomonas > Neptunomonas japonica. The sequence goes on along the minus strand of NZ_AUGR01000001.1, from coordinate 301,974 downwards.
AACTCCCAATACTCGGGATGCTTAAGCTTTACGTCTTCAGGGTAGGAGGTCGCATTAGGAATTTCTGGCATATTAATACTAACTTTGCCTTCCTCATTTCTATCACGAATGCCTTTAAGGAGCTTAGGTTGAACCCACTTACCGCGATTCGCCAAAACCGTAGCGGCTGTCGCTAGCTGCAAAGGAGTGGTTAGCAAAAAACCTTGCCCAATACTGAGATTCAAAGAATCACCCGGATACCAAGGAAGTTTTCTAGCTCTACGTTTCCACTCTCTTGAGGGAAGAATCGCTGCTAGAGCCTCTGGTAGATCTAAGCTGGTTACCCGCCCAAAACCAAAGCGCCCCAGGTAATCAGACATAGGGTCCACACCCATTCGATAACCCGCATCATAAAACCAAACATCGCAAGATTGTGCGAATGCCAGTTTCATATTAACTTTACCGTGCCCCCCACGCTTCCAGTCACGGTACTTTCGACCACCCTTAGTTAGCGTAAAAAACCCAGGATCCCAAACAGAGTGTGTTGGCGGCACTGACTCTGAATCAATTGCGGCCAACCCAATAACAGGTTTAATAGTCGAACCAGGAGGGTAACGACCACGCAGGGCCCGATTAAATAAAGGAAGATCAGGAGAATCTCGCAGCGCACTATAATCTTTGCTAGAAATACCGGTGACAAACAAGTTAGGGTCATAGCCCGGGGTTGATACCAGCGCCAATATACCCCCGGTAGCAGGATCTATTGCCACTATAGAAGCTTTTTCTCCCTGTACAAGTTTCTCTGTTATCTGCTGTAACTTAAGATCAATATGTAACTGCAAATCTTTACCAGGAATAGGATCGGTACGCTCAAGTACTCTCATAACCCGGCCACGCGCATTGGTTTCTACTTTTTGCATGCCCACCGAACCATGCAATATCGACTCATAAAACTTTTCAACACCCAGCTTGCCTATGTAGTGCGTACCAGCATAGGCCTTAGGATCAGAGGCTTTTAATTCTTTTTCATTGATACGTCCAACATACCCCATGGCATGCACTAAACTTTCACCATACGGGTAATAACGAATCAGATCAGCTTCTACCTGAATTCCCGGCAGACGATGGTAATTAATTGCAAGCTTGGCAATTTCTTCTTCGGTTAAGCGAAATCTTACAGGCACCGTTTCATAAGGGCGTCGTCGTTGATTGAGACGCTTCTTAAATCGTTCGATATCTTTATCGCTGATTTCAATAATACGCTGCAGCTCCGCAAGCGTCGCATCGAGTTCCTTACCCACTTCTTCTTTTAGAAGTGTGACACTGTAACTGGGACGATTATCGGCAAGTAAAACTCCGTTAGTGTCATAAATAAGACCTCGTGTAGGAGCAACGGGCTGCAACTGCACACGGTTTTTTTCAGACATAGCGGCATAGCGGTCATATTGCATTACCTGCAAGTAATAGAGCCTACCTAACAATACCCCTATTAATAACAGCACGACCATAAAGGCTAGAAGCGCACGAAAGCAAAAAGTCCGGCTTTCCTGTGAATGATCTTTTAAACGTTCAAATTGAGACATAGCTATTTGTGATACGGATGACCCTGAATGATTGTCCAGGCTCGATAAACCTGTTCGGCAAGAATGACGCGAACTAACGGGTGTGGCAGTGTTAACCCAGACAGAGACCATTTCTGATCAGCTAGAGCAACGCAACGTGGATCAAGACCATCTGGTCCGCCCACCAACAAAGAAATATTGCGCCCATCCATCTGCCACTCACTGACTTTTGCAGCGAGTTGCTCTGTCGACCATGAGCGCCCTTCAACTTCTAAGGCGATAATCCGATCACCTTTAGGAATTGCTGCTAGCATGGCATCCCCTTCTTGGCGAATAGCACGCGCCATATCAGCGCCCTTACCACGATGCCCCAACGTAAGCTCAACTAACTCTAACGTCATTTCATGCGGCAAACGTTTGCTGTACTCATTGAATCCAGTAGTAACCCAATCAGGCATTTTTCCGCCTACAGCCAACAAACGTATTTTCATTAACTTAAACCGCTCACATTGGCTTCGGATGACTCTTCATCTTCTAACGGGTCAAACTGCCACAAGCGCTCAAGATCATAGTAACTTCTCGCATCAGGCATCATGACATGCACCACCAACTCGCCTAAATCAACCAATACCCAATCACCATCGGTTTGCCCTTCACTACCCATCGGTTCAACGCCTGCTTCTTTTACTTTGTCAGAAACGGACTGAGCCAGTGACACTACATGCCGCTTTGATGTACCTGTGGCAATCATCATAAAATCAGTAATGCTGGATTTACCACGTACATCGATAACTTCGATATCTCGCCCTTTAACATCTTCAAGCGCATTACGCACAAGCCCAATAAGCTGCTCAGTTTGCATTGACAATTAACTATCCTTTATCTGTGTAATAGAGTTTATTTTTTTGTATGTAGTGCCAGACGGAATCCGGCAACAAGTACCGAGGAGACTTGCCGCTAGCCATCAACTCACGGATATACGTGGCTGAAATACTTAATGGCGTCAACTCTTGAACCAAAATACTACCTGACGGCTTCTTCAGGATATCATTTTTCGTATCGACCTGATGCACTTGCAACAAATTCTTGAGCGTCTGATTAGGTTCAAATCGATATCCAGGCCTTGCCGCTACTATAATATGGCAAAACGAAAGATACTCATCAAAACGAAACCACGTATCCAGCGATAGAAATGAATCCATCCCTATTACCATACAGACAGGTGTCTCCAATCCAAGTTCCTTACGTAAAGCTTCCAAAGTATAAATTGTATAAGAAGACTGGTCCGAGAGAATTTCCCTGGAATCACAGCGCAACGCAGGTTCACCAACAATAGCGTCTTCAACCATAGCCAAACGTGCTAAAGCACTAGACCCCGGCGCTTGACGATGCACAGGGACATTAGCCGGCATTAAATGTACAGATTCAACCTTTAACCACTGCTGTATCTCTAATGCCGTTCTTAAATGCCCAAAGTGAATGGGATCAAATGTTCCCCCCATAAACACATACGCAGTTGCCATTGGTTTACTGTCGAATATGACCGTCACCCAATACTACGTACTTCTGTGAAGTTAACCCTTCTAGCCCAACCGGACCACGTGCGTGAATTTTATCAGTCGAAATACCAATTTCAGCACCCAACCCATATTCAAAACCATCAGCAAAACGGGTAGAAGCATTAACCACAACAGAGCTGGAATCAACTTCACGCAAAAAGCGGCGCGAAAGCGTATAGTTTTCAGTCACTATTGCATCAGTATGGTGTGAACCATAATGATTAATGTGTTTTATCGCCTCATCTATGTCAGCAACAATCTTAATCGATAAGACCGGTGCTAAATATTCAGTCGACCAATCAGACTCTGTCGCCTCATTAACACGTGGTGCTAAAGCACGTGTCTGTTCACAACCACGCAACTCCACGCCCGCAGCAAAGTAACGGTCAACCAAGTCACTCAACACCTCTTTTGCAACACCAACATGAATCAATAAAGTTTCCATGGTGTTACATGTACCGTAACGATGCGTTTTGGCATTAAGGGCAATATTTACTGCTTTTGCTCTATCCGCCTGATCATCAATGTATACATGACAGATGCCATCTAGATGCTTAATTACCGGCACTTTAGCATCGCGGCTAATGCGTTCAATAAGACCTTTCCCACCACGTGGTACGATCACATCGACGAACTCAGGCATTGTAATCAATTGCCCAACCGCTTCTCGGTCAGTCGTTTCAACCACTTGCACTGCTTGCGCAGGCAAACCGGCCTCCCTCAAACCTACACGGATACACTCAGCAACCGCCTGGTTAGAATGAATCGCTTCAGAGCCGCCTCGTAAAATGGTAGCGTTACCTGATTTAAGGCACAAACTTGCAGCTTCAACAGTCACATTTGGGCGAGACTCATAAATAATACCAATAACACCCAAGGGCACACGCATTTTACCGACTTGAATACCGGAAGGGCGATAATTCATATCGGTGATACTTCCCACCGGATCAGGCAATGCGACGACTTGGCGCAAACCTTCAATCATTCCGTCAATGGTGGCGTTACCCAACCCAAGACGATCTAACATCGCAGCATCCAAACCATTTTTACGGCCATTTTCCAGGTCTTTCTCATTGGCTGCTATCAGTGCATCACGGCTATTATCTAAGGCAGTAGCCATAGCCAATAACGCTTTATTTTTAACACCAGACTCTGCTTTTGCCACCAAACGAGAGGCTTCTCTGGCGCTTTGACCTAACTTGTTCATGTATGCTTCAACGTTCATCACTTACCCTTTCGCGTTCACGTGACCCATAATTATACAATGCTATTAATCTTGGGTCATGAACTGCTTTATATGAGTGACCATAAAGACCACTAACTGCTATCATCGGCGCTAATAAAATGGATAACCTTCAACAGGTAAATAACAGCAATATGCCATTCACTTTAAAGAAACCGCACTACCGCCTGATATTAGCGACAGCACTGGTTATGCTATCTGGCTGGATACTTAGCGCGACGTATCTTTATATTGCAGCTGACAACATCGCAAAAAATGAAGCGATAAAAACTGCTCGCCTTACCGCTCGCCAAGCTGCGATGACTATTCAACCTTATCTGCTGGCAGAAGACATCATTAGCCTTAATTTCTTTCTTAATAGCCTAACAGAAGCTCCGCAAGTAAAGGGCATTGCAGTATTTAACAAAAGAAATAAATTAATTGCTCGTGCAGGCGAAAACAACGGCGCGGAACAACAAGTCATCTTGGGTAGCCAGCAAACACCCATGGGAACATTAAAACTCTTCACTGGCCATCAATCAGAACATAACATGCTAACTGGCTTATTATGGCAAGTGGCTATCCTATCTGCCATCACCTGCCTAGCCACTTTAATAACTTTATGGCTATCACTAAAACAACTTAACGTACGATCAAAAGCCTCCGACGAAAACTTTGATATAAGCATTTCTGATACGTCAGCCATTGATGAAGAGATGACCGAACAGTCCGAGTGCTTTTCTCAAACGCTAACGGAAGCGATTAGTGAGCCTTATTCAGAAAAAGCGAAGAGCAACAATAATTATCAAAGCCAAATAGATTTAGAAGATAATACTGACATTCACTCAACAGATGAAACGATGGATAACAATGAACTTGTTGAGCTCTTAAGACCCGACTCGACGGAGCGCATGCCACACTTTAAGCCAGCGCCGATGCAGACAGACGACGAACATGTTAATGATATATCGGTTAAAGAATCAACTTACGAGCTTGAGGACTCACTTAAAGAGCAACAACAGAGCCTACCTGAAAATACTCCAGAGGCAGCCCCTAAGCCCAATCCATTACGTGCACATGAGCGAGCAGAAGAACAGCTCGACCTATACAGCTTAGAACACCAATTAGAGTTATCGCTACAGCCCAAAGAAGCCGCTTACCTATTTTATATCGATGCAACAACAGGACATGCTGATTATGTCGAACCTGAAGAACATAACTACTTATTACAAACATATGAGCATCTAATCAAAAAAGTATCGGCCATTTACGGCGGTTCGATTTCCGTTAATGCCAGTGGTGACCTGCAACTTTTTTTTGATGATCAGGATGAAGAGGATGGGCATGGTGTACATGCGCTCTGTGCCGCCAAGCTTTTTACTCTACTCTATAGAGCTTTCAACCATGCACGCATAAAGTCATTTAAGCCTGTGCTTAATCTGCATATGGCTATCGTACGCGGCAATCGAGATAAATTTAACCTTATTAAAGAAGAAGCGCTTTTTTTAACACGCACTACGCAAACCAATGAGCTGATTAGTCATACAGCGCTCACTGAAGCTAAACAACTCAAATCAACATTGCTATCTACAGCCCAAGTACGCCGTGAAGATGAAGACAAGGTATTGATATTGTCATTAACACCGTCTTATCAGGCGTTACTCACAAAGCAAGCAACACACCTACTTAAGACACCTTCTGCTGAAAGCTTAGAGCAGCAACCCTAAGAAACAGCAGAAGTTAAAAGAAACACTAGATCAAGATTCTAGTGTTTCTCCTTTATTACTCATGACTTCAAGCTTATCTACACGTTGATAACCACGCGGCAACTTGTTACCACGCCGCCCACGCTCACCCCGATAATGCTCAAGATCAGAAGGCTTTAGCTTAAGATGCTGACGCCCTGCATGCACCTGTAGTATTGAATCAGGCATCAACACCACAACATCGCAGACAATCTCTTCTCGCGTTGCTGCACGCACAGATGGAATATTAATAATTTTATTCCCCTTACCTCGCGCCAACTCCGGCAGCTCTGTCACAGGAAATACTAACAAGCGCCCTTCGCTGGTTATCGCAGCTAACAAGGCCTGTTCCATATTCTCAACTTTCACAGGGCCTAACACTTGGGCATTTTTGGGTAATGTAAGCGCCGCTTTACCATTTCTGGTTTTACTGGAAAGATCAGAAATCGATGTAATGAACCCATAGCCTGCATCAGATGCGAGTAAGATTTTATCATTATCTTTTCCAGAAATAGCGGCCTCGATGGTAGCCCCTTTCTGAAGCGTCACTCGCCCAGTAATAGGCTCTCCTTGGCCGCGCGCTGATGGAAGAGTATGCGCTTCAAGCGTATAACTTCGCCCGGTAGAGTCCAGTAGAATTAATGGCTGATTCATTCTCCCCGCACAGGCTAGTTTAAAACTATCCCCTGATTTATAACTCAACCCAGCACCATCTATATCATGACCTTTAGCTGCACGAATCCAGCCTTGTTTAGATATAATGGCCATCACTGGGTCTGAGGAAAGCAAATCTTTTTCATTGAAGGCCTGGGCTTCACTACGCGTTACAACAGGTGAGCGGCGCTCATCACCATAGGTTTCCATATCATCTTTGAGTTCTTTTTTGATCAATGTACGCATACGCTGATCCGAACCGAGTATCAACTCTAGACGCTTACGTTCAGCATCAAGTTCATCCTGCTCAGACTTAATCTTAAACTCTTCAAGCTTAGCAAGGTGACGCAGTTTAAGATCCAAAATTGCATCAGCCTGCGTTTCGCTCAGACTAAAGCGTTTCATCAACTCTTGCTTAGGTTCATCCTCATAACGGATGATAGCGATCACTTCATCTATATTCAGATACGCGACCATCAAACCTTCGAGGATATGCAAACGATCTAGCACTTTTGATAAGCGATGTTCCAGACGACGCCTCACAACACCTGTGCGCCAGCTAAGCCACTCGGTCAAAATCATACGTAGATTTTTCACTTGAGGGCGGCCATCAACGCCAATCATATTCATGTTGACCCGATAGGTTCTTTCCAGATCGGTAGAGGCAAACAAATGCGCCATCAACTGCTCTACATCGATGCGGTTCGACCGTGGAATAATGACCAAGCGTGTCGGGTTTTCATGATCCGACTCATCTCGTAGATCAGCCACCATTGGCAGCTTTTTCTGCTGCATTTGCTGAGCAATCTGTTCAAGAATTTTATCGCCAGATACCTGATAAGGCAGTGCAGTAACAATAATATCGCCTTGTTCCTGCGTATACACAGCGCGCATTCGCACTGACCCACGACCCGTTTCATAGATTTTTTGCAGGTCATTCTGTGACGATATAATTTCCGCATCTGTTGGCATATCCGGTGCCGGAACAAAGGCACATAACTCAGCAACATCAGCTTTTGGATGATCCAGCAGATGAATACATGCTGAGGTAACTTCGCGCAAGTTATGCGGCGGTATATCAGTCGCCATCCCTACTGCTATACCACTACCACCGTTCAATAAAATATTGGGTAGACGTGCAGGTAGTACAGCAGGCTCAACCATAGTACCGTCAAAATTTGGCAACCAGTCAACCGTTCCTTGACTGACTTCCTGCAACAGCACTTCAGCATATTTTGCTAACTTCGCTTCGGTATATCGCATAGCAGCAAAGGATTTGGGGTCATCTTGTGACCCCCAGTTTCCCTGCCCATCAATTAATGGATAACGATAGCTAAACGGCTGCGCCATCAACACCATTGCTTCATAACAAGCACTATCGCCGTGAGGATGGTATTTACCCAACACATCACCCACAGTACGAGCAGATTTTTTATGTTTAGCCGCGGCTTTTAGGCCAAGTTCAGACATCGCATAAACAATACGACGCTGTACCGGTTTCATTCCATCACCCACATGCGGCAAAGCACGATCCAAAATGACATACATGGAATAATCCAAATACGCTTTTTCGGTGAAATCCTTTAAGGGTAAACGCTCAACGCTATCGTCTGTTATTACTTCACTCATATCTCAATATCCATCAAACTGACTACTGTTGAGCCAGGTTACCCTTACTTTCCAACCAACTTTTACGATCAGCGGCGCGCTTTTTAGCTAACAACATATCCAGCATCTCATGCGCATTATCTTCCGCGTCAATCGTAAGCTGAACTAAACGCCGTGTGTCTGGATCCATTGTTGTTTCACGTAATTGCAGGGGATTCATCTCCCCTAGACCTTTGAATCGCTGAACATTAATTTTTACGTTTTTACGTTCGGCACGTATGCGCTCAACGATGCCATTCTTTTCAGCGTCATCCAATGCATAAAACACATCCTTGGCTGCATCAATACGATATAAGGGCGGCATAGCAACATAAACGTGCCCGGCATCTACCAAGGGCTTAAAGTGGCGTAAAAACAGCGCGCAAATCAGAGTTGCTATATGTGCACCATCAGAATCAGCATCTGCTAACACGCAGATCTTTCCGTAACGCAAACCCTCCAAGTTATCCGAGCCCGGCTCAACGCCCACTGCCACTGAAATATCGTGAATTTCCTGTGACGACAGAATCTCTCCGGAATCAACTTCCCACGTATTCAGAATTTTCCCGCGTAGCGGCATAATTGCCTGAAATTGACGATCACGCGCTTGTTTAGCAGAACCACCAGCAGAATCACCTTCCACTAGAAACAACTCAGAACGCATTGTTTCTGATCCGGCACAGTCTGCCAGTTTACCGGGAAGTGCTGGGCCTTGAGTAATCTTCTTACGCACTACTTTTTTACTAGAGCGTAAACGTTTCTGGGCATTAGCAATGACGCTTTCTGCTAACTTCTCTCCCTCCTCAACATGGCTGTTTAGCCACAGTGAAAAAGCATCCTTAGCAGATCCAGAGATAAAGGCAGCAATATGGCGTGAGGAGAGTCGCTCTTTAGTTTGGCCTGAGAATTGAGGGTCGCGCATTTTTGCAGAGAGGATAAAAGCACAGCGCTCCCAAATATCATCAGCCGTTAATTTGACGCCTCGCGGTAACAAGTTACGGAATTCACAAAACTCACGCATCGCTTCAAGCAAGCCGGTTCTAAACCCATTAACATGTGTACCGCCTTGCACCGTTGGAATGAGGTTAACAAAGCTTTCACAGGTTAACTCTCCTCCTTCGGGCAACCATTGTACGGCCCACTCTACAGCGTCTTCTTCTCCCTGCAAGGAACCAACAAAAGGCTCTTCAGGGATGGTTTCAAATACCTGCGTTGTTCCACGAAGATATGCACTAAGTCCGTCTTCGTAATACCACTCTTGCTTTTCGTTTTTACCGCTGCTTTGATCCGTAAAAGTAACTTTTAATCCAGGGCAAAGAACAGCTTTAGCGCGCAAATTATGCTTAAGATGAGAGACGCTGTATTTAGGTGAGTCAAAATACTGAGGGTCCGCTAAAAATCGAACGGTAGTCCCCGTATTACGCTTACCACAGGTATCAATCACTTCCAGTTCAGAGACTTTAAAGCCATCAGCGAAGCCTATTTTATACACTTTAGCATCGCGCTTAATCTGTACTTCAAGCAGCTTAGACAACGCATTAACAACAGAGACACCCACACCGTGCAAACCACCGGAATAGTTGTAGTTGTCATTATTAAACTTACCGCCTGCATGCAAGCGAGTGAGGATCAGTTCAACTCCACTGACGCCCTCTTCAGGGTGCAAGTCAACAGGCATACCGCGCCCGTCATCACTGACCGACAAGAATCCATCTTTATGCATTACTACATCGATCTGCTTAGCATGTCCTGCCAAAGCCTCATCGACTGAGTTATCAATAACTTCTTGTGCTAGATGGTTAGGACGGTCAGTCTCTGTATACATACCTGGACGTCGTTTAACCGGGTCCAGCCCACTTAAGACTTCTATCGAATCAGCTGTATATTGCGTCGACATCTATTTATTGTTTCCTGTCACTCTATAAAAGAAGGTAAAGGGGTCGCTTCTGGTAACGCTAGCTGCCCCTGGGAAAAGCTGATGATTGCAGGAATCAACTTTTCAAATTGATCGAAACCATGGCTACCACCGGTCTGAATAAACGCTGGTGATTTATCAAAAAAATCAACCGCTTCACGATAATCCAACGTTTCATCCGCTGTTTGCGTCAATAATAAATAACGCTGAGAATCTGTCACCTTATCCACAGCCAAAGCTTCTAGCTGGGTTAAATGTTCCCGCGTTAACGTATAGCGCTCATGCGTATATAGATTTTCATTATCCCCTAGCCACTCAGCTAACAAATGATAAGGATAGATCGCTGGGTTCACCAGTACTGTCGTGCAGTTTTTATAACGCTCTGTTAACCATAGGCTATAAAACCCACCTAATGAGCTGCCAATTAATATAACCGGACGTTGCGAGTTTTCGGTTATCAATGCTTCTAGCTGTTTTATCGCTTCTTCCGGCCAATGTGATAATGCTGGCACAGCGTAATCACCAATATCGGCACCTTTGTTATTGGCTTTAAGAAAATCCCCAAATAAACGCGCTTTTACTGAATCCGGCGAGCTATTAAAACCATGCACATAGATAAATAACGGCGACAACATACTGGTTATCCTTACAGTGTTTAAGAGAAGTTACCTAAGGTTTCAATGGGATGCAAGCTCAGAGGGATACTCGCTTAACGATTGTCTCAAACCCGCCATCATCAAACAGATCAAGAACCCTGTAGCCAGGCAAAGATAGAAACTTATCTGATTCGACAAGCGGAGCTTCGGTACCTACTGCAAACTGCGGAGCCGTTGCCGGCGCTACCAAAACGCTAACACCTGTATGATCTATTTGATGTTCTTGATGAAGGTGCCCACATAGCACTAACTTGAGTTTGTCATACGCAGACACATGCGCCCAAAAAGCCCCTGCATTAGCCAACATAATGGCATCTTGCCAACGGCTGCCCACTTTAACCGGCGGGTGGTGCATTCCAATAAGCAAGTAATGGTTAGGATACTCAGCTACAACCTCATCTAACCAAGACAGCTGGGCACTGCTAAGCGCACCGCCGCCAACACCATCAGGCTCCGAAGTAGAATCCAATAAAATGACGCACCACGCTCCTTCTACCACAACCTTTCCTGAAAGGCTTTGGTATTCCAGCATTTTACCTGCATCATCATGGTTGCCCGGAATCCAACGTATAGCGGCGGCCATATCCTTTGTATAAGACTGTAATCGATTATAGGCAGTACTGTAACCGTGATGAGCTAGGTCACCCGTCAGTAGTAAAAGTTCAGGACAAGGATGGTTTGCTTTCACATCTTCCAGAACAGCAAGTAGACGCTGCTCCGGATTTTCCTCTTTGAATAGATCACCTTTACTCGCCTGTAGATGGCAATCGGTGACTTGAATAATACGTAGCATACTCATCAGTTAGTAAAAATAGGTTCGATAAACTGACCATGCTGCTGGCAATGGCTGAGCCATTCGCCCAAGTAGTTATTCAATTGCACTTTTTCATCAGGCTGATGCATTTCACGGTTAGGGTATGGGTAAACTCCTGACAGTTGGCGGCGACGCTTCAAACAGATGACTTCTGCCATATTGGCATCATGGTAAAGCCTAACAACTAGCGCCGGTGATTCTAACCATGATGAGCCACTAGCGTCTTGCTGTGAAATTTGTAAGGTTGTGGTGTAAACAAAACGCTCTTCAACTTCAATCCGTATCTGTGTCTGATGCTCTCCACAAACCAAGCTAAATTCGCGCATATCGCACTCTTCTAAGTCAGGCATCAGTTTATTCAAACGGGCATAGTTCACCTCACAGATGGCCATTTGCCGCGTTAGATCAGGCACATACTTACGTTTCATACCGTGTCAACGCTCCACTTTTCTTTTATCGTTGTGTGATTTAGCTGCAACCACTGTATTGCGATAATCGCAGCCGCATTATCAACATCACCCGTTTTCAGCATCGCTATCGCAGTATCTACAGGGAACAAGTGCACTTTAATATCTTCTCCCTCACCTTCTAAGCCATGAACACCGCCTAAGCCATCACTATTTACACAGCCGCAGTACAGATCAACATACTCTCTGGCTCCACCAGGGCTTGGAGTAAACCGGCTGATATGCTCAAGTTGAGATATCGTCGCTCCGGCTTCCTCAAGGCTCTCCCGCCGCGCGACGTCTTCAATGGTTTCTTCAGGCTCAACAAGACCTGCAACAAGCTCAAGCAACCACGGACTTCGAGGGTGGTCGATAGTACCGATACGAAATTGTTCAATCAAAACCACAACATCATGAGTAGGATCATAAAGCAGCACACACACTGCATCAGGCCTCCAAAAGAGGTCTCTAGTCAGCTCTATCTTCCCGCCCTCAAAGCGCTGATGGCGTAGCTTTACTTCTCGCATCTGATAAAAGCTCTCACAGATAACTGTGTCTTCTTCTATCTCAAAATCAGCAGCGCTAAATGCAGGGTTCCAATGCTTGCTCATTAACTACTCTCCATTAAAATGAATAGAACACAGGGCATTAGATTCAATCGATCTTCGCAAAAATAAAAATAACAGCAGGGGTATGAACTTTACGTCAGTATAGTCTGATTAGTACTGAAGGCCCAAATAACGTATTAATGCTAGCCTCTAAGAAGCGACAAGTTTTGTAAAGTGAATTAAACACATCATGTAAATAAAGCACTAGAACGAGGGTATGCCAGAACGCTCCCCCCCCTCCCCCGATCTTAAGCTAGGTGCATGCTTAGTCCCACCCGCTCGCTATTGTTGCAACAACTTTTCTCGGCACAACAACTCCAGCTCATGCAGCCTTTCATAGGCAATAGCCATCTTAAGTAGCTTATCATCAGAGCACCTTCAGGACTTCTGAGAGCACTTCATGCCCAATAAGATCGCCATTGTGTAAATCAAATATCAGCTGGAAAAAGGTCGTTATTTCATCCATTTCGAGTATTAAACTCAGCAACGGCTCATCGTCAGAAAATGGCAGTTGCAATACAGAGGACTGTTTAAGAATCACGGTGACAAGAACGCCAAGATATAATCATAGCAAGGCTGATAACAAAACGATGAAGTTAATCGTCCAATGAATCCATTTCGACATCAAGATACTTCATGATGTCATCCAACGGTGCCGGGCGGGCGAGCAAAAAACCTTGTCCCATTTCACAACCATTTTCTCTTAAAAAAGCCATCTGCTCATGTGTCTCTATCCCTTCTGCAATTACCTTTAAACCCAGCTTGTGGGCCATAGCAATAACCGCGGAGGTGATTTCCATATCACTTTTATCTTGAGGGATATCACGAACAAAAGAACCATCGACTTTCAAGTGATCAAAAGGCAAACGCTTCAAGTAACTTAATGATGAGTAACCCGTACCAAAGTCATCAATCGATAACGAAACGCCCAAGAGCTTGATCTGATGAAGAGTATCCACTACCACATCAACCTCTTCCATAATCATGGACTCAGTTATCTCTAGTTCAAGCAATGACGCAGGAAAGTCATTCAACTCTAGAGCCTGTTTAATTTTATTAAGTAGTTCAGGATCAAAAAATTGACGCATTGACAGATTCACGGCCATACGAATGGGGTAGCCAGCGTCCACCAGCAAACGCCCTTGGCTACACGCTTCGTTTAAAACCCACTCGCCTAGCTCAACAATTAACCCAAGCTCTTCCGCCACCGGAATAAATTCACCAGGAGATATACGACCTTTTTCGGGGTGATTCCAGCGCACTAATGCCTCAAGACAAACTGGCTGCAATTCTTTAAGAATGGTCCATTGCGGCTGATAATCGATGCAAAACTCTTTATTTTTTAGTGCATTACGCAGCTCTTGCTCCATGCTGGCTCGATTAACAACCTCATCATTCATTTCATGAGTGAAAAATTGAAAATTATTACGGCCTTTATGTTTAGCTTGGTACATTGCAAGATCTGCGTTTTTCATCAACACAGCCCAATCATCACCATCAGTAGGCACCATAGTAATACCCAAGCTAACCGTGGCTTTCACCTCGCTACTCCCGAGGAGTACTGGCTGACTAATCGCTTGTAGCAACTTATTCGCTACTGATGCAACCTCAGTAGGTCCGCTCACATCAGGCAACAATACAGTAAACTCATCTCCCCCAATACGAGCAATCAAATCTGACTGGCGTAGTGTGCCTCTTAACCTATCCGCAATCGATTGCAGCAAACCATCACCTGCATCATGCCCTAAGGTGTCGTTGATCTGTTTAAAGTTATCTAAATCCAAATAGAACAGCGCAAATATTGAGGCGTTTCGTTTTGCTTTTTTCAGCTCTACATCCAGCTGCTCTTTAAACAGGCGCCGGTTTCCCAACAAGGTAAGTGGGTCGTAAAATGCGAGCTGCTCTATCTGCTCTAATGTCTTTTTCTGTGCCGATATATCTTCACTAACACCTATAAAGTGAGTGATTTTATGTGCTTCATCTAAAATTGGTGAAATGGATAGCATTGACCAATAAGGCTGGCCTGATTTAGTTTTATTACGAATTTCACCATGCCAATCATGTCCCGATAGTATGACTTCCCACATCTCTTTATAAAACTCAGGGGCCGTTTCACCAGCATTTAAGATACCAGGTGTATCCCCTCTAACTTCATTCAAAGAGTACCCTGTCACCTCAGTAAACTCTTCATTAACATATTCTATTTTCCCACTCTCATCCGTAATCAAAACCATCGTTGGGCTTTGCTCGACAGCACGAGACAACTTCTGCAAGTCACCTTCAACCTGCTTTCGCTCCAACGCCAAACTCACTAGTTGAGAAGCCTGCTCCATCATCGAGATATGATCATTATTAGGTTGATGTGGATAACGATGGTAAATAGCAAAAGTGCCTAATATTTCGTGTGAAGATCCAAAAACAGGTTGAGACCAACACGCAGCCAAACCCGCTTTAGCTGCAAGATCTTTAAAATCTGCCCAATAAGGATCATTTTTAATATCCGCACTAACAACGCGCTCACCTGTACTTGCCGCTGTGCCGCAAGCGCCTACTCCTACACCAATGGCTAATCCATTAACTGCATCACTATAGAAATCAGGCAAGTTCGGAGCGGCGCCACTCAATAGATGTTTTTTTTCTTTATCAAGCAAGAGGATAGAGCATAAACTATTGGAATAAACATCTTCAATTCCTTTCACAATTTCAGAAAAAATATTGTTCAAGGAGGCTCCGCGGATCAACATATCCAACACCCGCATATTTTGTTTTTGCAAAGCATTTTCAAAGTGCCGACTTGTAATATCCCTATTCACAGCCAACAACCCAATAACCTTACCGTCAAAGTTTTTAAGAGGTGTTTTGACACACTCAATCAATTGATCAGCACCGGAGCTCCCACGCACCCAGATCTCTTTACAGGTCACCTCATCTTTAGAAAAAACCTGCGCATCTTGCTCATTAGATAAATTAACATTCTCTGTTGTAAAGAAGTCCTCTACACGCTTTCCTATCACCTTCTCACGCGGCTGCCCTATAAACTCTGCAAATGCATGATTGCAGTCCAAATAGCGGCCATCCAATCCTTTGGCATAAATATGATCAGGGTTCGAGTTCATTAACGTTCTGAGCAACAATGTTTCATCAACCACATGCTCAAACTCATCATTCAAAAGCGAAAGCTCATTCTTTTTCCTACGCCACTGAAAGATAAAACCACTCAAAACCACTAACAAAAAGACAATAGGGATAATTAAATAGTCAGATAACTCAGTGGTTCTCACTGGGTTTAGAATAACGCTGTCTTTAGGGATACTTTTTTTATCTATAGCGTACCTCTGCACTGAAACACCATTAAAGACGGACTCAATTGGGCTTTCAAGTATAACGGGCAACTCGGCTACAGACTTACCATCTAAGATTTCTAATAGATATTGGGCAGCAACTTCACCTTGTAAGGCAGAGGTCGCCACATAACCACCCACGATACCTTCTGCAATAGCGGTATCCCATGCCGAGTAAATAGGAACGGGAGTATTCTCTAATAGAATACTGACACTCTCTTTTAAGGTCATAGAAAGACCTTCTTTATCTCTATGTAATGGTAACCGAAAGACAATAGCGCCAGGTTTTAACGCTGATAATTGCTGCTTTAATTCATCCAAGGTCCAGTCGCTAATTGATCGCACGGAAAACTTAGACGTATATGGTTGAGCGGCTTGCACAAAACGCTGCTGCTCCGCTAACCCTGTCGGAGTGGCATCACTTAACAAGACGATTTCTGTCATATCAGGATGTAACGACATTAGCAGTTGATAGTTAGCATCAGGGGAGGTGGTTTCAGCAATACCAGTAATTAACTGATCATTACCGATTAAGTCTTTCGAGTATGAATTCACACCTACAAACACAGCAGGAATTTCAGCAAAATGAGATTGCCGGTATTTCATTAGAAAACTTAATGCATTGTTATCAGTCACCACAATAGCATCAAAACTATTGGCATTTTTTTCTGCCATCATTGCGGCAGCTAAGGGGAACATTGTTTTGCTTGAAAAACGCTTAGTATCTAAATATTCAACGTGTAAATCGATAGGAAAACCAGCGTCATCTATTACTTTTTTAAAACCCGAATAAATACCATCAGACCATGCAAAGCCTTGATGATAAGAATTTATCACCAATACGGTTGGAGCATAGCTATAATCGGCTTTCACAGGCGTTGATATATTTATCAACAAAAAGAAGAAAACCAAAGAAAACTGCCAACGCATTGTTTTGGCAAGATTTTTTAGCGGCATGATAATTCGGCACTATAAACTTAAGTTGAAATAAGTATAGCCCCTATTTTAAGAACTGCTATTGATGAACACTAAAACGTCTTAGCATCTGAATCTCCTCAGCCCACACGGTTTCATCAATTGTTTCCAGTACAAGAGGGACTCCCCTAAAGCGCTCATCCCGCATGATAAACTTAAAGACTTCGAGCCCTATCTCGCCCAGCCCAAGACTATGGTGACGGTCGACACGTGCCCCTAGCGCAACTTTTGAATCGTTTAAGTGCATACCACATAAGTATTCAAAACCAACTGTCTCAGCAAACTCCTTAAAAGTGTCTTGACATTCGGCATAAGTATTTAATGGGTAGCCCGCTGCAAAAATGTGGCAGGTATCAATACATACACCGACCCGCTGCTTATCATAAACCCCATCAATAATCTGCGCTAATTGCGAAAAATCATAACCCAGATTACTTCCTTGCCCTGCCGTTGTTTCTATTACGACAATAACATCATCCGTTTCTGACAATGCAAAGTTGATAGATTCCGATACTCTATCTAGACACTGCGCCTCTGAAAGCACACGCAAATGACTACCCGGATGAAAATTCAGATATTTTAGCCCTAATTGCTGGCAACGCTGTATTTCATCCACAAACGCTACCCGAGACTTCTCTAAAGCCTCTGCTTCAGGGTGGCCTAAGTTGATCAAATAACTGTCATGCGGCAATATTTGCTCTGAAGTGAAGCCCAACTGTTGGCAACGCTCTTTAAATAAAGAGATGCTTCTTGCCGCCAATGGTTTTGCTTCCCAGCGGCGCTGATTTTTAGTAAAAAAAGCAAACGCATTAGCACCCAATTTTTTGGCATTCAGAGGCGCATTTTCAACGCCTCCAGCAGCACTAACATGAGCACCTATATAATAAGGTTTTAATTCAGCCACATTCTTACCCGGTTATTGGTACTCATATAGATAACTCGATTCTATAAACACAGCTTTTATAGTTTGCAAGCGCCGCCAAGGCAATCATCAAAGTCCATGCTTTCCAACTCTAGCCTTTCTGCATGAGCCAGTTTTATGCGCTCAAACATCTCTTGCTCATCTTTATCTTGGTCTGCTACAACGGCGCGCTCAAAAACAGCAATCAAGGTAGCTAACTCAGTTAATGTTAAATCATTCATTAAATTTTCCTCTTAATCTTCTACAACAGGTTCCAGATACTCAATCATTAACTGAACTGATTGCTGTCCCCTGAACTCATTTACATCTAATTTATATACAGCACGAACACTATTAATCTTGTCGTCAGGCCATACTGCTAAATCCGTATTAAACTGAATACCATCAAGAGCTAAACCAGAAGAGCGCTCCATCAATACTATTTTCAGGTGGCGCTGCCCCACAATTCTTTGCTGTAATACTCTAAAGACACCATCAAACAAAGGCTCAGGAAACTGGTGCCCCCATGGTCCGGCTTCTCTAATATTGTCAGCTAATGCAAGTGTCATGTCTGTAGCTTGCAAGGCCCCGTCGGTCTCTAACCGTTGCTCTAAATCTTCTTTAGAGAGCTGCTCTCGAACAACCTCATCAAAGACATCTCGGAACCGCTCCAATCCTGTAGCCGCAATCGTCAAGCCTGCAGCCATCGCATGGCCTCCAAATTTGCTAATTAGCTCAGGGAACCTACTAGCAATTTGATCAAGCGCATCACGAATATGCAAGCCAGGAATGGAACGAGCCGAGCCCTTTATCTCTCCATTTTCACCAGGCGCGAATGCAATTACGGGTCGATTAGTACGATCTTTTATCCGCGAAGCCAAAATACCAACAACACCCTGATGCCAGCCTTCATCGTACAAACACACGCCATACGGCAGTGTATCAATATCAAAATGCATTTCATCCAACCAGCTTAATGCTTGTTGCTGCATATCTTGCTCTATCGCACGCCTATCTAGATTGAGCTGATCTAACGTTTGCGCCAATTCACGCGCATATTCTGGGTCATCCGCTAACAAGCATTCAATACCGATCGACATATCTTCGAGGCGACCCGCCGCATTCAAACGCGGCGCTACAGCAAAGCCAAGATCACTGGCGACTAAACGCTCTTTACGCCGACCTGCTATCTCTATTAATGCCAGTAAGCCGGGCCGTGCGCACCCTGCGCGAATACGCTGTAATCCCTGATATACCAATGTTCGGTTGTTGTGTTCTAACGCCACAACATCAGCGACAGTGCCCAGCGCAACAAGATCAAGTAACGATGCCAAATTAGGTGCTGGAATACTATTTTCCTCAAACCAATTTTCAGCCTGAAGTGCACGCCTTAGTGCGATCAACACATAAAATATAACGCCAACACCACAAGTCGATTTTGCTTCAAAGCTACATCCCGGCTGATTAGGATTAACAATCGCCACAGCCTGCGGAATAACATGCCCAGCCAAGTGATGATCCGTTACCACAACATCCATACCTAGTTGATTGGCACGCGCCACACCTTCCACACTCGATATGCCATTATCGACCGTGACTAATAGCTGTGGTGATTGAGTAAAAGCAACATCAACAATCTCTGGACTTAAGCCATAGCCATACTCAAAACGGTTCGGTACTAGGTAATCAATATTACTCGCCCCCATCATTCGCAACCCCAATACAGCAACCGCTGTACTAGTCGCTCCATCACAATCAAAATCACCAACAATCATGATCGACTCATTGGCTTTGACTGCCTGTAGCAGGCGGGAGACAGCAGCATCCATCCCTTTCATTTGAGTATCTGGAAGTAATTCTTTTAAATTACGACCCAACTGCTTTTGACTTTGAATACCTCTGGCAGCATAAATACGTGCCAAAGCGCTAGGTACTTCCTTAAATATAGGAGAGTGCTCATTAGGCACACCACGACGATGAATGGTTACGTGTTTCACACTCTCTCCTTTTATCAGAAAACAAAAAAGGCCCGATTAATATCGGACCTTTCAACTAGCAAACTACAACAGCTAAAAGTAGCAGCCGTTATGACTCAGAATGTACATGTTCTGCAATAAAGCGCTGCACAACAGAGATATCATTATCCAGGACTGTCAGCTTCTCTTCACGTTCAAACAAACCTTCCATATGAACAGGCAAATCAGGAGATTCGAGATTAGCCTTTAGTACAGCATCAGGAAACTTCACTGGATGGGCTGTTGCCAATACAATCATTGGTACGGCGGCATCACGGTTACATTCACGGCCTGCTTTCACTGCAATAGCCGTATGTGGATCAAGAAGATAACCTGTCTCGGCATGCACATCAGCAATAGTCTGACATGTCGTTTCATCATCAACCGCACAGCTATCAAATAACTCACGCATCGTATTCCAACGCGAAGCATCCAGCTGTACTGATTCAGTTTTAAAACGCTTCATCAAATCATCAATAGCAGCGCCGTCACGGTCATAGATATCAAACAACATACGCTCAAAGTTAGATGAGACCATAATATCCATAGAGGGTGACAAGGTATGCACCAGCTCACTCTTAGACATATCGTTGTTAGAAATAGCACGATGCAGAATATCATTATGGTTGGTTGCTACCACTAACTGAGTGATAGGCAAACCCATTTTCTTCGCAAGATAACCGGCAAAGATGTCACCAAAGTTTCCGGTAGGTACTGAGAATGCTACGGGACGATGCGGACCACCCACAGCCAAAGAAGCTGAGAAGTAATAAACGATCTGAGCCATAATACGCGCCCAGTTAATCGAGTTAACCGCGCCCAACTTCATCCCTTTAAGGAAACTCTGGTCTGCAAAGCTTGCCTTAACCATCTCTTGGCAATCGTCAAAGTTACCTTCTAATGAGATGTTATGTACATTCTCATCCAGAATAGTGGTCATCTGGCGGCGCTGAACCTCAGAGACACGGTTATGCGGATGTAGAATAAAGATATCCACATGCTTAGAGTGACGACAACCTTCAATCGCAGCTGATCCGGTATCACCCGATGTAGCGCCCATGATCACTAAGTGCTCATTACGCTTCACCAATACATGGTCCATTAAACGACCTAGCAACTGTAGAGCAAAATCTTTGAAAGCTAAGGTTGGACCATGAAATAGTTCCAACACCCACTCATTTGTGCCTAACTCTTTTAAAGGAGCAACAGCTGAATGATTAAAACCTTCATACGTCTCATCAATCATCTGCTTTAGATCAGTATCATCGATGCAATCGCTCACAAAAGGAGCGATGATTTTGAACGCTAACTCGGCATAAGAGAGCCCTGCCCAGCTAGCGATCTCTTCTTGACTAAAAGTAGGTAAATTCTCTGGCACATACAAGCCACCATCACTTGCCAAGCCTGCTAATAGAACTTCTTCAAAGTTAAGTGCAGGCGCTTGCCCACGTGTAGAAATATATTTCACGTTTAGTCTCCTTAACCTTGAAGATGCTCAACACGTATCCGCGTTACTTGGCCAATAATGTCATCCAGCGCTTCAATGGCTGTAATCGCTTCATTCATCTTTTGTTCTTGAACACGCTGCGTTAACAGAATCACCGGCACTTGTTCTTCGGCTGTTTCTTTCTGCACAATTGCTTCAATGTTAATGCCGTTATCACCTAGGATTTTAGTAATACTTGCTAAAACACCTGGTTTTTCTGCGGCCTGCAGGCGTAGATAAAATCCAGTTTCAGTATCACTCATCGGCAAAATTGGCAGATCTGACAATTCAGATGGCTGGAACGCCAAATGAGGAACACGGTTATCACGGTCTGCTGTTAGCGTGCGTACCACGTCAACAATATCGGCAACAACAGCAGAAGCCGTTGGCTCAGCGCCCGCACCCGCTCCGTAATATAATGTCTGACCGACAGCATCACCATCAACCAACACAGCATTCATTACGCCATTTACATTAGCAAGTAAGGTAGATGTAGGAATCATTGTAGGGTGAACACGTAACTCAATCCCATGCTCAGTGCGACGGCTGATACCTAGGTGCTTAATGCGATAACCAAGCTCTTCTGCATATTCAACATCGGCTGGTGTAATCGCACTAATGCCTTCGGTATACGCCTTATCAAACTGCAGCGGAATACCAAAAGCGATAGAAGCAAGAATTGTCAGCTTGTGCGCTGCATCAATACCCTCAACGTCAAATGTTGGATCAGCTTCAGCATAACCTAGCGCTTGAGCTTCAGCTAAAACATCAGCGAAATCGCGACCTTTATCACGCATTTCTGTGAGGATAAAGTTACCGGTGCCATTAATGATGCCTGCCAACCATTCTATATTGTTAGCTGATAAGCCTTCACGAATGGCTTTAATAACAGGAATGCCACCGGCAACAGAAGCTTCAAATGCCACCATCACATTGTGACGCTGGGCCGCTTCGAAAATTTCATTTCCGTGTACAGCAATCAACGCTTTGTTTGCAGTAACAACATGCTTGCCGTTTTCGATTGCCGTCATCACGAGTTCACGCGCGATGTCATAACCACCGATTAATTCAACAACGATATCAATTTCTGGATTAGTCGCTATATCAAAAATATCACGAGTAACCTGGGTGCCTTTTGTGTCACACCCTGGGTTGTCTCGACGCGAACCAATCTGCTCAACCGTAATACGACGCCCAGCTCTACGAGAAATTTCATCTGCATTGCGATGCAGGACATTAAACGTACCGCTACCAACAGTACCTAGACCACATATTCCAACTTTTACCGGTTTCAAACCAATACCTCGCAGTTTACTAGTCAATCGCAAGCCAAGCGCAAGCTGAATTAACGAACAAAAATGGGGAAATAGTATAGCGAATAACTCTTCCAGACTCTATTCGACACAGGATAAACAGCAATAAAAAAAGGAGCACCCGGCTCCTTTTTAACGTAAATTAGGTATTAAGGTTTAATTCCCAACATCGCAGCCAAACGTTCAGCCGGCATATAGCCTGGAATCAACTGACCATCTTTCGTGATTATAGCCGGTGTACCGGTAACTCCCACTTTTTGTCCAACCTCATACTGAGCCAAGACCGGGTTTTCACACTCAAGGTTTTTGAGCGACTTGCCCTGCTTAGAGCGCGTCATTGCATCAACTTTATCTTCAGCACACCAAATATTAGTCATTTTTTTGAAAGTCGCAGTATTAGGGCCCTGTCGAGGAAATGCTAAATATTCAACACTCACACCCATTGCCTGAAGCTTCGGCACTTCGTTGTGCAATTTACGGCAATACGGACAATCAACATCGGTAAAAATATAAACAGATGCCTTTTCCACATCCTTTGCTTTAAATACTACTTTCTCAGCACTGGGAATGGCTTGTAATTGAGCGGCACGCTGAGTATTCATTTTTGCTTCGGATAGATTCACAAAACCTTTCTCATCCGACAACTGATACAGCTGCCCTAATAAGAAGTACTCACCTTTGGCATCAGAGAAAATAACCTCTCCTGATCCTAACTCAACCTCATACATACCGGCCAATTGAGCTTCTTTAACAGAAACCACAGGGATACGCTGATCAATTTTTTGCAACTGTTTAATGATGATATCTTTTGTATCTTCAGCCACAACCATCGTACTAGCTAGTAACAGCGCACCTGCCATTAACGTTTTAATTCGCATACGTTCCTCAATATCCGGGTAATGATAATAATCTGATTAAATCAAGCGCTTAAAGTTCAATTAACCTCTAGGGTGATGCTGTTGGTGCAGCGATTGTAAACGCTGCTGCGCCACGTGGGTATATATTTGCGTAGAAGATAAGTCACTATGCCCTAGCATCATCTGCACTACCCGCAAGTCCGCACCATGATTAAGCAAATGAGTTGCGAACGCATGCCTAAGCACATGAGGAGAAATCGCCTTATCAACACCAGACTCTTGCGCATAGCGTTTTATCCGATACCAAAAAGTTTGGCGTGTCATAATTCGGCCACGCAGACTAGGAAAAAGCATTTCATCGGTAGTATCTTGCAACAACTCATCACGAGCGCAGCGCAAAAATTCTTTTATCCAACGAACAGCCTCGTCTCCCAAAGGGACAAGCCGCTCTTTTGCCCCCTTACCCACAACCCTAATTACACCCAACTCTAAATTGATCTGCCCCAATTCTAAGGAAATCAACTCTGAAACCCTTAAGCCTGATGCATACAAGGTCTCTAACATCGCCCGATCTCTCAAACCAAGAACACTATCAACATCCGGAGAATTCAAAATACACTCAACATCTCCTTCGCTTAGCGTTTTAGGCAGGGAGCGCCCCTTCTTAGGCAGGGCGATGAGTAACATAGGGTCTTCACTAATAAGGGCTTCACGTAACAGGTATCTAAAAAAACGACGCGCCGAGGAAAGAAAACGAGAGGTGGACGCTGGCGAGAGCTGTTGCTCCACTCGCCATAATAGATATTTTCGAACGATTAGCGCATCAGCACCCACCAACCGCCCCTTAAGATCGTTTAACCAACAGGCAAAAATAGAAAGATCACGCTGATAAGACGACTGAGTGTTCTTACTTAACCCCTCTTCTAACCACATTGCATCAATAAACTGTCTAATCAGCTTCACATCATCACTGTGCGGAATTCGACTCGTAAAGCGTTTATCTCCTCCCACAAGCGCTACCGACATGGTTAGCGATACACTTCAATAAAAGCGATTTTATCTTTTGCTACAGGAAAGGTGGCACGCCCCTGCTCAACCTGATGACGAATACTGATAGCATTGGCATTCACATCAACTAAAGCTCCCTCTATCTCACGACCAAAAAAAGTTCTTAGCTTAACCGCACTGCCAACATAACCAGCCAGCTCATTAACAGGGGTTGCTACAAATGACTTTTTAACTTCTGGAGGGCGTATCGGCATAACACCAGGAATAATTTCTTTCATGGGCGCTACTTCTGGTGCCTTTTCCCGTATAACGATAGCCTTTTTATTTTCCATTACCGCCAAGGCAGCCCTGCGCACATTCCCACCAAATAGCTCACGCATCACCTGCCATTCAGCGTCCATCAGCTCAAGCACCTTGCCGTTCACCTGTAACGCAAGCTCCGCACTGGAAAACAAAGAATCAGCCCCACCAGGGCTAGCTAACTGCCCCAAATCAAGCGGAACAGCCGGCTCAAGACGCACAGCCACAATAGAGCGATTGCTGCGCGCACTCACTAAAGCTCCAAGTAAACGCTCACCCTCGTACTGTGCAGCGCCACCTCCCAAATTCTGGGTCAACGCAGCCTGATAACGCTCTAAGTAACCCTCTACAGCCCCGCCTTCTTGCTGAGCACAGAAAGCTTTCCAGCGCTGGTTATACCCCAAATCACTAACCGTCATGCCAAACATTTGGATAGCCGTTTTCGCTAAATCATCTCGCCTAAGCGTCCCTCCTTGCCTCAAAGCCAACCAAAGATTCATCTCAGCTTTAATAAGCTGCGCAAATTCAGACCCCAAACGTACCTTCATAAGCTTTTTATTAGCAGAAGACTCAAGCAACAAACTCAAGTCACCCCGAAGAAAGCGATACCCCATCGCCAGTAATGCAGCTCTATCAATGGAGTGCGTATCACCGCACACCAGAGTATCCAAGGAGCTACTTTTTGAATCAGATGAGGAAAGAACTAAACGTTTGGCGTAATCAGCATTCAGATCATAGCTTACGCCCGTCAAATCGAGAGAGACAGGATCACTCAACACACCCGTACGCAGCTGCTCATGCGCTGTTATAAAAAAAGCACGCGAAGATGATGTTAGCGATACACGCTGAATTGAAATTTTTTCTTTATAGGAGTTTGGCTGAATCGTAATATTTTCAAGAGCAATTTCGCCAAGAAAAGCAGCCGAAATACCGTCATACTCAACTTTAGCGAAAGGTCTGATTGATGCAACTAAACTATCAATATCAGACTTCACCTGGTACCAATAATACCCCTGAACTCCTGCTACCAAGAGCATGAGAACTAACGGTACCAATAACCACTTCAGCCAACGCCGCATCTACAACCTCATCCATGCCCTACAAAAAAAACAGTATTTTAATAATTCTAGTGATCTTTGCTGCAATTTACTAATCACATAACAAAAAAAGGTGACCATAAGGTCACCTTTTTTCTATAGCAGCGAATCAGGTTTAACTCAGCCGAGTTTTTCCTTGATACGTGCAGATTTACCACTGCGCTCACGCAAGTAGTAGATTTTAGCCTGACGAACATCACCGCGACGTTTCAGAATAATCTCTTCAACAACAGCACTGTAAGTCTGGAAAGTACGCTCAACACCCACACCGTGAGAAATTTTACGTACTGTGAATGCAGAGTTCAGACCGCGGTTACGCTTACCGATAACTACACCTTCAAATGCCTGCAAACGGCTACGTGTACCTTCAACTACTCGAACCTGTACCACTACTGTGTCACCAGGTGAGAAAGTTGGTATTTCTTTTGTCATCTGTTCAGCTTCAATCTGCTGAATGATTAAGTTTTTGCTGCTCATCGCTCGCTCCTAATATTCAACCATCAGACGCATTGGTCTCATGGATATAATCGGTTAACAACGCCTGCTGCTCAGTAGTCAACTCGAGTTTTTCCAGCAGGTCAGATCGGCGTTGCCAAGTTCTGCCTAACTGCTGCTTCAGACGCCAGCGCCTGATATTCTCATGGTTACCACTTAACAACACATCAGGTACATGCTGTCCTTCAATTGATTCTGGTCGCGTATAGTGAGGACAATCTAACAACCCCTCAACAAAAGAATCTTCTTCAGCTGAGTCTTGATGCCCTAACACCCCGGGAACTAATCGGGAGACTGCGTCAATCATGGTCATTGCAGGCAATTCACCTCCACTGAGAACAAAATCTCCCAGCGACCACTCTTCATCAATCTCTGAGCCTATTAATCGCTCATCGATACCTTCATAGCGCCCAGCTACTAAAATCAATTTCTCACAGGAAACTAGCTCCTGCACACCTTTGTGATCTAGCTTGCGACCTTGAGGCGAGAGATAAATAACTTTAACCCCCTCTCCTGCTACTGCCTTGGCAGCATGGATCGCATCACGTAACGGCTGGACTTTCATCAGCATCCCCGGACCACCACCATAAGGCCGGTCATCCACAGTGCTATGCTTATCGTGAGCAAAGTCTCTAGGACTCCAACACTCAATAGACATCAACTCATTACGAACTGCTCTTCCTGTCACACCATACCGACTTACAGCATCGAACATTTCAGGAAATAACGTAATAACGCCAAACCACATGGTTTAGAACTCCGGATCCCAATCGATCCGCATCGTACCTGACTCCAGGTCAATTTCTTTTATCACCTGATCGGGCAGGTAAGGAATTAATCGCTCACGGCGATCAATACTTTCTGCATCACCTTTAACGATAATGACATCGTTAGCACCGGTTTCCATCAGATGACTCACACGCCCCAGCAATTCGCCAGAAAGTGTATAAACTGTCAGATTTTCCAGCTGGCTCCAGTAGTACTCACCTTCTTCCAAATCAGGAAGAAGAGAAGATTCAATCGCAATATCCATACCGCAAAATTTGCGAGCAACATCACGATCAGTAATACCGTCCAACTTGGCTATAAAGCCTTTACCGTGTTTTTTGGCCGTCTCTACTTTAAGAGGCTTCCACTGACCATTTTCTTTGATCATCCACGGTGAATAAGTCAGGATGCTATCCATCGGTTCGGTATGAGAGAAGACTTTCACCCACCCTTTCACACCATAAACCGAGGTTATCTGGCCGATTACAGTAAATTCGTTATTCGTATTTCGGCTCATTGACCTATCCAGCTACTATATAAAAATTACTGTGCAGCTTTTTTAGCTTCTTTTACTAGCTGTGCAACACGCTCAGACAACTGTGCGCCTTTACCAGTCCAGTATTCAACACGTTCCATATCCAAGCGAAGACGCTCTTCTTGGCCGCGAGCTGACGGATTAAAGAAACCGATACGCTCAATAAAGCGACCATCGCGCGCATTGCGTGAATCAGCTACAGTTAGTTGATAGAAAGGACGCTTTTTAGCGCCGCCGCGTGACAAACGAATAGTAACCATACGTTAATCCCTTTATATTGCGTGGGTTTTGATATCGCCCAGCGTTGCAGTTCCGACCAAATTAATTTTCAGTCGAGCCAAAATAAATCAAGGGGCGCATTCTACGCGAAAGCACCCCTATTGGAAAGCAAATCTATTTTATTCTTTACACGGAATTACATCCGAGGCATACCACCGGGGCCACCGCCCATACCAGGTGGCAACATTCCTTTCATGCCGCGCATCATTTTTGTCATACCGCCTTTGCCAGAGAACTTCTTCATCATCTTCGACATTTGCTTATGCTGTTTAAGCAAGCGGTTAACATCTTGGATCTGAGTGCCAGACCCCATCGCGATACGCTTTTTCCGAGAGCCACTGATAATATCTGGATTGCGACGCTCGCCACGAGTCATAGAGTTGATGATAACCTCCATCTGCCCCATGCCTTTCTCAGCTTTACTCGCATCTGCAGCTTGAGCCAACTGCCCCATGCCAGGCATTTTATCGAGCATACCCATCATGCCGCCCATGTTTTTCATCTGCTGTAGCTGCTCACGGAAATCTTCTAGATCAAAACCTTTACCCTTTTTGATCTTAGCTGCGAACTTCTCCGCTTTATCTTTATCAATTTTACGCTCAGCTTCCTCTATTAGAGAAAGCACATCACCCATACCTAAAATCCGTGATGCAAGACGATCTGGGTGAAATGGCTCTAGCGCATCAATTTTTTCGCCCATACCGATAAACTTAATAGGTTTACCCGTAATATGGCGTACTGATAGCGCCGCACCACCACGCGCATCACCATCAGCTTTAGTTAGAATGACTCCCGTCAAAGGCAGCACTTCATTAAATGAGCGTGCGGTATTGGCTGCATCCTGACCTGTCATTGCATCGACAACGAACAAGGTTTCTACTGGATTAATAGCACTGTGCAGACGCTTAATTTCATCCATCATGTCGTTATCGACATGTAAACGACCAGCAGTATCTACCAGCAGCACATCATAATGCTGAATCTTAGCGTGCTGAACAGCCGCTTCAGCAATAGCGATCGGGTCCTGATCGGCAGATGATGGATAAAAATCAACACCCACCTCACCCGCCAGCATTTCTAGCTGCTTAATAGCTGCAGGACGATATACGTCAGCAGAGACTACCAATACTTTTTTCTTCTCACGATCTTTTAATAATAAAGACAGTTTCGCAATAGAAGTGGTTTTACCCGCACCCTGAAGACCAGCCATTAATACAACAGCAGGTGGAACCGCCGCTAGGTCCAAGCCTTCATTGGCTTCTCCCATGACCCGCACAAGCTCATCATTCACAATTTTGACGAAGACTTGCCCTGGCGTCAGACTTTTAGAAACTTCCTGTCCGACTGCACGCTCTTTAACAGCATTTACAAATTCTTTAACAACAGGCAATGCAACATCGGCTTCAAGTAACGCCATACGCACTTCGCGCAAGGTATCCTTGATATTATCTTCTGTAAGCTTTGCCTGCCCGGTAACCGCGCGCAGCGTCTTCGTTAATCGTTCTGACAGATTCTCAAACATAGTTGCCTCTACAAGGATCCAACCTTATTTAGATGAATATTCATTCTCAAAGTAAAACTTCGAATAAGATTAAACCCTGAAATTCTTAAAACTTTGGCGACATTATAGCCTAGTGACGTTCAAGGCCACACCCCCATATTTCAACCACCGCACATTTATGCCAAACTACTCATCTTTAGGAGAAAAAGATGCTCACCCTATCTACATTAATAGCGGTATTTCTGTATCTAATAGCAGCCATTTTGCAATTTAAGCTGCTTAAACAACAAACCAGTTCATCTGCAATGATTAAAGCCATCGCAGGTGCCGGCGCTATTGTGCATACTTTCTCTGTTTATAGCGTTCTTCATCAGCCTGACGGTATAAATCTTGGTTTCTTTATTGCAGGCTCATTAATTGGTTGGCTTGTAGCTGCTGTCGTTATTATCAGTAGCCTAAGACAACCCATTGAAAACCTTTTTATCGGCGTATTGCCTATGGCGGCATTAACCGCAGCGCTCTCAGTGTGGGGGCCAAATTTAGGCGTAGCTAAGATTTATCAGGGCGGACTAATCATCCATATATTGCTATCGATCCTTTCCTATAGCATTTTCACTGTTGCCACTTTCCAAGCATTTTTGTTATCCAAGCAAGATCTAGCCCTAAAACAACATCACACTCGCGGACTAGTCGCCTCTCTTCCACCACTGCAAACAATGGAACGACTACTGTTTGAAATGATTTGGATAGGAATGATTTTGCTAACCGCATCGCTTGTGACCGGTTTTATCTTCTTAGATGACTTATTTTCACAACATTTAGTACATAAAACTATATTGTCGATAATCGCATGGATCCTTTATGCAATTTTACTGTGGGGGCGCTCTATGCGGGGCTGGCGCAGTCACCGAGCTGTCAGATGGACAGTCAGTGGGTTTTTCATACTGATGCTTAGTTTCTTTGGATCAAAACTCGTTCTAGACATTATTGACTTTTAGACGACAGCAACATCTTGACACACCTTCAGTGCGCACTGAAAATGTACCTCCAATTAGTAACGTTAGGCGATAGTTTTGGAAGACGCATCAATAGGTTTTCTTTTAGGAGTTCTTTGCTTCCTGATTTTCTGCTCTGCTTTTTTTTCCAGCTCAGAAACAGGCATGATGTCTCTCAATCGATATCGACTAAAACATCTCGTCAAACAAAACCATCGTGGCGCACGAAAAGCCAATAAATTATTAGAGCGTCCCGACCGGTTAATCGGCGTTATTCTCATTGGTAATAACTTCGTTAATATTTTAGCGTCCGCCATCGCTACGGTTATTGCCGTGCGCCTATGGGGAGATGCAGGTATTGTCATTGCTACAGCAGCCCTAACTATTATCATCCTTATTTTTGCTGAAGTTTCGCCAAAAACTATGGCAGCACTCTATCCTGAAAAAATTGCCTTTCCTGCCGCTTACATTTTAACGCCATTACTTACCCTGACCTACCCACTCGTATGGGTAGTTAACGGCATTACCAATAGCTTATTAAAAATTTTGGGCATTAACCCTGATGGTAATAGTGATCATAACCTCAGCACAGAAGAGCTAAGAACGCTAGTACATGAAGCAGGAGCTTTATTGCCGCACCGTAAGCAATCCATGCTCCTAGGTGTTCTTGAATTAAATGATGTGACTGTTGATGACATCATGATCACTAAAAATGATATTCAAGGTATCGATCTCGACCTTGAGCTTAATTCAATCCTCGACCGCTTATCCACAACCAATCACACGCGATTACCCGTTTATAACGGCGATATCAATAAAGTAGTTGGCATTTTACACATGCGTAATTTAGCGCAAATAATCCAGCAAGGAAAAGTAACCAAAGCATCCATTCTTCAGGTTGTACACGAACCTTACTTCATTCCTGAAAGCACACCACTGCAGACTCAGCTTTTAAACTTTCAAAAAGAGAACCGCCGCATAGGGCTTGTAGTTGATGAATACGGTGATGTTTTAGGTATAGCCACGCTTGAAGATATTTTAGAAGAGATAGTAGGTGAGCTATCAGCGGATCACCGGGAAGA
The DNA here is from genome assembly GCF_000422765.1 of Neptunomonas japonica DSM 18939. GTDB lineage: Bacteria > Pseudomonadota > Gammaproteobacteria > Pseudomonadales > Balneatricaceae > Neptunomonas > Neptunomonas japonica. The sequence goes on along the minus strand of NZ_AUGR01000001.1, from coordinate 270,219 downwards.
GAATGCAGATATCCATAGGCAAGACGATGGTAGTTACTTTATAGAAGCCTCTGCATTTATCCGGGACATCAACAAAGCACTTTCTTGGGAGCTTCCCACTGACGGCCCTAAAACTCTCAATGGTTTAATTATTGAAACGTTAGAGTCTATTCCTGACGCTAATGTATGCCTAGATATTGGTGATTACCGTATAGAAACACTACAGATGACAGACAACTTGATAACTACTGCCCGCTTAATAGCACTTAAGGTAGATTAAAGCAGGGGGTTCTTTTATAAGGCGTAACATCATGCTCCATAAAAGCTTGTTGTTACTGCCTTAGCAAATCTCCCCCTGATATCGCCTCTCAATTTTCTCAATCACTTCTCGGCGCTGATCATTCGTCAGCACACCCCATTCGGCAATTTCCATACCACTGCGCCGACATGCAATGCATAAGTCGTTCTCATCTAAGGCACAAACACCCATGCATGGACTGCGTACCGGACTAATTTGTTCTGTCATTTTAATAAACACTCTTTAGCAATAACGTTATTTCTAGCCCATTCACACATTAGCATTTATAAGAATGCTCTGGACGGGGCTTCATGGGTATTTTTGCATCAAAACCTATATTCAGCATCTCTATCAACATATAGGCCGTCAGCCCCCAAATAATATGACCATCATACTCATATGCCGGCACAAAATGCGTCATTCCTTTAAAACGAATCTCGTCAGTATGGTGACGTTCATCATCTAAGAAGAAACGCAATGGCACTGTAAATATGCTATCGATCTCATCCGGGCTCGGCGTTAACTGTACTGTTGACGGCACAATGCCCACCCAAGGCGTAACTTGTAAGCGGTGCTTAGACATTACTTGCCCTAACGGCGCTAGTATCTCTACATCTTCAGCTTGCAAGCCAACCTCTTCATTAGCTTCACGCAACGCGGTGAATAGCAGGTCAGGATCTGTTAGGTCATGACGCCCACCAGGAAAAGCAATCTCTCCACCGTGAGTGGATAGCCCAGCAGCGCGCTTTGTCAAAATCACATGAGGATCATGACTATCAGTAAGTGCTATCAAAACACTTGCTTGAGACTCCTGACTGTCAAAACGGCGAGCCCGATAACAACTTAACCGCTGTCGTAACTGATCTAACATCATTTTTTCTTAAAACCCCTCACTATATGCTACTGCGCCGACATCAATAAGAGAAACGCGGTCACATATTATTCTTAGCACTATTGAATACGATGAGTATTCACTTCTACACTATAGTATGAACAGGGAGATAGCATGAAATACTGTAGCGAATGCGGTAACAAAGTTTCTTATTACACACCAGAAGGCGATAATCGGCCTCGTCACAACTGTCACTTTTGTCAAACAACTCACTACAGCAACCCAAATATTGTTGCTGGCTGCCTTCCTGTGTATCAGAAAAATAAAATACTACTATGTAAGCGCGCTATCGAACCAAGGAGAGGCTACTGGACCTTGCCTGCCGGCTATATGGAAAATAACGAATCAGTTGAAACCGCCGCTCTTCGCGAAACCTGCGAAGAAGCAAACGCAGAGGTCAACATCATCAGCCTCTACACGCTTACCTCCATAGTACATGCTAGCCAAGTGCAGATGTTATTTCTTGCAGAATTACCAACGCTTGAGTTTTCAAGTGGCATCGAGTCGCTTGATGTCCAACTATTCAGCTTTGATGAGATCCCATGGGATCAATTAGCTTTTCAAACCATCAAAAATGCGCTGACATTTTATATTGAGGACTATAAAGCTGGAAAGTTCCCATTGCACAATGTCGTTCTAGAAGCACCACTAAAACAACTAATTAAACTGCAGGACTAAGCTTTTCGCTTGGCCTATTGAGCCGCAGCAACATCTGCGGCATCAGCATCAACCTTGACTGACGCCTTTCTTTGGCTCAAAAACACGCCACCTAATACTAGAGCGGATGCACACATTTGCTGAACATTAAATGTCTCATTCAAAATCAGGTAAGCCATTAATAATGTAAACACAGGAATTAAGTTGATGTACGCTGAAGCCTCTGCTGCTTTAATCTTTGAGACGCCTAAATTATAAAGCCCATAAGCCCCAATATTAATCAACGTCCCTAAATACAACACAGCCCAGACTCCATCCCAGTTCCACTGCAAATTCCAAACAGTTTCTTCACCTGTGAATGGGAGAAAAGGTATAAAAAATATCATGCCACAAAATGCCTGCAGCGCCGTGAGAAACCAGGTTGAATATCGTTGTGACAGATGCTTAAGGCACAAGATATAACCCGTAGCGCACACCATAGCGCACAGCTCAAGAAAATTGCCGAGTAACGGATTAGGAGCATGCTCCGTTTCACCACCAGATACACTTAACCAAACAGCACCAATAACCGCGACCAAAAAACCTAACCAGGCTTCTTTTGGGAGCTTTTCTTGCAAAAAGTACAATGCACCAATCCCAACTAATAACGGAGCCATAGAGGTAATCATTCCGGCCTGCGCTGCGCTGGTATTCTGCAATGCATGAGCTTCAAATAGAAAATATAAACAAGGCTCTGATATCACCATCAACAAGAGCAACCGCCAATCACCTTTCTGATACTCAAAACGCATTAAATACTTTAGAAAAAACATAAAGCAAAAAGCAGCCACCAGCATGCGCCCGAAAATAACGACCATCGGATCATAGTGCGAAAATGCTATTTTCAATGCAATAAACGAGCTAGCCCATAACAACATGGCTAAGAAAAGAGAAACAACAGGTACCCAACGCCCCAGCATAACCACCTCATTACAAAAACAATGCAGGATACTCTGTTATTTCTAACTGCCAATCAAATAATTATGACGGGCCATTAGCAGAACTAATCAACAACTCAAACTCACTCAGCGGCAATGGTTTGGAGAAATAAAAACCTTGTACTTGGTCACAACCATAGGCTTCCAAGAAATTTAATTGCGCTTCAGTTTCGACACCTTCCGCAATCGTTTCTAAACCTAGGTGTTTTGCGACATCAAGAATAGATGAAGTAATGGCGATATCATCTTGGTCATCCGGTAAACCATCGATGAAGGCTCTATCGATTTTCAACTTATCAAGAGAGAACTTCTTCAGATAAGCTAAGCTTGAATAGCCCGTTCCAAAATCATCCAAAGCTATTTGAATGCCCAGATCACGAAATTGCGTTAGTAGAAACTCAGTCCTAGAAACATCACTCATTAATGCACTTTCAGTCACTTCCAAAACTAACAACTCAGGAGGAAATCCCGTATGACGTAATACACTATCAACAGTGCGATAAAACTCTTGCCTGAACTGGAAAGCAGATACGTTAATCGCAATAGACGGTAGGTTTACGCCTTCTTCCAACCATTCAGCACCTTGGCGACAGCCTTCTTCAAGCACCCATTTACCTAATGGCAAGATAAAACCTGTTTCCTCTGCCAATGGGATAAACACGTCAGGCGAAATAAGCTCCCCTGCATGAAACCATCGTAATAGCACCTCGCAACCACTCAGTTCATTCGTACCAAGCTTATACTGCGGTTGATAGTAGAGCTGCATCTCTCCTTTTTCGATAGCCTGCCTTAGCGCATTTTCCAATTTCAAACGTGCCGATGCTTTTTCATTCATCTTACAATCGTAAAATTGGTAGTTATTTCGGCCACGAGACTTTGCATGATACAAAGCGGCATCCGCATTGCGCAGTAGCGTCTCAAAATCCTCACCGTCAGCCGGGTAAGATACGATTCCTATACTCGGCGTAACAACTAAATCTAAATCTTGATCTTGTATCGGTTCAGACACCATTTTCAATAAGCGATGGGCTAAGTTTGCTGCAGAAATAACCGCATCACTGCCCTTTCCTGTTACTAGAATTACGAACTCGTCTCCACCAATGCGGCTAACCGTATCAATTTCACGCACCGCACCCTGTAATCTTTGGGAAACTTCTTGAAGCACCAAATCACCAACACTATGGCCAAGTGAATCATTGATGCTTTTAAAGCGGTCCAGGTCGATAAACATCAGAGAGAAACGACGTAGTTCATGGCGCTTAGCTCTTGCTATGGTTTGCACAACACGATCCATGAGCAGCCGCCTATTTGGCAGCCCCGTTAGGTCATCATATTCAGCTAGGTAACGAAGTTGCTCTTCAGCGCGTTTTTTATCCGTAACGTCACTAAAAGTCGCTATATAATTAACGACCTCACCGGCCTCATCTTTAGAAACAGAAATAGATAACTGTTCTGGAAAGGTTTGTCCGGACTTAGTGTTGTTCCAAATTTCACCACTCCATTGATCCGAGACTGCTAGCGTTTCCCAAATCCCGCGATAAAAATCAGGAGAGTGCCGCCCAGAAGCAAGCAAACTAGGGAGCAGACCTACCACTTCAGAGGCCGCGTAACCGGTAATTTCTGTAAAAGAGCTATTTACCGCAACAATACGATTATCAGGATCGGTCACCATGATGCCTTCACGAGCGGTATCAAACACCCGAGCAGCAATTTTAAGAGAACGTGCATCATCTTCAATCTGCTCTTGCTTAGATTCAATATCAGCGCTGTACTTTAGAAATAGCCTTTTTAGCCATTGTCCGTAAACCCAAACGATCAACATCATGAAGAATCCAGCACAAGACAGGCTCAGCAATAAGAACCAACCATCTGCTTCAAGCTTCTCTTGCAACTCTTTTTGCTGCAAATGAAATACTTCTTGAAACTCTTCAGGATAAACCCCAGCCACCAATACCCAGTCCCACAAAGGAACAACATCAACCAAAGACAACTTTGCTGTTAAGTTTTGAGCCGATTTATCATCACCGTTTGGGATGAACCAATCATACTCGGTAAAACCACCGCCCTGCTCAGCTATCTCCATGATATCACCAACGACACGACGCTCCTGAGCATCTGAAAATGCGCTGTAGTGCGCGGGTAGTGACTTTGCACTGGTATAGGGGGTATAAAGAACATTACCCGCTAGGTCGAGCACAGCGATATAGCCATTTCTTCCAAATCGTTGAGCTGAAATTCTCTTTAGAGCCTCATCCTTTAAGTCATTTTCCGTCTGAAAAATATAATCGCCTGCGCCAATAACCCAATCGAAAGGCTCAAAATAACGCACATAAGTAATCTTTTCTTTCATTTCATCAGTATTACCTGGCGGGTACCAGCGGTAGCGACTGTAGCCTGCACCACTAGGATTTTTCACTGCATCAATAAGCGAACGCATAATGTAAAGCCCGTTATCATCTTGGTTATCCCAAAGAGACTGGCCTTCTAGCTGCGGAGCCGTGGGTAACAAAACACAACGACCATCCATATCATCAATAAAGACATAGCCACGACCGTTAAAGAAACGAATGTGACGCAACGCCTCACGAATAACTTGCTGTACCTCAGCTTCTGGACGGGATCCGTTTAAGCGCTGATAGATTGATGTCGCAACACTATAGGCTTGATCGACTTGGTCTTTAACGTTCTGCATCAACACTGTATCGGCTTGCTGATTCATAAACCGAATGTAATCTTGTGCTGAGCTTAGCTCTGTACGTAAACGGTCCTTCTGACTATTCACAATTTCCTGATATAACAAGGCCGTACGTTTATCATCCGCGGCATATTCACGCGAAACAAAAAAACCAAAAACAGTGATCAATAAAAGTAGTACGACTCCCATCATGCCCCATGTCTGATATCGAGGTATTGAATGAGCATCTATTCGAAATGACATAAAATTAAATACTATTCCAACTAGCGAGAACTGTTTTCCTTTTCAGTTTTCGGATTAAGGCTGCTTACGCTGCAAACCTATATTAGGTCGGCGATTGTATAACAGCTTTAACAGACAGAATAGACAAAATGAATATAAGCTTAATCGAATTCAGTTTTCAAATGCTGAATCTCTGTCATATAAAGCTTAAAATCTGGGCTCTTTTCCCGACTGTAGTTGAGGTTACGAAATAAGCTTGTAAGCTTGATATAGTGCTCACGCACCGCCTCTTTATTCGGGAAATTTTTCTGTTGCGACAAAGCATCACGCAATAATTCGAAAATGCGTTGCTGTCTTTCCATCGAAGTAGACACATCAACATCGTCAAAAGCATCTTGTTGCAAATACACTTGATCAAGACACATACCTTTGTGATATGTAATGTAATCCTCTAGTGTCACCCCCTCTTCACCGGTAACTTGCATCATTTGCTGCACAGACTCACTACGACGTAACAGCGTATGCATCTCCTTAACTTGCCCAATCCAATCCTCACCTAAATTTTCCTGATACCATTCAGATAACTGCTCCAAGTAACGCGACCAGGAAATCAGCGGATCAACAGCAGGGTAAGCACGCTTATAGGCACGCTCAGCACTCAAGCCTAAAAATGTTTTCACTGTACGTAGTGTTGATTGCGTCACCGGTTCTTCAAAGTTCCCCCCCGCCGGTGAGACCGTTCCAATCAAGGTTAAGCTTCCCATATCTCCGTGATTATTCTCAATCAGTCCAGCTCTTTCATATAAAGCACGAATAGATGAGTCCAAATACGCCGGGAATGCATCCTCACCTGGAATCTCTTCAAGACGGCCCGATGTTTCTCGCATAGCCTGAGCCCAACGTGATGTTGAATCCGCAATCAGTAATACATTATTTCCCATCTGGCGATAGTATTCGCTGATAGTGATTCCAGTATAAATAGAAGCCTCACGGGCAGCGACAGGCATAGAGGACGTATTACAGATGATGACTGTTCTATCCATCAACGCCCCACCTTTTGGATCAGGCATATTCGGAAACTCAGTAATCGTTTCTACCACCTCACCTGCACGCTCACCGCAGGCAACAATAACCACAATATCTACTTCGGAAAAGCGTGATATTAAACTTTGTAAGACTGTTTTGCCCGCACCGAAAGGGCCTGGTATACAGGCAGTTCCTCCTCGCGCGATAGGAAAAAAGGTATCAATCAAACGAATAGAAGTAAGTAGCGGCTCTTTGGGAAAATGGCGCTGACTACTGCGTGAGCGAAGTAAGGGCTCACATACAGGGATTCGAACCGGCCAAGACTGCTGCATGCTTACTTCGATATCTTCACCATTGCTACGTATTCGAGCAACAGGGGTGGAAACACTAAACGAGCCTTCCTGAACCCAAGTAACCTCCGCTTCGCCCAACAAATTGAACGGCGCCATAATCTTGTGCTTAAAGCGCCCCTCCTGCACAGAGCCAATAACATCACCAGCGCATACTGTAGAACCCACTTTTACTATAGGTACAAATGCCCAATGCTGCTGTTGATCAATCCCATCGACCTCTAAACCACGCGGTAGGAAAAAACCATGCTGCGAAGCAATCAACTCAAGAGGATTCTGCAAACCATCATAAACTTGCCCCAGCAAGCCAGGACCTAACGTGACAGAAAGCATATGCCCGGTTTGCTCTACAGAGTCACCAATTGCAACACCACGTGTATTTTCGAATACCTGCGCATCGGCTTCGCCATGACGTACACGCAACACCTCTGCCTTAAGAAACTCCTGACGATCATCCAAACCAAGACGCGTTGGACAAATATGAATCACTTCGTTTTTAACAACAGGATAATAATTTCCCTCAGCATCGGTAAGCACCTCAATAGTAACGATATCGTCACGCACACCCTTCACCCGTGCGGTTACTTTGCTATCCGTCATCTGTTTAGCGACTCCTGATTTAAATCGTCTATGAATGTCGTCTTCATTAACAAGCTGTGTGTTACATCATCAAATTTTATTAAAGCAGCATCAGGGTCCGCACTTAAATAACGAGAAACAACCCCCCAACGCAGCACATAACACGCAACGGCAGAGAAACTAAAGCCATGTTGCTTTTCACAGTAAAAAAGATCCTGCCATAACATCTGGTCTAACAATTTATCCGCATGACCCGGTCTATTTTCTTTAAGGTAACGTGCTATTTTTTGTATCTGTGGTTGAAACTCATCCATCCCAAAAAAAGACTCAAACCAATGGTTTTTAATAAACGAGTGCCAACGCCCAAAACCAATAAACTGATCAGGGTTCTTCCCACCAGCATCACGGTAACGCAGTGCTGCCAGCAAGGTTCTAATTTCCAATTGATAACCAATACGCTCTTTCAGCACATCTGATTCGAGCGATAGCAAAGCACTTTGCCATGCTTGAACAACTTCACGGTCAGCTAGATCAGACAACACGCTATAATCCGGAAAATATAGCGCCTCTATCGCACCAAGTTGTGCGCAATCAGTCTCGCTCAACATACTGAGGCGGCGTTCAAGTGCCAATCGTGAGATAGGCAGCTGTCGAGACTTATCCAACACCGGCAAATGGGGCAATGACGTTAGCAAGGTGTAGTATTGCGACACTAGCGAATAACCCCTTCGACAATCGCGCGAAAACGAGGCTGCAAGTGCTTCAACAATAATCTAGATACTGCATCTTCACTCAGGTCCACTTCCACTTTTTGACCACTAAGACGTACCTTGATGCCCCGACCTTCATAAAAAGAGATCTCAACGCCTTCGCGCAGCTGCTCAGCTGTCAGCGATTGCACGAAATGGCTTAATTGGCCTTCTTTGTATTCATCAGGGCTGCGACGAAGCTCTTCCAAACCAATAAAATCCCTAGGCAATAGCACTTCAACATGCGCGGCTTTATCCAACGCCATCTCGTCACGCACCTTGCCAACCAGCTCAAGAATCAACTTCTGCATAAAAGCGCCGTTATCCATCTGATGTGCAACGAGACGCTCGACCTGATCGGCAAAGCTATGCGCTAAACTTTCCTTCACCTCCAGATGCAAATCCCTTGCGGCAATTTTCAAAGCATCTTCACCCGCATTTTTTAAATGCGCGGCCTCACGGCGAGCTTTTACCAGAATTTGTTCAGCTTCAAGGCGTGCTTGCTCCAACAGCCAATCAGAACGATGTTCGGCCTCTTCTATTAACTTAGAGGCTTCCTTTTGTCCGTTTTTAACACCTTGCTCACGTAACTGTTCAATAAGCGTCTCAACACCCGATGAGGCCAGCTCAGCTTTATTATTCATACTAAGCCTCCTAAGCAGGCACTCCGGCACTGATGACTAATGCAAAAATAAATGCAAATACAGCAAAGCCTTCAACAATGGCCGCAGGCGCTAGTGACATACCAAAAATTTCTGGGCGAATTTTTGATACATTAATCGCTGCAGCACAAGCACGCCCTTGATGCGCGGCACTAAACAGCAACGCTAATCCGCATAACAAGCCGATAGCCGCTAACCCTGGAGCATTATCCGGCGTTACCGTCCGGTTTAATGCAAACATAACAACAATGCCATAGATAGCCTGAGAAGAAGGCATAGCAGAAATACCGATGTAGCGCCCATGGCCGGTTTCCGTCTCAAGCAATGCACCACAGGCAGCTTGTCCTGCTATTGCGCAGCCGATGATGCTCCCGATAGCACCTAATGCCATGGGGCCGTACAAACCCGCCCATCCCAGCATCATAATCAAGTTATCCAAGGTGTAACCTCCTGTTTGGAAAAGCGCTGAAAGGCATAACCCTCATCCGCCAAACTCCAATTATAAAATTCAATCAAGTTGAGCCGTAAGCCGTGTATCACACCACTGACAACCGTCAATACAAAATTAAGTAAGTGCCCTGTAATCAAGATAAGAACTTTGAAAAGCAGCCCAATGGCCGGCAATGCTGCTGCAACATCAACCGCTAATTGATTAAAAGTAATAGCCAATGACGCACTCGCCAAGCCAAGAGCAAACAGGCGCAAATAGCTCAAGATATCACCAAACATTTTGGTCACATTCGTCAGCGCTAACAGCCCTTCAAGAAACCGTTTAAGGCTCCACGCTTTACTTTGCCCCGAATAGACCACAACGAGCATTAATGCAGCAGCAAAACCAATCCAGTGCAAAAAATCTATCCCTTGCAACCAACCAGATAATCCGACAACAACAGCACTAGCCCAACCAAGCGAAGCATACGCTTGGTTGGTATGTCTCTTTACCCATGCCATCATCAAATTACCGAGCACCAAATGCCCAGCACCAATACAGATAGAAAGCGTCATCATGCTATCAAAGTCATGCAGATCCATTACCTTGAGCGACGCTAACCATGCAAAAGGAGGTGCGGCACCAAAATAACTACCCACCATTACACCCCAGACAAAACCAGCTACCGATAGAGCAACACCCATTGTTCTGAGCCTACGCCCCGTTTGTGTTAACGACATCTGTTGCCAATAGAACACCAGTATCAATGCCAACATGAGAGAGTAGCCTGCATCTGACATAATCAATGCGAAGAAACCAACAAATGAGAAGAAAACAACGCGAGAAGGATCCCAACCTTTATAGCCTGGCGTCTGAAAGAAGCTCACAACCTCCTCTCCGCCTGCCAATGCGGGGGGGTTAGACAGTAATGTTGGTGGGATTTCATCAGTTCCGGGGTCACTCAGTTGTAACACCAAACTTTGATTTTGAGCAAAGGTTTCAAGCCGAGTTATTTCTTGTACTGCAACCCAGCCCTGAATAGCGAAAACTTCACCACGATCCAATGTTTGCTCATTTACCTTTTTCAGTGCATCCTGATCACCGATTCCCGCTTCACAGCGCTGCAAAGCATAGATCCATCGAGTTAACGCCTGACGCTCTGCCTCGATAGTTTCAATAGCAATTTCGATATCTTCTAGCTCAACAATCAGGGCATCTAATGGAACAGCTCCCGTATGGGTTCGCTGCACAGGCATCAGATTTACTTGCGGCTCATCTGGCGCAATGACAGCTACATATGAATGACGGTTATCACGATGAACGATAGACCAAGGCAAGGTAATCTTTGCGACTTCATTCATCCGGTAATTAGGGACTAAATAAAACCATAAACGTTGATTGAAAAGCTCACCATGTTCAGGAAAACCAAAACTCCCCCACGGTTTTAAATCTTTAATACGTTTTTTCAGGAACTCACGCCGCTCCAATAGCTGCAGACGCTCAGCTCGGTTTTTCTCTGTGGCGCGTACCACATCAACTAAATCAAAATGGCGCTCACTAAGCACTTGGCGACGTTTGTAACTACAGCCCAGCAGATACCCCAGCACCGTAGATAGTTGCTCAGAATTAACGCCCGCTAATAACGCTTGGGGGCGTTTTTTTTGTTGTGCCAATGGGATTATGTGTAAGCTACCTAGCGACTGCAAAGCATCCAAAATCTGCGGTTTGCTTTCAGAAAGGCCGATTAAGGTGGCTTTTTTAAGCTGAAGAATACTCACGTAAAAGCCAGCCTCCGACGTTTATTCTTGGCAATTTTTGCCCTCACAACACCGGCGCGCTCTGCATCTGATAGAGCAATCTTAATCTTACGTATATTTTTTTCTGTCGTAGGAATAAGCACCTTATCAAACAGATTAAGACGCTGAGTTGTTTTGCGTAGCCCTTCATCAAGCAAACAAAGCTGACGCTGAGCAATCATAACCTCAGCTTCAAGCCTAACCGACTGTTGCAAATTAAGGACGAGTGGGTCAAACCATAAAGGCGTCGCCAGCTTGGAGTATTGTTGTGACTCAACACTAAACCGTCCCAACTTAGGCAATTGCAGACCAACTAGGTTGTAATAATCAAGCTCAATAGCCTCGACTTTAACCAAACGATCAACATCAATTTCAGCGGTTGCTAAAACTGAGAACTCTTCATTTATTTGCAGTTTCAGCGTATCTAATGTTTGTTGAAAAACCAGCAGGTCATTACGTATTTTCACACGAGCAGCCATTAACTGTTTTCGCTTAAGATCCAGCGCAGGAACAAACTGCCGGTAAGCTTTTAGGTTTTTCCCCTCTCGATTGAGGGTGCTTTTATTCAATGCTAACTTCGCCATAATCAGGACTCAGTCACAACAGCATTTTTCTCTAGTGACTCACTAACTGGAAAATATTTATCGACCAACGCCTTTTTCATAAGAAGCTCGTCTTTACTAAAGCATCCCGCCAATACTTCCCAGCTAAGATCCAAAGCGTGCTCTAGAGGCATAGTGACGCCTATATCCATAAAGTGCTGCTGGAACAGATCACCAAACTTTAGCAATCGATGGTCATATTCACTCAATTCAAATGACATCGCCTGCTTTTGCGCCGCATCTTGAGATTCAGCATAAAAACGCACCATAGTATTCATTATCTGACTATGGTCTTCACGGGTAACTTTACCGATCACATGCTGCTTAAGACGTGATAAGGAGCCAAATGGGTCAATTACGCCATCATGCAGGTATAACTGCCCTTCTGTAATATACCCTGTGTTATCTGGCACGGGATGCGTCACATCATCTCCTGGCATCGTCGTGACAGAAAGAATCGTCACGGAGCCAGCACCTTTATAGTCACAGGCTTTTTCATAGCGACGTGCTAACTGAGAATAAAGATCGCCGATATAACCACGATTAGAAGGTACATGCTCCATCGAAATCCCGACCTCTTTAAGCGCATCAGCATAAGCGGTCATATCCGTTAGCAAAACCAAAACACGCTTACCTTCTTCCACTGCAAAACGCTCGGCTACTGCCAATGTCATATCAGGCACAAGCAACCCTTCTACAACAGGATCAGAGCCTTGGTGAACAAACATCACCGTACGTGCTAACACACCCGCTTCTTCAAAAGCTTGGCGAAAATAATGATAGTCATCAAAAACCAAACCAATACCGCCAAACACGACGATATCTGCATCAGCATGAGCACCAATCTGCGCTAATAGCTGGTTGTAAGGCTCTCCAGCCACTGAAAATATAGGGATTTTCTGACTTTCGACCAGACAGTTGAACAAGTCGATCATTGGGACATCTGTGCGAATCATCCGTGAAGCCAGCACTCGCCTAACGGGGTTTACTGTAGGGCCATCGATTTCAATCGTGGGCTCTTGCGTTAGCTCAGGGCCGCCATCAATAGAACGCCCGGTGCCGGAAAAAGACCGCCCTAAAATATTAGGAGAGAATGTCACTTGCATAGAGCGGCCAAGAAAGCGCACGGCAGAATGTGTTGATAACCCCTTAGTACCGGAAAATACCTGTAAAGAAACCGATTCACCTTCCAGTAAAATAACTTGCGATAAATGAGGGGGGCGACCACTGTGCTCAACGCTTTCTATAAGTGCCAAGTCACCAAAACAGATAGCCGACACGCCGTCCTCGGACAGCGGCACATGGACTTTTACGATATCACCGACAATTTCCAAAATACGGGAATAACGCATTAATAGCTGAGTCACTCATCTCTCCCTGAAATACAAACCTTTAATTCACTCGTTAAACTTCAATTAAATATCTGCGAGTTTGTAGACGTCGTAAGCGACTTCTTCGTAAGGGTGAACTTGCTTCAGCACAGCAACCACTTCTTTGATCAGGTGGTCTTCACATACCATTTCCACCTTCCACTCAGACATCATCTCTAACTGGTCAAGCTCTCCAACAAAAGGTTGGCTTCCTTCTCCAGGGCGAAACTGCCCTTGCCCTAAGACTTGCCAGCAGCAAGCTTCGTAATCCCCTATTTTGCCTGCACCGTGTTCAAACAAAGCAACTTTCACCACATCAAGATGAGACTCAGGAACAAAAAAAGCGAGCTTGTACATACGTTAACTCCTAATAAGATTGACTGCATTGACCTACAACATAAGACATGACTAACGCATTGTGCAAGCGCGTTATGACAGTAATATTTATCATTCATTCACAATAAAATCATTGATATAAAACATGCATCACAAAGCTAATACAATGCTCAATTACATTCCCACTAGCTATTCAAAAAAAGCAAAATTTCAGCCTTGATATATAATCAAGATAGAGAATTTAAAGGACCACGCATGTTCAGACTACTTGCTGTACTAGGTGCCATCGTGATGTTTTTCATCTGGTTAGCGCCAAACAATAACACTGAACCAGAATACCAATCCGGTATCACTCCCGTGCTAGCATCCCTTGCAGCGCCTATACAAAAGCCGATAGAGAGCGCACAGCAGAACGCACAACCCTTCTTACTCAATGAATACATCTTGCAACCCAAAGCAGAAATACACTTTTCAGCTCGACTATTAGGCAAAGAGCGCTATCGACTTGGAAGAGAAGCAGACCTTTCGCCCTATGACTTTGCCTTAGGCTGGGGAGCTATGGCTAACCCACAAGTGGCTGATCAGATAAAAATCACGCAGAGCGGCCGTTGGTTCCACTGGAGAGCAGATAAGTTACCTATTCCACGCAAAGAGTTAGAAACAAGTTCATCTAATGTACATATTATTCCTGCCAATCAAGCAGTGAAGGATAAAATATCAAAAGTAGATGAGGGGGATATTGTTCAAATTTCTGGGCAGCTAGTCGATGTACGAAGCACTGACGGCTTTTTCTGGAATACATCAATGACACGTCAAGATGTAGGAGCAGGGGCCTGTGAAATACTCTATGCAACCCATATAGATGTGTTGCCAGACCCCTTTTAACAGCGAACGGGTATACCTGCTGACAGGCAGCCGCTATTTAGATTTCGTCAATCTGACGACGAATATCTTCTATCTTACGCGCAACAACTTTCTCTAGATGCTCAATATCATCCAGCAATTTAGCCTTACGTGTTTGCGTTGTTTTCTCAGCACTAACCAGCTGATCCAGCTCTGCTACTGCACGCAAAAAGTAAGGAGAAGACTCAGTCGTAGCAATATAAGGTACGCGCCCTTCATTCACTCGCATGTTTTTGTGCATACGCTTGAATTTAAATTTTTTGCTTTTCGTCATCCAGTCGCCTTGGTGGCGATGAAAGTAAATCTTCAGGATATCCACATCACCTTCAATACGAGACGTATAACGCTCGATATCAGAAGGTTCATCAATACCCATTTCTGTTAATGTTGGAAACTTCTCAGCTGACATATCCCTACCACCTCACTGTTTTTCTTATCAATACCAAAGTATAAAATACCATAAGAAAAAAATTCACTAAAGGAAACAAAAATCTGTATTTAAGATGTTATTTTAGACCATATAAAAAAAGCCGCTCAAGAGCGGCTTTTTAAAACAGAAAATCAGCTCGAGCTTAACGCAGACCCAAGACATCCTGCATATCAAACTGGCCTGTTGGCTGCTTTGTTAACCAAGCTGCTGCTCGTACAGCGCCCTTGGCAAAAGTCATACGACTACTCGCCTTATGGGTAATTTCGATACGTTCACCTTCAGTAGCAAACAGCACTGTATGATCGCCTACAACATCACCTGCGCGAATGGTTTCAAAGCCAATTTCTTTTTGAGTACGCGCGCCCGTCTGACCTTCACGGCCATAAACAGCACACTCTTTAAGGTCACGCCCTAGCGCATCGGCAACCACTTCACCTAAACGCAATGCGGTACCCGATGGAGAGTCCACTTTATGGCGATGGTGAGTTTCGATTACTTCAATATCGTAATCATCACCTAACGTGCGTGCTACAAGATCCAACACCTTAAAACAAACATTCACACCTACACTCATATTTGGCGCAAACATAACAGCCGTTTGCTTTGCACATTCGGCTAAATGTTGAATTTGATTATCTGATAAGCCGGTCGTGCCAATCACAATTTTTTTACCATGAGCGGCACAAAAATCTAAGTTGCTCATGGTTGTTTCTGGTGTTGTGAAGTCGATCAACAGATCAAAATCGTCTTTTGCGTCAGACAACTTATCGACTAAACGAACATCTAGCTTGCCAACACCCGCCAACTCACCAGCATCAGCTCCCACTAGCGAGCTACCCGGTTGCACAACAGCAGCACTCAACTTAACGCCTTCTGCTTGGCAAACCGCTTCGATCAAGGCTTTACCCATGCGCCCAGCGGCACCCATTACTGCAATTCTCATTATTTAACTCTCTTCTCGTGTGCCTGCGCTGAATTCTCTTCTAGAGATATTTGCTGGTTCATATTAAAGGCTGGTTTCTCACACCCCGAATCACCAACCACTCGGGCAGGAACACCAACAACGGTAGTGTGACAAGGCACATTATCTAGCACGACGCTGCCACCGCCTACTTTGGCGCCTTTACCTACTTCTATATTGCCTAAAATCTTCGCACCCGCACCAATCAATACACCTTCGCGAATCTTCGGATGACGGTCACCGCTTTCATTACCCGTTCCGCCTAGCGTTACCGACTGCAAAATAGACACATCATTCTCGATGACGCACGTTTCACCAACGACAATACCGGTAGCGTGATCAAACATCACCCCTTGACCGATACAAGCAGCAGGATGAATATCCACCTGGCACATAGTGCTAACACGACTCTGGATATATAGCGCCATTGAGCGGCGGTTCTGATGCCAAAACCAATGAGCCACACGGTGTGCCTGCAGCGCATGAAAACCCTTTAAATAAAGCAACACGGTAGAACAATGCACGACAGCAGGATCGCGCTTTCTTACCGCTATAATATCGTGACACGCCGCAGTAATTATTTGAGGGTCGGCATCCATCGCTTTTTCTAGCAACTCACGAAGCAACAATGATGACATGACATCGTCGGCTAGCTTACTTGCCAAAAGGTAGGACAGTGCTGATTTCAGATCAGAGTGATTAATAATACAAGAGTGGTAAAAGCTAGCCAGGCAAGGTTCTTTCGCTACTTCAGTTTTTGCTTCTTCCTGGATACTCAGCCACAACTTAGCTGGCTCTGTACTTAAAATCGTCATTCAATACTCCAGACAACTCGGGCCGCTAAGCGGCCCGATTACACATCAATCTTCGAAAAACTTTTTCACAGAGTCAAAGAAGGAGTGCCTCTTTGGACTATGCTTTTTTTGCCCATCTTTAGTGGCTTCCTGAAACTCACGTAACAGCTCTTTTTGACGGCTGTTCAGGCTCACAGGGGTTTCTACAACCACTTTTACCATCAAATCACCAGCACCACCACCACGCACAGGAGCCACACCCTTACCACGTAGGCGGAACAGCTTACCGGTTTGCGTTTCTGACGGTACTTTCAGTTTTACACGGCCATCTAGGGTAGGCACTTCTAACTCACCACCTAAGGCTGCATCAATAAAACTAATGGGCACTTCACAGTAAAGATGTCGACCATCACGTTCAAAAATCGCATGCTCACGCACACTTACCTGAACGTATAGATCACCGGCTGGACCACCGTGACCACCTGCTTCACCTTCACCAGACAAACGAATACGATCGCCCGTATCCACTCCGGCCGGAATTTTAACAGACAAGGTCTTCGTCTTCTCAACACGCCCTTGGCCATGACAGCTATTACAAGGGTCGCTGATAACCTTCCCTTCACCGCGACACGTAGGACAAGTCTGCTGCACAGAGAAAAACCCCTGCTGCATGCGCACCTGACCAACACCGCCACAGGTACCACAGGTTTTAGCCGACGTACCTTTTTTAGCACCCGTACCATCACACGGCTCACAAGGAACCAATGTAGGTACTTTAATGGTTTTCTCAACGCCACGGACTGCTTCTTCTAACGATAGCTCCATGGTGTAGCGTAGATCTGCACCACGCTGAACGGAGCTACGACGACCACCGCCTCCCCCGCCAAAAATATCGCCAAACACATCACCGAATACATCAGAGAAGCCGCCATCAAAACCACCGCCACGCATATTTGGATCAACCCCGGCATGGCCATACTGATCATAAGCTGCTTTTTTCTGCGCATCAGAAAGCACTTCGTAAGCTTCATTTAGCTCTTTGAATTTTTCTTCAGCAGTTTCGTCATCAGGATTACGGTCTGGGTGATACTTCATCGCCTGACGGCGAAATGCTTTTTTGATATCCCGATCGTTGGAGTTGCGGTCAACACCTAGAATTTCATAATAATCTTGCTTAGACATATCCGGGTTAATTCTCTTGCAGCGGTTAGCTCCCGCCGGGAGCCGGACACAACAACGCGGGCTAACGCCCGCGCTGTCACACTTCAGTATTTACAAGGGCAAGAAGTGTTTACTTCTTGTCATCTTTAACTTCTTCAAACTCAGCATCAACAGCGTCATCAGCAGGAGATTCTGCTTCAGCACTTGGCTGTTCAGCACCTTCGCCTTGCTGAGCAGCATCTGCATACATTTTCTCAGCGAGTGCAGAGATAACAGCAGTCAGTGCTTCAGTTTTAGCTTCGATATCAGCTTTATCATCTGCTTTTAATGACTCTTCTAAATCAGCGATCGCAGCTTCAATAGCTGTTTTCTCTTCTTCAGTTGCTTTATCGCCACCTTCTTTCAGTGTTTTCTTCGCAGAGTGAACCATTGCATCACCCTGATTACGCGCTTGAGTCAACTCTTCAAACAGCTTATCAGCATCAGCGTTAGCTTCTGCATCACGAACCATTTGTTCGATCTCTTCATCACTCAAACCAGAAGAAGCCTTGATGATAATTGACTGCTCTTTACCTGTTGCCTTGTCTTTAGCAGACACGTTTAGGATACCGTTGGCATCCAAGTCGAATGTTACTTCAACCTGAGGCACACCGCGTGGAGCAGGTGGTATATCAGCCAAGTCAAAACGACCTAGTGATTTATTCTGTGTAGCCTGTTTACGCTCACCCTGCACAACATGGATAGTTACTGCATTCTGGTTATCGTCAGCTGTAGAGAAGATCTGCGATTTCTTAGTTGGGATAGTTGTGTTCTTTTCGATCAATGCAGTAGCTACGCCACCCATAGTCTCGATACCCAACGTTAGTGGTGTAACATCCAACAATAGAACGTCTTTTACATCACCAGACAATACCGCACCCTGAATCGCTGCGCCCACGGCTACTGCTTCATCTGGGTTAACATCTTTACGTGCTTCTTTACCAAAGAAATCAGCAACAACTTGCTGAACCATAGGCATACGTGTCTGACCACCTACCAAGATAACTTCGTCGATGTCAGAAGCGCTTAGGCCTGCATCTTTCAAAGCAGTACGGCATGGGTTGATAGAGTTAGTCACTAACTCTTCTACCAAAGACTCTAACTTAGCACGCGTAATTTTAACGTTAAGGTGCTTAGGACCTGTTGCATCAGCAGTGATATATGGCAAGTTAACATCAGTGCTCTGAGCAGTAGAGAGCTCAACTTTAGCTTTTTCAGCACCTTCTTTTAGACGCTGTAGAGCTAGAGGGTCGTTATGTAGATCGATACCTGACTCTTTTTTGAACTCAGCTGCCAAATACTCGATTAGGCGCATATCGAAATCTTCACCACCAAGGAAAGTATCACCGTTAGTAGCCAATACTTCGAACTGGTGCTCACCGTCTACATCTGCAATTTCGATGATAGAGATATCAAACGTACCGCCACCTAAGTCATAAACAGCGATTGTTTTATCACCTTTAGACTGATCCATACCGTAAGCAAGTGCTGCTGCTGTTGGCTCGTTAATAATACGTTTAACGTCTAGACCTGCGATTTTACCAGCATCTTTAGTTGCCTGACGCTGAGAATCGTTAAAGTAAGCAGGAACAGTAATAACTGCGCCAGTTACTTCTTCGCCCAGATAGTCTTCAGCGGTTTTCTTCATTTTCTTCAAGATTTCAGCAGAGATCTGTGGCGGAGCCATCTTGTCATCTCGCACCTGAACCCAAGCATCGCCATTATCAGCTTCAACGATTTTATATGGAACCATGCTGATATCTTTCTGAACAACGTCATCTTTAAAACGACGGCCAATTAGACGCTTAATAGCATATAGTGTGTTATGCGGGTTAGTTACAGCCTGACGCTTTGCAGACTGACCTACCAAAATTTCATCTTCTGTATAGGCAATAATAGAAGGGGTTGTACGATCACCCTCAGCGTTTTCAATAACACGTGTTTTGTCGCCATCCAGAACTGCCACACAAGAGTTGGTAGTACCTAGATCTATACCGATAATTTTGCCCATCTTTCTTTCTCCGCTATTCATTGCTCAATTCAATGAGCTGTAAATCTGTTAAAATCTGTATGCCCTTTATATGGATACGTTTTGTACAATTTCAAGGCATTTAATGTGGTTTTTTTAACTTTTTGACACGATAACCATGGCAGGGCGAATCAAACGGCCGTTTAGGCTATAGCCTTTCTGCATAACAGCAATTACTGTATTAGGTTGCGCATCCGGCGCATCTACCATTGACATAGCCTGATGTGAAACCGGGTCAAAAGCTTCGCCTTGTGGATCAATACGATCAACATTAAATTTTGCCAAGCCCGCGATATACATGCTATGTGTCATTTCAACACCATCGCGTAATGCTTTCGTTGCTTCATCATCAGCACTACAGGTTTCTAGCGCACGCTCTAAGCTATCTACGATAGGCAGCATTTCATTCACAAATTTATCAAGAGCAAATTTGTGAGCTTTCTCAACATCCTTTTCTGCTCTACGACGAGCATTTTGAACATCAGCAGCTGAGCGCAAAACCTGCTCTTTAAGTACAGCAACCTCTGCCTGAGCTTCGGACAACTGTTTTGCTACGTCATCCGCAGCTTCGCCAGCTTGCTCATCATTGGCATCTACTGCCGCTTCTGACTCATCAAGATTTGATGCATCAAGGTTCACGTTATCCACATCTGCGGATTCAACCGTTTCATTTTGTGTCGTCTGGTCATTCGCCATGGGGCTCTCCAACTCAAGCAGCCATAAAATACTAAAAAACTAGAATGCGATCTTTATGGGGCCCCAAGCCGTAAATTCAACCCTAATTCGACTTTTTTTCAATAGGATTGATTTGACACGATTGCACCTGACGCAAAAATCGCCTATAAATAAAGTACTGTATAAATACACATGTATGGAATAATCAAAATGCTGACGCAACTGACCATCCGCAACTACGCTATTGTCGAATCGCTAGATCTTGAACTAAAGCAAGGAATGACAGTAGTCAGCGGTGAAACCGGTGCCGGAAAATCCATCATGCTAGATGCATTGGGATTAACACTTGGCTACAGAGCCGATAGCGGCAGCGTGAGACATGGAGCAGAACGGGCAGAGATTATTGCAAGCTTTAATATTGATGCGCTTCACGATGCTAAAACATGGCTCAAAGAGCAAGACCTTGATCAAGACAACGAATGCATTATCCGACGTGTAATTACGCGAGAAGGACGTTCTCGGAGCTATATTAACGGCCAACCCTGCCCACTTAATGCACTCAAAGAATTTGGTGAGCACCTTATTGCCATTCATGGACAACATGAACACCAGCGCCTTTTAAAGAAAGACCATCACCGCGAACTGGTCGATCAGTTTGCTGGCCAGATCATTCAAGCAACAAAAGTTAAGAACCTTTTCCAGCAGTGGCACAAACAACAAAAACTCCTAGACGCCCTACTTAATCAAGGAGAGGAACACCAAGCCAAAGTTCAACTCCTTAGCTACCAGTTAAACGAATTAGACCAACTAGGCATGCTTGAAGGCGAGCTAACAACCCTTGAGCAAGAACAAAAAACACTAAGCCAAGCCGGCAGCATTTTACAAAACGGGCATAAAATTCTTGAAGTCACTTGCGAAGCAGAACAAGAGAGCTGCAATCAACTATTGCATCAAGCATTACAACTACTTGCAGAATTAAACGACCAAGCACCTGCCGTTACCCAAGCAACAGAGCTCTTGAGCAGTGCTCAAATACAAATTGATGAAGCCACTCAAGAACTTCGTCACTACCTTGATCGTGTCGAAATCAGCCCAGAGCGCTTAACAGAGACAGAAGAGCGCCTCTCATGCATTTATGACATTGCTCGCAAGCACCGTGTATCACCCGAAACATTGCCCGCTTTTCATGTGCAACTAAAAACAGAGCTCGATGCTTTACAAAGTACAGACGAGACGCTTGAGCAATTCAGCATTGATGTAGATAAAATTCGCTCTGAATACACCCATGCTGCAACAAAACTCAGTGCTGTACGCCGAAAAGCAGCCAGACAGATAAACAAACAAATTAACGAACAACTACATTTACTGGGCATGACTTCAGCCAACTTCATGGCGACCCTGACAGAAACAGACGCCCCGCAAGCAAGCGGCTTAGAAGACATTGAGTTTTTAATCGCCACCAACAAAGGTCAACCCGCTCGCCCGCTCGCAAAAATAGCCTCTGGAGGTGAGCTTTCGCGCATCAGTCTTGCCATTCAGGTTATCACTGCACAAAGCTCAACAACGCCTACGCTAATCTTTGACGAAGTGGATGTTGGTATTGGTGGCGCTATAGCGGAAGTTGTCGGGCGAATGCTTCGCCAGCTGGGAGAGCGAGCACAGATAATGTGTGTAACGCATCAGCCGCAAGTAGCTTCACAAGGGCATCAACACCTATTTGTTTGCAAACGTGCCGGTAAAGAACACACACATACACACATAAATACGCTGCTAAAAAAAGAAAGAGTTCAAGAAATTGCACGCATGCTAGGTGGGATTGATGTAACTAAGCGCTCAATTGAGCATGCAAAGGAAATGTTAGGAGTCTAGCCAATAGATGGCTTAGCTAACGGCAAAAAACCAAAAAGCCGACACTGAGTCGGCTCTTTATTAATACGATTTAATCTATTTAGCAGTACAACCGTCTACACAGACACCGTAAAGATAAATTGTACGATCTGTAATAGTAAAACCTAAGTCTTTAGCAATTTCGTACTGACGATCAATCAGTTTCTGATCAACAAACTCTCGCACCTTGCCACATTTGACGCAAACAATATGGTCGTGCTCTTCAGCGCTTGCCAATTCAAAAACAGAATGCCCACCTTCAAAGTGATGACGAGTCACCAAACCTGCTGCTTCAAATTGAGTTAGCACACGATAAACTGTTGCCAAACCAACATCTTCGCCAATTTCCATCAGCAGTTTATAGATATCTTCAGCACTAAAATGATCACCCTCACCTGCTTTTTCGAGAATCTGATATATTTTAACGCGTGGCAAAGTAACTTTAAGGCCTGCCTTCCTTAATTCTTGATTTTCGACGGACATGATCTTTACTCTATTGATTCCAACAACTGGATGTTAGACTCTATTATCTTTATTTACACGTAAAAGTGGAAGTCATTTACAGATGCGAAAGTTTCTAATTAGCATTATCGCCGTAACTTTGTTATCAGGCTGCTCAGGATTTCCTGGCGTTTACAAAATTGATATCCCACAAGGGAACATCATTACACAAGAGATGGTCGACCAACTCAAGCCAGGCATGAACTATAAACAAGTTCGCTATGTGCTAGGCACTCCGCTGGTTGTTGATACTTTTAACGGCGAACGTTGGGACTATATTTCCACCTTAAAAAAAGGTGGAGAAAGCAGAACACAAGAACATCTTTCACTGTTCTTCACCGACGGACAATTAACTAACTTGTCGGGTGATTACAAACCTTCTGCAGCAGAGGCACAGCAATAATTATTGTTGCGTCTCTTGTTGTGCTTTGATTTTTGCTGCCCGTTTTGCTCTAGCCTCTTTAGGATCAGCAATCAGCGGGCGGTAGATCTCAACTCTATTTCCTTCTTTTAAAACAGTCACTTTTGGGTCTTTTATCGCTTTACCAAAAATCCCCATTGGGTCGGAATCGATATTAATCTGCGGATAAACCTCATCCACTTTCGATAGCTTTACTGCATCGTAAGCTGTAGCCCCCTCTTCAACCTTAAGCGCAATAATTTTTTGCTCGCTAGGCAAAGCAAAAGCAACTTCTACATTAATCATAGTATTACTCATAAATTGCATCGGCTCGCTGCACGAAAGCATCAACCAAGGTAGTCGCCACCTGGTTAAACACTTTGCTCATAGCTAAATTTTTCAACTTACCTTCAAACTCAAAACCTAAGCTCAAGCTCACTTTACACGCTTCGTCACTTAACGCCTCAAAAGTCCAATGCCCAGATAATTGTGAGAAGGGCCCTTCTACAAGCTCAAGCTCAATTTTTTTAGGCCGAACTAAGCTGTTATGCGTCGTAAAACTATATTTCAAACCCGCTTTTGCTAAATAAAGCGTGGCCTCCATCTGCTGCTCATCTTCAAAGAGAAGTTCAGTATTGGCACACCAGGGTAAAAAATCCGGATATGCCAACACATCATTCACTATATCGAACATCTGCTGGGCGCTATGCAGCACTAATGCACTGCGATTAACTTGCGTCATGTTTTAACTTTCCACTCTACACGGCAAACTTATTGTACAAATTTAGAGCAAAAATTGCTGCAACCGCAACCGGAGCAACGTAACGAATAGCAAAATACCATGCAGAAAACCAAAAACCCTGCATAGCCAACTCATCCTGCAATGCATACTGTTTAACTTTCCAGCCCGCAAAAATAGCAATAAACAAGCCACCCAACGGCAACATAATATTAGCCGTTGCAAAGTCCATAAGATCAAAGAAGGTCATACCTGCTACTTTGAAATCAGACATAAAGTTGAACGACCCCAAGCACGCCACACCCAGCGTCCACACTAAAACACCTAATGCAGTACAGGCAGGAAGACGCTTGATCTTAAATTTCTCGACCATCCATGCAACCGCAGGCTCCATCAACGAAATAGCGGATGTCCATGCAGCAACGGCAATAAGCACAAAGAACAAGAAGCCAAAGATATGCCCGCCTGGCATCTGCCCAAAGGCAACAGGCAAGGTAATAAACATCAAACCAGGACCAGCACCAGGATCTAACTGATTAGCAAATACGATAGGGAAAATTGCTAAACCCGCTACCAAAGCAACCAATGTATCCAAGAGTGCGATCATCACAACCGTACCACCAATACTGGCTTTTTTCGGCATATAAGAGCCATAAGCCATAATTGACCCCATACCCAACGACAAGGTAAAGAAAGAGTGCCCTAGTGCGACAAGCACAGAGTCCCAGGTGAGCTGGGAAGGATCAAAATGAAACAAGAAATCAAAGCCCTGCTCAAATGCACCCGAGGTCATAGAGTAAGCTAATAGAATAAACAACAGCACAAACAATGCGGGCATCATGATACGTGTAGCACGCTCCAAGCCTTTATTCACACCGCCAGCAACAACAGCCATCACCATGACAACGAAGACACTGTGCCAAATTAGTAGCGTTTCAAAGTCGCCTAATAACGTTTCGAAGCGCTTACCGGCCATCTCGCTACCGATATCAATAAAGTCGCCATTAGCCATCCCGGTCACGTAGTAAAGCACCCAGCCGGCAACTACAGAATAGAAAGAGAAAATCATGACACCAGCCAACGCGCCCATCCAACCAGCTAAGGACCACTTGGTTGTGAGCCCCGATTCAACAGCTAAGTCTTTCATCGAGTTAATAGGGCTTTGTCTACCACGGCGACCGATCAATACTTCTGACACCATGATAGGAATACCTACCATCAAGATACACACGAGATAAACCAGTACAAAGGCCCCACCACCATTCTCACCGGTGATGTAAGGAAACTTCCAAATATTACCTAAACCAACTGCAGATCCGGTTGCTGCCAAGATAAAAACCCAACGGTTTGACCAAGCACCATGAATTGATAATTTTTCTTGCATACGTTTCTCGAGTATATTTTCTTTGCTATTAGTATAAATAAGCGCGCATTGTTCCCTTTCTTTGCGGCGTTGACAACTTTAGTCGCAGCAAATTTGCAAAATCCTTCACTAAATAATCAATAAATAAGGACTAAGCAGCTTCCTACCAACCCTCTCCATCGCTATAATCGCGCACTATGGCTAAACAGAAGAAAGTAAAAAATACGAGTAGCACCATCTGCCTCAACAAACGTGCTCGATATGAATACCATATCGAGGACAAATTGGAAGCAGGCGTTTCACTTGCCGGCTGGGAAGTAAAAAGCCTTCGAGACGGCCGTGGACAGCTCGTCGATTCATACGTCCTGATCAAGGATGGCGAAGCATGGCTTGTGGGTGCCAACATCTCCCCTTTATCACAAGCATGCACCCACTTTGTCACTGAACCGCGTCGTGACCGCAAACTATTATTGCACCGCCGCCAGATAGACAGACTCACTGAAGAGGTTGAAGCAAAAGGCTATAGCTGCGTTGCTTTAGGCCTTTACTGGAAGACTGGCCGCGTAAAATGCGAAATTGCCTTAGTAAAAGGTAAAAAATTGCATGATAAGCGCGAGACTGAAAAGAACCGTGATTGGGATCGCCAAAAACAACGCATCATGGCGGAACGTTAAAACAGGTACGAAACTTCTTTCTTTTCATACACACGAACCGCTATAATCCCCGCTACTTGGGGGTGACATGGCTTCGACGCTGATTACAAAACCTTAAGTGCATGCCGTGAGTGTAGTGAATCACGTAAATCAATTACTACACAGTTATAGTTGCTAACGACGATAACTACGCTCTAGCAGCCTAAGGGCCGCTAGCGCCGCACTCAAAGGTGTCTGTAACTTAGAGGTTCGCGGTGTCATTTGAGACAGAACCGCCCGGATGCTTCGCCTTAAGCTGAACGGTTAAAACTAAAAAGGCTCGCCCTAAACGCCCTGACCCTCGGGC
The DNA here is from genome assembly GCF_000422765.1 of Neptunomonas japonica DSM 18939. GTDB lineage: Bacteria > Pseudomonadota > Gammaproteobacteria > Pseudomonadales > Balneatricaceae > Neptunomonas > Neptunomonas japonica. The sequence goes on along the minus strand of NZ_AUGR01000001.1, from coordinate 243,718 downwards.
CGTGGTGGGTTAACTTAATAGAGGTGTCTATGCATGTAGACCTTATGGCGGCGGATTGGCGGACGCGGGTTCGAAACCCGCCACCTCCACCAAAACATAATGATAAGGGCCTGTTTTTACAGGCCTTTTTCATGTCTGGCGTTTAAGAATTACTGCATGTGTCGAAAAAGTGTCGAAACTAATAATTAGATCGTGCTGAATAACATCGTTTATCTAGCTCTGAGATGGAGTAAAGCCTTCAGCCTCAAGACTTCTCATCACTCCACGTAACAAGGCGTTATTCATAAACTGAATTATGTATGACCTTGCCCCAGGTCTAGAAGGCTGAATCATTCCTGCATCAGTTAATTTGCCGATTAAATAAGTTCTTTGCCTAGCAGACAGGCTAGGCATTACATCAGAAAGGTCTCCTGCTTTAAACTCTCCCTTCTCCAATGCAAAACGCAAGATTATCTCTTCTTCTGTGTTGATCAAGCCCCGGTTTTTAGCCAAATCTATAGCTGGTAATAGAATCTTATTTTTCAGATAAGCATAATCCGTAAGACGATCTACTTTGTATAACTCATCCCGTATACCTGACAACACATAACTACACCAAGACTGAATGCCTTTGTCCGTTCCCTGGTCAGCTAACTCCAAGTTACGGTAGTACTCTTCCCGATCATTACAAAATACAGCTGTCGGATTTAAAACTCGCCCGCCAGTTTGAACATTAAACCCATACTTAATTAATAATGCATACGTCAACAAACGCACTACTCGACCATTCCCGTTTCCATAGGGATGTATCCAACAGAACCTATGGTGAGCAATTGCGGTCTTTAACAAATCATATTTTGCTGGCCCTTCAGCATTAATAAAATTAACCAATTCATCCATATACGGTTGGACATGTGTAATATCTGGAGGCGTATGCTTTGATCCAGAAATAGATACGTTATGCTGTCTATACGCTCCTGGAGTATCATCACCTTCTTTCTTCAGGCCTTTAACGGTCAAATGATGCAGCTCTTTGATAAATGTATGTGTAATCTCTGAGCTTTCGGACAAACACTCTTCCACATAACTCATAGCTTCTTCTAAGTTCTTGATCTCTTGAATATCTTCGCTAGGAGCACTTTCACTACTTATCTTATTTTCAACATAATCAGCAAGAGTCGTATGATTACCCTCTATTCGCGCAGAACCAAGGCTTTCTAGTAAATGAAAAACCATTTTCAACTGAAAAAATATTGGTGCCGGTGTGTCTCCTCTCAATTGAAGGCGCCTTAAATGCTCAAGCTCTAGAACTACATCAATTAGAGAAGAATCAAAATCAGGCTTAACAACGACTAAATCAAAATGTTTAAAGGTCATACTTATCCTTGAGAACAAAACGCACACATGTACAACAATGTACGACAACATATACAAATCAACAAACAAACATCTACAAAAAAAAACAAAAACTACTTAAATAACAACATATATTTGCAACATATAGGTTGATATTATCTACATATACATTAAACCAACATGTACATTTCAACATTATGTATAAGTACACTTAAAGGATTATTAACATTACTTATATCCTATAAATTTCAAAACAACCCGATAATGCTCATCGGATTATACTTAATAGCATCGTTCAAAAAGTCGGGACATAGGTGAGCATAACGCATCGTTGTCTTAACTGATGAGTGCCCTAGAATCCTTTGTAACGTGACAATGTTCCCACCATTCATAACAAAGTGACTCGCAAAGCTATGTCGTAGTACGTGCGTTGCCTGACCTTCTGGAAGCTCGATTCCTGTTTTATCCAGGACACGCCTAAATGCACCGATAGCACTAGTAAACGGACCACACTCATTCCAATGCTTATGCAGTCTATTTGCTAGGTCTTCTGAGATAGGAACCGTTCTGGCCTTACCATTCTTTGTATCTACAAAAGTTACCTGGTTGTTTTTTACCAGTGACGGATTAAGACTTTCAGCTTCAGACCATCTAGCACCCGTTGAAAGACAGATTTCTATCAATAACTGCAAATGTGGATTCTTGCTGTAATTAGACCTTTCGTTTACCGCAGCAAACAATTCATTAATCTCTTCCTTATTTAACCAGGTAAGTTCCCTTTCAGGGACTTTCAAAGGCCTGACCTTCTCTAGAGGGTTCGCATAGTTCAATTGCTCTAGCGCTATCAGCTCATTAAACACAGCTCTTATATATGTGAGCTCGTTGTTGAGTGTTTTTGGTTTCAAACCTAGATTGGTTCGTTGATTTCTATACAACAAAAAAATTGCAGACGTTAACCTGGAAGCAATGGGATTACCTAAAGCATTACTCAATCTAACCAGTGCCTGGAATCGACGAGAACCATCTTTAAGCGTATGCCCGTGTAGCTGATACCAGAGATCGACGATATCGACTAATGAACGCTTATCTGAATTAGGATTTACCCATTCATCATTATTAGAGAATTTCGCTAATATGAGTGCTTCATAACGTTTACAGTCAGCCTTAGTATCAAACGTTTTACGAAACCGCTTACCTTTAACTGGTTCGATATCAACTAGCCACCGGCCATTAGTTTTTTGCTTAATCATCGATTCACTACCCCCACTTAGAACGCATACGCCTTTCTAATAAGGCATCTTGGAACCACCGATAGAAGTCTTCAAACGTCATGCCTTTATCAGAGAGGTATCCGCAGATTTCATTCCAGAGAGGCATCTTTATCAGTGATTTAATGGCTATATGAGCTTTGGTTTTGTTCCTGGCATAAATGGAAATCATGTTCCCTAGCATCATGCCTATATTGCGAGCATTATCGCGCCCTGGTTCTTTGTAAACGCGCTTATATTTAGCGTCATCATGAGCTTGTCTGAAATTTGCATCTTGTGTGAATTTTGTCCAGATAGGATCAAACCAGTTTTCGTTATGCATAAACTTGAATTGATTCATGGAGTAACGCCACAAAGCACCCAAGTGTTGGTAAACATCTTGATATGACTTCATAGAGCTAGCCTTTTCACCGTCTAGCTTGAGTAGACCTTCATGGAATTGATTGATAACACTATGATGGAAACGCATCTCTAAGCGTCTTACAGGCTTATCAGGGTCATATTCAGAGAAGCATAGAGGTGTAGCAAATTCACCAGACCAGGCAGACTTAAAGAAATCAGCTTTATCCATAACTACCATTTGTTTGGTCTTGTCATAGTTAGAGAATTGAACAGAGCTTACAGAGCCAAAAGTCATGGTTTCATTTTCGCCGTAAGTCGCTGTAACCCCCGCCATAGTGTACTCAGCAGATTCAATACCATCATAAGAGACACGTTTAGAAGAACGGCAATGTAATCGTTGCATAAAGTCTTTAGGAACGTCCCATCCCTGTACATCTACTGCTAAATGTATTGCAACGCCCTGGTAACTAAATTCACCTTCCGTTAGTTCAGAAACAACACCATCCATCCACGCCTGTACTACATCAACCTGGTAACGTAATAGCATCCCCGGGGAGCATTCTATTTTTATGTGTGTTCCTTCAAATTCGCCTTTTACTGATCCAGACTTAACGAATACGATCATACCTAGTTCGTTATTTTGTAATCGATATTGAAAACGAGAAGCACCACCAGAGCCTAGAATAAAATCGAAACCGTTCAATTGGACCTTTTGAACCGTTGATCTGTGTATAAGGATTTTATTCTCAAACTCAGACAGCCAATTTTGATCAAGCGTACAACGATATAGCTGTCTAACTGTATCTACAGAGGACATGATCACATTGATACCTGACAAATCAGTCTGAAAGTCCTGACCAATAAAAATATCACCAGTCTTTGACTCTGAAAAATCATAAGAACTAACTCTAGTAGCGTGGTTTTTCATATCTCACCATACGAAATTGGTTAATTAATAAACAAAACACAGTTAACGGGTATATCTAAAGGGTTATATTTCACGTGTTACAGGGGTCGTGTCTCGCGCCCCAGCATGCGGGCTTCGCTCATCCACACACCGGGGCGCGCGCGTCGCATTAGAGATTTAGTCATTACTTTTAGTGGAAACGGATAATTTTAAAAGCAGGTTAGCAAGACGGGTATTCTCAGCCTCTAACAGCATGACCTCTTTGTCTCTGCTATACCGATAATTAAACGTATGCTTGATGACGATATTTGAAGCTGCCAGAACAAACGCAACCACGAAAGCCGTTGATACCGTTTCAGCCGTAAACAGCATAGATACCACACGCTCTAGATCGACATAGACTTGCTCAACCGGCACATCAATATTGATTTTCATAGATCACCTCTTTAATAGTTCTTTTGTCATCGAGCAACGAAGCTTGTAGTAGGTCTTATTAATATTCTGCCTTTCTCGATTCAGTGCGTTCATGTACCTGGAAGAGCCGCCCTTTCGTTTGGCCTGTTTAATCTGTTCTAACTTAGTTACCAGGTACTGGCATTCACTGAGCTGGCGATCCGCAGCATCAACGCTTGATGTGGTTAAAAATAGGACTACAAATAAGTAGATCATGAGTCGGTTCTCCTCGATTGAGTGACTCTGTTATCGGAGTTTCCACGGTTGTCGTACTTCACAGATTGAGTCAGGGTTGAATCAAACATGCCGTCATCAATTAACGAATCACATCGACCTAGGGGTACATTCACTTTGGTGGCTTGTTGCGTAAGGCAGCGACAGTTCTGTCCTTTGGATGTATAGATGCGCACACAAAATACGCGAGGAGCCTCAACGGGTTTTTGTAGTTCATCGTAGATAGGTGCCGTGGCAGGAATTCCCGCGATTCGTGGCTTAAACAGGGCTAAGTATTTTTCAGGTTCTATGGGGTAAACCGGATCATATTTTTTGCCTTGAGTGGCGGGAGAAACTCCCGCTAATGCACTGCCTAAAACATTGGTACCGGCTTGAACTTGCATGTTATCCGCACGGGTCATTAGGTCATAAGTAAAGTTAGCCCCACCGATCAGCACCGCCGCAAATAGAAAGCCAATCATGTAGACCTTTTTAGGAATACGTTTTTTATTGGTGTTTAAGGCAGTGGATTTGTAGAGCTTGAATACAGACTTGGGAACACTCGCACTTTCACTGGCAGCATCTTGTTTAGCAAAGTGGTCATCAGGATCATTGATGCACTTTTCCCAAATGAGCGCTTTGGAACGTAGACCGTAAGCGGCTGATAAATGCCTGTGTTGCTGGACTTGTCGACGTACCGCCGTATGTATCAGCATGGGATGCTGAGTGGTGGCAATAATGTCTATTCCTTGATGACGATGCTTTTCTAATCCTGTTACGTGTATAGGTGTGGTTTTGTCCCATGCCGCAGGACGCCATATTTCTTGAGCCTCATCGATAAGAAGAATGGCACCTTCAGGTAGGAAGTTAGGCCAGTCTTTCACCTGCTCTTCTGTTATCTCTTCCCAGCCCGGAACGATACATTCTGTAATGTTGTAGAAGTAGACAGGACGACCCGCAAAGATTTTGTCAGGGTCAGACATGACATGATGAATCATGTTGGCGGTTTTCTTAGAGCCGGGTTGTCCCGTAAATAAATAAAACATGCTTTTCCCCTTATGCCGTCAATGGCTTGTTAGAGCCCGGAGCACGCCAGACTGAATTCAATCGGTTGACTGCTTTGAAAGTGGCAACGGTAGACATGGTGGAACCAACCATCACCATCGCCGAGTTAACACCCGCTAAATCCATGAGTTGTAATAAAACAGCAGGCAAGCTGTTGTAGTTATCAATCACGAAATCGACAGCAAAGGAGACCGCTATATTCATACCCACGAAGGTGACAGCAGAGACACCGATTAAACGGATGATGGTCCAGACAAGAGGGCCAGCAATTGAGAAGATAAAAGCCATGATAAAAGGCATTAGGTTTGCTCCACTATTCCACGATAAATCATCATTACGCAGAAGAATGCCGCCGCAAACAGGACAAGCGGACGCAAGGCATCCATCATCTGACAAATAGAATCGTATTTAAAATATTGAGTTGCCATTGAGAAAGGCAAAGGGACATCAGCGGGGCAAGAACCGGAACGGCCATTGTCACCCAGTACAGAGCCGAGGTTTAACGCATCATTAACATTAACTTGTTCATAGATACCTGAGAGCCCACCACTGTCATCCAAGGCGGCCCCCGCTTTAGCCGCGACATAATCAGAGTTGGTTAACGCCTCATCTAATTTTGTCTGTGACATTTGGCATGATGCTTTCCAGTTCTGATACACCTGAGCACATTGAATAGCATCTCCTTTACAGACAGGAGCAGAAGCACAGTTATCTAACCCCCCAATTTCAGCACCTTGTCCGTCACAATAGGTTGCCCATTGGATTTGAATAGAAGCGCAATCCAGAACATCACCTGCACACTTAGGTTTAGTCCCGCAGTTGGTTAAACCTGAGATAGTCTCTTTGGTATTTTCATTGGTATCAGATGAGTTTTTAGACGTGGTTTCTGTTTCTTCTTTATCAGTACCATCAGCATTTTTACCACCGGTAGTGGTCGTTGTGGTGGTGTGCTTTGAACCATCAGCGCCGGTTTCAGTCGTTATTTCTGTTGTAGTCGTTGTTGTTGAACCATCTGGGTTGGTGACAGTGTTCTCATTCCACTTTTTAAGCGTGTCACGATCCGCCGCTTGCTTGGTACTGGCACCGGTTGCACAGGATTGCCCAGGCCCTATGGTATTAGTAAATTTCCCCGTTTCGTTGTTATAACAACGCTGTTGATCAGTTGGGCAATTAACTTTTATAGAAACACGACCTAAATACTTACCATCGACGGTATAACAAGAATGCTGATCACCATCATCTTTTTGAGCTTCCGTTTCTGACGGTTCTTGATGATCAGTACCATCGAAAACATCTTTGAATTGTTGCTGCCAAGGTACGTTGGGTGTGGTGTTGCAGGTATCGCCAGTATAGGTGTAGGTATTGAGTGATTTTGTATCACCAATCGACACAGTGACACCGCCCCCCGTAGCCGCAAGACAACCTGAAATACACAGTGATAAGTTACCGGATCGAACTGATGAGGTTTGACCGGCTAGATCAGAACAATTTTCAGGGGCATCAGGAACCGGAGCAGTAGAAGTACAAGAACGGGAGCTTTCAGAGTAATAAGGGGCACTGGCTGAACAGGTAACAGAGCTGAACGTAATATAAGAATTACGTTCACCAGAACCCGCCGTACCCCCTGAGTAATAAATGATATGACAATTAGACCCTGAGCCCCGTGCGTTTTTATATTCGAAATGAGTCGGGCCACCCGTATATTTGAAGTCTGCATATATCACGCATGATGATTGAATAGAAGAAGTGAGTTTTAAACCAGCATAGGTAAAGTAACTATCCGCCGCTAATGCATCACTGGCAGGCAAAAAACCGAGAAAGAAAAACACCCCCATGAACACATAGTTAAGCGGGTGAGGCTTGAAGTTAGGTTTTGTTAAGTAGTGAATATTCATCAGGACACCGCTATCGTTAACGAGACCAAACCCACCACAAGTACTAAGGTATGCGCATCAATAAACATGTGACCCCCTAAACAAAAAAGGGGACGTAAGAACGCCCCCCGAGTTAACCAAAGGACGATTAGAAGAACGTAGCTTTAAGCCAACGCATACCCATTGCTACTACTGCCAGACCTACCAACAACGTACCCGCTTCAGTGATATCAGCAGAGGTTGTTGCAACCTGAGTAGTGACAGCGGCATCCAGTGCAGCATGAGCCACTTGAGTTACCAAAGGAGTCACGATGACAGATGCAACCGCGACTTTTTTCCAGCCTTGACGACCCAGCCCTGCAAGTTTCATATTCATGATTAGTTACCTTTCAATGGTTGCGAAAAAACAGTTCGCAAAATTTTAATAGACGCACCTAGCATTAGGAGGCCCAAGAGCAACGGCCATAACTCAGCTGCATCAGCCTGAGAGAGAGCCATTGTTTGTTGGATTAACGCTTCCTGAGAAACGACAAGCCAACCATCCGAACACAAAGGAGCACCCTCGCTGGAGACGCTAATACTTCCTTCACATCCGAGATAATTCATAGTTCACCGCGTTACGTGTTCTGGTTAAGTCCGTGCGTTTGCGGTTTTTCAGATGAGTGAACAGCGACTCTCTGAAAACGGCCCGCTATCGACACCCGTTAAGCCTTGGCAGGCTGAGAAGCCTTTTCTTGTTGACCAGATAAGACCGGCATAGCGCTCATAACGTGGTACTTCATTGAGTCTTTTGCGCCGACCTGGACATTGCATTTAAGATCGAATTTGGCGGGGAATTTAACGCCGCGTAAGTTATCCACAACGCCGTATTCAGCGGTTAGTTTCATGACGGGGCAACCGATACGATCGTCTTCTTCGATCATGTCGCCGAGTGTGTAGACCTGAGCGCCTTTGTTACCGTCGAAGTCGTAACGTTTAGCCGCTGTAACGATTACTTGCATTGAGATTTCCATGATATTCACCTTTAATTTGAGAATTGATAAACGCTGTTAGTGTGGGGCGTTTGAGGAGTCCGAACGTTTCATAAGACAACGGACACCAGCTAGACCAGGAAACTAAGCACACATGAACAGGTACTAGGTTCAGGTCGTTAATACCGTAAGCCGTGGCATATTGAGTGCGGGCAACAGTCCCCCAACGCTGGATTGATTCAGCGCATTTTTTGCAACACTCAGCTCCAAAAAGAGTCAAAGCACCACGATTAAAATAAGGGTCGATAAACGCTGCAAAGGTCTTATCGTTATCAAACACAGCTTTGCAGCGTGTGCAGACTTCGCCTGGAGCGTGTTGTAGGTTAAGGCCGTACATTGTGTACAACCTCATCAGTATTTAACGGACTCCCAGTAAGGTATGAAGAGACTAGAGCCCGGACAGTTTTAACGGATGTCAGCCGCTTGAAGAATTCACCTTGGAACGGGTTGTTATAACGTCCGAGTCGGTGAGAACTCGAACGCCCCCCACCGCTTTTAGTGTCTTGAGGACTAGCAGTGTGTCGGGAGACGGTACGGTTATGGCTTTTAAGGGCCATAAACACAGAACGAGGGTAGTTGTGAGATTCACTTAATACCGATGTTCTTAAATACTTGTGTGCTACTAATTGAACCCAGCGAAGGTTAGCTCTTCTAGATGAACCATTCCCCGCACGAGAAATATCTAAATACATATCAATGGCTTTGAGATATTCATCTTGTGTAACCAGTGGCTTTTTACACGCATCAGCGCAGAATTTACGGAAGATAGGAAAGCGAGGGTTTCTCATGATAAGGCTCCCCACTGAGTAGCCATCGCATCGGCAATGCCTGGGTATGTCAATGAACGAAGCTTTGAGCGGTCTTTTGAAGGTGGCATTTTCCAAATGCGATTATCACGACCAGATACAACATTCGTTTGTGATAAAGGAGAAAGGCCACGAAGCCAAAGCCCCGTCTTTTTGGTTTCACCATGCCCAAACTGCCAAGGCTGGATATATTGCGGTTTAGGTAGATGAGGCAATAACGTATTGATAACGCCCACAGGGTTTTCAAGACAAAGCCGCGACGTGACTCGGGACCAAAGCTCCCCAACAAATAACGCAGCCTGGTAACGTTCCTCAGAATTTGAATACCAACGATTGCCCGAGACGCATAAAGCAGTACAAGGAGGATGCGCTATAACAAGGTCATAAGAGGTCAAATCAAGATCAAACACAGAGCCTTGATAATGTGGGCCAGCATTGGATTCTGAAGGTAAAAGATCACATGACATGGCATTGTGACCGCAAGAGATAAAAGCATCTCTAACTACACCAGTAAATTCACACGCTACAAGAACGTTCATGACTCGCCCTCCTCTGCCAAGCAAGTGACACGAAGTGCAGCCAGGTTAACGAGTGACCTTTTTGTTCTGCCATGTTGGTTTTTAAGACGGATGACAGGGACATAACCTTTTCTGATCATCTCGTTTAAAGAACCTAAAGAAATACCAATTTCTTCAGCAAATTTAGACCTGTCCATTAAAGGGACTTGATTTGATACACCGCTAATATCCATACCTTTCACCTCTTTATCCCTACTGATAAGTGACTAAACCAAGTCATCCTTTTCCAATAAATTTTTGGATAAGAGAGCCACGTTAACGAGCAGATGTTTTCCAATTCGTTGAGTAGGGATGTAGCCGTTATCCAGCCAACCACGTACTACGCCATGCTCCATACGTATCCAATCTGCGAATTCGCGCCACTGCATTAGAGGCGGCATGGGGATCGATACGGGGGTAATCGGTTGTTGTTCCATCGTTGCGCCTCTATAATTAGTTGTTGCTATGTATTTGCACATAGTACTAATGCACATAGTACAAACATGTGCTTAATTTGTACATAGTACAACAATTGGATTTTTCAATAGAATGAGTGCAACCGATAGAGCTTTGCTATTACTAGAACAAGCAGACATGCAAAAACTGGCAGTACCTCACACAAAAGAGTACGCACGCTGGTCGAACATTAAGCGCGGCAGAGCAAGGATGGGAGTTGATGAAGCAGAGGAATTAGCCAAGCTATTTCCTGAATATGCTTTATGGCTAATTACAGGAAAGACATGCCCTGAAGCAGGGCAAATAAGCCCGGATTTAAAAGAGACTGTGAGTGAATACGGCAGAACAGGGACGGCTACCGACTAGCGCAACGGATAAGGGAAAAGTGGTACCGATAGGGGCGCAGTGCAGACAAGAACCAGATTATAAGACTAACCTAGTTACTCAGTGATATAGGTAAAGCGAGTACAACAATTAACATTTAAAAAATAATTATTAATGCATATAGAGTTACTCCATAACTTCACACAAATAAAACATTTGCATTCCGCCATCTACGAAAAATAATTAGTAAAATTTATTATTTTTCACTCGCCGTCTTCATAATTAGAAAAATCATTCCACAAATCGATGAACTCTATAACACTTTCATTAGAACTTATTTCAACAGACAGAGGTATTGCTTTAATTTTATTGTCTTTATTTTTCTTTATTTCCGTATATAAATCATGAAATACACGTTTTGACGCCCCAATTTCGAATCTTATTCTGACAAACATAGGCCAATTACATACCGCAATATTATTAGAATTTAGATTATAACCATACCCTGCCATTCTAGCTGACGTCTTAGATAAACCAAACAAGTAAACCTTATTTATTTTTTTGTTTTTAGGTAACTTTAATCGAAGAGTATCGACTAAAGCTTGCAATCCATTTTCCTCTATCCACGAGCTTACCTTAAAAGACCAGCTGTCTATTTCTTCGATAAAATTTTTCGCCTTACTACGTAACTTTTTAATATCATTTGTATAATAGTCTTGCCATTTTATTTGAAACAACGCCAGCTCACCTGTTGTCCTATCTAATATAGCTGCGTCAATATCTGTAACTACTTTATTCCCATTTCTGATTTTAATATTACCATCTATAACTTTATACTTTGTCCCTTTAAATAAATAATATAAATCGTCTCTCATCCAGTCTTCTCGAGGCTGAGAAAGGATATCTGTAATATTAGGTGTTCTCCAACCCTGTAGTGTTGAAGTAGAGATAAAAGGGTTTCTAATAAGGCTTGAAACAGGACGCAACAACATACCATTACCAAGATCAACAAGCATCGGAATGAATGGAGTAGTATGACCATTAATATTAACAGATTCAAAAGGAGTTAATGTTATAGAGTCAACTCCCCTTTTAATAGTATCCCTATCTAAATTAACGAGTGCTTGTATAGAGTCTATAAGTTCGGATTTTTTTGTCCATATAGTTAAACTCTGCGGTATTGATATAGTCTTATTTTTTTTCATGGCGGACAGTGCAAATCCTACATGTTTCATATGTAGTGAAGAGACCACAGCAACAATTAAGGTTAACTCAGAACCTGTAACACCATTCAGCTGAACCGATGGATGTATACCAACATCATTTCTCCAGCTGATAGCACCTTCAACAGCAATTGAAAAAAAATGATTATCAAGCTCAGGAAGAGCATCGTAACCCATCATTACCCCATTACCTGAGTCCCACGGAAAAACAAGATTTCCCATTAACTCATCAACATCATCTAAATGGTATTTTTTAAATTCTTTTTTTGAATCTTGAAGGAAATAAGCACCCGGCATGTTCATTTCAGTTAATGGATCATCATACTCCCCAATATGCCATCCATTTAGATAAGACCCCAAGCTGTTACTTATATTTTGCTCCATTCCTGAAAGAAGATTAAACTCAAGATTATCCATGAATTGGTTACCAGAATACTCAGCTACTCTGATAACAATCTTTGAACCTTTTATTTCTGCAGAAACAAATCCAGCATTCAACATGTCATACGTTCTATTAAGTAACACAGACCGGCCAAATTTATGTAAAAGGCTTGTTGCAAAAATCCTTGTCTCTTCTGTGCTTTCTTTTATTGGAAATCCGCTAGTCTTAACAGGAACATAAAGATGCTCCAGTGCTAAATTCCATCCAAGTTTTAATATTTCGAAATCAGGAATAGATAGTGAATACTTATTTGGAAGAATATCTCTAAATACTGACCAATAGTCAAGAATACGCATTGTTTCCGTAAACAAAATAAACTTATTTAAATCATCCTTAGGAAGTGCAGATAGAGCACCATCCAACTCATTTTTGGACAAGTCTAATATTTTATTCTTCATGAATTCCTTTTCAATTTAAACAACTAATTAATTATGTATGATGATTTATATAACAATTGTATAAAATATGTGACAATAAAATTATCATGCCTTGTTTTATTTACTCAATGTACACATATAACACCTCCCTCATCAACTACTTGAAATACTGTAGCATCTTAATTTACTCTACCCTCACTAAATTTTCAGCTTCATATTCTACCAAGTTATGCATTATTTTTTTAAGTTCAATAACCGGAAGAGCTTCTAAGTGGCGACCTTTCAAAACCAATCTCAGTTTCTTTGAAACCTCCCGAGATAGGCCATCTTTATTAGTTACTTGAGGCAGGTATTCTTTCAAGGCATCTAAAAGACATATTCTTATCTTTGAATTACTACCGTAGCTTCGCTCTAAAACATCAAAAAATATTTGCTGCTGAGAAAGCAGGATTCCGGTGTAAATTGCACGATCACTGTCTTGAAAAATTTCGTATTCTTTCTTGCCTTTGCCTTCCCAAGGAGCAACAGTAAGATGAGCGGCCCACCACAATCTAGAGATGGAATTACGTCTAAGTGCGCCTAATCCAGCCCCCTTCTTTTCAAACCAATGCTCTAAAACATAGTTAGTGCTACCAATAGCAGTCCAACGCTTTCGGCAATACTCCCAAAAAACTGTATGAGTTAACGTAACCCATAACCGAAGATCAGCTGCCTGAGTTCTATTTAGTGCGCCTAAAAACTCATAAACCTTAATTGCGTTTTCAGCATCATTTAACTCTTCCCCTCTTGTTCCATACACTTCTAGGATAGGAGCTGGTTCACTTACCTTCATAGTAGTAGGGAGCAATATTTTACCTTCTAACCCCTGATAGGATTCATCATTTTGATAAATTGACACTCCCCCATCCCTTTCTAGAGCATCCTTCATCTCACTTAGTATTTTAGAAGATATAATTTCAAGCGGCTTCATTAACTACTCCTCTTATCTAATTCTTTATTCACTTCAGTAAAAGCTCTCTGAAGAGGATTAGATAAAATTTCCTGGGCAGACATCAACGGATTATCTAGGCTTAAATCCAGACGATTAACTATCTCTTCTAACCGATCAGTCCACGTACTTCCTGTACCATGTTCTTCTAAATAATAAAGAGCTCCGACTAAGACAGGCAACACAATCGAGGTATGTAAAGTAGTTGAAACCCGGTCCCTTATTGCTGCATATTCAGACCAATCTATTTTAGAAAGAGTAACTATTATAAGGTCATCATCGTAACTGCATTCAAATGGCCCTATGTCATTTTCGCCTTCTACAATTTTCACCAAAGATGCCACTGGAGCCTTTAAAGCATCAAAGTCTTTTTCGGCTAGAAAAGAGTATGAGGGAGCAATAGCTATAAGCTCGCCAGAGTTAATATTGAAAGTTGCCCCTTCGTAATCAGAATGCATTCCTTCGGGAGCGTAGCCTTCAACTGGCTTCAAAGCTACAACACTAATTTCAATTACAACTTTCCCAATAAAATCTGGCCCATCAAATTTATGTTCCCAATGAACATCTGTTGATATAAACGCTTCTCTGTAATATGTTCTTGGGCAATTTACACGAATGAGCCAGGCTGCATCCCCCGACTTTATTAAGGCATCAATTTGCTCATGCTTTGCCTCTAGCTCTGTAATTTGTAAGCTAATAGCCTCATCAAAAATATTGCATGTAATCGTAGGAAGAATTAACTCTTCCCCAGAAGAGATATCATCTCCATTCCCTAAAACCGGATGAGGGTAAGACATTCCACTTTGAATCATTATGCTCCCCCCATCGCTAAGCAAAGATCGGTATGACCATCAACATTTATCAATAGTGAAGTTTTGATACCGGCCTTTAACTCAAGACCTTTAACTAAATTCGCTACTATCTGCAAACTACGACCTTCACCTAAATCATCCGCTGAATTAAGCTCAACAGGAAAATCACTTCCCTCACCAATCGCTTTCAATTGAAGATCACCAAATAAATCAGCCTTAGCCTCCAACACAACTTTATAGCCACCCTCAACTTTAAAGCTTCTAAAACGAACATTCTGATTAGATAAAATTGGATTTTCTTTGGGCTCATCTCCAATCCCTGGGGAACTAACTTTTATCCTAGTGCTATCGCGCTTGGTTCCTCCCCCTTTATTTTCTCCTACCTCTCTTCGGTTCAAACCACTTCCACCTCCTTTCTTTTTCTTAGGCAAGCTTGAGCGGTTTGATACTTTATTAGGTATCAGTATTTGGTGTATTTCCCGGCTCCTCTTTTCCCCTGTCTCAACGGTCGTACCTTCACCAGCTAGCTCACTTCCGCCTAGGCCTTCACTCTCAGAGCTATCCTCTGCAGGCAAGTAACGCCCGAGATTTGGAATATCTTCCTGCTCTTTCATGTTTGCCCCACGGACCTCTTTCAGCACATCTCTTACAAATGAAGTAATTTGCCTAAGTACACCTTTCGCTTCCTTCATTGCCAGATGAGACCAATTACGAGTTTCCTTTTCAGACCACGACTCATGCGTCGCCCCCTCTAACTGGGCAAGATATGTATTTCCTTCATCGTTATCACAAATGAATAAACCTGCAAAATTGCTCAATAAAGTACTCCCTTTACTCTCGACCATAATCAAAGGAAGTCGCATTGTTGCCCATCTTTCAGGAAGTTCTTGATTGTTCACATCACGATATAGATAGAATTTAACCTTACCAATTTTGGAAATTTCTTTTTCAAAGGGCTTACCTTGATACGGGAACTCTAGTGCTTTATAAAAATACAGTGTTGAGCCTAGCCCTTTGAGATGCTGCTGTTTACTATTCAGCTTACGTGATTCATTTACGGCAATTAATAACTCCTGCTCAAGGTTCACAGAAGAGATTTCTCTAATAGTTTTACCATTTTCAACAAAGCGAATTATAAACTGCTTCCTTTGTATGGCAGCAAAGAAATGCTCTAAAACTGAGTGCCTAATTACTTGCTCCCAATTCTGAGAATCAAACCCAGTTATCCATAAATCAGTCCCTACTGTATCTCTTTGGAACCTTCTAGGAATACTTTGTGTATCACGAATAGCACTCCATTCCTTTCCATCCTCTGATGGATTACACCACCAACCCTTAGCCTGTGTAATTTCTCCATTATGATCAGGATGGGGAAAGCTCGCTAATATAGATTTAGCAATAAATGCTCTATCACCTTTTTCAGTTTTAGTTGAGTATAAAATTGTACGAAGTGCAGAGTGAGCAAAAGGAGCTCTTTGACCAATACCAAAGGTTCCTCCCCCTACACCTTGTGAAGAGCTAGCACCTTGCTGTTTCAACAATCTAAAAAAGGGTTGAGTTCTTTCCGAATCCTGACCCACTAGGCCGGTAGTATGATAATCACCAATTCGTAGAACCGGTATCGTCTTGGAACAAAGTATACTTAATCCGTTATCGAAGAACGTTTTTTCATTCCCAGTGCCGTTTGGTAGCCCTTTAAGTACGTAGTCCCGACATTCGGAAAAATACTCAATGAACTTATCCTTACCTGGAAACTCATCACTAGGAAGATGAACTAGCTCAAACTCAGCTATAACGGGTTGTCCTGACTGATCACGGACATCACCAATATTTTGGCACGTCTCTCGCCCTAAAGATTCAGGCCTCTTGAACTGCTGAACACCAGATTCATTAAGCCCCTGCTCTTCACCACCATTCGATAACGGAAAAAACCAATCCACTGTAAAACTCCTATCCCTGAAATATATCTACGTCTAGAAACTTAAAGTCCGCTATTACAACTTAAATACGTCTTCATCTTCAGAGCCTTTTCTATCGAAACGCCCCTTCATTTCTTCAACAGCTTTCTTCATTACTTGATGAATTTTTCTTACATCTTCATCAGTATATGTATAGTTAGATCGATTAGACAAGTTACCTATTAGACGTATGTCTTTAAGTGCTTTAGACACTCTTTTTTCCGCAAGATCTACGAACTTATCCCTAGACACATTAATCACCGTACATTTGTTAGTATATATTTAATATATACTAACCAAACATTTTCTATCAAACATTAACAATGTACTAATGGTAGTGCTCATTGCGAGCAAAATTACTTTAATAGGCTGATTGCCTCAAAACAGAGGTGCTGCTATCCTGGCAGCGCTTCCTGTCATGGTACAATCGCTTCATGTCTGAAACTAAAATTATCGACCTATTTGCTGGCCCTGGAGGGCTAGGTGAAGGCTTTTCTTCACTTGAAAACTCTTTTGAGATTGTTGTCTCAGCCGAGATGGATACCCACGCCCGTTCAACCTTACAACTAAGAGCTTTTTTTCGTTTACTCCAAAAGGAAAGACCTGAGCTTTTAAGTGATTACTATCAGTTTTGTAATGGTGAAACAGATCAAGCATATAGTGAACAAACTGAAGACCTTTGGATAAGGTCTGAAGAAGAGGCAAGACAAATAAAACTTGGCTCAGAGGAAGGCAACTTAGAGCTAGAAGAAAAAATTACTCAAGCAGCTCTTCATAACAAAAACAAAGATTGGGTTCTCATTGGAGGACCACCTTGTCAGGCATACTCATTAGTGGGCCGAGCTCGAAACAAAGGCAATGTAGATTACAAGGCTGAAGATGATCACCGGCATTTTCTATACAAAGAGTATTTGAAGATTATTCAAAAGCACTCACCTTCCGTGTTTATCATGGAAAATGTGAAAGGCATTCTTTCTTCCAAAGTTCATGGAAGACCAATTTTTCACGATATTCTTAATGACCTGTCTAATCCGAATAAAGCACTAGGATTCGAGGAAGGTGATGCCAACACTCGATACCGAATTTGTTCGCTTGTTACCGGTGAAACATTTCATTACGGCGATAACCCAAAAGCATTTGATGCTAGAAAATTTATTATAAAATCTGAAAATTATGGAATTCCACAAGCAAGGCACAGAGTCATCCTTCTTGGAATCCGTGAAGACATATCAGTATCTAGCGGGATTCTGAAACGAGAAGCACCTGCAAGTGTTCAAGAAGCTATTCAAGGCATTCCTCCTATAAGAAGTACTTTAAGCAGGAGCAAAGACACGCCTAATGATTGGAAGATCACTGTTTCTGATCATATAGATGATCTAGTGTCAGAAATTACTAGTCATTCAGAGCTTCAACTAAAAGGCATGATTCCTCACCTGAAAAAAGCTAAAAGAGAAATCAAAAAAAGAAGTGATTTTGGAAGCCTTAGATATTGCAAAGAACTTCATGACCTATCGTCTATGGACAACCCAGTTTTTAATGCGTGGTATCAAAAAGATAGCAACAAATTAAAAGTATGGCTGAACCACCAATCTCGTGGTCACATGTCAGAGGACCTTAGAAGATATGTTTATGCATCTTGCTTTGCTCTAACAAAAGATAAATCGCCTAAGGGGCATAAAGAATTTGCTCTGCCTGGTTTAAGACCTGAGCATAAGAATTGGGAAACTGGGAAGTTTTCTGACCGTTTTCGTGTGCAATTATTTAAAACCCCATCTACGACAATAACTAGTCACATATCAAAAGACGGACACTACTTTATTCACCCAGATCCAGGCCAATGTCGTAGTCTTACTGTCCGAGAAGCTGCACGATTACAGACGTTCCCTGATAATTATTTTTTCCAAGGGCCAAGGACAGAGCAATTTAAGCAAGTAGGTAATGCAGTACCTCCTCTACTAGCTTTTAAAATTGCTAAGATTGTCAAAGCAATAATAAATCGCGAAGAACCAGATTTTACTGACAACCCGGATTATAAGAATACAAAAAAAGCCGATCCAGAAAACTTAGAGCTAAATCAATTCGATCTAGAGCTAGCGTAACTTCTTACATCGACACTTAATATTTTGATACTACTCATGTGTCGATAAAGTGTCGAAAACATAGCTATTTATAGTGGTTTAACGGCTCTTATAAAAACCCATAAAGCCTTAAAACCCTAGCGTTATGGTATGTACTGGTACAACAAAAGGCATGGTACATGGGTTCGAAACCCGCCACCCCACCAAAAAATAATGATAAGGGCCTGTTTTTACAGGCCTTTTTCATGTCTAGCGTTTAAGAATTACTGCATGTGTCGAAAGCACTTATCAGATTTAGCTTTATTACAGCGCAACCACGCCTCTCCATTAGAAACAAAATACCTAGCAAAACGAAACCATCCCGATACTTGAAACCCTATTAAATTGATTCTTATGTGCCAGCAAGCTAGCATGTACAGATTAACGTACATAAGAAGGAATCCAACATGAATGCAATAAGCTACACAGCAGCTAGAGCAAATTTAGCGAGCACTATGGCAAATGTCTGCAATGATCATGCGCCTATAATTATCACTCGCAAAAATGAAGCCCCCGTCATAATGATGTCTTTAGAAGACTATAACGCAATGGAAGAGACTACATATCTACTCAGGTCTCCAGCCAACGCTAGAAACCTATTAGAGTCTATTGCTGAACTGGAAACGGGTAACGGAACAGAAAGAGAACTTCTTGAATGAAGTTAACGTTCTCGACTCAAGCCTGGGAACAATATCTCTACTGGCAAACTACCGATAAGAAAGTACTAATACGTATCAACTTGTTAATTAAAGATATTCAAAGAAGCCCAAATGAAGGCATTGGAAAACCTGAGCCTTTAAAGCATGGTTTATCAGGGTACTGGTCGCGACGTATCAATGATGAACATCGAATTGTGTACAAACATCAGGATGATACGATTTTGATCGCTCAACTACGCTACCACTACGGCACATAACCGTCTGACTTTCTCTAGCGGATTTACATAGTTCAATTGCTCTAGCGCTATCAATTCATTATATACAGCTCTGATATATTTCAGTTCGTTGTTGAGTGTTTTTGGTTTCAAACCTAGGTGGGTTCTTTACTTTCTATACAACAGAAAAATTGCAGACGTAAACCATCTTTAAGTGTATGACTGTGCAGCTGTTACCCTAGATCAACGATATCTACTTATGATGCCTTTTGTATTCCAGTTATCTTCTATACTAACTAACGTATTCATTGTGCTATTTAAACTAGCGTTATCTCTTTGTCCCTTCTGGATCCATCCCATGGAACATCTGGGTCTACGGAAAACAAAAAAAATTGATCTATATTCAAACAACTGATAAAACATAGTTATGCAAAATAATTATCACTTAACCGTCTGATAATAAAAATAAAAAAGGTCTCACCATGCCTATTTCATTCAACGAAATCATTAAAAAACCGTACAAAGTAATAGATGATAAAGGGGAGGCTTTAGACTGAGCGCAAGCAACACTTGAACTCCAAACTAAATCAGTTCAACATGATTTTTCATGGAAACACTCTCTCAGATAGATTTTTGTGTTGTTGTATTAACTCAAAAATAATAACAAGAATGGAGAATACGCCCAGATGACAGACTCTTCCATTTCTGGCAGCTCATCCACTGCCGACGACCAATACGTACGCTTTGTTAACGTAAAAAAAAGCTATGATCAAAGAAACCTGGTCGTTAAGGATTTCAATCTTGATATAAAGAAAGGCGAGTTTGTGACTTTACTGGGCCCTTCTGGTTCAGGAAAAACAACCTGCTTGATGATGTTAGCCGGGTTTGAAGATGTTACCAGCGGTAGCATTTTAGTGAACGGTGAACCCGTTACGAATATTGCGCCCTATCATCGTAATATTGGGATGGTATTTCAGCATTACGCTTTGTTTCCACACATGACTATTTACGAAAATCTGGCCTACCCGTTAAAAGTTCGTAAAATCCCCAATGCTGAGATCGAGCGCAGAGTCAAAGAGTCTCTTGCCTTAGTCGAGCTGGTTACTTTTACTAAACGTTACCCAGGACAGCTATCCGGCGGGCAAAAACAACGTGTGGCCCTTGCCCGTTCACTGATTTTTGAACCAAGCATTGTTTTAATGGATGAGCCTTTAGGTGCTCTCGATAAAAACCTGCGTGAGCAGATGCAGTTCGAAATAAAACGTCTACATGAAGATCTTGGATTCACGGCAATTTATGTGACGCATGACCAGACAGAAGCACTGACCATGTCTGACAGGGTCGCTGTTTTTAACGACGGAATCGTAGAGCAGTGCGCGGCACCTGAAGTACTTTACGAGCAACCCGCTAATTCATTTGTTGCCAACTTTATAGGCGAAAACAATCGTATCCCTGGCACCGTCAAACGAATTGAAAACGGCTTAGCGCAAGTAGAACTGATCGATGGAACACTCGCAACAACGGGCAATGATAACTGCCCTGCGGAAGGTGCTCCATGCATGCTGACCATTCGCCCTGAAAACCTATTTATTGCTAGCGAGCATTCAATGGAGAATAGCATTCAGGCTAATTTCACTACCCGCCTTTATGTTGGGGACTCTATTCGTTACTTCTTTAAACTTAACTCAGGCACCGAGCTAATGGTCAAAACACTGAACGATCAAGATGCTCCCGTTCTGCAACGTGGTGCTATAACAACGCTCACTTGGTCCACATCTGGAGGATTAGCATTAGATCGTTCTGTTTAATGAGCAATACACATAATAAAGAGCAATAAACTGCAAGAAAACGTAAGAGGAAAAATAAAAATGAAAGCACTCAAACGATTCGGCGCGGCGCTCGCGCTATGCACAGCAGCAGCCCCTGTAATGGCCGATCAGTTCACCGCTGTATCATTCGGCGGAGCATACGGCGCGGCACAACAAAAGCATATGCTCGACCCTTATATGGCTAAGACAGGACACAAGATTCTGTTTGAGAATTACTCAGGTGGTATCGCTGAGATCAAGGCTCAAGTAGAAAGTGGAAACATTCTTTGGGATGTTGTTGATATTGAAGTAATCGATCTTGAAAGAGCCTGTTCTGAAGGACTCTTAGAAGTATTCCCTCACGATACATTACCGCCTGGAGATGATGGCGTTGCTGCCAGTGAAGACTTCTCTCCCCAAGCATTATCCAACGAATGTGGTGTAGGTAATATTGTTTGGACTGTTTTGTATTCATATAACAATGAAACCATCAAAGGTGGCCAACCAAGCACCATTGGTGACTTTTTCAATACATCACAATTCCCAGGCAAGCGTGCTCTACGTAAACGCCCGCAAGTGAATATGGAATGGGCACTCATTGCTGACGGTGTAGCTAAAGAGAAAGTTTACGATGTACTTGCTACTGCAGAAGGACAGAAACGCGCTTTTGCTAAATTAGACACCATCAAAGATGACCTCGTTTGGTTTGATAGCTGGTCACAAGCACCACAACTATTAAATGATGGTGGTGCGGTTATGGTTCAGTCTGCTAACGGCCGTATTTTTGATGCTATTCAGAGTGACAATAAACCCTTCGAAATGGTCTGGGATGCACATATCTACGACTTAGATGTATGGGCTATTGTAAAAGGCACAAAAAACAAAGCCTTAGCAGAAGACTTTATCCGTTTTGCTACTAGCTCAAAACCTGAAAGTGGTATGCAAGATGTAGCTTACGGCCCGACGCGTCAGTCTTCATATACTTATGTTGATCCTGCGATCATCCCTAAACTACCTTCGGCGCATCTGGATGAAGGCTTACAAGCTTCAGGTGAATTCTGGGCTGATTATGGTGAGTCTTTAGGCGAGAAGTTCAACGAGTGGCTACTCAACTAAACCGTCCGTTAACTTTATTATTTATGGATCACTCAACTAGTAGAAGTACTTTCTGCTAGTTGAGGCAACCTGACTATTTTCGGGTCTCGTATGTCCCGTCGTCTTCTAAAAAAGGGCTGCTTCTATGTCTCAAGCTGAACTTAGCAATGACGCACCTCGAGTACGGTCTACACTGACCGACGAGGAGATGGCGCAAAGTAGAAAAATGCAACGCCGACGCAAGCTTATTGCGTTTGCCTTTGTTACTCCGTTGCTCATATTTGTCATGATTGCCTTTATCGCTCCGATAGGCACCATGCTTTACCGTAGTGTTTAC
Organism: Neptunomonas japonica DSM 18939; assembly: GCF_000422765.1. Classification (GTDB taxonomy): domain Bacteria; phylum Pseudomonadota; class Gammaproteobacteria; order Pseudomonadales; family Balneatricaceae; genus Neptunomonas; species Neptunomonas japonica. The sequence continues at coordinate 221,056 of NZ_AUGR01000001.1, read as the reverse complement.
CATCCTACGGTTGCTCAATTAATACCTGACACACTAGAAGCCCTCTCAAGTTGGGATGAGAAGGGTGATAATCGCCCTGATGATGCCGTTCTCAACCGCTTTGCAGTCGAACTGCAGCAACTCGCACTTAAACGTAAATCCGGTAAATTAGGCGAAGAGATCAACCGTGCGATGCCCGGCACCTCGAGTGTCATTAAATCCACAGCACGCAAATTCAAAAAGCTCGACACCGAACTACTCAAAACCGAAGGGGCTGCACGCCTATTCGCAAGCAAGCCACATTGGAAGGAGGTCGAAATTTGGAGGGTGATGAAATCCTCTGGAGCGGTCTTTACTGCAAACTCTTATCTTACGGCCCTCGATTTAGACCGTAACAGCTTAGGGGAAATAGTTGCCCGTGATACTCAGGTTTATATCAGGCTCTATTTAAAAAGCTTAAAAATAGCGCTTATGATCACCTTTTTAACGGCGATTATTGGCTTCCCGCTATCCTACTACCTAGCTACTGCATCACCTAAAACAGCCAATACACTGATGGTATTTGTCTTGCTGCCTTTTTGGACTTCACTATTAGTACGTACAACGTCATGGATTGCTTTGCTGCAAACCAATGGCGTGGTCAACACCTTTTTGCAGTCGATACATGCGATAAGCGAACCCTTTGAGATGCTGTATACCCAATCTGCAACGGTCATTTCCATGACACACATTCTGCTTCCTTTCATGATTTTACCGCTTTATAGCGTGATGAAAGGAATTGATCCAAGCTACTTCAGAGCAGCAATGTCTCTGGGGGCTAAACCTATTCCTGCTTTCATTCGTATCTATTTACCCATGACAGTTCCTGGGCTCAGCGCCGGTGCTTTACTCGTCTTCATCATATCCATCGGTTACTACATTACACCCGCCTTGGTCGGCGGAACCGATGGGCAAATGATCAGTAACATTATTGCTTTCCACATGCAGTCGTCTAACAACTGGGAATTAGCCGCTGCGCTTGGCTCCTTGTTACTCGCCTTAATTCTCGCCCTTTACTGGCTCTACGACCGTTTGGTTGGTGTCAGCAATATTAAGCTGGGGTAATGCCATGAAATTTCCAAAATATTTCTCTTTCTGGCAAAAAGCAGGCATGCACGGGCTACGTCTCACTGCTTGGTTAGTGCTAGCATTTTTGATGATACCGATACTGGTTATTATCCCGCTATCGTTCAATGCAGAGCCCTATTTCACTTTCACTGAAGGGATGCTTACTTTTGACCCTGACGCATATTCGCTAAAATGGTATGCCGAAATATTCAATGATGATAAGTGGCTATTAGCCATCAAGAACAGTTTCTTTATTGGCTTATGCGCAACCATACTGGCAACTTTTTTAGGTACATTTGCAGCGATTGGGTTATCTAACCCAGTGATGCCTTTTCAAAGAGTGATCATGGCGATGCTGCTCTCTCCGATGATTGTTCCATTAATCATCACCGCAGCAGGGATGTACTTTTTCTATACGCAACTTGGTCTTTCGGGAAGCTACTTGGGCGTCATTATCGCGCATGCCGCGCTCGGTACACCGTTTGTCATCATTACGGTAAATGCTTCGTTATCTGGCTTTGATTACTCATTAATGCGGGCATCATTAGGCTTAGGGGCACCACCTGTTTATACTTTTTTCAAAATCATAATGCCCTTGATTCGCCCCGGCGTTATTTCTGGAGCATTGTTTGCCTTTGTTACATCATTTGATGAAGTCGTCGTTATCTTATTCTTAGCAGGGCCAGAACAACGGACGATCCCTCGTCAGATGTTCTCCGGACTAAGAGAACAGATCAACCCTACGATTCTGGCAGTCGCCGTGTTGCTCGTAGTTATTTCCGGGTTATTACTACTAACAATTGAGTACTTACGTGCGCGCAGTGAGCGCATACGCAGTGGAGAAGTCTAGTGTAAACAGCGACTGAGGAAGCTCAGTCGCTCAGCTTTTCTTATAAGCAAAATTTCCCATAGCCTAAGTCTTCTGCAATCTACATTCTACGTAGCCGAAATATTGCAGAAGGCACTCCGTCACTGCTCATATAAATAGCACCATCCGGCCCAGCCGCCACACCCGCGGGTCGAGCCCAACGTGAGCCATCACTGAGTTGAAACCCTGTCAGTACATCTTCCACACCGCTAGGTTTACCCTTGTTAAAACGCACCATCACTAGCTTAGGAGGGCGTCGGCTCGCTTTGTCACCCGCATACTGGGTTGCCCATGATCCGTGTAACGCCACCAGCGCATTACCTGAAAACTCATTCTGCAGCTCGCTTACCCCATCACTCATAGGAACAAACGCTACCGCCATGGGTGCATTGCGGGCAGGAAACATAGCCACGGGGATTTTGACCTCATTTAAAGCGCGAGGTGGCGTTCTACTAATGCAGTTATCCCGTTTTATCTGGTCACCATCATATTGGTACCATGGCATGCCATGAAAAGAACCCTTAGTTAAATGCACAAACTGCTCAGGCGGTTGTTCAAAACCCCAATGGTCCGGGCCATTATTACTGGCATAAAGCTCTCTATCATAAGGCGACCAATCAAACCCCACAGGGTTGCGTAAACCACTCGAATAAGTCTCCCACATAGGTATGCCAGACTCATTGAGCACCACCACACCTCCCCGCTTGTTCTGCATAGAGTAACCGGGGCCCAAATATTCATTACTGCAGTTTCCGGAGATACCCAAACTCATGTAAATACGCTGATCAGGGCCTATTTTCACCGTCCGGCTACTATGTCCACCAACCGGCAATTCCATTACCTTTTGCAATCCATGAATCCGTAAATAGTCTGCTGATGTGTACCTACCTTGGTAAAGGCCCTCCTCACTTGCTATATATATTTGCTCGCCCCTAAAAGCCACGCTATGTGGGTATCTAAAACGAGATTTGAGTGTTTCAACTGTGCCATATGGTTGTGTTAACTGGTATACATTGCCTGATCTAGACCCTGCAAACAAACTACCATCTGGGTGGAAAGTTAACATTCTGGGACGGTCAACATCGGTTGTTAACACTTCAAGAATATAACCTTGTGGGACATTAACTTTATAATAGTTGCCGTTCACATTTATCGTTTGCGGCTGAAGAAGTAATGCATTAACAGGGCTGGCAAGCAGCATCACCGCACTGGCCAACAACAAAAGCTTTAGCTGCTTCATATGAATACTATCCCTCTATATTTGATACCTGGTACAGACTAATTCATCCTTAGAGCTCTTCAAATAGAGACTTAAAATAGCTAGTTATTCCGGTCTCAGTCGTATTACACTCAATTCTTAACACATAAACCTCTGCAGTAACGAGACCCTTCTTATCTAAAAAGATCAAGTAATGGAGGTCTATCATGAAAACATATCTTCTTGCCTTACTGGGCTTAATTATCTCATGCTCTGCTAACGCAGCAGGACAACACCTAAATTATGAAGTGAATGGTCAGTCTTATCAGGGGTATTACATCAGCCCTTCTACAGATGCGCCTCTGGTTCTACTTATCCACGATTGGGACGGCTTAACAGACTACGAAATAACGCGCGCTAATATGCTCGCTAAAATGGGATATTCTGTTTTTGCTGCTGATTTGTTTGGAGCCGGAGTACGCCCCACAAAAATGCAAGACAAACGCCAACATACAGGTGAACTCTACAAAGACCGAACAAAAATGAGAAATTTGTTAAGCACTGCATTGGATACAGCAAAAACACAAGGTGCCAATACAAGTAACACAGTTGTTATGGGCTACTGCTTTGGTGGTGCGGCGGCTTTAGAAATGGCCAGATCAGGTGTAAAAGTAAAAGGATTTGCAACGTTTCACGGCGGGCTATCCACTCCCAAAGACCAAAACTATAGCCAAACAAAGGGCAAACTGCTGATCATGCATGGTAGCGCAGATACCGCCATAACAATGAACAGTTTTGCAGCCTTGGCGACTGACCTTGAAAGCAGCGGAGTTGAGCACGAGATGATTACCTACAGTGGTGCGCCACATGCATTTACCGTATTTAATTCTGACCGCTATAGAGAAGGCGCTGATAAAAAGTCGTGGCAACGTTTTATTGAGTTTCTAAGCGAAGTGACACAATAAAATAGGCTTAAGTAACAAAAGCGCACTACTTCAAGGGTGCGCTTTTGTGCTTCCCAGTTAACTTGTATTGCCTTAACTTACTGAGCGGCAACAACGGTTAGTTCGACCAAGACATTCGGTCTAGCCATATGTGCTTCTACACAAGCACGAGCTGGTTTTGGCTTATCAGCAACCCACGCATCCCACACTTCGTTCATTTGAGCAAAGTCTTTCATGTCACGCACATAAATAGTAACCGACAAGATCTTTTCAACAGAAGAGCCTGCTTCATTCAACAACTCTTCTACTTGCTGTAAGCAACGCCGAGTTTGTTCTGCTGTATCCCACGCGTCATCACTCGCCGTTTGACCACACAAGTAAACAGTATTGTTATGCTTCACGATTTTGCTCATACGTGCATTTGAGCCAATGCGTTCTATTGTCATTTTCAAGTCTCTTTAAATATCAGGTTTTACGATAAATCCGTTATAACTCACTCTCAAGCAGGAGGCTTACAGCACTTTTCGTTCGTAGCGATTAATCTTAAAGGGGTCTAAATCAAAACGGCTGCTACCTTCACTGATTAGATCAGTCATCACCTGGCCGATAACCGGCCCTAACTGGAAACCATGCGCCGAAAAGGCAAAAGCATGGTAAGCATTCTCACTGCGGACACTTTTACCGATAACAGGTAAATTGTCTGGCATATAGGCTTCTAAGCCCGACCACATACGGTTGATGCAGGCGGTTTTCATAATAGGGAAAAACTCGATTGCGTTGTGCGCACCACTGGCCAACAAGCTGTAATCTAGGCGCGTAGTGTTATTAGCTCGATCCGCAAATCCTTTAGCGCCGCCACCAATGAGTACCGTGCCATTTTCAAACTGTTTAAAAGATAAGGGACGACTCACAGCACCGACTACCGGTGTAGCAAAATGCGGCATTCGAGCCGTAATCATCAACATTGGTGCGCTATATGACATCGGTACATTATCACCGATCATTACTGATATCAGATCAGCCCATGCACCAGCACAATTCACCAGATGCTCTGCTTGATACTGCTGTGTAGCGGTAGACACTAACCAGCTATCACCGACTTTTCGAATTTGCTGTACTTGTTCACCTTCACAAAACAGTGCGCCCTTGCGCTCGGCGGCAATACGAAAAGCCTGAGTCGAGTGAAATGGAATCGCGTAACCATCTTGTTCGGATACCACACCACCAACACAATGATCAGCAACGTGCGGAAGTCGCTCACGCAGTTCTTGCTGGTCGAGCATGACTTCATGAAAATATCCCAAGCCATGCATCTGCTGTTCACGACTGCGCAAGGTGTTCAAATCTGCTTCATCCGCCGCAACATTGATCAACGAGCGCGCTCTAAAACCCGTATCAGCATCAAGCTCATCATCCAGCTGATGCCACATATGCATCGCCGCTTTACTCAGTTCAACTTCTGCAATATTACGCCCTAATAAACGAATACCACCGGCATTCACGCCTGATGCATGGCGCGACACTGTGTCTTTTTCAAGCACAACAACTGATATGCCTCGTTGAGCTAGATGATAAGCTGTGGAAGAACCCTGGATACCACCACCAATCACTAGCACATCACTTTTTCGAATAGCCGTCATTGTGGTTTCTCCTCAAGGCTACTGCCCTTTCCACTAGAAGATGACTTTGTAGAATGAATAATAGAAGGAGTAACCGCAGGCGCCACATCGGTAAAACGACTTAACTCTTGTAAGGTTACTAATCGCATAGGCGTCCGTAACCGATAATAACCAACGTCGGCCACAGGCTCGTTCCGCCAGTCGGCTAACAACTCACTGACCGTATGGCCACACATGCGCCCTTGGCAAGGCCCCATACCACAGCGTGTCTGGCTCTTCAGCTGATTAGGATCTCTGCCACCTTGAGCAAAGCCCTGCTTTAAATCTTTAACCGTGCGCTCTTCACATCGACACACAACGGTATTCTCATCTGTCGGCTTGCGATGCTGGTCTATAGGTCGGTATAAACAGTCTATAAAGCGGCGAAATCGTTGCTGGCGAGCCATAAAGCGTTGATCTTCAGCCGCTTCCGTTACGGCCTGTTGCTCGCTCATCAGCCCAAGGCTCACTAGCTGCCCCAGCGCACAAATTCGTCCCATCGCAGCCGCTGAATCGGCACCGACGATACCACTAGAATCACCTGCCACTGAAACAAAACTCTGTGAACTCTGGCCCCAGCTATTGGTGGTAGGTTTCCAGCACAACTGCTGCTCACACCAATGGTGCTGTACTCCTAGGGCCCGAGTCATATTTAAATTAGGGATCACACCCTGATGTAAAAAAACATGATCGCTCACAATTTCATGCGAATTACCTGACACACAAAAAGATACTCCAGCAGCGGTATCACTACCCATGACTTGGAGGTTATCTGCAAAACGATACACTTGAGTACCTGACTTGCGAATTTCATTCATCAAGCCTAGCCCTTTAATCAACATAGCAGACGCACTCAACGCACCTGCTATTTCAGACATAGAACGTACATAATTTGTCTTAGGGGTGGTGTCCACCAGCGCTTTAACTTTAACGCCAAGGCGCAGATACTGAGCTACTATCAGATATAACAACGGCCCTGTTCCGGCAAACACAGCACCATCACTTACTAGGCCATCGGACTTAAGCATCACCTGCGCACTGCCCGCAGACATCACACCTGGAAGATGCCAACCAGGAATAGGAAATGGACGCTCCATAGCGCCGGTTGCAACAATAATCTGTCGTGCGGTTAGCCGTTGAGTTTCTCCTTCTAATGAGAACAATACCTCACCGTTATTACCCACATGCCAAACATTAACACCACAAATATGCTCAGCAGCACTGCGCTTAAAGGCAGCGGTAATCTGCTTTCCTTTAAGGTAATCCTCACCTAAAACAGCAGAATTAGCCAAAGGACTGGCATCGACATTACGGTAAATTTGACCACCACTGCGTGGTTTATCATCAAGCACCACAACGCGTGCACCCGCTTTTGTTGCGGTAATCGCAGCAGACATACCCGCAGGGCCAGCACCAATAATGGCAATGTCATAACTGTTATTGAAAGAAGGAGCCGTAAGATTATCAGCCATGATGTCCTCCCACATTCTCAGCTAGCATTGATATAGCATCAGAAGGGGTTATCTCAGAAGAAGTAAGCAATGAAGTTTGTTCTGTGATTTTTTGAGAGCGAACAGCCATACCCTCTTTCACTTCAAAAAGGCATGCTTGTTGATTTGGCATTCCGTTAATTTCGACCATACATTCAAAACAGACTCCCATGGCGCAATATGCCGAGCGCGCTTTGAAAGTCACTGGAGATAGCCGAGTAGTGGTTTCACCCGCCAACGCCATAGCAGCCCAAACCGTCTGACCTTGGGGTGCTGTCACCAACATACCATTAATTGTCAGATTGACTAATGAACGCTGACTCTGCTTGTCATTTAGTGAACGAAACATATCCTCATACCTATCTTCAATGGCAGATTTTGGGTAAAAAAATCCCGGCGACACAATCTAAATAAATGTCGAAAACTCATATATCTAATTAATAGTGACCGACAAAGGCATGGCACCGGGCAAACACTCATGGAAAAAGTAGTGCTAACAGCAGTGTTAACTACAACCCTTAGTTAGCGATCTGATCTAGGATCTCCTGTCCCCATTCAGCACCAACATCTTCCAGAATTTGTGGCCATACTTCGGCACGCGCTTTTGCAGCAGCAGCGGCTAACTGACTATCGGTTAACTTAACGATGGTAGCTCCGTATGCCTCAAGCTTCTTTTCGTTAGCTGTCTGATCAGATTCAGCTTTAGCCCAGCGACGCACTTCAAAATCAGAGGCGGCTTTACGTAATGCTGTCTTATCCTCATCATCCAAATCAGCTAGGGTTTCAGCGTTTACAATCATGTACCACACTTCAAAGTGGGTGTTCACTGGGATATAGGTTTTGGTAACATCACGAAAAGATGCGTAATAACCTTCTGCACCCGAACCAATTACTCCATCAACAACACCTGTCTGCACGGCAGTAAATGCTTCAGAGAACGGGATAGGAGAGCTGATATAACCCAGAGCATCTGCTGTTAGCTGAAAACTTTTAATCCCAGGCACACGTACTTTAATACCTTTCGCTACATCAGGATTACCCGGTGAAACCGCATCACGGTTCAAAGCTACGCCGCCAAAGTAGACAGGGTAAGCAGCCAGCATCTCTATATCTTGCTTGGCATACAGGTCTTTCATGGCCTTGTTGATTGCACCACCTGGACCATAAATTTTCTGTGCATCTTTCCAGTTAGCTGCCACATACGGAAATGCACTGATCTGCATTCTACGTGATGTCGCTGTTGCAGCAGGCTGTACTGCCATATCAATAGCGCCAATGGAAATACGTTCTTGTACTGTGGTGTAATCGCCCAACGCGCTGGCAGCAAAGATCTTTAATTTCAAATCTCCACCTGTCGCTTTTTCGATATCAGCTGAAAGCTCTTTAAGCTCTAAGTCAATCGTCGCGCCCTGAGGACGAATATGGCTAATCTTTAGCTCAGCAGCCTCACTGATAGTAGTGAATGCTAAAGTACTCGCTAGTACTGCTGTGGTTAAAAGTGACTTTTTCATTACAGAATCCTCTTTCGTTTTTAGATTTTTAGTAGCCAAAGAAGTTAGGCAAAAACATCGATAGGTCGTCCCAGAACGATGTCAGGAATACTACTGGCAGGTAGCCAGTAAGAATCAGTAGCATGGCAGGACGGATAACTTTAGTTACCGGCACCTTACCAATGCGGGCACCGAGATACAGGATTGAAGCGTAAGGAGGTGTAACACCACCCATCGCAGTATTCACACCCATAATCGCAGCAAACTGAATAGGACTGATGCCAAGCGCACCCATCAAAGGCAGAAGCAGCGGAGCAATCAGAATAATAGCGGTGACATCGTTAACAACCATGCCGACCAAGAAGAGCAAAATATTAATCAAAACTAATAAAACAGCTTTGTTTTCAGTAATTTCGAAAATTGATTCGACGATTGCCTGCGGTACGCTTTCTACCACAAAGATCTGTGACAAAATCATACTGAACAAGATCATCAACATAATGGTACCCACAGAGGTTGATGCTTCTTTTGCTGCCGCTAAAAATGTCTTTAGATCAAGTCCTTTATAAATCCAGAAACCTACTGGAATAGCATAAATAACCGCAACAGCTGCCGCTTCAGTCGGTGTCATAATGCCACCGTAAATACCACCTAAGATAATGACGGGCATCAGTAGTGCAGGCGTCGCATTAAAACCACGAGTCGTTGCTTCAGCGACAAACGCTTTACCTTTAAGGCGCTCATTCAAAACCAAAGGAAACTTTCGAGCTAACCAAATGTTAACCACGGAGAAGTTAAACATGATCAATAGACCAGGCCCTAGAGTCGCCAGAAAGCATGCCAAAATAGAAGTATCGGTCACCCAGCCATAGACAATCATAGTAACGCTTGGTGGAATCAACAGCCCTAATAGCGAGGCATTCGCGATAAGCGCTGTTGCATATTCACGCGGATAGCCTTGCTTTTCCATTTCAGGAATGAGGAGCGGACCAATGGCCGCAACACCCGTCAAACCCGAACCTGAAATAGCACCAATCAATGCACAACTAACGGTCGCGACTACGCCAAGACCACCACGTAAGTGCCCCACAAAAATATTAACAAAGTTGAGCAAACTGGCGGCTATGCCACTGACACTCATGATGGTACCAGCAAAAACAAACAGCGGTATCGCTAACAGAACTGGGTTACCTAGCTGCTGGAACCCCCACAGCATATTACCTTTCATGATGACATCACCTAAGTAATACATCACCATCAGGCCTGCGCCAAAACAGTAAGGAAGTGGCAAGCCCAAGGTCAACACAACAACCAGAACAGCCACTGCTATCAGTGCAACTTCTATCATTTTATTGCTCCTTATCAGTAGTCAGGTCGCAGATGTGGTTCCACAAGTGCCACGCGGTGTAAAGCATCATCAAGACCATGCCAATCAACAAGGCCACATCAACATAGAAAGTAGGAATGTAGAGCGTTGGGCTCTCTTTCCATACACGCAGAGAGTATTTGGTGAAGTCCCATGCCCAATACGTGAGCCAGCAACCGATAACCAAACTCAGCACCTCGCCGACAATAGCCAATACCGTGACTTGCTGCTTGGTCTTCAGGAAAATTTCCAACACGTTAGCTCGAATATGCGTGTTTTCACGCGAAGCATTCACTGCACCTAACATGTACAACCACAACGTTGGGTACAGCAGCGATTCCTCCAACCCCATAACTGGGATTTCAAGCACGTAACGTGTGATTACTTGGATAAACTGACCACCTGCTACCAGGCAAATCAGCCCGGTTAGTAGATAGCTAGCAAATTTGTTCATCAGGAAGCTCCTCACCACATTTCTTATCATTATTTGTAGGGTCATAATTACAACCCCTAGGTATAAAATCAATTTCAAAATATTGATATATCCATAATATTAAATTATGGATATTGGTTATTTTTAGTAATAACATGGAGTTAAGAATTTCTGGAACTTACCCGTAGCTTTACTTTCTTTATAAGCAGTGTAATTTTCGAATCTTTAGCCATTCACTGAGCAATGTTTTAAGAAAGTATTCAGAATGAAACTTGTAGAAAAAGGCAGCCAACGATGAACATCACCATTCGCCAGCTTCAGTGTTTTCGGGAAGTAATGCGCACAGGCTCTATCTCAGAAGCGGCCCGTACATTACAAAGAACACAACCTGCTGTAAGCAACATGATTGCTACATTAGAAGAAGAGTTAGGTGTTGAGTTATTTGAAAGGCAGCGCGGGAGACTCATCAGAAAACCAGAAGCGCACTACTTTCTTGAAGAAGCCGAGCACATTCTAAACCGCCTTAATAAAACCTCTCGCACTATGAAAGAAATTGCTGGTCTTGAACAAGGGCGCCTGCGCATTGCCTGTATGCCAGCTGCTGCCAATTACCTTATGCCAAGATTAGTCGCTGACTTTGTAAGAGATAAACCCAAGGTCAATGTATCAATGATGATGCGCGCCTCGTCTGTCATCGAAGGCTGGGTCACATCGCAACAATATGATGTTGGTTTAGCAGAAACACCACCGCCTAATAGGGCCCTAACCGCAAAAACATTCGAGTTACAATGCGTCTGCGCACTTCGTAAAGATGACGAGCTAGCAAAAAAAGAGTTTCTCACACCACAAGATCTATCAGACAGCCCGCTTGCCACATTAGAAGAGGATCATCCCAACTATCAATCAACGCTGTCTGCTTTTAAAACATCAGGAGCAAAGTTCACTCCCCGGTTTGAATTAAGAAACTTTCAACCCGCATTAAAGTTGGTGGAAGAAGGGTTGTGCTACTGTATTTGTGATCCAATGACAGCCAGTGGTTACCTAGATCGTTTTGACGATAACGCTAAACTCACCTTCCGACGCTTCACTCCAGATATAATACTATCAGTATCTGTGCTTACCCCCGCTCACCGACCAGCCTCTGTTTTAGCCAGTCGCTTTACTAGTATTCTGGCTGATGAAATTGAAAGAATGAATGAACAATTCAAATAAGCACAAGAGATATCAGTACCTAGCTGAACTCTCTTGTTTATCACCTGTCATAAAGCTATATAAAATACGCTTCAACCCGTTGAGCCAACCGCGAGAACACATTATGACTCACCCTTCTCTTTTTGCAGGCCTGATTTTCATGGCCAGTGCAGCACTTCCTATCACTGCTTCTGCTTCACAGCTTTTCGAGCAATCAGGCGCTGTACCGCAACTTATTGAGTTATACACATCAGAAGGCTGTTCTAGCTGCCCTCCGGCTGATCGTAATTTAAATACTTTACTGAATGACCCCGAGCTATGGAGCAAGCGGCTCCCCGTAGCGTTCCATGTTGATTACTGGGATTACATTGGCTGGAAAGATACTTATGCACAGCCCCTATTTACAGAGCGCCAATACCGGTTAAAGAAATCAGGGGCAATTAATAGCATATATACGCCAGGCTGGGTTGTAGATGGTAAGGAATGGCGTGGGTTTTTCTTAGGCCAGAAACTGCCCGATACACCCACGAGAAAAGGTGGGCATTTAACCGTTAATGTAGATGATAACCAGCAGGTATCTATCAATTACCAAGGTGACCAAAGTGCACCTACCGACTTGACTGCACATCTTGTATTGATGACATTTGATCAACGATCCAACGTGACTTCAGGCGAGAACAAAGGGAAAAACATGCTTCATAACTTTGTGGCCGTTCAAAAAGAGCACGTGCAGCTTCCAGCACAAAACGTGGACATACCTTTATCTAAACTCGATACATCACAACGCCAAGCACTTGTTGTATGGCTTACTTCAGCGGATAACTCACAGCCATTACAAGCCACAGGAGGCTGGTTAAAGTAACAATGCACAAGCAACATACACGTCCTTTTATTAGTAGCGTTTTAGAATGATCGTTCCAGAAATGTCATTTTTAGGTTATAAGTGAAAATGAAAGTTATTAACAGTACAGCTCACTAACATTTTCAAAGCTTCATTCAGGAGAGAATATGAAACTTATTGGTTCAGGAATGTCACCTTATGCACGCCGTATCCGTCTTTTTTTAGAAGGCCAAGATTACGAGTTTATTAACCTGAATATCTATTCTCCTGAAGGCCGTGAAGCATTAGCTACATATACTCCGGCGATGAAAGTTCCGGTGCTGGTTGATGCACAGCAGAAGATTTATGACTCACGCGCTATTCATCGCTACTTAACTCAGAAGCACACAGCCAAGCCTCTTAGCTGGGATCAGGAAAACTTATTATCGCTGATTGATGCGGCGAATGACTCTTTTGTAATTTTGCTAATGGCAGCTCGCTCAAACATAGACACCGAAGCGGACGCTCTTATTCTAAACCTGCAGAAAGAACGTATTGAAAGAACAATGCCCTTATTAGAGCAATCCATAATCGATGGGCAATTTCCTGAATGGGATTACCCTTCCATTTGTCTATTCTGTCTCCTAGACTGGGTTAATTTTCGAGAGTTATGCGATCTTTCTGTGTATCCACATTTATCGAAATTTCTTTCTGAGAAAAGTGCGTATCCAGCTGTCGAAACAAGCAACCCTCGCAGTGCTTAGTGCCTAATTTACTACCTACTACCTTAGAAACGCATTCGTAACTCGATATACACGAATGCGTTTTTAATTCCCTTTTTACAGCAATCAATTACATCTAATCAAAAATTCTAAACTACAATTATATATAAGAATTATAATAAAATTGGTCATACATGAACCACATACACTTTGTGATAAAAAAGCGCGGCATATTACTTGTTTACTTGTGGTCAGCCTGCTTATTTTTTTTACTCTCTAACAGTAGCCTTGCTAATACAGAGCAGATCATCCTATCTGCTGAAGAAAAGTCTTTCATAAGTCAACATCCCACTATCGTGCTTGGTACAGACAAATCATGGGAGCCCTATGTAATCGTAACGCCTGATGGAGGCACATCGGGTTATGATGCCGAAATACTATCAAGAATTAACCAGCTAACCGGTGCTAACTTCACACTATCAGCTGGAAAATGGAGCGAGATGCAATTAAAAGTTAAAGCTCATGAAATTGATGGCCTTAGCACAGGAACCGCTGCTGCTGAGCGGGCTTCTTATCTCAACTTCAGCACCCCCTACTTAACATTACAAAAATCTGTATTTGTCTCTACAGGTAACCCGCTAGCCATAAAAACTCCAGAAGACTTACAGAACAAAACACTGGTTATCCAAAAAGGAAACCTTTCTGATATTAAACTAGCTGAGCAGTACAAAAACACCCATATCCTTTATGTCGATACAGTTGAAGAGCTTTTTTCTGCTATATCCACTGGTGCCGCCGATGCAACCTTTGGTAACGGAGCAACACTTTATCTAGCTAACAAATTAGGCATGCCGTACCTAAATGTTGCTTTTCATCTACCCCAGCAATTAGATTTGGTTTTCGGCGTAAGAAAGGACTGGCCCGCGGCTATTTCAATTTTAAATAAAGCACTAGCTACACTTAGCCCCCATGAAAAAGTCCGCATACAAACTACATGGTTTAGTGCCCAATCCTTGTCACAAATAAAGAGCAAAAAAAATGGACTTACTCTCACCTCTTATGAAAAAAACTTAGTTGATAAAGCACCTCATATACATATGTGTGTAGGACCAAACTGGTTACCTTTCACATCTATCAATACAGACCAAACATATGAGGGTGTTACGGCCGATTTTATGGCTATCATTAGTGAGCGACTTTCTACGAACTTTACCCTTGTACCCACCTCTCAATGGAGTGAATCAATCACTCTTATGAAAGAGAAGTCCTGCGACATTATTACGGCAATAACACCAACACAAGCACGCACTAAATTTCTGAACTTCACACAACCGGTACTCACATCGCCTATAGTACTCGCGACCCGCCAAGACCAGTTTTTTATCACTGATCTCAACAGCATTACAGATAAACCCATAGCTATTATTAAAAACAGCGCAGCCGCCAGCTTAGTAAAGCAGTACTATCCTCAGTTGAACATTGTTGATGTAGCCTCTATTAAAGAAGGTTTAATGAATCTCAGTGAAGAGAAGGTATTTGCTTACATCGACTCCCTCGAAGTCATCGCACACAATGTCAGTAAAGAGCATTACGTTAATATAAAAATTTCTAGCACACTGCCCATAGAGTTTGACCTTGCCATAGGTGTACGTAAGGACTGGCCTGAATGGGTGCCTATTCTTAACAAGGCTATACAAAGTATCTCTGAAGAAGATAAAAGAAAAATCCAAAACCATTGGATCGGTATCAAGTATGAAAAAGGATTCGACTACAGTCTGATATGGGGTACTTTAGTGGTTATTTCAGTACTGATTTTTTTAGTTATTTACCGCTATCGAGTCATTGCTGGATACAACACAAAACTAGAAGAGCTTAACCAAAAGCTCGCTAAGCAAGCCATGACTGACCAACTCACACAACTTCCCAATCGCTACTTGCTCGATCAAGAAATACAAAGAGTTATTGCATCATCAAAACGTTATCAAGAACCTTTTTCCATGGTGCTGTTTGATCTTGACTACTTTAAAGATATCAACGACAAATATGGACACCAGGTAGGCGATGAAGTACTGATGCATGTAAGCAGCGAAATGGGGCGAGCCACCCGCGATGCAGACCTGTTAGGCCGCTGGGGGGGAGAAGAGTTTTTACTGGTATGCCCTAAAACTAGCCTATCAGGCGCACTTAAACTCGCCAATAAAATCCGTGTGCATTTAGCACAACAGCGTTTTTTAACGGGAAAAAAAATAACATTGAGCGCAGGGGTTGCTGAGTTTGGTAAAGACGAAAACTATCAGTCTATGCTCAAACGCTTGGATGACTCACTCTATATAGCGAAGCAATCAGGAAGAAATACCGTACGTTACAGCGAGACCTCTAACGAAAATGAGAGGTGACATAAATTTATATCTAGGTACAAAAAAACCGGCCTAAGCCGGTTTTTAAAAAAATCGCTAATTACTTAGCCATTTTCTGCATTTCTTCCATTGCATTCTTACTAGCAGAAGTTGCTAAGGCAGTAAAAGCTTCGCCCTGAGTTTTTAGCATTTCGAACAAAGCAGTGTTAGCAGCAACGTTGAATTTAACAACATCTTCTGGAGTTTTAAGTTCTTTAGCTTTTTCTACTTCAGTTTTAAAGAAAGAAGCTAGGTCTTCGCCTGCTTTTTTCTGTAATTCAACAGACTGGTTGATTGTAGCAGCCTGAAGAGTCATAAGAGTTTTAACAGCTTCAAGTGGCTTCTGCATATCGATGTTGTTAGTCATGGTATATCCCCGAATTAATTAATAAGTAATGGTGCACTGCACAATGATGATCATTCTATACAGTTTTAGCTCCCTGTCAACAACTTTGTTGCAGTGCAACAAAGCAATTCGTAGCCCAATGTCTCACACCTTTATGACAAAAAAGTGACTATAAATAGATTGGAGCTCTCAATAAAATACACTGAACTCAGCGCATAAGTGTATTTTATTGTTCAAGCGATTATATTAAAGGTCTCTATACTTAAGGTCAGACTATGAAAGCACTTGTTATCACACTACTGCTGAGTGCCATATCTGGTTCTGTATTTGCCACAAATGTGCGTATCGCTGTAGCCTCTAACTTTACAACAGCAGCTCAAGCGCTTTCGACTGCTTTTACACAAAAGACCAAACACAGTGTACAAATCAGTTCTGGTTCAACAGGGAAACTCTATATCCAGATACGCCATGGAGCTCCGTTTGACCTCTTGTTAGCGGCTGATATGGATCGCCCGCATAAGCTCTACACTGAAGGCTATACAAATACCGAACCATTGCTCTATGCCACAGGACAGCTTGTACTATGGAGCCGCACCCCTTCAGATGTCATTGATGGAATAGAAATGCTGAGCAACGGCACTGTCAAACGACTAGCCATCGCTAATGCCAAAACCGCTCCTTACGGCAAAGCAGCTCAAGAGGTCTTAAATAAACTAACGGCCACTCACAGCTCTTGGAAACTCATTCGAGGAGACAATATTGCACAGACATATCAATTTGCTGCAAGTGGTAATGTCGACGCTGCTTTTGTTGCACGTGCACAAACCGTATTAAATAAGCAAGGTTTCACATGGTTGGTTCCCCAGTCACTCTATTCACCTATTCAACAAGGTGCCATATTACTCAAACATGGCATCAATAATCCTGCTGCAAATGCTTTTTATCGATTTTTAAGCAGTGATGAAGCAAAATCAGTTATTCAACGTTATGGCTATATTACAAGGTAATTAAATAACAGATGTTAGATGCAATTTTACTGACATTAAAGCTCGCCACCCTAACCACCATCATATTACTCATCATAGGGATACCTTTGGCATGGTGGCTGGC
This sequence comes from Neptunomonas japonica DSM 18939, assembly GCF_000422765.1. Classification (GTDB taxonomy): domain Bacteria; phylum Pseudomonadota; class Gammaproteobacteria; order Pseudomonadales; family Balneatricaceae; genus Neptunomonas; species Neptunomonas japonica. The sequence goes on along the minus strand of NZ_AUGR01000001.1, from coordinate 203,938 downwards.
GCGCTCACGCGGTCTATTCAAAGATACGATAGCAACGTTAGTCAGTATGCCGCTGGTATTACCACCTACCGTGTTAGGCTTCTATCTACTCATCACGTTAGGACCAGATAGTCCCTTAGGTAACTTGCTTTCTTCACTTTTTGGCGGGCCGCTTACCTTCACCTTCAGTGGGTTAGTTATAGGCTCAGTCATATTTTCACTGCCTTTTATGGTTCAACCATTACGCAATACTTTTGAGTCAATCGGCAATCGTCCTTTAGAGGTTGCTGCAACATTACGAGCCTCCCCTCTAGATACCTTTTTCTCTGTTGTGTTGCCTCTTTCAAGGAATGGATTACTCACTGGTTCAATCATGTCTTTTGTACATACATTGGGTGAGTTTGGTGTCGTACTGATGATTGGCGGTAACATACCCGGAGAAACCAAAGTACTGTCTATCGCTATTTACGACTTCGTTGAATCGTTGGAGTGGGCCCAAGCTCACCTGATTGCCGGTGGCATGCTGGGTTTCTCTTTCATTGTCATTCTCAGCATGACGCTACTAGAGCGCAATAGCCGGAAGGTAGGTGATGTATGAGTAAGCAATTGCACATCTGCTTTAAGACGCCTCTTGAGCACTTCACTCTAGACGTCGATATAAAAATCCCAGCGACAGGAGTTACTGTTCTATTCGGCCCTTCGGGGTGTGGAAAGACAACACTTTTAAGATGCATTGCAGGACTGCATAAAGCAGAGAATGCCCAGTTGAGAATTAACGATGATATTTGGCAAGAACCTGCATCCTACCTACCGGCCTATATGCGCAAGGTGGGTTATGTTTTTCAGGAACCCAGCTTATTCCCTCACCTAAATGTCACAAAAAATTTATTGTTCGGGCATAAGCGCGCACAGCAACAAGGACAGTTATCGTTAAATGAGGTCAGCCAGCTACTAGGAATATCTCACCTGTTACAACGCATGCCTAACAAATTATCAGGTGGAGAAAAACAGCGTGTCGCCATTGGCCGCGCACTACTATCCAACCCTGAAATACTCTTAATGGATGAGCCACTCTCTGCCTTAGATTACAGCACCAAAGCCGAAATCATTCCCTATCTCGAACAGTTACATGAGCGCCTATCAATTCCGATTGTGTATGTGACACATGCGCTTTCTGAAGTAAAAAGCATGGCAGACTATATCGTATTACTAGAAAAGGGAAAGGTCAGCGCTCAAGGTCCATTAAAAGAGATGTTACTCGACCTGACTGCACCCCTGGCTCGTTTCAGCAATGCAGGTTCACTCATCGATGCGATCGTTAGTCATTATGATAAGCACTATGACCTGACAGAATTTAGCGTTGATGGCGGAACCGTCACAGTGCCTGGGAATATTGGTGCTATAGGGACTCGTAAACGAATTCATTTGAGCGCTAACCACATTAGTCTGGCTCGCACGCCCGCTAACGACTCCACTATTGTTAATATACTGCCTGTGACTATTTTAGAGATTGATCAAGCCAGTAGCGCGCAATGTAATGTTCGCTTACAACTGGGCCAAGATAGCCAAATTTTGGCGCGTATTACTCGTCGTTCTAAAGACCAGCTAGCACTGTCCGTCGGTGACCAGCTCTACGCTCAAGTAAAAGGTGTGTCGTTGGTTAAACTGTAGTGCGTATTCTTCTTTTATCAGCCTATGATGCTGACAGCCACCAATACTGGCGCAAAGGGTTAGTAACCCACTTTCCTGAGCACCAATGGACAGTGCTGAGCTTACCAGCCAGATATTTTTCATGGCGCTTGCGTGGCAATAGCCTCAGTTGGGCATTTGGTGAGTCAGCTGAGCAATTGCAGCAGCCTTATGATTTGGTGATCGCGACCTCGATGACCGACTTATCCAGTCTCAGAGGGTTTGTTCCTGCACTCGGGCAAATTCCAACGCTGTTATATTTTCATGAGAACCAATTTGCTTACCCAGAGTCAGGCCAAGAGTTTAAAAGTGTTGAGCCTAAAATTTTAAACTTATACTCAGCACTTTCCGCCGACCACATTGCTTTTAATACTCACTACAACCGCAACACTTTTATTGAGGGTGCTAGCGCCCTACTTAAAAAATTGCCCGACCAAGTACCCGCAGGATTAGCAGCACAACTACAAAAAAAATCCAGTGTGTTAGCAGTCCCCCTTAACGATGAGTGCTACCTAACAACACAACCTAAAGCAGGCCCATTACATATTGTTTGGAATCACCGTTGGGAATTTGATAAAGGCCCTGAGTTTCTTTATAACGCATTGAAAACTATTGATAAGGATGGCGTAAACGTCACCTTCTCAATTGTAGGCCAACAGTTTCGGCGATCCCCTGAGGCCTTCAATAATATAAAAATACAATTCCCGTCATTACTAAAACACTGCGGCTTCATAGAGTCAGCCACAGAATACCGCCAGCTACTACAAAACGCTGATGTCGTATTATCAACCGCTCTACACGACTTCCAAGGTATTGCTGTACTTGAAGGCGTAGCTGCGGGCGCACTCCCTGTAGTACCCAATCGATTAGCTTACCAAGAGCTATTTAGTGAGCAGTATCGCTATTTCTCACAAGACCAACAAACAGGTGCAAACGAAGAAACCTCCTCCTTAATCTATATGTTAACAAAGCTTGCTACACATAAAGAAAACAACACACTCCCCACAGCACCCGCTATTGATGCATTCAACTGGAAGCATCTAAAACCCAAGTACCAAGAACTTATGGACTTAACTATTAAACGCTTCTCAAGAAAACTTATAAACTAAAAAGCTTTCTACATTAGACCTAACCCTAGTCAAAACGCTTGCCTTTTATCTTATTTAACTTAATCATTAGCAAGAACTAATGTACAACCTGTTAAATAATAAAACCAAAAGGCTTTCGTTATGTTGCAAACAGTCAAATCCTTGAGCTTAACATTGGGCTTAGGCCTACTCATCAGCGCTAGCAGTATTGCGGCGGCAGAAATTCAAGCAGATCGCTACCCTGAATCATTACTCTATGACAAACCCATCAAGGTGGCTGATAACGTCTGGTCTGCCATAGGCCAGACTCAGTACTACAGTTATGAAAATGCAGGCCACAATAATAATCTATCTTTTGTCATCGGCAACGATGCCGTTCTTGTTGTTAATGGCGGCGCGTCTTACTTGCTCGCTAAAGCCCTACACGATGAAATTAAACAACATACCGATACACCCGTTAAGTTTGTCGTTGATGAAAACGGGCAATCGCATGCCATGCTAGGTAACAACTACTGGAAAGAGCAAGGGGCCACTTTAATAGCTCATAGCGACGCCGTAGAAGAGATTGAATCGCATGGGCCAGATGGTTTATCAAGCCTAGAAAAAATCCTCAAAGAGCGCGCAGAAGGCTCACGCCTTGTAGAAATCGATCAAACCTTTGATGATAAAATGACACTGGACTTAGGCGGTATCAGTGCCGAGCTCATTCACTTTGGTCCAGCCCACTCAGCTGGCGACATCTCTGTTTATATTCCTCAGCGAAATGTATTAATCGCTGGTGATATTGCCTTTCATATACGTTTACTGCCAATCTTTCCTGATACAGACACTGCGGCTTGGTTAGAAACATGGAACACAACGTTTACAGCATTCGCCAAAGACAAAATCATAATACCGGGGCACGGCGGCCCTACCGACTTTGCAACGGTTGACTTGTGGACACGCGGCTACCTGGAATATATTCGTGGAAAAGTAGCTGTGTTGATTGAGGAAGGTGGCAGCCTAGAAGATGCTTACCAAATAGACCAAGCACCTTATCAGCACCTAGAGACATTTAAAGAGCTCGCCGCTAAAAACGCAGGCCGCGTTTTTGAAGCAATGGAATTTGAATAAACTGAAATTTAAATAAAAGGAAGTTCGAAGATAAAACAGATAATCGTCTGCGCGCACTAGCGCAGACGATCAGCAACAGTGTGGTTTACTTCATAAAAGAACCCAAGATACCTCGTAATAAACTTTTACCGACACTACGGCCAACACTACTACCAATACTGCGCACCACACTTTTTAACAAAGCTTCGGTCACTGATTGTCGATTTCTTCCCGAAGAGCGGCTTTTACGATTATTTTTTGCGTCCTCCTTTTCTTGAGCTTCACGTGCCTCTTCATCTTCAACGGCTTTAAGGCGCGCATCTGTACGCTCAAGCAGAACTTCATGCGCAGAACGTGGATCATAAGCAACAGCATATCGGCGGTGCATACTGCTGGTATCAATAACTGCTTGGCGCTCCTCGTCAGTTGCAGGCCCCATACGCGAACAGGGAGGGCGAACCAAGGTACGCTCAACCATGCTCGGCACACCGTCTTTTAACAACACAGATACCAAGGCTTCACCCACGCCCATGTTGGTAATAACTTCAGCCGTATCCAACTTAGGATTAGGGCGAAAAGTTTGCGCTGCTACACGAACAGATTTCTGATCTTTAGGTGTAAAAGCACGTAACGCATGCTGCACACGGTTACCTAGTTGGCCCAAAACACCTTCAGGAAGGTCACTCGGGCTCTGAGTAATAAAATAAACACCCACCCCTTTTGAACGTATCAAACGTACGACTTGTTCAACTTTTTCGACCAACACTTTAGAAGAGTTGTTAAACAGCAAATGCGCCTCATCAAAAAAGAACACCATCTTAGGTTTATCCGCATCGCCCACTTCAGGAAGGTTTTCAAATAGCTCAGATAACAACCACAGTAAAAACGTAGAATACACACGAGGGCTTAGAATCAGCTTATCCGATGCCAATACATTAATCATACCGCGGCCATCACGGCTCACTTGCATCAAATCTTCGAGAACTAAAGCAGGCTCTCCAAAGAACTGGTCTCCGCCTTCTCGCTCTAACATCAACAAGCGACGCAATATTGCATTAACCGAGGCTTTAGAGACAGACAAACGTGTGCTGATCTCTTTGCCATGCGCAGCAATAAACTCTAGCGTGGTTCGTAGGTCATTAAGATCAACCAGCAGTAAACCTTCATCATCAGCAAACTCAAAGATAAGCGTCAGGATACTTTCTTGCGTTTCATTAAGGTCTAACAAGCGTGAGAGTAATTGCGGCCCCATCTCCGATACAGTTGCGCGAACAGGTGTACCTTGATCACCAAAAACGTCCCAGAACGCCACCGGGTAACCGCGCTGAACAAAGCTCTCTATCTGGATTTTTTCAACGCGCTCATCCACCTTCGGATGAGGGTTTCCTTTTTGGCTAAGCCCAGAAAGATCACCCTTAACATCGGCAAGAAACACAGGTACGCCTAAATCAGAAAACCCTTCAGCAAGGCACTGCAACGTCACTGTTTTACCTGTACCCGTTGCACCCGCAATCAAGCCATGGCGATTAGCATAACGAGGGTTCAAAAATACCTTACCGCTCTCACAGCCACCGATCAGAATACCCGTTTCCATTATGTAACTACCCTCTGCCTTTTGTTGATATCAACCAACATATTACCAATAATGGAATAACAACATAAGCCAAGTTTATAACAGCTTAATTTTACGATCTTGGCTAGGTTATACACCCTCTGTATTGCACGCTTCACTAACACAGGAGTTGTTATCAAGCACTGACATAAAAACGTCACATTTATCATGCACTATGTGATGGTTAATTAAATGAGGAAAAGAACGATGGAACACCATCATATAGGCGTTCAGCTGAAGCAATTACTGAAACGCGGCTATTCAATAACTGATGCAAAAAAACTATTAAAAGCCCCGCTTGATATTAGCGAAAAAACTATACGTGAAGTGATGGCTGACAATAGCTCTGAACAAAAAGCCTTATTAAGCCAACGTAACCAAGCTAGTTACGCAATGCGCCTCTAAGGCTATTGGCACAAGCATAAGGCGTCCATATATCGCCTTATGCTGCATCGATTATGGTTTCCACCCAAAGCTTGATATTTGTCATGTTATTCACAGCTTTCTTACATCAGACTACCTATTCATGGCATATTAATACCACTTCATCTATTTACTTAAGTAAGATGAACGACCTAAACTGCCGTCCATTATTCTAATAATCTTACTTCTAATGACAAGTGAACCAATAAGGGTATTACTATGAAAAAGGCTTTGATTCTAGCAGCTACTGCTGCATTGATGCTTCCTGTTACTGCAAACGCTGAACGTTCTGGCGAAGAAGTTTACAAATCTAAATGTTTCGTCTGCCACGATTTTGGTATCGCTGGAGCACCAAAAAAGGGAGACACTGCAGCATGGGCTCCACGTGTAGCAAAAGGAGCTGATGCTCTGTTAGCAACGGCTACATCAGGTATTGCTGCCATGCCACCAAAAGGTACTTGTATGGACTGTACTGCTACAGAACTAACAGCGGCTATTGAACATATGATAGGCGGTGCTAAGTAACTTTTATCGCTCAAAAAAACCGCCTTCTGGCGGTTTTTTATGTCTAAGTTATTCCCTAAACCGTAGTATCAGTCTTCGTTGTTAGAATATCTCATTAGGTGCTAAACGTTCACCTTCTGAATCTCCCAAACCTCTAGCCTGAATTTTCTCAAGCAGCTCTTTGTCTTTACCCTTTTGCAGAACAATTTCTACACGTCGGTTGGTTGCACGATTTACAGCCGAGTTATTCGGTACCAACGGCTTACTATCCGCATGTCCAATAATCTGATATTGAGACTGATCAATGCGCGAGTCATCAAATAGTTCATTGGCGACGGCCAAAGCACGCGCAGCCGAGAGGTCCCAGTTAGACTGAAAAGATCTTCCAGAATAGGGAACATTATCAGAGTGTCCTTCGATAGAAACAGCGCCTTCTACATCGAGTAACACATCACGGATTTTTGCCATAACCGGGATGTACTCAAACTTCAAAGCAGCAGAGCCTGAAGAAAAAGAGCCTTTCTCTTTAACGCGAATAATGATTTTTCGCTCGTCTGTTTCAACTTCAACACTGCCATCACCAATCTCTTGTGCTAGCGCTGTTGCAAATTTGACCGCCTGCTCTTTGGCTTCATCGTTTAGCTGCTGCTGTATTTTTTCCAACAGTTCAGCCTCACTCTCTTTTTTATCTAGATTCTCAGCCTCGCCCACTTCTGATCGAATATCTAAGGTATTCATATCATTATTGACCGTCATCTGCCGAATCTCGTTCAGTGGAGTCGGTTCAGGGCGCCCTGGACTAAACTCTTGAGCGATAATAGAGGTCCCTTTAGGGATATCTTCTACCTTGATTTCGTTTTGCACACCAAACGCTTCACGCATTGAGCCTGCTAGCTGTTTGAACTTCAAAACATCCATCTCTGAAAAAGAGAGGAGTAGTACAAAGAAGCACATTAGCAATGACATCAAATCTGCAAACGTTGCCACCCACCCCGGTAAACCGGCAACGCATGGGGGGCAATCTTGTTCTTCATCACTCATAACTCAAATCCTCTAACTGGCCACAACCCGTTTTTTCTCAGGTAGGTAGTTTCTGAGCATTTGTTCGATAACACGTGGATTCTGGCCCGCTTGAATCGCCAGTAAACCATCAATCGTTAGTGCTTGATTAAGCGCTTCTTCATTTTTACGCACACCCAACTTATCAGCCATCGGCAAAACGATCATCGTTGCTATCATAGCACCATATAACGTTGTCAGAAGTGCCACCGCCATCGCAGGCCCGATCGACTTAGGATCACTCATATTTGAAAGCATCTGCACAAGACCTACGAGCGTACCAATCATTCCCATGCCGGGGGCAACATCGCCCATCGCTTTGAATATTTCGCTGCCAAACTCATGCCGATCATATGTCAGCTTCATCTCTTTATTAAGCAGTGTGCGAACTATTTCAGGGTCATGACCATCTACCAGCAACTGAATACCTCGTTGCATAAAATCTGTGCTAACCGTTTTATCTTCCAGAGAAAGTAAACCACCTTTACGGGCAGCATCAGCTAACTCAACAGTCTCATTGATAATATCGTCAGGGCTCACTGATTTGAACATAAAAGCTTTGGCTGCAACCTTACCGGTTGCGAGAAACTGGCTTAGCGTAAACTTCATCAAGGCGACTAAAATCGTTCCCCCGATAACGATAAGCATAGAAGGCCCGTTCACAAAAGTGCCGATATCACCACCCGACATCATGGCAGCGATAACAATACCGAGGCTGCCTACCAACCCGACGAGTGTCGCTATATCCACACAAATCTCCTTTTACATCAAGCTAATGACTGTTTGTCTGTTATATTTTAGAGGATAATACCAGAATAGATGACTGGTATACTCTACAGACATAGTTTTAAGTATAAGTGTATGTCGGCAGTTTTATGAATTGATTAACCTCTAGTTTTAAATTCGGTTTCAATTCGGTTATTTTACGGCTCGTCCAGTATGGAAATTCATGATGCCTCGCAAAAAGAAAACACCTGATTTCGAACAGTCGCTAGCAGACTTAGAGTCCTTAGTTACTCAAATGGAGAACGGCGACTTAACACTAGAAGCCTCTCTTAATGCCTTCGAAGAAGGTATTAAACTCACTCGCGAATGCCAAACACTGCTCGACCAAGCCGAACAAAAGGTTCACATACTCACATCGCAAAACGGTGAGCATAAAACTGAGCCCTTCAACACAGAACAGGACTAATCCCGTGGCATTGCAAACCGCCATTAAGACATATCACCACCGTGTAGATGAGCAGCTCAAAAACTCGCTCGTGCACAACAGTATAGAACCTCTCTTACAAGATGCCATGCGATACGCATTATTTAATGGCGGAAAAAGAGTGCGCCCGTTGCTCGTCTATTTAGTTAACCAGCTACTGAACGGCCATATAAATCATGCTGATTCAGCTGCATGTGCTATTGAATGTGTTCATAGTTATTCCTTAGTGCATGACGACCTTCCTGCCATGGACGATGATGAGTTACGACGCGGCAAGCCTACTTGTCATATCGCGTTTGATGAAGCCACGGCTATTCTTGCCGGCGATGCACTGCAATGCTTTGCGTTTGAGCTGCTTAGCTCTGCAAGCAATCCAGCCAAAGCGAATACTAAATTGCAGATGGTCTCAGTACTGGCAAAAGCCAGTGGAGACAAAGGTATGGTAGCAGGACAAGCGTTCGACCTGAGCCATGTGGATAAACCACTAGCGCTTGAGCAGTTAAAACAGATGCATGCTCATAAAACGGGCGCTCTGATTAATGCCGCTATTGAGCTAGGGTATCTATCTGCTGAGTGCATAGACACAACAGCAAAAGCTGCTTTGCGCGCTTACGGAGAAGCGATTGGACTAGCTTTTCAGGTAAAAGATGACATCCTTGATATCGAAGGTGACACAGACACACTCGGCAAGCCGCAAGGATCGGACCTTGAACAAAATAAACCTACCTACCCAGCACTGCTTGGTATGGAAGGCGCTAAAGCAAAGTTAGATAGCCTGCACAAAGCAGCGCTAGAAGCCATGCAACCTTTTGGCGAACAAGGGAAACTGCTAAGGGAATTGGCTGATTACATTGTTAACCGGTCTCACTGATGTTTACTAATATCCCAACCGCACGTCCTGTTACTCCATTATTGGACAGCATCAACTTACCTGCGGACCTTCGTCGTTTACCTGACTCTCAGCTATCAGAAGTAGCTGAACAATTACGCGCATTCTTGCTTTATAGCGTAGGTCAGACAGGTGGGCATTTTGGTGCAGGCTTAGGTGTGGTAGAGCTAACTATTGCTCTACATTACCTACTAGATACACCCAACGACCACATGGTTTGGGATGTTGGGCATCAATGCTATCCACATAAGATCCTTACTGGTCGCCGTGAGCAAATGCTGACTATTCGCCATAAGGACGGCTTAGCGCCTTTCCCACGGCGTGAGGAGAGCCAGTACGATGACTTTGGCACAGGGCATTCAAGCACCTCTATTAGTGCTGCTCTAGGCATGGCGGTCGCTGATCAATTAAACGGCGTACCCAGCAAAACAGTCGCGGTTATTGGTGATGGAGCGCTAACAGCCGGCATGGCTTTTGAAGCTCTGAACCATGCAGCTCATACAAATGCCAATATATTGGTTATTCTCAACGACAATGACATGTCGATATCTCGTAATGAGGGAGGGTTAGCCACGTATTTAGCTAAAAACCTTAAGCTCACAAAAGGTAGCCGCAGCAAAACAACAGCGGCACTGTTTGAGGCACTTGCTTTTGAATATCAAGGACCTATTGATGGCCATGACTTTAACGCCTTGCTGCCGGCACTAAAGGACGCTCTACACAAACAGGGGCCGCAGTTTTTACATATCACCACACTTAAGGGTAAAGGTTTTTTACCTGCAGAAGCAGACCCTGTTGGTTACCATGCCATCACTAAACTTGAGCCTATAACAGCACCCCAAAAGTCTAAGCAAGCCACTTTTGCCAACCACTTTGGCCGCTGGCTGCTACATAAAGCACAACAAGATAAAAAACTGGTAGGTATTACGCCTGCCATGCGCGAAGGCTCAGATCTGATTGCTTTTTCGCAGGCGTTTCCAGAACGTTATTTTGACGTTGCCATTGCAGAACAACATGCTCTGACGTTTGCCGCAGGCCTTGCCTGTGCTGGAATAAAACCAGTCGTCGCCATCTATTCTACTTTTCTACAACGTGCTTATGACCAGTTGGTACATGATATTGCCATTCAATCCTTAGACGTTTTATTAGCCGTGGATCGTGCAGGGTTAGTAGGAGAAGACGGTGCAACTCACTCCGGTAGTTTTGATATTGCCGCAATGCGCTGTATTCCCGGACTCGTAATAATGACCCCTGCAGATGAGCAAGAACAGTGGCTAATGCTTAACACTGGCTATGCATACAAGGGGCCAGCCGCCGTGAGATACCCTCGCGGAAGTGGATCCTGCCCAGAACCCATCTGTAACGATGAAACCATCCCAGTAGGTAAGGCAAGGTTGTTAGTATCAGGAACATCCGGTACTGCTGTGCTTAATTTTGGCCCACTACTCCCTGAGGCAAAAGAAATCGCCCAAAAAGGCCAACATACGCTGGTAGATATGCGCTTTGTAAAACCTCTAGATACAGAGCTACTTAGCATTTTGATGAAAACACATCAAAGCTTCATTAGTATTGAAGATCATGCGATACAAGGCGGAGCAGGCTCTGCTGTTGCAGAATTTATTGCTCAGTCAGCTTGGCAGGGATCACTAAGAATTCTAGGTATTCCAGATCGCTGGATTGAGCACGCCACTAGAGAGTTCCAATACACAGAAAGCATACTGACATTTTAAACACAAATTACCAGTGGCCTTGACCACTGGTAACACTTTTATAGTGAGAAAGTATCCCTTATAAGTTACAACACACTAAGACAGAAAAAAGCGCTTAGCTCTCATCATCTATAAAGTGGTGCTCAGTCATCATATGACCCATTTTGCCCATTTTAGTAGCGAGGTACTCTTCGTTATGGCGGTTTTTACCAACCTGTAACGGCACTCGTTCAGTCACTGTGACGCCATATGTTTCTAGTGATGTTACTTTACGAGGGTTATTTGTCATTAACCTTACAGACTTAATCCCTAAGTGCTCGAGCATTGGTTCACACATGCTGTAACTACGCAGGTCGGCTGCAAAACCGAGACGTTCGTTTGCTTCAACAGTATCAGCACCCTGATCTTGAAGGTTATATGCCTTAATTTTATTAAGCAAACCAATACCACGACCTTCTTGGCGCAAGTATAAAAGAACACCACGGCCATTTTCAGCAATCCGTTTTAATGCCTCTTGCAACTGAAAGCCACAATCACAACGCAAACTAAATAACGCGTCACCCGTTAGGCACTCTGAGTGCACTCGCGCCAATACCGGTTCATCACCGGAGACGTCACCAAAAACCATAGCGATATGCTCTTTATTGGTTTCTGTATCCTCAAAGCCCACCATAGTAAAGGTGCCCCATGGCATTGGCAGTTTGGAATCAGCTACATACTCGATAGTCACTCATCTATCCTCAAAAAACAGGCAGCATAGTTTATCAGTGGATGGCCCTTTTGGGTAATCATTATCACTGACTAGTTAGCATGACAGATTTCAATTCGGCATTCTGCTGGCGGGGTAGCAATAGATGCGTATGTAAACCTCCCATATTGGAAGGAAGGAGTTGGAACACGCCTTTATACTGGCGAACAATTTCCATAACAATACTAAGCCCTAGACCGTGCCCAACCGTAGATTCATCGAGGCGCTCACCCCGTGACATTAACAGTGTCATTTTATCTTCAGGAATACCCGGCCCATCATCTTCAATGCACAACTCTAAACAGTGTTCATTCATCATACCTCTGATACGAACCTTTGTTGTTGCCCATTTACTAGCGTTATCAATCAAATTACCCATAAGCTCAATTAAATCATCGCGCTCGCCGGGGAAGAATGTCGTACTTTTTATGGAAATTTCATATTCGAGTGCTTTATCACGATAAATCATCTTCATCGCTTTCGTTAATTTTTCGACTTCTTCTTCAATAATCACTTTTTGCCCTGGCATTGCTGCTCCCGCAATGCGCGCACGAGTTAGCTCTCGCTCCACTAAGTTTCTTAAAGCTTGAGACTGCTGCTCTAGTGCATTCGCACAATCAGGGCTAGACTGTCTAAGTGTTTCAATCTGGCGATCAATCACCGTCAAGGGGGTTTTAGCGGCATGAGCCAAATTACCCACTGCATGACGAGAACGATCCAAACGAAGGGTCATGCTCTCTATCATGTAATTAATTTCATTCACTAAAGGCGCTATTTCTTTTACCTGAACTTCAGACAGTGTGCTTATATCACCTTCTTTAAGCCTAATAATATCCTGCTGCACGCATGTTAGGCTTTTCAAACCGTTGCGGATAACTAATATTTGAACGATTAAAAGAATCAGAATAAATAGCAACCCAATGCCTGCCACCCACCAACTTAAGGATTTCAGCTTTGCTTCTATTTGGCTGATATCTTCTGCTAAGACAATACGGATAGTATGGCCCGCTTTTTCAAAACGATTATCATAAACCAACCAAGGTTTATCGCGCTTATACTGTAAATCAATATTGAGCTGGCCAACGGGCTTCCCGTCATAGGTAGGTATTTCTTCGTCCCACAATGACCTTGAAAAACTCCACTCTCCATCATCGACAAGAAACTGGTAATAATGCCCAGACATGGGCTGCGTATAAACAGGAGAGATGTATTCAGGGTCGATTTGCCACTTATCATCTTTACTCATTACGGCTTGTAGCACTGTACGAGCATCACCCTGCATTCTAGCGCTTACAAATTCATAGGCGACTTCTCGCACCGCCATACCCTGTAAAACCCAGAGTATTGCAAATACAGTGAGTGTCAGCCCAATAAATGCAAGATTTAGTCTTCCTTGTATAGAGTTCTTCATAGCTGATTTACGAAGATATAGCCTTGGCCACGTTTTGTTTGTATGCGCTCTTTCCCAATTTTCTTACGTAACATCTTTATATAGGCTTCAACAACATTACTGTCATTTTCAGCACCATCATCATAAATATGCTCCACAATTTGGAGCTTTGAAAGCAATCGTCCAGGGTTATGCATGAAATACCTTAATAACTTATATTCCATCCCTGTTAACTCTAATTCATTACTGCCTTCAACACTGACGGCTTGAGTCTTCTCGTTTAAAACTAATCCAGATGTTTCTAGTTGCTTCGTTGGCTGCTGCTTTGCACGACGTAATAAAGCGGTCATGCGCGCAACGAGCTCTTCCGTATGGAAAGGTTTAGCAAGATAATCATCAGCACCCGCATCAAAGCCGTCAATTTTCTCTTGCCAAGAAGAGCGCGCTGTTAAAATTAACGTGGGAATATTATTACTGCGCTTCCGCCAATTTTTTAATACTTCGATACCTGGCCGCTGAGGCAACCCTAAATCAAGCACAGCAAGATCATAGATATCTTCATACCCTAGAGCCTCAGCATCCACGCCATTATCAGCAAGATCCACTGCATACCCAAGTGCCGCAAGCTCTTTCTTTAAATCTGGCCCTAACGTTCGATCATCTTCTACTAGCAGTATTCTCACTGAGTTACCTTGAAGTTTTTTACAATTTCGCCATTTGTAGCGTCCATATAAAAGACACTCACAACCCCATTATTACCGACTGACTCGATTTGATAATAGTACTGATCGTTCTCCTTCACTAGGTATGCATCAAGAATATGGTCACTGGAGCGCTTATTGGCTAATTCCATTAAGTCTGACATTGGCAATATTTCGCCACGCTTCACTAACACTCTGCACGCTTGATAATCTAGTCGATCACCATTTTCATAGACGGCAGGAGCTATAGGAGTACCTTCACCAGCATGTAGTAAAGGAGAAAAGAGTAAGACAAATGTAAGTACTATTTTTATTTTATTCATAAAGTAACAAAGTCCATGATTACCCTCACAGTATAAGAGAGGTACGTTAAGTGTGCCTCTCTATACTATGAAGTACTACAGAAAAAAGCATATTCAGCATTGCTTACCACCAAGATGGTTTTCAACTGAGTTCTCATTAAGCGCAACAGACAAGCTTGTTGTTAGACAAAATTCGGACGCATGAAGTGTGCCTCCAATTATGCCTTGTCCTAGCTGGCGCTCTGTCGAACTACTTGAAAGTGCATTTTCATAAATACCAGTAAATGCGTAATGCTCATCAGCCATAACCATACTTGGGGAGTGCATGTTAAATTCAGTTGAGTGCATGGGTGGAGCCAACCCTTGAGTTGAAGCGATCGCGCTAGCAGCAAAGAGGATCGAGGTAAGAGCAATTGTTTGTGTAAACATTTTCATGACCGTTCTCCGTTTTTTATTTCAATTGCAGAGTAGTCCCTGAAACTGAAACGAAACTGAAAACAAAATGCTTTTTAAGAACAAAAAGTTCTCGGCTAAGATATTAAGCCAATAAGTAGATGCAATACACCTAATGCCAACAAGCCAGCCAACACATCATCTAGCATAATACCTAAACCACCATGAACATGCTGATCGACCCATTTAATCGGCCAAGGCTTCCAGATATCGAAAAGCCTAAATAATGCAAAACCCAGCAGCACACTCCACCAAGAAACAGGAACAGCTATCATTGTGATCCAAAAACCCGCAAATTCATCCCAAACGATACCCGGATGATCATGCACCCGTAAATCCTTAGCCGTTTGGCCACAAAAATAAATACCCACAATGGACGCGAAAATGACTACAAATATGTACTCAGATAATGACAAGTAAGATAACAACAAAAACAAAGGCACCGCAGCCAAAGTACCAAAGGTTCCAGGTGCTTTAGGCGCAAGCCCACTGCCAAAACCAAATGCTAAACAGTGGACTGGGTTACTTAAGATTCGTTTTGCACTGAGCTTCATATACTGTCTTCTTTATTCATTAAAAGTGTTTATACCCATTCGCTGCTACAGCACACCACTCACCTTGGCTGAATAACTGCAAGCCCTTAGCCTCACAGATAGCACCGACAGGTGTTACCTGGACGTCATGATTTTGCAAGTGTGCCTGTAGACTTAACCACTGTTCGGGAGGTACTGTAAAGCACAGTTCAAAATCTTCACCCCCAGATAAAGCCCACTCTCGTGCGGTTTTATCGTCAGTAAAGTGCTGAATCTCTGCTGATAAAGGTAGTGCTTCTGGATTGATTTGAGCCCCTACCTCTGACTGATCCATAATGTGCTGTATATCGCCTAACAAACCGTCAGAAATATCAATACACGCCGAAGCATAAGCAGATATTAACTGCCCTGTAGAGATTCTAGGCTGAGGACGATAAAAACGCTGACGTAAGTACTCTACAACCGTGTTTGATGAGGATTTTGTTAACAGCGTTTCCAACCCTGCCCGGCTATCTCCAAGAGTCCCCGTTACACAAATCAAGTCACCGATCTGAGCATTGCTTCGTAGCAACGCAGTATCTGTTTTAACAAAGCCATGAACCTGTGCCGTTAATGTCAGCGGCCCACGTGTCGTGTCACCACCCACCAACCGAATGCGGTAGAGCTGAGTAGCTTCAGACAGCGCAGCCGAAAAAGCGCTCACCCACGCCTCATCTGCATGAGGCAATGTCAGTGCAAGTGTCAGCCAACTAGGTGTTGCCCCCATGGCAGCTAAATCACTGACACAGGCTCCAAGTAACCGCCAGGCGAGTTGCTCAGGCGGGGTATCCGCTAAAAAATGTGTCCCTTCAACCAGCGTATCGATAGACACAACGAGTTGCCGCCCCTCAGGAACATTAAGCACCGCACAATCATCACCGATACCTACCGATACACTTTCTTCAGCTGTCCCCTGCCGGGGCTGCTGTAAAGGCTGAAAGTAACGGCGTATCAGTGCAAACTCATCCATGACTATTTATTTGCCTCGAGAGCCTCTGATCTCAACCATGCGTACTCGTTGAGCTAGCTTATCCAAAATACCATTCACATAACGATGGCTATCTGTAGCACCAAAGGTTTTGGCTAAATCAACGCTTTCATTGATCGCAACACGGTAAGGTACTTCTAAACGGTTAATCAGTTCATAACTACCAATGCGTAACACTGCCAGTTCAACTGGGTCTAACTCATGCAATCCGCGATCAAGAAAAGGCTGAAAAGCCTCATCCAATTCGCTCTTGGAATGCGAAACGCCCTGTAAAATTTCACGAAACAACTTAACATCTGTACCAGCCATATCATTATCAACACGAAACTGAGCCTCAATTTCGTTAACTGGTTGTCCAGCCATATGCCACTGATACAAGGCTTGTAAAGCAAAACCACGAGCGGAACGACGCTGTGCCGTTAATGATGTTTTTTTAGCTTTACGTGGAGCTGGTGAGCTTTCTTCTGTCATTCCAATTACGCCTCAAGGTTACGCAGTAAGCTAACCATTTCTAGTGCAGATAACGCTGCTTCAGCGCCTTTATTTCCCGCTTTAGTACCTGAACGTTCAATCGCTTGTTCAATACTATTAACTGTCAAAATACCGTTAGCGACTGGAATTCCAGAATCCATTGCTACTTGAGCAATACCTTTAGAACTCTCAGCTGATACATACTCAAAGTGAGGTGTGCCACCACGAATAACCGCACCTAAAGCGATAATGGCATCATCTTTCTTCTGTTGAGCAATTTTTTGTACAACCAAAGGAACTTCGAATGCCCCTGGTACACGCACAACACGAATATTCTCTTCTTTAACACCATGGCGTTTAAGTGTATCCAGTGCACCTTCTAACAAGCTTTCAACCACAAATGCGTTGAAACGGCCTACTACGATGGCATAGTTACCATCAGCGGAAACGAAGTCACCTTCAATAATCTGTACTGACATAATATATTCCTGTTAATTACTCATCGCAGGGGATGTATTCAACAATTTCCAGATCAAAACCAGAAATTGCATTAAATTTGATAGGAGAGCTAAGTAAACGCATCTTACCTACACCTAAATCACGCAAAATTTGGGACCCTGTGCCCACCGTCAAATAAGCACCAGACGAACTAAAGTTAGCTGCGCGTGTTTTGGGCTGTTTACCCAGTACACGATCTAACGCTGTACCCAGATCTTCACGCTGACCGTTATCCAGCAGCAGAACAACACCCTGCTCTTCCTTAGCGACATATTCTAATGCACGGTGCATTGTCCATTTAGAATCACCATCGCGGTTCACACCCACTAAGTCACGAAGTACGTCACCACGCACATGCACACGAACAATCGTGGCCTCATCAGGCTTAATATGGCCCTTAACTAACGCCATATGAGTGACATTCTGAATAGTGTCATGATAAGTCGTGTAGTTAAAATCACCGTATTCTGTCGTCAAAACGCCTTCATCAGCTTTTTCTACTGTGCGCTCGTTAGTTGTACGATAATGAATGAGGTCAGCAATAGTACCGATCTTCAAATTATGCTTTTCTGCAAACTTCTCTAGATCAGGACGGCGCGCCATCGTGCCATCATCGTTCATAATTTCAACGATTGCAGCTGCTGGGGTTAAGCCAGCCATACGCGCAAGATCACAACCTGCCTCTGTATGTCCCGCGCGGCTAAGCACACCACCGGGTTGCGCCATCAATGGGAAAATATGACCGGGTTGTACAATATCTTCAGCTTTAGCATCGCCTTTTACCGCTACACGAACCGTGTGAGCACGATCAGCTGCAGAGATACCCGTCGTAACGCCCGTCGCTGCTTCAATAGACATGGTGAAGTTCGTCGAGAACTGAGCGCCATTACTTTGAACCATCAATGGTAGGTTCAACTGCTCACAGCGTTCACGCGTTAATGTTAGGCAAATTAAACCGCGCGCGTGCATCGCCATAAAGTTAATATCTTCAGCACGAACCTGATCAGCCGCGATAACAATATCGCCCTCATTTTCGCGATCTTCATCATCCATCAGGATGACCATTTTACCCTGGCGAATATCTTCAATCAGTTCTTGTGGGCTATTTAGCTCCATCATTATCTTCCTGTCTTGTAAGCTTTTAACGCTTCATATAACCATTTTCCGCTAGCGTCGCCAGCGTTAATCCACTTTGTTCTTCTTGCGTATGTTCTGTTTGGCCGGTCATTAGAAGGCGCTCCATATAACGAGCGATGATATCTACTTCTAAGTGAACCTTACTGCCTGTTACATATTGATCAAGTAGTGTCTGCTTCGCCGTGTGTGGCACAATATTCAGCGACAACAAGGCTCCTTGCACGCTATTAACCGTCAAGCTAACACCATCAACAGTGATCGAACCTTTGCCAGCAATATACTTTGATAAAGACACAGGGGCTTCAACCACCAGGTGGATTGAACGCGCATCTTCACGTCGCTCAACTACTTCACCAATACCATCAACATGCCCTGTCACAATATGCCCACCTAAACGGCTTGTCGGTATTAAGGCTTTTTCTAAGTTAACGCGTTCCCCCACTTTCAAAGACTCCAACCGGGTATGCGCCAAGGACTCCCGCGATACATCCGCCCAAAATCCATCACCAGGTAGCTCAACGGCCGTTAAGCACACACCGTTGGTCGCAATGCTATCGCCCAACTGCACATCTGATAGATCTAACGTGCCCGTTCTAATATAAAGACGAAGGTCACCTTGAGTTTGCTCAAGTGCTGCGACTTCCCCCAAGGCTTCAATAATACCGGTAAACATTAAACTGACACCTCATTAGCTACGTTATTTCGGGAGGTGTTACAGGAACTACTCACACTATCAAGAAAACAGTAAGTCATACGAAGGTCATCACCCAATTGCCGACAATCAGTCATTGATAACCGTAATTGTTGGTTCATTTGATCTAGGGGCAAATGTAATAAAGGGCGGGCATTGGAACCCAAGATTGTGGATGCCATATATACAACTAGCTCGTCGACTAACCCCGCTTCAACAAATGCTCCTGCCAATGTAGCACCGGCTTCAACCAGCACCTCATTGCACTGTTCCGACGATGCCAGATGACGTAATAGC
Source organism: Neptunomonas japonica DSM 18939 (assembly GCF_000422765.1). Lineage (GTDB taxonomy): Bacteria > Pseudomonadota > Gammaproteobacteria > Pseudomonadales > Balneatricaceae > Neptunomonas > Neptunomonas japonica. Next base: position 184,436 of record NZ_AUGR01000001.1, on the reverse strand, counting down.
CATTCTAAATCAATCTGGCCATCACACTGTTGAGCCGCAAGCACTTCAGCGTGTGGCATATCACGCTCACCCTGAGTTACCCATAAAGTACGGCCAGGTTGCTGTAAAATTTTAGCACCAGAATCCATCTTTCCAGAATTATCAAGCACCACACGAAGTGGCTGTTGCTTAACAATATCCGTAGCATTTTCTAAGCCTAATTCTGTCTCACGGATCGTCAAAGAAGAATCATCTATTTGTATCGATCCAATGCCCGTAACAATGGCAGAACTCCTGGCTCTTAATCGCTGTACATCACCACGAGCTGCGCTCCCGGTGATCCATTGGGATTCACCGCTGCTCATCGCTGTGCGCCCATCAAGGCTCATCGCTAGCTTGACCCTTACCCATGGCAGTCCGGTCTCCATGCGTTTAATAAAGCCCGGGTTCAACTCCGCCGCTTGTTTACCTAATAAGCCAGTACTGCACTCAATACCTGCCGACTGAAGCATTTGTATACCTCGCCCTGCTACTTCAGGGTTAGGGTCCTGCATGGCACTCACAACCCGAGCAATGCCCGCATTGATTAAGCCTTCAGCGCATGGAGGGGTTCTTCCGTAATGGCTGCAAGGCTCTAATGTGACATACGCCGTTGCACCACGGGCCGCTTCTCCCGCTTGCTTAAGCGCATTAACTTCGGCGTGCCCTTCACCTGCACGGTAATGAAAGCCACGACCGACCACTTCACCGCCTTTCACCACAACACAACCGACTCTCGGATTAGGTTCCGTGGTGTACAGTCCTTGCTTGGCAAGCTGGATAGCCTCAGCCATATAGCTAGTATCTTCTACACTCCAATCAGGCACCGCCTAGCCCTCTAGTACTTTATCTTTAGAGACAAGAACTTTAGGCGCTTGGCCTTCAAGCGTCTCATCTTCAGACAGGCGCTCGATCTCTTCACGGAACTCATTGATATCCTGGAAACTGCGATAAACAGATGCAAACCTGACATAAGCGACTTGATCCAGCTTACGCAGTGCAGCCATCACCTCTTCGCCTAATTGGCGTGATGGTAACTCTCTTTCGCCAGTGGCACGTAAACGGTGCTTTATATGGTTAATGCAAGCTTCGACAGCTTCAACGCTGACAGGGCGTTTTTCTAACGCGCGTTGAATTCCAGCGCGGAGTTTGTCTTCATCAAAAGGTTGACGTGACCCGTCTGCTTTAATTAGACGAGGCATGAGGAGTTCAGCAATTTCAAAAGTGGTATAGCGCTCATGACAGGCAATACATTCACGTCTTCTACGAACCTGTTGGCCTTCAGCCACGAGGCGCGAGTCGACTACTTTGGTTTCATTGGCGCCACAAAAGGGACAATGCATAGTGAAATCCTGTCATTAAAGAGCGTAAGTAAAACAGTGCGTGTCTTACTCAAGATAAAGAGCGGTGTATATAACTAATTCATAACCTGTAACGCAAAAAAGGGCGACCTTTCAGTCGCCCGTCTATTCTACCTGATTTAGCGCTTATTTATAAACTGAAATGCTATTTATAAACAGGGAAACGGCTACAGATATCGAGCACTTGAGCTTTTACACGTGCACTCGTTTCTTCATTAGTAATGTCATCAAGAACATCACAGATCCAGTTAGTTAACTGAGTAACTTCTGCCTCTTTAAAACCACGACGTGTTACCGCAGGTGTTCCGATACGAAGACCCGATGTCACAAACGGTGAACGTGGATCATTAGGAACAGAGTTTTTGTTCACTGTAATGTTTGCACGACCTAAGGCAGCATCAGCATCTTTACCACTGTAATCTTTGTCAATCAGGTCCATTAAGAACAGATGATTCTCTGTTCCGTCAGAAACAATATTAATGCCGCGAGACTTAAACGTTTCAGCCATTGCCTGTGCATTCTTCACAACCTGCGCCTGGTATGCTTTCCACTCAGGCTGCATTGCTTCTTTAAAGCAAACCGCTTTACCTGCAATAACATGCATCAAAGGACCACCCTGAGACTCAGGGAAAACAGCAAAATTCAGCTTCTTCTGCAAGTCTTCATCTGCACGAGCAGACAAAATCAAACCACCGCGCGGGCCGCCTAAGGTTTTGTGCGTTGTGGTCGTCACAACATCCGCGTACTGCATTGGTGATGGATATACACCGGCGGCAACTAAACCAGCAACATGTGCCATATCAACAAACAGATATGCACCTACTTTATCCGCGATATCGCGGAAACGCTGCCAATCAACAATGCCAGAATACGCAGAGAAACCAGCAACAATCATCTTAGGTTTATGCTCAAGCGCTAAACGCTCAACTTCGGCGTAATCAATTTCACCTGTTTCTGCATTTAAACCGTATTGAACCGCATTATAAATACGGCCTGAAAAAGACACAGCTGAGCCATGGGTTAAATGACCACCATGAGCAAGACTCATACCCAAAATAGTATCACCGGGCTTGCACAACGCCATAAAAACAGCAGCATTAGCTTGCGAACCTGAATGAGGCTGCACGTTGGCATAAGTTGCATCAAAAAGTTCACAAGCACGATCAATGGCCAGTTGCTCTACAACATCAACGTACTCACAACCACCGTAGTAACGCTTATTAGGATAACCTTCAGCATATTTATTAGTCAGTACAGATCCCTGAGCTTCCATCACTCGTGGGCTGGTATAATTTTCAGAAGCAATCAGCTCGATGTGCTCTTCCTGACGTGTGGCTTCAGACTGCATTGCTGACCACAGATCAGTATCAAAATCGGCAATTGACATATCTTTGCTAAACATAGCTATCCCCTAAGTTACTGGTCTCACCCGGATGGCATCCGGCCTTTAAAAAAGGAGCGCATTATACTCTGAACTGAGGCCAAAACACACTTGAAAGTCTATCACTTAGACAAGAAGAGCATTCATAACAGCCAATAGATGATCATTAATCGCTGAACATGATAAGCTACGCGCCTTTCTACCTTGATAGCTGAGACTTTTAGAGATGGCTTTTATTCGCTGGTTCCTAGGCAAACTAATTCTGACCATTAATTTTCTGACAACTCCTCGTGGACTCAAACGCACTGCAGACGAACAGGCTCAAACCGATAAACAGACACATCAATTGGCACTTTACCAATTTCATGCCTGCCCTTTTTGCGTCAAAGTGCGCCGTGCGATGAAGCGCTACTCTCTTGATATTGAACTGCGCGATGCCAAAAACAATGAAACATTCCGCCAAGAGCTACTAGAACAAGGGGGACGCATCAAAGTACCTTGTTTACGCATTACTAATAATGATGGCGGCGTGAGCTGGATGTATGAGTCGAACGATATCATCCGCTACCTTGAACAAAGATTTGTAAACACGAAAGCTTAGAACCAAGTATACGAACTTTCTGAGAATTACGGCCCTTACAGGGCGGGAACATAACGAGGGCCTTAATTACTTTGCATACTTTGTATGCAAAATTGCCTCTTTAATGACAGTTACGAATACCATGTTCAAGCGCCTGATTGCGCGAGTTCAGTTGCCCGAACCCCGTTACTCCTTTATTGTTTACCTTTTATTCAAAATGCTCTCAATATAGTAAGACTTAAGAACACTTATCGGCGGCTCAGCTTTTATAGAGCCGCCCCAAATACGTATTTGAAAATATACGTTTCATTCTAGTATTTTCAGATAAAATTGAGCGGCATGCTAACCGATACGATACGCTGAGGACTTATGGCACAGTACGTTTATACAATGAATCGCTTGGGAAAAATTGTTCCTCCCAAACGTCAGATTCTTAAAGATATTTCACTCTCTTTCTTTCCCGGTGCCAAAATCGGCGTACTCGGCCTCAATGGTTCAGGTAAATCCACTCTTCTTAAAATCATGGCTGGCGTTGATACTGACTTTATCGGTGAAGCTCGCCCCATGCCGGACCTTAAAGTCGGTTATTTACCACAAGAGCCCCAGTTAGATAACAGCAAAACTGTACGTGAAATTGTTGAAGAATCAGTAGCCGACGTAAAGAATGCGCTGACAGAGCTCGATCAAGTTTATGCAGCCTATGCAGAACCCGATGCAGATTTTGACGCGCTAGCTAAAAAACAGGGCGAACTCGAAAACCTCATTGAAGCAAAAGAAGGTCACAGTCTTGAAGTCGCACTAGAACGTGCCGCTGATGCTATGCGACTACCGCCATGGGATGCCCAAGTTGAACATCTATCCGGTGGTGAGCGTCGCCGTGTTGCTCTATGCCGCCTGCTTCTAGATAAACCAGATATGTTGCTTCTAGATGAGCCCACCAACCACCTAGATGCGGAGTCTATCGCTTGGATTGAGCGCTTCTTACAAGAGTACCCTGGTACTGTTGTTGCCATCACCCATGACCGCTACTTCCTAGATAACGCTGCAGGCTGGATTCTTGAACTAGACCGTGGCCACGGCATTCCATATGAAGGCAATTACTCATCTTGGCTTGAGCAGAAAGAACAGCGCCTAGCTCAAGAATCTAAGCAAGAAGCTGCTCACCAAAAAGCCGTGAAATCTGAATTAGAATGGGTTCGCCAAGGTCAAAAAGGCCGACAATCCAAATCTAAAGCTCGCCTAAGCCAGTTCGAAGAGATGAACTCTCGCGAGTTCCAAACACGTAACGAGACCCAAGAGATCTATATCCCACCAGGACCTCGTTTAGGCGCCCAAGTGATAGAGCTGCATAATGTATCCAAAGCCTATGGCGACAAACTGCTCTTTGAAAACCTAGAAGCGACCATTCCACAAGGTGCTATCGTGGGCGTTATCGGAGGCAACGGTGCAGGTAAATCAACGCTATTTAAGATGATTGCTGGCGAAGAGCAACCTGATTCTGGTGAAGTTATCGTTGGTAGTACTGTTAAATTGGCTTATGTAGATCAGATGCGCGAACTCAATGGTGACAACACCGTTTGGGAAGAGCTCTCTGATGGGCAAGACATAATCACCATTGGTAACTACCAAACACCATCACGCGCCTATTGTGGTCGCTTCAACTTTAAAGGTTCAGATCAACAAAAACGTGTGGGTGACCTGTCAGGAGGTGAGCGCAACCGCTTACATCTAGCGAAACTGCTAAGAGAAGGCGGCAACGTACTGCTATTAGATGAGCCAACCAACGATCTAGATGTAGAAACACTACGTGCTTTAGAAGAAGCACTATTGGCTTTCCCTGGCTGTGCCGTGGTTATCTCGCATGACCGCTGGTTCTTAGACCGTGTATGTACACACATGCTGGCCTACGAAGGCGATTCTCAAGTATCTTTCTTTGATGGGAACTACACAGAATACGCTGAAGATTACAAGCGTCGCCATGGTAAAGACCACCAGCCAGAGCGTATTAAGTACAAACGCATCAACTAGTAGTAGAGCCTGTAACCACAAACAACCAGCGCTGCTGGTTGTTTGTTCTCATAACGTCCTATTCTTCAATGTAGCGGTTTGCTATCTACCATAAGTATCTTCTCAAACTCATCTGCTGGTACCGGCCGACTAAATAGATACCCTTGCGCATAATCGCATTGCTGCTCCAATAACAGCTGATACTGCTCTTCTGTTTCAACACCCTCCGCTATTACTTTAAGACCTAACCCTTGTCCCATCGCGATAGCAGCGCTTACAAGCTGCAGGTCAGCCTGATCCAGCGTTATATCATTAATAAAGCTTTTATCGACTTTTAACGTATCAAATGGATAGCTTCGCAGGTAACTCAATGATGAGTACCCAGTACCAAAATCATCCATCGAAATACCTATTCCCATGCTATTCAGATCCGACAAAGCAACATCTATCATGGCATGCCCTGTCATCAAAACACCTTCTGTAATTTCAAGCTCAATGCCAGAAGCAGGAAGATTAAAACGCGCTAACAAATCGTGAATGAATGTTACCAACGTTGCATCTCGAAATTGACGTGGCGAAATATTAACAGCCACACGAAAGTTAGGTGAAAATTCATTACGCCAACCAGATGCAACAGTAACAGCCTGCTCCAAGACATACCTGCCAATAGCAACAATTAACCCAGTCTGCTCTGCGATAGGGATAAACTCATCCGGCGCCACCTGCCCTAATACTTCGTTATTCCAACGCAGCAATGCTTCTGCACCAATCACTTTACGTTTTTTTAAATCAACAACAGGCTGAAAATATACTTGAAACTCATTTTTTCCTAGCGCCGCACGCAACTGCTCTTCAATAAGCAAGCGACGTGCAACATCTTCATTCATTTGTTGAGTATAAAAATTATAGGTATTACGGCCCTGCTCTTTTGAGTGGTACATAGCTGCATCAGCCTGCCTTAATAGCTCAGCAGGCGTTAAACCATCCGTAGGGTAAACAGACACACCGATACTCACAGTAGATACAAGCTCTCTACCCTTCAACTGAAACGGAGCTCTAAACTGCTCTAATAACTTCTCCGCAAGTTGAGCAATAATGGCATTACTTTCTAGCTGATCGATAAGAATAATAAACTCATCACCACCCAAACGACCAATGACATCTACATCCCTAACAGCAGTTTTTAAACGTAAGGCAGCCTCTACCAGTAACTCATCACCGATCTGATGCCCCAAGGTATCATTCACTTTTTTGAAATCATCTAAATCGAGAAAGAACACCGCCACTTGCGCCTGTGAACGCTGAGTATCTTTTAGCATTTGCGACAGCCTATCAAGCGATAAAAAGCGGTTAGGTAGGCCTGTCAAACTATCATAGTGAGCTTGATAGAGTATTCTTTCTTCTTGGTTTTTTTGCTGAGTTATATCCTGTTTTACCGCTAAGTAGTGTTTTACATTCCCTACTTCGTTAATTACGGGTGCTATATGCGCCTGCTCCCAAAATAACTGCCCATCTTTCTTTCTATTCTGAAACTCTCCCTGCCATGACTCCCCAGCAGCCAAAGCTGCCCATAGTTGCTGATATTTAGCGTCGGGAGTAGAGCCAGACTTAAGCAGACTACTAGGCTCACCAACTACTTCATCACTACTGTAGCCAGTCACTCGCTCAAACATGCTATTAACATATTCTATTTTGCCATGAACATCAGTGAGTACCACAGAAACAGGGCTTTGCTCTATCGCCTGAGAAAGCGTAATAATACGCTCTTCAGCTCGCTTCAAGGCCGTCAAGTCTAAATCGATACAATACATCTCGGGCTCATTATTCACACCAGTAATCATGACATGGCTGGTGAATACTGAAATCGGTGAGCCGTCAGATTTTTGCAATACCATTTCTGAGGCGGGAGTCACAGGACCTCCCGCTACCCAACGATTGACCTCTTCTATAACGGGCTCTCTTATCGCATCTGGTATAATTAAATCTTCTAGCTTTTTACCTAAGGCATTTGCTGTCGAGTAACCATATACGGCTTCACTCGCATCATTCCAAAAAATAACATCACGGTTTTTGTCATAACCTTGGACAGCAATAGCGGGCATGTTCTCAAATACATGCCTAAATCTCACTTCGCTTTGCCATAAGCGCTGCTCTGCCATTTTCCGCTCAGTTATATCCTTTATAAATACAAAAAACTTACCGCCATTCTCAGCCCAATATGTCGCATTCACTTCAACATCAAACACGGAGCTGTTTTTACGACAGTGCTGACTACTAAAACGCTGCTCTTTTTGGTTAATAATTTGCTGAATATGCTTCTCAGTCATTTGGGCAGTCTCAATAGCCACTAACTCATTGATATGCATACCAGAAAGCTCAGCAATACTGTAACCCGACATCACCGAATAAGCTTCATTTGCATCCTGAACAAGACCATCAGGCGATATAATCAAGAAACCATCCAATGCAGTACTTAATACATTGCGATAGGTATTTTCATTCCTACGTAGTAGTTCTTCTGCTCTCTTCTTTTCAGTTACATCTCTGCCAATCCCTATGAGGCCATAAAGCTTACCGGCCTCACCATAAAAAGGTGTTTTCAATGTATCAAGAAGAATTTCTCGCCCATCGGGATGCATAACCACTTCATCATTTGTACGATGCTGGCCAGACAACAACATCTCTTGGTCTTTTTGTCGAAAAAAAACGGCCTGTTCATGATCAAAAAAATCGTAATCTGTCTTACCTATAATCTCTGCTTCGCTCGCACCAAAAAGCTCAGCTGTCGCTTTATTGCAACCCAAATAACGACCATCTACAGTTTTATAAAAAATAAAGTCGGGGATGCTATCAATCAGACGCTTAAGCAAGCCTCTTTCTCGATCCAATAAAATTTTATGCTCAAGAAGGTCAAGCTCGGCTTTGCGCCTATCTTTTTGATGCTTGAGCAACATACCCAGCAGCATTGTTCCGATGGGGTAAATAGTAAACAACGAGGGAGCAATGGCCGAAATGATGGTATAACGCATATCAACAGGCATCAAAAACATACACAGCAGAACATCAAGCTGGACACTCAAGCCCAGTAAGTAGAGCAACCCCCAACTCATCTCCTTCTTATATCGCAGACTCCAATAACGCCACGCCAAACCAATGATGCCACTGGAGATAATCACTATTGAACCAACATAAATTCCAGCGCCTCCTTGAAAAAGGCGCAAACAAACTGTCATAGCTACAGCGATTAACGTTGGAACAAATCCAAAATACAGCCCACATAGGCTTATCAACACCCAACGGGTGTCGAAAAAGACACCAGGGCTTAGCTCCCAAGGCGTTAACATCACAGAGATACCTATGATGCCGACTAAAATACCCGTCAATACGTTACGTAATACTTTATTCGCGAGGTTATGCAAACCTAACGAATCATAAATAACGCCAAGTGCCAACAACAAAACAGCATTATTCAATAACCCTGCAAAGCTAGTCATCTAAGTCTACACACCGAATTCATTTCCATATTAATAGTGTAGTTGATGATCTACGCTAATAGCGATTTTCGCTCTATACTAAATAATAAGAAATTGACGAATATCTGGAGCACAAAGTGGAAGAGTCTATTCAACACCCACAAAACCGGCGCAGGTTCACAAGGATTCATTTTGATGCGCAGTGTACACTGCAGTCATCAGATGGGGAGTGGCCAGTCAAATTAATCGATATTTGTTTAAAGGGCGCGTTAGTTGAGAGCCATACTGACATTTCTCTGAGTATTGGTGATCTAGTCGAATTGAAAATAATACTCGATGGTAATGATGTCGTTATTACAATGCCCGCTCGCATAAACCATCGAGAAGATAATCACCTTGGCTTTCAAGCAATGGACATGGAGCTTTCAAGCATCAGCTACTTGCGTCGGCTTGTAGAGTTGAACTTAGGTGACCCAGCTCTACTAGAACGAGAACTAATTCACCTTTATAAGGTTTAATAAGCAACCTTTATCTTGAGTGTTGGGTGATTACAAAGCATCCAAAGCGTCAGCTAAGCGGCTGACGCCAACAACCTCCATTCCTTTTATGGCGTCTTTAGGTACATTGCCCTTGGGAACAATAGCTCGTTTAAAGCCATGTTTGGCGGCTTCTCGAATACGCTCCTGCCCGTTTGGTACCGGGCGGATTTCACCTGACAAACCTACTTCACCAAAGACCATTAGATCTTGTGGTAAAGCCCTGTCTCTGTAACTAGAAACTACCGCCAGTAGTAATGCAAGGTCAGCACTTGTCTCAAGTACTTTTACACCACCCACGACATTTACAAACACATCCTGGTCCCCTGTTTGCAAACCGCCATGACGATGGAGAACTGCCAGCAGCATTGATAAACGATTACCGTCCAACCCAACAGCCACACGTCTTGGATTATTCATATGCGACTGATCGACTAACGCTTGAATCTCGACCAACAAAGGTCTAGTACCCTCCCAGACAACCATAACAACACTGCCAGGGCTCGCTACCTCACCACGACTAAGGAAGATGGAACTAGGGTTTTTCACTTCCCTAAGCCCTGTTTCCAACATAGCAAATACGCCCAACTCATTTACAGCACCAAAGCGATTTTTATGTGAGCGTAGCGTTCTAAAGCGGCTATCTGAGGAACCTTCTAACTGCAAAGAGCAATCGATCATATGCTCTAGCACCTTAGGGCCTGCTAACGAACCATCTTTTGTCACATGCCCGACTAAAAACAACACGCATCCCGTTTGCTTAGCAAAGCGTGTTAAATCAGCAGCAGACTCTCGAACCTGCGAAACTGAGCCAGGGGCTGACTGCACCTCAGCCATATGCATCACCTGAATTGAGTCGATAACAACCACTCTAGGTTTAAGCTCAGTGGCCACCTGGCACACAGACTCAACACTGGTTTCAGAGAGCATTTTTAGCTGTTCGGCTTTTAAACCTAAGCGGTGTGCACGCATCGCGACTTGCTGCAGTGATTCTTCACCCGTCACATACAATGCAGGCATGTTTTCAGCCAAATAACACATGATCTGTAACAGCAGCGTACTTTTACCCGCTCCCGGGTGCCCCCCCATCAGAATAGATGAACCAGGTACTAACCCTCCACCCAATACACGATCAAGCTCCTCGGCCCCCGTACTAAAACGTGGCATATCTGCTAGATCGACGTCGGCTAAACGCATAACCCGTTGACTCGCTTGCCCTGCATAGCCATCAAACCGCGGTTTGGCGGCCGAATTTTGGACTGCGCCTAAACGCACTTCACTTAAGGTATTCCACGCCTGGCAAGCAGAGCATTGCCCTTGCCACTTAGTAAAATCAGCGCCGCATTCGTTGCAAACATAAGCCGTTTTGGCTTTCGCCATGTTGTTCTCCCTTTGCTATATGAAATGCATTCTACCCAACCTGCACACTTCTCATAAAGCATTAGTCTGTTTCGCTTTTAATTTGTCGGGGATAACCTTTACAATCGACCTACTATTTTTATCGTATTATCGAACAAACGATAACAAGCCCTTAATAAAAAACATCCAAGGAGCGCTACATGAAACTGGAAACCATTGCCGTTCATGGCGGTTACACGCCAGATCCAACGACTAAAGCGGTTGCTGTCCCTATTTACCAAACAGCTTCTTATGCGTTTGATGATGCCCAACATGGTGCAGACCTGTTTGACTTAAAGGTCCCTGGTAATATTTATACACGTATCATGAACCCAACCACCGATGTCCTTGAGAAACGTGCGGCAGAACTAGAAGGAGGCATCGCAGCATTAGCAGTTGCTTCTGGTATGTCCGCTATTACTTATACCATCCAGACACTAGCGGAAGTAGGCGATAACATCGTTTCTACTAGCGAGCTCTATGGTGGCACATACAATTTGTTTGCTCATACTCTACCACGCCAAGGGATCAAGGTTCGTTTTGCAAACAAAGATGATTTCGCTGCAATTGAAGCGCACATCGACGAGCAAACTAAAGGCATTTTTTGCGAATCTATCGGCAACCCTTCAGGTGGCATTGCTGATATTGAGAAATTAGCAGAGATTGCACATCGACATGGCGTACCTTTAATTGTGGATAACACAGTCGCAAGCCCGCTGATGTGGCGCCCTATTGAGCAAGGTGCTGATATTGTTGTGCATGCTGCCACAAAATACATGGGTGGGCACGGCAACTCTTTAGCTGGCGTTATCATTGATTCGGGTAACTTCCCGTGGGCTGAGAACAAAGCACGTTTCCCTTTACTGAACGAACCAGATGCTTCATACCACGGCGTTATTTACACAGAAGCCTTTGGTCCTGCTGCATTTATCGGTCGCTGTCGCGTGGTTCCATTACGTAACATGGGCGCAGCTCTCTCCCCTATGAATGCTTTCCTAATTCTGCAAGGCATCGAAACGCTAGCACTTCGGATGGAGCGTGTTAATGCTAACACTCAAACGATTGCTGAATATTTAGAAAGCCATGATCAAGTTGCATGGGTGAACTATGCAGGCTTAGAAAGCCATAAAGATCACGCATTAGCGAAGAAATACATGAATGGACAAGCATCAGGTATTTTAAGCTTTGGCGTCACTGGTGGCCGCGAAGCTACCCGCAAATTCTATGACGCTTTAGCTGTATTTGTGCGCTTGGTTAATATTGGAGACTGTAAATCACTCGCTTCAATTCCAGCCGAAACAACGCATCGTCAATTAAATGATGAAGAGTTAAAATCTGCGGGTGTTGCACCAGAAATGATTCGCCTATCTATTGGTATTGAACACATAGACGATCTACTGACTGATCTTGAACAAGCACTAGCTAGCACTAAGTAAAAGCTTAATACTTGTATTACCTATCCCCTGCAGTAAAAACCTGCAGGGGATACTTTAAAGAAGATGAATCATTTGGCGCCAGCAAGCTGATTAATCGATTCCACAGCTTCGTGATAACCAGACTCAATAAGACTCGGCTCAGATATACAAAAATTCAGATCTCTTACTAAGCCGTTATCTAAACCATATACCCACGCATGTACAGAAAGATCTTGTCCTATTCCCCATGCTTCTTGGGCAATGGTGGTATTACATACATTGTATGCTTGCTCAATTACATTAAGTTCGCATAGTCGTTCTAAATACTCAGTCTGATCAGACCAAACCGACAATAAATCACGATGTTTAGTATCAATGTCGCGGATATGACGTAACCAATTATCAATCAAGCCATGCGGTTTCGATTCAATGGCAGCTCGCACACCACCACAACCGTAATGTCCTACCACCATAATATGCTTCACTTTTAATACGGTCACAGCATACTGAATAACTGATAAACAATTCATATCGGTGTGGATAACAAGGTTTGATACATTTCGATGAACAAAGATATCGCCCGGAAGCATTCCGACGATTTCATTGGCAGGTACACGGCTATCCGAGCAACCAATCCATAAATAATCAGGTGCTTGCTGCTTCGCTAGCGTAGCAAAAAAATCTGGATTTTCTTCCGTTATTTTGTCCGCCCAAGAACGATTACTATCAAAAAGGTGCTGTAATTTTTTCATATTAATCCGTAAAAGTTAGGTATAAAGATTCAGATATAAAATCCCGTCGACAAAAGATAATTAATAAAAAGGGACAGTGAAGTCCCTTTTATTAAAGCATATTAATGATGCAAATCAGACATGGTATTTAGCGCTGAGTTCATGCACTGCATCAACAAATACTTTTGCATGTTCAGGGTCAGCAAACTGATGTATGCCATGGCCAAGGTTAAATACATGGCCATTACCTGTACCAAAGCGTTGTAAGATATCTGCAACCTCCTGACGAATACGCTCAGGGTGTGCATACAATACTGATGGATCCATATTACCTTGTAACGCTACTTTATCCCCAACACGGCGGCGTGCGTCATCAATATCCGTAGTCCAGTCAAGACCTAGTGCATCAGCACCAGCGTCAGCCATCACTTCTAACCACTGCCCACCATTCTTGGTGAACATAATAACCGGCACTTTACGGCCATCATGTTCACGAATTAAACCGGAGATGATTTTACGCATGTAATCTAAAGAGAATGCCTTATACATGTCACCGCTAAGCACGCCACCCCAAGTATCAAAAATTTGTACGGCCTGAGCACCGCTCAAAATTTGCTCATTAAGATAGTTAGTTACTGACTGCGCCAGCTTATTTAGCAGCTCATGCAGCACCTGTGGCTCAGCGTACATCATCTTTTTAAGATGACGGAAATCTTTTGAAGAACCACCCTCAACCATATAGGTTGCTAGCGTCCAAGGGCTTCCAGAGAAACCAATCAATGGTACTCGACCTTTCAACTCTGAGCGAATTTCTTTAACAGCATTCATTACATAGTCAAGATCGGTAGCTGCATCTGGTACTTTTAACGCTTCAACATCTTGCTCGGTACGAACAACTTTTTTAAAACGCGGACCTTCTCCCTCTTCGAAATACAATCCCAGATCCATTGCATCAGGGATTGTCAGAATATCAGAGAATAGAATTGCAGCATCAAGATCAAAGCGTTCCAATGGCTGAAGCGTTACTTCACACGCTAGCTCACGGTTCTTACAAAGACTCAGAAAGTCTCCTGCTAGCGCACGTGTTGCTTTATATTCTGGTAAATAACGCCCTGCCTGTCGCATCATCCAAACAGGTGTAACATCAACGGGTTCGCGCATTAGCGCACGTAAAAAGCGGTCGTTTTGTAATTCAGCCATGTCGATTTCAGCCATCTAAAGTTTCTTTCAATGGGGGCGTATTCTACCGATTTTTAAGAGGAAATGCGCTCTAATTAGACGATCAACATCAAAGAAGCCATCGCTAACTCTATTTGATTCCCATGGAACCATTGAATTTTTGCTGTACAATTATCAATCAGTACGGTTTTTCAGAAAATATGCCGACTTAATTATAAATATAACAAACCCAGTTCAAACTACGGCAAGCACTATCGTGACGACTACAGAGTTGCTGACATTACCTGACACCGCCAACAACCATGACCACAAGTACCACCAGCTGGTTTTTGGATTAGAAGGCAATACCGAGTTTGATATTCAAGGTCGCGGGGCCAATGTGGGTCTTGGCAAAGGTTGCCTAGTTCCTTCAGCAACAGAGCATGCTTTTTGTGGGATGGGAGACAACCGTATTGTTGTCATTAATATCGAAACGGCAAAACTAAACTCTGCCACACTACAAACACAAGTATCTCGCCTGTTTGATAAAGCCTCATACTTTTCACTAGACAGCCAAAGACAAGTCTTACTGCAAGCTATTTGCCAAGAAATAAAGCAAACACCTGCCGACTCTCCTCTACTACAGGCATGTGGTAATACCTTATTGCTTTCTATGCAAAATCTCATGAGCGAGCCTTCACCACGGCGAATGAACACTCAGATTGATTTAGCAGCGCTAGATCTTTACATCCAATTAAATATGCATCGTAAAATATCTATTGCAGAACTCGCTGGAAGCGTTTTTTTAAGCCCAAGCCATTTCCATAGCTGCTTTAAGGAAAAAGCAGGCATTACACCTCATCAATATGTATTGCTAAAACGTTTAGAGCGAGGAAAAGAAAAGTTAGCTGCCGGATGGACAATACTGCAAACCGCTGAACATTGTGGCTTTAGCAGCCAGAGCGCATTTACACATGCATTTCGTGACCATTTCAATATCACGCCAGCACGTTGCCAGAAAACCATCATTGAGTATTAATTAAACAACAGATGAGCCACACCGCCTTAAGCTTTATAGAAGGTTTAAACAAAAAACGCCGTTGAAGTTCAACGGCGTTAATGTTTTTTGCTAATCACATATTATCTAAGCATAAAGCTACTAGCTTATTTCAAGTTATCAGCGACCCAGCTAAATACTTCGGGGTAAGGTTCAGGAAAGCTTGAAGCCAGTTGACTCAAAGATGAGTTCAACTGCTGTGAGTCATTCAATGTAAGGTTGATATGTCCTACTTTTCGCCCAACTCTCACTTCTTTTCCGTACCAATATAATTCAGCACCTTCAACGCCAAGCCAATCATTATTGCGCTCAACACCGATCAAGTTAATCATCACAGACTGGCCTTTCACTACGGCCTTGCTCATTGGCAAACCTGCTACAGCACGAATATGTGATTCAAACTGGCTGATACTTGTTCCTGATTGAGTCCAATGCCCACTATTATGTACACGAGGAGCGAGTTCATTCACCATCAAGTGCTCTCCGACACGAAAGCACTCCATCGCCATCACACCAACATACTCAAGAGAAGTCAGCAGTTTACCCAGCATCTCTTCCGCTTCTGCCTGAACACCCGACAAACGCTCCAAAGGCGCAATGGATGCCATGAGTATGCCATTAACATGCAGGTTCAGCGCCAGTGGGTAAAAATACAAATTACCCTCCTTATCTCTAGCTCCGACAAGAGACACTTCTTCATCAAACGGTATTTTCTGTTCTGCAATGGCTTCTTGATGCCAACCTTCAGGGAATTCTGTTCCTTCCGGTTGCTTCAGCCAATATTGACCGCGTCCATCATAACCACCCGTACGACGCTTCAGGAGTACGGTTTCACCTAATGACTGATAGAGTGATTGTGCTTGAGTATCAGAATCCACCAGCTGCCACGGTGCTGTGGCAATCTGTAATTCATCAAGTAGCTGCTTCTGCGTGAAGCGGTCTGCCAAACGCGGGAACACTTCTCGATTAATAAAGTGAGGATGCTTTGAAAGCACCTTGGTTGCATTCGTTTCAGGCCACAGCTCTATTTCAGCAGTAACAACATCATCATCTGCCAACTCAACGCTCTGGGACTGATTAAAATCAACCGGCACAACCTCAACATTTAGCGGCGTCGCCGCATGGCGCATCATTGCTCCTAGCTGACCTGCACCCAATACCCATACTTTACTCATTAGACTTCTCGTGGATCAGGGTTTTCTAAAATAGTATCCGTCTGCGCTTTGCGAAATGCTTCCAAACGATGCGCTAACTCAGCATCGGTGTTGGCAAGAATTTGTGCTGCCATCAAGCCAGCATTAAAAGCACCGGCAGAACCAATGGCCAATGTGCCAACAGCAATCCCTTTAGGCATCTGAACAATTGATAGCAAGCTATCCATACCATTCAGCGCTTTGCTCTGCACTGGAACACCTAAAACAGGAAGGCGCGTTTTTGAAGCAACCATGCCAGGTAAATGTGCGGCACCGCCAGCCCCTGCAATAATTACCTGATAGCCCGCATCAACGGCACCAGAGGAAAAAGAAAATAGCTTATCAGGTGTACGGTGTGCTGAAACGACTTCTACATGGTGAGGTACCTGAAGCTCGTCCAGGATCTCGGTGGCTAATTTCATGGTATCCCAATCACTTTTAGAACCCATGATAATGGCGACTTTCGGTTGCATATAACTCGATCCGATCTAATTAATTGTACTAAAAAGAAGCGCTATCCAAAATAACGCCGCAAAAGCGGATCATAGCAAATTCCAGACAATTGATCGCTTAAAAACTGGAATTTCCCCTCATCACCCTTCATGTTTATAAAGAAAACATCCAAAAAAGACCTTAAAGGGAGGTAAAACAGAGCTTTTTGCAAAACAAGCCAAGTTTTTCGCAAGACGAAAGCGACCAGTTGGCCATACAGTTGAACCATCATGATATTCGTGACCCATGGCGCAGCTATCGACCGTCCAACATGTTTAGGGAGCATAACTATGTTCAAAGCCACCGACATCTTTAATCCTGATTTTTTAGATCAGCCACTCCCACACATTTGGGAACTCATTTCGCCACTCTACTCAGTAGATGAAACGAGTTGGTTAAAAGAGCTGTTGCCATTAGCCACACCTAACACAAATGAACGCCAACAGATCACTCAAGGTGCGACTACGCTAATCGAGCAAGTGCGCGCAGATGATGGTGCCATTCATATGATTGATGCATTGTTGCTGGAATACAGCTTAGACACACGTGAAGGAATCCTTCTCATGTGCCTTGCTGAAGCGCTCATGCGTATTCCTGATGCAGAAACAGCCGATGCGTTAATACGTGACAAGCTGTCGGTAGCTGATTGGAAAGCACACTTAAAGAACTCAGACTCTTTATTTGTAAACGCCTCTACATGGGGATTACTGCTGACTGGGAAAGTAGTATCCCTTGATAAAGATGAAGACGGCGAACCTTCAAACGTCATTAACCGCCTCGTCAATAAAATGTCTGAACCTGTCATCCGTAAAGTGATGAATCAGGCGATGAAAATAATGGGCCATCAGTTTGTGCTGGGACGCTCCATTAAAGAAGCACTAAAGCGTGGCCGTAACGACCGCGACAAAGGCTATACTTACTCTTTCGACATGCTAGGTGAAGCAGCCCTAACTTCACAAGATGCTGATAAGTACTTCAAGGATTATAAACAGGCCATTAGCGCTGTCGGAAAAGATAAGTACGAAGGAAGCGCGCCTAAACCGACGATATCTATCAAGCTGTCAGCTCTTCACCCGCGATATGAAGTGAGCCAAAAAGCACGCGTATTAGGAGAGATGAGCGATAAGGTACTTGAGCTCATCAGCCACGCGAGATCTCTCAATGTCGGCATTACCATCGATGCTGAAGAAGCGGATCGTTTAGAATTATCTTTAGAACTATTCCAGCAGCTATACCAGCACCCAAAAACCCGTGGTTGGGGTGAGCTAGGTCTAGTAGTACAGGCCTATTCAAAACGCGCATTACCTGTTTTGGCCTGGCTAGCAGCATTAGCCAAAAGCCAGGGAGATCGTATTCCATTGCGCTTGGTAAAAGGTGCTTACTGGGATAGCGAGATAAAAAATTGCCAACAGCGTGGCTTAAGCGGATATCCCGTTTATACACGTAAAGAAGCTACGGATACCGCTTACTTAGCATGCGCGCGATTCTTGCTAAGCGAAAATGTCCGAGGACATATTTATCCTCAGTTTGCTAGCCACAATGCGCATACCGTTGCTTCAGTAATAGCTATGGCTATGCACGATGAGTACGAATTCCAGCGCCTACACGGCATGGGGGATGCTCTTTATAATACGGTTATCAGAACGAACAATGTCGCTGTTCGTATTTATGCACCGGTAGGCAACCACAAAGACTTGCTGCCCTATTTAGTACGCCGCTTGTTAGAAAATGGGGCTAACAGCTCTTTTGTTCACCGTTTGGTGGATGCTCGTTGTCCTATTAGTGAACTAGTGGATCATCCTGCGGATGTATTAGCAGCACGAAAATCACTAGCCAACCCTCATATTCCACTTCCTGCAGAACTGTTTAGTGATGAGCGTAAGAACTCTTACGGTTACAACATTGAGATCGATGTAGAGTGGAACCACTTTAAAGCGATGATTGAGCCATTTATGGCAACTACCTGGCAAGCAGGTCCGATCATAAATGGTGAAGTGATATCTACAAATACCACGCCCTTTAGCGTTGTTGCTCCATACGATCGTCATCATACCGTTGGACAGGTTAATTTCGCCAGCGCTTCGCATGTAGACCTTGCTCTAGAACATGCTGAAAAAGCCTACCCTGCATGGCGCGATACGCCAGTAACGGAACGTGCCCAGGCTATAGAACGCTTAGCCGACTTACTAGAAGCCAATTACGGTGAGTTAATGGCACTATGTCATCGTGAAGCGGGCAAAACGTTACAAGATGGAATCGACGAAGTGCGTGAAGCCGTTGATTTTTGCCGTTATTACGCCGTCCAAGCTCGCTTGGCAATGAGTGAAACAGAAACATTACAGAACTTTGACCACTCAACTCTTGAAATAAGCCGTCAAGGGCGTGGTGTTTTCGTCTGTATATCACCATGGAATTTCCCCCTAGCAATATTCCTAGGACCAATAGCAGCAGCTTTGGCTGCCGGTAACACGGTTGTCGCCAAGCCTGCAGAACAAACTAGCCTTATTGCCTTTCGCGCTGTTCAACTAATGCTTGAGGCTGGTATCCCTGCAGGCGCTATTCAGCTACTTACCGGTGAAGGTGCGACACTCGGTGAGCCGTTAACTTCTGATAAACGTGTTGCTGGAGTTGCCTTTACTGGCTCAACAGGGACCGCCCAGCGTATTAACCGCTCACTAGCCAAACGCCAAGCAGACCCCGTTCCATTTATCGCCGAAACTGGCGGCCAGAATGCCATGCTAATCGACTCAACATGCTTACCTGAACAGGTTGTACGTGATGTTGTGCGCTCAGCTTTTGCATCTGCCGGGCAACGTTGTTCAGCGTTACGCGTGCTATTTGTCCAGCAAGATGTTGCTGATCGCATTATTCCAATGCTACGTGGAGCCATGCAAGAAAGCATCGTTGGAAACCCTGAATATCATCAAACAGATATTGGACCTGTCATCGATAAAAGGGCACAAGCCGGGCTTTTACAACATATTGAAGACATGAATAAAAACGCCTCTCTGATTGCTCAAACGCCGCTGCCATTTGATTCTGAGAAAGGTACTTTTGTTGCGCCAAGTGCATTTGAGATCTCAGGAATCGAGCAGTTAACGGAAGAGCAGTTCGGACCGATTCTTCACGTGGTTCGCTATAAAGCCTCTGAGCTTGACAGCATCATTGACAGTATCAATGCTAGCGGTTTTGGTCTAACCCTGGGTGTGCATACACGTAACGAAACCACCGCCAACCACATTACGCATCGCGTACGTGCAGGCAACATTTATATCAACCGTGATCAGGTCGGCGCAGTGGTAGGTGTGCAACCCTTTGGTGGACAAGGGCTGTCAGGAACAGGCCCTAAAGCGGGTGGGCCTCACTATTTAAAACGTTTCACGCGTGAAGTTCGAAAGACTCAGCCTCAAAGTACTCACGTTCCAAACACTCAAAGCCCCCTAAATAGCCAAGCATGAGCAGGAGATTAATATGACTACCCCAACATTAGCGAGCACTGTAAAAACTGCAGAATCTGCCTGGGAAGCTTGGAATACGTTAGGTGCTATAGCCCGAGTTGAATTGCTTAGTGTCGCGGCTAAAGAACTCAACCAACCCTTAGTTAACTGGCTCTTGGCACGGGTCACTAACACCATGCCAGACACTCTCCATTTACCAGGGCCTACAGGCGAAGCGAACAGCCTGCATTGGAGTGGCCGCGGGCTTATCGGTATTTGCTCAGGCGCCCCCAACTCACAAGATAGTGAGACTGTTCTAGCGTATGAAACAGCAATAGCGGCACAGTTATTCACCGCACTAGCAACCGGAAATGCAGTGGTTCTACAGTCATCCAATAAATATATGCACCGCTTACATTCAGCACTATTGAACGTTGGAGTACCAGCTGATGTCGTTCAAATCAGCAGCGCATCAATAGAAGAGCTAGCCAGCCATGAAGCCTTTCATGCCTATGCCTTTTGTGGACCCGATGCTGATGTAATAGCACTCAATACACAACTAGCACAACGCGACGGCATGCTAGCGCAACTCATTGCGGAAACAGATTTTAACACTTATGCGACACTAACAAGCCTTGATTATCCTTGGCGTTTTGTTACAGAAAGCACTCTCTCAGTGAACACCACTGCGGTTGGAGGTAATGCGACGTTATTGGAGCTTGGTGGCAAGAGCGATTCGTAACCTCAAAAAATGCTTATCGTCATATCCAAAAGTATAACGGTAAGCGTATGATCCACGGCTTATTTTCGCCCTCTCCAAAATAGGCCGATTCTAATAATAACTCTCAGACTCAACACGAGGTATGGTAAATGATCGCAAATAGCGGTGCCATTATTGGTACTTTTACGATTTATCTAGGACTCATGCTCGCCATTGGTGTGTATGCTTACCGACGCACAGCAAACTCTTCAGATTACTTTTTGGGTGGTCGCTCTCTAGGCCCTTGGCCAGCCGCATTATCGGCAGGCGCCTCAGATATGAGTGGCTGGTTACTTTTAGGCCTTCCAGGTTATGCATTTTCGTCTGGTTTAGAATCAATTTGGCTAGGGGCAGGCTTACTCATAGGGACTTGGTTAAACTGGTTATTAGTAGCCAAGCGTCTACGTACTTATAGTATTGAAGCAGACGATGCTCTCACACTACCTGAGTTCTTTGCTAACCGTTTCGAGGACAAATCAAACCTATTACAGGTTATTTCTGCCTTCTTTATTTTATTATTCTTCTTGTTCTATACAAGTTCAGGCTTAGTTGCTGGCGGTAAGCTATTTGAAACGGTCTTTGGACTGGATTACACCCTAGCAGTCATCATAGGCACCGTTTGTGTTGTGTCTTATACCTTATTTGGTGGTTTCTTAGCAGTGTCTTGGACAGATTTAGTGCAGGGCTTATTGATGGCTGCAGCGCTTATTCTTGTACCAATTATTGCTATTCAATCTGAAGGGGGTTTTGCTAACCTCTTTACTGCTCTAGAAATTAAAAACCCAGAATTGCTCACTATCTGGAACGATAGCAAAGGTGAACCACTCACAGCCATCGCTATTATTTCTTTAGCTGCATGGGGCTTAGGTTACTTCGGCCAGCCTCATATTTTGGCACGTTTTGCTGCAGTACGTAGTAATGCAGAGATCTCTACTGCTCGCCGTATTGCTGTTGTGTGGTCTGGGTTATCAATGGTCGGCGCTATACTAGTGGGCCTTGCCGGTATTATCTATGTAGATAATCAGCTGGGCGGAAACCTAGGCGACGGCGAAAAAATCTTCATGTTACTAGTCAATGCCATATTCCACCCTGTTGTTGCTGGTATTCTTTTAGCCGCGATTCTTGCAGCCATTATGAGTACAGCAGATTCTCAACTGTTGGTATCTTCTTCTGCACTAGCTGAAGACTTTTACAAACAGGTGTTCCGTAAAGACGCATCGCAAAAACAAGTTGTCATGGTAGGTAGAGTTGCTGTGATAGGCTTATCCCTTGTAGCACTGATGCTAGCAATGAATCCTGATAGCTCTGTATTAGGGTTGGTTTCTTATGCATGGGCAGGTTTTGGTGCTGCTTTTGGTCCAACGCTGATCCTAAGCTTGTACTGGAAGCGTATGAATCGCTTTGGCGCATTGGCAGGTGTTATTGTGGGTGGCTTAACGGTTGTTATCTGGAAACAGATCAGTGGAGGCATCTTTGATGTTTATGAAATAGTTCCGGGAATTATCTTTGCGGCACTATCAATTATCATTGTAAGCTTAGTAACCGCAGCACCGTCAGAATCAATTAAGCAGCGATTTGATAGCTACCTTGGCAAGTTATAAAACGTAGCTATACGCCTTAATATAAAGCCTCGTAAATACGAGGCTTTTTTGTTTTCACTGCAAGATATTTTAGTACACCACACAATCCAGCAACACCTAACTAGAACCATTACTCACCCCAACCAAGGAACTGCTCAGGGTTATCAAGAACATTTTCAATCTGCTTGCACAGTAGGTCAGCAAACTCCATGGCAATCATCGATGACGGGTTACCCGAGGGGAACATCAAACCTATACGTAAATGCACGTCAGGCTGAAAGCGACGAAAGACAACTTTGTCAGCTTGTGCGTACGTGGTGTAACTACTTGCTGATATAGGGTCAACAATAGATACACCAAGCCCCCGCTCAACAAACTTAAGCGCCGGAATAAAGAAGCGGGTTTGCAAACGCACATTCATACGATGCCCACCCGCTTCAAACAGCTGCATCAAATCATGGAATATCATATGATCTGGATGCAGGGTTATCATTGGCTCATCGTCAAGCATCTCGGGCGTAATCACCTCCTGCTCTGCCAACGGGTGATCAGCCGGTAGCGCACAAACACAAGGCAACTCGAACAGCCTATTTCTACCTAGCTTGGACTGATGCGTGGATATTTCAGCCAGACCCAAGTCGTATTGATTGGAAGCGACCCACTCAACGACAGCATCAGACGTTCGAGTCTGTAATGAGGCCTGAACCTTGGGATGGTCTTCCAAAAAATCTGCCAAAATATCTGGCACGAAGAAATTAGATGGCCCAGGCATACAACCGATGCGTAGAAAACCATACTGCTTGTTCTGTATATCCTGAACAGTCTGGCTTACATCCTGTATACGAGAGAAGATAGCTTCTACTTCTTTATATAAATAGTGAGCCTCAGGAGTGGGATACAGGCGTTTTTTATGCCGTTCAAACAATTGAAAACCAATATCGTTTTCCAGCGAGGTAATCATCATGCTCACTGCTGGTTGAGTTCGAAATAATTGTTTAGCGGCCTGTGAAACCGAACCACTTAACATCACCGCCCGAAAGGCTTCCATCTGCTTGAGGTTCATTATTTCACCTTTAAATATTAGATATACTGATGAACAACCCTAAAAATAGGTGTTTAATTATAGTTAAAGTAGAAATATAACGTACATCAGCATTCGATGCTTGTTCATGTAATCCAGTTTTAAGCTGGTAAGTTGCGCACAAGAAACCAGAAAACCGTCATGAAATAACAAAGAGAGGCAAAGCGTAGGCAAGAGATAAATATTGATTTGGGTATTGAATAGAAACTGTAGGGAGAATTGGCAGTGAAAAACTCAACGACAGCTCGATAACCAGAAAATACCGAGTGCCGTTGAATATCAGTTACGGCTATTATTTCTTAACTTTCGCAGCCGCCTCTTTCATGATGCCGTAAGTTTCTTTCATGTCACTTACCCACTCAGATCCATGACGATAATCAACTATTGCACCAATGTTCTGGTACGCAGCCAGCACTTTTGGATCTTCCATTGCTTTGGCAGTTGCAGCATTCAGTTTATCAACCACATCCTGAGGAACACCTTTTGGTGCAAACACACCCGACCAGCCTTCGAAGCTGCCTTTTACGCCATAATCTGCAAATGTCGGCACACCTGGAAATGCATCCATTTTCTGGTTCATAACCAGTGCACGTGCACGATCAGCCTTTACATGAGGGCCAAATGCAGGAGGGAATGAAACAGCAGAGTCAATGTGACCACCGACAACTGAAACCATAGAGTCTGCAGCGCCTTTTGCATGGACATACTTAACTTTATAGCCCATCTGTTCTGCAATGATGTTGGCTTGAATCGTACCTGAAGAGGTCGCACCCCAAGATCCCTGAGTTACTCTCTTACTCTTAGCGCCAGCAACAAAATCTTCAAATGTTTTGTAAGGGCTGTCTTTTGCAACGACTACCGCTAGCGGTACAGAAGTCATTTTAACCACGGGTGTAAAGCTATCAAAGTTATAAGGCGTTTTGCTGAAGTTAGGGGTTATTAACATGTTACTAAGACCCGCATTAATCAAGGTATAGCCATCTTTTTTTGCACGAGCAACAAACGATGTTCCAACAATACCGCCACCGCCTGTCTTATTAATAACAACCACAGGAACACCTAGCTCTTTTTCTACGGCGTCAGCCCAAATACGCGTCGTTAAATCAGAGTCACCACCCGCTCCCCAAGGAACGATAACATTGATTGGTTTCTCAGGATATTCAGCCAATGCTGCACCAGAAGCCAATGTTACAGCCAGCGCTGCGGTAAGAGTTGCTAGTATTTTTTTAGAGCTTTTCATACGTACTTCCTTCGATTTATTTATATTTATATTTAACGGTTTTCATATGGATTTTCGGCCTCAAGCAAAGACTAGTAACATAAAAGTTACTACCCAGCTAAGGAGGTTTGGTTTTCATATTCAGGTGGTTTTATTTTCTGCCGAAGCAGTAGCTTTCGCAGTTTTTCGCTTTACTCGCATACTGGAGAAAACAAAGAAAACAGACAGTGCTATAAACACCCATGAGAACGGTGATGCTAAGAACAGATAATAGTCAGTGCCAACGATCGACATTGCCTGATCTAAGTTTTGTTCTAGGAACGGTGTCAGAATAAAGCCGATGATAAATACAGCCGGATTTAAGCCCACTAACCTCATGCCGTAGCCCATCACAGTAAAGGCAATGAGAACAAGAATGTCATCCATGTTTTGTCCAGCAGTAAAGGCACCAGTGAAAGCAAACACAGTCACACAAGGGAAAATATAATAGCGACGCAACGACGCCATTTTCACGAAAAATTTGAATCCAGATCGAGCGATCACCAAAAGGAATAGATCGGTAATCAAGAAACCGGCGAAAATCGCGTAGATAATTTCAGTGTGCTCGAAAAAGATCATAGGGCCAGGTGTCAGGCCATGAATCAAAAAAGCCCCCATAAGCAATGCCGCTACATCATCACCAGGTATACTCAATGTCAGCATTGGAATCATGCTAGAGCCACACACTGCGTTATTAGCAGACTCTGCAGCAGCAATACCTTCGACTGACCCCTTGCCGTACTCTTCAGGTTTTTTAGCGGTACGTTTTGCTTCACCATAGGCAATAAAGGCTGCTGTACTAGAACCCAAACCTGGCAGGGCGCCAACAAAGGTACCAATACCACTGGATTTTAAAATAGTGCTAAACACATTTCGAAATTCTTTAAAACTAATGCGATTATCAGCAGGATTCGGAGAGTGAGTAATCGTCATCTCATGATGTGGAACCAGACGCCGTTTAATAACATTAAACACCTCAGGCATAACCAATATGCCGATCAGCATAGGCGTAAAGGTAAAACCACCCATCAATTCGGTATAACCAAAAGTAAAGCGTGCGGCCCCTGTAATAGTAGACATACCGACCATAGCAAACAGCATACCCAGACAGCACGATAGTAAGCCACGCGGGAGCGACTCTCCTGCCATAGAGCCTATAACGGTAAAAGCAAACAGCAGCAGGAATACTTTTTCTATAGGGCCTGCCTGCAATGAGATCAAAGAGATCGGAGCAGCAACTAAAATCAGTACTAATGTTGCCAGCATCTCACCTGTGACCGAGGCAAATAAAGACATATCGAGTGCCTTGCCCGCCTTACCGGCTTTCGTCAGTGCATTACCATCTTGAGCAGTAAGAAATGAGGCTGCGGCCCCAGGTGTATTAATCAAGATGGCTGAAATCGATCCTCCATAAATACCGGCTTTATATACAGCCAATAACATAGTGATACCTATGATTGGATCGACATAAAAGGTCATAGGCAAAATAATAGCGATCGCCATGATGGCAGATATGCCAGGAATAGCGCCAAAAATAATACCGATGATTACGCCAGCAATAATGCCCAAAATAGGACCTATCGCCAGAATAGAAGAGAAACCACTAATAATATTATCAAACATCTGATTTCCTCCCCTTAAAAAGACCACGTTGGCAAGTAGACTCGCAGAAACTCTTTAGAGCCATAATCGATCAGTACAGGGGTGATAACAGACATCGCGATAATAGGAACCCAGTCGCGACCTCCAAGGAGCATAGCAACAGCGATCATAATAAAGGGGGTGGCAACCAGAAAGCCTACGTAAGGCACAGCAAGCCAGTACACAATAAAGATCCCTATATAGATAAGGATACCGGAGAAGCCGTCAGTGCTGATCAGCTCCAAACCTTCAATCTTGGTACCTTTTGAAAGCTTCATTAGAGACTGGATAGCGATAGTCGCAGAAAAAATGATCATCAACCCCGCTACGACACGAGGTAAAAACATGGATCCTAGATCACTTTCAGCACCACCTTCAACTAGGTTGTTGTTGGTCAAGATAATCAAAGAAACAATAATCAAAAATGTCGATAATACGACGTCTATCTTTCTTCTATCCATTTTGCTACCCGAATGTTTCTTGTTTTTATAGGTTTCAGCAATGACTGTGACGAAGAACGTAAAGTTGCTGTAACAACTCAATTGCCAATATCACAGGACACTGATTCATTCAGTGTAAACAAACTTAATATAGATACAATTCTAAAAAATATTTGATTATATAAGTTTTTCTTATGTTATTTATCACACCATAGCTGTTCTCGACGACAGTATTTTAATAAGAGAGCTATGTAGTTGAGTGTTTATGTAACTGCGGGGTTCCTAAAAAATACTAGGGGGATATTTTTATTAATAAAATAGAAAAGACCACTTCGATAGAAAGTGAAGGAAACATGCTTTTGTGAAAACGAAACGCGGTTACCTCCGTTAGATTTGACGTCGATCTAACAAACTCAATCAACTTACTCCCTTGGTAAATACTGAATTTCAATAGTGGATGTGAACGCACACTGCCCTACATAAATATTCATTAATATAAAAAAATCTGATGAAATGTTAAATATTTACGATTTGTTATTATGTTTTTTAGTGTAAATAATAACTTCTTAAAGACTACTCCCTGGGTTGATTTAGCGAGTAGGCCGAATATAACAATAAAAGAAGATCTCGATGTACATACCCTTTGTAATCGGTGGCGATTATAAGAATCAGTATCTAGTACCTCGCACTTACAATCCTTCTCTTATTTATTTCGACGACCATATTTGAGTTATTTGTTCTCATAATCGAGCGCCTGTGAGCCGTTTACTTAATGATTTTAGCAACTAATCTCATCATCAAAAAAGGCGAGCGCTACGAACAACTTACTAGTACCGCTAGCCAACAAAAAACCAATAATAAGTGAGTAGGACATGATCCAACGCCAACATTCAAATCAACGTATGAGCCAACTAGTAAGCTTTGCAGGCCTAGTGTGGACTGCAGGCCAAGTCGCAAAAAAGCCATCCGAGAATATAACAGGGCAGACCCAGCAAGTTCTGGCACAAATAGATGAACTACTTAAAGATGCGGGGAGCGATAAGAGCCGTCTAATCAGCGCAAATATCTGGGTTTCTGACATGAGCCAATTCGCCCAAATGAACGCGGTGTGGGATGCATGGGTAGACAGTAAAAACACACCCGTCAGGGCCTGTGTGGAATCCCGTTTAGCACGACCGGAGCTGCTAGTAGAAATTCAGGTAATCGCAGCCAAAGCTTAAAATTGTGAGGCGTGATGGTTTCATCACGAAGTAAACATGCAAAATATACATATTGGAATCTTGGGGGCTGGCATCGTCGGTCTGTCCACCGCACTGTGCTTGCAAAAAGCGGGTTATAAGGTGACATTGATCGATAAGGAAGCACCTGGCATGGGTGCATCTTTCGGTAATGCTGGCTTATTTGCAGATTATGCCCGATTGCCGTTTGCCAAGTTTGCCATGATGAAAAAAATGCCTGGAATGCTGCTAGACAAAACCAGCCCGCTGTCTATGCAAGGGAGCTATTTACCTTCATTGATGCCTTACGGCTGGGGATTTTTCAAAGCCTGCTTCCCTACAAAGTACGTGCAAGGAAAAGAAGCACTGACATCGTTGCAAGCACATACGCAACTCGCTAATCAAGAATTATTGGACCTCACAGATGCTCAGGACTTGATTAAATCCGCAGGCTGCTTAGGTTTATTTGCAACAGAGGAAGGGGTTTTAAACGCTCAGAATGGCGATCTACGAGAACGTAGAGAGCAAGGTGTAAATCTCGAATTTCTGAATGCAAACCAGGTACACGACTTAGAACCAGATTTAGCAAATTTTCATGCCGGTGGAGTTTTTTATCCCGATACTCGTTTCACCATAAGCCCCGTTGAATTAAGCCGACGTTATGCCCTTTACTTCATTAACAACGGTGGAACAATCTTACAAGATGAAGTACAAGCGGTATTACCTAACGATAATGAAGTTACAGTGAAGCTAAGTGATAGCATCGTAAAATATGATCAAGTTGTGATCTGTACAGGTTTCTCCTCCAAAGCGATTCTTACAAAATTTGGAGTGAAAATCCCACTCGTCAGCGAACGTGGCTATCACCTAACGCTAGATATCGGCAAAAAATCTCTTAGTCGCCCAGTAGGCTGGCTAGATAAAGCCGTCTTCCTTACGCCAATGGAAGACGGTATACGCTTGGCAGGAACGGCAGAATTTGCATTCGCTGATGCACCACTAAACCCACAACGTGCTGATGAAATGTTGAAGCATGCCAAAGTAATGCTAGGCAGTGACCCTTCAATTAAGTCGACCTGGGTTGGTAGTCGTCCATCAACACCAGACTCTCTGCCAGTTATCGGGGCACTAGAGCAGCACCCGCGGATAAAAGTAGGGTTTGGTCATGGCCACTTAGGACTAACATTTGCTGCGATCACCGGCAAACTGATTACACAAAGTATACAGGGCCATGAACCAGCAGTGGACCTAAAACCATTCTCCGCCGCACGTTTTAACTGACAGGATATTTAAATGATAATCAAAGGTGGTATCAATGTATGCGGACTCACCATAGGTGTTATTTCCCTAGAGTCTTACTTCCCTAAACCGGCTGGGCACATTAAACACCCCGCCAGCTTTGACTTTCCCATCCTTTACAAGACAGTCAAAGGTGCCACTATTGACCGTCTTATCCGCGAACGAGACCCTGAACTGTTAAAACCATTTATAGAAGCCGCTCAGGAACTAGAACGTGAAGGCGTAAAAGCAATCACCGGCAGCTGCGGTTTTCTAGCCCTACATCAGAAAGAGATCGCCGATGCGGTTAATGTACCCGTATTTATGTCTAGCCTCATTCAAGTGCCATTGGTGTCTCGCTTATTAAAGCAGGATCAAAAAGTAGGGGTCGTCGTTGCCAACAGTGATGCACTGAGCGAAGATCACCTAAAAGGTGTCGGTATTGTTGCAGAGCCTATTGTAGTTGCAGGTATGCAGCACCAGAAACAGTTTGCAGAAGTCATCCTTCGTGGCGATACAGATGACCTAGATATGGATCTTTTTGAGGAGGAATTAAATTCCGTGGTTCAGAACATGTTGAACGAAAACCCAGAAGTAGGGGCAATCGTTCTTGAGTGCACCGACCTTTCGCACTTTGCACCGAAATTACAGAAAGAATTTGGCCTACCCATCTTTGATTTGAGCAGTCTGACTCGCATGGTGGCAGCGGCAGTGGATCGTCAAATAGCTTAATTTAAGTTTCACACAGTGCTAACTGCATATATAGAGAGCGCGACAAACGACGGTTTTGGATCTGTTCCACAGCCGTCATTTCATGCGTCGTTTATAAGTTTTGCAAATAACTTCACAAACTATGAAGTTTCAGTAAAGTTTTCAACGCTGTCAAAAACCTTTGATCATTCCATTTAGTACATCTTGTTTTTGTATACATCCCCTCTCCCACCATCATGATAATTTATAGCTAAAATCGACATATGCAACTATCTAACTTTCTACAAGGTGGTCTACTTTGGACCACTTGTGCTTATATTATTTGGGGACTAACGCCGCTCTTCTATCAGCATCTTCGCGAGGTAGAAGCCATGGAAATTTTTGCCCTGCGCGTCCTATGTTCTGTGCCTCTAATGGCTATCTTGCTCTGGGTTACAGTCACTCCCATACGCGTTTTCAATCTGCTAATGGAACCCAAAACATTCACTTCGCTGTTTCTGTCTACAGCTTGTATCTCTACTAGCTGGTACCTCAATACCTGGGGAGTCACCAATGGTCAGGTTCTCATGGTAAGTCTGGCATATTTTCTCACGCCGCTGATCAGCATCCTGATTGGAGTGTTCTACCTACGTGAGCGACTTACACCATTACAATTGATAGCGTTAATACTTTGCGCAACAGGATTTCTTTACGCTTGTATAAGTCTGGATAGTTTCCCATGGCTGACCATCGGTATTGCTCTTGCATTTGGTTGTTATGGCGTCATTAAGAAGCAAGTACGTATCGACACTCTCAACGGACTCGCAGCTGAAACACTACTCATGGTTCCTTTTGCTCTGTTTTACCTGATTGGTATGTCGGGGCTTACTCACTGGGAAACCGGTGAAGACAGTGATCGCCTTTTTTTAATGCTAACCGCACCCATGACGATCCTTCCTCTGGGTTTATTTGCCTTTGGTGTAGCCCGCACAAAAAACATCTCTACGATTGCAGTCTTGCAGTACATAGAACCCACCCTTTATTTTCTTCTAGCAGTATTCGTATTCGCTGAAGCAATCAATACAGGACGCTTGGTAACCTTTGCACTGGTATGGATAGGCTTTACCGTCTTCTCAATCGATGCTATGCGCCGTGCGAAACTAGCGAGATTCGCCGATAATATAGGGTTAGAGAAATAAGAAAACTGACAATCTAATGTAGGACCTAGAGCAGAACCAGACATAAAAAAGGCCGCTAAATTAGCGACCTATTTTGAACAACGTTGCAGTCATAAGAAACGACTAAGCAACAATTTAAAATCCAGCATTAGACTTCAAGGTAATCGAGAATACCTTCTGCAGCCTGTCGGCCTTCATAGATAGCAGTCACAACAAGGTCAGAACCGCGCACCATGTCACCACCAGCAAAGACTTTCGCATTGCTCGTTTGGAACGCATGGCGTCCCTGAGATGGTTTCTCATCCGCTTTTACACGGCCATCGTCATGCAAATCAATACCAAAATCAGCAAACCATGGGGCAGGACTTGGACGGAACCCGAAAGCAACGAGCACAGCATCAGCATCTAATACTTCTTCTGAACCCGGAACAACTTCAGCACGCTGACGACCATTTTCATCAGGCTCACCCATCTGAGTAGTGACAACCTTAATACCAATTACTTTGCCATTTTCGCCTACGACTTCTACAGGCTGGCGATTAAAGAAGAACTCAACCCCCTCTTCTTTTGCGTTCTCTACTTCACGCTTAGAGCCTGGCATATTGGCTTCATCACGACGATACGCACAAATAACACGCGTAGCCTCCTGGCGAATAGAGGTACGATTACAATCCATGGCCGTGTCACCACCACCCAGAATCACAACTTTTTTGCCTTTCATACTAATATAGTCAGCAGGGTCTTTCTCAAAACCCAAGCAATGATTTACATTAGAAATGAGGAATGGCAGCGCATCATACACACCATCTAGGTCTTCACCCGGAAAACCACCTTTCATATAGGTATACGTACCCATACCAAGGAAAACGGCATCATATTCATCAATCAAAGACTGCATGGCAACATCTTTGCCAATATCAGTATTAAGGCGGAATTCAACGCCCATCTCTTCAAAGACACGGCGACGATTTGCCATAACCTCTTTTTCCAGTTTGAATTCTGGAATACCAAAAGTTAACAAACCACCAATTTCTGGGTAGCGATCAAAAACCACCGGCGTCACACCATTTCGTACCAAGATATCTGCCGCGCCTAAACCCGCAGGGCCAGCCCCGATAATAGCGACTCGTTTACCTGTTTCTGGTACGTTGCTCATGTCTGGCTTCCAGCCCATCGCAAACGCAGTATCAGTAATATATTTCTCTACCGAACCGATAGTTACGGCGCCAAAACCATCATTTAACGTACAAGCACCTTCACAAAGACGGTCTTGCGGGCATACACGACCACAAACTTCTGGCAACGTGTTTGTCTGGTGACTTAATTCAGCCGCTTTAATGATGTTACCTTCCGACACCAACTGTAACCAATCCGGTATATGGTTATGCACAGGGCATTTCCATGAACAATACGGATTACCACAGTCCAAGCACCGATGCGACTGCTCGGCCGCTTCTGTTTCAACAAATGGCTCGTAAATTTCAGCGTACTGTTTTTTACGAACAGAGGCCTTTATTTTCTTTGGCCCTTCACGGGATACGTCGATGAACTGGAAATCGTTGTTAAGACGTTCAGTCATAGTCCCACCTCATTATGGCGCCTGTTAACAGGCGCAGGTTAAACGTTATCGCTACGAAACCTGTTATTCAGGGCGTCTACGAACACTATTCAGTAAATCAGTAATACCAGCGGCTTTGGGCTTAACTAACCAGAAGCGACCAATATAATCATCAAAATTCTCAATAATTTCTTGGCCCCAAGCGCTGCCTGTCTCTCTAGCAAATTCAATAATCACTGAACGCAGATGGTTTTTATGGATTTCCATATGCTCAGTATGAACTCGGTGAATTTCAACCAATTCATGGTTGTACTTATCCACAAAGGTATTACTCATATCCAATACATAGGCAAAACCACCGGTCATGCCTGCACCGAAGTTATAACCAGTCGAGCCAAGTACGGTAACCAAACCGCCAGTCATATACTCACAGCAATGATCACCAGCACCTTCAACAACCGCATGACAACCTGAGTTACGCACTGCAAAACGCTCACCTGCACGACCTGCAGAGAATAACTTCCCGCCAGTTGCACCATACAGACAGGTATTACCCATAATAGCGGTTTCATTTGATTTGAAAGTAGTAGCTGCAAACGGTTTAATCACAATTTTACCGCCCGCCATACCTTTACCGACATAGTCGTTGGCATCACCTTCCAAAATCAGATCCTGTCCACCGGCGTTCCACACACCAAATGACTGACCTGCGTGGCCTTTAAAGCTAAACGTGAGCTGCTGACCACACATGCCCAGATTCCCATGCTGCTTAGCAATGGCACCTGAAGTGCGCGCACCAACAGAACGGTCGCAGTTAGTAATTGCCAACTGCCATTCTCCGCCGGTTTTCTGCTCAATACTCTGTAATGACAGTTCAAGCATCTGGGTATTGAGCGCACCACTATCGTACGGTTCATTGCGTGTTTGCTGACAAATCTGTGGGTATTCAGCAGGCACGCCACCGTCACTAATAATCGGGCTTAAATCCAGATTCTGTTGTTTCGGTGTATAACCGTCGATCAACTCCAGTAAATCAACACGCCCGACCAACTCATCCATGGTACGAATACCCATTTGAGCCATCCATTGACGTGTCTCTTCTGCGACAAACCTGAAGAAGTTCTTTACCATTTCAACCGTTCCACGGAAGAAGTCGTCACGCAGTCTTTCATTTTGAGTAGCAACACCAGTTGCACAGTTGTTCAAATGACAGATCCGCAAGTATTTACAGCCTAGAGCTACCATTGGCATCGTGCCAAAACCAAAGCTCTCAGCACCTAACATCGCCGCCTTAATTACATCCAAGCCAGTTTTTAAACCACCATCTGTTTGCAAACGAATTTTGCCACGAAGATGATTACCACGTAGAGACTGATGCGCATCAGAAAGACCTAGCTCCCATGGTGAACCCGCATGGTGAATCGAGGTAATCGGCGATGCCGCGGTTCCGCCATCATAACCTGAGATAGTAATCAGATCAGCGTACGCTTTAGCCACACCGCAGGCGATAGTACCGACACCTGGACGTGAAACCAGTTTTACCGAGACCAGTGCTTCAGGATTAATTTGCTTCAAATCGAAAATCAGCTGAGCCAAATCTTCGATCGAGTAAATATCATGATGCGGCGGTGGCGAAATCAACGTCACACCCGGGACAGAAAAACGTAAACGGGCAATCAGCTCATTGACCTTCCCGCCAGGAAGCTGACCACCCTCACCAGGCTTAGCTCCCTGAGCAACCTTGATCTGTAAAACATCTGCACTCATCAAGTACTCAGGAGTAACCCCAAAGCGACCTGATGCTATCTGTTTAATTTTTGAGCGCTTCATGGTGCCATGGCGAGCAGGGTCTTCACCGCCCTCACCTGAGTTAGAACGGCCGCCCAACTCGTTCATAGCAACCGCTAATGCTTCATGCGCCTCTGGTGACAATGCTCCCAGAGACATTGCTGCTGAGTCGAAGCGCTTGAGAATTTCTTCAACGGGCTCAACTTGGTCTAGCGAAATTGACTTCACATCTTTTTTCAAAGCAAGCATGTCACGCAGTGTGGCAACACCACGATTGTTAACTAAATCAGCATATATTTGATATTTAGCCGGATCACCACTTTCAACTGCTTCATGAATAGTGCGAACAACATCTGGGTTATACGCATGATATTCACCATCATGCATATATTTTAGTAAGCCACCTTGCTGAATAGGCTTACGCGCTGTCCAAGCCTGTTTAGCTAGTAATGACTGCTCGTATTCAAAATCTTCAAAACGCGCGCCTTCAATACGGCTGCTCACACCTTTAAAGCACTGACTGACCACTTCAGAACTTAAACCGATGGCTTCAAACAACTGAGCTCCTCGATACGAAGCGATGGTAGAAATACCCATCTTCGAAAGGATCTTCATCAAGCCTTTATTAATACCTTTACGGTAGTTTTCATGGCTATCCAATGGATCTAACAGCATTTCGCCAGATGTGCACAAATCATTTAGCACACGATAGACAAGGAATGGATAAACGGCCGTAGCACCAAAACCAAACAGAACCGAGAAGTGATGAGGATCTCTGACTGTTCCAGTTTCAACAACGATATTGGCATCACAACGCAGCCCCGTATCCACTAAGCGGTGATGCACGGCACCTGTGGCCATCGCCGCATGGATAGGTAATTTTCCTTCTTCTATCTTAGCATCCGATAGAATGATGATGACCTTACCATCACGAACAGACTTTTCAGCCCGATCAGTCACGGCTGCTATTGCGTCTTTCAGATTGGTTATTGAAGGGTCGTAATTCAAATCAATCGTTATAACGTCAAAGCCAGAGACTTCGTTATCACGTAGGCGACGGAACTTAGACGCCGACAATACTGGAGTTGTTAAAATAACGCGTCGAGCATGCGCTGCGCTTTCTTCAAAAATATTCTGCTCAGCACCGATACAGGTTTCCAACGACATAACGATCGATTCACGCAAAGGATCAATAGGTGGGTTGGTTACTTGAGCAAACTGCTGACGAAAATAGTCATATGGAGAACGAACACGGCTAGATAACACTGCCATTGGCTTATCGTCACCCATAGAGCCGACGGCTTCCATACCAGACTCCCCAAGAGGGCGAATAACGTGGTCTCGCTCTTCGAAAGTCACTTGGAACATTTTCATGTACCTTTTAACTTCTTCTGGAGGCATCTCGCGGAAAGAGCGCGATTCTTCACTCAAGTTCATCGTCTGCTCAAGACGCAGAGCGTTTTCTCTGAGCCATTTTTTATAAGGCTGAGCTTTTTTCAAGCGGTTATCAACATCTGCCGTGTGTAACACCTCACCACTGGCTGTATCGATAGCAAAAATCTGACCTGGGCCTACTTGCCCCTGCGCCACAATATCTTCTGGCTGGTAATCAAAAACACCAATTTCAGACGCCGTACAAACATATCCTTGCTTCGTCATCACCCAACGAGATGGACGCAAACCATTACGGTCAAGCATACACACAGCAAATCGACCATCGGTCATTACCATGCCTGCTGGACCATCCCATGGTTCCATGTGCATAGAGTTGTACTCATAGAAAGCACGCAACTCCGTATCCATGGTATCCACGTTCTGCCACGCCGGTGGAATGATCATACGAACAGCGCGGTAAATATCGATTCCACCAACCATTAAAAATTCCAGCATGTTATCCATGCTGGAAGAGTCGGAACCACTGGTATTTACAATAGGCTGTAGTTCTTCAAGGTTAGGCAGCAGATCCGTAGCAAATTTTCGTGAACGTGCTCGCGACCAATTACGGTTACCTTCGATCGTATTGATCTCACCGTTATGGGCCAGAAAACGGAACGGCTGAGCTAAAGGCCAGCGCGGTGCTGTATTCGTAGAGAAACGCTGATGATAAGTACACACCGCTGTTTCAAGACGCTCATCTGCCAAATCTTTATAAAACACTGGCAAATCGACCGGTAATGTCAGCCCTTTATATGAAAGAACCTTATCGGAAAGGCTACAGATATAAAAATCATTATCCGTACTTAAAGCTATTTCAGCCTTACGGCGAGCAACAAACAAGCTGATACCAAAATCACGCTCAGACTTACCAGGTGCTTCGACGAATACTTGCTCAATTTTTGGCAAAGTATCTTTAGCAATAGGCCCAAGACAGCTCTCATCTGTTGGCACGACACGCCAACCTTTCACAACAAGCCCTTGAGCTTCTAGTTCATGGTTTAACGTGCTACGCGACACATCAGCCAACGCAGGCTCTTGTGATAGAAAGATCATACCTACAGCATATTGCTCTGCTAGCTCAACACTGAGGTCACTTTTTACTACTTCACGCAGAAAACCATCGGGCTTCTGCATTAATAATCCGCAGCCATCACCTGTTTTGCCATCAGCAGCAATGCCGCCTCGATGGGTCATACAGGCAAGCGCTCCGATCGCTTTTAGTAAAAGATCATGACTGGCCGTACCTTCCAGGTGCGCCATCAGACCAAAACCACAGTTATCCTTAAATTCACCGGGGCGATATAGACCTGTGCTCATAAGTCATACTCACTTAAAAAGTTCTTAAAAAAAACAAAGGTTTAACTAAATACCTTTTCGACTGGACTTTTATTTGGCAGGCAAAAAGGGAGGATATTTTACACATTGAGCCCTTCGGGGACAAATTTTAAGCAAATATTCATTCGATTAAGCATAAAAAAAACGGCAAAAGGCCGTTTTTTAAAAACAATTTACTGAAAAAACCAAAGAAAAAAATTATTTTTTCTTGATGTCTTGTTGCACCCCTTTAATGCTTCGAGCCCAAGGTTTAAGCTTTTTAAGCTCTTCTGGCAATGAGCTGACCGCCCGATTTGCAGCAGTACGGTTAGCATATTGTCCATATACAACCACGTGCCAAGGTGCTTTTTTGAACATCGTTGTAAAGTAATATAAACGATCTCGACTATCCAAAGACTCCATGAATTGCACAACGCTAGATTGAGAGCGCGCACCTAACACTTGTAAGGTATAACCTGTAGAAGGCCAGGTTAACAACTGCTCTTCTTTAAGCCATTTACTCGTACTTGCTTTTGTAGCAGTTATACTTTTCTTTTCTTTACCTGAAGAAACCACCTCAGATACAACACTTCTAGGTATCACATCTTTAGGTACAGCCGTGCCTTTTTCAGAGACAACCACTTTAGGCTTAGGCGCAACTTTAACAGTAATCACATCAGGCTTAGAAACAACACTAGGCGCTACAACTACTGCAGGTTTGGATACAATACTCGGTGTAGCAACAGTTGTAGGTTTGGATACAATACTCGGTGTAGCAACAGTTGTAGGTTTAGATACAACAGCAGTAGGTTTAGATACAACAGCAGTAGGTTTAGATACAACAGCAGTAGGTTTAGATACAACAGCAGGTAAGTTAACAGGCTTAGAGGCAATGACAGTTGGCTCTAATACCTTAACCGCAACTGGTTTAGGGCGCTTATCTATTAATTTTTCACTCTGCCTGAGCTCTTTCTCAACCAAGCTAGACTCACTTACCCCTTCTTTCTCTTTCGCTAAGATCGTCGTTACGGGTATAGGCTTAGATTCAACTACTGCTGGAGTATTTAGCGTATTTTCTTTTATAGCTGGGGGGGCCTTTAGCAAAGCAGTTTCTTGCTTTAACAACTTCTCTTGTTCAGCTAATAACTTAGACAACTCACTTTGCATCTGAGTAATAGAGTCATCACGAATATCACCTAACAAAGGATCCTTGACAGAAACATCTAGCGGTACAGATACACGCCCTGCGACAATCTGCGGCTCAATAACTAGATTACTATCCTGCGAAGCCTGCCAAGCAGATATCATCAACACCCCTAAAAGCACAATACCTATACCAACCATATGCGGCATAGGCAAGGGAAGGAACCTCCTAGACCTGCTAGTAATTTTGCCTGAACGATATATCTCAGAGGCAGCAGAGGTGATCCTTCCAGGATAGCCTTTAGAACTTTCGTAAACACCTTTCAGGTCGCGCTTACTCAGCGCTTGTTGCGAAGAAAACCGTAAAGCAAGGAACTCTTTTGCTTCATCTTCACTAAACGGCTGTAAAGTCTCAAGATGCAAACGGCCTTCTAGTAACTCATAAAGACTCAATGAATGTAAACGACTCACCAAGGACTCTTCACCAGAAAGCACAACTTTAGGTTTACCCACCCCTGATACCAACAGCCCGGCCAGCAACTCAATGGCCTCATCGTTGAGCCATTCTGCATTATCAATAAGAATCAGCAGGTGCTGTCCAACATCATGCAGTGACCTGCTTTTTTCATGTAAGATAGTCAATGGATCCATGCCTTCGGCATAATCATCAGAAACTAATTTTGCACACTGCAGAGCAAGTGACATGGCTCCCGTTTCGCCTTCAAGCGTAACAAGAATCTGACTTATATCACTCGTTTGCGTCACCAAAGCTAAACGCTTCGACACTGAGGTTTTCCCGCTCCCTTTTGGGCCAGCAATAACAATCAAAAATTCGGAATAGCGAAGCAAATGAGCCATTTTATCAACTAGCTGTATTCGACTAGGAGGCTCGAAGTAGAAATTTTGACTCATTGATACCACCCACTTAACGCCCGGTCTAGGCGCTTAAGACACTCATCAGTTTTTCTTGAGAATAGTCAGCTGTCACAACAGCTTTTCCAAGAGCTTCCAACAGAACCAAACGCAACTCACCATTTAGTACTTTCTTATCTACAGACATTAGCTCAAGAAAATCTTTTTCACTCATATTATCAGGTGGCAATATAGGTAAATTAGCCTTCTCAAATAAAATACGTGCTCGGTCTACATCATCAGGTGACAACCACCCCATATTCAACGAGAGAGCCATCGCCATCATTGTGCCTGCAGCAACAGCTTCACCATGCAACCAGTTACCATACCCTTGATGCGTTTCAATTGCGTGCCCAAAAGTATGTCCTAAATTTAACCAAGCGCGAATACCGCCCTCTTTTTCATCTTGGGCAACAACTTCAGCCTTAATTTCACAAGAACGCAAAATTGCCTGCATAAGAATGTCCGGATCACGTGCCACTAATCCGTTCATATTTTCTTCAAGCCAGCAAAAGAACGTGTAATCATAAATCAAACCGTACTTAATCACTTCAGCTAAACCTGCCGCAAGTTCACGATCAGGCAAGGTAGTAAAAACAGAAATATCAGCAAGGACTAATTGTGGCTGATAAAACGCTCCAATCATATTTTTACCTAGAGGATGGTTTACACCCGTCTTACCACCCACAGAAGAGTCAACCTGAGACAAGACAGTCGTAGGGATTTGAATAAAATCTACGCCACGCTGATAACTCGCTGCTGCAAAACCTGTCATATCGCCCACGACACCACCACCCAAAGCAATCAGTGTGGTGGTTCGGTTATGCCGACTTTTAAGCAACTGATCGAAGATCAAATTCAGGTGAGTTAAATCTTTAAAAGACTCCCCGTCGGGTAATACGGTGACATCAACTGTGAATCCAGGTAAGCACTTTAGTAAGGTATCAAGATACAAAGGCGCTATCGTGTCATTCGTGACCACCATAATTTGATTACCTTTGATAAAGGGAGTGATTAATGCTTCAGAAAGAATATTTTGACCAATATAGATGGGGTACGAACGTTCACCCAATTCAACCGTTAAGGATTGCACACAATCTCCAAATTATTGTTAGCCGCCAGAGACAATACCTTGGCGCACCAGTTGTTTAACAATATCAGTAACCACGCCACGAGGATGCCTACGATCTGTTTTAATAATCAGGTCGCAGGTCTGTATATATAAAGGATCTCGTTCCAGCATTAGTTTTTCAAGTATTGCCTGAGGGTTTTCAGCATTTAACAGAGGGCGGTTTTTATCTTTAGCTGTTCTTTCTAGTTGCTGCTCTATAGATGTATCCAGATAAACAACAAATCCTCTACTCTGTAAATTAGCACGATTGATGGGCCGAAGCACAGCCCCGCCGCCGGTAGCCAGCACCTGCTCATCCATTTGTGTTAGCTCATCTACTACGGATTCCTCACGATCACGAAACCCGGCCTCGCCTTCTACATCAAATATCCAAGGAATATTAGCGCCTGCGCGCTCTTCAATCTCTCGGTCAACATCCACAAACAGAAGGCTTAGCTCTTGAGAAAGCATGCGCCCTATGGTGCTTTTTCCAGCACCCATAGGACCGATAAGGAAAATATTCAAGCTGGAACAACTCCGACTACTTTGCCGATAAAGACTCTCGAATTAACTTAGGTGTAATAAATATCAACAGCTCGACTTTCTTGTCTTGCACTTCTGATTTACGAAATAGAGCTCCGATCCCTGGCAAGTCACCTAAGAAAGGAGTCTTAGCGACAGCATCAACCACTTCGTTTCTATAAACACCACCAAGGACAATCGTATCACCATCTTTAACAACAACAGAAGTTTCAAGTTCATTATTAATAATACTTATTTCACCATTAGGTAAAACCTCACCCAAGGAATCTTGATTAATCTTCAAATCTAGCGTGATTCTATCACCAGGATTAAGCTGCGGAGTAACATCTAAACTCAACACTACATCCTTAAACTCAATTTTCACTTCACCATCTTCAACCGTTTGATATGGAATTTCTTGACCTGATTGAATACGTGCAGCTTTACCATTAGTAGTAATAATCTTCGGTTGAGAAATAATCTCAGCCTTTCCTTCACTTTGTAATGCAGACAGCTCAGTAGAAATAAGGAAATTACTGGTAGCATAACCTAAACGAATGGAAGACTGTGGACTCACACCCAAATCAACTCCCAGCTGAGTGTTTTGCCCAACAGCAGGAAAATCATTTCTAAAGTACGGAGCAGTGCCACCACCACCACCAGCGACAAATCCCCCCTGCAGCAAGCCAAAGCCCCACTTCACACCTAAATCACGTGTAAAGTCAGTTGAGGCCGTCACTAGTCGTGCTTCAACCATAATCTGAGCTACTTCAGTATCAAATTTACGTAGCGTACGACGAATCTCTTCCAACGTACTGACGGTTTCTCTCACCATTAATACATTGGTTTGATCATCTGCAACAATGAATCCACGCTCTGAAACCAGCTTCGCTTCATAGATACGCGAGCGCATCTCAGAGGCTTTACGGTAATCAACCTGTATAAAGTCTGTTTTTAGTGGTGATAATTCTTCTACTTGTTTCTGGCTCTCAAGCTCCACTCGCTCACGCTCTGCTATATCTTCAGCTGGAGCGACCAATAAGACATTACCAACCTGGCGCTTATCTAAACCGCGTGTTTTCATAACAATATCGAGCGCTTGATCCCATGGAACGTGTTTCAACCGTAGAGTAATTTCACCTTCTACGGCATCATCAACTACAAGGTTTAGCTGTGCTACTTCAGCCAAAATCTGTAACACGGACCGCACACTCACATTTTGAAAGTTAAGATCTATTTTTTCACCGCTATAAGGAAAATCATTCTTCTTCAACTCATCCTTTTCA
Organism: Neptunomonas japonica DSM 18939; assembly: GCF_000422765.1. Classification (GTDB taxonomy): domain Bacteria; phylum Pseudomonadota; class Gammaproteobacteria; order Pseudomonadales; family Balneatricaceae; genus Neptunomonas; species Neptunomonas japonica. The sequence goes on along the minus strand of NZ_AUGR01000001.1, from coordinate 142,005 downwards.
GCACGCGATAGCGGTTTAAAATCTAGAATAAGCTTGTTACCTGTTTGGTATGCCATGTAGTCATATGGCTCAGCACCGGGTTTAATAAGCACTGTTGTGTTCTTGCCACTTGCCATAGCATCAACAAACATAACAGGTGTTGCAAAGTCTTGCACATTCACGCGCTGTTGCAGCGAAGGAGACAAACTTGCTCCTGAAAAATTAACCGCTACGTTATTTCCTTCCTCTTGGATATCAAGACCAGCCTGGTCATCTGACAGCGTTATAACGATACGCCCCACCCCACCAGAAACACGCTCAAAATCTATACCTTGAACACGAGTCTTATCATTATAAGCATCTAATACAGAGCGTGTAGCAGACATCTTTTTCGGTTTAGTTGTAGGTGCGGATGCAACTTTAGCTATCGACGCGGACTTGCTCGGTTTTTCGCCAAAAACAACGAATAAACTTTGTCCTTCAGTGAATGTACGATAATCAGTCATACCATGCAGGTTTGTTACTATTCGTAAGCGACCGTTACCTTGTGCAAAATTAAGAGACTCAACCACACCTGCCTTCACATCTACAGATTTCGTACCTAAATCATTTTTCACACCCCAAAAATCCAAAACTAACCGAGGAGGGCTATCAATTGTATAGGCTTTAGGTACTGGAGGAGCGGCATCAAAATCGAGCTTAACCTCGATTTTGTTACCCGGCAACGCAACAAAAGAGGACTTATTTAACGCGACCTCTTGTTGAGCAGAGACTTGTTGAGAAACCGCACCCAACAGCAATAGCGCCGTAATGAAAACGCCTTTGAGAAGCCCCGCGCCATGGGGTTGTAGATAAGCATTGTTGTTATTCATGTTTCTATCCTTCGCTCATTTCTGCTCGGCTAACTCAATAGTTCTTGGACGCTGCATCCATCCACCTCGTCCATTCGATATAATTTCCATCACATCAAGCTGCTGATCTGAAACAGCAAAAACTCGACCAAAATCTAAACCTAAATAGTCTCCAATTTTCACGCGATGTATCTCGCTGTTATCATCTAGTACAAGCGCCCAAAAGAAATCATTCTCAGCCTTACCGATAGTGCCAACCATAGAGAGTTGATCCACAGCAAACTGCTCAAGATAACTTCTAGAACGATCCTGATCTGGCTGCAGACCATCACCATCTTCTAGCTCAAAATTAGACAGTGTTGAAACCACACGCACCAACGGCACAAACGGATCCCTCAGGCTTGCTCCTTGATAAACAAAGCTGTGATAAGGCTCAAAGGTCGGTAGTGGCTTAATTTTCCCTTTCGGTTTAGCCTGCACATCAGTAATGAATTTAGAAAGGTCAGCAGTATCTTCAACCCAGATACACCCAGTTACTAAACTAACCACCACTCCAGCGAACAAGGCACGAAGCCCCCTACAAGAACGTTTATTCAGTATCATCATAACGATAAGTCTTCGCACTGATTCCCATTTTTAACAAACCACCATCCGTAGGCTGTAGAGTGTAATCATGCAGCGTAACTATGCGTTTAATCGCAGCCACACCACTAACAAACTGTCCCATCTGGTGATAAGTCCCTTCTACTTCTATATTTATCGGCAGCTCAATATAAAACTTTTCTTTTCTCTCACCCGCTAAAGCTATTTGCTCAATCTGCAAACCAGCAGCGCGTCCAATATCACTAATATCTTCAAGTAAACCCGGAACTTCTTTATCAGTAGGAAGTTGCCCTAGAAGCTCAGAAAACTTGCCTTCAACATCTTCCATCTGCTTTCTTAAAGCGGTTAAGTTAGCGACCTGGAATGACTTTTTTTCGAACTCTTGTTTAAGCTGACTCTCTTTCTGAATCTCTCGCTCTAGCTGCACATGCTGCTCACTCACATAAAAGTGAATACCAGCATAAACAACTATCGCCATAATAATTAGATAAACAACAGCTTTAACACCAACAGGCCAATTGCCGGCGGTGTTGAAGTCCATATTATTAGGGTCAAAGCCCTGGAATGCATTTTTTAAAGACTGGCTTTTCATTTTGCATCCTCGGCTTTAGGTTTAGTCAAAACAACTGAGAGATTAAAGGCTCTGATATCAGCCAAGGCCAAAGACTTTCTAGCGGCACCTGCTCCTGCACCTAAAGCTCCTACTTGCGACAGGTTAGGCTCCCCAAACCAAATGGAGGAGTTGAGGCGCCTCATCAGCTCGGAAACATCTTTGTTTTGAAGTGCTAAACCTTTAATATTGATAGCATCCGCACTAGCAAAACCAGCTTCCTTTCTTTCCAGAAAGTCGTAATGCAAACCATCAGGCAGTACTCTAACCAGCTCATCAAAATTTCTTACAATAATAGGCCGATTCCCTTGCAGCTCCTGAATTGCATTCAACCTCTCCAATAGCCTTTCACGTTGTCGCTTAAGCTCTTCTATCTCTTTGATTCTCTCATCAAGCTTAGAGATATTTACTTTCAAAAAACCGTTACGGGCATTCTGACGATCCATCTGTACGTCATAATAATAGCCCATCATAAGAACAAGAGCGGCAGCACATATAGCGGAAGCAACGAGACTGGTAACAAAGTCTTTCTGCCTTGCCGCTGTGCGCTCCTCTCGCCATGGTCGTAAATTAATTTTTGCCATTACTATTCCCTATTGATCAAACGATCTAAGCGCTAAGCCACAAGCTTTTACCAATGCAGGCGTATCTTTTACCAAGCGCTCTTTATTAACCTTAACGCTCACATCCATTTGTTCAAATGGGTTAGCTGTATTTACCGGAATACCTAGCTCATCACTCAGAATACCAGTCAAACCATCAATAGAAGCGACGCCTCCACATAAGTAGATTTTTGTAAGCTGGTGCTGAACCCCTGAGGAGTAAAAAAACTGTAATGCGCGAGAAACCTGCTGAGAAACCGTTAAACGAAAAGGCTGAATAACAGATTCTTGCACCTCTTCGCTAATCTCTCCAAGTCTTAAAGCCTGCTCGACTTCATCAATAGCCATGCCGTATTGGTGATGAATGTTTGTAGTTAGGTCATTCCCACCAAAAGACTGTTCGCGATTGTAGATAATCTTATGATCTCGAATAACATTGAGCGTTAACGTGGCAGCTCCCACATCCACAATCGCAACCATATCGTCACTTTTAAGATCTTCATTAATAAGCATCGGAAAAGCACGCTCAATTGCATACGTATCGACGTCAACAATCGCGCATTTTAGGCCAGCAGCATTAATAGCATCTTCGCGTTGGTCCACGTCATCGCGACGACACGCAACCAACAACAAATCATTCAGTTCAGGATGAGTCCTAGATTCGCCTAAAATTTCAAAATCAAGCGCCACTTCATCTAAGGGATAAGGAATAAACTGATCAGCTTCAACTTTAACTTGATCTTCAAGTTCAACTTCAGAGAACGCTTTGCTAAGTTCCATTCGCTTGATGATAACGGCAGAAGAGGGGACTGCAGCAATAGCGTTGCCCTGCTTGAGAGCACAAATTTTAATAGCTCGCTCTATTGCTTCAGTGACAGGCTGTACTTCTTGAATATTCCCATCAACAACCGCCGTTGGAGGCAATGACACAATAGCATAGGCATCCAGTCCGACCAGACTTCCGCGCCTGGACAAGACAACCAACTTAACCGACGACGAACCAATATCAACACCGACCCAGCTGGCCGTTTTCTTCCCGAAAAAGCTGACCACTTATAAGTTCCTTTCAATATATAAATTTACCTTCTACCTAATGACTTTAGCTGAAATAATGAAAAATTAAACTTTAATTAAGCTAGAGAGAGTATATTAGCGCCGATATAATGTATTTTATTGAATAAAAACTATTTCAAGGTAAGTATGCGCGTGCTTAAATCCTTCTTCCGCTTCGCTTTAATTCTAGCTTTCATAGGCCTAATATTGGGAGCTGTAGCCGTTATTGGTCTGTATCAACACTTTGCACCAACGCTACCAAACGTAGAAACTTTGCGAGATATAAAATTTCAAACCCCGTTAAAAGTTTTATCGACTGATGGTAAATTAATTGCTGAATTTGGCGAAAAAAAACGCACGCCAATCACTTATGAAAAAATTCCTGAAACATTTGTCCAAGCACTTCAATCCGCTGAAGATAGTCGTTTTTTTGAGCATTACGGAATAGACTTAATTGGACTATCACGCGCGGCTTATCAATTAGTTTCGACCGGAAAAATTCAAAGCGGTGGTTCAACCATAACCATGCAGGTCGCCAAGAATTTTTTCTTAACGAGAGAACGTACTTTTGAGCGAAAATTTAGCGAAATATTTCTTGCCTTAAAAATAGAACAATCACTATCCAAGCAAGAAATTTTTGAATTATATGTTAATAAAATATACTTAGGACACCGCTCATACGGAATCCAAGCTGCGGCAAATGTCTATTATGGAAAAAACATTGACGAACTATCTTTACCACAGCTGGCTATGATTGCAGGCCTTCCCAAGGCCCCCTCAACCTTCAACCCTATAACCAACCCTAATAGAGCTATAGAGCGTAGGAATTGGATTTTAGGCCGCATGCACAATCTATCTTTTATAACTGAAGAAGAGTCTAAAGAAGCACAGTCAGCCCCTGTCACAGCCAAATACCACACTACAGAAATAGAATTATACGCCCCCTATATTGCAGAAATGGTGAGAAGTGACCTATACGGACAGTATGGTGATGAGCTTTATACTGACGGCTTTACTGTGTACACAACACTGAATAGCACAATGCAGTCAGCTGCTAACACAGCCGTACGTAACGGGCTTGTTAATTATGTCAAACGCCATGGTTACCGAGGCCCTGAGAAGCAGCACGACATTACAGACATTTCATCTGAGGAGATCACGACTTTACTAAAAAAAGAAACCTCATTTGCTCAGCTTGAACCTGCCATTATTCTTAATGTAGATAAAAAAAGCGCTACTGCACAACGAAAAAATGGCGAAATAATCACCCTTCCATGGGAAGGATTAAAGTGGGCAAAGAAGTTTAAAACGGTGAATTACTCCGGCCCAATGCCGAAAACCGCTGCTAAGGTCGTCCAAACAGGCGACCTTGTACGCATACTAAATACAGGCGAGTACTGGGAGCTGAGTCAAGTACCTAAGGCACAAGGCGCATTAATCTCTATGACACCGCAATCAGGTGCTATTCGCTCACTCGTTGGTGGATTTAGCTTCACTCACAACAAATTTAATCGTGCGACTCAAGCTCACCGCCAGCCCGGCTCCAACTTCAAACCTTTTATTTATGCCGCAGCTATGGAGAATGGCTTCACACCCGCTTCTATAATTAACGATGCGCCTGTCGTGTTACAAGACAAAGGCCTCGATGGCAATTGGCGCCCTCAAAACTCAAGTAAAAAGTTTTCAGGACCAACACGCCTAAGGGTCGGCTTATATAAGTCACGCAATCTAGTTTCTATTCGACTGTTACGCTCTCTTGGTTTTAACAAGGGAATAGAATACTTATCTCGCTTTGGCTTTGACCCTAAAAAACTACCCGCCAATCTATCACTTGCTTTGGGGAGCGCCGATGTCACTCCTCTAGAATTAGTGACTGGCTACGCAGCTTTAGCAAATGGTGGTTATAAAGTTGAGCCTTACTTCATTGAACGCATTAATGATCAATACGGCCAAACCATTTTCACCACTAATACACCTATCGTATGCCATGATTGCTCCACAACTAACAATAAAAACAAAGCCATTGACACAACAACTGTAGCAGCAACTAATGTCGCGCCACGCATTATGGACAAACGTACAAATTTTTTACTTTATAGCATCATGCAAGATGTTATTCGACGTGGAACAGGCACGCGCGCTAGAGTCCTTAACAGGTCAGACCTAGCCGGAAAAACAGGCACAACTAACGAGCAAAAAGACGCATGGTTTACTGGGTTTAATAGCAAACTGGTAACCACATCATGGGTCGGCTATGACCAACCAGCACCCCTAGGACGCTCGGAGTTTGGCGGCACTGCCGCACTGCCTATTTGGGTCGACTTTATGCGAGAGGCCTTAGCTGACACGCCTGAAGCACCTGTACCTAGACCTAATGGCATAGTGCAAGTACGCATTCACTCCAGCACCGGTTTACGTGCCAGCTCAAAACAAAGCAACACCCTATATGAATACTTTAAATCCGAACAAACGCCACACCAAGGCGTGGCCGAAAACTCACCTTCCAACGGACAGTCCACTGAAGACCTTTTCTAAGGTTCATAAAATACAGTTGGGCACAAAAGTCATTCCAAATTCAAGACGAAAAAAAACCGGCAACGCCGGTTTTTTTCATTCTGCTAAAAGTACATTAACTATACTTTATACAATATCAGCCAATGTCGTTAGCGGATAATGAGCTGGCAAAGGCAAGCGCGCCACACCAGTATCGATCGCAGCTTGCGCTACAGCCATTGATAAAGCACCGAACAAACGCGTATCTGTTGGTTTTGGAATAATGTACTCAGGACCAAACTCCAGAGACTCTAAACCATAGGCATCTAATACATCCTGAGGAACGGGCTCTTTAGCCAAGTCAACTAAAGCACGTACTGCTGCTTCTTTCATCTCTTCATTGATCGCAGAAGCACGAACATCTAGCGCGCCACGGAAAATGAACGGAAAACCAAGAACGTTATTAACCTGATTCGGAAAATCCGAACGACCTGTTGCCATAATGACATCATTACGTGCCGCATGAGCAACTGAAGGTAGAATTTCAGGATCAGGGTTAGCACATGCAAACACAACAGGTGTAGCAGCCATCTTCTTCAACTGATCAGCAGACAGCAAGTTAGGACCAGACAAGCCTACAAATACATCGGCACCATCGATAGCATCATCAAGGGTGCGCTTATCAGTCTCAGTTGCAAAAATTGCTTTCTCAGGTGTTAGATCTTCACGACCAGAGTGAATCACACCTTTACGGTCAAGCATGTAGATGTTTTCTACTTTTGCGCCCATATTAATCAGTAGCTTCATACAAGCAGAAGCGGCAGCACCAGCACCCAAGGTTACAATTTTAGCTTCGTCTAGCTTCTTACCTGCAATTTCCAAAGCGTTGATCATACCTGCAGCCGTTACGATAGCTGTACCGTGTTGGTCATCATGGAAAACAGGGATATTACAGCGGTCAATAAGAACTCGTTCAATCTCAAAACACTCAGGCGCTTTGATATCTTCAAGGTTGATACCACCAAAAGTTTCAGCAATGCGCGCAACAGTGTCAATAAACGCCTGCGGGCTTTCTGCATCTACTTCTATATCGATTGAATCTATACCAGCAAATTTCTTAAATAGTAGGGATTTACCTTCCATGACTGGTTTAGAAGCCAATGGACCTAGATCACCCAAACCAAGAATTGCACTACCGTTTGTAATAACTGCGACTAAATTACCTTTAGCTGTATAACGGAAGACATTTTCAGGGTCGCGCGCGATTTCACGGACAGGCTCCGCTACACCCGGGCTGTAAGCCAAAGCAAGATCACGGGCCGTTGCTGCTGATGTAGTCAGCTCAACACTGATTTTGCCTGGACGAGGGAATTCATGGTAATCCAGTGCCGCTTGTTTCAGATCTTCAGACATGATTGCTGTTCCAATTTTTTATAACAAAAGACGAGTCAAGAATCATATAGAAAAGAGATTAAAGGGACAACTCCCCTCCAACTAAGGAACTAACCTTCTAATACTAAGCATGCAAGAAATAACAAACTCAATTAAGGCACTTCGATATTAGATACATGGTTCAAATACACAGTAAATGCAGCGTCAAACCCATCACGCTTAAAGGTTTTTGCCTGCACCCACCCTCTTACCTGAACATTGCGGCCAGATAATGAAGGCAAACGTGACGTACCTCGCAGCATAACGACTACTTTTTCATCAAGCACCAAGGCGTCCGCTGTTTTAAAGCGGAACTGCCTAGTCACCTTGCCTTGCAGTACAGAAAAGCCAAGATGCTTTCTACTAAAATTGCTTGCATGCATAAGCTCATGCGCCCACACCCCTAACTCAGCCGAACGCGCTTTTTTCTCTGCTAACCTATGGCACTTTTTCTTTTGCACATTCGGCGCTACCGAAATAGCATAGGCGAGGCCTTTTTCGAGCAGCTCAATATCAGGACCTACACCTTTAGAATCGACTATATAACCAAGAACACGACCATAGCTGTCATGTGCTTCTTTCTCAATTTGTAGATATACGTCTTCTTTATGAAGTGAAACCCAATATTTCAATACAGAAGTGGCTTGTTGCGCGACCACTCTAGACCAGCTAGACCCACTTTTTAGTTCTGGTGTATTAATGCCAACCAGCCTAACTCGGCGACGATCCGATAACTCTAACGTATCACCATCATAAACATAGCGTACAGAGACTTTAACTTTCTTAATGCTCAATACACAGCTATCTGATGCCTGTACAACTGAAATAGCAGACACAAAAAAGGCACTCATTAAGAGTGCCTTTTTGAATAACTGTTTGATTATTCAGCAGTCTTTTTAGTGCCGATAGAACCAAAACGCTTGTTAAAGCGATCGATACGGCCACCAGAAGTCGCTTCTTTCTGCTTACCTGTATAGAAAGGGTGACACTGGCTGCAAACATCCACGTGCATATCATGGCACATTGTAGAGCTTGTTTTCATTTCGTTACCGCAAGAACACGTGATAGTCACGTCTTCATATTTAGGATGGATGTCCGCTTTCATAGTAAACCTCAGAGTTGTTTCTGCACCGCCACCTGATCATTATGTCAGGCACCGTACAAATAAAAATAAACTGACATATAGCCAGCCTATAATGGTAGGCGGCAAATTATACGGACAGATACTACTAGCTGCAAGCATATAGGCCATTTAAACCTCTAACAAAAGCCCTTACACTTAGGCAACCAACATTCAGCAAAGTATAAATTAATGATTTTTCTTCGCGTCGCCATACCTTCACCTCTCAGACGACATTTTGATTACTTGCCCCCAGAACACACGAACGCAGATTCTTTCCAAGCAGGTGTACGCGTAAAAGTACCTTTTGGCAGACGAGAACTCATCGGGATCTTGCTAGAAGTCGTAACAAAGACGGATGTCCCCACGAACAAACTAAAGCCTGTTATTGAGGTCTTAGATAGCATACCTTTGCAGCCACAGTATATTCGAGATTTAGCACTATGGGCCGCTGATTATTATCAACACCCAATAGGTGATGCCTTATTTCAATCACTTCCGGTTTACCTACGCAAAGGTGGCGAAGGGGTAGCAACACATACTTACCTTTGGCAAGTCACGCAAGACTCCACTGCCGGAGGAATTTCCGCTAGAGCTTATCAGCAGCAGGCGTTATACCAACTCATTGCAGAACACCCACAAGGCATTAGCAAGGAAGCAATAAAAGCAGAGGGCGGCCAAACAACACTACTTGCCACACTCGAAAGCAAACAACTCATTAAAAAGGTCACACAAAAGCATTCGCTGCCGGAGGCTTCACATCTACTCAAAGAAGTACCTTTATCGCTAAATTCAGAGCAACAGAACGCCCTCCAATCAATAACAAAAGACAAGGGTTTCAATGCTTTTCTACTCGATGGCATCACTGGATCAGGAAAAACAGAGGTATACCTACAAGCCATACACGAAATACTGAAAAAAGGACAACAAGCACTCATATTAGTGCCTGAAATTGGCCTAACGCCACAAACCGTTCAACGCTTCAAAAGCCGCTTTCGTGTTCCTGTTGCCGTTTTACACTCCAATTTAACCGACAAGCAACGCTTCGATGCATGGATGCATGCATCTCAAGGAGAGGCGCCTATTGTTATCGGTACACGATCAGCTATTTTCACACCGTTAAAATCTCCCGGCATCGTCATAATTGACGAAGAACACGACAGTTCATTCAAGCAACAAGAAGGATTTCGCTACTCTGCACGCGACCTTGCAGTAGTGAGAGCCCACGCAGAACAGGTCCCTATCATCCTCGGCAGTGCGACGCCCTCTCTAGAGTCTTTACATAATTGCGCACTCAATAGATACCAACATTTAACACTGCGTGTTAGAGCGGGGAACGCGAAAACACCTGAATTTCAATTATTAGATATAAAGAGACTCCCACTTAATAACGGACTTTCTTCTACGCTTATCACACAAATCCAGCAACACTTGGAAAAAGGCACTCAAGTACTGGTTTTCATTAACCGTAGAGGCTTTGCCCCCAGTCTCATATGCCATGATTGTGGCTGGTTAGCCGAATGTCGACGCTGCGACGCAAGAATGACACTCCACCAAAAGCCAGCCCACCTACATTGCCACCATTGCGACAGCCAGCGCCCTATACCATCACAATGCGACCATTGCGGCAGTCGTGCGTTAAAACCTGTAGGAGCGGGCACAGAGCGCACCGAACAAACACTCAATGAATTATTCCCTAAAACACCTATCTTTCGAGTTGACCGTGACAGCACATCTCGCAAAGGTTCCATGGCAAAGATCATGGAGCAGGTCCAAGAAGGAGCGCCTTGTATTTTAGTGGGCACCCAAATGCTGGCTAAAGGACATCACTTCCCTAAAGTGACACTCGTGGCGATATTAGATGCTGATGCAGGACTATTCAGCACCGATTTTCGAGGCATGGAGCGCACGGCACAGATGATAGTACAAGTAGCCGGACGAGCCGGACGAGCAGAGCACCCCGGAAAGGTGGTTCTGCAGACACATCATGCTGAGCACCCACTGTTAGAGTTATTAGCAACTAAAGGCTATGAAACATTTGCTAAAGAGGAACTCAAACAGCGACATCAATTCCAACTCCCACCCTACCAACATATTGCGATTATTCGAGCAGAAGCCGCGGATACCGGTAGAGCAGAAGGCTTTTTACAATCGATAAGAGATCAGCAAAGCCAAGCATTCCCTCAAGTCCAATGGTCAGGCCCATTTCCCTCTCCGATGGAAAAGCGCGCCGGTGTTTTTCGCTCACAGCTGCTCATTTCAAGCCTATCGCGCCCCCTGCTCCAACACTCCCTCAGTTATCTCTGCGCCAATATTGAGACACACCCTATGGCCAGCAAAATACGCTGGTCCATAGACATCGACCCTTACGATATGTATTAAGCTTTTATTAATGTTTAGGCTGGATATGCCACTATAAGTGTCTACACTTACATAAAAAGTCTAACAATAAAGAAGATATACAAGCAGATGAACATATCCAAAAAAATACTCATGGGTTTTGGTGTACTGGCTATTACCATTCTGGTTATTGGTACAGGAGGCCTTTTTGGAATAAACGACATCAATAAACAACTACACTTGATCTCGGATGAATCCGTTCCACAACTGACCAGCAGCTACCAGCAAACCCTCGCGTTAAATCAAGCCAACCAGTCACTTCTCAAGTTTTTGAATAGTCGCGAAGAAAAATTCCAAACACACCTAAAAGCTTTTGACCGCCACTTCGCAGGTTTCAATCAAGGACTAGCGCAACTAAAAAGCCAACAAAAAGAAGGCAGCACACTCTATAGCGCATTAATTGAATCCGAAACAGCAGCTAACCACTATGTAAAAGCCGCTAAAGAGGTACAAAAAATACATGTTGAGCGAACCTTGCTAGCACGCAAAGTAATTACGGAAACACAGATGTTTCAAGCCCAGATCGACTCCATGTCTAACTGGGGGCAAAGGTACTTAACAAAAGACCCTTCTGAAGACGCACGCTCCAGCATCCAAGTCTTGTTAAGAACAGTGAATCAAGTCAAAACGGCTGTACGTATTTACCAAAAAACTTACGACATCAGCAAACTAAAAGCATCGCTACTTAAACTGAGAATAAAAGTAACCGAGGGCTTTAAAAATTTCGTCGAACTCGACGAAGATGGTGCACGAATAGCAGGCATTATCGACGGACTAAAATTCTCTTTGGAAGAAAACGTTGGACTTTTAGGAGCCTATATCCAACAAGATAACACCACCCAGCTTCTGGAGAGCAAGTTAAAAAATGCAGAAATGCAATTATCGCTGACGGAAACAAGCTTACAAAAAGTACTGAACATCGCATTAGAACAAACAGATGGCGCCAGAACTCAAGCAACATACACTATAAAAACCAGCCAACTGCTAATCTACGGACTCAGTGCTTCAGGTCTAATTATTGCCTGTATCGTCGGCTGGATCATTATGAACACCATACGCCGCCCACTCAACAATATGCGCCAACAGCTAATAGCCGTAGGAAAAGGTGATTTAACCATACGCTTTAACGATAAACGCGACGATGAATTTGGTGAACTGGCGGCTAGTTTAAACACCGTTGTTACAGGCCTTCAAGAGATCTTGCAGCAAGTGATAAGTAACTCAAAACAACTATCTCAAGTAGCTGAGGACAACGCGCAAATCAGCAAAGAAGCAACGTCGGCCATGACCGCTCAAAGCCAGCAACTAGAATTAACATCAACGGCGTCCACTGAGATGGAAAATACGGTATCCGAAGTCTCGCATCATGCCGACTCAACACTATCCGCAGTGCAGCACTGCGAAGAGTTAAGCCTAGATGTAGATAAAAAAATGGAATTAACTCGCACTAGCATATCTTCCCAAGCATCCGTTATTGAAGAAGCAGTCCATGCGTCAACAGAACTTGAAATGGACAGCAAGAAAATTGACTCAATATTAGTCACTATCAACACTATTGCAGAACAAACCAATCTTTTAGCGCTCAATGCCGCCATTGAAGCAGCCCGTGCAGGTGATAACGGCAGAGGCTTTGCGGTAGTGGCGGATGAAGTCCGACAACTGGCTAGCCGCACACAAAACTCTACTGAAGAAATTCAAGCCATGGTCAACAGCATGCAAATGCGTATACGCAGTGTTGCTAGCGGGATGCGAAACAGCCACGATAAAGCGGGAGAGTGTGTGCAGCATGCACAATCATCCAGCGACGCCTTACATGCCATGCAAACGGCTATCGAAACTATTCGCAATATGAACACCCACATAGCAGAAGCTGCATCACAACAAAACAGTGCCGTACAAGAAGTCAGCCGAACTTTGGTTAGCATTAATACAGCGGCAACCGAAACAGCACAAGGCGCCCATACGGCATCAGAGAGCAGCACCACATTGCTAAAAATTGCTCAAATACAACGTGAGTTAATTCGCCGCTTCACAATCTGAATATAAAACATCCAATCTTCTGCTGGCGAGGGGTTAACATCCCAGCGCCAACAGGGGATAATAGCCGGTTCGTTCTGGGCCGTTTAACTCTCGAGCTTTTACTTCCTAAAATATTTAAATCGAACTGGTATCTACAGGCAAATGAAACAGCATATTGCAGATCTGATCAGTGCAGCACTAAAAACACTGAGCGACAACGGCATTTTCGCCGCTGATGTCCAACCTTCTATCATGGTTGAAAACACGCGCGATAAATCACACGGGGATTTTGCTTCAAATATCGCCCTAGCCTTAGCCAAACCAGCTCGACGCAACCCTCGTGAGTTAGCCCAACTGATTATTGATGCACTACCAGCGTCTGAAAATCTGGATAAAACTGAAATTGCCGGACCTGGCTTTATTAATTTCTTTGTAACTCAAGAAACTACAACGGCTGTTGTTGGTCAGATTATTGCCCAAAAAACCGAATTTGGTCGCGGTCTTGCCAGTAGCACTGAACGCACACAAGTTGAGTTTGTTTCAGCCAACCCAACAGGCCCATTACATGTAGGCCACGGCCGTGGCGCAGCATATGGAGCATCAGTTGCCGACTTGCTTGAAGCTGCTGGCGTTCCTGTAGAACGTGAATACTACGTCAATGACGCTGGCCGACAAATGAACATCCTGGCCACTAGCTTGTGGTTACGTTACTTAGAAAAACTTGGCGCGACTGTTACTTTTCCAAGTAATGGCTATAAGGGCGACTATATTCATGACATAGCCTCATCAGTTATCGATGAGCATGCTGATATCTACAAACGCCCTCTTGATGAAGTGATGCACAACATCCCTGCAGACGAACCTCAAGGCGGTAATAAAGAAACTCACATTGATGCACTCATAGAAAGAGCCCAAGAACTCTTAACAGCCGAGGGCTATGCTGTTTTCTTTAATGCGGCATTGGACTCAATTCTGTCTGATATCCGCGATGACCTGTCAGACTTTGGTGTCGAGTATCAGAAATGGTTTTCAGAGCTTAGCTTAACAGCAAACGGCGATGTAGAGAGTGCACTGAATACACTTCAGGAAAATGGTTACCTGTTTGAGGAAGAAGGAAACTTATGGTTCCGTTCGACTGCATTCGGTGATGACAAAGACCGTGTTGTTCGTCGCGCTAATGGTTTAACGACTTATTTTGCGTCAGATATTGCTTATCTTAAAAATAAGTTCGAGCGCGGTTTTGATAAGGTGCTTTATATCTGGGGGGCCGACCACCATGGTTACATTGCTCGTATGAAAGCGGCTTGCCAAGCGTTAGGTTATGACCCAGAGCGATTATTAGTTCGCTTGGTACAGTTTGCTATACTTTACCGCGGTGAAGAACGTGTACAAATGTCGACGCGCTCCGGCTCATTCGTAACATTGCGTGAACTGCGTGATGAAGTAGGTAAAGATGCTTGCCGTTTCTTCTATGTAACCCGTAAAGCGGATCAACATATGGATTTTGACCTAGAGCTAGCCAAGACTCAGTCAAAAGATAACCCTATTTACTATATTCAGTATGCTCACGCACGCGTTTGCTCAGTACATCGCAAACTGGCTGAGAATGAGTGGGTTTGGGATCAAGAATCAGGCTTAGCAAACTTAGGCAAGCTCGACACAGAACATGAAAAAGACTTGATTACTCGGTTGTCTAAATACCCAGAAGTGCTTACTCATGCAGCGGTTAATTACGAGCCACACTTACTTGCCAACTACCTTCGAGAATTGGCGAATAACTTCCACTCGTACTATAACGCTAACAAAATGCTGATTGATGATGCAGAACTACGAAATGCTCGTATCACGCTTAGCGAAGCAACCCGCCAAATCCTAAACAATGGTCTGACCCTTTTAGGTGTTAGTTCACCTGAACAGATGTAAGTAAAGGACACCCATGGCTTCGCGTAAGGATTTTGTTCAGCGCTCACGAAAGCAGTCTCCTGCCAGCCCTAACCGGCCGGCAGCAGCAAAACCACGTGCGAAGGCAACACCTGCGCCTAAGCGCAAGCCATGGAAACTCGCCCTCTTTAGTTTAGTCGCTCTTGCAGGGCTCGTATTTTTATTGAATCAACTACTAAACGTGGATTCAATACAGACACCTCAAACGACAACTGTAAAAAAACAAACCTCTACTCCCGTTAAAAAACCAGTTCCTGTGGTAAAACGTACGGAGAAAAAAGTCGTTGCAACCAAACCTACAGTAATTAAAAAACCTGCTTCAGGACCCAAGGTTGTTGAAAAATCTGTAGAAGCTAAAACAGTACCAAAGCAGAATAAATATGAATTTTACGAGCTGCTGCCAAAAGATGAAATAACACCAGCAGCAGTAAAGGAATACAAATCAACACCGCGCAGCGCGAAACTTGATAAAACATATGTACTGCAAGCAGGCTCGTTTCGAAATGCAGCTGATGCTGAAAAAATGAGAGCACAACTGCTACTCTCAGGTCTAAAAAACGTACACACCAACCCATCCAATGGCGCCAATGGCCTATGGTATCGAGTCAGAATAGGTCCTTTTGATAATCGCTCAGTCATGAATAAAGCCCATGACAAACTAGCCCGCCTAAATATTAATGCGCTGACTATCCGAGTTGATTAAGCATCATTTTACACCCTTCCCCTTGAAATCCTTCCTGGGAAATCCCATATCTGGAGTAACCCGAACCCAATAAGGTCAAGCTCCCATGACAACAATTGTTTCAGTACGCCGCGGTGATCAAGTCGTCGTCGGTGGCGATGGACAAGTATCTCTTGGCAACACTGTCATGAAAGGTACCGCTAAGAAAGTAAACCTTTTACCTAAACACAACGTTATTACCGGGTTTGCAGGCAGTACAGCTGACGCCATTACATTACGTGATCTATTTGAGCAGCAACTTGATAAACATCACGGCAATATCGTCAATGCCGTTATCCATCTTGCTAGAGAGTGGCGTAGTGACCGTGTTTTACGTCGCCTTGAAGCGCTAATGCTCGTCGCCAACGATGAAAAAACCTACCTATTATCTGGTACTGGCGATGTTATCGAACCAGAAGATGGCGTTATCGCCATAGGCTCCGGTGGCAATTATGCCCTAGCGGCGGCTAAGGCACTGGTAGCTAATACTGATTTTTGTGCGAAAGAAGTTGTTGAAAAAAGCCTTAACATAGCGGCCGACATTTGTGTGTTCACCAACCACAATCTAACTATCGAAACTTTGCCAGCAAAAGACTAAGAGCATTTAGGAGCCCTAACATGTCCAACATGACACCCCGTGAAATCGTTCACGAATTAGACCGCCATATTATCGGTCAACAGGATGCTAAACGCTCAGTTGCTATTGCGCTACGTAATCGCTGGCGTCGCATGCAGCTACCTGAAGAATTACGCGTTGAAGTTACACCAAAAAACATTCTGATGATCGGCCCTACAGGCGTCGGTAAAACAGAAATCGCTCGACGTTTAGCCAAGCTCGCCAACGCCCCTTTTATTAAGATTGAAGCCACTAAATTTACAGAAGTAGGCTACGTGGGCCGCGATGTTGAAACGATTGTACGTGATCTGATCGACATGGCTGTCAAAATGATTCGCGAACAAGAAACAGAAAAAGTTCGCTTTCGTGCTGAAGATGCAGCTGAAGATCGCATTCTAGACGCCCTGCTTCCACAAGCAAGACCGACAGATAGCGACAATGCCTCAACAGATAGCAAGACCGACAACGCGACACGACAGATTTTTCGTAAAAAACTACGTGAAGGCGAGCTGGATGACAAAGAGATCGACATTGATGTTGCTCAGTCAAAAGCCAATGTAGAGATCATGGCTCCTCCTGGTATGGAAGATATGACAAACCAGCTGCAGAGCATGTTCTCTAATATGGGCGCAGCCAATAAGCAGAGCAAGCGAATGCCTGTCAAAGAAGCCATGAAGCTGCTTATTGAAGAAGAAGCCGCTAACTTGGTGAAAGAGGAAGACATTAAACAAAGCGCTGTCGATATGGTTGAGCAAAACGGTATTGTTTTTCTTGATGAAATTGACAAAGTTTGTAAGCGCGCCAGCTCAGGGTCGGGCGGCGGCGATGTATCACGTGAAGGCGTTCAACGTGATTTATTACCACTCATTGAAGGCTGTACCGTCAACACAAAATACGGCATGGTAAAAACTGACCATATCTTATTTATTGCCTCAGGAGCCTTCCACTTAGCAAAACCTTCAGATCTTATTCCAGAACTACAAGGGCGATTGCCCATTCGTGTTGAGCTAAGCGCGCTAACGCCTGATGATTTTCGTCGTATTTTGACAGAGCCTACTGCGTCTCTAACAGCACAATACATTGCGCTACTGAAAACCGAAGGGGTTGATGTCACCTTTACTAAGGAAGGCATTGCACGCGTAGCAGAGCTCGCTTTTCAAGTTAACGAAAAAACCGAGAATATTGGTGCACGCCGACTTCACACGATGATGGAACGCTTACTTGAAGAGCTATCATTCCATGCTTCAGATGATTCAGGCAAAGTCATCACTATTGATGAAGAGTATGTGAATAAGCAATTGAGCGAACTTAGCCAGGATG
This sequence comes from Neptunomonas japonica DSM 18939, assembly GCF_000422765.1. Lineage (GTDB taxonomy): Bacteria > Pseudomonadota > Gammaproteobacteria > Pseudomonadales > Balneatricaceae > Neptunomonas > Neptunomonas japonica. The sequence goes on along the minus strand of NZ_AUGR01000001.1, from coordinate 124,246 downwards.
AGGATTTGAGTCACTACATACTCTAATTCTTACTTTTTCTTAAGTGAGCCTGCGACAGTAGGCTCACTGCATACCGACCAAGAGACTTCCATGACTTCTACGCCAATTCCCTCAAACATAAAGTTACATAAAAAATCTAAGACACTGGAACTCATTTATGACCAAGACAGTTATGAGCTCAGTGCAGAATTTTTACGTGTACACTCCCCCTCAGCAGAGGTACGCGGTCATGGTATAGGTAACGGCACTCTTCAAACAGGTAAAAAATTCGTTGCTATAAATGGGGTTGAAGCCACTGGAAACTATGCACTAAAAATAATCTTTGATGATGGACACGATAGTGGATTATTCACTTGGGAATACTTACACGACCTAGCAGTACAGCACGACAAGTATTGGGACAAGTATTTACAAAGCCTCACTGAGGCAGGTGAATCACGTGATCAGGGATTGATTGGCAAGTTCTAAACAGGACAAACCTTTTCTGCCTAGGTACAATGCGTCAAACGCACCCGCCGAGCAAAAAGAATATGAGCGAACAGAACAACAAATCCACCACTGATTTTGGTTTTCGTGAAGTACCTGTTGAAGATAAAGTCAAAAAAGTAGCTGACGTTTTCCACTCAGTCGCCGGCAAATATGACTTAATGAACGACCTCATGTCTGGCGGGGTTCATCGTCTTTGGAAAAAGCTGACGATCGAGCAAAGCGGTGCTCGCCGCGGTAATAAAATTTTGGATATTGCGGGAGGTACGGGTGACCTTACCATGCGTTTTTCCCGAATCGTTGGTACCGAAGGCAAGGTAGTCCTTGCTGATATTAATGACTCTATGCTGAAAGTCGGTCGTGATCGATTAATGGACCGAGGTGTTGCCGGCAACGTTGAATTTGTCCAAGCCAATGCTGAGTGTCTACCATTCCCGGATAATACGTTTGACGTCATTACTATCGCTTTTGGTCTGCGCAACGTCACGGATAAAGATGCTGCCATTCGCTCAATGACCCGCGTTTTAAAACCAGGCGGCAAAGTGATGATTCTGGAATTCTCAAAAACAGATAATCCAGCACTGACAAAAATGTACGATTTCTATTCTTTTAATATTTTGCCAAAAATAGGCCAGCTGATCGCGGGAGACTCTGAAAGCTATAAATACTTAGCCGAGTCTATTCGCATGCACCCTGACCAAGAAACACTAAAAAGCATGATGCAAGACGCAGGTTTGGCAAATTGTAAGTTTCAAAATATGACGGGCGGTATCGTCGCCCTACATACGGGCATTAAACCGTAACGGAGAGACCGCTGATGGCCGCTAACATGCTATACGCCGCAATACTCGCCCCACTTGAGTCGGCCATCAATACAATACTGCAAAGCGATTCTGTGACTTGCCAAGCACTACAGCGCCTAACAGGCAGAGTTATCCAAATCGAAGCCACTGATCTTAACCAGTCTATCTACATCATCCCCTTTAGCGCAGGCGTTCAGCTACAAGCACATATTGAGGGCACTGCAGATGTGACATTAAGTGGCTTATCTAGTCGCCTTATACAGCTACTCACCAGTGAAAATAAAGCAGAACACTTTTTCGGTAACGGCATTAGCGTGACGGGAGAAACGTCTTTAGCTAACCAGTTTCAAGGATTACTCGCTAACACACGTATCGATTGGGAAGCATTACTAGCAAACGGCATTGGCGACCTAGCCGCTCATCAACTCAGCGAGCTGACCAAGAGCCAGCTAAGTCATTTTCAGCGTATCAGCCATAGTTTTAGTGAAAACGTTCACGAATACATTCAAGAAGAAGCACAGCTACTCCCAACACGCCCTGAAGCCTCTGCATTTATGGAAGACGTAGATCAACTACAAGAGCGCACAGAACGCCTCGCAGCCCGAATCAACGCCTTACAGAAGAAACTATAAGTAGTGCTACTTAAAATGGTTTCACTACCACAAAAATCAAAATCGGAATAAAGATCAGCAAAGGCAATTCGTTAAATAAGCGAAAATAGCGACCGCTTCGATCCAGCAAATCTGCCTGCATCTTCTTCAAATATTGTCGGCACCAAACGTGATAGCCTATCAATAGGCCTACAAACATCAATTTAGCGTGTAACCAACCACCAGAAAAACCGTAGCCCAGCCACAACCAGAGGCCTAAACCTAAGGTAAACACGGCCATAATACTCATAAAGCCATAGAGCTTACGCCCCATTATTTTTAAGCGCTCCACATCCTGCCCAGCCTCTCGCCCTTCTACAAAATGCACAAAGATTCGTGGTAAATAAAAGATACCCGCCATCCAGCTCGTCATAGCAAGGATGTGAAACATTTTTATCCAGAGCATGCTCTTCCCTTAAAGTATTCTATATTTCGATTAAAACAACTGATACAAAGCACCTTCTTTACGCACTCGTGATGCAGCGTTTTGAATCAATCCCTTTTTATCTAAATCAGATAAAATAGAAGGGCCGATTCGTTTTATTTTCTTGCGATTAGAGCCTGGACTCATCCGCGGATCATATAGCATTCTCAACAGGATATCATCTAGCCCTGTCAGCAAAAAGCTAGCGGTTTTATCGTTAAAGATAGAAGGATAAACCGCATCAGAATCACGCGGCAAGCCCAGCACTTGAGTCAACTCTTCAACAATACAGGCCAGCAACTTAGCATGGCGTCGAGCCCGGTCTACAGGTATGTAGATAACACCCGCAACGATTTCATCCGCTTTATTCGTTCGAATACTCGCCAAACAGACCGCCCCGCGCTCATGCTTAACCGATTTAGCACCTGAATATTTGCGTATCAACGGAAGCAACTTGCTTTCACGTGTAAAAAACAGCTGCACATTAGCTTGCTTGGCACTCTTAACACGCGTGATATCTAGACCCGTAATTGCTGCGAGGTGTTCAATATGATCATCTAGCAGTTTTTCATGCAATGCTTTATCTCCCACCTGATGCGTAACATACACTTTGACGGGTTTGATCCATTTACGCACCACTTGTTTACCTTGGCCAAACTCACTTCCCAGAGCGACCTCAGTAAAACTATGCAGGATGTATTCGGGTTTTTGCCAGCGCTCCTGTGCGAAAGCCACATTACCCGCCAATACTAAGCATATAAACACAACCAGAGAACGGCTCATTATTTAGCCATCACAGATGTGTGGACGGATAACAAACCAGACAACTCCACAAAGAGGCTATCTCCTTGCGCTATAGGCCCTACTCCAGCAGGCGTTCCGGTCATGACAACATCACCGGGTTCTAACGTGAAAAACTGACTAATATAGCTAATTAACGGCAGCACTTTATTTAACATATAAGCACTATTGCCATCCTGCTTTACTTCGCCATTGACGACCAAACGCATTTGAACATCTTGTAAATCATCTATTTTGTCCGGTGTTACAAATACAGACAGAGGACATGCACCATCAAAAGACTTGGCTTTTTCCCAAGGGTGGCCTTTGGCTTTCAGCCCGTCTTGTAAGTCACGTAGCGTCAGATCCAAGCCTACACCAATACCGATAACCGCTTCACTTACCAGGGCTTCATCAGCTTTACACAGTGTTGCGCCAATAAGCACCGACATTTCAGTTTCAAAATGCACACTGCCCAATCCGGTAGGAATCTCAAAGGCACTCTCTAACTCAGAGGCCGCAGTGGCAGGTTTTATAAACAGCATTGGCTCACTCGGGATAGGGTTATTCAACTCTTTTGCATGCTCCGCATAGTTTCTACCAACACAAACAATCTTACCCAGTGTTAATTCACACGCTTGCCCATTTAAAAAACGATGTTGGTACGCCATATTTCATCCCGTATGATTTGGTTCGTCGATAATAACAGGTATCCTATACCGACAAGATTAATCTAACTATAACGCTACCTAGAAATTATATGAGGTTTTACCCATGGCCAAAGCAAGCGCACGTCATATTCTCGTTGATACTGAAGCTCAATGCGAAACACTAAAACAGCAAATTGAAGCAGGTACAGACTTTGCAGAAGTGGCTAAACAGCACTCTTCTTGCCCTTCTGGCCGTCAAGGCGGAGACCTAGGTTCATTTGGCCCAGGCCAGATGGTACGTGAATTTGATGAAGTGGTTTTCAGCGGTGAATTGAATAAGGTACACGGCCCTGTAAAAACACAATTTGGTTACCACCTGCTAGAAATCACTAGCCGCTCGTAAGCATTATCATGAGGAGAGGTGTTGCAACAACAGCTCTCCTCACGTTAAAACAGCTCCTTACTGCTGCGCATAATCAAACTTAGATCGTCTAGGCTTGCTCTTCTTTGGCGCAGGAGGTGGTTGATGTGAAGCTATTGTGCAATTCCTACCTGCTTTTTTCGCAGCATATAGAGCTTTATCAGCTGCTTTAAGTACAGTCTCGGGGTTTGCATGAGAGGAGTCTTTTTCAGAGACGCCTACGCTGATTGTAACCTGCACATTTTCAGACTCTTTTTGACTGGAACGTAATTTCTTTCCCGTATCACTGTCACAAGGACGCTCATCACTACGAATAGTCATAGGGTAATTGGCTATGATTTCACGTACTTCTTCAAGATATGGAAGCGTTTCAGATTCGGACTTTCCTGCAAAAACAACAGCGAACTCTTCTCCACCATAACGAAAAGCTTTACCGCCCCCTTTTACATTATTAATTTTTGCCGCCACCATTCGTAATACTTGATCTCCAATATCATGACCGTAGGTATCGTTAAACTTTTTAAAATGATCTATATCCATCATAGCAACGGTATAGGTACGCCCCAGTGTCGAAAACTTATCGCGTAATGCACGACGCCCAAGAATGCCCGTCAACTCATCAACAAACGCCATGTTATAACTGTTCTGTAGCACTGAAATGGCCAGCGCAATGAGGGCAGCAGATATGAATAATGATGAGATCAAAGGACGGTCAAACCATAGTAGGGTAATTAATGCAGAAATAAGGGAGGCTAACAAGCCTGCATCAGTATGGGTTTTTCGAACAGCCAAAGAGATCACTACTGGAATTAAACAAACCACGAAAACAGCAGCGGCAGCATTGCTCAAGTAAGTGTCATTGATAGCCATCTCTATCAAACTAACAGGCAGTTCTGAAATCCAGTAAGCCAACTCACCTAGCTCTTTTAGAGCAAATAACACTATGTAGCCGATACTCACCAGCATAATTCTAAGAAGCCCTATAGGTGTGAATATGCCTCGCTCTTTGTAAACAGAAATAAATGCAATGTTAATAGGGAGCAATAACGAAACCGCACTATAAAGCACATAGTTATCTGGCCGAGCTAAACTTGTTTGGAGACCGTTTTGAATCAAAAAATAAGCAGCCCCCAAATTTATCGCCACCAGTAATACCCGACTACGCTTAAAGCTATAGCCAAGAAATACGGCGACAAGCGCCAACAGGTAAGGAACGAGCGTAAAAGTGCTTTGATCAGCAACGGATAACGTTGAAACGGGAGCTAACGATATAAACGCCCCAATCAACAACAGAGTCGCTGGTAACAACAAAACTAATATTCGAAACGCCACACAATAATCCTTTCTCTTAACCTTTACGTCTCCACTAGTGTAGTCAAGCAATGAATAATAGGCAGGAAAATCCCCCTAACGTGATGATTTAAACGTACATATATCGATATAAAGCTTTTAATAAGGACATGTCCGAATGTTGCGAGCAACACTGTTTAATTAGGCTTATAGTAACTTCATGAATATGCAGCATGAACACTTTTACCAAGCGATGGTATCTCATGATGATCGCTTCGATGGACATTTTTATATCGGTGTTTCTAGTACCGGTGTCTACTGTCGGCCAATTTGTCGTGTGCGCACACCCAAACGTGAAAACTGCACTTTTTATACGACGGCTGCTCAAGCAGAAACGGCTGGCTTTCGACCTTGTCTAAAATGTCGTCCAGAACTATCACCACAAACACTAGACAATACATTCCAACAGAACCCGATTATCTCCTCTATTATTCAATTAGAAGACCAAGGAGAGATCGATTTTAGTATTTCGGCTTTGGCAAGACACCTCAATATTACTGAACGCCATTTACGCAGAGTCACTCTAGAGCAACTGGGAACAACGCCGAGTAATTTCATTCTTACCAGAAGACTGCTTCGAGCAAAGAAGCTCCTAACTGAGACTCCACTTTCTATTGCTAATATTGCACTTATCAGTGGTTTTGGCAGCTTACGCTCATTTAACGCCCACTTTAAAAGTCGTTATCACTTAACGCCATCTGCCCTGCGAAAATCGCCAAGCACGCAAAAGAACGCTGCCGATAACGGCGCTGAAACAACAATTCAACTACTGCTACAGTACCGCCCACCCTACGATTGGTCTCAATTAATTGCATTTTTGCAACACCGAAGCATTCAAGGCGTAGAACATGTTGAAGGTCAGTCTTATATACGCACCGTTGGCCTATTGGTCAAAGGAGATCCATACAATGGCTGGTTACAAATACAACCCCACAAGAATAAAGACAACACACTCACTGTTAAATTATCTGAATCACTTGTGGCTATCATTCCTATTATATTAAGAAAGTTAGAGCATCAGTTCGACCTGCATGCAGAGCCATCATTAATATCCAATCAACTGAACTCACTCGCAATAAACAACCCTGGGATTCGACTCCCCGGTAGCTTTGATGGCTTTGAAATGTCCGTTAGAGCAATACTCGGTCAACAAATCACAGTAAAAGCCGCTCACACATTAGCCGGGCGTTTTGCTCGAGCTTTTGGAAAACCGATTAATACCCCCTTAGCGAACCTCACAACCCTGTTCCCAAGTGCGCAGGTGGTTGCAGGATTAAGTATTGATCAAATTGCCTCCCTTGGCATTATCAGCAAGCGCGCTAAGACTATTATTTCTCTGGCGCAAAGCATCTCCAAAGATGAAATTTCACTACAACCCACAGCACATCCAGAGCAAACGATAGAAGCATTAGAAAAACTTACTGGTATTGGCCCTTGGACAGCGCATTACATCGCCATGCGTGCACTGCACTGGCCAGATGCCTTCCCTCATACTGATTTAGGCGTGATGAAAGCATTAAAAGAAAAACGCTCCAAGCAGACATTGCTACTCGCTGAAAAATGGCGCCCTTGGCGTGCTTACGCCGTCATGCATTTGTGGGATTCTTTAAAACAAGAAAAATAAACCAACCCAGAACCCAGTAGCGTACTGGTAGAAACAACGGTTACTAAGGAGTTAAAAGCATGATTACCTACTGTACATGGACAAGCCCCTTCGGTGAGATGTTAGCAACAGCAGAAAAACAGCAACTCACGGGATGTTATAAAATAGGACAAAAATACCAACCTGAGATTAGCGCACAATGGAGCGAAGCCTCTAACGAGCCTATCTTTGTGCAACTTAAACAGCAATTGGAACGCTTTGCAGTAAATCCCGATACTCCATTCGACTTAGCTTTACAGCCCAAGGGAACCGCATTTCAACAAAGCGTATGGCAAGCCTTACTGCAAATCCCTGCCGGCCAAACACGCTACTACCAACAATTGGCCAACAGCTTAGACCGGCCAAAATCGACAAGGGCTGTCGCTGCTGCGATAGGAAAAAACCCTCTAATAATTATCATTCCATGCCATCGTGTTGTTGGAAAAAACGGAAATCTAACCGGGTTTGCTGGAGGCCTTGATATGAAGCGTAAACTCCTAGACCTAGAAGCTTCAAACAGCAATTTCTAAAGTTTTCTGACAACTTATTTTATACAAAACTACTGCCGCTAATAACGTTACTGTCAGAACAAGCATAGAGCCTAATATAACACCCGACCAGCCCGTCCACTGCCAAAACGGCTGTAGGTAAAAACCTCCAGTACTTGCGCCTAGATAGTAAAACAGCAAATACAGAGAAGAGGCGCTGGCTTTAGCCTGAAGAGCATTATGACTAACCCAGCTACTGGCAGTCGAGTGTGCAAAGAAAAATCCAAAAGCACTAATCAAAAAACCCATAACAATTGCCCAAATGCTAGGTGCTAAGGTCACAAGAGAACCGCACATTAAAACCACTATTCCAATAATCATACAAACAGGCTGCGGCACTCGCTGTGCGATGCGCCCTGATAATGCTGAGCCAACAGTACCGCTTAAATAGGTAAGAAATAACAGTCCTAACCACGAGGATGGCAAGTTGTACGGTGCATCTGACAACAAGAAGGTAATAAAGCTGTATTGATTAATAAAAATAAAAAAATTAAATCCACCAATCAAATAGGCTAATAACAATAACGGGTTCTTCATGTGAACCAGCGACTGCCCCAGCATACTGCGCGGTTTTAGACTCTTAGCAATAAAGTAGTTTGAAGCCGGCAATAGCGCCGCAAACAAAGCCAACAGGATAAAACTGATAATTGTCATAACCAAAAACACCGCAGACCACCCTAACCACTCACCTACAAATCCTCCAATCAAACGCCCACCGATACCTCCAATCGTATTACCGCTAATATAGAAACCCACCGCTAAAGTCATTGCTTTGTGCTTAAATTCATCACTCATATAAGCAATAGCGATAGCAGGCAAGCCTCCTAAAAATAGCCCTTGCAAGCCACGAAACAACAATAGCATCAAATAGCTTTGTGTTTGTGATAGAAGAAAAGTCATCAACACCACACCCGCCATACTGGCCAACATGATATTTTTTCGTCCCAACGCGTCTGATAAGGGTCCATAAACTAATAAAGAGAATCCTAGAGTCAACGTAGTGATGGTTAAGCTCCAACTTGCCTCAAGCTCAGACAATTGAAAACTATCCATCAGTAACGGCAAAAGCGGTTGAGTCACATAAACATTGGAAAAAATCATAAATGAGCCAAGACAAAGCGCTATCGTTGCACGCCAAAAAGAAGCGGTTCCTGCATCAATCACTGTTTACTCCAACCCTCTACGGACATCATCTAACGTGATACATAAACTAGTTACTTAATAACAATACGGAACGCCTAAAAATCAGTAAAATATATAATTTTTATATGAATAATAAATAATATTGATATGAATAATAAACAGCTGCGGTATTTTTACGAAGTCGCCAACCAACAAAGTTTTTCCAGAGCGGCTGAACGCTTACATGTAGCTCAGCCAGCTATCAGCATGTCTATTCAAAAATTAGAACAAGAACTCGACATTAAACTTTTTCACCGCAGCGATCGCAAAATAAGGCTTACCGATGAAGGTAAGTGCTTACTTACTCATGCTAAAACCATATTGAAAAATTTTTCTGATGCAGAGTTAGAGATGCGCGAGTTAAAAGGGCTGACACAAGGCTGGGTACGCGTAGGTATTCCCAGCATGCTTGGTTCCTATTACTTTCCTCCAATTCTGATGGCATTTAAGCACCTCCACCCGAACCTCAATCTCGAAGTGATTGAAGGAGGCACCTGGCAGCTACAACAAATGGTTGAGCAGGGGGAATTAGATTTGGGGGTCATCGTCTCAGAGTTTGTACCTGACACACTACATACCGAGCTATTTTTACAAGAGCAGATGCTTGTCACTGTTGGTAAAGATCATGCTTTTGCTACGCAACAATCCGTCACTTATGAGGACTTTTTTTCAGAAGAACTGGTCATGTTTAAAGAAGGTTACTTTCACCGTAAAATTGTCGATCGCCTTGCTGGACAGATTGGCGCGCAGCCAAATATAGGCTTCGAAACTAACCTAATTCCATTAATCAAATCGATTGTTAAGCAAGGCTTTGGCATATCTACCTTACTCGGCATGGTAATAGAAAAAGATGATGACCTAATAGCACTGCCGTTTCATCATCCAGTCTGGTTAGACCTATCAATCGCTTGGAATAAAGACCGCTATCTATCAAAAGCCAATCAGGCATTTGTTAGCTTTATGCTGGACTATCAAAGTAGCCAAAAGACCAATCAGGCTCTATGATGCAGCGCTTAGACAATTGGAGAGAGAACCTTATGCTGAACGTAAATGAATATTTCGATGGAAACGTAAAATCGATCGGTTTTGAAAACAGTGAAGGTCAGGTATCAACGGGTGTGATGGCTCCCGGCGAATATGAGTTTGGCACCAGCCAGAAAGAGCTTATGAAAGTAGTCAGCGGTGAACTAATCGCGAAATTACCCGGCTCTACTGAGTATATTAGTTACCCTGCCGGTACGGAATTTAATGTCGATGCTCACCAAAAATTCCAACTAAAAGTTGAACAAGCCAGCGCCTACCTATGCTTCTATAGCTAACCTCATTAGCTTTCGCTGCGCAGGTTTTGTGCCTGTGCAGCAAATTGACTCAACTCAAAATGAATATATTTCCTTAAATTCACTCTTTATATGCAATCCATTTCATATGTCTGTGTGGTAATATAGCCGGCTTTCACGCGGTCGAGACAATCGACTTTTTTTCTGACCACTACAAAAGAGTTGCAGAAGATGAGCAAAGTTACATCCCTTGATAAGAGCAAAATCAAAATTCTGTTGTTGGAAGGCGTACATCAGTCCGCTATCGACACGCTTAATTCACAAGGCTACACCAACATTGAATTTCACACCGGCTCCTTACCGGAAGAGGAATTATTAGAGCGTGTAGCGGATGTTCACTTTATCGGCCTGCGCTCGCGCACACAGCTCACTGAGAAAGTATTTGAAGCAGCTCCAAAACTAGTCGCTGTTGGTTGCTTCTGTATTGGTACCAACCAAGTGAACCTTGAAGCGGCTACTCGCCAAGGGGTTGCGGTATTTAACGCGCCATACTCAAACACTCGCTCAGTTGCAGAGCTAGTTCTGGCTGAAGCGATTATCTTGCTTCGTGGCGTTGCTGAAAAAAGCGCTAAAGCTCACCGTGGTATTTGGCAAAAATCTGCTGTTAACTCTTACGAAATCCGTGGCAAGAAGCTTGGTATCGTAGGTTATGGCAGCATCGGTTCTCAGCTGAGTGTTTTAGCAGAAGGCCTAGGCATGGAAGTTTACTTTCATGACGTTGTCAATAAACTGGCCTTGGGTAACGCTAAGCAAACAGCAGATCTAAACGAACTGCTACGCACGTGTGACATTATTACTTTACATGTCCCTGAGACAGCATCAACTAAAGATATGATGGGTGCTGCACAATTTGAGCAAATGAAAAAAGGCTCAATCTTCATCAATGCTGCTCGCGGTACGACCGTGGTCATAGATGATTTATGCGACGCACTAAGCGCCGGAAAACTACATGGCGCTGCTATTGATGTATTCCCTGTAGAGCCTCGCTCAAACAATGATGAGTTTATTTCTCCATTGCGCGAATTTGATAATGTAATCCTGACACCTCACGTCGGTGGTTCTACGATGGAAGCACAGGAAAATATCGGCTACGAAGTCGCTGAAAAACTTGTGAAGTACAGTGATAACGGCTCTTCTATTACGTCTGTTAACTTCCCTGAAGTAGCACTGCCAGAGCATCCAGATGTTCACCGGTTATTGCACGTTCACCGCAATGTGCCGGGCGTACTATCTAACATCAACAGCATTCTTTCTGAAAACAACATCAACATCTCTGGTCAGTACCTACAAACCAACGATAAAGTTGGCTACGTAGTTATTGATGTTGATGCCGACTGTTCAGTTGTGGCATTACAAAAGCTGCTTGAGATTGAAGGGACCATTCGCTGCCGTCGTTTGTTCTAAACATCGCGCTATGATTCTATAAAAAAACAGCTTCTTTTGAAGCTGTTTTTTATTGTCATAAGCGCATTAACACTTCACGGATTTTATCAAACACTTGCTGCCGCCACGGCAACCCTTCATTCACCAAATGGTGTCGTCCTTCTTCAACTAACTTCACATCTATACTAGGAAACAGTCGTTGCAACACAGGTAGATTATGCTGCCAATCGACTGTGCCATCATCCGTTCCTTGTATCAAGGTTATCGCTATTGATTGAGGCTGCCCGCCTTCTATTAAATCTACCCATTCCAACATAGCGCCAACCCAATTAACCGCCACCCACTGCTTTTGTAAAGGGTCTTGATGTCGAATAAAGTACAAGAAGTCCTTATCATGGGAGTTATTAGAGTAAAAGCGTCTGATGCGTTTTAAGAAAAAACGCAACACCACATATTTCCAATAAATAGCATGATACTGAGTAGGTCTAATAAGTGGTGCTAGTAAAATGCGTTGCGCTATAGGGTCAGTTGTTTGCTCACTCGCAAATAACTTTTGATGTGCAAGAACGATAGCCCCGCCGGTACTTTGTCCTAGCATTACGCAAGGCTTTTCACATACACCTTGCTGTAAAATTTTCTCTAATTGCTCTGCGTAACGTGAAAAGTGATCAATCGCATAACTATCACCGCTAGAGAGACCATGACCTGGCAAGTCGTAGCAAAGAACATCCCACCCCTGCCCTAACACCTCACTTATTAATTGGCTATATAAGCCAACATGGTCCATATAACCATGTACCAAAACGACTGTGCCGCGACTAGCGCCAGCTTGCATATAATGTTGCACGACTAAATCGTAAGCATCACACGACACGACACCTACCCGCAGCCGATATTGCTCCTGTAATGACGCAAGCTGGTACATTTTCAGATAAGATAGCCATGATTCACTGGGCTGGAATATCTCAGCGTGCTGATAGTCTGATAATGATTGGCGAAGCGCTGCAACATCTAAGTTTTGCGTAATGCTACTCTTGTACAATGGCACTATTTCCAAAATAATAAGTCTGTATAACTATTGTTTATAATCCATCATCAATGTCTTATCAATTTTCTGAGGCTGTATGACCACTTTTATTAGTCGTTGGATATTTCTCTGCTTTGCCCTCTGTATCAGCTTTCTTGCCTTTGCCTCTAATCAAGAGTCAGCCAGCCTGTACCAGCAAAAACTAGAACAGCTAACCATTGATGAAAACAACCCAGTTATTCAACTACAAAAAGACACGTATCAACAGATTCTCTCAGCTTACCAAGAAGCTGTTCAACTAGAGCAAACCTCTCTTCAACTTAGAGCAATGCTTGAAAGACAGCCTGATGCAATTAAAAGCTTACAGAAAACACTTCAAGAGAAAACCAATGACAGTAAGCTTAAATCTCTCGCAAAAAAAACGGTACCTGAGCTAGAACAATCACTCACACTTGAGAAGGCCTCTTTGCTCGAGTTTGAAAAAAGCCGGGAGCACCTGCAACAACAGATTAATCAGAGTGACCAAAAACTAATATTTTTACGTGAGCAGCTAGTACAGCTTAAGCAGTCAACCCTTAACCATGACAGCCAAGATAATAACGAATGGAATGACGCACAATTTTCCTTAAGAGCAGCAAAGAATCAAGCACTGGAGCTAGAAGTCCTTAGCTTACCTGGACAAAACGATCTCAACCGTTTGAGCCTTGAAAAAATCAACAGAGACTTAAAGCACAGTCAAGATGTCATCAATACTTTACAGGATACGCTGCAGTCCAAACGCCGTATTGAAACAGAACAGACACTACAAACACTAGGCATTGATAAAGAAAACACTGCCCAGCACCCGATGATTAGTGCACAAATAGTTGAAAACCACTCATTGAGCGAAAAGTTAAGATCAACACTCGCCTCCAATGAAACAACGTTAAAACGGCGCCGCTTATTAGACTCACAATTAACGATGGTTAGCCAAAGCTACCTAGCTGTTCAGCAGCAGTTAGAACTCAGTACACAACCTTTAGGTGTTGAACTACGTAAATACACACGACGCTTATCCCAGCCAACGTCCACAAACAAAACACGCGAGAGCATCAATAGATTACGTCTTCTTAACCTAGAAGTAACGCGCTCACTCTTTAATATCGACTCGAAAGAAGAGACTCAAACACTTGCCTTAAACAAAAAAGAGAGCACTCAGCTACACCAACTACTAGAAGACAAGCGCAACCTATCAACTCGTATCAGAGAAGCCAGTAACCAGGGAATTAACGAGCTGTCACAACTGCTTTCAATTCAAGAGCAAGTGAACAAACAGATAAACCTAGGACGAGAGTTAATATCACAACACCTTCTCTGGATACCCAGTATCCTCCCCGTATCCAATAATTGGCTAATGGAGATTGCTCAGGGAGTTAACCTTTTCTTTGAATTAGTAACCCCTATTCCGAATACCTCTTTATGGCAGCCTATCAAGCACTGGGCTCCTAAAATTGTTCTTTTAGCGCTTCTATCTTTGCTCTCAGTGGTCATTTATCGGCATTATAATAAACATTCTGAAATCTGGATTCAGCAAGTTGGCAACGTTGTTCGTGACCGCTTTAGTCACACGTTTAGCTTATTTTGGATGCCACTCATTATCACGCTTCCGGTACCTGCTGCGGTACTACTATTAACACGTAACATGCTAAATATTGATGCATGGAATCTTGAGTCATTTCATCTTATTGGCTATACCATAGCGGCTTTATCTTGGGCGTACCTGACACTACAAACGTGGGCACTCAAACCAAGTGGACTACTCCAAGGACACTTTTCTGTTCCGCAAAAGCTCTGTATCACTCTCCACAAGCTGATACACCCGCTTTATTGGTTGGGCATGCCTTTAATTGTTTTATTAATGCTAATCGATCAATCAGGCTCTAATGAACTTCGGTCAGGAATTGGCCGCTTAGTTTTCCTTTCTTTAGCTATCTTAGTCACCATTTTTTGGGCAGCTCTTCGCAAAGTATCGCCACAAATTGACCAAACCACTAATAGCACACATTGGTGGCAACGCTCGCAATTATGGCTCACAGGGTTAGTCGGGATCCACTTAGGAATTATTGGCGCGGCGTTGTTCGGCTATGTATTCACTGGCTCAATAATAATGCTGATATTACTGGTGCTTACGGGGATTTTTTATGCCACCTTCCTCTTTTTCAAGCTGGGTAATCGTTGGTTATTAATTGAAGAAAGACACTTAGCATTTGATAGAGCCAGAGCTCGTCGTAACGAAATCTTAGAAGCACGAGAAAAGAATGAAGAAGTCCCTCCTTTAGAGGAGAACTATATCGACCTACAATCCATCTCTGATCAAGCACGTACGTTACTTAAAACGATGACAATCATTGTATTTGTCACCCTACTCTGGTCTCTCTTGAGAAACGCCCTGCCTACATTAGACATTCTCGATAATGTGGTGCTATGGAGTAACGAGGTTACAACGGCAACAGGGATTATTCCTGAGTCGATCACGTTAAAAAATGTCTTATTCAGTGTTGCTCTTATTACCTTGTGCATACTGGCAGCCTACAACCTACCCGGGCTATTAGAACTACTGGTGTTACGTCATTTAGATTTATCACCGGGTACTACTTACGCTGTAACCACCATTACTAAATACATTTTAATAGTGGTCAGTATATTAACAGGGACCTCTCAGCTAGGGCTGGACTGGTCAAAGTTACAATGGTTAATTGCAGCCATGGGTGTCGGTCTAGGGTTTGGTTTACAAGAAATCGTTGCCAACTTCGTTTCAGGCCTTATTATTCTTTTTGAAAAGCCCATCCGTATTGGCGATACCATCACCATTGGCGGCTTTACCGGTACCGTTACACGCATTCAAATCCGAGCGACAACAATCGCCGACTGGGACCGTAAAGAAGTTATTATTCCTAATAAAAACTTTGTCACCGACCAACTTATAAACTGGTCTCTGACCGACCCTATTACCCGAATTGTTATCAATGTGGGTGTTGCTTATGGATCAGATACAAAGCTTGCTCATAAGCTTTTACTCGATGCTGCCACCCGACACCCTCAAGTTCTGAAAGACCCTGAACCTAATGCCTACTTCACTGCTTTTGGTGCCAGCACACTCGATTTAGAATTGAGGTTATTTGTAAGCACCATGGCAGATAGGCTCCCAGTAACACATGAAATAAACCAAGTCATTGATGAAAGCTTTAAGAAACACAATATAGAAATTGCTTTCCCTCAACTGGATGTTCATTTACATAGAAGTAAAAAAACTTAAAAGCCTAGCGCTTCACATAATAAGTGTTTTCACTTATCTTATGAGCCAGAAATTTCTTCTAAATAAGAACAATAACTGGCAGATAATCTTAATGAGCACAGATAATAGAAAACTGATTTATAGCTGCGAAATAGCTGTCCGTTGGGGAGACATGGACGCTTATGGTCACGTCAATAACGCTATGTACATACGCTACCTTGAAGAAGCTCGTGTGCAGCTGCTCGCTAAAATGGGCGCTGCAATGGATGGCAACGGCATTGACCCGGTTGTTATTAATGTAGGTTGCACTTTTATGCGCCCAGTCGTTTATCCAGCTACATTACGCATAGATTGTTATGTCAGTGAGCCGGGGCGCTCTAGCTTTATGACCCTCTATGATATTTACAGCACCAGTGATACCAGCCAAGCTGTCGGTAACGGCTATGCCAAAGTTGTCTGGATGGATCATCACAGTGGGAAATCTGTGCCCTTACCCACTGAAATTCGCGCCCAAATCGAAAACTAATTCTTGTGACCCGCAATATCATACTTTAGGCGTACCAGGGGCGACAAAGCAGCTATTTTTGATGTATTTTTGCATTGCACAATTATTGTCTAAATATTGTGCATATTTTATAACGACCGGTCATGGTTGCCTCGCACCGAACCGGGCCATATACAATGAGGCATTACTACTATGAGTCAAAGGGTACAGACTGGCGGCCTACAGGTTGCTGAAGGTCTTTATAAATTTATTAATAACGAAGCGCTACCAGGCACCGGCATCAGTAATGATCAGTTTTGGTCTGCTATGGACGCTGTCATTCATGATCTAGCCCCTCGTAACCGAGAGTTATTGGCAAAGCGTGATGACTTTCAAACGCAAATAGATCAATGGCATATAAGCCGTAAAGGTCAGCCTTTCAATTTTAGCGAATATAAAACGTTCCTAAAAACTATTGGTTACCTCGTTCCAGAAGGTGCTGACTTTAGCGCCGAAACCAGCAATGTGGATCCAGAAATGGCCACTATGGCTGGCCCGCAGCTAGTAGTACCGGTTATGAATGCACGTTTCGCATTGAATGCAGCTAACGCTCGCTGGGGTAGCCTCTATGATAGCTTATACGGTACAGACGCCATTTCTGATGAAGGCGGAGCTGAAGCTGGTAACAGCTACAACCCTGCTCGTGGTGCTAAAACAATCGCATATGCTCGCCGCGTCGTCCTTGATGAAGCCGTGCCATTAGAAACCGGGTCACATAAAGACTCTGCAGGTTATAGCGTACAAAACGGCCAGCTCGTCATTGTATTA
Organism: Neptunomonas japonica DSM 18939; assembly: GCF_000422765.1. Classification (GTDB taxonomy): domain Bacteria; phylum Pseudomonadota; class Gammaproteobacteria; order Pseudomonadales; family Balneatricaceae; genus Neptunomonas; species Neptunomonas japonica. Next base: position 106,977 of record NZ_AUGR01000001.1, on the reverse strand, counting down.
CGCGACGGTACAGAAGCTTCATTAGCACAACCAGAAAAGCTAATAGGTTATTTGGGTGACCCCGGCTCGCCTACGAGCATATTACTTAAAAACAACGGCCTACACCTTGAAGTCCAAATTGACCGTAACAGCCAGATAGGTAAAGACGACGCTGCTGGCATCAAAGATATTGTTATGGAATCAGCACTCACTGCCATCATGGATTGCGAAGATTCGGTTGCGGCGGTTGATAGCGAAGACAAAGTAGTTATCTATCGAAACTGGCTAGGCCTAATGAAAGGAGACCTGACAGAAGAGGTTTCTAAAGGCGGAAAAACCTTCACTCGATCTATGAACGCTGATCGTGAATACACTTCGGTCAATGGCGGCTCAATTGCGCTCAAAGGCCGTAGCCTAATGTTTGTACGAAATGTTGGTCACCTAATGACTAACAGTGCCATTATTGATAAAGACGGCAATGAAGTACCTGAAGGGATTCTGGATGCGATGGTTACCTCGCTCATCTCGGTACACGATGTCAAAGAACTCGGCAAGTATAGAAATACTACAACAGGTTCGATGTATATCGTTAAACCTAAGATGCATGGCCCTGAAGAAGTTGCCTTCTCAAATGAACTGTTTGGCCGTGTTGAAGATGCACTAGGTCTGGCTCGCTATACTCTGAAAATGGGTATCATGGATGAAGAGCGCCGTACGACAGTTAACCTAAAAGAATGCATTCGTGCTGCAAAAGAGCGCGTAGTGTTCATCAACACAGGCTTCCTTGACCGTACTGGAGACGAAATCCATACATCAATGGAAGCAGGTCCAATGGTCCGCAAAGGCGAGATGAAAGCGTCTAAATGGATCAGTGCATACGAAGATTGGAACGTTGATAACGGCCTAATGTGTGGTCTAAGTGGTCGTGCTCAGATTGGTAAAGGCATGTGGGCTATTCCTGATCAAATGGCTAACATGTTACAGGTTAAAATAGGCCATCCAATGTCTGGCGCTAACACCGCATGGGTTCCATCACCAACGGCTGCGACCTTACACGCGATACACTATCACGAGGTTGACGTATTCGCTCGCCAAGCGGAGCTTAAGCAGCGCACTCGTGCCAACCTTGATGACATTTTGAGTATCCCCGTTGAAGCAACCCCAAACTGGTCTGGCGAAGAGATTCAGCAAGAACTAGACAACAATGCACAAGGGCTACTTGGCTATGTTGTTCGTTGGGTTGACCAAGGCGTAGGGTGCTCGAAAGTGCCAGATATTAACAATGTAGGCCTAATGGAAGATCGCGCTACATTGCGTATTTCTAGCCAGCACATTGCTAACTGGCTGCACCATGGTATCTGCTCTAAAGAGCAAGTTTTGGAAACGCTAAAACGTATGGCCACTATTGTCGATGGGCAAAATGCTAGCGATCCTACTTATGATGCGATGGCCGCTGATTTTGATAACAGCATTGCTTTTGCAGCAGCGTGTGAATTGGTATTCGAAGGGTGCGCTCAACCAAGCGGGTATACAGAGCCTGTATTGCATCGCCGTCGTTTAGAAATTAAAGCAAAGCTGAACGCATAGCTATTTTCAGTTACAAAAAAGCTACTTCTGGGTTACTTATTAGCAGTAACTGGAAGTGGCTTTTTACATTTAAAACATAATTTACTACTGGCCTTAAGCCATTACTTAGCCAGGGCCCTTCTAGCTTGTATCCACTCGCGTGCTATTACAATCAATGCATTGGGGAACTGCCGATAATCAAAATAAGGCGAACATAAAACATCATCTTTTACCCATAAGCGCTGCTGCGGATCTAAGGACGTAAACTCGCCCATATCAAACCCCATTCTTTCCCAGCAAGATTTACCGGAGACAATATGTACCAGGGCACCTTCTTGTCGCTGACCAGTGAAGCAGATTGCTTCATTTTTTGTTAGCAGACACTTATCCCTGTATTCTCTCCAGTTCTCACCGGGGGCCGTCAGCTTGGCAAAAATTGTAAATATTTTACGCCAATGATTACCATTTAAGTCCACCAGCACTGGAATAGATATGGAGCCATTAACTCTCATCTCTTTTGGAAACGTCGGACTATTTTCAATATACAATACTACATCCGAACCTTGTGCCCCTAACACGTGCTCAATAGATGCTTTTTCATGGCTAGTATCTAGATTCATACTCAGCTACTCTCCTTGTTTTTATAATAGTTTAGGGTTACATTTTGACGCAGACTCCTCACACAACAGGCGTTCAAATTGCCGCTATTGGCGCATTAGTTCTCAGCTTTGATGCCATGCTGATCAGGCTTACTGAAGCCTCATCTTGGGATGTTGTTTTTTGGCGTGGCTGGTTAATCTGTTTAGCCTTCAGCGCACTCATGCTGTTCAACCGGCAGAAAAGCCATTTGCCTGACAGTCGAAAAAACTGGATTGCTGCCGCTATTATTGCCGTGCTATACGGCGTTAATACCGTGCTTTTTGTTTACTCCATAGGGCATACAAGCACTGCTAACACGGTTGTTATTCTTGCTAGCTCGCCGCTTTTTGCCGCTATTTTCTCTCGAATTTTCCTCTATGAGCCGATTAAGCTTCGCGTATTATTCGCCATAGTCCTCGCCTTTGCTGGGGTTGTCACTATCTTTGCGGGTTCTTTTAACGGAAACCACTGGCAAGGCGATCTTGCAGCACTATGCTTAGCTATCTCGATGGGAGCAGTACTCACACTATTAAGGCACTTTTCTAAGCTGCCATTATTACCAATCATTGCTGTATCCGGTATTGTCGCGGGTCTCTTAGCCATTCCTCACGCATCACCGTTTTTGTTACCTGCTCAAAGCTATTTGTGGTTATCCATTATGGGGTTGGTTCAAATGCCTCTCGCTACATGGCTATTGATGCGCGCACCACGTTATATTCCCTCTGCAGAAGTTAGTTTGTTTCTATTAATTGAAACGATTCTGGGGCCTGTTTGGGTATGGCTTGCTGTTGGAGAAGAGACACCTGAACGTACATTCATTGGCGGAGCTATCATTTTAACGGCTATTTTTTCTAATTCATTAGCCGCACTTTATGAGTTAAAGAAAAGGCGAAATGCCTTACCAAAATAAACATCTCACCTTGGTTTTTTCCAAGGTCGTTACGCTACTACTCAAAAAAAGCGTAATATCTAAAAGAAAACTCTCTGCGAATAGGCTAGCCTATTCGCAAATGGAGGTTTCTATGTCAGATCAACGGCCCACTTTATGGCAAATGATTTTAAGCGTAATTTCTGCCATGTTTGGCGTTCAATCAGAGCAAAACAGAGAAAGAGACTTTACCAACGGAAGCTTATGGCCTTATGTTCTAATCGGTATTATTACTCTGATCATTTTTATTGTGGCGGTTATGCTACTAACCCGATGGGCTTTATCACTCGCTGGCGTTTAATAGATTTTAGCAACAATTTCACGATTTTAATTCACATTTAACAACACATTTACGCCATATTAAAAATTAAACATTTATTATATTGACTTATATCAATATTCCACTGCTATACTTAGTCTCATAAACGGACGGATAATAACAAAAGATGGGATGGAACTCGGGTCATCAAACCTGATTGAAACCCGTCACTACCGACGTTGCAGAAGTTACAGCGTAAAGGCTGAGACTGTGTGATTTTTACCGCCTAAACGTTGTTTTACAGCGCCCCTAGTGGACAGATTTCGAACAGGACGACACCCGATAAGGGGGAGCCTGTGATGAAAGTGACCAGACTGATGACGTTACTCATATCAACGAGTAGCGTTTCATATGCCCGCGCGGACTGGGCACTCAATATGCCTCGTGGCGTGACTGAAATCAGCCAGTCAGTCTTTGACTTACACATGATTATTTTTTGGATCTGTGTCGCCATCGGTGTCGTCGTATTTGGCGTAATGTTCTGGTCTATATTCCACCACCGCCAATCTCGTGGTGCAAAAGCTCATCACTTTCATGAAAACACCTTAGTTGAGATTATCTGGACACTCGTCCCCTTTGCCATTCTCATCGCAATGGCGATTCCTGCCACAGCGACTCTAGTCAAAATGTACGACCCATCTGATGCAGACATCGATATTCAGGTTACCGGTTATCAATGGAAGTGGCGCTACCAATACCTTGGCGAAGATATCGACTTTTTCTCGAATACGACCACACCGCTTGAGCAAATTAACAACGAAGAAGAGAAAGGAGAAAACTACCTTCTTGAAGTTGATAACCCTCTGGTTATTCCTGCTGGGAAAAAAGTACGTTTTTTAATTACCTCAGTGGATGTTATCCACAGCTGGTGGGTGCCTGACTTTGCCGTTAAAAAAGATGCTATCCCAGGTTTTATTAATGAGTCTTGGACTAATGTCCCAGAACCTGGCATCTATCGCGGCCAGTGCACTGAACTGTGCGGTAAAAATCACGGATTTATGCCAATAGTCGTGGATGTTCGCCCCCAAGCAGAATATGAGCTTTGGGTAGCGCAACAAAAAAATATCAAAGCACAAGAAATCGCATCGGCCAAACAAAGTATCAGCATGGAAGAACTGATGAGCAAAGGAGAGGCGGTGTATCAAACAAGCTGCGCGGCTTGCCATCAAGCTAACGGTGAAGGTATTCCCAATGTTTTCCCAGGCCTAAAAAACAGCCCTATAGCCACCGGCGATATCAATCAACACATCGACATTGTACTAAACGGAAAAACCGGGTCCGCAATGCAAGCCTTCCGCGAGCAGCTAAGTGCCGTTGATCTAGCTGCTGTCATAACGTATGAGCGAAATGCATGGGGCAACAATATGGGCGATAAGGCAGAGCCTGCCGCCATCGATGAACTTAAAGTAGCGGCTAAGCAATAGGAGGCTGATGATGAATACCATGACAAAGGTTGAACATACAGAGCATCACGGCCCAGCAGCAGGTATAAGTCGCTGGTTTTATACTACCAACCATAAAGATATAGGCACCCTCTATTTATGGTTCAGTTTTGCTATGTTTCTGACCGGTGGCTGTATGGCACTGATGATTCGAGCAGAGCTCTTCCAACCCGGCTTACAGTTGATACAACCTGACTTTTTTAACCAAATGACCACCATGCACGGGCTAATCATGGTATTTGGTGCAGTGATGCCCGCCTTTGTTGGTTTGGCAAACTGGATGCTGCCTATGATGGTCGGTGCTCCCGATATGGCGCTGCCTCGCATGAACAACTGGAGCTTCTGGATTCTACCATTTGCGTTTGCCATGATGCTCAGCACACTCTTTATGGACGGTGGTGCTCCTAACTTTGGCTGGACATTTTATGCTCCACTTTCCACAACTTACGCCCCTCCAAGTGTTACTTACTTTATTTTCGCCGTCCATATGATGGGGATTAGTTCCATTATGGGTGCGATCAACATCATCGCGACCATTTTAAATATGCGTGCCCCTGGCATGACAATGATGAAGCTTCCATTATTTGTATGGACATGGCTAATCACTGCTTTTTTACTTATCGCTGTTATGCCTGTATTGGCAGGTGTAGTTACCATGATGTTGATGGATATTCATTTTGGTACCAGCTTTTTCAATGCGGCCGGTGGCGGTGACCCGGTGCTATTCCAGCACGTATTCTGGTTCTTTGGACACCCCGAAGTTTACATCATGATTCTACCGGCCTTTGGGATTGTAAGTGAGATTATCCCCACCTTTGCTCGCAAGCGGCTATTTGGCTATAGCTCCATGGTTTATGCCACATCATCTATCGCATTTCTTTCCTTTATCGTGTGGGCTCATCATATGTTCACGGTTGGCCTGCCGTTAATGGGAGAGCTGTTCTTTATGTACGCCACTATGCTCATTGCCGTTCCGACGGGTGTTAAAGTTTTTAACTGGGTTGCCACCATGTTCAGGGGTTCTATGACCTTTGAAACACCGATGCTATTTGCTGTCGCGTTTGTGGTGCTTTTCACCATCGGTGGATTTTCTGGATTAATGCTCGCCATTGCTCCCGCCGATTTCCAATATCATGACACCTACTTTGTCGTTGCACATTTTCATTACGTTTTGGTTCCCGGGGCAGTATTTGCCATTATGGCGGGTGTGTATTACTGGTTACCTAAGTGGACTGGGCATTACTACCCCGAAACTATGGGTAAAGTGCATTTCTGGTGTAGCTTTGTCGGTGTAAACCTGACGTTTTTCCCTATGCACTTTATCGGCTTAGCTGGCATGCCACGTCGTATACCTGATTACGCATTGCAGTTTGCTGACTTCAATATGGTCGCTTCTATCGGTGCTTTCATTTTTGGTTTTTCACAACTTATTTTTCTTGTTTTAATCATCAAAACCATCCGAGGTGGCAGCCCTGCCACACCTGAAGTTTGGGATGAACCAGAGGGGTTAGAATGGACCATTCCTTCGCCAGCGCCTTATCACACTTTCACAACACCACCTGAAGTGAAGTAGGTGTTCTCATGAAGCCTATAAACTCAACTCAACAAAAAAACAGATCAATCGTACGCACATTGCTATTTAGCTGCGTACTGATGTTTGGTTTTGGCTTTGCATTGGTGCCACTTTATGATGTTTTTTGTCGCATCACTGGACTAAACGGCAAAGTAACGAATACCGGCCCTGTGGCACCTGCAGGTAGTGATAAAAACAGAATTGTCCGCGTACAAATGATCGCGGTTAATAATGAGTCAATGCCGTGGGCTTTTCGCGCACTGTCCCCTGTTGTGAAGGTATACCCGGGTGAAAGTAAACATGCTGCTTATTTAGCACATAACCCCACAACACAAAGGATGGTAGCCCAGGCAATTCCTTCGGTATCTCCTTCAGAAGCGGCGCAGTACCTGCATAAAGTGAATTGCTTTTGTTTTGATAGACAACCATTGAACAGCTTAGAAACAAAAGAGATGCCACTGGTATTTGTCATCGACCCTAAGCTTCCCGACCACATAAGCACTGTGACTTTATCCTACACGCTCTTTGATATCACCACGACGCAAATAGCTAAAAACAACACCTCGTCTAACTCATCTCAACCTAATAGCACAGGGAGGCACACATTATGAGCCATGAGACTTATTATGTTCCCGCGCAAAGCCGCTGGCCGATTTTGGCCTCAATTGCCCTATTCTTGTTGGCTTATGGTGCTGGCACCCTGATTAATGGGCTCAAAACACAAACAGGAGATACGGGCTTACTTTTGCTTTTAGCAGGCGCTTTCATGATGAGTTTAATACTCATTGGTTGGTTTAGACATGTCATTAATGAAAGTATCGACGGAAAATTTAGCCCTCAGGCAGATCTATCTTTTCGCTGGGGTATGAGCTGGTTTATCTTTTCTGAAATCATGTTCTTTGTCGCCTTTTTCGGTGCCCTTTTTTATGTGCGTACACTCGCTGTTCCATGGTTAGGAGGGGAAGGAGAGAAAGGCGTCAGCAATATGCTGTGGCAGGGATTTGAAGCTCAATGGCCATTACTCACCACGCCTGATATGGAACAATTCCCAGGCGCTAGCGCAGTTATCGACCCTTGGCACTTGCCTCTCCTCAATACCGCTATTCTTATCTCATCTAGCTTCACTATTACACTGGCACATCATGCTTTAAAAGCACAACGCCGCTCAGCGCTTATCCTCTGGCATGGCGTAACGATTATTTTAGGAATAATCTTTCTATTCTTCCAAGCCACCGAATATATCGAAGCCTATCAAGAACTTGGACTCACTCTACACTCAGGCATTTACGGCGCCACCTTCTTTATATTGACCGGTTTTCATGGACTACATGTCACGTTAGGCACACTCATGTTGATTATCATTTGGTTGCGAGTACTAAAAGGCCACTTCACACCGGATAGTCACTTTGGATACGAAGCAGTCGCCTGGTACTGGCACTTTGTTGATGTAGTTTGGGTAGGTTTGTTTCTGTTTGTTTACGTATTTTAATAATCTGAATAACTAGATTCGCATCAAAGCCAAGGAGCATGAGAAACCAATTGACCACTAAAAAACCCGTATACAAGCAGTACTAATAACAACACGCAAAACAGTACACGCAGATACAAGGAATAGACAATACGACGGGAAGAACCTTGGTCCCGAATAAGGAAGTACAGGCCGCCAAATAAACTAACAACGGCCCCAATAAATAGTAGCAGAAGTAGGAACTTAATCATGAGTGACCTCCAATGCAGATACAGTAATAGTAAAGACCGGCAGCGAAATCTATTCAAGTGGATTCTCACTCTGCAGGCGGTGCTTATCTGCTCACTACTCATTTTTTTAGGCAACTGGCAATTACAGCGAGCCGCTGAAAAAGAACAGCTTTTGCTGCAGTTTTCCCACGGAGAAACCAAGCAGGCCAACAACACCTACATTCGTTTATTTGACAAAGTTGAGCTAAATGGCACGCTAAGTAAACGCTACTTCCTACTAGACAACCGTACTTGGCAAGGGCAAGTAGGGTATGAAGTCATCGTAGCCTTAATAGGCAATAATAAAAAAACTCGGCTCATCAGCTTAGGCTGGTTAGCAGCAGGGGACGATAGACGCACACTTCCGGCTTTATCTCTTCCCAATGCCATACCTAGCATCATCGCTTATGCTGACAAACCTTCGGCTCCTTTATTGCTTGGCGAAGACCACTGGTCCCAAGGATGGCCCAAACGAATTCAGCACCTTGATCTAAATAAAATATCCGCTGCGCTCAATACACCTGTTTCAGCATGGCTGTACCGTCCGACAAAGCAAGTATTACCCGAACTTACACTCACTTGGGAGCCTGTTGTATTACCTCCACAACGTCATACCGGTTATGCCGTTCAATGGTATGGATTAGCAGCAGCCTGGTTAATTTGTAGTGCTGTTCTAGCTAAAAAAGTGCTCACTAATAAGGAGAACATGGCATGAACCGTCTTAGTTTCTGGCTCATTTGGCTATTTGGTGCAGGCCCTATGCTATTAGCCGTTTTCCTTTATTTCAGTGGATTCGCCCCCTCAAATAGCAGCCAAAGAGGTGAGTTATTACCTCCCGGAGTGACATTAAGCGATTGGGAACTAATAGACCCTACAGGAAAAAAGCACGACGCTAATGGCCAATGGCAATTACTCCTGATCAGCACAGCTGCCTGCACTGACCGTTGTGCTTATTGGCAACAGCAACTCCCACAAGTAAACCAAGCACTCGGTAAAGACAAAGGCAGGGTTATCTGGGCATTGGCAGCTGAAAGCACACAACAAAACCAAGTAAACAACGCGCAATTACCCCAACAGGGAAGTGCCATTTGGTTAGCAGACCCCAATGGCAACTTAGTGTTGCAATACTCATTAGAACAAACACCCAAAGACCTATTAAAAGACCTAAAGCGCTTATTAAAAGTCTCACGAATAGGCTAAAAGACAGGACAATAGATGATGCAGCGTAATTTATCGATTCTAGTCAACTCAGCTCTACTACTTGCCCTAGTGGTAGTATTGCTTGGCGGCTGGACGCGCATAAATTACGCAGGGTTAGGTTGTCCGGACTGGCCGGGCTGCTATGGATCACTCATACTACCCAGCGAGCCCATGCAACTGCAGCAACTACAAAGCGCTTTTCCAAACCAACCCATTGATACCTACAAAGGCTGGTTAGAAATGACGCACCGTTATGCAGCTGGCACTCTGGGCTTATTCATACTGGGCATCGCACTCTTAAATTATAAAAACCGCAATACTGAATTATCTCTAGGCTACTTACCCCCAGCATTACTCGTTTTAGTCGCTATACAAGCACTGTTCGGCATGTGGACAGTCACTCTGAAGCTTTTACCTCCCATTGTGACGCTGCATTTACTGGGAGGCCTTCTCACCTTAACGCTGCTCTTCATGCTACAAGCCAAACTGCGAAGAGTTAGAGCGGCTGCATGCTCGACGGTTTCTAAAAAATCTGAGCTAAACCACTCATTGAGAGCCTGCTCAAGCTCTCGCTTTAAAATTTTAATCGGTGTCATTCTTCTTTTTTTCCAGCTGGCACTTGGCGGATGGACCAGTGCTAACTACGCTGGCTGGGCATGCTCTGATTGGATCCTTTGCAACCAGGACACAGAGACCACACTGGATTTTGTACGTGGATTTGAGCTTTCCACTGACATTGAAGCAAATTATGAAGGCGGCCTGCTATCACTAGAAGCCCGTGCTGCCATTCAAATGACACACCGCGGCATGGCGTTACTGCTAATAGCTTACCTTCTATGGCTTAGCTGGAACCTACACAAACTTTCAGGCGTATTTAAACGCCCCGTTCAACTGGTATTGCTACTAGCGATAGCACAAGCAGGTTTAGGCATTGCAAACGTCATTTGGGCTGTACCACTACCACTAGCAACTGCGCATCATGCAGGAGCCGTAAGCTTATTACTTGCCATGTTGTGGCTTTACCAACGTAGCACCCGATTCTCATCAAGAGGAGTCACTTATGCAGCACTCTAACGTAGAGCAGGTTAGCCATATTACTCAATCTCCCAGCAGCGAAGCGACTTCACATTGGCAGGATTATTTAGGCCTTTGTAAATTAAAAGTAGTCGCGGTAATGCTGTTAACAGCGCTGGTTGGAATGTGCTTAGCCACCCCAGAACTGCCCGCTTTTAGTACGCTCTTCTGGGGGCTTACAGGCATAGGACTGGCCTCATGCTCTGCGGCGGCTGTTAATCATGTTGTGGATAGCCGTATCGATGAAAAAATGGCAAGGACACGCCATCGCCCTCTCCCTCAAGGAAAGGTCACTCACCAGCAAGCCCTGTTGTTTGCAGCTGTGATTGGGGTAGCAGGGATAGCGTCATTGGTCTTTTTTATAAATGCACTTACTGCATGGCTAACGCTAGCGTCACTTATCGGTTATGCCGTCATTTATTCAATGTGGCTAAAGCGTGCTACGCCGCAAAACATTGTGATTGGGGGTGTAGCTGGTGCTGCCCCTCCTCTACTTGGCTGGGTTGCTGTGACAGGAGTACTCGAGCCCAATAGCCTATTATTGATGCTTATTATCTTTGCTTGGACACCCCCTCATTTTTGGGCTTTATGTATTGCACGCAAAGCAGATTATCAAAAAGCAGGCATTCCCATGCTTCCCGTCACCCATGGCGAAGCCTTTACTAAGTTACAAATTATTCTCTATACCCTCTTGATGGTCGCTACCACTGCCTTCCCTTATCTTACAAAAATGAGTGGAGATCTTTATTTAATAGGCGTAGTCGCACTGAATGTTAGGTTTATGCAATGGGCTTGGTGGGTGTACAACAGCGACGACAAAAAAGTAGCTATGGGCATGTTCAAATACAGCATCACTTACATCATGCTGTTATTCGTTATATTACTTGTTGATCACTACTATGCATTTTTTTCATGATAATAACGGGCACAAAATAGAATTTTAAGGATCAAAGATTCCTGAAGTAGTAATAAAGGAAACTGCAATTGAGAAAACGCAACTGATAGGCGTATCACCCGGGCGGGCGATAACGCCAAAGGGAGAATACACATGTTTATTCAACATATGATGGGCATTCTATACCACCCAAAAACTGAGTGGGGAATGATTAAAAACGAGCACTACTCTGCAACGCATGTATTCATGGCGCAAATCAGCATATTAGCTGCTATACCAGCGATATCATTATTTATTGGTACAACACAGATAGGCTGGAGCATAGCCGGAGGTGAGTTTGTTAAATTACAAACCTCCAGCGCTATGATGGCTGCGATAGCTTTCTACTTTGCCATGTGGGTTGCAGTTGGCCTCATTGCGTATGGAGTACGCTGGATGGAAAAAACCTATGGTGGAGAAGCCTCTTATGAGGACTGCTTACTATTAACTACCTTTACTGCAACACCTATGTTTTTATCCGGTCTTGCAGGACTTTACCCTATGCTATGGTTAAACGTCATGGTGGTATTAGCAGCGCTTACCTATAGTATTTACCTCCTCTATACTGGCGTTCCTATCATTATGCAGATATCTGAAGACCGTGCATTTTTGTTTGCATCTTCAGTTCTGACTGTTGGCTTATGTGTATTGGTAGGTTTAATGGTTACTACTGTCATCCTCTGGAGCACCGTCATACCGCTTAGCTACATTTCGGGATAACTGTATTTTTTAGATAAACTAAAAACAAAAAAGCCCCGGATACTTATCAAGTACCGGGGCTTTTTTAACTCATAGAATTAATTCACATACGCTTAGCTGTGAGTGAATTTAGCATCCGTGTAGATACGAAATGCAGCTTCCCAAACAGGGCCTACTTTTCCATTACCCACTGCTTTACCGTCGATCTGAGTAATTGGAGCAATCTCTTTAGATGAGCTACTGATCCAAACTTCATCAGCGCTGTAGACTTCATCCATAGTCACTGTACGTTCTTCAACCTTGATTGAACCATCAGCAACAAGGCTATCAATGATAATGCGACGCGTAATACCTGGCAAAATCTGATTGTCTTGAATAGGCGTAATAACCACACCGTCTTTAACGATGTAAGCATTGACAGAACTGCCTTCAGTTAATTCATTATTAGCGTTATACAACAAGCACTCACTATTACCTGATGCATGACCTTGTTGAAAATGCATAACATTACCCAACAGTGCTGTAGATTTGATATGACATCTTTTCCAGCGAAGATCTTCTGAAGTCGTCACTGTGTAAGCATGTACCTTTTCACGGTCAACTGGCTCAGGATCTTTAATATCGAATGTAAAACAAAAAATAGTCGGTTCTACATTTTCAGGATATGCATGAAAACGCTTAACATCTGTACCACGTGATACATGTACATACACGCCTAGATTATTAGTCGCGCCTTCGTTGCGGACAATCAGATCGTCGAGAAGAACTGTCCATTCATCAACAGATTTTTTGCACTTGATTTCAATCGACCCTAAGCCATCAATCATACGCTCAATATGAGGCAGCAAACCAACAGACTTGCCGTTGTAATATGGGATTACTTCATAGATGCCATCACCAAACAAAAATCCGCGATCTAGCGGTGAAATGCGGGTCTCTTCTAACGGAAGATATTCACCGTTTAAGTATGCGATGCTCATATGTAGTTACCTCTTATTGTACTTGCTATGGGTACTTGCGGACGAACGAAGGGCAGTTCCAATATGAGGGTTGCCAAGTCTGCAGAGTATTTGTTGAAGACGTTCTTGAAAGCAAGACTGCTTCACTGGTTAATAAAATTGAAGACGGTTTATAGTACATAAAGTGAATTCTTTGCAAGCGCTCAAACAATTAAACAAAAAACACCTAAAAATAACAAAAAAATAGGTATTATGTCTAAAAAAATATTTATGAACAGAAAATAAACCCACCCAAAAGTTCACTCCAAAGTCGTAATACTCACGTTAGTATTAGAGAATATTATCCATCCTAACAAGAATATCCTAGTAAATGAAAGAGCGCTGAATTGAATGCCTTGTCAAACATTCCATAAGCCTTCGCTCTATTAAACAGCTTGGTGTAGCAATATACTCTACAGTATTCATCTTCTTATGGTGTTCAGAAATTCTATGCGTCTACGCAACCTTTCTACATTTATTAAAGTAGCTCGTCTTGGAAGTTTTCATGCCGCTTCACAGCAGCTTCATGCCAGCCAGCCTGCTATTTCCGCACGTATCATTGCGCTGGAAGAAGAGCTAGGTGTCCAGCTGTTTATTCGTGATAAAAGCGGTACAAAAATTACGGCATGGGGGAGCCAGCTTTTACCTTATGCAGAAAAACTTATCGCCATTAGCCAAGAGATGAAGGCCCAGGTCAACCACGACAAACCACAAAAAGGCACGTTACGCATCGGTATTGCCGATACGCTGGCGCACTTATGGCTATCCGCATTACTAAAACATTGGCAGGAGCTGCATCCGCTGATCTCATTCGAGCTTACCAGTGACGTGACCCCTACACTGATTCGCCAGCTACAAAACCACCAGATTGATTTCGCATTGATGGTTGCCGAACAAAGCATCCCACCCAATCTAGTCGTCGACCCACTTTGTAGTTATCCACAATGCTGGGTCGCCACGCCCGAAAACCCACTTGCTGATAAAGCGAATTGTACAATGCAAGATCTAGCCACATCGCCAATATTAAGCTTTCCTCGAGACAGCCGCCCCTGGCATTACTTACAACAGCTGTTTAGCGCATTGAATGAGCAACCCGTCATCCACACCTGCAGCTCCGTTGCTAACTTGCTCAACCTTATTCGCCAAGGTGTGGGCATAGCTCTACTGCCAAGGCCTCTTGTAGAGCAAGCTCTACTAAACAAAGAGCTTATTGCATTATCCATCGATACTGCCCCACCAGAATTAGCTTTTTGCTACAGTTGGCGGCTAGATGATGATCGAACATTACCCAGCTTACTAGCAGATAGCAGCCGGGCTATTATGCAGTTTCCAGCACAAGCGAAAAACCTTAGCACTGGGAAATAAACAGCGTTCCAGAAGCCTTACTGCATACCGATGATCTGGCGAAGCTGCTCTAATACCGCCTCACCTTCACACGGGTCTAACCCATCTTCCGTTAATTCATTTTGTCGTGTAACACCATCGACACTGCCAAGGCCAGAAAGATATTCTAAAATTTCGCGTGGTTTAACGGCCGCTAACAAATCGATGTCATTCATAACACTGAGCATGGCCATAATGCCATAGGCTCCCCAGTTAGAGACATCTGCAATCAACAACTCATCAACTTGCGTCGTAGCCGAAACAATATCCAAATCTTTCAACGCATCGGTAATATTACCCATGCCAATTTCATTACCGCCATCACCAATACCAATCGTTGGGCACTTCGCATTGTTGATAAAGGTATCAAAGCATGCCGTACGCTCGCTGATGCTTTCGCCACGCATGTTGTAATAACCGCCATCTGCTGCTTGTCCAGGGCGTTCGATAGATAACACAGCATCGGGTTGGAAGTGGTACAAAGCCTTAAACGCTTCTAACATACGTTCTTGGTGCTCACCAACACGGATCTCATGGACGCGGTAATTTTTCATCAAAGCCTGAGATACAGGAGGACCACAAACAATAACAGGGGTTGCTCCTAAGGTTTCTAACGCATTATAAAGCGCAATTGCACCCACAGGGCCATCGGTTTCGAAGGTATCAATCACTGGAAACCCGGTACCAATCAATACATGCCCTTTACATTTATTAAGGATACGCGCAGCACGCAAGTAATAACCTGTCTGCAAGGCAGGCTGTACCGTTTTCATACCGCGTAAGTTTCTTGCCACTAGCGCATCTTCAACCTGCAAGCTCAAAGCCGCTTCATTTAATCTACATTGATTAGTCATTTATTATTCTCCGGAATTAGGGTCAAGCTCAGGCTATTTGCTGTAACGACGTGTTGATAAATCGTCGCTGAGCCAAGCAATTGATGTTGTGAGCCTTCTCCAGGCTAATCTCTTCAAAACGGATCTTCGCCCCTGGCATTCTTTGTGATAATTGAGCAGTATCACGCGAAATAACGGAACCAATTTTTGGGTAACCACCAATAGTCTGGCGATCATTTAAGAGGACAATAGGCTGCCCATCAGCAGGAATTTGAATAGCACCATGACAAATCCCTTCAGAAAGAATACCGTTAAGTTGGGACTTTACCGGCTGCCCTTCTAAACGAAACCCCATGCGATCAGCGCGGCTAGATAACGCATATTCACTGGAAAAGAATAAGCGCTGCTGCACACTGTCAAATGTTTGGTGCTGATAGCCCAGAATCACGCGTAAAGTGACATCAGAGTTATAGTCGGGTTGCTCAGATTCAGGCAATGCCCAAAGAGCAGTCGGGCGATGTGCCTGACAAGGCAATAGATCACCTTGCTTAAGTTTATCGCCACTCAATCCGCCGACAGCTTCACGCGTAACCGTAGCTGTACTGGAAAAACTCTGATCTACATTAAAGCCACCCGCTACCGTCAAATAAGCACGCGAGCCCGAAGTAGCAAATCCCAATTCAATTTTGTCGCCAGCGTTTACCTTATGAGTACACCAGCGAGCTACATCTTGACCATTAATCTTGAAAGGCATGTCTGCGCCAGTAACAGCCAGAGCAGTATCAACTTGAGCCTCAAGCACAAGCCCGCCAATACTTACTTCCAAACCCGTTGCATCGAGTTCATTACCGCACAGGCGGTTAGCCCATTTAAATGCTTCACCATCCAACGGCCCTCCGGTCGTCAGGCCGATGCGATGCTGACCATAACGCCCTGCATCTTGGATAAGGGTTAGCAAGCCAGGTTGCTTAACTAAAAAACCACTCATAGCTCACCTCCCAATGCCAAAAACTCAGCGCGCTCAATCGGCGAAAAGCGTACGCGATCTCCGACCTGTACAGGCATCGTAGGATCCGCTTCAGGATTAAACATGCGCGTTGGACACAATCCAATCAGGTTCCAGCCGCCCGGAGATACTGCTGGGTATACCGCCGTCTGGCGGTCAGCAATAGCCACAGCACCACGCGGTACCTTAAGGCGAGGCGTACTTAGACGAGCAGCAGCAATACGAGGATCAACTTCACCTAAATAAGCAAAGCCTGGCGCAAAGCCGATGGCATACACGCGGTATTCCATCTCACTATGAATCTTTATTACTTCAGCTACCGTCAGTTTTGCATTCTCTGCCAAAGTCTCAAGATCAGGGCCTGACTCTGCACTGTAATAGACGGGCAGTGTGACAACCTGACCGGCTTGCTGCTCCGCATGGCCAAGCTGTGCAAGTGTTTCACGAATATGACGACGCACTGCATAATGGTCAGTTTTGTGCTGATCATAAATCACCAACAGCGATGCATATGAAGGCACCATATCTATCAAGGTGTCAGCCATCACTATCTCTAACCTTGCAGCGGCTTGCTGTACTTGAGCCGACACAAGAGGATCAGTGGTTTCGCCAAAATAGATAATCAGGGAGTTTTCGCCTGCAATTTCAACGTTCATTTTGCTGTCGTTCCAGAATCATTATCTGTAGAGATCAATTGACGAATCTCCTCGATAGCTTGCACGCCGGCAAGATTATCACCATGCACACATAAGGTATCAGCATGCAGGTTTAAGGTATGACCGCTAACACTGGTAACCGTACCGGTGTTAGCCAACTGAATAACCTGCGCCAACATTTTTTCTCGGTTATGCACCGCACCTTCTTTTGTACGAGACAGCAGCTTGCCATCATCGGCATAACAACGATCAGCGAAGGCTTCAAACCACAGGTTCAACCCCCACTGAGCTGCTTCAGCACGGTGTTTTACCGCATCAGGCGTGCCCTGCAACATCAATACAATGGGACGGTGATAACTAGCAACCGCTTGCATGATACTTTTACGTACCGCTTCGTCAGCCATCATGTCGTTATATAAAGCACCATGTGGTTTCACATACGCCAGAGACAACCCCATGGACGCTGCCATGCCATCTAAAGCAGAAATCTGATATAACATCAGCGCTTGAATTTCAGCATCACTGGCTTTAATAGATCGACGTCCAAACCCTACTAGGTCGGGGTAACCCGGATGAGCACCAATACTAACGCCATGTGTTTTAGCAAGCTGTAGCGTTTTCTGCATAACAAGCGGGTCGCCCGCATGAAAACCACACGCAATATTAGCCTGATCAATATGCGGCATTACCGCATCATCCATCCCCATTTTCCAGGAACCTAAGCTTTCACCTAAATCACAGTTCAATTTCAAAGACATTGTCATTCTCCCAGCAGCAATTACATAATCGCCAGATGACTGTTAGGAATATCCGTAACCAACATGTGGCCAGGGCTGTGAGTAATACAGAAAGATGGGCGTGCTTGCTCTATCGCCACTTGAGGCGTAACACCACATGCCCAAAATACTGGCACTTCACCTTCTTTGATCGTTACCGCATCCCCAAAATCAGGCTGGTTAATATCATCGATACCAATATCAGCAGGGTTACCAAAGTGCAGCGGTGCACCATGTACGGACGGGAAGCGTGTACAAATTTGAATCGCACGAATCGCATCTTTTGGTTTCATTGGCCGCATGCTTACCACCGTCGTACCACTGAAGCGTCCAGCAGGACGACAGTCAATATTAGTTCGATACATAGGCACGTTGACACCTTCAGTGATATTGCGCACTTCTAGGCCATCTGCAATCAATGACTCTTCAAATGAGAAAGAACACCCCAGAAGAAAAGTGACTAGGTCATCACGCCAAAATTCACAGACATCTGTTACTTCTTGAGTAAGAAGGCCATTTTCATAAATACGGTAGCGTGGAATATCACTACGGATGTCTAGGTCTTTACCCAGATCAGGTAATAAAAAGTCACCAGGGTTTGAGGACATACCAATAACTGGACAAGGTTTAGGATTAAGCTGGCAAAACTGTAAAAAATCGTTCGCCCACTCTTTTGGCATAATCGCCAAATTACCCTGAACAAAACCTTGTGAATAACCGGAGGTATTACCTGTAAATTCACCACTGCGAATTAACTGACGAAGGTCGTAGGGAGAGATATTAACGTCCATAGCATGCCTCTAATCTGTTTACTTTTTAAACTACTTTGAGATCAGCATAGCTTGCTCTGTAAAGTAGCCCCGTGTCTAATGGAAAATAATTGTTACATCTGATAAATTTTATTTATCAGATGGTTTTTCAAATTATGAACACAAAAAAGGCCGATCGATTGATCAGCCAATGGAGGTTACACAGGCTTACTAACTAGCAACACAACTTCGAACATCACTGTTTGTTGATGCAGGCGCAGCAACCTGCCCCTCTTTAGGGTCGACTACACGTACGGTAGCTACCTTGTTTTGCGTAAAGAAATTGATACCTTCTTTACCCTGTACTTTGTTGTTACCTACCAATGAATCTTTGATACCACCAAATGGCATATAAGGATGAGGGGCACAAATACCTACGTTAACGCCAACCATGCCAACATCCGCTGCATTGATGAACTTTTCAATGTTGTATGCATTTTGAGTAAAGATACAGGCACCATTACCCATCGGATGGTTCTTAATCATCCGTAATGCACCGTCGATGCAACCTACTTTCATAATGCTTAGCACAGGCCCAAAGATCTCTTCTTTCGCGATTTGCATACAAGGAGTTACATCTGTAAATATCGTTGGACCAACGTAATATCCATCTTGATTATCGGCAGAAACTGTAGGATTACGCCCATCCAAAAGAAGAGTAGCGCCTTCATCCAGACCAATTTGAATGTATTTCTCGATACGCTCTTTTGCCGCTTTAGAAATCACAGGCCCCATGAAAACATCAGGATCCATAGCATCCCCTACTGTCACCTTTTCTGAAGCTTCTAATAGACGTGCAACAAATTCATCGTGAATTTCGGGAACGCAAGCAATGTTAGATACCGCTAAGCAACGCTGGCCAGCCGACCCATAGCCGGACATCAAAACATTCTCAACAAGTAGCTCCATCGGTGCATCATCCATCACTGCCAAGAAATTCTTAGCACCACCAAGCAGCATAGTTTTTTTACCGTTACGCCCGCAGCCTTGCGCTATCGCTTTTGCTGTGGGTGTAGAGCCCACCAAACAAACACCAGTGACATTCTCATCGTCATACCAAGCTTCGACAACCTCACGATCACCGTGCACGATGTTAACCACACCTTTAGGTAAACCAATAACGGTTAATAGCTCCATAATTCCTTGCATGAACAACGGCGACTCAGTCGATGGCTTATAAACAAAGGTGTTCCCAACACCAATAGCAAACGGAATAAACCAACCAAATACCAGCGCAGGAAAGTTAAACGGCGCAACACCACAAAAGACTCCCATTGGCGCCTTGATAATACGGCCACTGATATTATTAGCGATACTAGGAACTGTTTCACCCTGAATCAAAGCAGGAATAGTACAAGCCATCTGTATAATTTCAATAACGCGTTGCACTTCACCTCGGGCTTCTGCGATATGCTTTGCTTGGTCAACAGCAATGGCTTGAGCAAGGCTTTCTTTGCGCTCGACCATAGCTGAATGCATAGCAAAAATATAATCCATACGCTTAGGCAGAGGAGTATCACGCCATGCAGGATAAGCTTCAGCCGCAGCAGCGGTAGCTGCACGAGAAGACTCCTCGTTACCTAAAGGAACTTCACCCAGTACCGCCCCAGTCGATGGGTTGTAAAGTGGTGCAGTTTCAAGCGTGTGGTTTTCAATCCATTCGCCATTAATAAAATCACGAATTTTGTAATAGGGGGTCGTTGCACTCATGGTAACCAAGCCTCATACGTTCAGCGAACTATGCTGAGGCTGTATTTTCAACAACCATCGATAGTATCGCCATTTCAGAATAGCCCCAGTGTATGGGGCTATTGGCTGAGCGCAGAGAACCAGTTGATTCACTTAACCCTAATAGCTGGTATCACACCTTAGAATGAAAAAGGAACCAGATAACATACCCTATCGGTTAAAAATCACACCAAAACAACCCATTTTCGTTTAACTACTGCCCCAATGACTGTTAATTAATTGCGCTAACCGATCGATACCAGGTTCAATTTTGTCTGATGCGATCGAGCTATACCCCAACTTAAAACAATTGAGTAGCGGAGCCTTCGCGTAATAAATTTCTCCTGGTTCAATGAGAATACTGTCCGCTCTAGCCAGCTCAGATAGTTTCCTAGAATCCAGTTCAGTCGGCCCTTCAATCCAGTATGAAGAACCTCCAAATGTAGGTGGGTTAGTACTATTAGGAAGGTGTCGGGCCAATGCTTCTCGCATGAGATGCCAACGCTCTTTATACATCAGGCTCTGACGATTAATGAGTGCATCGTAATAGCCCCGCGCAATAAATAGTGCAACCGTACGCTGATTATTCATCGGTGCTTGACGAAGCATTAGGCGGCGCAAGGCATGCGCCTCTTTAATCAGCGCCTCGTCTGCAACCATGTAGCCCAATCGCAAGCCTGGCGCCAAGGTTTTAGAAAAGCTACCTACATAAATAACTCGCCCAGCATGATCTATGCTTTTTAATGCGGGACACGGCGTACCCGTGAAGTTAGCTTCGGCTTCGTAATCATCTTCAATAATCAAAAAATCATCTTCAGCCGCTTTCAATAAGAGCTGCTTACGGCGCTCCAATGTCATCGTTACCGTCGTGGGAAATTGATGGCTCGGCGTAACATAGATGCAATCACACTCAGACAACCGCTCATCTACCACCAAACCCTCATCATCTAACGGGATAGGCACAACGTTTGCTGGGCGAGCAGCTGCGATATTACGTACATCCACATAACAAGGGTCTTCAATGCCAAACGTATCGCCAGGTCGTAACACTAGCTCTGAGACGAGATAAATAGCATGCTGCGCCCCGACCGTAATCAAGATTTGCTCAGGCTTAGCCCATATACCGCGTCTGGGCAAAATATGTGATTGAATATGCTCAATCAACATAGGATCGTCCATTAGCTGATCAGATGCCCAATTTCCTACAGCTGCTTCGGTGACAGAATCGCGGCAACACTCTCGCCACTGCTGTACAGGAAAGCTTTGTGGATCGAACTGTCCATAAACAAAGGGGTAGGAGTAACGCTGCCAGTGGCTTTGTTTAACAATGTTGCGCTGTTCACTGGGTTTTTGGTGCAAAAATCGTTGCCAATTAACTTGATCATCGCCACTCGCCTCACTGCGAGGAAGGGCTGCTTGAGCACGGTATTCTGGGTTGATGTAGTAACCACTGCGTTCACGCGAAATAATAACATTCTCACTGAGCATCAACTCATAAACACGAATGACTGTATTACGCGAAACACCGAGTAATTCAGACAATTTACGGCTTGAAGGCAGCGCCATATCCACAGGAATATTGCCATTCAAAATAGCCGCTGTCAGCTGAGAGCGAATCTGCTGCTGCAATGTTCGGCTACTGCCCGCTTCAAGATGGAACAAGTGAAAAGGCATATGTGATTAACCACGTCTAAAATCTATAGGTAAAAGTATGGTACGGCATAAGTCTATGGGTCAAGATGCACTTTTATAAACAAACGCAGCATTCACGATATCACTAAACAAGGCCCCTACAACAAAACATCCAAGGATGCCTGTAAATCATCGCGCAACACTGCCAGCCCTGACTGATCAAGGTCCTCTAAACCAATCAAAGAAGCATACAGCAGTCGCCCCCGTAACCGCGCCTCTGCAGCGCTGAAATTGAGCTGCAAAAACTGCTCTGAACAAAAGTCGAGCCGAGTAGCGTCCACTGCACGCAAGTGTTCCGCCACCTCTGGATCAGCTCGACCCCAGCAACGAATAGCCCCTTCCGCCCCACGACCTCCAACTGCCTCAGGTGGCGGCTCAGTCGACAAATACACCAAATACCGCAAACGTTCATCTGGGTCTTTGCTATGCGCTTCGACAAACTCAATAATGCCTCTTGTCGCCACCGACACCCAGTGTCCTATCATTGCCTCTCGAAAGGCAGCCAAGTTGGCAAAGTGCCAATAAAAAGAGCCTTTGCTTACGCCCAGCTCTCGCGCCAAAGACTCAGCCTTTAACGCCGCAGGCCCATTCACACAAAGCGCTCTGAAGCCCGCGTTGATCCAAGCAATTTTATCTAATCGTTGTTTATCTTCCATTATTCAACCATACGCTAGCGTATTGACAGCAACAAGTGTTTACCGCACCATACGTAACCGTATGGAAGCACGTGAAACTGGAGATAGATATGATTCTTTTCATCGCTTGGCTAGTGTTTATCGTTTTAGCTGGAGTCTCGGCTCTACATTTTCTGTGGGCCAGTGGCAGCACTTGGCCAGTCAAAGACCCTAAACAGTTTGCTCGTACAGTCGCTGGCGTTGACTCAGGCAAGGCCTCACCAGGTATGGGGCTCACGGCGCTCGTTGCACTACTGATATTGGCAGCGGCCGTACTGCCTTTATGGGTCATCAACGTAATATCTCTTCCTCTACCTGAATGGTGCAGGTTAACGTCAATGTGGGTTCTTTTTGCCGTTTTCTTTCTGCGCGGGCTATCCTCTTATGCACTACCCAACCTCCCCAGAACTCAACCTTTCAAGTCACTTGATCGGCACTATTTTGCTCCCTTGTGCTTGATGCTTGCAGCCGGTTATTTGAGCATTGTGCTCAACCTTTAAACCGTCACTCACCCACAACCATGGGACACAAAGCATGAATAACTTTCTACTCAGCGCCGGCGCTATTGGCTTACTCACCACCGCAATACACATATTTGGCGGTCAAATAACCCTCATTCGTCCTTTCCTAAGAACAGATTTAGCCCACGACATCAAAGGTTGTTTACTGGTCTGCTGGCACTTGATTTCTGCGTATCTGTTGCTGACATCTTGCCTATACGTTTGCGCTGGTTTCAATCCGCAGCCAGACCAACTACTAGGACTTGAGCTGTTACTGAACGCACTATCCAGCTTTTACATCTTGTTCGCTGCGTTATTTATCGTGATTGGCTGGATCTTCTTCAATGCACAAGTGTTTTACAAACTGCCGCAGTGGGTGTTGTTATTGCCAATTGGAGTATTAGGGTTTATCGGCACAGGCGCGGTATAACTAACGCACCATTAGTGAAATGCACTGTTTTACTAAGAAAAACAATACGCTGCTATATTTAGCCCTCGATTGGCAACACTGGATTTTCAGTGAGAAGCCAGTAAAGTGAATACATATAACGGGTAATACTCGGACAATTAGAAAATATACAGGACGCTTAATGCAACTCTCTGATACTTCATTGCTGGCAGTCATCGCTCTGTGCAGCATCGCTTGCCAGTGGCTAGCATGGCGTTTAAAACTTCCTGCTATTCTATTCTTACTCGTTACCGGTATTTTGCTTGGCCCGATAAGCCAAACACTGGATCCAGACGCACTGTTTGGTGACCTGCTCTTTCCTGTCGTGTCGCTTTCCATCGCCATCATTTTGTTTGAAGGCAGCTTAACACTACACTTTAATCAGGTACGCGATGTCAGTAGTGTTGTCCGGCGATTAGTGACCTGGGGGGCATTAATTACTTGGGCCCTGATTGCTATCGCTTCTCATCTAATTATTGAACTACCTGTCGAGCTAGCCGCATTATTTGGCGCTCTTGTGGTCGTTACAGGACCCACTGTTATCATTCCTATGCTACGAACGTTACGCGCCACCAGCCGTATCGCTAATGTTTTACGCTGGGAAGGGATTATTATCGATCCAATAGGCGCCCTCATGGCAGTGCTAGTGTTCGAATGGATAATATCAAGCCAGCAAGCCAGCGGGTTGATATCCCACACCGCTCTGCTTTTTGGTGAAATTATTCTGGTAGGCTCTGCACTTGGAGCGTTCGCTGCCTTTTTACTGGCTTTTGTGATCCGTCGCCATTGGCTCCCCGAATACCTACACGCCTTTGGCACACTCGCCTTAGTACTGACCACATTCACGTTCTCTAACCATCTGGCACATGAATCAGGCCTATTAGCCGTCACTGTGATGGGGATTTGGCTGGCCAACGCCAAAGGTATTCATATCGAGGAGATCTTATCCTTTAAAGAAAACCTAACCATTCTTCTGATCTCCGGTTTATTCATTTTACTAGCGGCCCGCCTTAATTTAGATCATCTCATCGCCCTTGGCTTACCTGCACTGGCACTGCTCGCCGTTATTCAATTTATTGTTCGCCCCATATCTGTGGGACTTTGCAGTATTGGCAGCGACCTTAGCTGGCAAGAGAAAAGCTTAATCGCCTGGGTTGGTCCTCGAGGTATTGTTGCTGCGGCAGTTTCTGCTTTTTTTGCGCTACGCCTAGAAGAAAATGGCTACGCTAACGCTGAACTACTGACTGCGCTTACATTTTCAGTGATTATTGGAACGGTGGTATTTCAAAGTGCGACTGCACGCTTTGTTGCTCAAAAACTTGGCGTTACTGAACCAGAGTCAAAAGGACTCGTCATTATTGGTGCCAACAAAGTAGCTCGCGCAATTGCTATAGCACTGGGCAAACAAGATATCCCAACACTGTTAATAGATCCTAGCTGGGAAAATATTAGCGAAGCTCGGATGGCTGGATTAAAAACCTTACATGGAAACCCGCTTTCAACACGCGTTTCGGAGAAGCTCGAATTAGGAGGATATGGACAACTACTTGCCGCCACACCACAGCATGAGATAAACGCACTGGCCTGCTTGCATTTTCGCAGCGAATTTGAAACCCGCTTTATTTATGCCATCAAGGCTGAAAAAACCAGCACTTCATCATCACGCCATGCTGTCGCTTCAGAGCATCAAGGTAAAATAATGGGCAAAGACAGCTTCTCATTCAAGAAACTTTCAAGCCTTATGAGCCAAGATGCTCGCTTCAAAGCCACAACACTATCAGAAGACTACAGCTTGTCGCGTTGGGAAGAAGAGCATAGCAATAACCGCTCACTTGTGATGGCCATCACTCCCGAGGGGCGGCTAAGGTTTTTTGTACCAGAAGATGAGCTCGCGGTTAAAGAGGGTTGGACGATCCTATCAATTGAAACGTCTCCTCCTGATGAAAAAGACATGAGCATCAACCCCAAAGCAAATAATGCCAAGCCCCACTATGAGTGAGATATTAGTTACACAGCACGCCGCTTCTAAGCTACAGGCGTTTATAAAAAAGCATCCTCGCTTAGTTGTTTTGACAGGTGCCGGCATCAGCACTGATTCGGGGATTCCTGATTACCGGGACCACAACGCTCAGTGGAAACGAAAACAGCCGGTCCAGCACAATGATTTTATGAGCAGCTTAGCAACACGGCAACGCTTCTGGGCACGCAGCTTAGTAGGATGGCCAATGATGCGAGATGCCCAACCTAATGCCTCGCACAAGAAGCTAACTGAACTCGAAAAGACCGGCCACATACCTCTTCTTGTCACACAAAACGTTGATGGCTTACACCAAGAAGCAGGGCAGAAGAATATTATCGACCTTCATGGCCGCTCTGATAGCGTACTATGTATGGAATGTGCAGCGAATTACTCTCGCAACCAAGTTCATAACTGGATGCTTGAATTAAACCCTAGTTTCAAAAATTTGCAGGCTGTTGCCGCTCCGGATGGCGATGCGGATCTTGAGCGTGTAGACTTTGGTCTATTCAAAGTCAGTGACTACCCTGTGTGTGAAGGGATACTAAAACCCGATGTCGTATTTTTTGGTGATAATGTTCCACGACAACACGTTGAACGTTCACTCGAGCAGCTAAAAAAAGCAGATGGCTTGCTCGTAATCGGATCATCTCTGATGGTCTACTCAGGTTTTCGTTTTTGCAAAAGGGCGCACGAGTGGGGCATCCCAATAGCGGCACTAACGCTTGGAAAAACACGTGCGGACGAACTGCTGACATTGAAGCTAAACTCACCCATTAAAGAGACGTTGGAACAACTCAGTTAAGGTTGCCAACAATGACAAAGACAGGAAAAAACATGAGCATTACTCGCCTTGAAACTCAGCAACGCATGAGCCGTATTGTCATCCATAACGATACCGTTTATTTATGTGGTCAGGTTGCCGCAGATGCTAATAGCGATATCCAAGAGCAGACTCGCACCATGCTTGCCAAGGTTGACGCTTTGCTAGAACAAGCAGGAACGGATAATAAAAACATTCTGTCTGCGACGCTTTATATTCGTGACATGAAAGATTTCGCTGCCATGAACGCCGTGTGGGATGCGTGGGTGCCTGAAGGCTATGCGCCTGCAAGAGCATGCGTTGAAGCACGTATGGCTAGAGCTGAATTATTAGTCGAAGTTTCAGTTGTTGCTGCAATTCCACAACGCTAAAACAAACACCCTAAGACTTCTGTAAAAAGCAGACCCGTATCAGGGTCTGCTTTTAGTCGCAGGTAGGTACTTTCATGAAAACTAACAGCAACTCTTAGTTGTACTTATTTAAAAAACTTTGATGCCATTCCAGCCAAACCGCTCACACCACCAACAGCCTCTAACAAACCACCAGCTGAACTGTTTTGGTCGATAAGCTCAGGAATCATGTCTGATAACGCGTTCGATGCAGCACCTTCATCTAAACCCAATGAAGATGAAAACTCACTAACCTGGGACTGCCCTAACACTGACATTACCTGATCTACAGAAAAACCATCATTTGCACCATCGCCTAACCATGATTGCGCCAACGAAGCTAAACCACCATTACTCACTTTTGAAATAAGATCGCTAAGATCAATCTGACCGTCGGCACCACCTAATAATGAGCCTAGTGCGCTAGTAAGTTGATTAGAATCAACGCCATCAGCAGATGTACCTAATTTATTCAGAAACAAATCAGCTGCAATTTTTAATAAGTCCATCGGTGTATCTCCTCTTTATGGGTGATTGCAGGTGCCTAACAGGTGCCTGATTAGTGCGTAATACGCTACGCTTACCAACATGAATCGCATGTTAACCTTATTACAAACCCGCAGACTGAAGAAATCCATGTATACCTGTCAGCACAATTTGAGATGCCATTGCAGCAAGAATAAGCCCAGTCACTTTGCTCAATACATTGAGTCCTGTTTTTCCTAATATTCTCTCCATCCAAGTAGAAAGATGAAGACAAACCAACAAACTAATTAACGCTAACACCAAGCCAATCAAGCCATAAGCTATATCAAGCCCATGTAGCTCAGCACCGTATACCAAGATAGTACCTATCGTCGCAGGACCGACAATTGTAGGAATGGCTAATGGCACAACGGATACATCCTCACGCTGTTCAGAAGGCACTTCAGCATTTGCCCTAACGCCATCTCTGACCAAACTAATAGCAGAGAGAAACAGCAAGATCCCCGCACCAATACGAAATGAATCCAGTGTTATTCCTAGTAATGCAAACAAAGCAGAACCAAAGAAAAACAGCACAAGACTAATACACAAAGCAGCAAAGACTGCACGGTTAGCAATGGAGCGCCTATCCGCTACCGAATCTGCACGCGTCAATGCCAAAAACATCGAGACAACAAAGAAAGGCGCAAACAGAAAAGCAAACTTGACCCAGGTAGACAGAATTAAAGCCATAACAAAGCATTCTCAAAATATTAATTGCATACAAACAATATATACAAAAAAGCCGCCTATGAAGGCGGCTTTTTCACAGACACGTCGCTTTAAGCGATTTTCGCATCCAGCTTGCCAGCCTCATATGCATCCGCCATATTTTCCAGCGATATTGCATTGATTTTTGACGCTTGACCCGCAGCACCGAAAGCTTCATATCTTGCAGCAGATATATCGCTCATCGCTTCAATAGTTTTCTTCAAGTATTTACGTGGATCAAATTCAGACGGGTTCTCAGCTAAGAAACGACGAATCGCACCCGTAGAAGCCAAACGTAAATCCGTATCAATATTGATTTTACGTACGCCGTACTTGATACCTTCAACGATCTGCTCAACTGGCACACCGTAAGTTTCAGGCATGTCACCACCAAACTCATTAATCACAGCCAACCATTCCTGTGGTACAGAGGAAGAACCATGCATAACTAAATGCGTACCTGGAATGCGCTGATGAATTGCTTTAATGCGATCAATTGCCAGAATATCGTCTGTTGGTGGGCGCGTGAATTTATAAGCACCATGTGAAGTACCGCAAGCGATTGCCAAAGCATCAACATTCGTTTTGCTTACAAAATCTGCCGCTTCATCAGGGTCAGTTAACATCTGATCCATTGAAAGCGTACCTTCTGCACCTACGCCATCTTCTTCGCCGGCTTGTCCTGTTTCTAATGACCCCAAGCAACCCAGCTCGCCTTCAACAGAAACTCCACATGCATGGGCCATTTCAACTGTACGGCGCGTCACATCAACGTTGTACTCGTAGCTTGATGGTGTTTTGCCATCACTCATTAACGAGCCATCCATCATTACTGATGAGAAACCCATAGCGATAGAACGCTGACAAATATCAGGAGAAGTACCATGATCCTGATGCATACAAACAGGAATGTGTGGAAACTCAGCGATAGACGCCAAAATCATATGACGCAGGAAATTAGAACCTGCATATTTGCGAGCGCCAGCGGAAGCCTGCACAATCACCGGAGAGTTGGTTCTATCTGCCGCTTCCATTATGGCACGCATCTGCTCCAAGTTATTCACATTGAATGCAGGGATTCCGTAACCATATTCAGCTGCATGATCTAGCAGCTGACGCATTGATATTAAAGCCATTGTGTTTCACCTATTTCTTTAATTTGTTTTCAGCTTAGCTATAAAAAGATACAAAATAAGCAAAGCGCTTTACTGTGCTGCACGTGTTTCCAAAATTGCGACTGCGGGTAATACTTTTCCTTCAACAAATTCAAGAAAAGCGCCACCACCCGTTGAGATATAGGATACTTTATCAGCAATCTCATATTTATCTACAGCAGCTAGTGTATCGCCACCCCCTGCTATAGAGAATCCTGCACTTTCAGCAATGGCTAACGATAATGTTTTCGTACCACCAGCAAACTGATCAAACTCAAACACACCAACAGGACCATTCCAGATAATAGTACCAGCATCTTTAAGCATACTTGCGAGTGCTTTCGCAGAAGCAGGGCCTATATCTAAAATCATGTCATCTTCTGCCACATCATCGACAGACTTCACCGTTGCCGCTGCTGTTTCAGAAAATTCCGTTGCCACTACAACATCTACTGGTAGCGGAATGTTTACTTTTTTCATTAGCTCTTGAGCGACTGGAATTAAGTCATGTTCACACAATGACTTACCTACCGGCTTACCCGCTGCTGCTAAGAACGTATTAGCAATACCGCCACCCACAATAAGCTGATCGACTTTATCAGACAGAGAGTTTAGTACTTCCAACTTAGTGGATACTTTAGAGCCACCAACAATAGCGACCAATGGAGGCGTAGGCTGTTTCAGTGCTTTACCCAATGCATCCAATTCATTGGCTAACAATGGCCCTGCGCAAGCCACCTCGGCAAAACGAGCAACACCGTGAGTAGAAGCCTGAGCTCTATGTGCGGTGCCAAATGCGTCCATTACATAGATATCACACAATCCTGCCATTTTTTGTGACAATGCTTCATTATCTTTCTTCTCACCGGCATTAAAGCGCACATTTTCCAACAACACTAGTTCGCCCGCAGCCACTTCAAAATCACCTTCAAGCCAACCTTTAACTAGAGGCACCTGACGTGATAAAAGCTTACTAATATGCTCGGCAACGGGTGCTAGCGAATACTTCTCTTCATATTCACCTTCAGTAGGGCGTCCCAAATGAGACATCACCATGACTTTAGCGCCGGCCTTCAATGCAAACTCAATCGTTGGCAATGACGCACGAATACGGGCATCTGAGGTTACTTGTCCATCCTTAACAGGAACATTGAGATCTTCACGGATAAGTACGCGCTTTCCGTTCAAATCCAGGTCCGTCATCTTCAATACACTCATGATCGTGTCCTACTGACTATTTAGCTAATGGTTTAATTCGAAAAATTCACTCTATATTTTGTACAATCTTTGCCTGAAATGCAGTATTTACGTTAACTCACATCTTTTCCAGGCAGGTATAGCCAATCCTGAGCTATATCCAACATACGATTCGCAAACCCCCACTCGTTATCAAACCAGCAGAGTAACTTAATCATCTTTTCGCCACTCACTCGTGTTTGCGTGCCATCAACAATAGCGGAGCGAGGGTCACGATTAAAATCGACAGAAGCGTGTGGCTCTTCGGTATAACCTAACAAGCCTTTTAAATGCTGAGCCGCAGCACTTTTAAATATCTGATTCACCTCATCAGCAGAGGTTGGTTTAGAGACATTAATGCTCATATCCATAACAGATACATTAATAGTCGGAACCCTCAGGTGTAGACATTCAAAGCGCCCTGCCAATTGAGGCAGCAAACGATCGATACCCTTACCTAAGCCTGTATCAACGGGAATAATCGACTGCATAGCGCTTCTGGTCAGACGCAAATCCGTTTGGTGATAGCTATCAATAACTGGCTGATCATTCATCGCAGAATGAATCGTCGTGGTAACCCCGCAAACAATACCTAATTCCTTATCAAGCAGGTCTAGCACCGGAATAACACAATTGGTGGTGCAAGATGCAGCAGAAACCACTGCCATATCGGGCATAAGGAGTTGGTGATTCAAACCATAAACAATGGTTGCATCTACATCAGGCATCGCAGGTTGTGAAAACAGTAGCCTTTTAGCACCCGACTGCAAATGCTTCTCGGCAGTTTCTCGGTCACTAAAAGAACCGGAGCATTCGATCACAAGATCAATACCCATTTCATCCCAAGGAAGTTGCGATGGATCTGATTGATTAATGACTTTAATGCGGTCATTAGCAATGATCAGGTTTTCGCCATCGTGCTCTACGGGAAGAGGGAAACGACCATGTGTTGTGTCGTAGCGAGTCAGATATGTAACAGTTTCTATATCGGATAGCTCATTTAAAGCAACCACCTGCAGCTGCTGCTGCAATCCATTTTCATAGATTGCCCGCAGGACACACTGCCCGATTCGACCGTAGCCATTAATCGCAATTCGAAAGCTCATCTAACTCGCTTATATATTCAGATAAAAACAAAGCCGGACAAACGTCCGGCTTACCGCTTTTTACAGTACTGATTTTACTGTTGCGACAACATTATCAACAGTAAACCCAAAGTGCTTAAACAGATCGCCAGCAGGAGCAGACTCACCAAAGGTAGTCATACCAACAATCCCGCCATTTAAGCCAACGTACTTGTACCAGAAGTCCGCTTGCAACGCTTCAACAGCGACTCGTGCTGTTACAGCAGCAGGTAATACTGATTCACGATAGGCTGCATCTTGACGATCAAACACACCCGTTTCTGGCATAGAAACTACGCGTACTTTCTTACCTTCAGCAGTTAACACTTCAGCAGCATCCATCGCTAACCCAACTTCAGAACCCGTAGCAATCAAGATTGCATCAGGCTGACCATCAGTATCACGTAGGATGTATCCTCCACGAGCAATATTAGAAATCTGTTCAGGAGTACGTTGCTGGTGAGGAAGGTTCTGACGAGAGAACACCATAGCGGTAGGACCATCAGTACGCTCTAGTGCGGCTTTCCAAGCAACAGCAGATTCAACTGCATCCCCTGGACGCCAGCAGCTCATGTTCGGTGTATGACGTAGGTTAGAAACCTGTTCAATTGGTTGATGAGTAGGGCCATCTTCACCCAAACCGATTGAATCATGTGTATAAACATGGATAACACGCTGCTTCATCAGTGCAGCCATACGCAACGCATTGCGAGCATATTCCATGAACACCAAGAAAGTTGCACCGTATGGAATGAAACCGCCATGCAACGCTAGGCCATTCATCATTGCAGACATGCCGAATTCACGTACGCCGTAATACAGGTAGTTGCCTGAAGCATCATCTTTACTAATGCCTTCAGCACCCGACCATAATGTTAGGTTCGAACCCGCTAAATCAGCAGACCCACCAAGCAGCTCGGGTAATAATGGGCCGTATGCATTCAGTGAGTTCTGTGACGCTTTACGTGAAGCAATCGTTTCACCTTTAGCGGCGATCTCAGCAATCCACGCATCCGCTTTATCAGAGAAGTCTGCTGGCAAATCACCAGAAATACGACGCAACAAGTCAGCGGCTAGCTCTGGGAAAGCAGCATTATAAGCAGCAAAGCGTGTATTCCAGTCATTCTCAGTACGTACACCCGCGTCTTTTGCGTCCCAATCTGCATAAATATCTTCTGGAACTTCAAATGCAGCATGAGGCCAGTTAAGACGCTCGCGTGTTAATGCGATTTCGTCATCGCCCAAAGGAGCGCCGTGGCAATCTTCTTTGCCTTCTTTATTCGGAGAGCCAAAACCGATCGTTGTTTTGCAGCAAATCAAAGTTGGGCGATCAGTTGTTTCTTTAGCGCTGGTAATAGCACTGCGAATCTGATCAGCATCGTGCCCATCAACATTCGGGATAACCTGCCATCCGTATGCTTCAAAGCGTTTAACGTTATCGTCTGTGTACCAACCTTCGACTTCACCGTCGATAGAGATACCGTTGTCATCCCAAAAGACGATCAACTTACCTAAACCTAATGTACCAGCGAGTGAACACGCTTCATGAGAAATACCTTCCATCATGCAACCATCACCCATAAACGCATAGGTGTTATGGTCGATAATCTCGTGTCCTTCACGGTTAAACTGTGCAGCCAAGATTTTTTCAGCTGTAGCAAAACCTACTGCATTAGAAACACCCTGCCCTAAAGGACCTGTGGTTGTCTCTACACCTGGGCAGTAACCATATTCTGGGTGCCCTGCTGTTTTAGAATGAAGCTGTCGGAAGTTTTTGATGTCATCAATTGATACATCGTAACCTGTCAAATGCAACAAAGAGTAGATCAACATAGACCCATGGCCGTTGGACAATACGAAACGATCACGATCAAACCATTGCGGGTTAGCAGGGTTATGCTGCATAAAATCGTTCCAAAGCACTTCGGCAATATCAGCCATGCCCATTGGCGCACCTGGGTGGCCCGATTTTGCTTTTTGAACAGCATCCATACTTAAAGCGCGAATAGCATTGGCCAGTTCTCTACGAGAGGACATTCAATCAACTCCTGGGATTTTCCCAATTTAGTGAAGCGAAGTATAAAAACAGGCCGCAATTTTCTCGCAGATACGCCTTCGCTTCAACGGTTAAACCCAATTTCGACGAAAACTGAAGGATTTTCATGTTAATTCATGAAATTTTCATGAAAAACCAGATCTAATATCATGCAATAAGTGCACAACAAAGCTAAAATACGCCATTATTTTAAATCAGAGACGTTAGTGATCTTGCACACACGCTCTGAATTCTATTGCTCCACTAAGAAAACGTTCTACTAGAAATGACTTTATTTAGTTAAAATTGAGTTCTACTAGACACTTCTTCTAGATAGCTTTAATTGAGGATACAAACACGCGATGAGCGAATATAGCCTATTTACTTCTGAATCCGTGTCTGAAGGCCACCCAGACAAAATTGCCGATCAAATTTCAGACGCCGTTCTTGACGCCATTATCAGTGAAGATAAATATGCGCGTGTTGCCTGCGAGACACTGGTTAAAACAGGTGTAGCGATTGTTTCTGGAGAAATAACAACCTCCGCTTGGGTCGACCTTGAAGACATCGTACGTAACGTCATCTGCGATATCGGTTATACCTCATCAGACGTCGGTTATGATGGTGCGACATGTGGTGTTATCAATATTATTGGCAAACAAGCACATGAAATTGCTCAAGGGGTAGATCGAGCGAAACCAGAAGACCAAGGCGCAGGCGACCAGGGTCTTATGTTTGGTTATGCATCGAACGAAACCGATGTACTCATGCCAGCACCGATTACTTACGCTCATCGCTTAGTGGAGCGCCAAGCTGAAGTTCGCAAATCCGGTTTATTGCCATGGTTGCGTCCAGATGCAAAATCACAAGTGACATTTCGCTATGAAAATGGCAAACCATCAGGCATAGATGCTGTCGTGCTATCAACTCAGCACAACGCTGATGTTTCCCAGTCTGATTTGCGCGAAGCGGTGATGGAACTGATCATCAAGCATGTTTTACCAGCGGAGTGGCTCACCAAAGAGACCAAATTTCACATAAACCCAACGGGTTCATTTGTTACTGGCGGCCCTGTAGGGGACTGCGGCCTGACGGGACGTAAGATTATCGTAGATACTTACGGCGGTATGGCACGTCACGGTGGCGGGGCATTTTCAGGCAAAGACCCATCAAAAGTAGACCGCTCTGCTGCATATGCTGGCCGTTATGTTGCAAAAAACATCGTTGCCGCTGGATTAGCTGATCGTTGCGAAATCCAAGTATCCTATGCCATCGGTGTTGCGGAACCTACTTCAGTGTCTATCAACACCTTTGGAACGGGTAAAATATCTGATGAGAAGATTATCGGATTAATCAATCGCCACTTTGACCTGCGTCCACACGCAATCACTCGCATGCTAGACCTTTTACATCCTATGTATCAGGCAACAGCTGCTTACGGACACTTTGGGCGCCTACCTTACGAAATGTCCGTTAAGGATGACACCTTTACCGCATTTACATGGGAACGCACTGATAAAGTAGAAGCCCTAAAAGCAGACGCTGGCATCTAAACATCTGCACACTGTAAAAAAGGCGCTCTAGCGCCTTTTTTTGTTTCTATACTCGCCAAAAACTGGCATTTTTCACCTTTGTGTCCAAAACTCATATATCAACCATCCTTAGTATTACTATTCAGTCCTAGCTCACAATCATAGGTATGGAGGTTTGAGGGTTAATGCGTTTACAAGACATCAGCATTCGCTGGAAACTTTTTATTCTAGTCGCACTGATAATGCTCAGTATTGCGGCAGTGTCTCTTATTGCACTTAAATATTCACATGATGATCTAATTGAATCTCGTAAAAGCATTATCAAAAGCGTTGTCGATAGCGCCATTAGTCAATTAAAACCTGTGCTGTCTTCAGATAATCACGCGCTTTCTGAAGAAGAGAAGCTGTCCTTTACAAAACAACTTGCACACACTCTTCGCTATGATGATAACAACTATATTTTCATTATCGATCTCGCTGGCATTAATATTGTTCATCCTATACTAACAAACATTAATGGGCGTGATGCCAGCCAGCTCAAAGACCACAATGGTGACTACGTCACACAACCAATACTAGAAGGCGTACGTAAAAAGGGAGAGGTGTTTACAACCTACTTCTGGCCAAAATCAGAGGGGGCAACGCCAACGGAAAAACTCAGCTACGCCAGACTGATTCCGGGAACGGACCTTATAGTGGGATCAGGCATTTACCTTAATGATATTCAGCATACTTATTTTTCCCGTCACATAACATTCATATTGCTAGCTACCTTTGCAGGTCTCTTGGCATACCTTATATCAGGGCGTATCGCATATAGCATTACAGCACCTACGGGCAGGCTTGTCGACCAAATACAACGACTTACTTCGGGACATATCACCGAAGAAATTACCGACGATGAGCGCCACGACGAAATTGGCAGCATAGCAAAGGCACTTGTGCACTTTCGCCAGCAAACTATTGAAAATGAAGATCTCAAACAAGCTAGCATTCAAGCTCAGCATCTTGCCACTTACGACCCTGTCACTCACCTACTATCACGTAAAGCACTAGAAGATGAACTTGCTCGCCTTCTAGCCATTTTACCCAATGGAAAAAAGTGCGCCGTTATCACCATCAAGTTGCCCTTGCTTCGAGATATTTTGGCACAATGGGGAACCGATTATTGCAATGTGATTTTGATCGATATTTCTAACCGCATCAAGAAAACCCTTAATAATAATGACCTATTAGCACGCTACAGTGATGACATTATTACTGTCATACGCCCAGAGTTATCAGACCTTCGTGAAATAAACATACTCATCAATGCAATTCAAACCGAGATCATGCTGCCTTCAACGATTGAGGGCCAGCAACTATCTTTTCAATCGCGCGTAGGCATTAGTATTGCACCCGATGACGCAGACCAAGAACTAGCACTATTAAGCCATGCAGAAGAAGCCCTAAGCGAAGCACGCCGCCTTGAACTTGATTACATGTTTTTCAACCAATTGAAAACATTTGCATTAGATGAACGACTAATTCTGTGGAAAGACATCCAGCAAGCCATAGAAGAAGACCAGTTTTACCTGGTATTTCAACCATTGCACGACCTGCATACCAATAAGATTATCTCAGCGGAAGTGCTCTTACGCTGGGAGCACCCTGAACGCGGCTTTATTTCACCCGCAACCTTTGTTGTATTTGCAGAACAAAGCGGGCTAGTTACTCGTTTAGATAACTGGGTTCTAAAAGCCGCTGCCCGACAAATTAAGCAATGGAAACAAATGGGGCTAGACGTTCCTCAGCTTGCTGTTAACCTTTCAGGCTTAACGTTCATGCGAAGCGACCTTCAGCAACTTATCCATGAAGCCACCGACGAATACAACATCCCATTGGAATCGATAGAACTAGAACTTACTGAGGGAGTGCTAATTGCCTCTCTAGAGATGTTGCAAGAAAAAATCCGAACGGTACAGCAAATGGGCATTAGCATCTCTATCGATGATTTTGGTACGGGCTATTCTTCTTTAAGCCGCATCCGCAACTTGCAAATTAATAAGGTAAAAATTGATCAATCATTTATCCAAGACTTAGAAAATAGTAAAGGTGATAAAAAGATTGTAGAGGCGATTATTCACATGGCTCAAGGACTCAATGTAAAAGTAGTCGCCGAGGGTGTTGAAACAGCAGAGCAGTTAAACATATTGCGCTCTATTAACTGCGATATAGCACAAGGCTTCTTATTAAGCCGACCATTGAAAAGCGAAAAGCTTCTTGAGTTGCTCGACAATCAAAATCTTATTATAGAAGTAGACTGAAGCAAGGTGAACAATGGCATAATGTGTCTTTTTTAATGTCGGACCCTAATGGCATGCGTATACCTAGATTCTTTGAGCCTTGCGAATTACAGATAGGACGCACTTGCTCGCTAAGTGATGCAACAACACAGCATGTATCCCGCGTACTGCGAATGAAAGTAGGCGACAGCATTACCTTATTTAACGGCTACGGTAGTGAGTTTCTTTGTACACTTGAGCGTGTGGATAAACGCCATGTCGACGTCAAAGTTATCTCAGAACACTCACAGTCACGCACTAGCCCCTTGCAAATTCATATTGGTCAAGCGATATCTCGTGGCGAAAGAATGGACTACGCTATTCAAAAAGCCTCTGAGCTCGGCATGCACAGCATGACGCCACTGTTTACCGAACGCTGCGAGGTCCGCTTAAACAATGACCGCCAAGATAAGCGCAGTAAACACTGGCAGCAAGTGGCAATTAGCGCATGCGAACAATCCCTTAGGAATGAACTTCCTGTCATCGCCCCTATCCAACCAATACAAGAATGGTTAGACAGTGTTGAAGCTGATCTAAAGCTAGTATTACATCATCATACAGAGCAACCACTTGAAGAGCTGGAACGCCCTGCCTCCATCGCGTTACTAATAGGCCCAGAAGGTGGCCTTAGCGAAGCAGAAGTAGAGCATGCTATTGCTGCAGGTTTTAAACCAGTAGCATTTGGCCCTAGGGTAATGCGCACAGAAACGGCACCGGTTGCCGCGCAGGCTATATTGCAGTATTTATGGGGCGACTTAGGTTAGGTTAGCCCAGTTCCATCTATTTAGATTAAACTCATCAGGTAAATGACCTAGAGGACAGCAGAGAATGACATTAAAAGTCGGTATTGTTATGGACCCAATTGATGGGATTAACTACAAAAAAGATAGTTCTCTTGCCATGCTATGGGCTGCTCAACAAAAAGGCTGGGAGTTATGGTACATGGAGCAAAAACACCTGTTCCTGCATGACGGAAAAGCTAAAGCTAACATGGCACCACTAAGCGTTGCGATGGATCCCGATGCATTTTTTACGCGAGGCGAATACCAAGCTGAGGACCTTTCATCTCTCGATGTCATCTTAATGCGCAAAGACCCTCCATTTGATAACGAGTTCCTATATACCACTCAGCTTCTAGCAATGGCTGAAGCACAAGGAACGATGATTGTTAACCGCACACAAAGCTTACGTGATTTTAACGAGAAGCTTTTTGCCACACACTTCCCACAATGCTGCCCTCCTCTGTTGGTTACATCAGATGAGACATTGTTACGTGCATTTCATGCAGAACATAAAGATGTCATTTTCAAGCCCCTCGACGGTATGGGTGGCGCGTCAATTTTTAGAATCAAAGAAGACGGCGTGAACTTGGGCGTTATTATAGAAACGCTTACCGAGCACGGCAAACAGACTATTATGGCGCAGAAGTATCTTCCTGAGATAGTTAACGGCGACAAACGCATATTGATAATTGATGGCGAAGCCATTCCTTACGCGCTAGCCCGGGTACCGATGGCAGGAGAAACTCGAGGTAACCTAGCTGCCGGTGGGAAAGGCGAAGGTCGTCCTCTAACAGACCGTGATCGCTGGATATGCGACCAGGTAAGCTCTACACTCAAAGAGAAAGGGTTATTATTTGTCGGGATAGATGTTATTGGTGATTACCTGACTGAAATTAATGTCACCAGCCCAACCTGTATTCGCGAGCTAGATAACCAATTTGGCT
Organism: Neptunomonas japonica DSM 18939; assembly: GCF_000422765.1. Lineage (GTDB taxonomy): Bacteria > Pseudomonadota > Gammaproteobacteria > Pseudomonadales > Balneatricaceae > Neptunomonas > Neptunomonas japonica. The sequence goes on along the minus strand of NZ_AUGR01000001.1, from coordinate 67,788 downwards.
TAGATATTGGAATGCAGCTAATGAATGCCATCGAAGAGAAACGGAACAAGCCATAGTGTCTGGTGCTACTCAAAATATACCAGCAAGCCCTATTGTCAGCGCAACTGATCGGTTGGGTTTTACACTTTTTATGGCGGTTGCATTACATGCTGTACTTATTTTGGGTAGCTCATTCATCAGTCCATCATCAACACCTGCAGTACAAACGCTCGAGATAACGCTTGCTCAATACGCTGTTGAAAAGCCTCCTGAGAAAACCGACTTTCTTGCACAAGCTAACCAGCTTGCTAGCGGTACAGTGGAAGAGAAACGTTTACCATCAACTACTGAGCGGTCAACGTTTCAAGACAATAAGATTCGTAACCAATCAGCCCGCCCAACGCAGCCCACCAAACAACCAGAACCCACACCCGCGGTTAGACAAGTGCTAGAAAAACCCGTCACCGATAGAGGCGACTCAAACCAAGCGGCTAAAAGTAAACGCAAGGTCGTGACAACGACTGCTGAAAAGAAAAAAAAGAAAGCATCGACAAAACCTCGTAAAAAGAAGCAGGCGGTAGCACAGCCAAGAACCGGACAATCAACATCCCTACTGGCTAAAAGTCTGGAAATTGCTAATCTCCAGGCACAGATAAAGATGCAACAAGAACAATTTGCCAAGCGCCCAAAAACGCGCCGTTTATCGTCTGTTTCGACGACAATCCATGAAGATGCTATCTATCTTGATAATTGGCGCCGTCGCATTGAGATGATAGGCAATATGAACTATCCAGAAGAGGCAAGGCGCCAAAAGCTGTATGGCACCTTACGAGTGCTTGTTGCCATTCTTCCTGATGGCGGTTTAAAAAGTATCGAAATTACGCAATCGTCTGGCAGTAAAACACTAGATGACGCAGCTATTCGCATCGTCAAGCTGGCCTCACCCTTTCAGCCATTCAGTACCGAGATGAGAAAAAATACGGATGTTCTTGAGATCATTCGCAGCTGGAAATTTGAGAAAACCACACAACTGTACTAAACCTTAGTAGTCCGTTTTTCATTATATGTGGTTTTATCATGCTTAGTACTCAAACCTGTTTGCGCGACCACTTTTTAATCTCAATGCCTCATCTAGAAGATGAGACATTTGCACAAACTATTATCTATATTTGCGACCATAGTGAATACGGTGCTATGGGGCTTATTATCAATCGCCCCCTGAACTTTCACCTCGATAAAATGCTCTCTCATCTTGATCTACCCAGCAGCAACACTGCCAGCCATATTCCCGTATATTCAGGTGGCCCAGTACAGAGCGACAGAGGCTTTGTGCTACATAAAAACTATTTAGGCAACCCATGGCTTGCTACCCATGCGGTAACAGATGAACTGTTTTTAACAACATCAATGGACATTCTTGAAGCAATCGCCCTAAGCGACAATGCAGAAACTCTTATTACCTTAGGGCACACCGGTTGGGGACCTGGGCAACTGGAACAAGAAATAACTGATAATGTATGGTTAAGCTGCCCAGCAAATTCAGATATAATGTTCCACAAGCCCGCAGAAGAAAGGTTGCAAGCAGCTGCTACCATTCTGGGGGTTAATCTAAATTTAATGACACCCCACACTGGGCATGCCTGACTTAAACCTGAGAACCCTGAATTCTAATAACTATGACCCAACCCAACCAACAAGTGCTCGCATTTGATTTTGGAACACGCCGCATAGGCATAGCCACAGGCCAACCAACGACTGAAACTACATTAGCATTACCCCCCATTCTTGCTCGAGATGGAACTCCTGACTGGCCAGCATTAGACAAAACCATTAAAGAGTGGCAACCCACAACATTAGTTGTCGGCATACCCTTAAATATGGACGGCACCATCAGCGAAATGTCACGTCGAGCACGCCGCTTTGCCAATCGAATTCAAGACCGCTATCAACTCCCCTGTTACCTTGTAGATGAGCGACTTTCAACGGCTGAAGCAAAAGAGATACACTTCGCTCAAGGCGGCGGCACTAATTTTCGTAAAGAATCTGTCGATGGCATTGCAGCACAAATAATTCTTGAAAGCTGGTTTGGCAGTACATCACGCATACCAAGCCACACACGATTGGAGAACTTTTATGGTATCGGGAACACTGAGTGTTGAATCCCTACTCGACAAAATGGTTTCTGAGCTTAAAACACTCTTAATACACCGCCAAATTGATGCTCCACTAATTATTGGTATTCGCACCGGCGGCATCTGGATTGCAGAGAGGCTTCATACCGAACTTGCATTAGAAAGCCCTATAGGCACGCTCGACATTTCTTTTTATCGTGATGATTTTTCCCAAATTGGTTTACACCCAAAAGTTCAAGCATCTCATATCCCTTTCGCTACTGAGGGGCGCGATATAGTACTAGTAGACGATGTCATCATGAGTGGCCGCACCATTCGCGCAGCACTGAATGAGCTGTTCGATTATGGCCGTCCATCATCTGTTACCTTAGTGACCTTATTGGACCTGCAACGTAGACAATTACCTATTCAGGCCGATGTTTACGGTAGCACTTTATCTTTAGGCCCAAACCAACAAGTTAAACTGACCGGACCCAACCCTCTGGAACTGGAAATCAGCCAAAAAGACTAACCCGAGCTGGAGCACAGCATGTTCGAAATTACCGACCCTAACAACATTCAGCTAAACAGCGAGGGGCAACTTAAGCACTTCATCACTACCGAAGGGCTTTCCAGAGAACTCCTGACAGAAATTATTGATACCGCCGACTCATTTGTAGACATGAGCGCTCAGCAGGTTAAAAAAGTCCCTCTACTGCGTGGAAAGACGGTCGTTAATCTGTTTTTCGAATCAAGCACACGGACATTAAGCACATTTGAGTTAGCCGCTAAACGACTCTCTGCCGACGTGCTTAACCTGAATATCAGTACCTCATCTACTTCGAAAGGTGAAACGCTCAAAGACACGCTGCAAACATTAGAAGCGATGCATTCAGACATGTTTGTTGTACGCCACTCAGACAGCGGAGCAGCGCACTTTATTGCAGAGCATGTTACGCCCAACGTTGCTGTGATAAACGCAGGTGATGGACGTCATGCTCACCCTACGCAAGCCATGTTAGATATGCTTACGATAAAGCGCCATAAAGGAGATTTTTCACCCTTAGTGGTCACCATTATTGGGGATATTTTGCATTCACGTGTCGCACGCTCGCAAATTCACGCACTGCGCACGTTAGGTGCAGCCGAAATACGTGTAGTAGCACCTAATACGTTACTGCCACGCAATATTGAAGCATTAGGCGTCAAGGTCTTCACTAACATGGAGTCAGGGCTTAAAGATGCTGATGTGGTTATCATGCTGCGCCTACAAAAAGAGCGCATGCAAAGCGCCTTATTACCGAGCGAATCAGAATTCTACAAATTGTTCGGGCTGACTAACGAAAAGCTTCAACATGCCAAACCCGATGCTGTCGTCATGCACCCCGGTCCTATCAACCGAGGTGTAGAAATTGAATCCGCTGTCGCAGACGGTCATCAATCATTAATTCTGGACCAGGTAACTAATGGCATTGCTGTAAGAATGGCGGTTATGTCCATGTCGATGTCAGGACAAATGACTGAAAAAAATCTGAAGACGGAGGCGTAACCAGCATGCTAATCATAAAAAATGGACGTCTAATAGACCCTAAGAATCAACAGGATAAAGTCTGCGACCTATACATCCAAAACGGCAAAGTCATCTCGATTGATCAAGCACCAGCAGGCTTTTCAGCAAACAAAACCATCGATGCTAGCGGCCACATTGTCATACCTGGCTTAATAGACATGTGTGCACATGTTCGAGAGCCTGGCTACACACAGAAAGCGACAATAGCTAGCGAAACGGCCGCAGCTGTGGCAGGTGGTATAACCACTATGATCACGCCACCTACAACCAAACCTGTAGTAGATAACCCTGCAGTTGCTGAAATGATCATTGATCGTGCCGAAGCAACAGGGCTTGCCAATGTAATACCTGTTGGCGCACTAACACAAGGACTACAAGGTGAGCAGTTAGCACCCATGCATTCTCTTAGCCGCTCAGGTTGCGTGGCGTTCAGTAATGCCCGAAAAAGCATCCCTAGTGCACTGGTATTATTACGTTGCCTTGAATACGCTGCCACTCATGATTTTTTAGTTATTTTTCAACCACAAAATCACGACTTAACCGGCGAAGGCTGTATGCACGATGATACAACCTGTACTCGACTAGGATTAACCGGCATTCCTGAAACAGCTGAAACAATCGAGGTTGCTCGCTGCTTACTACTTGTTGAGCAGACAGGTGTTCGCGCACACTTTGGCCAACTATCAGCAGAACGTTCAGTAAGAATGGTAACGGATGCGCGCAAACGCGGCCTTAACGTAACTGCCGATGTTTCTATACACCACTTACTATTAACGGATATGAACGTAAATGGCTTCAATAGCATGTTTCATGTTATTCCACCATTAAGAAGCCAACTCGATCGTGCCGGTTTGCGACACGGCTTAGTGACCGACGGTATTCAAGCAATTTGCTCTGACCACCAACCACACGACCCCGCAGCCAAACAAGCGCCATTCGCAGCAACTGAGCCCGGCATCTCGGGTCTAGAAACCTTACTCCCTCTAGGCTTGATGCTCGTAGAGCAAGAACTCCTTTCTTTGCCACAACTCATAGAGAAACTAACCGCTGCTCCTGCCGCTATTCTAGAGCTTAACAAAGGCTCATTAGGTATTGGTTGTGATGCTGATATTTGCATCTTCAACCCTGAAACCCAATGGCAATTAAACAGTGACAACTGCGTATCTTCGGGCCACAACTCACCCTTTATGAATACTCCTCTCAAAGGTAAGGTTACACATACCTTGATGAAGGGCGAAATGGTCTATCGGGCATAACAGGCATAAAAAAACCGAACCCTATTGATATACGGTTCGGTTTTTTATACGTTCAGCAGTATTACATTTTGCCAATTTCCATTTCACCAGACACATTCATAAAGTCTTCTTCTTCCTGCAAAAACAGTGAATCCGTATCATCTTGCATACTTAGTCCAGGGTTTGTATCGGCACTTAACTTAATCATCAGACGTAAGTCATTTGCTGAATCAGCATGTGCTAACGCCGTGTCATAATTAATAGCGTCTTCTTTATAAAGCTCAAACAGAGCCTGATCAAATGTTTGCATCCCTAAATTAGTCGACTTTTTCATGACTTCTTTAATTTCATGAATATCACCTTTACGGATCAAATCCTGAATCAACGGCGTACAAATCATCACTTCTATTGCCGCACGACGCCCTTTGCCATCCTTTGTAGGCAGTAATTGCTGGGCAACAATCGCTTTCAAGTTAAGCGACAACTCCATCCAAAGCTGGTCATGATGTTCTGGCGGGAAAAAACTTACAACTCTATCAAGGGCTTGGTTAGCATTATTTGCATGCAAAGTGGCCATACAAAGATGTCCCGTTTCTGCAAAGGCCAGTCCGTACTTCATAAGCTCTTGAGTTCGAATCTCACCCATCAAAATAACATCCGGAGCTTGTCTTAGCGTATTTCTTAACGCTACTTCAAATGAGTCCGTATCGATTCCCACTTCCCGCTGAGTCACAATGCTCTCTTTATGCTCATGAATATACTCAATCGGGTCTTCTATCGTGATGATGTGTCCACGGCTATGTCTATTACGATAGTCTATCATCGACGCCAACGATGTTGACTTACCCGTTGATGTACCACCAACAAATAAGATCAAACCACGCTTAGACATGGAAAGGTCTTTCATTACAGGGGGAAGGTTTAGCTCTTCAAAGCTAGGAATAGTCGCGTTAATACGTCGAAGCACCATGCCTGGTGAGTTACGCTGAAAGTAAGCACTTACACGGAAACGTCCCAACCCTGGCGCACTAATAGCAAAGTTACACTCATGTGTACTTTCATATTCGGATATTTGTTTATCCGTCATCGTCGAATACACTAACGAGCGCGCCTGGGATGGTTTCAACGGATCTTTTGTTAATGGTTTCAGCGTGCCATCGACCTTAATACTAGGTCGGGCCCCTGCCGATACAAACAGATCTGACGCTCCGCGCTCAATCATTACCTTAAGAAGCTGAGTAAACTCCACGCTGTAACTCTCCTTTTAAAAACTATAATCGTGTGTACAGAATGAAATCACGATTTTAGAAACCTTGTGGGTTTTTGGCTTTATCACGAGCCGTTTCTCTTGATATCAGACCTTTTTGAACAAGCTCTGTCAGAGATTGATCCAATGTTTTCATTCCATGCGAAGCCCCCGTTTGAATCGCGGAGTACATCTGCGCTACTTTATCTTCACGAATCAAGTTTCGAACGGCAGGGGTTCCCATCATAATTTCATGCGCGGCAACACGACCGCCATTAACTTTTTTCAGAAGAGTTTGAGAGATAACGCCTTGTAAAGACTCGGATAGCATTGAACGCACCATGTCTTTTTCAGCAGCAGGGAATACATCAATAATACGGTCAATCGTCTTCGCCGCAGAGGTTGTATGCAAGGTGCCGAACACTAGGTGGCCCGTTTCTGCTGCCGTTAATGCCAAACGTATGGTTTCTAGATCTCGCATCTCACCAACAAGAATAATGTCAGGATCTTCACGCAACGCTGAACGCAATGCATTAGCAAAGCTCTGCGTATCTCTGTGCACTTCACGCTGATTCACTAAGCATTTTTTGCTTTCATGCACAAACTCAATAGGGTCTTCAATTGTCAAAATATGATCGGAGCGCACTTCATTTACATAATCTACCATCGCTGCCAGCGTTGTACTTTTACCTGACCCGGTAGGCCCTGTTACTAGCACTAAGCCACGCGCTTGCATTGATAAATCTTGGAAAACTTTTCCCATTCCAAGGTCGTCCATTGTCAGAACTTTACTTGGGATAGTACGAAAAACAGCCGCAGCTCCGCGGTTTTGATTAAAAGCGTTGACACGAAAGCGCGCCAACCCTGGGACTTCAAAAGAAAAATCCGCTTCAAACCGGTCTTCAAAGTCTTTACGGATTTTATCGTTCATAATGTCATAAATAAGCGTCTGAACTTGTTTCTGCTCTAACGCTGGCAGCTTAATTCGCCGCACATCTCCATCCACACGAATAACCGGTGGCATACCTGCCGTAATATGCAGGTCGGAAGCGCCCTGCTGAACTGTAAACGAAAGAAGTTCTGTAATATCCATAATGTATTTACTCAGGGCTTACTTAAATTCACCAGTTACTTCAAAATAGACACATATCTCTAATCTGAAGAACTATTAATAACCATATGTCTAGCATAGCAGAGAACTTCAAAAGTGTTGGTCGGCTGATAAATCAAGCAGCTCAACACGCTCACCGCGCACCTGAAGAAATAACGTTACTTGCCGTTAGTAAAACACGCTCATCAGATGAGCTACGAGAACTCTACCAGCATGGCCAACGGCACTTTGGTGAAAATTATCTCCAAGAGTCCCTTGAGAAAAAAGAAAAACTCCATGATTTGGCTATAATCTGGCACTTTATAGGCCCTATTCAATCCAATAAAACGCGTGCTATAGCCGAAAATTTTGACTGGATACATAGTGTAGATCGCTTAAAAATAGCTCAAAGACTTTCAGAACAAAGACCAAACCACCTGCCACCTCTTAACATTTGCTTACAAATAAATATAAGCAGTGAAGCTAGCAAGTCAGGGTGCTTACCTAATGAGGCTGAAGCATTACTGTTGCAAGTTGCCAACTTACCTCACTTATCAGTGCGTGGGCTAATGGCAATACCCGAAGCAACAGATGACATAGCAAAACAACAAGTAGCATTGGCACAGATGCAATCTATTTTCATCTCGTTGAAGAACATACATCCTGAACTCGACACACTATCAATGGGCATGTCTGGTGACATGCAGATTGCGATTCAGGAAGGTGCTACTATGGTACGTATAGGTACAGCTTTATTTGGCCCTCGCCAATACCCTAATTCAAAAAAACCTACTTAATTTCTGCAGGTATTAATTGTGAGTCAACACCCTACTCTTGCCTTCATCGGTGCTGGAAATATGGCACGCGCTATCATCGGAGGTTTAATCAGCAATGGTTTTCCTGCCGGAAAAATCAGAGCTAGCTCCCCTACTGTGAGCAAATTAGCAGATTTAGCTTCTCTAGGACTATTTGTTAGCGCTGACAATAACGAAGCGATGCAATCAGCTGATATCGTTGTTCTAGCGGTTAAGCCACAAATGCTCAAAGCCGTATTACAGCCACTCGCCACTACTGCCGCTGAAAACAAACCGCTCTTCATTTCTGTGGCGGCGGGTATTACTTCAAATAGCATTAACCAGTGGCTTGGTGGCAATCAAGCTATCGTTCGCTGTATGCCTAATACGCCAGCCTTGGTAAAAATGGGCGCCAATGGTTTATTCGCCAATGCACAAGTTAGCCAAGCGCAACGCGCCCAAGCTGAAAATGTTTTATCAGCGACTGGGCTTACTTTATGGGTAGAGCAAGAAGACCAGTTACACGCCGTCACAGCTGTCTCAGGTTCAGGGCCTGCTTATTACTTCCTATTCATGGAAGCAATGATTACAGCAGCTCAAAAGCAGGGCTTAACAAAGGAAGTAGCAACTCAACTTACGCTACAAACTGCTCGCGGGGCGGCAGAGATGGCTCTTCTAAGCGATGTTGATCCCGCCGAATTAAGGCGTAGAGTTTGTTCTCCCAACGGCACAACAGAGCAAGCAGTTCTCTCTTTTCAAGCTAACCATCTAGACATTTTGGTCGACAACGCTATGCAAGCATGTGCGACCAGATCGATAGAAATGGCTAAAGAGCTAGGGGACGACTGAACCATATCTATAAACCGTGTCTATTAGTAGAGCTTTGCCTGCTGGTGACTATTGCCTCATAAGTCTTATTGATAGCATGGTTTAATGGTTCATTCATTTTCTGAAAGACACTATACTGCCAAAAACTATTACTTGATTAGGAACTGATCCAACCATGGGACAAGATCCGATTACTCTCATCATCAGAACACTTGGTGAACTGTTTATATTTATTTTGCTAATGCGTTTTTTGCTACAGCTAGCGCGAGCAGACTATTACAATCCGATATCTCAATCAATAGTACGCCTAACCCAGCCGGTGCTCGCACCACTCCAAAAACTCCTGCCAAAAGCCGGCCGCATGGACCTTTCACCCTTGGTTGTTGCGTTACTTGTGAAGCTTGGGATTTTTACTGCGTTAATCATGATGGCGGAAGGTAATGTCCAAGCGGATATGGCCAGCCTTGTGATTTATGCTGTGGTTGGTTTACTCGATAGTATTCTAAACATCTATTTTTGGGCTGTTATTGGTTCTGTTATTATTAGCTGGGTCGCTCCAGGTAGCTATCATCCTGCGCCACAACTTATCGGACAAATAACCGAACCACTGTTTAAGTTAGCGCAAAAAGTCATTCCACCCTTGGGAGGCTTAGATCTATCACCTATTCTTATTTTTCTCACGATACAAATTATCCAATCGCAACTAGCTCGCTTGGTGATGTAATCTAGTGATATAGATAGTTTTTTGTCATTTAACTACTGGCAAGACAGCAGATTAATGCTGTCTTGCTATATTCAACCAAAGTCCTCGCGTGACGAAATAGTGGGTCTACACGGCAATAGTGTTAAAATCCGCATTACAGCACCGCCCGTTCATGGAAAAGCCAATACACAGTTGATTAAGTTTTTGGCTAAAATTTTTGGTGTAAGCAAATCATCTATCACTATAGCTAGCGGTGAATCAGGCCGAAATAAAGTGGTCCGGGTTAGCAACCCGCGCAAATTACCGGAGCGCCACAACATTGAACGCACATGAGTTTATTCAACCAAAAATGCTCATACTGCAACGAGCACCTCTGCTCTTGTATGAAATGTGATGCTCGACTAACGCTTGTTCTTTTTCTTAGTCGAGGTACATAAACATGTTGAAAAAATTCCCAGATGATTCTATTGGCCTAGTTGCACCTCAAGCCATAGAGTTTACAGAACCGCTATCTCTTGCGTGCGGTAGGACTCTTAACCAATATACGTTGATGGTTGAGACATATGGCGAACTTAATACCGACAAATCCAATGCCATTTTGATATGCCATGCACTATCAGGCCATCACCACGCCGCAGGCTATTACGAAGGTGATAGCAAACCCGGTTGGTGGGACTCCGCCATAGGGCCTGGCAAAGCCATTGATACTGATAAGTTCTTTGTCGTCAGCCTTAATAATCTTGGCGGTTGTCATGGCTCGAGCGGCCCTAACCAAACAGATCCGCAAACAGGTAAGCCTTACGGGCCAGATTTCCCACTCATGACAGTGAAGGATTGGGTTATTAGCCAAGCTCGCCTTGCAGACCATTTAGGCATTGTGCAATGGGCAGCCGTAATAGGGGGAAGCTTAGGAGGTATGCAAGCTATGCAGTGGGCTATTACCTACCCTGGGCGTTTACGACATTGTATGGTTATTGCTGCAGCCCCTAAACTATCAGCGCAAAACATTGCCTTTAACGAAGTAGCACGCCAAGCTATCTCTAAAGACCCGAATTTTTATGATGGCCGATATTACGATCATAATGTTGTGCCTAAAACAGGCCTGATGCTAGCTCGTATGGTCGGTCATATTACTTATCTTTCAGACGACGGAATGCGTGAGAAGTTTGGCCGTGAAATGAGCGCAGGAAAATTAATGTTCGATTTCAACCCGCAGTTTGAGGTTGAGTCTTATTTACAATATCAGGGGGAACGGTTTTCAACAATATTTGATGCTAATACTTACCTGTTAATGACAAAAGCACTCGACTACTTCGACCCGGCATCAGAGTTCAATCATGATCTAGCCCAGGCGTTAGAACATGTCACGGCCAAGTTTATGCTCATAGCATTTACAACCGACTGGCGCTTTTCTCCTGAGCGCTCTCGGGAGATTCTTGATGCATTAGTTGAGGCAGGAAAAGAGGTCAGTTATACCGAAGTAGATTCTCCTCAAGGGCACGACGCATTTTTAATCCCAATCCCACGCTATATGGAAATTTTCAATGCGTATATGAGCCGTATTGCTGCCGATCTACCTATCGAGCAGCATGGTGATATAGAAACACGCGAAAAGGAGAGTTCTCATGCGCGCTGATCAGGAAATCATTCATGAGTGGATCAAACCCGATACACGCGTTTTAGACCTGGGTTGTGGCGATGGAGAGTTATTGCGCCACCTTGTGGATAACAAACAGGTACACGGATACGGTATAGAAAATAACCATGACCACATCACCGCTTGCATAAAAAACAATGTAAACGTCATAGAAAAAGATATCGACAAAGGTTTAGCATCTATAAAAGATAATAGTTTTGATTCTGTCATCATGACGCAAGCTTTACAGGTTATGCACCGCCCCGACCTGATCGTTGATGAAATGTTACGCATCGGTAAAGAATGTATCGTGACGTTTCCAAACTTTGGGCATTGGCGCGCACGCGGCTACCTTGGTTTTCGAGGCCAAATGCCTGTTTCCAAGTTCTTATCCTATAGCTGGTATGACACACCGAATATTCACTTTTGTACCTTCAAAGATTTTGAGCAACTTTGTGTGCAAAAAAATATACATATTTTAAATCGAACCGTTGTTGATAATGAGCATCAACACAGGTGGTGGACTAATTTATGGCCCAACATGTTGGGCGAAATTGCCATCTACCGGATCACACGTTAAAAGGAAAACATCATGAAACTTATTCGTACGCTGTTTTTATTATTACTAGTATCGCCGGCCGCGTTGGCAGAGCAGTCAATTGAAACTGATCGCTACATTATTCACTACAACGCCTTTAACAGTAGTATTGTTGCCCCTGAAGTAGCACAACGACACAACCTACTACGCAGCCGCTATACCGCCATGCTGAATATTGCTGTTTTTGAAAAGCAAAAAGATGGCTCTAAACAAGCGATTAAAGCAGTGCTTTCGGGCAATGTAGCTAACTTGATGCAACAAACACAACAGATCTCGTTTACGCCGATCAAGGAAGATAAAGCTCTGTATTACATTGGCAGCTTTAACTTTGTTAATGAAGAGATCATGCATGTCACTATTGGCGTACAACCAGATCCTAATCAAGCTGCCACCACAATTCGCTTTGATCAAAAGTTTTATACGGAATAACCCATGACCCAGACTATCGTGCTCGCCAGCGGCAATAAAGGTAAGTTAAAAGAGTTTAACGAAACACTCCAACAATTCAGTGTTAGCGTTCTTCCACAGTCACATTTCAATGTAGAAGATGCTGATGAGACTGGGCTGACTTTTGTCGAAAACGCTATTATTAAAGCGCGCCATGCCTGCGAGATAACCGGTTTACCAGCGCTCGCTGATGACTCAGGGCTTGAGGTAGATGCTTTACAAGGCGCTCCAGGCATCTACTCAGCGCGCTTTGCAGGCCCCGGAAAAGGCGATGCAGACAACAGCCAAAAGCTCCTTGAATCAATGCAAGATGTGCCCGACAACGAAAGAAGCGCACGCTACCGCTGTGTGCTGGTCTATATGCGTCATGCAAAAGATCCAATGCCTCTTATTTGCCAAGGAACACTAGAAGGTAGCATTGCTCACGCCCCACGCGGGGAGTTTGGTTTTGGTTATGATCCCCTATTTCTTATTAACAACACTGATAAAACAGCGGCTGAACTGTCTCCTGAGGCAAAACACAGCATCAGCCACCGCGGCCAAGCAGTACAGTTGTTTCTTGGGCAGATCAGTGGCTACCTAAGCAACGACACATCGCAGTAATACTTTACAGACACACACTGACAGGCAGGCATTAATGAGCACGTTACCACCACTTTCGCTATATATTCATATTCCTTGGTGCGTGCGCAAATGCCCCTACTGTGATTTCAACTCACATGCAGTGAAAGGTGAAATACCAGAAGCCGACTATGTGTCAGCTCTGTTGGCTGACTTAAAATTAGAGCAAGCAGGTGCACAAGGTCGCAAGATAGATACCATTTTTATCGGTGGTGGCACCCCTAGTTTATTCACCTCAGATGCAATAGCACAGATTTTGGAAGGTGCTGACCAGATCATCCCGTTTACCTCCAATATCGAAATAACCATGGAAGCTAACCCTGGGACTTTCGAGCAAGAGCGTTTTGCAGGTTATCTGAAAGCAGGTGTGAATCGCCTCTCCGTTGGCGTTCAAAGTTTTAACGCTCAGCACTTACAAGCATTAGGTCGAATTCATTCCGGCGAAGAAGCAAAAAAAGCCATTAGTGCAGCTAGAGAGCTAGGCTTTCCTCATTTAAACATCGACTTAATGCATGGCTTGCCTGAGCAAACAGAAGAGCAAGCTCTTAATGATTTAGAAACAGCGCTTAATTTGGGCCCGGACCACCTATCTTGGTACCAACTGACGATAGAACCTAATACTGAGTTTTATACAAAGCCGCCGATCATCCCACAAGATGAAACCCTATGGGATATTCAACAAGCCGGGCAACAGCTACTGGCAAATAATGGTTTTCAGCAGTACGAAGTATCAGCGTATGCAAAAGGGAAATCAGCCCGTGCTCAGCACAACCTGAACTACTGGCAATTTGGAGATTACATAGGCATTGGAGCTGGAGCACATGGGAAGCTATCTTTTCCTGAGCAAGACCTGATTCTGCGACGCTGGAAGCAGCGCTCACCTAAAGCTTACTTGCAAAGCATCAACCCTCTCGGTGGAGAGCAGGAAATTAGCCAGACAGACCGCCCTTTTGAGTTTATGATGAATGCCTTGCGTTTGGTGGATGGCGTTGAAGAGAGCGTCTTTCAGGAGCGCAGCTTACTAAACCTGTGCAGCATCAATACAGCATTAGCAAACTCACGTAAAGCAGGCTTACTTGATCCGCACCGCCTGCAAGCCACGCCTCAAGGGCAGCTCTTCCTAAACGATCTACTTGAAATGTTTATTGCAGAGTAAGAAAAATGCACGCATCTCTAATACATGCACTCTTAAAATAGAGGCTAGCATTTATAAGCGGGCACGCCGGGTAGCATGAATCTCTTCAATCCTGGCAGGTAAGTCATCAAGACAGCTAACTTCAGCATCAGGAAGATGGTCCCCTTCCCATTGCTGTTCATTTAGATTCACCCAAATACTCCATAACCCAGCAGTTTGCGCCCCTTCAATATCATGAATAGGGTGGTCACCTACATGAATCACCTGCTCTGGCTTAAGCTGAGTATGTGCTAGCATCTGATTGAAAATCAGAGGGTCTGGCTTTTCAACGCCAGCACTGTCAGCACTAAACTGGAAATCCATCAAGTGGGACAAACCCACTTGCTGAACATCTGCGTTGCCATTACTAATAGCCCCTAGCATATAGCCGCTAGCTTTAAGTGTTTCGAGCATCGACAATGCATGCTCAAAAAACTCTACTTTCTGGCGCGCTTTATAAAATACAGCAAAAGCTTCTTCCGCTAGCTTAGCCGTGATGTCTGGCGAATAGCCAGCCTGCATTAACCCGAATTTAAGCACCTCCATACGGATACGTGACACACTGTAACTAATCTCTGGCTGCTGAGTAAGCACATGATCTCTAAGCGTATTAAGATCACGTAGCTGATAGGTTTGGTTAAAGAGCGGTGCATTCTCATATAACCACTCATATAAAGTGTGGTTTGCCGCCCTAACAACCGGGCCTACGGCCCACAAAGTATCGTCCAGGTCAAAAGTAATGCATTTAATCATTTTTTTTCTGCGCTCTTGGGTGGGCTTTTTCATAGACATCCATCAGGTGCTGGAAATCTAAATGTGTATATATTTGTGTTGTCGAAATATCTTCATGCCCCAGCAACTCTTGAACAGCACGCAGATCACTACTGGACTCAAGCATATGACTAGCAAAACTATGACGCAATCGATGCGGGTAAACCTTACCTTGAGTGTGCATAACTTTTGCCCAATGATCAAAGCGCTGTTGAGCACTGCGCACTGTCAGGCGCTTACCGCTTTTAGAGATAAAGAGTGCGTTTTCAGTGTAATCGGCCCAGACTGTTCGACACTTCACCCAGCCACCAACTGCCTTTAAAGCGACTCGCCCTACAGGCAACATTCGCATTTTCCTTCCCTTACCTGTAACGACTAAACTGGCATCGCGAAAATCAATATCATGAATATTTAGGCTGATAAGCTCGGACACACGCAGGCCTGATGAATACACTAACTCCATCATTGCTTTATCCCGAGACGAAATCGCATCAGTAACAGGAAAACTCAGTAGCTGACCCAACTGATCAACATCCAAAGTTTCAGGAAGTGAACGCCCCACTTTGGGCGCTCGAACGCCTTGAGCCGGGTTATGTGAAACTCGCCCAATAATTGCCATATATTGATAAAAACTGCGGATAGCTGAAAGGCAACGCTGAATGCTTTTACCGCTTAAACCCTCACGGTGAACTTCGGCAACGAAAGCACGAATTTCGCGTTCAGAAACATCATCCCACTGCGCGACTCTGCAATCAGCGACAAAGCCCACCAGCTTATTTAAATCTCTTTGATAACTATCACATGTGTTCGGGGATAAATGCTTCTCTGAGCGAAGATGTACTAAAAACAAATCAACCACAGTACTGAGTTGATCAGCAAAACTGCGGTTAACCATCAGTGTTACACCTGCTCCTCATGCACAATGCGACTGGTCACTCGACTCAGCACTTCGCCCACGTAGGATAAGAACAAAGTACCCTGACTACTCTGGAAGTAATAAGGGTCATAACTACCGATCGCCAACAACCCAATTGTTTCCCCTTTGACCAAAGGGATAACTGCTGCCGACTGAACTTTCACCGCCTCATCTTCAAATAGAAAGCGGTTCTCTATCAAAGATAATTGCCCACAGGTCGGCATGTTTGTTTTCATCAACGGCTCAATCACCCCAGCAGTATCACGAGGCAGAATTTTCAGATTATTAACATTCAGTGGATTATCACTAAACAGCACCAACGAGGTTTCATCACCGTAAAAGTCACGGCATAAGCTTTCTTCTAATGCGACCGCGACATCATCTAGCGTAGCGGAATCTAGCAGCGCTAATACCATACGCTTAGTTTTTTCGAACTGTGAATCATTATGGCGCGCTATATCAATCAAATCAGACAAATGGATCGTCAGTTTCTGGTTACGATCTCGAAGCAATGACGTCTGACGCTCTATTAATGAAACAGCACGACCCGTTTCATGTGGTACAGACATCACTTCTAATAGAGGCTTATGGCGCATAAAAAAGTCAGGATTTTTTGCTAGGTAATCAGCGACATCATTTTCATTAAACTCTGCTGCCTGCACCTTTGTATTTTCACCTTGACTCATATAAACACCTGACCTTCAAACACTGTCGCTGCGGGCCCCGTCATCATAACGGAATCTTTTTCACCGCCTTTCCAACTAACCTGAAGAGTTCCTCCAGGAAGATGTACCTGAACATTTTCATCTAAGACACCTCGAAGACGCCCTGCCACAACGGCGGCACAGGCCCCAGTGCCACACGCCATCGTTTCTCCCGCCCCGCGCTCATACACACGTAATTTCACTTCTGTCGGAGAGAGAATCTGCATAAAGCCGATATTCGCTTTTGCAGGAAAACGCGTGTGCGCTTCAAGTAATGGTCCGAGTGTTTCAACAGGAGCACTGTCCGTATCATCGATAACGAGCACACCATGCGGATTTCCCATAGAAACAACTGAGATATCCACATGCTGGCTTTCCACATCAACCGAATACACAGCTGCTTGCTCTTGAGCTACAAACGGAACTGCCTTAGGTAGCAGCTCAGGAGCTCCCATGTCGACTTCGACTTGGTTATCCGGACAAATAGTGAGTATTGCTTTGCCGTTAGCGGTTTCTACTGCAATCACATCTTTATTAGTAAGACGTTTGTCACGCACAAAACGTGCAAAACAGCGGGCACCATTACCACAATGCTCAACTTCAGAGCCGTCAGCATTATAGATTCGATAACGAAAATCCATTTCAGGATTAGTCGGTGGCTCAACCAGCAACAGCTGATCAAAACCAATGCCCAAATGACGGTCAGCCAGCTTCCTGACTTTCTCTTCTGAAAGTCGGATTCTCTGTGTAACCAAGTCAACGACCATAAAATCATTGCCTAGGCCATGCATTTTGGTAAAACGTACCAACATGTTATTTATTCCGTTTAATGCCCTTGAGGCAACATAACTTCACCGCGCATCAAATCCACCAAGGTTTCACGTGCGCGTACTTCAAATACTTCGTTGTCATCTACCATTACTTCCGCAGCACGCGGACGAGTGTTGTAGTTTGAACTCATGACAAAACCATATGCACCAGCAGAGCACACGGCCAACAAATCGCCGGCTTGTAGATTAAGATCGCGATCTTTTCCTAAAAAATCTCCGGTCTCACAAACAGGCCCTACTAAATCATAAGTTTTAGCTTCACCCTCTTCACGAAGCGTTACAGGGATAATGTCCTGATAAGCACTGTATAATGAAGGGCGAATAAGATCATTCATTGCACCATCAATAATAGCGAAGTTCTTATGATCCGTGCACTTTAGAAACTCAACTTGCGTCAACATCATGCCAGCATTCGCTACGATGGAACGCCCCGGTTCAAAAATAAGCCCTAGCGCTCTGTCTCCAAGTTTTTCAAGCACAGCGCCAATATATGCTTGCGGCGTAGGCGGCGTTTCATCGGTGTAACAAACACCTAAACCACCACCCAAATCTAAATGGTGGATTTCAATCCCCTGTTCAGCCAACTTATCAACCAAAGCAAGCAAACGATCCAGTGCATCCATAAAAGGAGCAACTTCAGTTAACTGACTACCAATATGACAGTCCATACCAACCACATTGACATGCGCCAAGCTGTTAGCATGAGAATAAATACGTTCAGCATCAGTAATGGCAATACCAAACTTGTTATCTTTGAGCCCTGTTGAAATGTATGGATGTGTTCCTGCATCAACATCAGGGTTAACACGAAATGAGATATCAGCGACCTGCTGACACTCACCTGCAACTGCATTAACACGCTCAAGCTCAGCTTCTGATTCAATATTGAAGCAGCGAATACCTACCGCCAAAGCACGCCTGATCTCATGAGCCTGCTTGCCAACACCAGAAAACACTATGTTTTTAGCTAGCCCACCTGCTTTAAGTACTCGCTCAAGTTCCCCTAAAGAAACAATATCAAAACCTGCACCTAACCTAGCTAAAACATTAAGCACAGCAAGATTGCTGTTGGCTTTAACGGCGTAACAAACCAAAGCATCACGCCCTTCAAGCGCTTGTGCATAATTTAAATAAGCACGTTCAATAGCATCTCGAGAATATACATACACTGGTGTACCAAAACGCTCTGCAACCTTATCTAGCGCTAAATCTTCACAATGTAAGCGGCCATCACGGTACTCAAAACTATCCATTAACTCTTCTCACTCGTAAAACTTATTTGATTGTATGTGTTACTGATTTTCAGTTTGCTTTACTGGCTCAGGCAGATATAGCGGCCCTTTCTGTCCACAACCTGATAGAAGAATCATTCCTGCCAACATCCAAGCCCAGCTAAATTTCACAATACAACTCTCATTTGATAGACAATAATTGATCAATTATACCCTTGAAAAGCGGCTAATGAGTACCGTACAAAAGCTGATATACTGCGCATTCACTTAATTATCTTCACAAAGAGCCTACTGATGACCGAATCTGAATTTAACGATCTCGTTGACAACACCTTGCAACAGATTGAAGAACGTCTCGATGATGCAGACTCTGATATTGATTATCTGATTAGTGGTGGCGTACTGACCATCAAATGCGAAAACGGCACACAAATCATTTTCACTCGCCAAACACCTGTACTGCAACTGTGGTTGGCAACCAAAGATGGTGGATTTCATTTTGATTATGACGCTGATGGCCAGCAATGGTTACGAGACAGTGGAAAAACACCGTTAGTAGAGATGCTCAATCACGCTTATGTTACCCAAACCGGTGAACACTTAACGTTCGATTGTTAAGCACAAGTTATATTAGTCGCTTGGTCACTTCTATATAAAGGTGATCAAGTGCTCCTCGCTGAGAATCAGCATACGCTAAGGCATTACGGCCATGCTCTACCGCTTTGATAGGCGAAGCATGATATTTCTCAAGTAAGTCAGGCACATCAGACATTTGAGTTACTAGCTGCATTCCACCTGCTTGCGCCATCGCATTGCTGATCGCAGTAAAATTAAAATGATAAGGTCCCATAATAACGGGCATGCTCAGTACCGCAGGTTCTAGCGGGTTATGCCCGCCGACATTAACAAAGCTTCCTCCCATCACTGCTACATCTGCTGCTGCATAAAGGAGCATCAAATCTCCCATAGTATCACCCAGATAAATCTTAGTTGTTTGATCAGCTTTCAATGAATCGCCTGTTGAGCGGCGCACCACCTTGTCTGAATATTGCAACGTGCGTTGATAAACAGATTCAAAGCGCTCTGGGTGCCTAGGCACTAACATCACTAAAAGGTTTGGATACTTGTCTATTAATGGCTCAATACTGCTTAAAAATTGCGTCTCTTCATCCTCATGACTGCTCGCCAGAATAACGGTAAAGCGACTACCTAATTGTTGGCGAAGAAAGGCTCCTTGTTCGCGTATATCATCGTCTATCTGAATATCAAATTTGATACTACCTGATACATCCATTTTCTCAGCAGGCATACCTAATTGAAAAAAACGATCAGCATCACTTTGATGTTGCGTCACCAGTAAGGTCAACGCTGATAACATTGGCTCTACTAAGCCGCGCACCTTTGCATAACCTTTTGCAGAGCGCTCAGACAAGCGAGCATTAGCCACAATCACAGGCACACCGGCTTTTTCACAGCCTAAAATCATATTCGGCCATAGCTCAGTTTCTACAATAAGGCAGCCGCGTGGCCGCACTCTCTGAATAAATCGACCGATGGCATCAGGAAGATCATAAGGGCAATAATAATGAATGACACGGCCAGCAAAAATAGCTTTAACACGGCTTGCACCCGTGGGTGTCATCGTCGTTATCACAATTGGTAGATCTGGGTAATCCGTCAGTAAACGCTCAACAAACGGGGCAATAGCTATCGTCTCTCCTACGGAGACAGCATGAATCCACAAGGGGTTACGTGCCACATTAGGAACAAACCCAAAGCGCTGCCACCAACGCTGCCGATACCCCGGAGCATTTCGCCCACGCCACCACAGGCGTATAAGTAAAACAGGGGTAAGCAGGTAAAACAGTCCGGTATAAAAGCACCGAGGGACATTAGTCATCCGCTAACTCACTAAACTGCATTTTATAGAGTTGCGCGTAAGCACCTTCTCTTTTTAGTAAGTCGCTGTGGTTTCCTTGCTCAACTATACGCCCTTGATCCATGACTACGATCATATCGGCTTTTTCGATAGTCGATAATCGATGTGCGATAACTAAAGTGGTTCTATCCTTCATGACGCCTTCTAGCGCATCCTGGATGTGTCTTTCTGATTCAGTATCTAAGGCTGAAGTCGCCTCATCCATAATCAAAATCGGTGCATCTTTTAGAATAGCGCGAGCGATGGCAATACGCTGACGCTGCCCGCCTGATAGCAACACACCACTTTCGCCAACCTGAGTTTGCAAACCATCAGGTAAGCGACTGACAAACTCCATGACATGCGCAGCTTCTGCAGCGGCCTGAATTTGCTCAATACTTGCTGAAGCCATCGAACCATAAGCAATGTTCTCTGCAATGCTGCCGTTAAACAAAACAACACTTTGGCTAACAATTGCAATTTGATCACGCAAAGAAGCCAACTGGTAGCTTTCTAATGGCTGGTTATCGAGTAGTACTCGCCCTCCCCATTCATCATTAAAGCGTGGAATTAGACCCGCAACGGTTGATTTTCCACTGCCCGATTTACCAACCAATGCGACCGTTGTTCCATGAGGTACATCAAGAGAGAAATCAGAAAGTACCATTTCAGTAGTCTCAGGATAAGTGAAGGAAACATTCTCAAACAACAAATGCCCAGCAGCCCTGTCAACCTGCCGTGTTCCTAGGTCTTTTTCTGATTCCTGATCCATTGTGGCAAAGACAGCTTCAGCAGCCGAAATACCTTTTTGCACTTTTACATTTATTTCGGTCAGCATACGCAGCGGTTTTGTAATCATTCCTGCTGCCGTAATAAAGGCTACAAACTCGCCTGTACTCATGCCGCCCATCACTGACGGAGCCATTGCTAGATACATCAACGCAGCCAACGCCATCGCCACTAAAAACTGCACAACAGGGGTATTGATCGACTCTGCCACAACCAACTTCATAAACTGACGGCGATTAAGGTCACTAGCACCATGAAAGCGCTGACGTTCAAAGTCAGTTCCACCATAAACTCTGACGACCTGATAGCCTTGAATTGACTCTGATGCAGAGTTAGTAATATCACCCACAGACTTCTGTATACGATGCCCTAAGCGGCGCATGCGCTTAGACGCAATCCGAACCACAATACCAATAAAGGGTGCTGCCGCAACGAAGATAAGCGTTAGTTTCCAATTAAGATAAAACAGATAGCTAAACAAGCCAATAACCGTAAGCCCTTCACGTATCAACACTTTAACCGCGTCTGTTACAGCTCCCGTCACTTGTTCAACGTTATAAGTAAGTTGTGCTAACAGGTCGCCAGAGGAGTGCTGTTGGTAATATTGAGCAGGCAACATCAACATGCGGTCAAACAGATCTGTTCGCAAACCATGCACAACGTAACGTGCTACATAGCTAATACAATAATTACCCAGAAAAGTACCTACACCACGTAGTGCAAAAATGGCTAATACTGCCAACGCTAACCAAATACGCTCATCTAAACGCCCTTGCTCTACTGAATCGACCACGCTTTCTAGCCACTTAGCAGACAGCGCTTGTGACGCCCCATAAAATGCATACCCCATAAAGGCTACACAAAAGACGGGCCAATAGGGCTTAGCATAAGCCAATAAGCGCAGGTACCCGTCATTGCGTGGTTTATTCTGAGCACCCTGTTGCGAGTCATTTATCCCTTGGCTGGTGTTATTTGAACTCATCCGACCCTCAACTAAAAACACACACATAAAGAGACATCATTATACTCATCTTTTGTAAGTATTTGCTGCCACAACAAAAGCCTCTTACAATCGTCTTATATATTCACTCAAAGATCTTTTATGACAAACAACAATACACATTTTTTTAGCCCCAAATACTGGTTTACTTGGGTCGGGCTTAGCATTCTATTTGTAATTAGCTATTTACCTTACACAACACAAATTATACTGGGTAAAAGTACCGGTAATCTGATGTATCGGCTTTTTAAAAAGCGCCGGCACATTACCGACGTTAACATCCGGTTGTGCTTTCCAGAAAAGACACCGGCAGAACGACAACTCTTAGTACGCAACATATTTCAAAACAATGCTATAGGCATGTTTGAAACCAGCATGAGTTGGTGGAGAGACGACAAATTTCTAAGCATGCCTGTCACCCTAAAAGGCCAAAAATACCTAGATGAAGCGCTTTCACAAAACAAAGGTGTGATTCTATTAGGTGCACATTTTTCTACATTAGATATGGGCGGGCGACTACTGGCTCGTTTTTATAAAGTAGGGGCCATGTACCGCAAACATAATAACTCGTTGATGGATTTTGTTATTAAACAAGGACGTGAAAAGCACCTTGATCAAACTATTGAGAAAAAAAACCTGCGTGGAGTGCTAAAAGCCTTACGTAATAATCAGGTGGTGTGGTATGCACCAGACCAAGATTTCGGGCCTAAACACTCCGTTTATGCTCCCTTTTTTAATGTCTCTGCCGCCACCATCACAGCAACAAGCAGATTCGCCAAGCTAAACGATTCACCCATATTGATGTTTACGCATCATCGCAGCCAAGACGATTCAGGTTATGAATTAGAGCTATTTCCTGTTCTTGAAAACTTCCCCAGCGGCGATGACGTTCAAGATGCTACACGCATTAACCAAGAACTTGAAAAAGGCATTCGAAAAGACCCTAGTCAATATATGTGGGTCCACCGCCGTTTTAAGACTCATCCTGAGGGGAAGAATTTTTTGTATCGTCACCCACCTCACGAGCATAAGTAAATAAAGATGCGACAAACAGAGCCGCTAGTAGCCAAAACGCTTGCGCCCAATAGGCTTTATATAAAGATAAATGTGTATTGATTGGGAACAACACTCCAGCCATCCCACAGTAATACCCCATTGGAATCCATTGTTTGATTTTGACTGCCTGCCAAAATAATCGCCAAAACACTAACCAGAATGCAACCAACAAACCAATTAAGCCAAACAAGCCAGTACCCGCTAGTGCATCGATAACTATTTGATGACCGTGAAATGCCCCCGTCTTCGGCTTTCCTTCAGGGGAGCGCAACACATAAACATCATCCGGCTCTGCATAGTCAGGGTAAGCGTAACGAAAGCTCTTAAGACCCACACCATTAATCCAATTATCCTCTACCATATCAACTGCAGTACTCCACAAAGTTAAACGATACGCGGTAGCTCTATCCAAAGAAGCATAATCAGCAGTACCGAGCCCTTGAAAAGTATGCGTGATACGTCCTTTCAATCCTTCATTAGTCGACAAGCCTGCTATCACTACGCCCATCACAAAAAAACTTCCCAACACTACTTTTTTGGAAACTTTCACTCGCCACAAAGCAGCAATAATTACGGCAAACAAAAACACCCAAGCAACAGCTAACCACGCGCCTCGATTTCCACTGATAAAAATTGTGGCTACCAGTACAGGAAGTATTATTAAGAACCCCACTTTACCTATCCACTGATACACAGCCGCTACGGTAATCCCCATATAAACAACTAACATCCAGCCTAAGACAGGATCATCACCAAATAAACCGCTAACTCTACTGGACGAATAGCTTACTATTCCAAAAATACCCGCAGAGAATACAAACTGCACCCAAGCATCCACTATCCAGAAAATAACGATGACAGCTACAACACGTGCTAGACGCTCATGGACTTTGACTGACGAAGCAGCATGAATGACAAACACTCCAGCTAAGTAAAAGCGCAACATACCTAAGGCATCTATAGCGCCCTTTTTAAGCATGTAGGCATCAGGTAGCGAAAGTAGAGCGGGAATCCAAAAACAGGCGAACAATAACGTAAAGCACTTTACTCCAGAACTACGCCTAAAGTGATTATCGTTAATGATTAGATGCCTAACGCCCAGTATCGCCATGATCAGTGTAAAAAGCTCAAAAGCCACTCCGAACGGTTGAGACAAAACAGTCAGTGCTACCAAAACAATTGGCAGATCCGCCCAACCACTACGGCGTAGACTAGAAATCATAAAAGTATCTCTCTTACAAATAACTCAAAGTGCTTTAAAGCACGAAAAATCTCACTAACAAGCACTCAACACAGATAATAAAACGGTGCTTAATCACAGCATAATGCGTTTATACAACCTCTTAACCCTTCGCTTCATTTTTCGTTCTGCTAAAAGTGAAGACACATTACTTATTGGCAACACTGAGCGATCTTTTCGATACCCCTTAAGATCAATAAAACGCAGGGTTGGCTGCCCCTCATGAATCTGAACAAGGAAATTGTTAAGGTTAAAATCAAAAAAATAAAGTTTTTTTAAGAGTAAGGTTTGAAAGAAACGTTCCAGTTGTGGTTTTAACGTTTCAGGGGAAGCCTTAGTATCTCTCAAATAATCTCCCAAGGTTTTCGACAAATCATTATTATCATCTAGCACTTGTCGGCATGCTAAACCTAAGCCTTTATCGGTAATAACTAATTTTTCTTCATATTCAGGAATAAAGTCTTCTAAAGAAGACGCTAATTTTTTATATATTCGTAGTTCACGAGCATTTTCTGAAAAAAACGGAAACATACGGTGCACCAGACCACGCAGAAATAAACTCACCTTCCCGACTGCTGCAAATGTATGTCTGTTTTCAATTTTTATAAGCCAATCAGCGGCACTAGGGTGCTGATATATAGTACGTGTTCGCCCTAGGGCAAGTACTTTGGTTAGAATTATCATTGTCTAAAATTATGTTCTATCAGCTGGTTTTAGTAAATCACAATACAGAGCCAATGTTCTTTCCAACATCTCTTTTCGAGTAAACAGAGATGCATTCTCTGGCTTGAGCTTTTCTTTAATTATCTGTTCTGTTCGTAGTGCACACTCGCCAACATCTCCTTTAACTACAAGTCCAACAGGAAACAACGCAGCTAAAATCTCACCAACACCGCCATGACCATAGCCCACTGTTGCTGTACCGGTTCGCACTGATTCTAAAACCGTACGACCAAATGATTCAGGTTTACTCGATAGTGAAAAAACAACATTACTTATTGCATAAATATGATGAATGTCTGATCTTACCCCTGTGAAAAAGATATCATCTTCCAACCCGTCATCTTTTACTTTCGCATATAGCCCGTCAGCATAGCTTTTTCGTTTATTGTCTTCACCACCAACAATAAGACCACACACATTCAACCCAGATTGTTTCAAACTCGCCACTAGTTCAATGAAATCATGATGCCCCTTCAGTCGCGTTAAACGCCCAGGTAATGTCAAAATAACACTGTCTTTAGTGTGAGGGTACTGTTCATACCATGCCTCAAGCCATTGATCATCAGGCGATTGAGCATAAGGAAACTCATCATGATCGACACCTCGAAAAATGCGCACAACTTTGCTCATATCAGTCGCAGGGTAATTATCCGCAATATAACGCTGGACGGTATCAGATACAGCAATGACACTCTCACCCTTACACATAATGGCGCTATACCAAGATACTGAATACAAGCCGTGTACGGTTGTGACTAAATGCGGCCGCTCATTCGATGGCAGACCTCTCCACGCTAGCCACATAATCCAAGCAGGCATTCGTGAGCGCAGGTGCAAAATGTCTGCTTTCTCTTGGCGCAACCACTTTCTAACCGCCCAGATATGTCTCAATGTAGCTAATGACTTCCTGCCAAGATCCCAACAAACATGACGACTACCTAGCGACAGCAAACTTTCCACCATCGAGCCTCCAGCAGAGACAACAACGGACTCATGCCCTGCTTCAACCAGCGCCTGCGCCACCTCTAAGGTGCCTTTTTCAACACCACCGCCATTTAAATCAGGTAAGACCTGTATCACCTTCATAACCAACCCTTCTTTAAAATAAGCGCGGCACAGCGTTGAGCCTCAGCGAATGGCGTTAATACAATTTTTTTATCCAACAAAAGAGGCTGTCGCAAAGAACTAACCCTATTAGAAGCACGTAAACGTGCAAGACCATGATGCAAGCGCCCTTCACCATGATTGGCTAGCGTAATTAACCCCACATCACACCCTGCTGTTAACGCCTCATATACCATAGAGACACTGTCTTCCGTTACCCAGCAATGTTCTGTAACTGCTAACTCACTTGGCAACCAATTAAGCCCGGTCTCCTCATGAGGAATGAGTTTAATATTTAACTTACGCGCTTGTAGCTGAGTTAAGAAAGAACTAGGCGTTCTTCGTGACGTCGTTAGCGCCCAATCAAATTGAGGATACTTGGATAAAACAGACGACAGCTGATCTAAAACGCTCTGCTCATCCCAGCTAAAATGCTTAGAAGGTCCACCGATTAACAACAAACCTGTTCCCGCTTTTTTTTGTGCAGGAACTATTCGATTGAGTACGCCCCACGTTTCAATAACTCTGGGCTGTTCAGCAGGTTGGTCATGCTCAGGTATTAGGCACAAATCAAAATAACGCAAAGGTAAACTAGGCTTCATCAGAAGCACTTTTTTTGCGCCCAATAACCACCCATACACTAACATCGTTACATGCGTTCGATGTCCAGCAGCAATAACTACTTTAGCGGGAGGTAACGAATTCCTATTAAATAAATGACGTATCACAAGCCAACTGAGCGTACTAAAAGACTGCGGAGCACACAAACTGTAGCTAATATCCGGTCGCTGACGCTGTAAAGCCTCAACCAATCCTAGTGATTGATTTGAGTGCCCCGGCTTACCATCACTTACAATACAAATATCAGGCACATGCTTTCCACAATACTAGTTAGGATAAAATGAAGAAGCGTAGCCACAGCAATACCTCCAAACTTGCCTCATAATACAAGAGTCTTATCTAAACACCCACTGAGAGATCGTTATATTTTTAGCGCATAGAAGCAATTCCCTTTTGCGGCTGTGATGATTACAATCTAGAGATAAAGTTCTATAACAGCGCCGCGAATATCTCACGTCTAGACTTTGGCAACGCGGCAGCTAAATTATCTATTATTTTTTTTTGATTCTTTGGGGTAGTTTACATGGCAGCGTTCGGTACTGTTTTTATGCCTGAAATGGCAATCTCTTGGTTTGATGGTACAAGCTGGAGTTCTGCTGAAATGGTGTCCAGCGACAGCCTTCAGCTTCACCCGGGTGCGCATGTACTGCACTACTCAAGCACCTGCTTTGAAGGTTTAAAAGCATTTCGTCACGCCGATGGGTCCGTCAATATTTTTCGTATGGACCAAAACCTTGCACGCTTTGCGCAGAGCAGCCGCTTACTAAGCTTGCCTGCTATCAACACAAGCGCAACCGAGAAAATGATCTTAGATGCCGTGGCACGCTTTGCTAGCGATGTTCCTGAGCCCCCGGGGTCTATGTATATTCGTCCTACACATATCGGAACGGAGCCGGCTATCGGTAAAGCGGCAGCACCAACGCAGACATCTTGCCAATATATCTTACTATCACCCGTAGGTGATTACTTTTCAGGTGGCGATACAACACTACGCTTACTGTTAGAAGAAGATGGAATGCGTTGTGCTCCCCATATGGGCATGATTAAAAGCGGCGGAAACTATGCCAGTGCTTTGCACCCGATAACCAAAGCAAAACAAGAACTCCAAGCAGACCAAGTTCTATTCTGCCCAAATGGCGACGTTCAAGAAACGGGAGCTGCTAACTTCTTATTGATTGATGGTGATGAAGTCATCACCAAAGCATTAGATGAGAGCTTTTTACACGGCGTAACACGAGACTCCATTCTTACCATAGCTCGTGATATGGGAATGAAAGTTTCTGAGCGCGAACTGAGTGTTACAGAACTCTTAGAGCGCGCAGCTAAGCCTGGTTGTGAAGCAGCTCTTTCTGGTACAGCAGCGGTACTGACTTCAGTTGGCACTCTGCTCTACAAGGGTAACGAGTACAAGGTTGGTAACGGCGGCGTTGGCGCAACCACACTTAAACTACGCCAAGCACTGAACGACATACAATGGGGCAAAGCCGAAGACAAACATGGCTGGCTAACCCGCGTTTAAGCACCTCATACATTTAGCGCTCCATGCGCCATAAAAAGCCTGACGTAATCAACTCTATGCTAATTCCGTCAGGCTTTTTGCTACCCACTTTTAGCGTCTACTTTAAGACTCCATCACAGAGCCCCAAATTCGCGCTATCAAAGCACGGCAATCTTTCATATCACCTTCACTGATTACATTTGATTGCTCTTGCAGTGTTAACCGGTGCCCTGCAGCCCGATAAGCTTTATAAGCCTCACGCAACGCCTCTGCATCTTCAGCTGACAACAACTTAGTTTTCTCAACAGCATCTAATATACGGATATTATCAGTAAACTCGTATAATTCAGGATAATGCGGGGCATTGGCGAGCACTTGGTATTGCACGAGAAACTCTATATCAACAATACCACCGAGGTCTTGCTTCAGATTGAAAATACTCTTGGCTTGCGCCTCTTTAGCAGACGTTCCCAAATGAGCGCGCATCTTCTCTCGCATTTCTACTACCGCAGTTTTCAACTCTGCTGATTCGCGCTTCTGTTGTAAAATGGATGCTCTAACTTGTTCAAACTCTTCACCTAAACGTGAAGACCCTGCAACCACTCGCGCACGCACCAAAGCCTGGTGTTCCCATGTCCATGCTTCTCTTTGCTGATATTCGTCAAATGACTTAAGAGAACTTACTAGCAAACCGGAATTACCCGATGGACGTAGTCGCATATCGACTTCATATAGCTGACCACCCGCAGTAAAGGTATTAAGAATATGAATAATGCGTTGGCCTAAGCGGGTAAAGAAGACTGAGTTAGCAATTGATTTGTCGCCATCAGTAGATAAGTTTGAATCACTGTCATGAATAAATACCAAGTCAAGATCAGATCCATATGAAAGTTCAATCCCTCCTAGCTTCCCATAGCCAACAACAATAAAATCCAGTTCACAAGGAACACCTGCTTGCTTCATAGGTCGGCCATGCTTCTCAACCATGACGCGCCACGCAACATCCAAGACGCTTTCAAGAATAACCTCAGCCAACCAGGTGAGATAGTCACTTACCTTCATTAAAGGCAGAACACCGGTAATATCTGAAGCGGCGACACGTAACAAGTGCGCACTTTTAAAATACCTTAGAGCCTCCATCAGCTGCTCGGTATCCTCTTCAGGTATTCTCAATAACTGTTGGCGAAGCTCTGCACCCAACTGTTTTTTATCAGGTGGGGAATACAATGTGCGCGGGTCGATTAACTCATCGAGCAGCACGGGTTTCTTCGCTAACTGGTCAGCAAACCAAGCACTACTTGAGCACAGCTTAACTAACTGCTGCATAGCAGCAGGGTTTTCTGCCAATAGTACGAGATAAGCGGAACGGCGAAGGACTGACTGGATTAGCTGCAGAACTCTCGCTAGCGTTACCGTAGCATTATCAGCCTGAGCAATCATATCAAGCAATATCGGCAACACTAGTTTCAAACGATCAGCACCCGTTTGCTGCAGCATCTGTACTGTTCTAGAAGCTTTCAAATCCATTAACAATTTCAGTGCTCGGCTCGGATCATCAAAACCACTGTCAGTAATTACTTGAATCGCTTCTTCTTCGCAAAGCTGCTCGTTCCATAATGCCAACCACTCCGTTTTTTGTTGCGACTCAGCTTCGCCTTGCTCTTGTGCAGGTGCAATCACATCGGCGAAGTGCCGGCTTACGGCGGCTCGATGCTCCGTTAACGCGGCCTCAAAAGAAAGCCACTCATCAAACCCCATACTAAAAGCAAGGCGGGCCTGACCTAAATCATCACGAGGCAACTCTTGAGTTTGCTTATCAGCAACGGCCTGGATCGCATGCTCGGCATTACGCAAGAAGGTATAGGCATCCATTAATTCTTCTACAGCTTGTTCCGGCATCCCGACTAATTCAGGTAACAACGGCAATATATTACGTAATTCACGCTGTTGTAGCCGGCTATCCCTACCACCACGGATCAATTGAAACGCCTGAGCTATAAACTCAACTTCTCGGATACCTCCCGAGCCAAGTTTGACGTTATATTCCAAGCCTTTACGCCGGACTTCTCGGTTGATCATCTCTTTCATTTCACGCAGAGATTCAAATGCGCTGAAATCAATATATTTACGATAAACAAAAGGCCTGAGTTGCGCTAACAATTCAGCCCCTTTATCCATATCTCCAGCGACAACACGCGCTTTGATCATCGCGTAGCGCTCCCAATCGCGCCCTTGGTCTTGGTAGTAATGTTCCATCGCAGCAAAACTGCAGGCTAAAGGACTAGCCGAGCCAAAAGGACGCAAACGCATATCTACACGAAAAACAAAACCTTCAGCATTGAGAGTATCCAGAGCTTGTATCAGTTTTTGCCCTAACCGTACGAAAAAGTCCTGATTTGCCAAGGTTTTACGAGCGCCTTGTGTTTCGCCATTCATGGAAAAACAAAACATCAGATCAATATCTGAAGACAAATTAAGCTCATTAGCGCCCAATTTACCCATACCCAGAACCACCATTCTTTGCTGTTCTTTCTGGCCGCTCTCAGCAGACACCCCATAAGGTGTGCCCCAACGTTCGCACCCTTGCTCATAGAGCAAATCTAACGTGCCATCTATCATGGCATCTGCTAACCAACTAAGCTCTCTAGTGGTATCAACCATAGCAGCCTTACGCGTTAGGTCCCTCCAAATAAGCCGGACCATTTCTTTCTGTCGAAAGCGACGTAGCAAGCTCATCATTGCAGCTTCTGAATCAATTTTTGCTATCGTCACAGCTAAGCGCTTTACATATTCATCGCTCTGATAAGCTCGGTCCAACACACCGTCTTCTATTAACTCAGATAACATCTGCGGGTCTTTGACCAGTTGATCAACAACAAAATCACTCCCCATAACCACTTGGAGCAAATCTTTCGCAATAGAGCCAACCAGTAAGCCGACATTTTCTGCAAGAACATCCTCTAAACGCTCCCACTGTTTGTTAAGAAGCGCATGTAAAGATGAAGGGACAAGTGAGAAATCGGGTTGTTGCATAGAAAAACTCCATCTTTAACAAAAATATACCGCGAGCTTAGCAAACTCATACAACAATAAGGATGACCCTTATCATAAAGCCTACTACTAGAGACTATCGTAACAATATCTTTAGTTATTGAACTAATGCTATTGAGACAAAGGACTATAAAGCCTGACCATACAACTGGTAACCCCTTTGAGCTTTACTAATATCGCTGGGCTGTAACTCTGGAATTGCAGCCACCAATTCTGCCGTTATTGCTACCAATTGCTCAACACTGCCCTCTTTAAGCTCAAGCTCCAACTCACAGATTTTATCCACATAATTATCACCTGCCGCAGAGGTGTAGCTCACTTCACCTTGGTCAAGAGCAATTTCCACAAGCGTACCAGCCTGCTCGAGCATCCAGATTGAACGATCAAAATTAGTTTCAAAGATAACGTGCAGATCATTAGCCCACTCTTTTGATTGCTCAACCAATGGCCAGTCTGTTTCCATTAATAGTTCGAACTGTAATTCTGGTTTTTCTATTACCCATTCCCACTCAGCACGCTGATGCAGACCATTAACACTCTGGCCTTTTGTTTTCAAAGTCTGGATATAAGTGCCATCTTGCTCTCTAATCCTCAAAGCAACTTTATCAGCTGATAGCAGCAAATCCGGTGTATCAAAATACCAATTCAGTAACCGCTGCTTTTCTAATTGCTGAGCACCACTAGCGGTTAACAATGTTTTAACTTGAGCGATCGCATGATCAGGGAGCGTCAATTTACTCTCAGTCTCTATTGCCATTAAATGTTCCTCCATCCGTATTAATCGCCATTAATTCGAAAGCCATCGTTAATGTCAAAAAAGATACACTAAACCCCAGATTCTGGCAGCCCTAATGCAGTTCAAACATTTGTTCGACACTCATCAGTGATACGCTTCCATTTAAATTTAAGTTTTTATGTCATTATTACTACAAATTAATGACATCTCCTCGTATACTTCGCGCGAACTAAATCCTATACAGGTGAGGTCATGATCACCAATAACCCAATACTGCAAATGTTTGCTCGTTCACCGTTCAAACCGATGCAAGAACACATTGCAAAAGCACAAGCTTGTGCTGTTCAGTTACTTCCTTTTTTCGAAGCAGTGATAGCGGACGATTGGGAAGAAGCCAGAAAGATACAGCACACTATTGCTGTACTTGAAGGCGAAGCTGATGCTATGAAAAAGGATGTTCGCCAACACCTGCCTAACAACATTTTTCTTCCGGTTCCGCGTACCGATTTGCTTGAGCTGCTACGAATGCAGGACAAGATAGCCAATCGGGCTAAAGATATTTGCGGCATCATGCTCGGAAGAGAAATGCCAGTCCCTGAAGAAATCCAGGAACTTATGCTTGATTTTGTGCGCTCTGCGCTTGCAACATCTGAGCAAGCCCTTCAATCGCTGAATGAACTCGATGAACTTGTTAGTACAGGCTTCCGTGGCCGTGAAGTCGAAGTTGTCGAACGCATGCTCATTGAACTAGATGACTTAGAGCACATAAATGATGGATTTGAGCGTGAAATTCGCTCTCAGCTATTTGTTATCGAAAAACAGCTCCACCCTATCGATGCTATGTTTTTATACAAGGTAATTCGATGGATTGGAGATCTTGCAGATCGCGCGCAACAGGTAGGAAGCCGCTTGCAGCTTCTTCTTGCTCGTTAATTTTTAGCATATAGGCATAGATATGAATATTATTGCGCAATACGGCGATATCATCATCATTCTCGCATGCGTGTTTGGTTTCTTTATGGCATGGGGTGTTGGTGCAAACGATGTCGCCAATGCTATGGGCACATCTGTCGGCTCTAAAGCACTCACGCTAAAGCAAGCTATTTTAATCGCCATCCTTTTCGAATTCGCCGGTGCATACCTAGCCGGTGGTGCTGTAACAGCAACCATTCGAAAAGGTATCATTGACCCTGCGTTGCTCTCAGGCACTCCCGAACTCCTTGTCTTTGGTATGCTTTCAGCATTACTGGCGGCAGGTATATGGCTATTAATCGCAACACATTATGGCTGGCCCGTATCAACAACCCATTCTATTGTGGGCGCGATCGTAGGCTTTGCTGCTGTCGGTATCTCTGTTGATGCTGTTAACTGGGCTAAAGTTTCCAAAATTGTTGCCAGCTGGGTGGTATCCCCCCTTACGGCAGGCTTCTTTGCGTTCTTCCTATTTCGAAGCGTACAAAAGCTAATTTTGGATACAGAAGACCCTTTTAAAAATGCCAAACGCTACGTTCCTATGTATATCTTTATGGTTGGCTTTATCATCTCGATGGTAACCTTCACTAAAGGACTAAAGCATGTAGGCTTAGATCTATCCTTTACTAACAGCGCGCTTATTTCTGTTGGCGTAGGCATACTCACCATGTTTATTGGTATTGTTATGTTGCGAAAAGTGAAAGTAGATGTTGCAGCCGACCGCGATTATCACTTTGCTAGCGTAGAAAAAGTTTTCGCCGTGTTAATGATGTTTACCGCTTGCGCCATGGCTTTTGCTCACGGATCAAACGATGTTGCTAACGCTGTCGGACCGCTTGCCGCTATTGTTGGCGTTGTAGGTTCTGGAGGAGAGGTTGCACAAAAAACCGCGATGCCAGTATGGATTTTGCTGTTAGGAGGCGGAGGTATCGTTGCTGGACTCATCATGTATGGCCACAAGGTGATCGCCACTGTTGGTAATAACATTACAGAGCTAACACCGAGTCGCGGATTTGCCGCTACCTTAGCTGCGGCGACAACAGTCGTAGTTGCATCAGGTACTGGCCTACCTATTTCGACAACCCATACACTAGTCGGAGCAGTTTTAGGTGTCGGTCTAGCACGCGGCTTAGCTGCTTTGAACTTACGTGTAGTAGGTACAATTTTCGTCTCGTGGGTTATCACTCTTCCCGCAGGCGCCCTGCTAGCAATAATGTTCTTCTTTATGTTTAAAGGTATGTTTGTCTAATCTGATATATTCTCAGCATCAGTTGCACTCGACCTTCTAAAAAAAAGCCTGCACAATAGCTTAAAAACATGTGTAGGCTTTTTTCATGTCTCAACAAACTCCCAACCTTTTACAAATGCTAGGCCAGCTAATAGCGACACCGTCTATCAGTTCAACAACACCTGGCCGCGATATGAGCAACCTCTCTGTCATTACTTTATTGGCAGAATGGCTTGATAACCTCGGTTTTAAAACCGAAATAATGCCAGTCCCCGAAAATCCCGGAAAAGCTAACTTGATCGCCACACTAGGACAAGGCCCAGGAGGCTTAGTGCTTTCGGGTCATACAGACACGGTTCCTTGCAATGAAGAGCTCTGGCAGAGCAGCCCTTTCGCACTCACTGAACGAGATAACAGACTTTACGGCTTAGGCACCTGCGATATGAAAGGTTTTTTTCCCATTGCCATAGAAGCCGCCCGTCAATTTATTGAAACACCATTAGCTGCACCACTTATTATCCTAGCAACAGCCGATGAAGAGAGTTCAATGTCCGGTGCTCAAGCGTTAGTAGATGCAGGTAAGCCAAAGGCTCGCTACGCCATCATCGGAGAACCAACAGAGATGAGCCCCATCAGAATGCATAAAGGAATGATGATGGAAAGCATACGAATTACAGGAAACTCTGGGCACTCATCTGACCCCTCTTTAGGCGCAAATGCACTAGATGCAATGCATTCTGTGCTATCAGAATTAGTTAAGTACCGAACACACCTTCAACAAAACTATACAAACAGCGCTTTCAGTGTGAGTGTCCCTACCTTAAATCTGGGTTGTATTCATGGAGGAGATAACCCCAACCGCATCTGCGGTCAGTGCGAGCTGGAATATGATGTCCGCCCTCTGCCAGGCATGGACTTATCACTTGTACGAGAAGACATCAGCAAACGAGTAAGTCCTCTTGAGGATAAGTTTGGCGTCACAATAGACTGCCAACCACTCTTTTCAGGGATACCTTCATTTGAAACAAAGCAAAACGCGTCACTGGTGCAAATGGCTGAGCAATTCACGGGACATACAGCACAAGCTGTCGCCTTTGGCACAGAAGCGCCATTCCTGCAAGAACTGGGAATGGAAACTATCATCATGGGCCCAGGCAGTATTAAGCAAGCTCATCAACCAGATGAATTCCTAGCACTAGAGCAAATTAACCCCACTGTTGATATTCTTTCCAAGATGATTCAACGCTACTGTGTAGATGCCCACGAGGAACACCAAGGTGGCTGACGAGAGCATTCATTACGTCAATTGGTTTCGCCAATCAGCGCCTTACATCAATGCACACAGAGGAAAAACCTTTGTTCTGATGCTAGGTGGCGAAGCAATTACTGATAACAATTTTAACAATATTATTCATGATATTGCCCTGATGAACAGTTTGGGAATCCGCTTGGTATTAATCCATGGCGCACGCCCGCAAATTGAAGAGCGACTCAATGCCAACGGCTTAAGTACTCGCTTACATCACGACCTGCGCGTCACTGATAGCGCTGCACTTCAGTGCGTCATTGAGGAGATCGGCGTACTCAGGAGCATGGTAGAAGCAAAGCTATCAATGGGCTTAGTAAACACTCCCATGCACGGTGCCGAAATACGCGTATGCTCAGGAAACTTTATTACCGGCAGGCCCATTGGAATCTATGAAGGCGTAGACCTGTGCCATACTGGCGAAGTCCGTCGCATTGATCACAAAGGAATACGTGGGCAACTAGATCAAGGCAATATTGTCCTGTTATCCAATCTAGGTTATTCGC
Source organism: Neptunomonas japonica DSM 18939 (assembly GCF_000422765.1). Classification (GTDB taxonomy): domain Bacteria; phylum Pseudomonadota; class Gammaproteobacteria; order Pseudomonadales; family Balneatricaceae; genus Neptunomonas; species Neptunomonas japonica. Next base: position 31,555 of record NZ_AUGR01000001.1, on the reverse strand, counting down.
CTACAGGAGAAATATTTAACCTGCCGGTCGAAGAAGTCGCCTCGCAAACAGCGATTGCATTGAAAGCAGACAAACTGATCTTATTTGGCGCTGAGAAAGGCATTATTGATAGCCGCGGGGTATTGCGTAGTGAGCTACTGGCAAGAACCGCTGAGCGCTTTTTGCATCAATACCACTCACAGCTCGACAACCCTGAAACAGCCCATACTGAGTTGTCAAAATCACTACAAATGGCAACAGAGGCCTGTACTGGCGGCGTACCTCGCTGCCACTTAATCAGTTACAAAGACGATGGTGCATTACTCTCTGAGCTCTACACTCGAGATGGTGCAGGCACTATGATTATTCAAGAATCATACGAACAAGTAAGGGTAGCTAACATCGAAGATGTGGGTGGCATTATCGAGCTCATAAAACCTCTAGAAGAAGCAGGTGTACTCGTTCGCCGCTCAAGAGACTTACTAGAAGCTGAGGTAGGCCAATTTTTTGTTGTTGAGCGGGATGGCGCTATTATCGGCTGTGCTGCACTTTATTTGTTTCCAAAAGAGAAAATGGGAGAGCTTGCGTGTGTCGCTATCGCTAAAGCTTATCAAGGAGGAGATCGAGCACAGATGCTATTGAAAGCGATCGAAGATCAAGCACGTTCGCATCAAATAGAGACCTTATTCGTGCTGACCACAAGAACCGCTCACTGGTTTATCGAGCAAGGGTTTGCTGAGATACAAATGGCAACACTGCCCGGGAAAAAACAAGAGCGCTATAACTTTCAAAGAAACTCAAAAGTATTTAGTAAAATACTGTGATTAACCCGTAGGTAAAATAATCTTAAATCGCGCACCACCTAAAGACGATTCTCCTACCTCTAATTGACCGTCGTAGCTACTAAGAATATCAACAGCGACGGTCAAACCAATACCCTGACCGGGTGCCGCAGAGGTATCGACTCTAGCGCCTCGCTGTAAAATAACATGTCGCATATCTGGGGATACACCAGGCCCATCATCTTCAATGCTTAACTGTACCCACTCTGGCTCTTTTATCAACGAGATCCGAACGGCTGAGAGGCCATACTTGAAAGCATTTTCAAGCATATTGCCTAAAAGCTCCATCATGTCTCGCTCATCTGCTCCAAATAATGCGGTTTCATCAAGCAGTAAACTAACATCAACATTTTTCTCGCGATAGACTTTACTAAGGGCCGAAGAGATTCGCTTAATAATGGGAGCAAGCGGCGTCGCATGAGCAATGGTATTTGCCTGGCTTCTAACAGCACGCGCCAACTGATACTGCACAATTTGATCCATACGCCTGACCTGCTCATCCACGACATTGCGATACCCTTCGTAGAGCAACTGTTCGTTTCCAGCACCTCGAATAACGGCCAGAGGGGTTTTCAAGCTATGGGCCAAATCACCAAGCGTATTCCGGTAGCGCTCTCGCTGATTACGCTCACTATGTAACAAATGATTTAGGCTATCGGTCACACCCTGTACTTCTTCAGGGTAGTACCCCTCTAAACGCGTAGAGTAGCCGCGTTCAATATTATGCAGGTCATCAACTAACGCGCCTAACGGCTTCAACCCCCACCGAGTAATCAACGTCTGCAACATCAAAGCGAGCACAGTGACAGCAAACAACCACCCCCATAACTGGGTTCGGTATGCGTTTAGCTCTGCTGTTACTGCGGATCCGCTTTCCACAATAGAAAACAGATAGCGCCTAGCCATAACACCGTCATCCCATTGAAGAGGATACTGATAGAGGTACAGGTTTTCTTCTTTAAAGTATAGAAAGCGGGTTTCGCCAATACGTATTCTGGAAGCGACAATAGAGCCTTTTACTTTTGCACTCAGCTCATCGGTATTAGTCGATTTCCATTGAAGCAGACCAAGGTGTGTATGGATATATCCGTAGGTATCGCTACCCAAACGTAGTTGCTGCCCTTCACCAATGACCAACTTCCCATCCTGCATCTCTGCAGAACCTATCATCAAGTAAACTTGTAAGCGTAAACGTTTTTCTAAAGAAGCCTGCAAGCTATAGGCAAAAGAGTTCTGTAGTGCGTATCCTGCGACCCCAATAATCACAGGTAACAGAATAAAAGACGCGATTAACAATCGCGCTTTTAATGAACGAGAAGCTAGGCCAGCGCTGAGTTTCAACATTGAGTATTAAGAGGATGGAAGATCAAACCTGTATCCAAGGCCACGTACTGTCGTAATAGGCTGGAGTTTTTGCTCAGGATCGAGTTTTTGGCGTAAACGTCTGATAAATACTTCAAGTACATTACTATCCCTGTCAAAATCCTGATGGTAAAGATGCTCTGTTAATTCAGATTTCGAGACCGTTTTACCTGCATTCAGCATTAAGTATTCCAGCGTTCGATACTCATAACTGGTCAACTTAATTGGCTTGGAGTCGCACGACACAACGCGGCCCACAGTATCCAAACTTAAACTGCCAAACTCCAACACGGGTTTGGCATGGCCTGCGGCTCTTCGCAGCAGTGCATTCAAACGAGCCAATAACTCTTCCATATGGAATGGCTTCACGAGGAAGTCATCTGCACCCGCTTCCAAACCTTCAACTTTGTCTTGCCAATCACTACGCGCTGTCAGGATAAGAATAGGGAAATTACGTTCCTGCGCTCGCCATTGCTTTATCAGCTCAACTCCAGACAATGAAGGTAGCCCCAAATCAACGATAGCAAGGTCATAAGAAAACTCAGATCCCAAATAGAGGGCTTCTTGACCATCGGCCGTTTCTTCTACTGTATATCCGTTAGATTCCAACCCACTGACAAGCTGACGACGCAAATCTGCATCATCTTCTACCACCAACAGTTTCATTTAATGCTCCTGATTTTACGGGTGTAACAGAACGCCACTGGCTGCATCAACCAGCACCTCTTTTACATGTCCATTGTTAACCAAACGGATACGATATGCCACGCCAGATTCTAACGTGACCTTGTCTGCTTTTACCACTTTACCGCCATATGCCTTTTTAGCTATTTCAACAGCATCACTCAAGACGAGAACTTCTGAACTTGGTGCAGCCTTTGCTAAGTTAGCAAATACCATTAATAACACCACCAACCCCACCAGTCGCTTTAAAATTGAGCGATTTTGGGCATATAACATTATTTTTACCCTCTTGAGTTTAGCCGCTAAATATAACGAACGCAGTATTATTAGAAACAAATAGTAAATACTACAGCATTGTATCAAAACGTTGCTAAAACAAGACAATAAATCAGAGCATTAACATGAATATTGTCAGGACTTTACTGCAAACTAATATGACTCATTGAGCATGAACCATGGGTTAATAGCTAAACCAATAGACAGGAAAGCAACGGAGTACTTGGGCTACCTGCCTATTGGACATGGGTCAACCTTACTTGCTGCAAGATTTACAAGAGCTAAAACCAATGACTTTATAAATCGGACACCAGCCAAACAATGCTATAAGAATAAACGGAACACCAATCCAACCCCAAGCAGTTTGCGGACCTACAAACACTAGCGCTATTAAAACTAAGCCAACCAGAACTCGTAAAGCTTTATCTACCGATCCTATATTTTTTTCCATAATTGCATCTCCATCAGCATTAATTCAATTCGACTGAATTATTCATCTAACTGATGCTAATCACAGTGACAAAAGTCACATCAAGCGCTGCTCCTTCAAAAAACTATCCATTAACGAAGGTTCTAATATTATTATTTGCCCTCGCGATAACGCTAGCCAATGCTGCTGCTCCATTATTTTTAAGTGTCGGCTGATAACTTCTCTTGCCGTACCTAATGTATCGGCTATATCTTGGTGGGAAATAGATAAAACAAAACTTTTTTGGCTTGCTTTTAAGAGGTAGCGAGCCAAACGAGTTTCAATCCGTTCAAATGCGATTGACTGAACCAGCATCAACAAACCGCTAAGACGCTCAGAATACGATTCAAACACAAAGCGTCTAAAAGCGGTCGATTCCGACATCAAAAACGAAAAATCTTCGTCCTTAATTAATAAAATTCGCGCATCGTTCTCTACTACAGCCTCTGCAGGATAGGCATTACCCGCCAGTAAACATGACGTGGTTAATACGCAGGTCCCCATTTTTTCAATACGGTACATTTCTAACTCTCGGCCTTGAACAGAGCGACCAAAAACACGAATACACCCTTCAATGAGAATTATAAAGCCTTGACATGTATCCCCTTGGCGTAACAGAACAGCACCTTCCTCCATTGAGATTTTCTGAGCGTTACTAAGCCGCTGATACTCAATAGGATTCAAACCTTCAACGAAAGGAAGTGTATCTAACACATCAGTCATTTGATGCAGATTTACGCTGTTCACGCACCGCCAACATCACATAACGAATGTTGTAAGTAAAACCAACCAATAAGGCTAATGGAAGCGTCACAATAAACAACTTCCCAAAGGCTGGGTTAGCTAACAAATGCCCTAACCACAAGCTAGCAACGCTAATAATAGCTAAAGGGATACCTGCTTTCATCAATCTTTGCAGCCACTTATCAGATCGTATTTTTTGTTTACTGATGGGCGTTTTCTTGGAGGAGCCATTAGACATGCTAGATCTCAACTTCATTACTATTGTTAGCAAACTATCTCAGCTTTGCCTGCCTATTTAAACCCAGTATTGCCTTTATTTAAAATCAAAGAGTGTGAATTCTTCATCAGGCAGAGTTTCTGGTATAATTGCTGGTCATTATAAATAACAACTGACAGAGAGATTATTTCATGCCCGTTTATCGCTCTAAAACTTCTACAGCTGGCCGTAATATGGCAGGTGCCCGCGCTTTATGGCGTGCCACTGGTATGAAAGATGACGATTTCCATAAGCCAATCATTGCGATTGCTAACTCATTTACCCAGTTTGTACCTGGCCATGTCCATCTGAAAGATATGGGACAACTGGTTGCACGTGAAATCGAAAAAGCAGGTGGCGTTGCCAAAGAATTCAACACTATAGCTGTTGATGATGGCATCGCAATGGGCCACGACGGTATGCTGTACTCATTACCATCACGCGATATTATTGCCGACTCAGTCGAGTATATGGTTAATGCTCATTGTGCCGATGCACTGGTGTGTATTTCCAACTGTGACAAAATCACACCAGGAATGCTTATGGCCGGAATGCGCCTCAACATCCCTGTTATTTTTGTTTCCGGCGGCCCGATGGAAGCCGGTAAAACTAAGCTTTCCGAGCACAAACTAGATCTTGTAGATGCTATGGTCATCGCCGTTGATGACACCGCCTCTGATGAGAAGGTTGCGGAATACGAGCGTTCAGCCTGCCCTACCTGTGGCTCATGCTCTGGCATGTTTACCGCCAACTCCATGAACTGCCTGACAGAAGCATTGGGCCTATCACTACCTGGCAACGGAACAATGCTAGCAACTCACAGTGATCGTCGCCGTCTTTTTGAAGAGGCTGGCGAGCGCATTGTGGATCTTGCAAAACGTTATTACGAACAGGATGATGAATCCGTTCTGCCACGCAACATTGGTAATTTCAAAGCCTTTGAAAATGCGATGACCTTAGACATCTCTATGGGTGGCTCAACGAACACTATCCTACATTTACTCGCCATTGCACAAGAAGCAGAAATAGACTTCACGATGGACGATATCGATCGCCTATCTCATACTGTTCCACAACTGTGTAAAGTGGCACCTAACTCACCTCTTTACCATGTAGAAGATGTGCATCGTGCAGGCGGAATTTTCGCCATACTAGGCGAATTAGCACGTGCTGGAAAGCTCCATACCGACCTACCAACCGTACACAGCACAACAATGCTTGAAGGCTTGGAAAAGTGGGACATCATGCGTAGCCCGACACCTGAAGTTATTGAATTTTTCAAAGCAGGCCCTGCAGGAATACCTACACAGACAGCATTTAGCCAATCTACACGCTGGCCAACACTGGACGGTGATCGCGAAAACGGGTGCATTCACTCTATTGAGCACGCTTTTTCTTTGGAAGGTGGACTTGCTGTATTGACGGGTAATATTGCTCTAGATGGCTGCGTAGTCAAAACGGCAGGTGTAGATGATTCTATTCTAGTATTTGAAGGCTCTGCACACGTAACCGAATCACAAGATGAAGCCGTCGCTAATATTCTCGCGGATAAGGTAAAAGCTGGCGATATCATTATTGTTCGCTACGAAGGACCTAAAGGCGGCCCAGGCATGCAAGAGATGCTTTACCCAACCTCTTACATCAAATCAAAAGGTTTAGGTAAAGAGTGCGCACTCCTAACTGACGGCCGCTTTTCCGGTGGAACATCTGGTCTTTCAATTGGCCACGTATCACCAGAAGCTGCAGCCGGTGGCGCTATTGGTTTAGTAGAAAATGGCGATAAGATTCGTATCGACATTCCTAACCGCACAATTAACTTGCTTGTATCTGATGAAGAGCTAGCAAGCCGTCGTGCAGCAATGGATGCTAAAGGTAAAGATGGCTGGAAACCTGTTGAAGCCCGCCCACGTAAAGTATCGGCAGCGCTTAAAGCCTATGCATTACTGGCAACATCAGCAGATAAAGGCGCCGTTCGCGATTTAAGTATGCTTGACTAACCACTCTTCATAATTAAAAACCCGCACATGTGCGGGTTTTTTTTGTGTAACCGTTTACCACTAACCAGAAAAAAACACCTGCCAACATAGGCGCAATGCCAATAGCGTAACGACCCAACGAAAGAGTTGTTTAAAAACATCTGCAGATAAGGACTTCAATAAATGTAAACCCACCCATGTCCCCAGAGCGCCACTGGCAATCATCAATAGGATCACTAATAACCAATCCTGAAAAACGAACCCAACACTAATGAAGACCATCGCTTTTAACAGGTGTTGAAATGACATACAGGCAGCAAAGGTTGCTACCGTGGGCAATTTACCCATATTCTGGCGATGTACAAACGCGGCCACTAAAGGCCCTGTAGCTCCAACAAAAGCAGAAATAATAGTCGTCACAGCACCGGCGAAAACTAATTTGCTATTTGAAAGAATCAGCGCTTTGGGTTTTGGCCCCCAAACAAGAAACAGAATAAAGAATGCGACACACAAACGGATCATATCCAAAGGCAACTGCACAACAATCCACACAGAAATAGCAGCGCCTAATACAGCCCCAAGAATAAACAAACGGCTCATCTGCCAATCTATATGTTGTCGAGTCATATAAGCTCGATTCCCATTTGAACCCAGCTGCACCAAACCATGTACGGGAATCAATGCTTGAACAGGAATCATTTGAGCCATAATGGCCAATAATAAAACACCACCACCAATACCAACAGCGGCTGTCATCATCGATGTAAAAGCACTCATACTAACAAGAATAATCATATCCAAATGACTTAACCCATCGGGCAACCATGTCGTCATTTAGCTTCCTGGTTTGTTAACAGTCCCATCAATTTTGATAATTCAATTGGGCGACTAAACAAGTATCCCTGGCCTATATCGCAGTGATGTTCCTCAAGAAATACCTGCTGCACCTGCGTTTCAATGCCTTCTGCGACAACAATCATACCTAGTCGATGCGCCATAGAAATCATCGCTGCCGTTATCTCCATATCATCCAAATGGTCTGGGATATCTTTGATAAATTCTCGGTCCACTTTCAACACATTAATAGGTAGCGTCTTCAAATAATTAAACGATGAATAACCAATACCAAAATCATCAATGGCAATAGTGATTCCTAACGCTTGTAACTCTTTTAATGTTTCTATTGCTAAGCCAATATCATGCATTAAAAGAGATTCCGTAATTTCTAACTCCAAACGTGCTGGGTCAACGTCATATTCTAGCAACATCTGACGAATCATCGTCAGCAGGTTCGGATCACGAAACTGACGTGATGATAAATTGATGGCCACTTTAATATGTGACATTTGATGAAGCGCTAGATGCTTCAAAGTTTTACATGCCGTTTTAAGCACCCAACGCCCTAACGGCACTATAAATCCAGTTTCTTCAGCAACTGAAATGAAGCGCTGCGGAGAAACAATACCTAACTCAGGGTGATCCCAGCGAACCAACGCTTCTACGCCGATAATATTTCCCGTTTTGAGGCTCACTTGCGGCTGATACTCAAGTATAAAGCTATTCGTTTCTAGGGCTTTTGGCATCTCTCTTGAAAAACGAATATAGGCTTGCAGCTGGTCATGTAGACTTTCAGTGAAGAAACGATACTGATTTCGCCCCATCTCCTTGGCTTGATACATGGCCAGATCAGCATGCTTTAAAAGCGCTTCTGGCGTGTTTCCATCCTTAGGTAGCCACGCCAAACCAAGGCTCGTACTAATCTGTAATTCATGCTCGTTGATATAAAATGGCCGGGAAATTTCATTCAAAATGCTCTGTGCCACCACTTCAATATGCTCTACGTCTAGCACCGGATTAATGAGTATTGCGAACTCATCTCCACCCAACCGGGCAGCTATATCTCCATCCTGAAGGGCCCCTACCAAGCGCTGCGCGACTTCTATTAATAGCCGATCACCTGCACTATGGCCCTGAGTATCATTAACGGTTTTGAAAAAATCTAAATCTAAGAGCATAACAACAGAGGGATGCTCAATCACATCCTGCTCAAACAAACGCGATAATTCACTAAAGAAAAAACGCCGATTAGGTAAGCCCGTAAGTTCATCATATAAAGCTAGGCGCTCCATTCGAGCATGCGCATCTTTAAGCTCTGTTACATCTTCGCAGACGATAACAAAGTGAGTTAACTCACCGTACTCATTATTGATTGGAGAAATGGAAACAAGGGACCAAAAAGTGCTGCTGTCTTTCTTTCTCCCTCGAAGTTCTCCGCGCCAATGCCGACCTGATAACAAAGATTGCCAGAGTGCTTCATAACAATCAGGCTTCATCAGTTTTCTGCTCAGTAGCTCTGGCTGCTGCCCAACAACATCGGATAATAAATAACCCGTTGTCTCTGTATATTTAGGGTTCACATACTCAATAGCACCAATAACATCAGTGATCAACACACTCGATCCACTATGTGTAATTGCACTGGAGAGCTTTTTCAATGACGCTTCTATACTCTTATGCTCAGTAATATCCTGACATGTACCGCAAATTCGACTCACTTGCCCTTGGTTATCCAACACGACAGAGCTGAGCAGCTGGATATGACGATATTCACCGGACGAAGCAGAGACACGAAAGCACAACTCTACTGACTGGGCATCATCTCGCATCTTGCGTAATTTTTTAACTACTTCACTACGATCAGCGGGGTGCACACCCGAAATAAAACTCTCTAGGTTTAATTGCTGATGATCTTTGATCAACAAAATAGAAGTAAGGCTATCTGAATACCAAAAGCGTTCTTCTTTTAAAATCCACTCCCAGCAGCCCAAACGAGCGATATCAAGTGCTTTATTTAAACGCTCTTCATCGATAAGGGACTGCTTTGCCGTAGATTCAAATACTGAGCACTTCTTTGTAATTGCATGGCACATCTTGGTGAGGGAGCCTATTAGGGGCTCTAATAGTACTCCTCTTACATGACTGTCCTCCAAAGCTGTAATATTATTGCTCGCAACTACCTCATCAACCTCACGAATCAACTGCTTTAACGGTTTGAACAGCATCTGCCGCTGTAACAAAGTAAATAAAACAGAAAGAACGATTCCCCAAAGTAAGATTGCCATCTCAAACCTGCGCATAGGTTCCTTCGCTTGTAAAAGTACAGCGCTTGAGTCAACCCAAGCCCCCACTATTAACTGGCTATTTTCAACAGGGTAGCTGATGAAACGCGCTCCGCTAGCATACTCAGTCGGAGGTATTAATTGTGTTTCATTAGTATGGGGCGAGATTAGGAAGATTTTACGCCAGCTTATATCCTCGCCCGCATCAATATTTAAGGAAGGCAGCCACTGTTGACTGGTACTGGGAGACAACTTAAGCGCTTCACCGGCCAAATGTATAGAGCGGCTAACTTCAGCTACTCGCGCGTCTAATATCTTACTGGACACGCCAGGCAACCATACCAACTCAATCAGCAGAATGAGAACGACCACTAGCATAGAGACCGGCGACAACAGCACAGCTGTGAATAGCTTCACCTGCTGATCCCCTTTTTTTATTATCTAATTGAAACGATGAATTCTAACAAAAGATGCATGACTTAACTTAGCAATGCATTCATAACTTGCTCCGACCACTTTAAACTATGTCGATATGCCACCTCATACAAAGGGCGATCAACACTGCCACTGAGCTGTTCAAACTGCCCTCGCTCATATTTCTCAACATCTTTTAAGGTTTCGCCCATAGGACCTGATAAATGCAAGAGTGCATCTTTAAGCTCATGGCTAAGAGGCACTTCATTTAAAAGCTCTTTCATATCAATATCAAACAGTGCATCCAATTGAGAAAGCAAGCCTACAATAAAGTAGTTCATACTATGAGCGTTACCCATCAGCTCAGCTAATAATTCACACATTCGTCCACGTATCAACATGTTACGCGTTAACTGATTTGGCTTGCCATCCTGCGCTGTGGTTAAAAAAAGCATAATCCAGCGCCGAATTTGCTCCATTCCTAGTAAGGTAATTGCATGCGATAGAGAGTTAATTTCACGAGGTACATGAAAGGCAGCTGAGTTCACAACTTTGAGAATTTTATAGGTAAGTGCTGGATCGTTAATAGCAATCCCTTCAAGCGAAGTGCCTGTCGCACTGTCCTGTTCCAGTTCACCTAGTAATTGTAATAACAGCACTTTGTTACTACTAATTTTTTTCCCTTTAACAGGCATTGGGTGGCTCAGAAAATATCCCTGATACAAAGAGAACCCCATTTCCAAGCATTGGCGAAACTCATCTTTTGTTTCTACTTTATCTGCTAACAAATCGAGCTGATGAGGTCTTAGTTTATGAATGATATTTGGAAGTTCAGATAATCCCAACCGTTGAATATCGAGTTTAAGCACATGAATGACATTTAATAAACGATCAAATTTAGGATCGTGAGGATCATAGTCAGCAAGTACAATTCGATAGCCTTTTTGTGCACACTCTTTCACTTTAGCGATAAATTCAGGCGTAATGTCAGAACGGCCAAGAATTTCTAAGGAAAATAACGAGGGAGGAAGCTCAGGCAAACTATTATTAAGTAACACCTTGTCGGTAATCTTAAGATAACAAGGCAGTCTTTTGCTGCCCCCATCCGCCACTATATTAGCGTAGGTATTCATTACCACATCAAAAGTGGCAATATCATCCTTGATGACCTCTAAGTTACCCGCTTCCTGGCCACGAAAAAGCAACTCAAAAGCAACTACATCCTGACTTTTCGAAAAAATAGGCTGACGCGCCATCAAGACACTCAGTTGATCTTCGCTCTCAAGGGTAGATGCAAGTTTTGACACAAAACGCTCCGACTACAAATATAGGGGTAAAAAATCTGAGATAATATTAACATCCAACCTTAATAATACGTCAAATTTCATGGTATTTTCAGTCAGTCATTTTATCCCAGTCAGCTAACCATTCTTCAAGTTTATCTACACTCATCGGTTTTGCGATAAAGTATCCTTGAAAACTATCACAACCTGAATGGCAAACCATCTGCCAATGCTCTAATGTCTCCACGCCTTCTAAGACCACTCGTAGACCTAAACGGTTAGCCATACCTATCATCGAATCAAGTACTGGCCTTTCACTTTCAGAGGCAGCTGCACTTTGTACAAAGGAGCGGTCAATTTTCACTTCATTAAAAGGCAGACTTTGCAGCCTCTCTATAGAAGAATAACCCGTGCCAAAATCATCAATAGATAAGTTAATTCCATACATTGAAAGGCGACTCAGCACCTCAAGAGCCCTGATACGATCTTCATTCAAACAAGACTCTGTTATTTCAAGCGTTAGCAGCTTAGGTTTAACACCATATTTTTTTATCTGCTCAAGAATAAACTCAGGGAGTTCTAAGTCATTTAATAATAATGCAGAGATATTGATCGCAATTCGGTAACAATGGCCTTGCTGATGCCACAGCTCCCACTGCTTAAACACTGAAACAATTTGATCTTTTGTCAAACGAAGAATCAAATTATGCTGCTCCATCAAAGAAATAAAATCATTAGGGAAAATCAAACTTCTTTTAGGATGCTGCAATCTTGCAAGCGCTTCAAAACCAACAACATTACGCGTCATGGCGCATACTTGCGGTTGATAGTAACACTCAAAGTAGCCTTCTTCTAAGGCGTTAACCAACTCGGGTACCGTCAACTTTTCTTTGGCACTAGGTTGAGGTTTGGCTTCACCATGACTGCCAATACTGCGTAATAACTGAATGACTGACTGGGGGGATATAGGCTTAATAATAGTGCCTAAGAGTTTCAAATGATGGTTACGCGCTAAATGCTCTACTGACTTAAGTACCCGATGGGATACTGAGCTAACAATGACAATATAGCCTTGAAAATCCCTCTCTGATAACATCCGTAAAAACGCTACGCCATCAATATCTGGCAAATTAAGATCACAGAAAATAACATCAATTGAGGCAGATTTTTTTTCTAGCAATACAAGTGCATCGGCTACGTTGTTAGCAACTAGCGCTTGTGCAGCTCCTAACTCATCCATAACGATAGTTTCAAGCAACCCAGTAATTGCCTTGCTATCATCAAGGATTAAGCATCTCATCTTCCGAATATCCATATAAATCCATTCTTCATTCTAACTAGAATAGATTTAGTATAGCGAAACTTAGGAGCGAGATACTATAGAAGCCTCCAAACAAAGACTTATATTTTATAAGTCTTTTCGTGATTAATCACAAACCTTTACAATAACCGTCTACAGAAAACCGATTCGTTTTAATGGATTCATTTTTTCGGGTATTCGTTTACTTACTACCTGCGCAGCCTGTTTAATAGGTCCTCTTAAAGGGAACCTAGGCAAAGGAAGCCCTGGTAAGCGCTGCACCATTTCTTTTAATCCCGAGGGCTGTTCTAACTCACTTTCTGTTAATGATTCAGTAATGAGGCGTTTAACCGGCGTTATATTATTCGCCAAACGAAGTGTGACCTTTCTTGCTAACTTAGCTGCAACACTCTCATGCGTGAATAACCCCACTACGATATTGGTTCCATGATACAACACACGAGAGATACGCATATGTGTCGACTCATAGACCTTCAACACCTCTTCGCTACCTATATCTCTACCTTCAGTTATTGCACTTTCAATCGCTTTAGCCAACGTCGCCTGACCACGTAACCCTAAATTAAAGCCATGCGCTGTCACCGGATGCATGCCAACAGCAGCATCGCCGATTAGGGCGAACCTTCTGGCGACGAATTGGTTAGCATGCACGGCCACCAAAGGGTAAACATGGCGTTTACCCAGCAAGGTCATCTCACCAAGCATACCTTGAAGTTGCTTCTCTATATTGCGGTTAAATTCTTCTTCACTCATCTCCGTATACTGATGAGCATCGCGGCTATTCACTGTTATAACAACCGACGAACGCTTTCCTTGCATGGGCAACACAGCCGTTGTACGGCCATAATGAAAACACTCTAGTGCCGTTTGCTGGTGTGAGCGGCTATGCTCCATGCGACAAACAATAGCGGTACGTGAAAAATCCTTTAAAGTCGCTGAAACACCCATTTTTCTTCGCATTTCAGAAAAACGAGTATCTGCTGCCGCAATCAGATTAGCGGTTATAACCTCGCCAGAGGTCAAAGTCACATAGCCGCGCTCTGCATCGGTAGAAACGTTTTCTACAACACTTTCAGTACGAATTTCAATATTCGCTTGGCTAGAAACAACTTCGTAAAATGCTTTACGAATCAGATGATTTGGTACCAGATACCCTAGCGCCTCAAGGTCAGCACTCTCACGATCAAAATCAAGGCTGTAACTGGACTCTCCATCGAAAACTTTAGCGCCTTCAATAGGAGAAGCACCGTCCTCCGGCAGGCGCTGCCATGCCCCAGATTCCTTCATCAAATTTACTGACAAGTGCGTCAAAGCAATTTCGCGACCGTCTTCAGGTGGCTCGACAAGGGTTGTTTGTGATGAGCGCTCTAATATGAGCACTTTTAAGGGCAGCCTTCCTAACGAGCGCGCAAAGCTCAAACCTGCTGGGCCAGCACCAATTATCAGAATATCAAAATGCTCACTCACCATGCTGATCTCCACTACAATGCACTATAAAATTAGACTCTCAATCCTACACATCCTGTGTACTTTTTCTTCGACACAAATCAATGAAAGCAACGCGGTGAACTCGTACTGTGTTTTCATCTCGATTATTGACAGATAGCCAGGAATAAAGCACCCTCCATTGCTACGTAATCAAGAGGATATTTTTATGGCTAAACAAGGCAGCACAGGTAATGTAATAGCCGCTTTGTGCAACATTTTTATTCCGGGGCTAGGGCACTTAGTACAAGGACGTTTGCTTGCTGCATTTTTCTTTTTTATTAGCACCGCAGTAGGTTACGCGATGTATTTTTTGATATTCCCTGCCATCATTGCAGTGATCATCCATTTAATTAGCATCATCAGTGCGGCACGTTATAAGCCTCCGCAATAATGCTATGGCTTGTGTAATAACATTCACGTTAAACATTACACAAGCCACATAAACTGTCTTTATCTAGCTACTCTGAAACTCAAATAATATCTAATGTCAGCTCTTCAAAACGCTTAAGCTCACCACCAAACTCTTTTGCAAACGCTTCAGCACTTTCTTTGGTTTTAAAACTCCCTAATGTTGGCCCCATAGCTCCTTTTTTAGACGAACCAATCACAAACCATGCTTTACGACCATCAATGTAAGTCTCTTCACTTGGTTCATCCCATGGGTTTACAGCCATATCATGAACAAACACGGATTGAATATTGTGTTTGTGTTCAGGATCAAGCGCGTAAGCAAACATGTCGCGGGTGGAGCAAAACTTCATATCCTGCTTAATACTGCGCTCATATACTTGCCCTTTAGGGCCAGGAAAGCGTGTGATCAACATGCCACATAGGTGACACTCATCAGCACTTTCAAGTGCCATTGCCTTCTGTGCCATCACTTTAGCAGTTGAATCTTCATTGCATCCTGTTAAGCCTATTACAGCAATCAACAGAACTGCTATAGACAAACGCATATGGGTAAAAGTATTCACAATGCTCTCCTATTAAATAATGCCAGTGCCAACACGACAGGTAGCGATAGCCAAACTAGCAAGCTCACTAATAATGCAGTCGTAGACAAACGCACATGCTCGGCGATTGCCATCAAGCCACTTAACTGCTGATCAGCAAAGTAAGTGATATTGACCAAACGAAAGATATCGGTTGGATTCAACAGTAATAAGTACGGAAAAAGGTCGGCATCAACATCGCCTTGAGTGCCTACTAGTACCCCTAAAAGCCCCAAGTCGAAAACCAGCACGAATAAAAACCAAACAATTAACGCCAGACCTGCCGCTTTAGATTTTTCAGTCACACTGACACTAATTACATAAGCGAAAGCGATAAAAATCCAACCTAACAAAACAGCAGATAAAATAAATAAGCTAAAGGGAATCGCTAACTCCGACCAACTAATATCAGGCGCAAACAGCCCCATGATTAAAGCAGCCGAACCAAAACCCACTAGAGTAGAAAACGCCATAATGACACCATGGCCTAACATCTTCCCACACAGTAACTGCCAGCGAGATAATGGATAAGTGAGCAACAATAGCAAAGTACCGCTTTCATCTTCTCCAACAATACCGTCATAAGCCAACATCAATGCAATCAATGGAATGATGAACACCGCTAAGCTAGCCAAGCTGATGATGGTTGTGGATAAAGAAGTAAATCCTACCTGCCCGGCTGCTGCTGACCCAAAATAAGCGAGACCGGTAGCCATCACTGCAAATATTATTGCAATTGAAAGCACCCAACGGTTACGTAGACCATCACGAAACTCTTTTGCGGCAACTGTTACAATGGGGTTCATAAAACACCCTCCATCTCATGACCAACACAGGTGCGTGTATAGTGGGTATAAAGATCCTCAAGTGACGGTAAATGAAGATCAATATCCGTCACACCCGCTTGCGCTAGCATATGTTGCATAACTGGCATTTTCTCCTGTAAAGAGAGATGCATACTGACACCATCTTCCAATACTGTTGCGCGTGACTGAATACTCTCAGGGACCTGTAATCCAGACCCTTTAACATTCAATACCAGTGGTAACTCTGCTTGTTGTCGCAAGTCATTCAAACTACCTTGCGCGAGTACCTTACCTTTTCCCATAATCATTGCACGATCAATATACTTCTCAACACCGGGTAGCACGTGCGAGCACAACACGACCGTACAGCCCTGCTCTTTTAGCTGTCCTATACGGTGATAAAAATCCTGTGTTGCTAGAGGGTCAAGCCCTACTGTTGGCTCATCCAATAACAATAGCTTTGGGTTTCCTAATAACGCCTGAGCTAAACCTAAGCGTTGGCGCATCCCTTTTGAATAAGTTTTAACCCGCCGACCCGCCGCTGCTTTCAAACCCACTTGGTCAAGTAAACGATGGCATTCTGATGTCTGAATACCTTTTAGGCGGGCAAAGTAACGTAGCACTTCTACCCCTGTCAGTTGATCATAAAAGCTGACATTTTCCTGAAGAAAACCTAACTGCTGGCGCTCTTTACGTGACTCGGAAAAAGTAGGGTCTTGTCCAAAAACACGTACAGAACCCGCACTGGCTTTAATGAGTCCAAGAATCAATTTGATAGTCGTGGTTTTGCCCGCCCCATTATGGCCAAACAGTCCCAGTACTTCACCTTCTGGTAATAACAGATCCAGCGGCTCTAATGCCCTTACACTCTGGTAGCGTTTCTCTACGCCCACTAACTCAACTATGTTTGTCATCTATTTTTTCCATCACGGCAGTATCACTCACTGCTGAAGGCGATAACTTTTTGGGTAAGCTCATCAAGGGATGAGTATCAACAACACCCTGTGCTTTGAGCACGGGAAACTGCCTCTGTACCCAACGAATAGTTTCTACTGCAGGACTGTTCAATAACACCTTCGCTGCAGGGAACTTCCACAACAAACGATCAACACCATCTGTTGGCTCATATTGTGTATCACCAATGCCATCGGCATCCATATCCCATCCGAGGTAGTCACTCCAATAATTACCTACCCCTTCGTGAGACCAGTTTTGTGGACGAGTAGCCACATACTTAACTTGTTCTTTATTATTGATGAAAGCATTACGCGTAAAAATGTTATCTTCAGAGCCTGCGGTCAGGTGAACGCCCATATCACTCTCTGCAAAATAGTTACCGCGGATTTTGTTAAATAAAGAGTTATAAATAAACAGGGCTTTACCTTCTGTCATAGAAGGAGCACCTTCTACAAAGCGATTATTTTGAACACCAGACACCCTATTATTTTCTATTGTTGACTGGGTAATAAAATTCATCAGAATGCCGTAATTCGAATCGTTTTCTGAAATATTATCGGTAACAGTAAGGAACTTAGATTGCATTAATGCATACCCTGTACGGGTATTAACGGTACGGTTACCAGAAACTAAGTTGTGATATGAATACATATAATGCACGCCATACCGTAAATCGTGCAGGTAGTTACCTACTAGCTCATTACCATTACTGGTATCGATATAAATACCATCACGGGTATGCCACACTTCGTTAGCTTCCACACGTGCCTTACCGACATTAAACAGGTGGATACCATTACCACGGTCTTGCGAACGAACCTTGAGATTTCCCTCGATACGGTTCGCTTTAATAAGTACTTCTTGAGCGCCATCCACCCATATACCAAATGTATCGCCAAGAAAGTAGTTATTCAGAATTTGTGTATTGGTGGCTTTTTTCTCAACAAAAATACCGGAGTCCATATCCGTTAAATCGTCTCCCCAGTTTGTTATCTCAAGTGTTTCAATACGCACATCAGGTGTTTCAATCACCAAGGTATGGCCCTGACCATTACCATCAATAATGGCACCGGGTTTTCCGGTAAGCGTAAGGCTCTTTTTGATAGTGAAATTACCGCTATAGCGCCCAGCATCGAGTATCAGTTGATCCCCAGCTTGTGAAGTATCAATAGCAGCTTGCAGATCATCAGACGGGGTGATCGTTCGTGTTTGCCCACTGGCAAACGTCACAAAACAAAGCGATACCAGCATCACAGCAATATAATTGCGTAGTAACTTCATTTTGTTACTCCCATCACGATAAATAAAACAACAAAAGCCAGACGTTAAACGGCTGGCTCCTGTTGATATAGCGAGAAAATTAGATTTCCCGCTTGTTGGATTAAGCCTTTTCAACCAACATGCGACCACGCATTTCCATATGTAGTGCATGGCAGAACCAGTTACAGTAGTACCAATGCACGCCAACATCGTTAGCCATAAAGGTAACAGAGGCTGTTTGCTGCGGACTAATCTCCATCTGCACGCCATGGTTTACCATACAGAAACCATGCGATACATCTTCGATCTGATCCAAGTTAGTAATGACGACTGTCACTTCATCACCTTGCTTCACAGTGAACTGATCCATGCCGTAGCTTGGCGCAACTGATGTCATATAAACGCGAACTTTATTACCGTCACGAATAACTTTATTGTCAGTTTCAAGCGTCACGCCGTCTTTCTTAGCCATATCAACAGTCATAGCGAAAGTAGGATCTTTACGGTCATACAGCTTACGAGTTTTCACTTTTGAACGGTGAACCATCATACAGTCATGCGGTTCAGCAAAGGCTGGGCCGTCATGAATCAACACCATCTCATCACCGGAGATATCGATCAGCTGATCGTTCTCTGGATGTAATGGGCCGCATGGCAAGAAACGGTCTTTTGAGAATTTCTGTAGAGAAACCAGATATTGGCCATCCGCATCACGGGTTTCACCCATCGTTGTATGGTTATGACCTGGCTGATAATGAACATCCAACTTCTGCACGATGTAGTTAACTTTTTCACCGTTATAAGCAGCAATTGCTTTGTCGATATTCCACTTACAAATCTGGCTATCGATAAACAAGGTAGTAAAGGCGTTGCCCTTACCGTCGAACGCGGTATGCAATGGCCCAAGTCCTAACTCAACTTCAGCGACTACCGTATCACGCGGTTTAATTTCATCAGCAAACAGTGCATCAAACTTATCTAGCTGGAACACAGTAACTGTTGGCGATAACTTACCATTCGCAACTGCATACTTACCACCTGGCGCGGTATTGATACCATGCGGGTTTTTAGCAACAGGAACATAACGAGTAAGCTCAGAACCTTTACGGCCATCCAACACAGGTACTTTAGAATCGCCTAGCGTCTCGAATTTTCCTGCTTTTACAGCAGCTTCGATGCGCTCGATATTAAAGATAACTAGGTGATCACGCTCATTACGCATTGAACCGGCTAGATCAACTGCACCCTCAGAGTTGTAGCACGTAGAGAACGCATACTTACCGGTGTAATCAGCATCAGTGTTATCTAGGTTACCATCTACGATAATCTGCCAATCAACTTCCATAGTCTCAGCATTCAAGCCATTGAACATGGTGTAGTAACCTTCAATGTCATCCATATTGGTGCCATTGTTAGGGTGTGGCATACGGAATTCAGCGTTAGCGAATACATATTTAGTAAACGGGACTTTCTGTACACGCAAGCCGTGAATCGCTTGGCAGTTAGGTACAGTAGTGATCTTATCCGTTTTCATGATATCAGCACGGATACGAGCAACACGTGTGTTTGCCTTATCGTTGATAAACAGATACTTACCATCATATTGGCCATCAGTCATGGACATATGAGGGTGGTGACAGTCACCGTTCAATGGTGCATTTTCACCTAGAACAGCTTTAGACTCATTGGTAATACCCCAGCCGGTAGCACTATCAACGTTAAAAACGGGGATACGCATAAGCTCACGCATTGAAGGCAAGCCTAAAACACGGACTTCACCCTGATGGCCACCACTCCAAAAACCGTAGTATGTATCAAGCTCACCTGGTCCTACTGTGTGTTTAGTGCCTGAAGAAGCATTAGCTACAGAAGGCATCATTGCTGAACCAAAACCAACACCAGCAGCTCCCACTAAAGCAGCAGAGCCACCTAGGAAAAGACGACGGCTTAGCTTTACATGCTCACTGGCATGACGGTCTTCAGTATCAATCGCTGGTAGATCTTTATCTTTAGGATCAATCATTTATCTTCTCCGAAATCATTATTTTTCGATGTTTATTAATTCATTGATCAGTTTTTCACTGGATCAGTGATGTCTATACTCGGTATCTGGTTTGCAGTCGGTATTGCTTTGTTCGCTTTACGGGCCTTACGTTTTTTAACCACTAATGGAGGACATTTATCAGAGCTGTGGTAAGTCATTTGGCAATCCAAACAGTGGTGGCATTCGTTAGCATTGATAGTACCGTCAGGGTGAATCGCCTGAATCTCACATTCATTCGCACATAGCTTGCAGGGCTGGCCACACTCCTTACGACGATACAGCCAAT
This sequence comes from Neptunomonas japonica DSM 18939, assembly GCF_000422765.1. GTDB lineage: Bacteria > Pseudomonadota > Gammaproteobacteria > Pseudomonadales > Balneatricaceae > Neptunomonas > Neptunomonas japonica. The sequence continues at coordinate 10,997 of NZ_AUGR01000001.1, read as the reverse complement.
CAAACAACCTCAGACGTGAAGGAATGGCTAGCGCAGCACCAAGAGGGCAGATATAACGGCAGTACACTTTGCGGGTAAATATAGAAACGAACAGCAAAACACCCGCATAAAGAACGTAGCCCCACTCACGCTGGAACTTCAACATGATGGATGTTTTAAAAGGCTCTATTTCTGCATAACGTTCAGCTTCACTCAGGGATTCCAGCGACACAGCAAACAACAACAGTAAAATGATGTATTTAATGGCCCAAAGACGCTCATGAACGGCGAAGGGAAGCTCGTACTGTTTAATCTTTACAGCGCGCGCTATCTCATTAATCAGCTCCTGTAATGCACCAAACGGGCACAACCAGCCGCAAAATATTCCACGTCCCCAGAGCACTAGTGTCATAGCGACAAAGCCCCAAAGAATAAACAGCATTGGGTCGAGTAAAAACACATCCCACTGGAACTTACCCATAGCAGCATGCACAAAAGTAAAGACATTAACGATAGATAGCTGGCCTAGCGTGTACCACCCGATAAAGAACACGGTATAAGTCAGGAATACATGGCGAATATTACGCAGTAGCCGAGGATAGCGAACCAACCAATCCTGTAGGAAAATGATTATGGTTAGTAGTACTAAGCTGATACTTAGCACGGTAATTTGAAATGCTTTACCTTCCCACACAGACACCCATAACGGTTTAGGTTCTTCTTCAATTACAGGCTCTGGACGCGTGATGTAATTATCCAGCGTCATGTAATCACCAAAAAAGCTCGTAAAGACGCTATCTAACGCACCTACTTGGCGACGCACTAATAACTCAACCTGCCACGGCGTTCCTATATCAAACTCATACTGTGCGCGCACAATGAACAGAGCCATCTCAGAAAAACCTGGAAAACCTTCAATAAAGACATCATTCAGACGGTAAAAATCAGAGTCGTGAAAACTAATAACTTTATCTAATTGCTGTATTTGAAAACGGTCGAAAATTCCGCCACGTACATAGCCATTACCTTTAAAGGAGTAACGCCCTTCACCCATGACAGCAATAACTTGGTCACCGGGTTTAATCTCACCCATTAACCATTTATATTCGCTGTCACCTAGCAAATTACGACCAATAGTCGGAATGTTCACAGGCGCATAAAAAAGGTCTATAAAAGCTTCTTGTTGGTGCTGCCCTTTACCTGAAATATCTTTTTCAGCAGCTGTGCCTTTAAACGCTTCGTTAATATCACCGCGCGTTAATGACAAATGACGAATTGAACCATCACCCGTGAGAGTCATCCAATCAGCTTTTGTGAATACATCAGCATTAATTGTTGAAGGTGGAATTTTCGCTTGCTCAGACATCCCCAGCAGACCTAACTGCTGAGCCACTTTTCGGGCAGCACGCATGACTGTCTCATTAACAACCATAACGGTTACCGTTGCACCCGAGATAGCATCCAAGCTAATAACATCACTATTATTTGCCGCACCCACTTTTACCCTGTCGGTTAACTTCAGAGGTAAGTATTGGGCGGCAAAATCAAACAAGGTATGCTCAGGAATACCCACCAGCAGGATAGGTTCATGATGCTCAAGAACAGTGGATAGCTTAAAGTTACCTTCAGTATCAATTGCCACCAGCATTTCAATAGGCTTACCAGAATAGGCGGCAATATCAACCACATCATCAGATTCAAAAGCATAACCCAACACCTGCTCACCTTGAGTTACTGTACGGATTATTGCAGTACCTTCTGGAATCTGAGTCTTATCACTGATGTTGGTCGCATCAGGAAATGCAGTTCGAATTAACTCCAACTGCTGTTCTTGTGATACCGGAACCATTCCATATGCAGTAGCAGCCATCATGAAAAAAGCCACCAGCGTAACAATCCATCGCTTTATATATCTGTTCATCGAACGTCCTAACCCGTTAATCTGCACATCAGTAGTGCGACATAATGACGCAGGGTATAGAAGCACCGCGCAAAGGGACTTGATCGATATCAAGACACCAATACATAAGAAAAGCCTAATATAAATCAAAGAGTAACGTTTTAAAGATTTCTATTTTTTAACACCGATGGGCTACACTGCTGGTATGAAAAAGAAAGATAGTGTCGGCACTGGCATACATTCAACAAACGACTTGAACGAATTCAATACTGCTTCTGAAATGAGCTCTGTTTTAGAGGCATTAGAAGACCTCATATCAATCGTAGATCACAACTACTGCTATGTTGCTGTAAGTTATGGATATTCCTTATTTTTTGGAATGCAGACCAAAGATATTATTGGTAAAAGTGCTGCGGAGCTTCACGGACAAGAAATATTTAGGCAAGTTATAAAGCCTAACCTTGATCGGGCTTTAGCGGGAGAAGAAGTGCACCTCCAGTTTTGGAGGCATAACCAATGCGGAGAGCTACGATTTCTTGATAGCCGCCATACACTTTATACGGGAAAACTAGTCTCAGGTAGAGGCATAGCCGTAGTCGCAAGAGACATTACCGTTCTAAAGCAGACTCAAGCGGCACTAGAAAAAGAAAAATACTTATTAAGCACCATCATTGATGCGATTCCTGACTTTATCTTCGTTAAAGATAAGTTAGGCGTTTACCAACGCTGTAACAAAAGCTTTGAGGCTTTACTCGATACATCTTCAGAGAAGATCATTGGTAAAACGGACAATGACCTGATGTCCAAGCCCTCAGCAGCATACGTGAAAGCAAGAGATGCTGAAGTTAAAAGCAGCGGCCAAGAACTTAGGTGCGATGAGCCGGTTACCTATAACGATGGGCAACGTCGCTTAGTCGACATGCTAAAACTACCACTACTCAATGATACAGGTGATGTAGAAGGCATTATGGGCATCGGTCATGATGTCACGCGGGAACGAGAAATCGAACACAAGTTACAGCTGGCAGCCCTTGTTTTTGAAACCACATCAGATTGCTGTTTTATTTTATCGAACGTAGGTGAAATATTGTCAGCAAACCTAGCCGCAAAAGAACGTTTTCCTAAAGTCATCACAGGCAAGCGCTTATTAATCACCGAACTTTTTTACTGCTCCAATGTGCCACCCACACTAGAGAAAATTATCCGTTCAGAACTAAGCTGGCATGGCGAGATAACCTCACAAGACCAAGCGCCATTTCTTGCAACCTTAAATGCTGTTTTGGATAACGATCAACAAGTCGAAAAATTCGTGATCATTCTAAGAGACAACCGCTTACATAAAGCACGCGAAAGAGAACTATTAACTCAAGCCTATCACGACCACCTTACTGGATTACCTAATCGTCTTCTCTTAAAAACTAAACTGGAAAGCGCCATTATTCGTGCAGAAAGACAACGCCGGCAAATTGCAGTGCTTTTTATCGATCTAGACAACTTTAAACCAGTAAACGATCTACATGGTCACTTTGAAGGCGACAACATACTGATAGCCGTCGCAAAAAGACTGCAAGATAGCATGCGTAAAGTTGATACCTTATCAAGAATGGGAGGGGATGAATTTATAGCGTTGATAGATATTGCAGATAACAGCCAGGCTCAGGTCGTTGCAGAGAAACTAACACGCTGCATAGAACAGCCTTTCGTCCTTAAAGAAGTGAACATAAACCTTTCAGCTAGCATTGGCATTAGCCTTTTCCCCTCAGACTCGAGAATAGCCGAACAGCTATTACAAAATGCTGATGAAGCGATGTATCACGCCAAAAGCACCCCTTTACGCTCTTTCAGTTTTTATGCAGATACCCCTAAACCCGAATAACGTCGTAAGGCGCTGGTATTGAGAAAAATGAAGAACAGCTCCGTATCAGGCTCACACTATAATTTGACCACTTCATCACCCACAGCAATAACTCCTCCCTGAGTAATCTTGGCACAAATACCACCGTGACCAAGCATCGCCGCTACTCCACCTTGACCAAGTGCTTGCTCCATACGTAAACAAGGGTGGCATTGAGCTGTTGCTTCAAACTCTACCTCGCCAATACGAAAACGCTGATGACGAAGCGCCATTAGGTTAATACCAGACACCACCAAATTACGGCGTAATAGACAGGCATCTATAGACTCAAACCCCATCAACTTAGCGACTACTTCCATATGTTCACTGTTGATCAAGGTAACCTGTCGTGCCGAACCCGGAGTACCATTGCATCTTCGATCTCCGGCAAGACCCATTTCAGCAATAGCCTCAACTTGTGATACCTCTTGCATATCCATTTTTCGCTCAGGGCGCAGGCCAATCCAGTCCAAACTCCCCGGCTTAATATTCTTGAGGTGGCGGCTTAATAAACGACCAACTGTATTTACACTCACAACGTTACGCTTTAACAAATTTGATAGAGATAGAATTCACACAATGACGAGTATTTTTATCTGTCATCTGCTCCCCTTCAAAAACATGCCCTAAATGCCCATCACAATTAGCACACACGATCTCTGTACGACGACCATCAGCATCAGATACTCGCTTCACAGCCCCTTTAATTTCATCGTCAAAACTAGGCCAGCCGCATCCAGAAGAAAACTTATCCGTTGAGAGATAAAGCGCTGCATTACACTGTTTGCAAACAAATTTACCGACTTCTGAAAAGTCATTATACTCACCCGTAAAAGGTCTTTCGGTTCCCTTGAGTAAAATCACCCGCTGCTCTTCTGAATCAAGTGGGTTCAACGGCATACCTTTTGAGGTACTCATAAGCAAAGCTCCTATTTATCAGCTGATAGAGCGCTTGTTGCTCCATCAACTTAAGAGCATACCCTATGTTTATTCAACTGTATTTACTCTCTATCTAACAGTCTGATACACCGTTATTTGTTTTAGTTCTTAAAAATAAAAGCCAAACTTCATTGAAACTTCTTCTGCTTGATCGTTTGTGTAAAACAATCTTACATCTGAATTTTTGGATATTCTTTCGCGTATTTCAACACCGTATTTATACTGAGTTTTAGCATCCCTATCAATGGGCTTTAACGACTCTACAAAAACACTCGCATTAAAGTCCTTGCTTACAGAAATATTTGAAAACACTCTAGAGACAACACCTATATTACCGCTTCTCCTTACATTATCTTGTAAAAATCCACCTAAATACCCACCAAACAAAAACTCTGAGGATATTCTTTTTGAATAACCATAATAGGCTTTCGCTTTCAGCGTCAAACAATCCTGACAACTAAGATCTAAAGGTTCCAACAACGCCTGTATACGCCAGCTATTTCCATTATCACCGGGCAACCCTGTCACTGCTGCATTAACGCTTTCAAGGTTAATTAAAGAGAAACGGCGAAGTTTCAAAGAGTTATATTGGGCCAATACTTCAATACTACCCATAGATAACACGGAGTCTGCTACATGACTTTTATCTGCATCTAACACATCATAATAAGCAGGCCTTAATGCAAAAATATAACCCACTCCATGAACAGAGTTATGGGTTACTCCAACTTGTATTAAGCTAGGCGAGCGCCCTTGGTGTGGAGGAGACGCAACTCTTTCTTTACTCTTACTCTCACCTAAAGGTAATCTATAGCGCTCTAATAGAACTTCTCTATAGAAAGGAGTCACTATATTGTTTGCCCGCTCATCTGGGCTACGAGCAAACTGTAAATAATCAAGCAGTGTATCAACAACCTTATGTTTCGACTCTACTGCTCTATTTTCATACTGTTCAGTAGCAAGTTGCTTATGATCATTAACAATAGTATGAACCAGCGCTTTCTCATTAGAGGACAGCGATAAGTACTTATCGTATAGTTTTGATTGCCGTGAAGGATGGTAAACAACAGCTTTAACCAAAGGCTCATCTTTAACCTTGGCATTATAGATAGCTGTTATAAGTGACTGAGGAATAGTAACAGGTTTTGAATTAATTATTTTTACATCATTAGCAAGCTCAACTAATTCCGCCATGCGATATGCACAATTTTTTTTGAAAAAGAAGTACGTATACTCCTTCTTTAATATTTCCCAAGCATGAGCAGCAATTAAGTTAGCGTCCTCTGAGCTAATGCTCAGCTCATATTCCCACATATCTCTTAGCTCATTATCTCCATAATTATTCTTATGAAAATAATATCCTATTTCACTAAACCCTCCCGTATAACCTCCAAATATTCCCTTATATATATAGGTGACGGGATTTTCCGAATCAGGAACAACGGCTCCATAATTTATAGTTTTATCTAATGAATATGATTTGCCATTTTCAGAGTTGAATTTTAAAAAAGTATGTCCATAAAAAGATGCAGGATTACCCAAGTATCCCGTAACATAAACCACACTGATTGATTTAAATGAACCATTATTAGCCCACTTATGAAATTCAGGGCAATCAACGCTTTTAGGCAGAGAAACGTAACCTCGCAAGCGTTTTTTCAACCATAAATATCTCGCTGGAAACTGGCACTGAGCATGTATATTTCCTTCTGTTTCTTCTGCGTAGAGAGAAGCTATAGTTTCTCTTAGCTCCGATAAAGGATTTTCTTTTCCATTCTCCGACAGATAAAAATCTTTACTATTGATTGCACCCAAAAAACCAGATTCAGATGCAGAATTTAGCTCATAATGAGCCAACTTAATCCACATTGAATCCTTTGCTAAAGCTTTTACGAATGCAGTATCTAGCTTAGATTCAGATGCCTGTACAACAGAAAAAAAGGAGCAGACTAAAATACAAACAATACGTGGCAACATGAAAGAATTCTTGTATGTTCGAAAAACAGAAGAGCTTAATCGCTTCGCTGAATATGACTATTCAGTGAAGCGAAGTAACTAATTAAGCAGAGCAAACCTTAGCAGCAGCACTAACAGAGTCATAGTACGCAGATGCTTTCTCGACATTAGATTGACTAATGTACCCTTCTGATCCTACTTGCTTAGCCATATCAGCACGAACTGCACCGATAACAGTACTTGCTTGGCCTTGCTCGCATTCATAAATATCTAGCATCGCAGCTAAATTTTCACCTGTGCCTTTAGCTGTTTCTTCTACCAAGCCTTTATATGACTCAAGAATAAATTGAGCTGCTTGCATATTTTGTGCTGAACACGTTTCCGGGCTCGCAGTTGCAGAAATAACCGCTGTAGTACCCAGATCCCAAATAACGTTTGAAGACACTGCCGCCCAATGAGTGTTTTCGAATAACGCACCACCAATACCACAATCAGTAAATGGGTTTGGTCCTGTTCCTGGTGCTTTTGCACTATCAGCAAACGCTGAAGGAGCGGAAACTACAACAGTACATGCCAAAGCCACTGCACTAACAATCTTTTTGCTATTCATATTCATATTCATATATGCCCTTCAAGATCCAACTCAAAGCGACGATGCAATATAGCAAACATTATCTGTTGAAATATATAGGGATTTTTATTAAATCCAACCCCAAACTCAAGAATATTAACTATATAACTACAAGAGCTATGGTGAACATAAAATCATTACTAAACAATCATCAAGACACACTGCAAACCGATGTTAAAAGATAAGGAAAATAATGCCCCAGAAAAAATCATACCCTCTATTAACAACCAAAAATCTTTAACTAGCATTAGATTAATAACATCAATTTCCATGTCGATTGCAGCACGGGTAATACCACAACGTTTGTTAAAAAGTAGCCTTCTGCGTGACCGAAACCATCAACATTAACTTCATACAAGCGGGGTCCAAACCATTAGTAGCTGCTGACGGGCCGTATTCTCCTTGAAGGCATCAAAGACAGTGCCTTGTACACCGTTACAAATACCGCTCTATCGCATGTCTGATGACCTTTAATCACAAGCTAGCTAAGGCTTGATCTTCTTTCAGACCAAACTGCCCTAGAATGCCTGAGTACAACAATAAGCCACCACCATTACCATCAAAACCTCACGGATAAGTGAATAGATCTACTTTATTTTGCATCAATGGGTAACCTTCAACAGCATGGTAATAAAACACTCCTTCTGTGTTCGCTTTAGTGACTTGTACGCAAAGTGATTCAAGCTCTGCGTACGAGCGCTCGATTTAACGCTTGGTGCAGGCACCAAGAGTCAAACTCGGGACCTACTGATGACAAGTCAGTTGCTCTTCCAGCTGAGCTATACAGCACTGTGACCATTCGCCTGTAACATCCCTGATAACTATTGAGCCTGCATCGTAACTCAAATGGATTGACTACAGTAAAACGATATAAAGCCAACTATAATACGTGTATCCCCTTAATGGAGTCGAAAATGCCCCCTAAAATTGCCAATAACTCTGAAGATGCGGTTTCATCAATTAAGGATAATGAAGCTATCTGGACGCATAACATGGCAGCAACGCCCACTGTATTGCTTAAAGGCTTAGCTAAACATGCTTTGTCGTGCCGTAACTTAACTTTATTGCAGCTACATACGGAGGGTGATGGCGCAGCATTAATGGTAGCTCCGCAACTACGCGGCCATCTTCGCTGTCGTTGTTATTTTGTCAGTGCTGTAACTCGTAAGGCTGTTCAAAACGGTGATGCAGATTATGTCCCTATACTATTAGCAGAAGTGCCAAAGCTTATTCGTAGCGGAGAACAACGGATAGATACCGCAATTATTCAGGTTAGCCCACCCGATAAGCATGGTAACTGCTCACTGGGTGTGTCGGTTGAGGCTACTCATGCTGCATTAGAGAAAGCCGGTAAAATCATTGCTCATATCAACCCTCAAATGCCGCGCACACACGGGGATGGTCTCATCACTTATAAAAGCTTTCACACTGTGTACGAAGAGTCTGTACCGATAAGCTGCCATGCTCCGGCCTCTCAAAACGATGTTTATAACTCAATCGGGCAAAATGTAGCAGCGCTTGTACAGGACCGTGACTGCATTCAAACGGGTATCGGAGCCATTCCTGATGCCGTACTTGCCTGCTTAGGTGACAGAAAGGATCTGGGGGTTCATACCGAAATGTTTTCAGACGGTATTCTTCCACTTGTTGAAAAAGGAGTGATCACTGGTGCTTATAAAAAAAATCACCCCGGAAAAATTGTCACTAGCTTTGTTATTGGAAGCCAGAAGCTTTATGACTTTGTAGATGATAATTCTACTGTGCAATTCTTAGATACCGAATATGTGAACGACATGCGGAGCATTCAGCGCAACCCTCAAGCAATGTCGATCAATAGCGCCATCCAAGTCGATTTAACCGGTCAGGTTTGTGCAGATTCAATGGGTACAAAAATCTACTCCGGCTTTGGCGGGCAGATAGACTTTGTTCGCGGCGCATCCTTGTCAGAAGGTGGGCGTGGCGTAATCGCCTTACCTTCAACCGCTGCAGGTGGAAGCATATCCCGAATCACTACAACCCTTAGCGCTGGTGCAGGCGTAGTAACAACACGAGCTCATGTACACTATATTGCTACTGAGTACGGAGTCGTCAGCTTACGGGGCCGTAGCTTGCGCGAACGCACGAAGGACTTAATCAATATCGCACACCCCGATTTTCGGGAAGAATTGAACCGAGAAGCCTTTGAAAAATTGCATCTGAGTCTCAACTAAGTAATCACGTAAGAGGTTTTTAGGTGTTTCGGCTACAATTCACTGCCATTTGAACGAGGAAGATATAATAAGAAGTGGTGCCGGCACCAAGAGTCGAACTCGGGACCTACTGATTACAAGTCAGTTGCTCTACCAGCTGAGCTATACCGGCACTGTGACCAACCCCCTATTTTGCCCCTGAAAACTATTAGGCTTGCGCCATTAGCTCGGGTGGATGGGGTAGTAATTCCGAAAGGAATCATGCAATTAGCCACAATATAAAAGTGGTGCGCCAGGAGGGAGTCGAACCCCCGACCAATAGGATCGGAACCTACTACTCTATCCAACTGAGCTACTGGCGCAAGAAACCTTGAAGATTTCAAGGCGATAATAATACGGGGGTATTAGCCTTTTGCCAAGAACTTAGATCGATTAGTAGCTTTTTATATCAACCATTTAGGACTTATTCGTACCTTCATATTTATATATTTCGTATTTCTTCCTTAAACCCACCAAACTTAAATCTTTTCCAATACACACCAATAAATAGCGTTATTTGTCTCTCGATATCGACTAAAACCATAAAAAGCTACAAATTAAAGTCGCTTAAAGCTTGATATAAGCCATAAGGTGCAGAGAAACCCCATTTTCGTGAAGGCCTTTTGCCGGTATAATTCTGACCGAATTAATTATCTTGATGCTTTAGTTATTGCATCTATCGTAACTGTAATGAGGTCACCACTGTGAAATTGACTGCTAAAATTGCTTCTGTTCTAAGTATTCTGGGTTTAAGCGTTGCGCTATCAACTTCGGTTGGTGCTAACACTTCTGATGAAAAAATTGCTGAGCGTATCAAGCCACTTGGTAATGTATGTGTAGAAGGTGATGACTCTTGTGGTGGCGCAGTCGTAGCGGCAGCATCGGGTGGCGCACGTTCTGGTGAAGACGTTTACAACGCTAGCTGTGCAGCGTGCCATTCAATTGGTGTTGCAGGTGCTCCTAAATACGGTACTAGCGACTGGGCTGACCGCGGCGCTAAAGGTATCGATGCGTTATTGAAAACTGCTATCAGCGGCATCAATGCAATGCCTCCACGTGGCACATGTGCTGCATGTTCAGATGACGAGCTGCAAGCTTCTATCCAGTACATGATGGATAGCGCTCAATAAGTATTCTTTGTGTCCCGTCCTAAAATACGTTGACGGTTTTTGATAGAAGCGGTTGCCCTAGGCAGCCGCTTTTTTTATGCACCTCTTCTGGCGTTTTCATGCCAAGGCTCAAGTGCGGCCTCATTTGGTTATAGATAGCGATTGACTCAGCCACCAACACTTTCAATTCAATAAACGTTTTACATCGATACAGTAGAAACTCCTGCTTGAGTATCCCGTTAACTCTCTCTGCCAGTGCATTCTGATAGCAATCATAACCATCTGTCATCGACGGCACCATACCGTTATCCTCCAATGCCTTCTGATAGACTGCTGAACAGTATTGAAGCCCTCTATCCGA